>JAKSMU010000029.1 GCA_024400455.1 Bacteroidales bacterium | reverse complement strand
TCCTTACCTTGAATAAAGTTTTGCTATGGTTTTGAAAGTTTTGTGATACAATTAAGAGAAAGAAATTTCTCGCTTCGCAGAAGCGATTCCGATATAGAGAAATTTAATTAAGTGGAAAGCCTTGGCTATTTGGTCAGGGCTTTTTCAATATGAATTGCCGCGCAGGCGGCCGTGAAAGATGCTGTGATTTTCATTTTTCCATGACAATTTACGTTAATTTGGGTCAATTATACGGCGAAGCCGCTTCATTCTGAATAATAAAACGTGTTTTCTGGACGGATTTTTTGGAACGTAAAGACGCACGGCTGTCCGTCTCTATATGCTAGCAGATTGTGACATGACCTCAAACCCCTTCAACCTGTCGGAGGTGTATGACGAAGACCTCAAACCCGTTCAACCTGGTCGGAGGTGTGTGATAGAGACTTTTTACCCCGTTTTATCGGTCGTTTTGTCATGTGTCGACATTAAAAAGGGCCTTTAACCTGGTTTTTGGTCGCTTTGCGAGATCAAAAACCCCGTTAAACCTGCCAATTAGTCATGTGCAGACATGTTTTACCCCCTTCAACCTGGTCAAAGGTGTTGCATCAAGACCATTGACCCCGTTCAACCTATCAGAAGGTGTTGCACTAAGACCATTGACCCCGTTCAACCTATCAGAAGGTGTTGCACTAAGACCATTGACCCCGTTTAACTTGTCGGAGGTGTGTGACGAAGACTTCAAACCCCTTCAACCTGTCGGAGGTGTTGGATGGTAACGCTTGAATTTGCTCCTTTCTTGCAAAATGTTGCCTTCAACGTTCGCCCGTTTCATTATTTCGCTATTTTTGCAACAATTTACATTGCATTTGCCGACAATAATCAGACTTCTCTCAAAAATAACTATATTTGCCTCCTGAAACAGAACGAAAACTATGTCTAATTCAATCTTTTGGAACGATATTCAGCAAATCATTGATGAAGGTTTTTCTTCCAATGGATTAAATAAACTGGAACTATATGCAGAGCAATTCATCAACCAACAACTTGTATATAAGCGATTTTCATCGTTTGAACAGCATGGCTGCGCAGCAGGAGGTGTTGCTAATGTTGTTGCAACCCTTCTCGCGGGAGCAGATGCTGGAACAGATCATGCTGATTCATTCTCAAACGATTTCAAAGGAGAATGTAAACGCGGAAAGACGCAAGAGCAAAGAATAGAACAATGGGCAAGAAAGAAACAATGTTGGTTGGACAATGTTGACCTTGTTTTGCCAAGGGCCTTGGGTGAACAACTTGCAGAAGGCGGGGAAGCTCATGTGTATCAGCAGGGAACAAACTTGATTAAATCCATCGGTTTGGACTACTATATTCAGCCCATTTTGGCTTTGGATAGGATTTCGTTGCACAACACCTATTTCCCGGAAACCAAGCTATTGGTCGTTGGGTTCGGGCGAACATCAGAAGGCAATTTTCAGATTGTCGCAGAACAATCATTCATTCAAGGTACTAAAATGTCAGACAAAGAGATTCATGATTTTGCCTTAAAACTTGGCTTTGACTGCATAAATCCCAAGAATTGGACATACGCAACTCCGGAGATTTACTTGAGCGACTTGCATGATGAAAACGTGATTCGTTCATATAGAGGGAATGTCTTTGTGATTGATTGTGATATTAGAATAAATACTCCTGAACTTCGCTGTGGAGGAGTTAGAACCTTGACCACTGAAGTTGAATTTAAATAACGAATAACAAATAGATTATCATTTAATTGTAAAATATAGAAAATCTTTTTAATTGACATATAATTATTAACCAATAGCGTTTGCTATTTATTCGGATTGTCCTGAAACCTGAGAAATTTCAAAAGACAAAGTAATCCATGATGATAGTAGCTGACGCCCATGCTTCTCGCGTGGGCGACATTTATCTAGGATTACGGGCAATTCTCAGGGCCTCAGGACATAGATAAGCTGGAGTTCACGCTTTTTCTATGTCCTGTTTCCGATAGATGAGTTGCCCGATGCAAATCTGATAAGATGGCCGCCGCTATATAAGTCGGTAGCATGGAGGAAATCAAGCAATTTGATAACATCAATCATCGTCTTGTCGATGATTTGAAAATCACACTCACCCAAGGCTGTAAGGTTTCGGTGGCAGCCGCTTCTTTCTCCATCTATGCTTTCGAGGCCTTGAAAGAGGAATTGGAAGGGATAGATGAACTCCGTTTCATTTTCACTTCTCCTACCTTCACCAAGGAATCGACATGCAGGCAAACCCGTGAATTTTTCATTCCAAAACTCAACCGTGAGCGCTCGCTTTACGGTTCCGATTTCGAGGTGAAACTCCGTAACCAGCTCACGCAAAAAGCCATCGCCAAGGAATGTGCCGATTGGATCCGGCAAAAGGTGCGGTTCAAGACCAATGTCTCGAACGGTCAAATCCAAAACTATCTTAATGTCGTCCAGAAGGATGCCCGTCTCACTTACCAGCCCTTTAATGAGTTCTCTACCACTGAATTGGGCTGTGAGAGAGGAAACAATATCTGTCCTTTGACGATGCGGGTTTCTTCGCCTTATGCCGATAACTTTTTGCAGAACTTCAATAGTCTATGGAATGACTCCGAACGCATTCAGGAAGTGACGGATACGGTGCTGAACAATATCGAGAATGTGTATAAGGAAAACAGCCCGGAATTCATCTATTTCGTCACGCTCTACAATATTTTCCATGAGTTTCTGGAGGATATTTCCGAGGATGTGCTTCCCAACGAGGCCACGGGGTTCAAGGATAGCCAGATTTGGAATAAGCTTTACAATTTCCAGAAAGATGCCGCACTCGCCATCATCAATAAATTGGAGAAATACAATGGCTGTATTTTGGCTGATAGCGTCGGTTTGGGTAAGACCTTTACAGCCCTTTCGGTTATCAAGTACTATGAAAATCGCAATAAAAGCGTCTTGGTGCTATGCCCGAAGAAGCTGTGCGACAACTGGATGACTTTCCGCTCCAACTACATCAACAATCCCATTGCAAAAGACAGGCTGCGCTACGATGTGCTGTTCCATTCCGACCTTTCGCGCAATGGCGGCAGCTCGAATGGCATCGACCTGCGTCACATCAATTGGGGAAATTACGACCTTGTCGTCATCGACGAGTCGCACAATTTCCGCAATGGCGGGAAGGTCAGCACAAGCGATGATGACGAAAAGAAGGAAAACCGTTACCTCCAACTGATGAATAAGGTGATTCGTTCAGGCGTGAAAACCAAGGTCTTGATGCTTTCGGCGACTCCTGTCAACAACCGTTTCAACGACTTGAAGAACCAGCTGCAGCTCGCCTACGAGGGTGAAGTGAAACAAATCGACGACAAACTGAACACCAGCAGTTCGCTCGACGACATCTTCCGTCAGGCGCAAAAGGCCTATAACATCTGGTCGAAATTGCCCAATGCCGAACGCACTACCGACAGGCTTCTGGGCATGCTCAGTTTCGATTTCTTCGAGGTGCTCGATTCAGTCACCATCGCACGAAGCCGCAAGCACATCGAGGCCTATTACGACACTTCCTCCATCGGGAAATTCCCAACACGCTTGACGCCCATTTCCCGACGACCGCCGCTTACCAATAGGTCGGGCGCCATCAACTACAAGGAAATCTATGAGCAATTGCAAAAGCTGAACCTTGCCATCTACACGCCTTCGCATTTCATCTTGCCAAGTAAGATTGCAAAATACAATCCGCAATTGGGTGAGGGGAAAAGCGGTCTATCGCTCGAAGGCCGTGAAATGGGCATCCGTCGGCTGATGTGCATCCTCATGCTGAAACGCTTGGAAAGCTCCGTCAATTCATTCCGCCTCACTCTCGAAAGGGTGGAGACACTCATCAAGAACACGATAGAACGTATCGACAACCACGAAGCGGAAATTGATGTTGAAGAGGCGCAAGACTGGGACTTCGACATCGAAGACATGGAAAACGAGGTGTTTATCGGTACCAAGAAGAATAAGATTGCCCTCGATGACATGGACTATATCTCGTGGAGGAATTATCTGCAAAAGGACTATGAAGAACTTGAACTGACCCGATTGATGGTGGCCGACATCACGCCCGAATACGACTGCAAGCTGCAACAGCTCATTGCCGACCTGAGGCACAAGTTTCAGCATCCCATCAACGGGAACAACAAGAAAGTAATCATCTTCACGGCTTTCTCCGATACTGCCGTCTATCTTTACGACAATCTGGCCAAAGGCATACAGGAAAAGTATGGCATGGATACGGCCTTGGTAACGGGCGATGTGGAAGCACGCAGCAACGCAAAGAATATCGGGAAACTCGATTTCAACAAGGTGCTGACCCTGTTTTCGCCTGTTTCAAAGGAAAAGGATGTCATCTATCCTGAAATCAACGAGGAGATTGAAGTGCTCATTGCCACCGACTGCATCAGCGAAGGCCAGAATCTGCAAGATTGCGACTACCTTATTAATTATGACATCCACTGGAACCCGGTCAGAATCATCCAGCGCTTCGGACGTATCGACCGAATCGGCTCAAAGAACGCTGTCATCCAGTTGGTGAACTATTGGCCCGACCTGACGCTTGACGAATACATCGACTTGAAAGGCCGCGTCGAAGCCCGAATGAAAATCTCGGTGCTGGCTTCAACGGGCGACGACAATCCCATCTCGCCTGAAGAGAAAGGCGACCTTGAATACCGAAAGGCGCAACTCAAGAAACTGCAGGAAGAAGTGGTTGACATTGAGGAAATGAACAACGGCATTTCCATTATGGACCTTGGTCTGAATGAATTCCGCCTCGACCTGCTCGAATACATCAAGACCCACGAAGATGTGGAACACACGCCCTTTGGACTCCATGCCGTTGTGGAGCATGACGCTTATTCGCAGCCAGGCGTGATTTTCGTACTGAAAAACCGCGACAATGGCGTCAATATCGACAAGAAGAACCGCCTGCATCCATTCTATATGGTCTATATTTCCAATTCGGGCGAAGTGATTGTGAATCACTTGAGCCCGAAGGAATTGTTAGACAAGTTCAGACGGCTCTGCAAGGGCGTCAACCGTCCACAGGCAAAGCTTTGCAAGGAGTTCAACAGGGAAACAAAGGATGGCTTCAGGATGCAGGCTTACTCGAAACTGCTTGGCGAGGCCATCAACGGCATCATCAATGTGAAGGAAGAGTCGGACTTGGACAGCTTCCTCGGAGGCATACAAACCGAGCTGTTCACCCAACCCATCACCGGATTGGACGACTTTGAACTGATAACTTTCTTAGTGGTAAGATAAAACGAGAACGCCATGCTAGGACTACCCAAAGCGACAGAAATCAGCCAGCAGCTGCCGAAGAAGACCATCTTCGCCAAGTTCGACCTGAAGCCCGCACAACGCGAGCACTTCGACGACGACATCAGCCGGATGCTTATCGTGAATGTGATTTCGCCGACCACCATTCCAACCCTTCGCAAAGGCAGCAAGATGGAGTGCATCTATGTCGTGGAGGTGATGCTGAAAAAGCCGGACTACGACCCGAAGAACCTCCTTTTGCTGTGCGAACTCATTCCGCAGCGAATGGTCTTTGCCTTGCGTTATGCTGACCAGCTGCAATTGGCCATTTGCCACAACAAACTCATTTCGAGCCATTGGCAAAACCAAGATTCCGTTTCGCTTCATCTGCAAGGCATTGACCTCGACGAGGTTTGGGATAACCTTGTGATTGCCATTGGCGAAATTAGCATAGAGGACGACCATTCGCTTGAAGAACAGATTGCCATCGACGAAGCCAAGCGCAACCTGCTGAAAGAGATAGAGCAACTCGAAAAGAAAGCGCGGAACGAAAAGCAACCGAGAAAGAAACTCGAACTGTTTGAGGAACTGCGCAACAAACGAAGAGAATTTTTAAAGTCATTTCAAAAATAATTGTAAATCATCATAATATGGATAAGCTAAAAATGCACACCGCCGATATTACCGATTCGAATATTCAAAAGATAGGCGAATTGTTTCCCAATTGCATAACCGAGCGTTTGGGTGAAAATGGCAAGCCTGAAAGAGCCATTGATTTTGACAAGCTCAAGCAGGAACTGTCGAAGGAAATTGTTGAGGACAACCAGGAACGTTACCAGTTCACATGGCCGGGAAAGCGCGAGGCTATGCGCTTGGTCAATACGCCTACCAATATGACTTTGCGCCCTTGCCGTGAAGATAGTGTGGATTTCGATAACACCGAAAACCTTTACATTGAAGGTGACAACCTTGAAGTGCTGAAACTCTTGCGCGAAAACTATCTCGGCAAGGTGAGAATAATTTATATTGATCCACCATATAATACAGGTAAAGACTTTGTATATATGGATGATTTTGCTCAAGATGCTACTGAATATAAGGACAATAGTGGACAAAAAAACGATGAAAGTCTTCAACTTGTTCCAAACTTTGAAAGCAATGGACGTTTCCATACGGATTGGCTTAATATGATGTATTCGAGGATAAAGACCGCCAGAGATTTGCTTGCGAATGATGGGGTCTTGTTTATTTCAATAGATGATCATGAATGTCGAAATATCCGAAACATTTGTGATGAACTTTTTGGTGAACACAATTATATTAACAATTTCATGTGGCTTCATGGTAAAGGGAAAAAAGATACATGGTCGCGAACCCTGCAACAATACATTATTGCTTATGGGAAAAATAAAACATGTTTGGCATCATGGAATGATAAAGCATACACCAATTATGATTTCTCAAATCCCGACAATGACCCAAAGGGAAAATGGTTTTCTGGAAGTTTGTCTTTCAGTGAAGAAAGGTCAAACCCCAATCATCCCAATTATTATTCAATCACATCACCTACCGGGATTAAATGGGAGCGTCAATGGCAAGTCACTCGTGAAGAAATGCAAGAGTTAATTGACAATGGAGATATATCTTGGGGCGATTCCATCAGAATGGATGGTGTTCCTCGACAAAAGATTCGACCAAGTGTAATAGATATTATTCCAAATAATATTATTGATGATTGCGGAACAACCAAAAGCGCACAAACAGATTTGTCAAGATTAATGGGAAGTGAGTGTTTCAGTTATCCTAAACCAGTTGAATTAATGTCAAAAGTATTAGAAATGACAACAATGAAAGATGCAATTGTTCTTGACTTTTTTTCAGGTTCTGGAACTACAGCTCATGCGGTTTTGCAACTAAATTCAAAAGATAAAGGGACTAGAAAATTCATCATGGTACAATTGAAGGAGGATTTGGATAAAAGTCTTGGATTGGCAGATGCAAATGAAAAACCTATTATTAAGAATGCCATTAAATTATGTGACTCATTGCAAAAGAAACATGTTTTGACCGAAGTTGCAAAGGAGCGCATTCGTCGTGCAGGAAAAAAGATAAAGGAAGAGGCTGGCTTAATGGCTGAGAATTTAGACACCGGCTTCCGCGTCCTCAAACTCGATACTTCCAATATGGAAGATGTTTATTACAGGCCGGAAGAGTTTTCGGAGTTGCAACTTTTCGAGGACAATGTGAAGCCCGACCGCACGCCTGAAGACTTGCTTTTCCAAGTGATGCTCGAATGTAATCTGCCACTTTCGGCTAAGATTGAGAAGAAAACCATTGCCGGCAAGGAAGTCTTCACTGTGAACGAAGGCTACCTCATCGCCTGCTTCGATAAAGATGTCAATGAGGAAGTCATCACCGAAGTGGCTAAGCAGCAGCCCTATTATTTCGTTATGCGCGACAGTTCGTTAAGCTCCGACAACGTGGCCGACAATTTCGAGCAGATTTTCAATGCTTATAGTAAAGATACGATTAGAAGGATATTGTAAGCCATGAAATTCAACTTCAAGATTCAACAATATCAGACCGATGCGGTGGAGAATACCGTAAAGGTGTTTGCTGGTCAGTCCACACACGACGCCACAACCTATCGCCGCGACCTCGGCAAGGTGTCGGGCACCATTGTCTATGAAGAAGAATATGCCGGCTACAGGAATGCCGACATCGAACTCACCGACGAAGTGCTTTTCAGAAACATCAGGCAGATGCAAAACCATTGCGACATTCCCGAATCAGCTGCGCTCTCTCACGACTTGGGACGTGTCGGCCTCGACATCGAGATGGAAACGGGTACGGGAAAGACATACGTCTATATCAAGACGATGTTCGAACTGAACAAGCTGTATGGCTGGAGCAAGTTCATCGTCGTGGTGCCGAGCATTGCCATCCGCGAAGGCGTGAACAAGAGTTTCAAAATGCTCGAAGACCACTTCATGGAACATTATGGCAAGAAAGCCAGATACTTTGTCTATAACAGCTCGAACCTCCAGCAGTTGGATTCCTATAGCTCCGATGCGGGTATCAATGTGATGATTATCAATACCCAGGCTTTCGCATCCTCAATGAAAGAAGGCGCAAGAAACGCTGCAGCGAGAATCATCTACAGCGAACGCGACGAGTTCGGCAGCCGCAAGCCCATAGATGTGTTGGCGGCCAACCGCCCCATCATCATTATGGACGAACCGCAGAAGATGGAAGGCGAAGCAACGCAGACAGCCTTGAAACGCTTCAAGCCGCTTTTCGTACTCTATTATTCGGCCACGCACAAAACCATCCACAACTGCATTTATGCATTGGATGCGTTGGATGCCTACAAGCAGAAACTTGTCAAGAAGATTCAAGTGAAAGGCTTCGAGGTGAAGAACATCAAGGGTAATTCGGCCTATCTGTATTTAGATGACATCGTCTTGTCGAAAAACAAGCCGCCGCAAGCAAAAATCGAGCTTCAGGTGCAAGGTACTTCCGCCATTCGCCGTGAGTCGCGTCGCTTCGATTTGCACGACAGCCTTTATGCGGTGTCAGGTTTGAAGGTATATGACGGCTTTACCATTTCCGACATCGACGCTTTCCGTGGTTGCGTCACTTTCCTCAATGGCCTTACCCTATACAAAGGCGAAGTGTATGGCGACACTACCGAAGAAGCCATGCAGCGTGTCCAGATTCGCGAAACCATAGCTTCGCATTTCGAGAAAGAACGCACCTTATTTGAAAAAGGCATCAAGACGCTTTCGCTTTTCTTCATCGACGAAGTGGCCCATTATAAAAGCTACGACGAAGAAGGCAACGTGGTGAAAGGTCCTTTCTGGAAATACTTCGAACAGGAATACAACAACTATCTGAGCGAAAACATGTCGCTTTTCGACGATGACTATCAGGCCTATTTGCGTCGGTTCGATGCAAGTCAAGTGCATCGCGGCTATTTCTCCATCGACAAGAAAGGCCATTCCGTCAACAGCGAAACGACACGCGGCACCGACACCTCTGACGACATCAGCGCCTACGACCTTATCTTGAAGAACAAGGAACGTCTGCTGAGTTTCGACGAACCCACACGTTTCATCTTCTCGCACTCGGCTTTGCGCGAAGGCTGGGACAATCCCAACGTGTTCCAGATTTGCACCCTGCGCCATGCCGATTCTGGCATAGCCAAGCGTCAGGAAGTGGGACGAGGCTTGCGAATCTGTGTCAACCAGCACGGCACCCGCATGGATATGGAAGAATTGGGCGACAATGTTCACGACATCAACAAATTGACCGTCATTGCGAACGAGAGCTATTCGACCTTTGTGAAAGGGCTTCAGGATGAAACGAAACTGGCTTTGCGTGAGCGCCCGACAAAAGCTACGCAAGAATATTTCGAGGGACTTCACAAGTTTAAGGATGGCCACACCTTGCAGATTGACCAACAGCAAGCAAGCGTAATCTACACCTACTTGATAATGAATGGCTACATCGACAAGGACAACAACATTCAGCAGACTTACAAGGATGCCGCCGACAAAGGAACGCTTGCACCGATGGACATGTTCCCAATGCTGGAACCGATTGAGGATGATGTCCATAAACTGATACAAGCCGTGTATGAGGCTGAAAGCGAAGTGGATTCCATGGTCGAGAACGGACACGCTTCCACGATTGTTGACAATAAGCTGAACGACAATTTTAGCAAGAAGGAATTCCAAACCCTTTGGAAGAGCATCAACCATAAATATGTCTATACGGTTCACTACGATAGCAGGGAACTTATCGAAAAAGCCGTCACTTCAATCAACGCAAGGCTTGCAGTTGCCGAACTGAAATATGTCATGACGGTTGGCAACCAGGAGGACGTCGATACGTTTGGCGAAACCCAGACCAAGACGACGACCTTGTCAACGGTGAGCACCTCGACGGTGAAATACGATCTGGTTGGCGAGATAGCCAAACGCACCACGCTCACCCGACGCACCGTGTGTGCCATACTGAAAGGAATCAAACCGTCCAAGTTGGCTATGTTCCGCAACAATCCCGAAGAGTTTATCAAAAATGTCAGCAAGCTCATCAAAGACGAGAAAGCCACGATGATAGTTGAACATATCGAATACGATCGTCTTAATGAGACCTACGATAGTAGCATCTTCACCCAAGAGAAACACGCACAGCCAATCAGCAAGGCCTATAATGCACAGAAGAGCATCATGGACTATGTCTTTACTGATGGTTCGGCTGACAAGAGCATTGAACGCACCTTTGCGGAATCATTAGACATCGCTACTGAAGTCTGCGTCTATGCCAAATTGCCACGCGCGTTCCAGATACCTACGCCAGTTGGAAATTACTCGCCCGATTGGGCCATCGCCTTTAATGATGGTTCGGTTAAGCACGTCTTCTTTGTAGCGGAAACCAAAGGTAGCATGGATAGCATGGAACTGCGTGCCATCGAAAATGCAAAGACCGCTTGCGCCAAAAAGCTCTTCCAAAACATTTCGGATGCACACGTCTGTTATGGTGTGGTGTCGGATTATCAGGAACTGATGGATTTGGTGAAAGGGTAGGGGTGGAGCACACCTTTTGTCATCCCGTCCGTAGAGACGTCGATTCATCTCCTCTCCTCTCGATCGTCATTCTTGACCGATATTTATGCAAATGTCAATTCGTTGAAATACAATAATAAAACCGACAGCAAACGACAGCAAACGGTTACTGTCGACAACAAACGTTTGTCATCAGGTAGGTTTGAAAAAAATGGTTGAGATTTGCACGCTGAAAGGAGAAAACAGAATTATGTCGGATTTGTTGTTCCAAAACCTATATCGGATTCCATCGGCGCGTGCATGTTGGCACAATTACGGCGATGGCTACTATTTCATCACCATTTGCACCGCAGGACGTGAATGTTATTTCGGGGAAATCATTCCTGACCGAAACGGCATAAATAGGAATCATCTGACGGCAATCGGGCAGTATGCCGATGCCCAGATACGCAATGTTCAATCACATTATTCGTTTTGTGAAATCCCGTTATGGGTCGTTATGCCCAACCATATCCATTTGATTGTGGCCATTGACGGATTAAAAACGCCGTGGGTGAAACGTGATATGGTGGGGCGGGGTGGTCCGGTAGAGACGTTTCATGAAACGTCTCAACAACCACCAACGCCAATCGTTTCACCCACCCAAAACGCCACGCAAATGCAATCATGGTTGTCCGTCGTGATACGGCAATTCAAACAATCCGTGACACGTTTTTCGAACGACCATGCAATTCCATTCGGATGGCAATCGCGTTTCCATGACCACATTGTCCGCGACCAACAGGAATTCGACCGCATCGCGTATTATATCGCCAACAATGTCGCCCGTTGGAATTCGGATTGTTTCAGGCGTTGATGGACGGGTGGGGCGGCCCGGTCCGGTAGAGACGTTTCATGAAACGTCTCTACCTACAACCGGGCCAAATATGTTGCGGATAATATTCCAAAATGGCCGGATGATGATGAATGTTTCTGATCGCCATCCCGACCGTAGAGACGCGATTCGTCGCGTCTCCTCATCGAATCGTGTTCATCAATTGATTATATGGTTTTGACGGAATATAAGACGCGATGAATCGCGTCTCTACATCGACCATCCCAGCCTCGAGCCCCATACGAGCGTAGCGCAGTGTGGGGCAGCACCCGGTTGGCAAAACCCAAAAAAAGAAAAAAATAATCATTTGGTTTGTAAAATAAAAAATATTCGTATTTTTGCAAACTGAATAAGAAAAATATATATCTTTGCAAACTGAAAGAAAACAGGAATACTATATATATTAATAGGTAATATGAACGAAGACGAGAAACGGATATTTGGCCAACGCCTAAAAGCACTGAGGGAAATGAAAGGTCTCTCACAGGCCAACTTGGCGAAAAGGATGGACGGTTTGATAACCCCGCAGGCCATATATAAATATGAGAACGGGAAGATGTCGCCCGACAGCGCCGTGCTTATTCGTTTGGCCGAAGTGCTCGGCGTCGATGCCGGTGCATTCTTTCGTCCGGCTGGCGTACAGGTTGAAGGCTTTGCTTTCAGGAAGCTGTCGACCTTGGGCGTCAAGCGGCAAAAAGCCATCGAGATGCAGGTGGTGGATGCCATTGAGCGTTATGCTGAAATTGAGGATATACTCGGATTGGATGAACAGTTTGACAAATCACCTTTCGGCAGGCCTGTCTCAAGCCTCGACGATGCTAAGGAAGTGGCGAGGACGTTGCGCAAGGAATGGCGTTTGGGCGAAGACGGCATTGCTTGTTTGTTGCCTTTGCTGGAGGAACACCATGTGAGGGTGATCGAGATAGAGGAAAAGGAAAAGTTCTCCGGACTGAGCGGCTGGGCGGGCGAAATGCCGATTGTCGTCGTCAAGAAGGATGAAAGGACGGAACGCAAACGCTTCACTGCCCTGCACGAACTGGGTCACCTGATTCTGAATATGACGGAGAAAGTGAATGACAAGGAAAAGGAAACGCTGTGCAACCAGTTTGCCAACGAGGTGTTGCTGCCTGAATGTGCCGTGAAGAAAGTGCTGGGTGATTCGGGCGACAAAGTGCTCAGTTTGCATGAACTGGTCGAACTACAGAAGCAATACGGCATCTCCATTGATGCCATAGTCTACAAGTTGCACGAAATGGGCATTTTCAACGAGAACCGTTACGTCAACTATTTTAAAAGGAAACGTGTCGATAAGGGTTTCAAGGACTTTGTCGAACTTTCGAGAATCGAGGAGGAACACTCCGACCGTTTTGAGTGTCTGGTCTATAAGGCATACGTCATGGAGTTGACGAGTCTGTCGAAGACCTCCGAATTGCTTGCGGAACCGGAGAAGGAAATATTTAAAAAAGCAATAAGTTTATAATGGAAATGAAAAGAAACTTACTTTGTTTTGTGCTGGCAGATGCGGCAGTCTGTTGGCGATTGTTCGAGATTGGGTCGCCGCTCGTCATGAAACGCACTTTGTGTCGCCTGGCTGTTTCCGACCTCGTTGCTAACAAATGCGGTATGGAGTTGCCCAAAGGGGTTGAAGTCAGGGACTTTGATATCATGCTCACGGAAAAGCTGCTTGAACTGCATAAAACTTACGACCGTATGCTGAGTGTCAACGATGTGTCGTCGTTATTCATCGCCAAAGATGAGTGCGGAATCCTGATAACCGATGATGCAGCCTTGCGACGATGTGCCAAGGCAAAGGGTGTGGAAACCGTGAGTAGTAATGCTTTTGCCGCGCAAATTGCCAGTATGGAGACTGAAGGTGCGCCGCTGCTGCGCCTGACGGATTACCGAATGAAAAAAATCGAACAGAAAGAAAACAATTACGAAAACCATAAACCAATTGATTTTAAACGATAGAACTATGGAAGAAAACTCTTTGCAAATCATGTACCTGATTCCTGATGGAATACAAGTCAGACGGATGGATTACTTTAAGGATTTGTCCTTTCATCTCGATCTCGATGCCTTTTTCGACAGTCTGTTTTCAGTCAGCACGTTCAAGGGGCGGTTACAGTATCACTATGTCCCGCAGGAAAATCCATGGGCCGACTTCGGACGCGCCTATTTCCATCCCTATCAGTTCGATCCTGAACGCTTCGAGGTCAATCTCTACACCGTCGATGAAATGCGTCGTCAAATCGAGGCCTACGAAAGCAACATGACTTGCCTGCCAAGTTTCGCCGTGATTGACAGCCGCAATCCCGTAAGCGTGGAAGGTCGTGCCGTTGAAGAGGAATGTCTCCTCGTTGGCGACAGCTGCGTTTCCTTGCAGTGCCTGAAAGGCATGGCGCTCGAAACACCTTATTATGAAAATGTCATTGACAACTGGAATGACGGCTGGAAAGCCTCCATTCCCTACATAAAGTATCCTTCATTACATTGTCTTGCCCTCTGTGGTGAGCGGCAAAGTCCTGAAGCCGTGGCAGCTTCAAGGCGCCGTTGCCGCTCGTTTCTGGCCGCCCAAGCCGATGAAAAGCCAAGCGATGACCTCTTAGGTCACTGAGGACAGTAGCCTCCATTTCATTTCATGCTATTCAATCGCCGAATGGGACCGAAAAGGCCCCGTAAGGGATGACTATGCGCCTGCAAAAGCGCTTGCCAGACCTTGCGGACTCCCGTGCGGACAAGACGATGATTGCCTCCCTGTAGGTGCGCCACCACGGGCAGGGAAACCAGTATGCGGTCATGGCTATGACCATGACAAATTAAATAATTGTTTCATTTTTAAAATTTTAAAACTATGAAAGCGAGTAAAACTTTCAAATTAAACTTGAACTCTAACGAGTTCCACTCCGGTCTCTGCGAGATCGAAAACCTGCTTGCCTCCATCCGCAAGGACGAATACCTGACAAGGCTTGTGTCGGAGGTGCAAAATGCCAACCAGACGCTTCTTAGCAGCATGCACATCGCTGCAGTGAAGCGCAACGTGGGCCGTGAGGCGCAACTGCTGACGAGTCGTATTGTCTCGGTGCAGCGTTACGCCGACTCGTGCCGCTATCTCGACGACGAAAACGTCAAGGCGAGTGCGGAACGGGTGTTGGCTTTGTTCAAGTCGTACGACAAGGCCTTTGCATTGATGAAGATAGACACCCGTATCGGTGCTGTCCACACTTTGCAGCGTGACTTGGCAGGCGATGAGATGCAGGCGCATATTGCCCGTCTGCCAGAACTTGCTGGCCGCATCGAAGGCATTCAGCAGGCCTTGCAATCTTTAGAAGAAAATCTTCTGGAGATGGATTTGTACAACAGTGCTGCGCTGGCGGGACAACCTCTGCTGCCGCTGAAGCGTGATGCCGCAGACAAGTTGCGTCAGTTGGTCGAGTATCTTGCTGTCATGTCGGCGAAGGAACCTGAAAACTTTGGCCGGTATTATCAGGGGGTGATGGAAATCATCAACCGTCTGAATGCAGTCCGCAAGAAAGGTTCCGACGACACTCCAGCCGCAGCGCCTCTGACGCTTGCGGTAGAACCCGAACCGACCTCGCATGAAAAGGTAGGGTAGGGTACTCCTTTTTACTTCATCGGTTAACCCGATGTAGGTTATTACTTGTATGGTAAGTCCCGTGGCCTGTGCTGCGGGACTTTTGTTTATTCACAGAACAAGCAGTTGCGATTTCACATATATATAATATAAGGTGCAATCCCCGAAAGGCCGCAGGGATTACTGTTTTCGGCCTTTGGAAGACGTCGTGAAAGCCGTGAAATGCGCGCGGATTTCATCAAAATGCAGCAGAAAACCTCCGT
>JAKSMU010000028.1 GCA_024400455.1 Bacteroidales bacterium | reverse complement strand
GCTTTTAGAAAATGGAAATCAAGGATAACTTTTGGTTGGGATTGCTGGCTGGTGCAGCCAGTTTCGGACTGTTTTACTTCCTGCTTAGCCTGATTCCGTGGGGCGATCCTTATTTCAGGGCACCTTGGCTTTTGGCCTTCATTCCGGGCATCATTCTTTTCAGGATGATGCTGGTGAAGTGGAACCTTGACAAGATGGGCCGTGGTGTGCTGCTTGTCACCATTATAGGAATGCTTCTTGTGTTTTTCCTGATTTAGTTTTTAGTGTAAAATCTGATACTGAAATGAAATATTATATCATAGCGGGAGAGGCTTCGGGCGACTTGCACGCTTCCAATCTGATTGCCGAACTGAAGAAGAAAGATGCTAATGCGGAATTTCGCGCTTGGGGCGGCGACTTGATGAAAAAGCAGGGCGCGACCTTGGTGAAGCATTACCGTTACATGGCTTTCATGGGTTTTGTGGAGGTGGTGGTCAACCTGCGGAAAGTGCTGAATAACATAAAGGAATGCAAAAAAGACATGCTTGCCTATAAGCCTGATGCAGTGATTCTCGTTGATTATCCGGGATTTAACTTGCGCATTGCGAAATTCGCTCACGACAATGGGCTCAAGGTGTTTTACTACATTTCGCCTCAGGTTTGGGCTTGGAAACGCCGTCGTGTGAAGAAAATCAGGCAGTCGGTTGATGAAATGCTTGTGATTTTGCCGTTTGAGGAAGAGTTTTACAGGAAATATGATGTCAAGGTGAGTTATGTCGGCAATCCGCTGATGGATGCCTTGTCGCGGACGGCCGAAATTTCACGACAGAGTTTTTGCCGGAAAAACAGCCTTTCGGAAAAACGGGAAATCATTGCGTTGCTGCCGGGCAGTCGTGCACAGGAAGTGAAACGCACTTTACCGACCATGTTGAGTGTGGTGCCGAAATTCCCTGAATATCAGTTTGTGATTGCCAAAGCTCCTTCTTTGGATAGGGATTTCTATAAGAATTTGATTGGCGATGCAGGTGTGCAAATCGTTGATAATCAAACATACGACTTGTTGCAACATGCAAGTGCCGCTTTGGTGACTTCGGGAACGGCCACTTTGGAGACGGCTTTGTTTACTGTGCCGGAGATTGTTTGCTACAAGGCGAATTCCGTTTCCTATTGGATTGCTAGAAACTTGATTCGTGTGAAATACATCAGTCTTGTCAATCTGATTTTAAACAAGGAAGCTGTTAAGGAACTGATCCAAGGCGATCTGAATAGTGAGAATCTTACTGCTGAATTAGACAAACTGCTGCACGATTTCAAGTGTCAACGCCAGCTTTTGGAGGATTACGAAACCTTGAAAGACATGATGGGCAATGCCGGGGCATCGGAAAAGGCGGCTAACATCATCGTGAATGGCTTGAAGTAATCACTATAATTTTTTTTGTAAGCAGTTGATTTATAATTGATTATAACGATTTACTTATAATTACTTATAAATATTATAATTACTTGTTAATCAAATTGTTATAAGAATTTACTTATAAATGCTTATAAAATTTCATGGCGTTTTCCCTTGACATGCTACCGTTATGCAATAATTTTGCAGGTGGAATTTTAAAGGAAAGGAGTCGCTATGAAAACCTCTATCACACGTTTAGTTTTAATCATTGTTTCACTCTCTTTATCGGCCTTAATGAAAGGACAATCTGGGTGGAAAGGCAATTGCATTGACTTGAGCAATCTGCACGATGCGTCCATCAAGTGCTATTATGGAGAATATAACAACCCTTACTTACACGAAGGGGTGCATGATTTAGGCCCTGATAACGAATACAGCAACCATACGGTGATAACCAGTCAGGGCGCTGATGAGCGCACAGGCAACCAACTGCAAATGATTCCTGATGGTGAGGATTATTCGGTGCGGCTTGGCAATTGGAACATAGGCGGTGAGGCGGAAAGCATTTTATGCACTATTTTGGTGGATACCAATGATTTCGACTTGCTGGTTCTGCGTTATGCCGCCGTGATGGAAGACCGCCAAGGTGCCCACAATCCTGAAATCAGGCCGCGTTTCACAATGGAAATCCTTGATGAAAACGATAATCCGATTGATCACGATTGTACATTCGCCGACTTTCATGCAGTGCCCGAGTTGGGCTGGCACGAAAGTGAAATCACGATTCACGGACATAGTTCCGTTGTTTATTGGAATGACTGGACATCGGTTGGCCTTGACGTGGCTCCTTACCATGGTCGCAGCATCAAGGTGCGTTTGGTGACTTACGATTGCCATGATGGTGGCTGCTTCGGTTATGCCTACTTTAGGCTGGACTGCTCAAAAAAAGACATTTCGAAGGATTTCTGCGGTGAATCATCGGTAAACACCTTCTCTGCCCCTTATGGTTTCAATTACAAATGGTACTTTGAAAATTCGCCAAATGAAATTATTTCTACGGAGAGAACAATCACCTTGGAAATGGCCGGAAATGATGTGCTGTGCTGCTTCGTTTCTTTCATCGGAAACTCTGATTGCGGCTTCGAGTTGCGCACAACTGCCTACCCTTCACGTTTTCCGGTTGCTGAATTTGATTTTGAAGAGACTTATTGCCTCGGTACATATATGTTTAACAACAATAGCTATGTTTCCTATAACGGTCCTGGCCACGCCTCAAGTCGTGAGCCTTGTAGCGGCGCCTTGTGGCGTTTCGGCGATGGAACGGTTTCGGAAGAATATGAGCCAATGCATCATTTCAGTCAGCCCGGCGACTATGAAGTGGAACTTGTAGCCTTGTTGAGCAGTGGCGAATGCCGCGATAGCATTTCGATGATGGTTCATGTCGAAACAGAAGTTATTACTTTCGATACGGTGCCTGTTTTCGCTTGTGATTCATATTCTTGGAACGGCCAGACATATTCGGAAGATGGGCTTTATAGTCAACGGTTTGAGTCGCATTTCGGTTGTGACAGCATTGTATACCTCAGTCTTTCGCTTGGCTCGAGCAATGAAAATTCGGTCGGTGTTGAAACTTGTGAGTCAACCTACTGGTGGAATGGCATCGAATATGACAGCAACGGCGTTTACGAACAGATCTTGCAAAACCAGCAGGGCTGCGACAGCATCGTTACCATGCAGTTGACTTTTCATGACATTGACAATGTAATGGTTAATGTTGACACTTGCGCTCCGTCGTATATGTGGAATAATTCGGTTTACGATAGTGATGGCGTCTACGAAAAAGTGTTTGAAAACCAGTTCGGATGCGATAGCGTGGTTACGTTGCATCTGACTGTAGGCATGAGCAGGATTCCCGAAAACGTAAGTTTGGAATATCTGGGTCCTGGGAATCCGCATTATGTGATTCCTGCTATTGAATTTCAGGTCAACAGTTATGAATTTGCCATCATCGACCCGTCGGGAGAAACTGAGTGGAGCGGCACAGATTGGCACTTGGAAGGCGCGGATTGGATTGCTGAGCCTTCCGAAGACGGGCTGAATTGCACGGTTATGCCATTGGCTTTTACTAACGATTCGGTTTGGATTGTTGCGACTCTAACTGATGACTGCTCAGGGACAATCCGCGAATTTCGCCACTGGATGCAATGCTCGTTTTATGATGTCGAAGAACGTGAAGGGTGGAATGGTTTTTGGGTCAGCCCGAACCCGACTTCGGGAAATGTGAACTTGCATTTCGAAGCTGCATCTGGCAAAACGAATGTGAAAGTGTTCGATATGTGCAGCGTATTATTGGACGAATTTCATATTGCACCAGCGGAAACGGCAAATTTTCAATATGATTTCAGTTTTGGCAAAGGTATCTATTTCATTGTTGCCGAATGTGAAGGGAAAATTCATGCTGAAAAAATAGTTGTCTTCTAAGAAGAATTATTTTGTGTGTAACAAAAAACCATGGTTTTGTTTTGCCCTGCAACTTGTTGTTAGGTTGGGGCGACATCGAACATGAAACATTTGGGGGGCGCCGAATGTAAGCTTTGGAACTGGAAGTCTCTCTGCTAATGTCGCTCGAAAAACATTTGCAAGATGCTTGCACAAAACTTGGAAAAATCAACTGATAGGCTTATTTTTGCCGCCACGTTATGATTATCTGGGGCAAATATCCGTTTTTGCGTGTCCTATGGCCTTTTGCTTTAGGCATTTGGTGCTTTGTGTCTTTCCCTATTTTCAGATTGATGCCTTCGGTTTTGATTTTCACAGCTTTGGCTCTGCTTCTTGTTGCTTTTCTTGCCTCCCGTTTTTGCACCAAACCACGCTTGAACTGGATTTTCGGCGTGGTGATTTCCTGTTATCTGTTTTGTGCAGGTTACGCCATGACTCAAGTCCACGATGTTTCTATTCAAAAAACTTATTTCCGTAATTTTGAAGCAGATGCAAATTGCTATGTGGCGCGTGTTTACGATTGCCCGACGGAAAAGGAAAACTCCCTGAAAGTCATTTTGGACTTGGACAGCCAATATTCCGATTCGTCGTCATGGCGCATGGTTTCGGGAAAAGTCATGGCTTATTTCCAGAAATCGGATGCGGCAATGCAATTGCGTTATGGCGATTTGGTAGCATTTCCTCTGCCGATAGGTGAGGTTTCTGCACCGAAAAACCCTGAGGAATTCGATTACCGCGATTATCTTTTCCGCAAAGGCATTACGGGACAAGTCTATTTGAAAGAAAGCGATTGGGTTGATTTAGAGGTGAATAAGGCGAATCCGCTGTATGCTTTTTCCTATCGTTTTCGTGATGTGCTGTTGCGTTCGTTGCAGCGCTGCGGCTTGAAAGGCGATGAGTTCGGTGTGGCTGCAGCCATTTTGCTGGGTTACGATGACAGCCTTCCCGTTGAGGTGAGACAGAATTATGTGGCGGCTGGTTCTATGCACATTCTTTGTGTATCGGGCATGCATGTCGGCATCATTTTCCTGTTGGCATCTTTGCTTTTGAGTTTCTTGAATCGAAAGAAATGGCAGAAAACGCTCAAACAATTGCTCCTTTTGTCTTTGATCTGGTTCTACGCCATGATTGCAGGCCTGTCGCCATCCATCTTGCGCTCAGCGCTGATGATTAGTTTTGTGATTGTCGGTGAATTGCTTCACCGAAAAGGGTTCGCTGTCAATTCTATTGCGGCTTCGGCGTTTATCTTGCTGTGTATCAATCCAAATAATCTGTTTGAAATCGGATTTTTGCTTTCGTATATTGCCGTCGTTGGCATCGTTTTGTTGCAAAAACCGATTTACAATTGGTTCAACTTTAAGAACAAACTGCTCGACAAAATCTGGGAAATTACGGCAGTTGCGCTTGCTGCACAATTTGCGACGATGCCGTTGACCTTGTTTTATTTCCATCAGTTTACGGTGTATTTTTGGCTGAGCAATTTGTTCATGACTCCGATTTCGTTTTTGGTTATCATGGGAGGCATGATCCTGTTGCTCGTTTCGTGGATACCTTATATAAATATGGCAGTCGGTTATCTTGTGTGGGGTGCGGTTTATGTGATGAATGCATTGATTGCATGGGTTGAAAACCTGCCGCTTTCCATTATAAAGGGAATATACATCAATGGATTGGAGTTCACGATGCTTTTGCTGCTGTTCCTTTTTGTGATTCTTTTGGTCACGACGCGTCGCCGCTTGTTTTTCGTTGCCATGCTTTCAGCGGTCATGCTTTTTGTGCTTTCGGTCACGATTCGTCAGTATCAGGTTGAAAAGCAGAATGAGATTGTATTTTATAGTTTGCGCAAGCATACGGCTGTCGATTTTGTGAAGGGCAATCGCCATGTCATGCTGTGTGATTCCGCCTTGGTTGCCGATGAAGGCACAATTGATTACAGCCTCAAGGGCAATTGGGCGAAAAGTGGCCTTTCCATGACACCTGAAATTTCGTTTTTGGAAGGCGGTTTCGGCAATGATTTTGTTTGCAAAAAGGACAATCTAATCTCGTTCGGCGGACAACTGATTGCATTATGGCAAGAAAACAATGCGTCTTCTGACAGTTTAAACTATCGGCTTCCGGTTGATTTCCTCTTGGTGACGGGCAAACAAAAGCCAAATGTTGCACGGTTGCTATGCAATTATGAAGCAAAATGTCTGCTGATTGACGGTTCCGTACCGAATTATTTGGCCGAAAAATGGATGAATCAAGCGGAAAATATGGGTTTGCCATATAAATATATCGGTGAGCGGGCTTTCGTTTGCGCAATTGAATAAAAAAAGTGTAATTTTATCTTGCTGTAAATTAGTTTGTTATATTTTATGATTAAAAATAATTGAAAAAAAAGTAAAAAAACGCTTGCGGTGAATGAAAAAGGTTGTACTTTTGCACTCGCAAAGCAAAGCAATAGAGTTCTTTTTCAAGGCTGGTCCGGTAGTTCAGTTTGGTTAGAATGCCTGCCTGTCACGCAGGAGGTCGCGAGTTCGAGCCTCGTCCGGACCGCTCAAAGCGAGCAACCCAAATCGGGTTGCTTTTTTTTTAAACTTGATACGATGTCGTTTATTGAAGAAATCAACAGGCGGAGGACTTTCGCCATCGTCAGTCACCCGGACGCGGGTAAGACCACTTTGACCGAGAAACTTTTGCTTTACGGCGGCGCCATTCAGGTGGCAGGTGCCGTAAAGTCGAACAAAATCAAGAAGACTGCCACTTCCGACTGGATGGAAATCGAAAGGCAGCGTGGCATTTCTGTGGCCACTTCCGTTATGGGCTTCGATTACCAAGGCATCAAAATCAACATTCTTGATACTCCTGGCCATAAGGATTTTGCTGAAGACACTTTCCGCACTTTGACTGCTGTCGATAGTGTGATTGTGGTCATCGATTCGGCGAAAGGCGTGGAGTCGCAGACCGAAAAGCTGGTCGAGGTGTGCCGTATGCGCAAAACGCCTATCATTGTTTTCATCAACAAGATGGACCGTCCAGGCAAGGATCCTTTTGAATTGTTGGACGAAATCGAGCAGAAACTCGACATTCGCCTCACACCTTTGAGCTGGCCTATCAATAGTGGACCGAAATTTAAGGGCGTTTATAGTATCTACGACAAGAGCCTTTACCTTTTCAATTCCGACAAACAGCATATCACTGAAGGCATTGCTTTTGATGATCTCTCCAATCCTGATTTGGACAAGATGATTGGCGAAGATGCCGAGACTTTGCGCAACGAAACCGAATTGGTTCAAGGCGTTTACAACGAATTCAGCCGCGAGGATTACCTGAATGGCGACATTTGCCCCGTGTTTTTCGGCTCGGCCTTGAATAATTTCGGTGTCAAGGAATTGCTGGATTGTTTCATCAAGATTGCCCCGACGCCTATTGGTCGTGATACTGAAGAACGTCGCATTGAACCGGAAGAAGAAAAATTCACAGGTTTCGTTTTCAAGATCCACGCTAATATGGACCCGAATCACCGCGACAGAATTGCTTTTGTGAGAGTTGTATCGGGCCGTTTTGAACGCAACAAGAACTATTTCCATGTGCGTCAGCGTCGCGAATTGAAATTCTCCAATCCGACGGCATTCATGGCACAGAAAAAGTCTGTCCTCGACGAAGCCTATCCTGGCGACATTGTCGGTCTTTACGATGCAGGCAACTTCAAAATCGGTGATACTTTGACCGAAGGCGAAATCCTGAATTACAGAGGCATTCCGAGTTTTTCGCCAGAACAGTTCCGCTATGTCGAAAATACCGATCCGATGAAGTCGAAACAGCTGGCGAAAGGTTTGGAGCAGTTGACCGACGAAGGTGTGGCGCAATTGTTTACTGGCAAGATGACGGGAAGAAAAATCATAGGAACCGTTGGCGAATTGCAGTTTGAGGTCATTCAATACCGTTTGCTGCACGAATACAATGCCAGTTGCCGCTATGAACCGATTTCGCTTTACAAGACGGCTTGGATTACGAGCGACAATGAAGCGCAACTCAATGATTTCAAGACGCGTAAGGCTTTGAATCTGGCGGAAGACAAGGATGGTCGCGACGTTTTTTTGGCCGAATCGCCATATGCTTTGCAGATTGCGCAAGAAAAATATCCCGATATTGAGTTCCATTTCACTTCAGAATTTTAAATTTGCAGCGTCAAACATTTGTAAAACACTAAATATTAAACATTATGGGTAAATTTTTCCAAGAATTCAAGGAATTTGCCGTTAAAGGCAATGTAATGGACATGGCTATCGGTGTCGTCATTGGCGGTGCATTCGGCAAAATCGTCACCTCGCTGGTGTCGGATCTCATCATGCCATTGATTGGTGCTGCCACAGGTGGCCTCAACTTCACCGATTGGAAATGGGTCGTCAAACCAGAGGTGGCCGAACAAGTCAACGAGGCGGGTGAAGTCATCCAACAAGCAGTTCCCGCTCTGACGCTCAATTATGGTAACTTCCTGCAAGTCATTTTCGACTTCATCATCATTGCTCTGTCTATCTTCATGGTAGTGAGAGGCATCAACAAAATGAAAGCTAAGTTTGAAAAGCCTGCCGAACCAGAAGCACCTGCTGCTCCAGCTGGCCCGACCCAGGAAGAACTCCTCGCCGAAATCCGCGACCTGCTGAAGAACAAGTAATCGTTCCTAACGGATTGAAAATGATAGGATGCGCCCGTTTTTGAGGTGCATCCTATTTTTTTGGTTCCACCTAAAACAAAACCAGATTCTTAGTTTATATGCATCATGGCTTTGGACATGTGTTTGAGGAGAAGAGAGCAAATCTCTGAGGTTGGCTTGTTTTGCATTATTGGGGTGTAACCCATAATCAAAAAGGGTCAGAAATCGAGTTTCCTTTCCACCGAAATCATCCCTAGATACACACTGTTGCTGATGTCGGTGTCGTCGAAGGTCCGGAAAGCCATGTAAACATGAAAGTCGCCATAGATCATCCTGTCAAACAAAGGACTGAACACTTCGTCTTTTCGCGATGCAGTATGAGATAGTTCCAATGACGACCGAAAACCGTAATTCCCTTTGTGCAAGAGAAACACCAATTGGTCGTCGGCATTGGCACAGGCTTGTCCGCTGTTGTTGGCCCATGTGAAAACGATGTTTCCGCCATCAACATGCACCGAGGCGTTTTCGGGTGGCGACAGAAATCCTTGGCACACCAGCACTTTCTGGGGGTCGAGGACTGGAGTGCCGTCAACGATGGTGAAGGCATTCTTCATGAGGTGAGAGGAGGCCTGGCTGTAAGCCTTGCCTTTTTCAACGCTCTTGAAACTCGTCTTCAGGAAATCCTTGACGGGACTGAGAAATTCGGTCATCAGTGTGATTTTTTGGCGATGGATTAGCTGCTTCGGTGATTTCCTGTCGTGGTGGTACGAGTTGCTCGAAGCTCTGACAATCTGCTCTCCGGAGCGAATGTAGAATGAAAGGTTATTTATTCTGCCTTTCATAAGTCCTGTTTTTGTGTATTGTATGGCCATGATAACTATATGGTATCGTTACTATATGAATAGGATGCAAAAGTAATAAAGATATGATGTGTTGTCAACAAAAAGATAAAATAATTATCATTTATTTACCTCTTAATGCTAAATAAAAGGTAAATATGTGGTATATATATGCTAAATATGTCATAGGCTTGGTGTAGCGTCATAGTAGGATTAGGGTAGAGGTAAGACAGGAGAATGGCACAAAACAAAACTGAAGATAATATTCACTTTTTCTCCATTATGATGTTTGCGTTTCAAAACATTCATTATTTTTGCGGCTGAATCTGAGGGAGAAATCTCGGATTTAGAAGGTTATTTGTGCTTATATCCAGCTAGCAATATCTGGAAAATAATGTAAAGGGATATAAGATACGAATTGCCAGCCTCATTTGTATTCATTGATTTATTCTTGATACAATAACAGGCTAGGTGAACGTGTCTATTTTTCTTTACGAGGTTGTTCCAGAGCCTGCTAGCTGAAAATAGAAACATAATCAGTTTCCTAGCCTTCTTTTTGATTGTGAAATGCCGATTCTGGGAGACTATAGGCAATAAATTCAGTTCATTATGCCATTATTCAGAGTTACAGTAAAGAACAGTAAGAATTGCAACGGAGGCAGAGTAGAAAGAGGCATGTCCGTCGATGTTGTTACAAACAGCATGAGCAATCCCGTCTCTACCAATGGAGGCCAGCTTGTTGCAGATGCCTTTATGAGAATTTACGGAATTGACATTAAAAGGGTTGGAGCATTAAGTATGGCATATTTAGACGTTGAAAGGATTGGATAATATGAGCAACTACCCAAAATGTCCTAATTGCGGATCTTCAAACACGGATTTGTCAGATAATGCAAGTTCTAAGGTCGGTTGGGCTGGCATAGGAGAATTTGCTATCGGTTTCGGAGCAGGAATGCTAGGATTAGGTGAATTGGTTGAAGATGTTGATTTAAGGGGCAATGTTGATGCCGAATTTAAATGTAACAGCTGTGGATATGTCTGGAGACCAGATTCAATTTACGGTGCTGTGACCGAAACTTGGATAGAACAAAATGTGGATCTATCAGGCATAAAAGGAATAAATGTCCATGCCAAATTTGAAGTACATGGAATGCAAAATCGTCAGGGAGTTTGTCAAGCTTTTTTCTACAGCTCAAATAAAACACCTTTAAAAGATTTAAATGAGAGTTATTGCACCCAAGATGGCAGTGTCACTACAGGTGATTATTATCAAGCTCCTTATGAAGATACCATTTTCAATGATTTTTCCCTTTTTATTCCGTATGAAGAATTTCACTTGAACAATTCTGCATTGGTATTATTCGATGTATATGTATCTGATGGTAATAATTGGATTGCAAAAAGTAGCCAAAACAGATTCAATTATATACACACCCCAAAGCCTAAAATTCTTCCAGAACCACAAAAGGAAAATGTTTTGAACGAGTTAAAAAAACAACACAATTCCACAATGGCTGAAGAAGAATATCTTGCTGAATATAAGGAATGTATAGAAGATGGTTCAATTGGAGTTAATGAACGCAGATTGTTGGACAAGTTAAGGGACAAACTCGGCATTTCGTCCAATAGAGCGAAAGAATTGGAAGACTCTTTATCACCAAACCGTCTTTCAGAAAATGAGATTGAATACCTTAATGAATATAAGACAGTCTCAAATGATGGCTATATCTCCGATAAGGAACGACATCTTTTGGAAAAACTAAGGAAAGTACTTAACATTTCTGAACAAAGAGCCAAATATTTGGAAAACAGTTTTTCCGCAGATGAAAAAGAAGTTTTATCTATATCCAAAAATCAATCAAATGACGATTGGATACCGAATAGTAACACTGCAAGTCCGATTATATAAACCAATAAAAAAATACAATTATGACATTACTAATCATTGTTATCGTTATCATTGTCGTTGTGGCAATTTCTAAGTCTTTGAATCAAAACAACACTTATTCTCCTCCCTGTCAAACCAATATAGAAAACAATGATGGGAGTAGATTTGTTGGTACCATTGATTCAAACGGGACAGGACATGGAACCTATTATTATCCTGACGGAGGCAGATATGAAGGTGATTTCGTCAATTCTATGAAATGTGGACATGGGGTTTATCATTGGCCTGATGGCGAAAGATATGAAGGAGAATGGGGAAATGACATGAGAAATGGATATGGAATAGACTATCAGATAAATGGAAATCGATTTGAAGGCCAATGGAAAAATGATAATATGGAAGGAAGAGGAACTATGTTTTCTCCAGACGGAATCATTTTAGAATGTAATTGGCAGAACTCAATTGCTAACGGAAATGGTGTTATGACTTGGCCCAACGGCGTTAGATGGGAGGGTAGATTTTGTGGAGAAAAATTTGAAGGAAAGATTATCAGAAATGATGGCAGTTGTTTTGAAGGGACCATGAATATGGATACAATGGATGGATATATTAAAGGTGGTTATTCTGATGGGAAACATTATGAAGGCAAACTAATAAATGGCGGCTTTTGTGAGAAAGGGACAATGACATATCCAGATGGAAGGAAATATGTAGGTCAATGGAATAACGAAACAGATGTGTGGGAAGGGAAAGGTATATTGTATTGGCCTAATGGAGATCGTTATGAAGGTGAAGTGAGCAAAGACAATCTCAATGGCTTTGGCATTTATTACAGAGCCGATGGCAAATCCAGAAAATGTGAATACAAAGACGGCAATTTCGTTAGATGGATTGATTAAGATAAATTATTGATTAATAAACAAATAAAAATTATCATTATGACGTTTCTAATTATTCTATTTTGTGTTTTTATTTTTGTCATTTCAATTAAAAGCAGATCAAAGCAAATCTCTGTATTAAACAGCACTTTGGAACAAACTACAGAAAAGACAAAAAACTCCTTGATTAAGGATGTAGTTTTACTTGTCATTGGAATCATCCTAATTTTTGTCGGCAGGAACAAATACATTGCCGACGAAGGTTTGTTCGGTTGGTTTTGGGGTGCTCTTATGTTTGTTATTGGTGTTGTATTTGCAATCGGATATTTAATTTCTGCCTTGAAAAATTTTTCAAGATATACGGAATACAAAAGTATGAACGCCATTCAATATAAGAAGCATCAGGAACTGACGGAACAGCAAATTAAAAAAGAAGACGAACAAGCTGTGCGGGCATACAAAACCCAAAGGAGAATTAATGCAATCAATAGATTTTTTAATGGTTAACCAGCCGAACACATTCGTTTTTAAACTCTAGATTTTGCGCAATAAGGACATTGTCCACTGTTCATGCACTTGGCCGGTCTTTTCGACTACTGAACAAAAGGAAAGAAAAGCATTTGGAGGGGCTGCGGGAAACCCAGCCTGGCAGCCCCTCGGTTTTTTGCCCAAATGATTCTCGAAGAGATGCTATCCTAAATGAACGGGATGAGATTTTTGATTGGACAGCCCAGGTTGTCGAAGGTGCCATGCTCGATGACCTTGTCCGCTAACCGATGCCGTTCTTCTCAACCAAGTGCAAAAGGGCCATCCGATCACTTCGGATGCGTTTTTTTGTTCAAGTTAATACAATGTAATCTGGAATGAAAATCTTTATTTTTGGCTGTCTGAACTTTGATTTTCCATTTTTAGATTTAGTCAATCGGTTTTTTTTGTCATATTGTGGCATGAAAAAGGAAAAGTGTGTATTTTTGCAAAAAAATATGAAATTATGTTTGAAACAGCTAACCTACATATTGACAGTCAAACGCTTAACAGGGCATATCTCTACGCTCAAGCCCACGGCTTGGATCTGTCGTCTGTGATTGAGTCTTTCTTGTTGCAATTCGCTATGGGAAAAACAGACAATGTGCGCAACCGCGAAATTTCAAAGGAAGTAATGGAATTGGCGGGAAGCCTTTCTGACGCCAACGCTACTGACGATTGGAAAGCTGAAAAGGAAACATACTTGCTGGAAAAGTACTCGTGATGAAACTTTTTGTTGACACCAACATTGTCCTTGACCTGCTTCAATTTCGCGAACCTTGGATTCACGATACTCTTGTTCTGTTCCAAATGGCCAAGGATAAGGAAGTAGAGTTGATTGTCACCGATTTGACTTTTATTAATGTGGTTTACGTTGCTGGTAAGAATTTCGACAAGAAAAAGCTATATGAAACTCTCATTGGCTTAAAGAAACTGGTCACAATAGTCTCAGTCGGGAATGGGTGTATTGAGCAAACGCTAAATGGTGATTTTGCTGATTTTGAGGATGCAGTGCGGTATTTCGCTGCCAAGCGTGAAGAAGTTGATTTCATATTGACGCGTGATGAAAAAGGTTTCAAAATGTCGGATATTCCAGTAATGAATGTTTCTGATTTTTTGGATAACTTCTCATAAAAAATGCCATAGGAAGTCTGTTATCGGACAAACTTCAATGAATTACGATATCCTGTCAAAAATGGGGCTGACTTATCAACGATTACATTGTCATCACAATCACAAGAAAAAAGCACAGAGGCTGAAGTGTTGAAAGTTCGGCTGGGTTGGGCGCGCGGGCCATGGGCAAGATGCGGGGCAGCGCCCGCCAAAGAGACAGACTAAAGGCTTGACCTTCACGAAATTGCGTTTATGACATATTTTCTGAAGGTCAAGTCTTTAGGCTGGCTGCGCGTTGGACCGATGTTCTTGCCCTTGATTTTTCGGTCCATTTGCATCAAGTTATCATTGTTAGGCAACAAACGGAATGCGGCAAGAACTGGAATAGGGCGCAGATTTGCCCAATGAAGTTTAATTCCAAATCTTTCAAAAAAGCGCTGTGACTGAAGTGTTGAAAGTCAGGTCGGGGTGGGTGCGGTGGCCACGGCGAAAAGCGGGAGCAGCGTCCGCAAAAGACGGCCTAAGTCGCTGACATTCACGGAGGGGCGTTTACGTTTGGGCTTTGCCCACCACCCGACCTGAAGGTCAGTGACTTAGGCCGTCGTGCGTTAGGTCGTTGCTTTTCGCCTTGACTTTTTGCTTCTTTTGTGGCAAGACAAAAGAAGATAAATTTGGTAAATCTGCAAAATATTGTGTATTAAGTAGATGTGATTTAGTTCTATAGAAGGCAAAGGGACATAAAAAAGATAATGTGTCAATTCGCTAAACTTTAGCGGACACCAATAGATGAAAATCTTTATTTTTGGTTGTCTGAACGAAAAAAATGCCTCTACATCCAAAAATACTAAGGGCAGAGGCATCCAATTGGGATGACTTTGACACCATCGGAGCGGGTGAATCCGAATTCGCCGCCTGTCAGGATAATCAACAAGTCAGGGATTCTAATGGGCATTTGCTTTTCTGCCTTGTTATGCTCCATTATCAAGTTTTTGATTTCAACTAAATGTGCCGCGCCTGCTTCAATTTCTCCACTTCCTAATTTACATTCAACCAAGGCATATCTGCCATCTGCCAAATGTAGAACAATATCGGCTTCAAGGCCATAACGATCATGGTAATAGGAAATGTCTCCTCCCAAATATTGAGAATAGGCGCGCAAGTCACGGATGCACAATTGCTCAAAGATGAATCCGAATGTTTTTAGGTCATTTTTCATGGATTCGGGCGACATGCCTAATAAAGCGACTGCTATCGAGGGGTCGCAGAACGCTCGCTTGGGACTGCTTTGTATAGCTGACTTGCTACGTATTGCCGGACACCATGCGTCAATATCGTTGATGACGAAGAGCTTTTCAAGGGCACTCACGTAATTGTCGAAAGTCGGACGGCTGCACTCAATGTTGCCAGAATGCGTCACATCGGCAAGCATAGACGATGTTTTGGCGAGTGTGGAAATGTTTCTTGCATACGAGCGCAATATTTGTTTCGCCAATTTTGGGTTTCTGGCAGTGCCATCTACACGAGAAATATCTTTTTCATAAACCGAAGCGACATAATCTGCCGCCACAAACAGCTTTGCCTTGTTTGTCACTCCCTTTAGGCTGGCTGGCCATCCACCTCTGCAAGCAGCAAAAATTAACGATTCAATATCTAAATCTGATTTGCTAAAGACTTGACCTTTAGGGTTGTCAAATAGCTGCCGTAATGATACCGAACTGTTTGTTTCACATGACTCCCAAAGACTCATGGGGTACATTTCCATGCGTGTGATGCGGCCAGTCCCACTATGGTGAATGTTTCTCTCATCCACCGCATTGCTTCCAGTGAGAATGAATTGCCCTGGTGTGCCGCCACGCTCATCGCAAAGGGTCCGCACAGCGTCCCATAGCATTGGCGCGTCTTGCCATTCGTCAATCAAACGGGGTGTTTCACCTTCCAACAGAATAGTGGGCAGGGTTGAGGCTGCCATCAGATACTGTTCTCTATGGGCAGTGTCTTGCATCTTTATTATACTTTTAGCCTTTTGCTCGGCTGTCGTGGTTTTTCCACACCATTTTGGACCTTCAATTAGGACTGCACCCATAGCATCTAAACGATCTTGCAACAACTTGTCGGCAACACGTGGTAAATAATTCATAATTCATTGAAATTAAACGCTGCAAAAATACAAAATAATATTTGACTTGCTGCATCATTTGTAAATTTTGTGGCATTTCGTTTATAAATTTTGCTGTATTTCATTTGTAAACTTTGCGGCATTCCATTTGTAAATTTTGTGGAAAAAGATGACGATTGGCATAAATATCAAGTCGGAAAGAATAAATGAAATTAGTGCCTCTGTAGCCAAAAATAAACTGTTATGAAGAAATAAACGGGGTTTCCCCAAAAAACACTACATTTGCACTCCAAATAGGATTGTTGCAAATGAAGCGTAAACTATTGCTTGTCATCGTGATGCTTTTTGCCTTTGCCTTTTCTGCAAGGGCAACGCATCAGCGTGCGGCGGAAATCACCTATACATGGCTTGGCGGCAATGCTTATGAATTTACACTGACTTGCTACACTTTTACGCCCAGTGAGGCAGGCTTGCAGCGCGATTCGCTGCTTATGAATTGGGGCGATGGTTCCCAGGATTATGTGCCGCGCATCGTGATGCAGAATTTAGGTGATGACTATACGCTCAACATTTACAAGATGCGCCACGATTATTCTTCGGCTGGTTCGTATGTCATCAGCATGGAGGATGCAAACCGCAATTATGGGGTCATCAATATCCAAAATTCCGTCACGATACCTATGTATATTGAGACGGAACTGGTTATCAACCCTTTCCTTGGCAACAACAAT
>JAKSMU010000027.1 GCA_024400455.1 Bacteroidales bacterium | reverse complement strand
TGTTCAACATCTTGCCGGGCGACCCTGCGCAAATGATGCTTGGCCAAAGGGCTGATAAGGAATCTGTTGATGCCATTCGTGAGGAATTGGGACTGAATCAAAGTCTTGGAAAACAGTATGTCGATTATCTGAATGACTTGGTTCCGGTTTCGTTTTACGATGTGTCGCAAGGCACGCAAAAACTGGATAAGATTGGAAAATATGCTCGCATTGCTACCATTGGTTCCACGGCTATTGTGCTGAAAGCGCCCTATTTGCGTATGTCGTACCAAAGTAAGCGGCCTGTATCCGATGTCTTGGGCGAGGCCTTCCCGAATACCTTGCTTTTGGCTGCGGTCTCCATTTCCATCGCCTTGATTTTGGGTCTGCTGATTGGCATTTTAGCGGCTGTCGTCAATACGCCTTTTTGGAACAAACTGACGCTTTTCATCACGACGATAGGCATGTCGTTGCCGTCGTTTTTTGCCGCTATCCTGATGGCCTGGATTTTTGGCTTTTTGCTTGAAAACGTGACAGGTTTGAGCATGACGGGCAGCCTTTACACCGTCGATGAATATGGTCGGGGAGAGTATCTGACCCTTGCCAATCTCATTTTACCCGCATTGACTTTGGGCATGCGTCCATTGGCTGTCGTCACGGAGTTGACGCGCACTTCGCTGCTTGAAGCCATGTCGATGGATTATGTGCGCACGGCAAAGGCCAAAGGCCTAATGCCATGGCGTGTCATCTGTGTCCATGCCTTGCGCAATGCGCTGAACCCTGTCGTGACGGCCATTTCGGGTTGGTTTGCCTCGCTTTTGGCAGGTGCTGTTTTTGTGGAGTATGTCTTCGACTGGAAAGGCATTGGCGTGGTCGTCGTCGATGCTTTGGATAAATACGATTTTCCCGTCATCATGGGTGCTGTGCTGCTCATCGCCACCATGCTGATAATTGTGAACATCGTTGTCGACATCATTTATGGAATCATTGACCCGCGCGTGAGGATTGGATGATGGGGGATGGATGAAAGGGTGAATGGTGATGGGTGATTTTGAATCTTTAAATATTGAATTATAAATCTTAAATCTGAATATTATGCGTAGTAAAATCGTAGCAGGAAACTGGAAAATGAACCTCACTTTCGACGAGGCTCAGGAATTGGTCGACGGTATTTTGGACCGCCTTGAAGAACAGGAAGAATTAGATTGCGAGGTGATCATTTGCCCGCCTTTCCCATATTTGGAAATGCTCACTGATATGGAGTTTGAAGAACAACAGTTCAATGTCGGCGCTCAGAATTGCAGTGCTTTTGAAAAGGGTGCGTATACAGGCGAAGTGTCGGCTAAAATGCTGAAATCCATCGATGTGGACTATTGCATTGTAGGCCATAGCGAAAGAAGAAAATACTTTGCTGAAAGCAATGAAATGTTAGCTGAAAAGGTCAACCGTTTGATTGAAAACAATATGTCTCCAATTTTCTGCGTTGGCGAAGTCCTCGAAGACCGTGAAACTGGCCGCCATTTCGATGTGGTGCGCGAGCAGTTGGAAAAGGGTCTTTTCCATTTGGATGGCGACGCCATTTATGATACAATCATCGCTTACGAACCGGTTTGGGCTATCGGAACGGGCAAGACTGCCACACCTGAACAGGCTCAGGAAATGCATGCTTTCATCCGTGGCCTCGTGAAGGAACACTATGACCAGGCAGCAGCCGATGACATCCGTATCCTTTACGGTGGAAGTTGTAACGCGAAGAATGCCACTGAGTTGTTCTCTCAGCCAGACGTTGATGGCGGTCTCATTGGCGGCGCTTCGCTCAAGGCTGATGATTTTGTTTCAATTTGTGTCCAAGCTTCACAAATCGGTAAGGAATGAAGACATTCGAATACACTTTCACGCAGCCGAGTTCCGATATCCAGCATGATATGCTGACCACGATGTTAGGCGACTTGGGCTTTGATTCCTTCATGGACGATGTCATGGGCCTGAAGGCTTATTGCCAAGGTGATTTCCGTGACGATGATGCTGTAAATGAGTTGCTTGGTCTTGAGGTTTTCAGCGACATCACGCTGATGAACGTTGAGGAAATGCCCGACAAAGATTGGAACGAGGTTTGGGAGGCATCATATCAACCGGTGGTTGTCAATGAGCGTTGCCGTGTGAGAGCGCCTTTCCATGAGGCTGACCCGAACTTTGAATTTGACCTTGTCATTGAACCAAAGATGTCGTTTGGTACGGCCAATCACGAAACCACTTCACAAATCATTTCCTTGATGCTTGAAACGGATTTCGCTGGTAAAGAGGTACTTGACATGGGCAGTGGAACAGCAGTGTTGGCTATTCTCGCTAAAAAACTGGGTGCTGCTAAGACCATCGCCATCGACAATGATGAGTGGGCGTTCAATAATGCATTCACCAATATCGCCTTGAATGGCATTGATGACATCGAAATCGTTTTGGGCGATGCCCATGCCATCAAAGGCTCATTTGATGTGGTTTTGGCCAACATCAACCGCAACATCCTTTTGCGTGATATGCACTTCTATGAAAGTGCAATGAAACCAGGTGCCCATATTTTTTTCAGTGGGTTCTATACTGAAGATTTAGACAGTATCAAAGCTGAGGCAAAACGTCTTGGTTTGACTTACCGCCGTCACGTTTCGCGCAACAACTGGGTGGCTGCCGAATTTTGTAAATCGATTTGATTATCTTGTAAACGTATGAGAAATAAATACTTGCTGATTGTGTTTCTGTTGGCTTTAAGTCTTTCAGGTTTTGCCCAACAGACTTTTTCAACCGATAAAAACGCTTTCCTTGAGGAGATGACAGCTTATCTTGGCTCGTCAACTTCAAAGAACGACCGAGAGGAGGCCCTGGCTATGATGACGGGCTTCACCGATGTGTGGAATGGCTATTATAATGCCTCTGACGCAAAGGCTGTTGCCGAAATTTGCGAAACTTTGCACAAGCGCAGCGGACAAAGGGCATACTATAACATTTTCACTTTTGTGGATGTCTTGCATCATTTGCCCGTATCTGGCCTGTCGCATCCCGACATTTACAATTGGCTGTGCTATACGAATGGAAAGTGTTCAAAATCAGCAAGTGGATTCGATAAATACATTGCAGCTTGCCGCACGGTGTTCGTTGATAAGATTTTATGTGAGAAAGGCAACAGCAAGTGGGAAATGCGCGATGTGCATTTCGGTTTCCCTGAAAAAGAAAATTTCGTGCTGACCCTTACGAACACGACTCTAGCGTTGAAATCGAATAAGGATGAATCATTGATTCATAATGCAAATGGTGTCTATTCTCTTGATGATAAGACTTTTACGGGTAATGGTGGACGTGTCGACTGGGCTCGGTTTGATATTCCAACCGATGTCGTTTATGCCGATTTGCCGGCACATTATGTGTTGAATCTGACTCATTCCGACTATGTCATTGACTCGGTTGTATTCCATGATAAAAAGTATTTCCAAGATGCAATCCTCTGTCAGTTTGAGGATAAGGTGTTGGTCAATGCACCGAATGAAAAGACGATGTATCCGCGTGTAAAGTCTTATCGTTCTGACTATTACATTAAGGATATCATGAAAGATGTCGATTTCAATGGCGGTCTGGGCATGATGGGCAACCAAGTTGATGTGTTTGGTGGCGTGGATAAGAAAGCAGTCTTCATCTTCTTTAAAAACAGAAAGAAAGTGGTTACGGTCCAGGCACCGCGCTTCCTGATGTCGATGGATGAGGTCCTAGCCTCTGACAGGGCTTCCGTGCGTTTCTATTTAAATGACACCATCAGTGGACGCATCGGTCAGGATTCCATCTATCATAACGGTCTGGATTTCAGATATGAAAACCAAAAACGCAAGATGATCATGCTGCGCTCGCAAAAGGGTTATCCCGATGCACCTTTCCACGATAATTTCCATGATTTGGACATTTATCTGGAATCGATGAGCTGGGTTTTGGATAACAATATTGTGGAATTCAGCCGCATGGAAGGCATCGGTAACGTCAGTGAAGGCGATGTGGTCTCGGTGAATTATTTCAGTTTTGAGGATTTTGCCAAACTGCGTGGCCTCGATGGCACGAATCCTTTGATTCGTATCGAAAAATTCCTGAATGAATACCGTAATCCTGACAACCCTGATTTCTTCTATGTCGGTGATTTGTGCAATTATCTGAAATTTCCTGTCGAGCAAGTCGTTTCGCTTTTGCTTCGCTTGCAATCCGAAGCATATTTGGAATATGATGCCGAAACCAAGACTGCCGTAGTCTTGCAACGTTTCTATGATGCTATCGAGTCGTATCGCGAAAATATCGATTATGATGTCATCAAATTACATACTGTTACAACCAACCGTGAACCGAATATCCGCCTTGATTTGAATACCAACGAATTGATTGTCTTTGGCATAAAGAGTACTATCGAAGGCCTTGAAGGCTCTGCCATTTCGTTGAGCGATCGCAAGCGTGTCGTCATCGTTCCCGACAATGGACGTTTGGTCTTTAAGAAGGACCGCGATTTCCGTTTCTCTGGCGGCATCATCGCTGGAATGTTTGAGTTCTTCGCCAAAGACTGCCTTTTCAATTACGAAGATTTCATGATTGAAATGAGCAAGGTGGATTCGTTGCGTTTCTATGCCCGTGGCGACGGCCAAATCATTCCTGTCGACGGCACGATTGAAAAACTGCAGGGTCGCCTGCTTATTGACCATGGCAACAACAAGTCAAGCCGTTATGAAACGCCCGATTTCCCGAAGTTTTACAGCGATGCCAATGCTTATAAATTCTATCGCCATATCAATAAAGGTGTGTTTAATCCTGGAAATGTGGATAGTCTGGCCACAGCCGATGACTTGGCTGGGAAGTTCTACTACTATCTCTATCCTTTTGAGGTTGATAGCCTTACTGACCTCACCATGCAAAATGTCTCGTTCAATGGTGAACTCGTTTCGGGTGGCATTTTCTCGCGCATAGAAGAACCTCTTGTCGTGATGGACGATTATTCTTTGGGCTTTGACCATCGTATTGGTGCGACTGACAACGATTCCTATCCGATGTACGATGGTTCGGGCCGTTTCCATCAGCACATTCATCTTTCTTCAGATGGCTTTTATGGCGTGGGAAGCCTCGATTATCAGACCGCAGCGTTCAATTCGGAACGTTTTGTGTTCTATCTCGATTCAGTGACGGCCATCACAAACCAATTCAAGATGCAGCCGCTTGCCGATGGCACGAAATATCCTGTTGCATCAGCAAGTGCTTTGAAAATGAAATGGGATGTCTTTAAACCAGAACTGACGACGGAAACCATCGACAATCCGATTTGCATGTACGGCGACACCTATTTCCGTGGTAAAACAACTTTGAATGCCGATGGCTATAAAGCCGATGGTAAGATGAAATACGGCTTGACCGAGTTCGAGTCAGAAGACTTTGCTTTGGACTCGCGCACTTTCGTGGCTGATTCGGCCAAATTCGTACTTTATTCTGCCGATAGCACTACGGTTGCTTTCGCGGCAACCAACTACCGTGCTGATGTGAATTTCGACAGCCAAAAGGTGCAGTACGATTATCTTGACCAGACCAGTAACCTCGATTTCCCGATGAATAAGTTTGTCTGTACACTCAAGGAAGCAGAGTGGGATATGGCGACAAACAGTTTGCACGTCTATAATCCGGTCGATGGCAATGATGCTTATAGCAAGGCGAATACGCACGACGAACTGCTTGCCGTTCACGACAATGCTTCCAAGTTCATCTCCATGATTCCTGAACAGGATTCGCTGGAGTTCTATAGTACTAGCGCAGAATACGACATGACCAACTATGTGATTCATGCTCACGATGTGAAGATTATCCGTGTGGCCGATGCTGCTGTTTTCCCGTACGAGCACGATATCGACATTGACTCCGATTCGCAACTCGAACCTATCAGTGGCGAATTGCTCGCCGATACGTTGAATGGCTTCCATCTGTATAAGAATGCCTTAGTGAATATCAAGAGCAGAAGAAATTACAAGGCGCAAGGCACATGGGACTATGCAGCTCTCGATGGCAGCCACACGCCAATTTATTTCGACTCCATCGTGCCGGTCAACGGCATGACTCATGCCTTTGCCCATTTGGTCGATTCCGCTGAATTCCAACTGAGTCCTCAGTATGCTTTCGAAGGCGACTTGACCTTGAAAGCAGGGGAGGAGTTCGGCTTTTTCGATGGCCATTTCGCTTTGCTCGATTTCGGTGATGTTGCCGATTCGCTGAGCTTTTCTGTGGATGACATGATGGAATCTGACAGCAGTTTCGTTGCAATGCCATCTTCCGGCGATTTGCTGGAACCTGTCATTGCTGAAAAGAATTGGTTCGCTTCGGCTGCACGTATCAATCCGAATAAGATTGAAATTCCGATTGCAATGGACACCATCAAAAAGGATGACCCGGATATGTTCAACGGATTGTATTACGAACAAGCCATCGACGGTGGCTATTTTGCCTCTTTCCTCACGCCGAATAAGCGCCCCGTTGAGATGACTGAAGTAGCTCCGGCCAACGGCACTTTGAGTTTTGATTCCGACAGCCTGCGTTTTGTCATTACCGATGAAAACCTTTACGACACCTATTTATATATTAATAGGAGAGGCGTCGTCTCCGGTCATGGCACTTTCGACCTTGGCTTTGATAAGGGCTTGACCGATTTCGTCTGTCGCGGCAGTTACACGAACTATCCTAACGACAGCCTCACCCTCGATGTGCTCAATGTGTTGAATGTACCTGTTATCGACGATAAGGTGCTTGAAGGCATTGCTGAAGTCTATGCCAACATGGAAGGCGAATCCATCGATTTGATCAAGACCGCTTTCGTGGATTATTTCCGTTCCGAAAACGATGAGGAAAAGACTGATGAGTTTGTGAAAACAATAGAGCTGGAAGGCTATCCGAAAATGGGTTCTCGCGATTTCTACAACAAAACCATCGTCATCCCTGACCTGAAAATGGTTTGGAACGACAAGCTCCATGCCTTCATTTCGGTCGGTAAGATAGGCCTTGGCAATTTAGGCTCGCATATCGTGAATAAATACGTTGATGGTTATGTGGTCTTCGACCACCGTTTGGGCAACATCACTTATTATTTCGTGAACGACTTGTTCATGACCTACATCAACTACAACTGCGGCGATGGCCAGTTGCAGATTCATGCCACTTACGGTGACATTAACCAGCGTCTGTACGACTTGAAGGAAAAGAGCCGCAGTTACAAGCGCGATGACAAAACGTTCAATTATGTGGCGACACCTTACGATGCCTTGCTCAATTTCCTGAATAATCTGAAATATGCGGGGGTAGAGTAGTCGAGATTCCTGCTTTGTTGGAAGTTTTCATGCAAAAATGTTGATATTCTTATCCGTTTATTATTGTTTTCAATAATTTTTCTATTTTTGCAAATACTTTTGGATGTTTATCTAATATAATCCCGTTATGTCAAAAGTTGATGAGACTCTAATTTCAGACGTTTCGCAAGAAAACGAAGAAGAGATTTTTATCGGTAAGATGATTCAGGAAGAATTGAAAAACCAGGAACGCACTGTCACTTGGCTGGCTCGTAAGCTGAATTGTGACCGTACCAACATCTATGACATTTTCAAACGCCATAGCATCGACAGTGAGCTTCTTTTGCGCGTCTGTGTGGTGCTAAATGTCAATTTCTTTGACTATTACGTGAGGCTGGTAGATGCGAAAATCAATGAGCATCTTCTGACGCATTTCAAACAGCAAACTACGCCTTCGCAGTCCTGATTTTGCCAAAAATTGCCTTATTATAGGAAAAATATTCTTTATAGTGAATTAAATTAACGGTATTATAGAGTTAAGTGTAATACATATTTAACATTTCGAGTGTACAACCACCTATATTTGCATTGCTAAACAAGTATAGGCGGTTTTTAATTTAAAACGACATGAAAATGGAAAATAAAGAGAAGATGAAATTCTGCCATTTTGCAATGACAAGCATGTGGGATAATTACAGCTTGTCATTCAGTGCTTCGTTTTTTGAAGCAACGTTTTTTTTGGCGTAAAAACCAATTAGCATTTTTTTATCCAAATAGTACATACACTTACAATAAACAACAATACAAACTTTAAAATTTTTTCATTATGAAGAAGTTATACGCAAAAATGATGACGCTCGTCATTATGTTGCTCGCCCTGAATGGGGTCGGTAACACCTCGTTTGCCCAGGAAAGTGGCAATGATGCCAATTGGAAGAGTTGGCATTTCACTTCTGAAGCTGAATATATTCAGCACCAGAATGGTGGCATCAGATATGGTGGTAATTTCCATGAAACACAACCTCCTACAGGCACTGTGCGTTTCCCCGCTGAATTCGAGAAAATGCAAGGTGTAATAGTTTCGTATTCGGGAAAATTTGGCTTGCCAACAAGCTTGATTGCTCAATTCACGAGAACGACCAAGGTTTATGTCCTTGTGTCATCTGGAAATCAGAGTACAGCAGAATCCAACTTGCAATCTGCGGATGCTATTATGAGCAATGTGGTGTTTTGGAATATGAACGTTGATTCCAATTGGGCTCGTGACTTCGGCCCTTGGTACATTTTTAATGACAACCGACCTGCTATTGTCGATTTCGTGTACAACCGTAATCGTCCAAACGACGATGACGCACCTATCAACATCGCCAACAATTATCAACATCTGCCATTGTATGGCATGAATCTTACCCATACTGGTGGTAACATGATGCAAGATGGCCGTGGAACTGGTGTTTCTGACCTCCTTGTTGTGAATGAAAACACAAATGAGACTACTGTACGCCAAAAGATGAATGACTATCTGAACATTGACCCTTATCACATCACGATCGATCCTTTGGGCCAATATATCGCTCACGTTGACTGCTGGGGCAAATTCTTAGCTCCTGATAAAATCATCATTGCCCGTATGCCTCAAAATGATGCTCATTATCAGGACTACGAAAATGTTGCAAACTTTTTCGCCACTACAAATTGCTGCTATGGCTATCCTTATAAAGTATACCGCGTTAATGAAATCTCATCTGACCCAGATGCGAGTGGTTCTTTAGCCCCTTATACCAACAGCTTGATCTTGAATGACAAGGTCTTTGTTCCGCTTGGGGTGAATACTACCTATAATAATGATGCATTGGCTGTCTATCGTGAAGCTATGCCGGGTTATACGATTGTTGGAGTCGAATGCCCGAATAATAATCCATGGTTGAATTCCGACGCCATCCACTGCCGTGCGCGCGGCATGATGGACTTCAACATGATGTTTGTCGACCACCGCGATGTCATCTATGGCGAAGGCATCCCTTATCAGTCATACTACACTGTCAATGCCGACCTTATCGCTTACAGCGGTGCCAATATTGCCGAAGCCAACTTGGTTTATCGTACCAACGGAACCGAATGGAAAACAATACCTATGTCCTTTGTTAGCGGTAATCAATACACTGCTGTTATTCCTGGCATTTTTGGTGCTACTGTTGATTACTATGTTACAGCCACCGACGCTGCCGGTAACACGGGTTCACAGCCGATGATGGGCGCACTTGACCCTCACCATTTCTCTGTCGAAGTCCTTGGAGGCATTCATGGCGATTTCGTCGCCAATGTCACCGAACAGTATGTTGGCGAACCGGTTCGTTTCTATGACGTAAGTGCTTCATCATCTCCTATCGTAAGCTGGTCGTGGACTTTCACCAACGGAATTGATTATTATGATTCCGAAGAAATGAATCCTGTCGTATGCTTCGAAACACCAGGCGTGTATGATGTCGAACTTACCTTAGTCAATGCAAGCGGAGTCATTGCAACTGTCACCAAAGAAGCTTTCATTACTGTCGTTGATGGCGAAATCACCTTGAATATGGGCGACAAATCCACAATCGTGGCAAACCATGTCCGTTTCTACGATTCCGGCGGTCCAAACAGCAACTACGCTAATAAGGAAAAGTATACCGTGACTTTCTATCCTGCTATGGAAGGCTCCATGATGTCCATCAACTTCGAGTCGTTCACCACCGAAAACCGTTACGACTTCCTCTATGTCTATGATGGTCCTGCAATCACTTCTACCTTGATTGGCAAGTATTCAGGCAATACCTTGCCGGCTTCCATCATCGCAACAAATCCATCCGGCGCCTTGACAGTCCGTTTCACTTCTGATAACTCAACGACAAAAGCCGGTTGGGCTGCTGATGTCGACTGCATCATCAACAAGAAATATCTTGTTGAAGTTTGTGACGACATCGTCGGTGGCGTTGTGACTTGCAATCCATCTGAAGCTGAAGCCGGTCAAACCGTTACAATTACCGTTACTCCTTCCGGTTATTCGGAACTCACTTCTCTCACCGTTGAAGATTCCGAGGGCAATCCTATTCAGGTTTCTGATGCCAACACGTTTGTTATGCCTGAAAATGATGTCACAGTTTGCGCTACCTTCGATGTGTGCGACTACATCATGATGCATAATGACGACATGACCGTCTCAAGAGCTAAATTCTATGATACGGGTGGCGAATACGGCAACTATTCAAACAATGAAAACATGACATTGACCTTGCGTCCAAGTGCCGCAAGCACTGTGCTGCGTGCCGATTTTGCTCAATTGTACGTCGAAAACCGTTACGATCATCTCTATGTCTACGATGGTGAAGACGTCAATGCTCCGCTGATTGCCGACTTCACTGGCAAATATGTTGTAAATCAAGTGGTTCAGGCGACTAACTCTGAAGGTGCATTGACCTTCCGCTTCACTTCCGACTATTCCACTACCAAACAGGGCTGGATCGCTGACATTTACTCTGTTCCGGTCGTTGCCCACAACATCACATATTTTGCTGAATTTGGTGAAATAACTGGTCCGGCATCAGCTTATCCTGACAATCATGTGGTCATGAACATTACTCCTGATGAAGAATATATGCTCTCATCCGTTGCCCTCTATGATGGTGATGATAATCTCCTGGATATCGCTGTCGAAATCGAAGACAACACTGCTTCGTTCATTATGCCTGCCTACGATGTGCATGTCGTGGCATCCTTCATCTTTGGCTATTACAAGGTGGGTTACAAACTCGTCACCGACTATAACGACCTTTTCGATGCGAATGCAACATACATCATTGTCAATACTAATGTTGACGGTGAGGCTTACGCTATGGGCGAACAAGTCATTTCTGGCATCAATACACACAGATTACGTGTCCCGGTTGAAGTAGAAGACGATTTCGTTGTTGTCGATGAGGATAATCTCCCTGCAGAATTTACCTTCTCTGGCACAATGAACAAACTCGTTATCACTGACGTCAATTATAGCAATGGCAACGGCAAACTCTTTATCGACCGTGGCGCTGTCAATAATAAGGCCTTTACTTACTACCTTTCAACTACAACGTCAAGCCCTTACCGTTACTGGACTATTGCCATGGGTGACAATGGCGACGTTAGCTTGAGAAGCAATACTTACACCAGCTACTACATGTGCTACGATGCCATGAATGAGTCCTTTAACACCTCGACCAGTCTGACCAGTAAGGTCTATATCTATAAGAAAGTGGCTGACCTTGTTACTGAAGACGATAGAAATATCACCAATGTTGCAGAACAGCAAGTCGAAACTTTGGTCTATCCTAACCCAACGCATGATGTCATCAATGTTGTTGCTGCCGGTATGAACCACGTCAGCGTGTTCAACATCAGCGGCCAGATGCTGTATGACATGGATGTCGATGCCGATAACCTGCAGCTCAATATGGCTGACTTCGGTTCAGGCATGTTCCTCGTGCGTGTTGTCACTGCCGATGGCGTTGCTACACAACGTGTCGTGGTGGAATGATAACCAGGCTTTAATTATAGCATTATGAATAGGGTAGGGCTGCCATTCGGCAGCCCTACTTTTTTGTTTCGTGCTCCGTCGTCAGACGGGAGTCTAAAAGATCCAAAACTATACTTCATATAATCTTTGTTTTTTGTAATCGCAGTGTAACATGTTGAGTAATATTCTACAATTGCGTGATATAATTTATAATACTAATTAAAAATTAACTCTGTTTGAAGTTGAGTATTTTTGTTCATTTAAAATTAGGCATAAATGTGTCCTTTTTGTAATATTTTAAAATGTTGTAAATTAAATAGTTGAGTAAAAAATAAAGGCGTTTTTGCCTTATGGATTGTTTTAAAAGACATAGAATTTTTACTTGCTTCGACCTCCCATACCTGAAGGTCGTGGCTTGTTTATTGCTTGCCGTCATGGTTTTGCCTTGCCGCGCTCAGGAGGAAGTGAAGGACGAAAATTTTGTCGTTACCTCTTTGCTAATAGCCCAGCCAGGCGGTGCCTTGTATTCGCGCGTAGGCCATGCTGCCCTTCGCATGCAGTGTGCCGAGCACCAGCTTGACTATGTCTTTTCCTACGAATCGGAAGATGCCAGCCACCGTGTGTTGAGTTTCCTGGCTGGCAATTTGAAAATGGGCATGTTCGCTATTCCTACCGCTGAATACCTCTCGCTTTACGAACAAGAGGGCAGAGGCGTAAAGGAATACACTATCAACCTGCCTGTTGAAACGAAACGCAACCTCTGGCGCGTGCTCGATAACCATGTGATGGATGGCTTCAACCTGCCATACGATTACCTGGTGCGTGGCTGCGCTCACAGCGTGCTGATGGAGCTGAAAGATGGTCTTGTTTTCACACCGATTGAATATGGCCCTTGGCCCGAAAAATTCCAACTAACTCGCCGTGAACTTGGAGAATTGCAGATGAAGGATAGCCCTTGGACTTGTTTTTTTCTGAATTTGATTTGCAACGGTGCTATCGATAAGCAGTGCGTGGAAGAGGAAAAGGTGATTATGCCGGCCGACCTCGTGGAAGTGCTTCAGCATGCCACCGTGAACGGGCAACCGCTTATAGATGCCGAACCGAAGGTGCTCTTGCAAGACGGTGAGGGCTTGCATCACCCTTGGTTTACGCCCTTGTTGCTGGCCTTGTTCTTGCTTGCACTTACCCTGTTTGCCGTTTGGCGCAAATGGTCTTTTATGGATTATGTCTTGCTTGCCGTGCAGAGCATTTTGGGAATCGTATCGGTTTATCTGGTCGTCTTTTCCGATTTGGTATGCACCGAATGGAGCTGGCTGCTGATTCCTTTCAACCCGCTGCCGCTCATTTTCTGGAAATGGAGAAAACATTGGAGCCTGCCATACGCCATCCTCATCGCCCTTTGGGTGATTGTGATGCTGGCTTGGCCGCATACGCTGACCGACCCCACATATCTGGTGCTGGCAGTAGCCTTGGTGGTCTCATATATTAATATAGGTGTAGAAAAAGTAAAATTAAAAACTATAAGTAAAAATGAAAGTATCTAAATTCTTAAGTTTGAAACGGTTATTGCTAATGACCGCAATCGTGTTTTCTGCTGTATCACATGTTATGGCAGGGAACTTTTATTATGCAAAACTTACTGTGCATTGTAGTGATTCTCCATCGGGAGCTGGTAAGGTGTATGTGAGTGCAAATGAAACAGACCCTCAATTTGACAATGATGAATCTGAAGCGACTAATGCAACTCAAACTAATGGAGGTTCTGTATCATTTTATTTGTATGCACAAGCAGAAAAAGGTTATCAGTTTGATGGTTGGACTGAAACAGATGGTGGAGAACTAATTTCTGGAAGCGGTGTTTATTCTTGGAAACATGACCTAAAAGCTGCAACAAGCTCAGGTGAAAATAATGCAAAAATTTACGATCGTTACGCAGTTTTCTCACTGCATCCGGAAATAGAAGTTAATGCTACTTCATTGACATTTGAATCAGTTTATCCTGATGCATCGGGGTCTCAGTCTTTTCAGGTGACAGGATATCCGGCATCTCAGAATTTGGCGTTGCATTTGTCATTATCGGGCACGGCCTTTGAGATGAAGACCACGGGCGATTGGACTGATGCATTGGATGTGACAGATAGTGCGCAAATTTTTGTTCGCATGAAGGAAAATCTTTCTGGTGGTGATTATAATGGCAGCATTACTGTTTCTAATCCTAGTGCAAGTTCTAAGACTGTCTATCTTTCCGGCCATGTTACAGGCCCGTCGTTGGATGCCAATCCTGGGAGTTTGTCCGACATTACCAGTATTTTGGGTTTTGCAGATCAGCAAACGCCCCGTTCTTTCACTGTCAGTGGTGAGAATTTAGGTTCAACTGGCGTTACGGTTACAGCTCCGGCGAATTTTGTGATTTCCTTGTCGGAAAATTCCGGTTACGGGAACACTGTTTCGTTGACCCCTGTTTCGGGCACTGTCAATAGTACAATATACGTGAAACTGGCCGATGGCCTTGCGGAAGATATCTACAGTGGTAATGTGTCTATAAGTTGGAATGATGGACAATTACAATTGTCTGACCAAGTAAGCGTTTCCGGTATTGTGATCGGTTCCTTGTTCCGTATGACGCCTACTGCTTTGACAAATATGGGTTATATGACCGGAGAGAACCCTGGCCGAGCCCAGCAAGTGCATTTAGAGGCATATAATATCAGTAATAATGTCGTTTTGAGCATAACTGATGCCAACAAGCAGGGTTTCGAGTTCGCAACCTCTGAGGACGGCACTTATGAAACAAGCTTGACATTGCCTGTGACAGACAATTATGTTGACCAAGTGATTTATGTGCGCTTGAATGCTGTTGACGAATATACCTATACGGCCAAGTTGCATGCAGTTTCCGGTTCTAAGTCCTGTGATGTGGCCCTCGAGGGAACCGTTGAGAAAAACCAAACCGGCGTTTATGACGATAAGGTCGTCCTCAACGATTTTGAAGACCACACATGGACTTATTATGCAGGCGTGGCTGCCAGTGTGGATGGCGGCAACTACAATACCAATTATCTGGGCAAAATCTATAGCCCGAACCCAAGAAATGTGAAGATTACCTATACGGCCAATGGCGGTAAAGTCTCGATTAGCGAAAACCAGAATGTTTTCATCTATTACGAGACCTTGGAAGAAAGCGCCACAGCGGGCGAATACAAGTATCAGGTCATTTCCAATCCGTTCAGCAAGCGTCCTACAGGCAAAGGCTTTGGCGGCTGGAAAATCATCAGTGGCGGCGATAAAATCAAAGGCAAGAACAATGGCAATATTCTCGCCCTCGACGAAGAAATCGTTTTCGAGAACCTGCCTTACCCAAGCGTGAACTGCACTTCGGCTGAAATCGTGCTGGAGGCTACCTGGGTGAATGCAACGATTGTAAGAAATACGACGAGTGGTCTTAGCAGCACAGGAACTTACGAAACAAACATCATAGTATTAACCCAAAACTATAGTAACAATATAAGTCCATCTTATCCTTGCACCATCATGATGGTGGAACCTGATGGCAGTGCTGATTATCGTGGACGTTCTTTCACGGGCAACATAACGCCAGCAGACTTGCATGATACTGGGAAAACCACTAAGATTGAATATGCGAAATGGGATCCGAGTGAAAATATCAACGCTCGGGGCAGGAACTTCACTATTGGACGTGGCATGACTATGGGCGGCACTGCCCGTAGGTTGTACGGAACGAATACGGCCGCAGCAGTCAACCAGGTAGTTAAGATTGAGAGTGGTAAATTAAGCAGTTTTTATCACTATGGGGCTAAACCTTCGAGTATTACTCAACAGATAGTTGTTTTTGGAAACGACTACGACAGGGCTAAGAATGATAATACCAAACTGGATATCACTGGGATATGCAAAATCTCAGAATATTTGGATTTTGGACTTACAGACTCCAAAACCATGTTGTGCCGCACCTACTCGAAGAGTGGAAAGATTATGTCATCTATTGCTGTCGGTGCTGGTGAAACAGATAATGTGTATTATTATGCTCCTGATGGTAATGATAATAACTATCACGGTGGTTGCCGCTATTTGGAAATCCAAGGTGGTGAATGGTGCTGTATTGCTGGCGGATTTGATAATTATCATGCCTCTGATGACCCTGCCTTTACATTCCGTATGAAAGGCGGTTTTGTGAGAGGCTCTGTATATGGTGCTGGTGAGTTCTTCGGAGCAAGCGGAAACCGTTTTTATGTTCTGACGGGTGGACAAATTAAGGGTTGGCTGGCAGCTGGTGCTAATGGAACAAAATCTAGTGGAGGTGAGACTGACGGAACATCATTTGTCTATGTTGGCGGTAATGCAAGAATTGATAGTGAAGGATCAACTACTTTGATTAATAAGGCAGTCGGCGGCAATGTGTTTGGCGCTGGTTGCGGTAACAGTTCTACAAGTTCTTCCGGTGAAATGACCAAAGGCACCAATGTTGTTGTGGCTGATAATGCCTATGTCGAGCGTGGCGTGTATGGCGGTGGCGGTTATGGCTTTACGACACAGACAGCCAACATCTATGTTACAGGCGGTACTGTTGCGGGCGTTTACCAGAACGCCATTCCTGGCGGCGTGTTTGGCGGTGCCCAGCAGAATAAAGGCGGCAGTGCCAACATCTATATGACGGATGGTAAGATTGAGAAAGGCGGCTTGTTTGGCGGCAGCAACAGTGCGGGAACCCTTTCCGGCAGTGTCACCATGCACATCGAAGGCGGCCAAGTCGGCACAGCCGCGACACCTG
>JAKSMU010000026.1 GCA_024400455.1 Bacteroidales bacterium | reverse complement strand
TACGCATTCTTCGCCATGTATGCCAACCTCGACAACTTCCACTACGAAGAAGCTGACCTCCCGATTGCAGAGCGTCCGGAAATTGACCGTTGGATTTTGTCGGAACTGAACACTTTGATTATCAATGTCGATAATGCCTACAAGTCATTCGAACCGACTCGCGCAGGCCGCGCTATTCAGGAGTTTGTCGATGCTCACTTGAGCAACTGGTTCGTGCGTCTGTCACGCCGCCGTTTCTGGAGAAGCGATGATGCTAAGGACAAACTTTCGGCTTACCAGACACTATACACCTGCTTGGAAATCGTGGCTCGTCTGTCGTCACCAATCGCTCCATTCTTCAGCGATCAGTTGTTCCGCGACCTGAATAGAGCTACTGGCAGAAACGCTGCCGAATCCGTCCATTTGACCGACTTCCCAGTTGCTGACGAAAAACTCATCGACAAGGCTTTGGAAGGCAGAATGGAAGCCGCTCAGCTGATTTCATCTCTGGTGCTCTCGCTGCGTAAGAAAGCCAATATCCGCGTGCGTCAGCCATTGTCGAAGATTATGATTCCGGTTGCCGACGACGAACAGAAAGCCCAATTGGAAAAGATTTCGCACCTGATTATGAGCGAAGTCAACATTAAGGGCATTGATTTCCTGTCGGCTGACAATAATGTTTTGGTGAAGAGTGTGAAACCGAACTTCAAGACTTTGGGACCACGTTATGGCAAACAGATGAAGCAAATTTCCGCTTTCTTTGCCAACATGACGCAGGAGCAAATCCACGAGTTTGAGAAGAACAACGGCGCTCATCTTGATGTTGATGGCGTTTCGGTTGACTTGGTCCTTGAAGATGCCTTGATTTCGACTCAGGATATTCCGGGTTGGGCAGTGACATCGCAAGACGACATGACCGTTGCCCTCGATATGACCATCACCGATGAACTGTTGCAGGAAGGTCTGGCCCGCGAAATCGTGAACCGTGTCCAGAATCTGCGTAAGACCACAGGCTTTGAAGTCACCGACCGCATCGAACTGCTCATCGAAAAGAACGATGACTTGAATGCTGCCGTTGAAAAATTCGGTTCCTACATTTGCGCCGAAACTCTGGCCACCATCACCATGGTTGACCAACTTGACGGCGTTGAACCTGACGAACTGACTGAAAACATCAGTGTGAAACTGAAGATTCAGAAAGCGAAATAATCTGATTTTGCTGCTTTTACCTTCAATTAATGTAGGTTTGCTACAGTTAATTTGGGTAAAAGCAGCAATTTTTTTTCAGCATATTGATATTTTTGCTATTTTAGCGAAAATATTTTGAGACTATAAACCAATTAAATTGCATCAATATGAACAGCGATAATAACAACATCCAGCAAGTGCGCTACTCCGATGAGGAACTGGAAGAATTCAAGGTTTTAATCCTTGAAAAACTTGCGCAGGCAAAAGAAAGTCTGGAAACATTGAACGCCAACCTTACGGGTGGAGAACACAGCACCGATGATACCGCCCCGACTTTCAAGATTTTGGAAGAAGGTCAGGCAGTGGCTCAGAAAGAGGAAAACGCAAAATTAGTCGCACGTCAGGAGAAATACATCCGCGACCTTGAATTTGCCTTGATGCGCATCGAGAACAAGACTTACGGCGTGTGCTCCGTGACTGGCAAACTGATTCCAAAGGAAAGATTACGCTGTGTGCCGATTACGACAAAATGTATTGAAGCAAAACTGAACGAGAAAAAGAGAAAGTGAAAAAAACTGGTTCTCACGGCTTTGCGAAGTCGTTTTTAGTTATTTTTATTGTGCTGCTTATCGACCAAATCCTGAAGATTTGGGTCAAGTTGCACATGACCATCGGTCAAGAGATTCCGATATTTGGCAATTGGTTCAAGCTGCTGTTTGTCGAAAACAACGGCATGGCTTTCGGTTGGCTCGATGGTGGTAGCATGAAGCTGGTTCTGAGCATTTTCAGAATATTGGCAGTCATTGCTTTGTTTATTGTTTTAATTCGCCTTTCAAGAAAAAACACCAAGTTCGGTGTCTTGTTTGGCATTTCACTGATTACCGCCGGTGCTATTGGAAATATCATCGACAGTGTGTTTTACGGACAGATTTTCAGCGAAAGCACCTTCACTCAGTTGGCTTCTTTATTTCCTGATGGCGGCGGTTATGCAGGCTGGTTACATGGAAAAGTCGTTGATATGCTGTATTTTCCAATTATCGACGTGGCGCGCGACAATGCTTCCTGGCTGCCCGACTTTTTCTTTGGTCCTGACGATCATTTCATTTTCTTCCGTCCGATTTTCAATTTTGCTGACTCGGCCATTACCGTTGGCGTGTTCTATATGCTGATTTTCCAATGGAAGTGGTTAAAATCCCTTTGATTATGGCAAATTTCAATATCCGTCAAGCCCAACCCGAAGATACGGCTTTGATTTTGAGTTTCATCAAGAAACTCGCTGACTATGAAAAGTGTTCCAACGAAGTCATCGCTGACGAACCAACACTTTATAACTCATTGTTTGTTGAAAAGGCAGCTGAAGTCGTTTTGGCGGAAGAGGATGGCGTGCCGATTGGTTTTGCCTTGTTTTTCCATAATTTTTCAACTTTTGTCGGGCGCAAGGGTTTGTATTTGGAAGACCTTTTCATCATTCCTGAAAAGCGCGGCTTAGGCTATGGCAAAGCCATTCTGAAATATTTGGCTAATATCGCTGTTGAGCGCAACTGTGGCCGCATGGAATGGATTTGCTTGGATTGGAATGCACCATCATTGGCCTTTTACCGCAAAATCGGCGCTTACCCGCTTGACGAATGGACGGTGCAGCGCATGACGGAAGATGTGATGTGTGGGTTTGCAAAATAAAACAACTTTTATTTCAATATCTCCAAAGCCTTTTCTCTGTCTTGGTTCAGTTGGACTTTCAGTTCCTCTAAACCGTTGAATTTCACTTCTGAACGGATGCGGTCTATGAAACGCACACGGATTTGCTTGCCGTAGATGTCGGCATTGAAATCAAAGATATTTACCTCAATGATGAAATCATCTTTGGCGCGGTCGCCAATGGTGGGGCGGCGTCCGATGTTGGCCATAGCCTTATATTCCTTGCCATCCAAATCAACAAGGCAGGCATAAACGCCCGCGTTATTGATGACTCTCAATTCCTTAGGAAGCTCTAAATTGGCGGTCGGGAATCCGATGGTGCGCCCGATTTCGTTGCCACGTACTACTTCACCGGTTACGGAATAGGTATAGCCCAAAAGTCGGTTCGCACTTTTCACGTTACCTTCCGAAAGGGCGTGACGGATTTTCGTTGAACTGACGGCAATATGCTCAACATCTTGTGCTTCAATGCGTTCGACTTTAAAATTGTACTTTTTGGCAAAATCGGAAAGTATGTTGAAATCGCCCATGCGGTTTTTGCCGAAATGATGGTCGTAGCCGACAACCAAAATGGCGGGCTTGATAGGTGCGATGATGTAATCTTTGATGAAAGTTTCGGATGGTGTGCGCGAGAATTCCTTTGTAAAATTGATAATCAGCACATTATCAATGCCGAAATCTTCAAATTTCTGTAGTTTTTCTTCTTGGGTGCAGATGAAACGCAAGTTGGAGGTGTCGATGTTCAGCACCAAACGCGGATGTGGATAAAATGTAACGACAACAGTTTGTCCATCAACAGATTGGGCCAATTCCTTCATTCTTTTGAAAATGGCCTGATGCCCAAGATGAACGCCATCGAAAGTGCCGATGGTGACAACTGCGTTAGGAATGTTTTTTATTTCGTTTATGTCGTTGAAAACCCTCATTTCGTGAAAAATTGTCTGATGACATATTGTGCAATTTGTACGGCATTGGTAGCTGCACCCTTGCGGATATTATCGCTTACAACCCAGAAATTCAGTCCGTTAGCAACGCTGAAATCGCGGCGGATGCGACCCACGAAGACTTCATCTTTGTCGTATGCTGTGATGGCCATCGGGTAAAAGTTGTTTGTTGGGTCGTCCTGCACAATAATGCCAGGAAAATTGGAAAGGAGTTCGTGGATTTCATTCAAGTCGAAAGGCTTGTTGAACTCGACATTGACAGCTTCGGAATGGCCGCCCGTGACGGGCACGCGGCACACCGTGGCGGTGATGCCGATCTGTGGTGCACGCAATATCTTGTGTGTTTCGTTGACCAGTTTTTCTTCTTCGGTCGTATAGCCGTTTTCGCAGAAATCGCCGCCGTGAGGCAAGACGTTGCGGTAAATCTGATGCGGATAAGCGCGCTTCTCGGGCGTTTCGCCGAATTCTTCCTTGTTGAGTTGATTGATGCCTTTCAAGCCGCTGCCACTGACACTTTGGTAGGTGGCAATCACCAAACGCTTGATGTCGAAAGTTTTATGCAGAGGAGCAAGCGCCATCACCATCTGAATGGTTGAGCAATTCGGATTGGCGATGATATGTGTTTCGCGGGTGATAGTGTCGGCATTGATTTCGGGCACAACCAAAGGCACGTTGTCATCCATGCGCCAGGCCGAACTGTTGTCGATGACGTATGTTCCTTTTTCAGCAAATTGCGGCGCATATTGCTTTGAAGCCGTTGCCCCTGCGGAAAAAATAGCGATGTCGGGACGAGCATTGATAGCATCTTCAACACTGATGACATGGTGTTTCTTGCCGCGGAAAACGATTTCTTTTCCAACGGAACGCTCTGATGCAGCAACGATGAGTTCATCAATTTCAACGTGTTGTTCGTCAAGTACTTGAAGCATTTTTGAGCCAACTAAACCTGTGGCACCGACTACTGCGATTTTCATTTTTTTCCTTTTGTTATTAAAAAAACACTATTTTTAACCCCTCAAAAGCGACTGCAAAAATATAAAATAATGAGAAAATCCCTTTTACTTTTGCTATTATTCCCGTTATTAGGCTGGGCTCAGGTCAGCGATGACTTTTCGGATGGCGATTTCACCAACAATCCGACTTGGTCTGGTAATGATGATAAATATTTGGTAAACACCAATTTGCAGCTTCAACTGAATGCCGAAGAAGCGGGAACGGCTTATCTTTCTTTGCCCATAACGGAATTTCAGGAAATGGAATGGCGCTTTTGGATCCGTGAGAATTTTGCGCCATCAGGAAACAATTATTCCGATGTGTTTCTTTCGGCCGATAATGCTGATTTAACGGCCGTAACACAAGGCTATTTCTTGCGTTTCGGTGAAGGCGGCAGCAGCGATGCCATCGAGCTTTTCCGAAAAGATGCTGATGGCAATCACAGCATTTGCCGTGGCACGGAAGGCGCCATTGCAGCTTCGTTTTCTGTTTTTGTCAAGGTGAATTGTGACCGTGAAGGCAACTGGACTTTGCAGACTTGCCATGATAATTCTGGCAATTATGTCACTGAGGCACAAGGTGTTGACGATATATTTTCAAGAAATGGCTATTTCGGTTTTGTAAACACTTTCACGGCATCAAATGCGAAAAAAATCTTTTTTGATGATGTGTATGTCGGTCCGAAAATTGTTGATAACGAGCCGCCAACATTGATTTCGACGAATGTCGTTGATGACAAAAACATCCAACTGTTTTTCAGTGAGATACTGGATGAAACGACGGCTTTGAATGTCGGCAATTACACGCTTGACAATGGAGGCGGGCATCCTGCTTCGGCAACTTGGGGCGAAAATCAAGCTATTGTAAATCTGCTTTTTGCCAATGAGTTTGCCAATGGCGTGAATTATACCTTGACCGTTCAGAACCTCACGGATTTGGCGGGCAATGTGATGGAAACGGCACAGACTTCGTTTTCGCTTCACAATGCTTCGGAAAATGATATTGTCATCAACGAAATCATGGCTGATCCTTCGCCGGTTGTGGGCTTGCCCGAATGGGAATTTGTGGAACTTTTCAATACTACTGACCTTGCCATTGATTTGAAAGATTGGTCTTTGACCATTGGCTCAACGACAAAGGTCTTTGACAATTGCAGCATTGCACCAAATGGCTATTTGATTGTCTGTCATGTGAATGCAGTTGATGAATTTTCGGCTTTCGGACCAGTTTGCGGCTTGCTGACTTCATCGACGGCTATCACGAATGGCGGCACAAGTCTTCGCCTGACCGACAAGAACGGCAGCTTGATTTCGGAAGTCACGTTTGACATTTCGTGGTATCACGACACGAGCAAAGACGATGGCGGCTGGACTTTGGAGCAGATTTCGCCCAACAATCCTTGTGCGGGCGGCAACAACTGGGCGGCTTCCGTGAACGAAGTCGGCGGCACGCCCGGTGCTCAAAATTCCATTTACGACCCGACGAGTGCCGTGCCGAAAATCGCCAAAGTCGAGGTTTGCAGTGCTGATTCGCTTCTTGTTTATTTCGACCAAACCATGAATCAGCAATCCATTGAAAATGTGAATGTTTATCAAATTATGGAATCAAACCAGCATCCGCAAAATGTAGGTTATGTCGATTCTTTGGATTGTGTCTGGCTCAAGTTTAATCCTGCCTTGCAAGAAGGTGTTACCTTGACTTTGAAAGTTGCAAATTCGGCGGTCAATTGTATCGGAACGCCTGTGGGCGACAACGAGATGGTCTCTTTCGTCATTTCAAAGGAAGCTGCTGAATATGATGTGGTTATCAATGAGATTATGGCAGACCCGACACCTGTCGTCGGCTTGCCGGAATGGGAATACATTGAACTTTACAACACGACCGATTATGTCATCAATTTGGAAGGCTGGCAGATTCAAGTTGGTGCTAATGACAATGTTTTCGGAAATGTCATTCTTGCTCCTCATGCTTATCTGATTGTGTGTCACAACGATGCGGTCGATGAATTGAAAACTTTTGGTGATTGCGTCGGCTTCGGTTCCTTTGCCATCGGAAATACGGGTTCGACGATTATATTAATAGGTAAAAACGGCCAAATGATTTCGCGTGCCGATTTCAGCAATTCGTGGTATCACGATGCCGACAAGAAGGATGGCGGCTGGTCGGTGGAGCAAATCGACCCGATGAATCCGTGCGCGGCGGCTTCCAACTGGACGGCTTCGGTCGATGCCTTGGGTGGCACGCCGGGCAGCATCAATTCGGTTAATGGCCAAAACGAATCACAGCCTAAAGTGGAGCGTATCAGCATGTTTTCCAATTACATAGTGCAGCTTTGGTTCGACCAGCAGATGAATCAGGCCACTTTGATAGATATGAATCATTTCTATGTTGATGAAATCGGGGTGCACCCAACATACGCCAACGTCAACCCGATGGATGCAACCTTCGTTGAACTCGAATTTGATTACGGTTTTGAAGAAGGCGTAATTTATTCATTGATTATCAACGATGTAGAGAATTGCATTGGCAATAGTATTGAGTTTGACACGAAAGTACAGTTTGGCATTCCGAACGAAATTGCAGAAGGCGAAATCCTCATCAATGAAATCATGTTCGACCCGATTGCGCCAGGTGTGGATTATGTGGAGTTGTACAATCATTCCGATAAAACCTTCGACCTCAGCAATTTAATGTTGGGTGTCATAAAGGAAACTTTCCCTAATCCAGCCGATACGACTTTGAAGGAAATCGCTGCGGACAGCCGTCTGTTCTTGCCCGGAACTTACGTTTTGCTCTCGACAAACAGTCAGATCGTGGGCGAGCAATACGAATGTTCAACGGAGAATTTCGTTGAGATGGCTTCATTCCCAAGCTATGCCAACGCTGGCGGAACGACGATTCTGATGAGCAAGGACGGTACCATGATTGACCAAATGTATTTCACTGAAAAGATGCATTATCCGCTGATTAAGGTGACGAAAGGCGTTGCTTTGGAGCGTGTTTCGTTTGACATCTCGTCGGATGATGCCGGCAACTGGCATTCGGCAGCCGAAAGCGTTCATTTCGGCACACCGGGTTATGAAAACTCGATGATGCAAAACATTGAGCCGACCGATGATGCCGTTACAATTGCGCCTGACCTTTTCTCGCCCGATGGCGATGGCATTGATGACAACTGCATGATTTCCTATCAGTTCGATGAGCCTGGCTATACGATGAATGTTTACATTTTTGCGGCTTCCGGACAATTGGTCAGACATTTGGCCAAAGGCGAATTGGTAGGGCAGGAGGGAAGCCTGATTTGGAACGGCACCGACGACAATAATAACCGTGTCCCGATTGGCATATATGTCGTGGTCACCGAAGTCTTCAATTTCGATGGCGTGGTGAGGAAGTATAAGAAAGGCGTGGTTGTGGCGACGAGGTAGGATTACATATCCATATTCGACTGTGCCATAACCTGTTTTGTGTCAGGATTATAAGCTAAAAGGTTGCCCAAGCCGGGTTTGTCGGTGACGAAGATGCCGTTGTCCAAAACGATGAAATCGTAATTGTCGTTCTGATTAATGACCAAGTCGATGAAACTGTAGTCGACGGGGATGTGGCCGTGGATGATTTTCTTGCCATGCGTTTTGTCGTAATCCACCTTGAAACGCCGGGTCCACATCATGCTGTGCTCGTCTTCAAATGGATTTTCGACGTCGAAATTCATGCCTGCATGGACGAGGATATAATCCTCCAATTCGATGTAAGGCAAGCAGTTTTTCATCCAGTCGATATAGTTCTGCGGTATTTCGCGCGGATGTTTCACACCGAAACTTTTCAGTGTTGCAGCGGCACCGACGGCTTCCCATTCCTTCTGTTCCGTGTGTTTGGCACCGAAAAGCTTTTTCTTTTGGTCGGCCTCGAAAGCATTGATACACAGGTCTTCGTGATTGCCCTTGATGCAAAAAACTTCGTATTCTTCCTTTTGCAGGTGCATGATGTAGTCAATCACGCCTTTTCCATCGGGACCGCGGTCGATGTAGTCGCCGAGCAGGTAGAGTTTGTCGTATTTGCCTAAGCACAATTGGCGTTCAACCAGTACTTGTAAAGTCTTGGCGCAGCCGTGAACATCGGGAACTATCCAGCGTGATGACATGAGAAAGGGTTTTTATTGGAACAAATCGTTGAGATTCAAATCATCGTATTGCTTGCGTAATTTTGTTTTGAAACTCCAACGGATGTCGGAGATGAAGCGTCGGGCCAATTCCTTGTAATCGATGAAAATGTCATACGAGAACATCAGCAGTATGGTGCCAAGTGCCGCCCAATACCAAGGCATGAGCGAGAACATGACAGCAGCGCCAGCAATGACAATCAGCGGCATGAGCACAAATTTGACGCCGAAACTAACGGTATTGCCAAAGGCTGGGTCTTTGAGTTTACTTTTGATGATGGCGGTAATTACCCAAACAGGCAAAGTGGCAACGGCCGAAGCCAGAAAATAAGGCAAGCCGATAATCGCCACTAAGAATTTCCATAAGAAATTGATGAACGGATATTTCTTTGCCGTTGATGTGACTGAAATCTTGTTCTTTACGCGCTCTTCTGCAAATTGGTTGACTTTCTCGAACAGCTGTTTTGCTTCCTCGGGATGTTCTTCCTTGTATTGCAAGACTTTATCAACGGTATTCCGGTTGCGTTGCATTTTTTTCAGCAGGCCTCCGGCTCGTTTTATGTTCTTCATTTTCACGATTTCCCAGGTTGCGTCGTAATCTTCGTCATCAGGGATGAAGGTGAACAGTTTTGAGATGCGCTCGTAGAGCATTTCGCGGAGCTGGTTCATCATCACGGCTTCGTTTTCTTCGGTAGCGTTTTTCACGTAATCCGTCACATTGATAGCTTCGCCGTAGTTGATCATCGCCGTTGAACGGAAGCGGAAGTAGTCGCCGTATTCGATGGCGACCGGAACAATGTAAACCGGTTCTTCCTTGCCAAATTGCTGGTTTGAATCAAGTGCAATGTGGAAAATACCCTTGCCCAACCGTAGGAGTGAATGTTTGGTGCGGTGGGTCCCTTCGGGGAAAATATACAGTTCCACGCGGTCGTGGATTACATCAACGGCTTTGTCTAATGATTCGTCGTTGTTACGTACGGCGGCCACACCATTTCTCATACGATATATGGGCAAAATGCGCATAAAAGTAAGTATTTTGGCCACCAATGGTTTCTTGAATATATCGCCTCGGGCAATGAAGACCTTTTTGCGATGACTCGATGCCAACAGCACCATGGCATCCATTAATGTATTGCTATGATTGACGCCGAAGATGATTGCACCGTTTTTAGGAAGGTTTTTTGCGCCATGCACTTCAAAACGACGATAGGCTCTACGTGTATGAAAAACGTTGATGTAGACTTGAAATATCGAATACAACCAGTTTGAATCTTGTATTTTTCTAGCCATTTTGATAGAAATTTCGTGCGAAAGTACAAAATATAACAAATGTAAAAGCTTTTTTTCTACTTTTACCGCTTTAATAACAAACAAGATGACAAAAATAGTAAGTAAAATCGCCTTTTTCTTGTTTCCGATGTTGTTAATGTGCGCTTGTCAAGAAAGAGGAAAAAGCAATGAAAACGAAAATTTACTCGAAGAAACCAAAGATACAATTAGCGTTTTTCAACACTTGCTTGAACGCGGAAAACTTGTTGCTGCAACCGATTGTGGAGTTTTCAACTATTGGCTGGCTGATGGGAAACCTTCGGGTTTTGAATATGAACTCCTGAATGATTTCTGCAAATCTCAAAATTTGGAGCTTGAAGTGCTCGTTATCGATGATATTGATTCTTGCCTCCGTCTGCTTGATTCCTGTCAGATTGACTTGATTGCTACTGGAATAGGAACCACCAAGGAAATGAAACGCCAGTATTTGCTGACCATGCCTATTTTGACGCAGAAAAGCGTGCTGGTGCAGCGAATGCCACAACGCTGGAACGATATGTCGACCGACAATGAAATTGAAAACCAGTTGCTCCGTTCACCAATGGATTTGGCGGGGAGAACGATAGTTTTGCCAAAAGGCAGCCATAATGTAAATGTGCTGAAACATTTGTCTGATGAAATTGGTGATACAATTTATATCGTTGAGAACGACACGCTTAACAGCCTTGATTTGGTGCGTCAGGTATCGGAAGGCAAAATCGATTATACCGTTGTCGAGGAGTATGTCGCCCAAATGGCTAACGCCAATTTCAGTGGATTGGACACCAAACTTGCCGTCAGCATCGAGCAGCCTTTGGGCTGGGCAATGAGAAATCACGACAATGACTCATCTTTATTAATGGCTGTCAACTCGTGGATTGACAATTACGAGCAAAAGAACATGCGTCGTGTATTGGCTCGTTATGTCAGGAAAGGCCGCGGCATTATGAAACCGAAACCTATGCCCGAAGGTCATATTTGCGAATACGATAAGGCCATTCAGAAAGTGGCAAGAAACATCGGTTGGGATTGGCGTCTGATGGCTTCCATTATCTATCAGGAATCTCGTTTCCAATCTGATCTGGAAAGCGAAAAAGGTGCTTTCGGCTTGATGCAGCTGATGCCTGTCGTTATGGAAAAATACGGGATCGATTACGATTCGTCTCCGGAAGAACAGTTGGCTGCCGGTGGCAAACTGCTTAAATATCTGGATGATTGCTTGGAAGATAAGGTTTTGGACAGCACTGAACGAGTGAAATTTGTTTTGGCTGCCTACAATTCGGGTTTGGGTCACGTTTACGATGCCCGCCGTCTTGCCGAAAAATATGGTAAAGACCCAGGCGTGTGGTACGATAACGTTGACTTTTTCATCCTGAATAAGTCCAAAGCGCAATATTATAATGACACTTGCTGCAAATGCGGTTATCTGAGAGGTACGGAAACCTATCGTTTCGTCGATGAGGTGTTGGAAAGATACGAGCATTATAAAGAGTCGGTGAATTAAATTGGGAAGCAATGAAGAAAAAATTCTTTTTTATTATTATTTTGTCTTTTTTCTTTGTGCAAAATATTGATGCGCAATCATTTAATGGTGGTGTTTTGGCCGGAGCTGTCACTTCGCAGGTGAATGGCGATGGTTATGCTGGCTTTCATCAGCTGGGCTGGACTGCCGGTGCATATGTCGGCTTGCCTATTGGCGAGAACTTTACATTGCAGACGGAACTGAAATACTCGCTTTTCGGTTCTCATTCCGATGTGAAGGAGGAAGAATATGGGTTGAATTATTACAATTTAAGGCTGCATTATGTCGAAATGCCCATCATGTTCCGTTATAATCTTGGCAATTTTACGGTGAGCGGCAATAATCTTGATTTCATTACTTTGGAGATAGGTCCAAGTCTCGATTTCTTAATGCGTTACCGCGATGAAACCGCTTATTCTCCCAATCAGAATGCGCCTTGGCTGTTTTTCTCCATCACTGGAAATTTGGGCATTCATTTCGATTTGTCGGACCGTTTGGGATTGGGTGTGCGTTCAATGAATTCGCTGACGCCGATTCGCTTGAAAGGCGAAGTACCGCTTTATTCCTGGAACCATTACTACAACATTGCGCTTCAAGCAGTTATAACCTACAATATTAAGGCTCCGAACAAGTAATTGCGTTTTCTACATTTCTTTTCAGCCCTTCGAAACCGGCGCGTTTCACTGCCGATTTGTTGAACAATTTGTCAAAAGTGACTTTGTCCATTTGCAGCCAGTCGGATTTGTGCATCGAAAGCAGTTCGTCTGAAGGCTGAAATGCAATCTCGTGATTCGGCAAGGAAAAACGATTGTATGGACAAACATCCTGACAGATGTCGCAGCCATAGATTTGTTCTTTGCAATGCTTGGCAGCAGTATGGTTTAGATCGCCTTTGTATTCTATTGTAAGGTATGAAAGGCATTTTCTTGCGTCAAGATGAAAAGGGGCTATCAGGGCGCCAGTCGGGCAGGCGTCGATGCAGCGGGTGCAGCGTCCGCAATGGTTTGGGATGATGTTTCCAACAGGTTCTATATCAATTGGAAGCAGTATTTGACCGATAAAAAGAAATGATCCTTTTTTTGGGTGAATGAGGCAGGTGTTTTTTCCAATGAATCCTAAACCGCAGCGTGCAGCCCAAGCGCGTTCCATGACGGGTGCCGAATCGACGAAAATGCGCGTGTTTTCCATTTTTCCGGTCAGTGCTTCAATTTGCTCGAGCAGTTGTTTGAGTTTTTGTTTCAGCACTTCGTGGTAGTCGTAACCATAAGCATATTTGGCAATTATGAAATTGTCGTCAGTTGGAAGAAACTGTTTTGGAAAATAGTTGTAAAGTACTGAAACAATGGTTTTTGTGCCTTCGTTCAGCAAACTTGGGTCGTAGCGTTTTTCCTTGTTGCGGTTGAGGTAATCCATTTCGCCTTGGCAACCTTCTGCAAGCCATTGTTCCATCCGTTCGGAATCTTCTTTTAGAAAATCAGCCTTGGCAATGCCACAAGCGTCAAAGCCGAGTTTTTCAGCCTGTGCAATGATTTGTTTAGAAAGATTGTCAGTCATATTGCAATTTAGCCGTAACAGCTAAATCAGAACGGAGCGATGGTGAAGCCAACCGATAGCGGACAAATGGCAGGTGCATTGTGTCCGGTTTCGAACACTGGTGACATTTGGTAGGCGCAAAAAGCGCTGATCCATTTGTAACCCACACGCAGCGTTGCTGAGTAGGAGTAACGTTCCAGGTTATCGATGCCGCAGTATTTTTCACGGATAAGGACGTCGTTGTCATTTGGACCAACATATTTTGTCTTACCTGCAACGCGGATGCCGAACTTGAATCCAACGCCGATTTTCCAAGCATCGTTGATACGGAAACGGAGTTCCAGAGGAATGTCGATATAGGTTGGGTTTACCTTGAAACGCTTGAATTTGGAATCGTCGCGATATTGCACAAAATGAAGTGTGTCAGTCGTATACGGGTCCATGATTCTGCTGTACGAGTAATAGTTGTGCGAACTTAATCCGGCGCCGACAGCAACAGTATGTGTTTTACTTTCGCCTAATGGGAAATTGTAGGTCAAAGCCATGCTGAAACCCTGATTGAAACCGCGGGCATCCCAATTCTGGTTGGTTTGAAGCTGAATGTCAGAGAAAAAGTCGAAATTCATAGTGACTTTGTTATCGGTTTTGTTGGCAATCAGCTGAGCGAATGAACCCACTGACAAAACTAAGGCGATGAGTGTGAATATTACTTTCTTCATGATAGATTTGTTTGCTTTTGAAACGACAAAAGTAGGAATATATTTTGAAACTTTAAAATAAAACGAAAAAACACTTGATGGTTATGGGTTATGGGTGTTGGGTTAATGGTTACTGTTTTATTCTTAATTCTTCACCCATCACCAAATAATCACCCGTTGCGGCGTGCCAAAATTTCTGCGCGTTTGTCAAGCAGGGCATCGATTTCGTCTTCCGAGAGTTTCGGATTGCGCAATTGCTCGTCGATGGTGGCCAGCAGGGAATCGTAGCGTTCGTTGGTGTCAGCTATGTCTTTCAGTTCTTTTTCCTTGCGCGTGACAACTTCTTCGGCTGTTGGTTTTGGTTGTTCAAAGCCCAAATCCGGACCTAATTTGTCCTTCATTTCGTTCACGATGACGGAAACTATTTTCTTTGTGAAAGGGTCAAGTTTGTATATTTCAATCTTCATATCGTCCTTTAAGTCATCAAATTGCGACATGAACATCTTCAGCTGTTCCAATTGTTGTGGGTCAACTCCGGGAATGTTCGACAAATCCTGCTTATCCATCAGTTTCTTCAGCATGTTGAGCAGTTCCTCTAATTCGTTGTTGAAATTTTCGTCTTCCATAGTGATTTATATTAAGGTAAAATGACCATTTCAAAATCTGTTCCAACTGCAAAGGAAATGCTTTTTTGCGAAAAAGAGTGCCATTTTGACAAAAAATTGCGAATATTGCAGTCCTTAAAACGGGAACTATGGATTTTCAAACGATAAAGATACAGCTTGGCGAGAGCATGGCTTGGATTAACCTGGATAGACCTGATGTCCGTAATGCCATGAATCCCACAATGATAAGCGAACTGACTGAGGTTTTCAACTGGTTGAATAGTCGCGATGACATCCGTGTCATCGTTATCAAAGGCAATGGCAAGGCTTTTTGCGCCGGCGCCGATTTGAATTACATGAAGGAGATGGCGACCTACAGCCGCAACCGTAATTTCAACGATGCCAAGCGTTTGTCGGATTTGTTCAAGTCCGTTTATTTCTGCAACAAGGCAGTCATTGCCGATGTTCATGGTGCCTGCATTGGCGGTGGCAATGGCATTGCGGCAGCAGCTGACATCGTGATTGCTGAGACCAACACGAAATTTGCCTTTTCCGAAGTGAAATTGGGCATCACGCCGGCCACCATTTCGCCTTTTGTGGTGCAGCGTTGCGGCATGGCAGCCACACGCGAACTGATGCTCACCGGAAGGCAGTTTTCGGCTGCCGAAGCCAAGGCTTTCCGATTGGTGAACGAGGTTGTCGACATTTCAGAAATGATTGATGCTGAGCGTAAATACATTGCCCATTTCCTACAGGCTTCGCCCGATGCCGTTGCCGAATGCAAGAATCTTTTGCGTTCGATTTCAGGATTGGGGAATCCTTACGATAGCATGTTTGATTTCACCGTTAGCGCCATTGCCGACCAGCGCATTTCAGCAGCGGGTCAGGAGGGCATGAAAGCTTTTTTGGAGAAACGGGAACCGAATTGGAGAAGTTAGTGTCGGAGTCTTTAATAATTCATCCCATTATTCCAAGCCGGGATGATGCACGCGTGTCCGAATTCGATGTCGCCTTTCATGACATTATGGTGACAAGTCCTAAATAACCGTTACAGGTTTTACGGGGCAAAAATAGTTAAAATCAAGTGACCGCCGCAAGTTTTTCTTGCGGTGGTTTCTTTTTGTATGTCTTGATAGGCATTGATCTTTGTGAATGCATCCATTCCGGGGTCATGTACCCGCAGGAGAAGTGAGGCCTCATGTTGTTGTAGAGATGGATGCAGTCGGCGATTGCCTTCTTCATCAGTTCGAATGGGAGGTTGAGGTCCTCGATGAGGAACTCCTGCTTGAGGATTCCGTTCACCCTTTCGGCCACGGCGTTGGCGTAAGGGTCGTAGGATTCGGTCATGCTGGGTCTGACGCCGTGCTTCTCCAGGCACTTCTGGTAGGCGTCGGAACAGTACTGTATCCCCCTGTCGGAGTGGTGGATGAGCGGCTCGCCGGGATAGCGGCGGTTCCTGCAAGCCATCCTGAGAGCCTTGAGCGCGCCCTCCGTGTCCAGGCTCTTCGAGAGATTGTATCCGACTATCTTCTTGGAGTATGCGTCGGTGACGAGCGAGAGGTACATGTTGTTGGAGCGGCTGCCGACGTAGGTGATGTCCGACACCCAGACCTGCTCCGGACGCACGAGCTCGAGGCCCGCCACCAGGTTCTTGTGCTTGCGGAAGCGGTGGTGCGAGTTGGTGGTGACGTGGTAGTTCCTGCATGGCAGGACGAGCATGTGGTTGGCACGGAGTATGTCGAGGAGCCTGTCCCTGCCCACTCCTATCCCCTTGAGTCCGTCGCCAAGCATGATGTGGAGCTTGCGTGCGCCTATGCGGGGCATGATGGCGCGCACCTCCTGCACCATGGACACCACCTGGGTCGCACGCTCCCGGCTCCTCTTCTCGCTCCATCCGCTCCTGTAGTATTTCTGTCTGCTTATCCCGAGCAGCCTGCAGACGCCGCTAATCGTAGCGGGCTTCATCTCCGTGTATCGCTTGACTGTTCGGGTGAGCATTTTTTTCTGATGTCGATGCCGTATTCCTCTTCGGCTATCTCTATCATCAGGTCGAAGAACTCCGCCTTCATGTCCTTGGCCTCCAGTTCCTTCTCGAGGCGGGCGTTCTTGCGCTCGAGCACCTTGACCTTCTCCCGAAGCTCAAGCAGCTCTTGGTCTTTGCTTTTTTCCATAGGCTGTAGTGTTCTGTTTTGCCAGTCAAAGGTACCAAATTTATTGATCCATTTGCGGACCGTGTCGTCTCCTTGAATCCCATACTTGCGCGATAGGGCTCTGAGACTCATCCCGGTCTCCTCAAATTCCTTAACCACCGATAGCTTGAAGGACATCGGATAATCCTTTTGTGTACGCCTAACGTACTCGTTCTCTTTTCTTTCCATTTTTCGTTACTATTTGTTGTAACGCTATTTCAGGACTAGACA
>JAKSMU010000025.1 GCA_024400455.1 Bacteroidales bacterium | reverse complement strand
AAAACTCACCGTCGGCAACATGCCGACTGGGGGCGCAGCGCAACTGCTGCTGCTTCCCTTCTATCCGTGGCTGGCGCCACTCGATGGCAAGGGGATCCCCGAGCGACAGTCAAGGTCTGGGATGTTGAAAGCCCGACCGGGGCGGGCGCGAGGGCCATGGCGAAAAGCGGGAGCAGCGTCCGCAAAAGACGGACTAAGTCGCTGACATTCACGGAGGGGCGTTTACGTTTGGGCTTTGCCCACTACCCGACCTGAAGGTCAGTGACTTAGGCCGGCGTGCGTTGGGCCGTTGCTTTTCGCCTTGATTTTTTGCAACTTTTGTATCAAGACAAAAGTTGGGGAAATTGTAAAAGTATTGATTTTTAATAAGTTGTATTTTAGTTATATAGAAGGAGAAAGAGAAGAAGTTGTTTCACAAAACGCACAAAACTCTTTTTGGGGTTATTGAAAACTCACCGTCGGCAACATGCCGACTGGGGGCGCAGCGCAACCGCTGCTGCTTTTCATCCTATCCGTGGCTGGCGCCACTCGATGGCAAGACTTTTCAGCGACGGGAACCCCTTCATCCTTGAAGAAAAAGAAATTGACCTGAATTGACGACAAATTGTCTTTAAAAGGAAAAGAAGACAAGCATTGTTTTTTATTGGAAAGCCTCCAACGGAATCCCCGCCGGAGGCTTTCTTTTTTTTACTTCTTGCGCCACATCACCCAAGAGGCTAGTGCCGCAAGCGCCACTAGGAAACCCCAGCGGCTGACCTTGTCGTACCAAGGCGTGGGCTTCGCCACCTCGCGGGTCTCGACCACCGTGACCGTGTAGGGGATGGAGTCGCGCTCCACGAGGCGGACGGTGTCGCACCTGAGCCGGTACCTATACACCACGTTCGTCTCGGTGAGCCGTATGGTGTCGGGTCCGCGCTCGAGCGTCCTGTCGGTGAGGACATAGACGGAGTCGTAGGCTACGTCGCGCAGGTAGACGGTGTCGGTCTGCACCTCGCGCACGACTTGTACCGTGCCACGGGGCGCCTTACACCCCGCCAAACTCAGCACGCACATCAAAACAAGGACAAGCCTTGCAGGCAAATTCGTTGTGCCCATGGATGGTTGCTTTAGGATATTTGACTTTCAGTGACTTGACCAATGCCCAGAGCATGTCGCGCTGAGCCTTAGTGCGGGTGTCCTTCGGCTTGCCATCGGTGTCGAGACCGCCGATGTAGCAGATGCCGATGGAGTGGGTGTTGTGTCCCTTGCAGTGTGCGCCTGCCTGTCCAAGCGGGCGGCCTTGCTCGAGGGTGCCGTCGAGGCGGATGACGTAGTGGTAGCCCACCATCTTGAAGCCTCTTTGCTGGTGCCAGCGGTCGATGTCTTTGACGGTGAAGTCCTTGCCCTCGATGGTGGCGGAACAGTGGAGGATGATTTGGTTGATCGTTCTCATGGTTGCGGGGTTTTACGGGTTGTCGTCATGCTCTTCGTATTTCGAACGGTAGTGGTAGTCCATGCCGATGCTGGCACCGGCGAAGGTCAGTATCTCGCCGAAGGCGGCGCATACCGAAGGGTGGATCTCGCCTATGGGGGGCAGAAACAGCGCCGTGACAATCAGGCTCAGGCCGAAGACGACGATGACATAGGCGGCAATGAATTGAAAGTCTTTCTTTCTCATCGTTCAAGGGTCTTTTGGAACGGCTCTCTCCGCTTGCGGCGGAATGGCGTCCGGGGACTCCCGAAGCCATCCCGCTCGCATGGCGAAGCGAAATCGTTTTATTTCTTGGTGATTTCATCGACCGTAGGGTCGGAGCCTTGGCTGAGGAAGAAACCCTTGGCGCTGCCGTAGCTGTCGCGGGCGAGCTGGTACTGCTCGTCGCTGGTGTACTGCGCGATGAGCTCGGCGTTGTTGTTCACGAGGGTCTGCGACGACACCTGAAACTGCGGCTTGTTGCGGGTGTGGAGGTAGGCGAAGCAGCCGGTGGGCAACTCGGTGGTGGTGCCCAAGTAGCCTTCGCCGTTTTGGAAGGCGTTGGCAGGCACCAGGTTGAACACCTTGCGGCTGCTGCCCTTTTTGAGCTTGATGTCGCTGAATTCGCTCTTGATCTTCGGGATGCCTTCGCCGTTAATGGTCTGGACGATGGAGACGAAGACAATCATGTCGTCGTATTCGAAGTCATCGTTGTTGCCCACCACGGCATTGGCAAACTCGCCGACGGTGGTGTTGGCATCGATGACGAGCGTACCCAAAGCGATGTTGGTCTTCAGCTGGCCGCGGGTCAGCATGGTGTCGATGCTGTCGAGTGTGCCGTCGCTGATCTGAACCGGGAAGATGATTTGGGCGCCTTTGGCCTTCTGCGCTTTGGTGAGATACACGCCTCTTTCGTCGTTGAGCTTCATGAAGGCGTTGTAGTCGCTTTGCGTGGCGGCTTTCTGGGTGAAGCCGTGCGCGAGGTTGCCTTTCATGACGCGCCAAAGGACGGCACGTGAGGCGAACTGAAGGCGTTGACGCATCTGCAGGTCGCTGCGTGGGTTCGTCTTCAAGGCATTGTGGGCGCTGCGGACATAGGTCTCGCCGCCACGTTGATAGAAACGTACGTTGCCGACTTTACCGCTCTGCTGGGTAATGGCAACATTTGACTTGTTGAATGATTTAGCCACTGGTATAGGATTTTGGGCTGTTATCCAGTACACAAAAGACCAGCACTTTTGGGGGGCGAAAGACGGTATCTAGGCGAAATGTAGGCGAAATCTAGGCGAAATGTAGGAGAAATGTAGGCGAAATGTAGGAGAACAACCGTCGATTACGCGTCTTTCGCTTCCCGGACTCGCAATTTGTGTGCCGTGGGAATTTTGACTGACAAAATGGCAGAGCGGACGTGGCGAAAATTTTGGCAATGATTTGCCTGTTGGCACAAACAAAAAACAAGAAAATTTCGTGTTTGCGTGCTGCTCATATATGAAAAAAATTATCTTTGCAAAAATATAAGTTGTTTGGGTAAAGTATTATTAAATTGAAACATTTGAATATGAACGAAATGTTGTTGGCCACCGCACAAATGGGAGTTAAGGAAGTGCTTGAAAGGCTTTTCACATTTCTTTCTTCTGCCCATACGCTAGTGAGCACGGCCGAAAGCAAATACTTGCTTTATGGCATGGCGGTGCTCGAATTGGATCATGCCATTGCCTGCCTTGCGCATGCCATGCCGGCTATCGAAGAAGATTCTATGAAATTGGGCAATTGCACCATACAGCAAAACTTTCGGCAATGGGCGAAGAAAATTGAAAAAGTCGCCCGACAGTGGAAAGTTTACGATGATGCCAAAGGAAATGACGGTCATGTGCTGCATGTCAATATGGCAGATTTTAAGGGCGGCGTCGGCTCTTTTCCTGCTGACGGCTATGCACAGTTCAGGCTCTTCCATGGGGACGTCCAGGCATTGTTGCAGGAGAAAACCAAGACTTTGGCTGGCATGCTCATACAGCTGCAGCAGAACCTCGATGTGCCGAGTGCCGAACGTCTGGTGGCAATGTTCGATTCGCTTGAGGCCAAATACATGCAGGACGACTATCCTGAAGACTGCGCTAAATTTGAAAGCCGTTTTTCGGGTGTCCCGAAATGCAACTATGAAAGCGAGTTGAGGAAGGTGAGAAAGGAATTGAAAAAACAGCTCGACGATTCGTGCTTCCTCGCCTGCGTCGAGGGTGATGACTCCAGTGCCCTTAAAACACTGTGCGGATCGGAAAAGGAAGTCAAAGACAAAGAGTCGGTGGCTCGCTACATCTTCGGCAACCGCAAGGCCATCAACAACGATATGATTAACTCCTTTTTCCGCTTCTTGATTTTAGGCCGTCGCATCGAAGAGGCCCTGGCATCCTGCCAGAAGGAGAGGAAAGAGCAGAAAATGAAACAGAAGCTGCAGCCCGAGTCGCAGACCAAACCCCATTCCGGCGTCAAGAAGCAGGGCGATAAGGGAACCGTCCTCAAACCGACGTCGGCTACCTTTGTCTTCAAGGATGAGGAAAGCGCTGAAAGGTTGCAGCTGCTGCTCAAGGGCATGCAGGCCAAAGCCATCAACGGCACCAGCTTGGTGGGTGAAAAGACGATAAAGAAAGACATAGCCGATCTGTTTTCGGGCGAGCCTGCCGAAAGCCTTACCATCAGATGGACCGGCAGCAAGCAGCACTTGGCTTATTTCTTTAAGACGATTGTCAAAAAGCACTATGTGCGTATGCATAAAGGTGAGACGGTTTGGATGATGGTCCGCAGCCATTTCGTCGATGCCGATGGGAAACAGTTTGGCGATGACCTCCACGACCAGCAAGCCCCTCGTGGAAAATCGAAAAAAGTCATGGATGCACTGATCGAAATCCTGAATCCGAACCTGACTGTGAAACAGATTAGTGATAAATTGTCCAAGGTTCTCTCCTAATGGGGTTCAGCAAGGGTTTCAGCATTAGCAAAAAAAAATAAATTTTTTTATTGGCTTGAAACCTATTGGTTATTAGATATTTATGATTTTTACTTTCTTTCAGCACGGCATGATTTTCAGCATGAAAATTTGGTTGTGCGGAACTTTTTTGCAGTATTTAGAATGGAGGCCCTCCGTAAGAGAAAAGGGTCTGATGTGCTGGAAAAATGATAAAAAAGTTTGTGAAATGAAAATTTTAGGTTTGATTACTGCCGTTATCCCAGAATACGGCAAGGAAGAAAGCAGCGAAGGCCATCGCATCTTCGTCAAGATGGTTAGCTACGACGACTTACTCCGCGAGCAGCAGGTTTATATGCGCGTGCAGGGTCGCAAGGCGCTGATGGTGCTCGAGGCCATGGATGAAACGGGTTTCGTCTCGGGCTTGTGGCAGGCGGATTTCTCCGTTTCAGTGAAGGAAATTCCCGGCAAGAATCATGTCGTTTATGTCAACTTGTTGCACTGCACCGATTTGGAACTGGTCGACGCCGGCTTCCCTGAGCCTGTCGACATGGCCGACCGTGCCACGGCTGCCGAAGTGGTGCCTCTGGTGATCGACGGTGAGGAACAGCCTTGTGTCCTGTCGCGCAAGTGGAATTGGAAAGCGTTGCTGAAGTACTGGATGAATTCAAAAAAATGCAAGTGATGAAGCATGTTGAAAGATTTTTGGGGACAATAACCGCCTGTTCCCATGTCGTGACGTTTGTGTCGCGCCGAGGTGCTGTCAATCGTAAGATTGTGCTGCACATTGTGAGTGCCGAAGGTGCGGAGCGTGCCATCACAGCCAGCGGTGATCTAGCCAACTGGGTTGGTTTCGAAGGCCGTTTGGTGGAAGTGGAATACGTCAACCGCGTGTTCCCGTGCGCTTACAAGGGTTGCGAATGGTTCGGCAACGAGCTTTATGCCGTGCAGATCCGTTTCGTCTGACGAGGTCGGTATGACCGTTTTCCGACAAGGGCGGCGCAGTAGCGCTGCCCTTTTTCGTCGTTTTTTGTTGAAACTCACCGTCGGCAGGGTCCCTGAGCAAAGTCGAAGGACATGCCGACTGGGGCGCAGCGCAACCGCTGCTGCTTTCATCCTATCCGTGGCTTCGCCACTCGATGGCATGACGCTTCGCGGCCTGATACTTTGATGTTAATGTTTAAAAAAACTGAAAAACGCCTAGGACAAGAAGATAGAAATTGTGCTTTCCACAAAGACCATCCCGAGTGACGATGTCGGCAACTCAATCCTCCCACAGGATGTCATAGCACTTTGCCGGTAACCCACCAAACCTTCAGAATTCTTTTTGAGTTGAAAAAGATTGAGGTTTTCCTTCGTTCTGTGTCTTTTTTTTCCGTATTTTTGTCAGTTTAATTTATAGCCCCTCTTGTCATCCCCATGGGACTGACTTGGCGAAGCTGTAAGGAGAGGGGAAAAACTTTGTTTTGGACGATGATTTCGGCTTGGAATAAGGTTGTGGAATTTATTTGTTAGAGGGTGGCACGTAATGTATTTGTCTTGTAAAAACTTGATAGAATGATTAGTATTCGGGCTTATATAAGATATCCGTTTACCATATTACGTTCTCGTGTCTTAGTGTCATTTCTTAATGCACGAAAAGGATTATGTCATATTTCAAAGTCTGTGCGTTTTGATTGGAATTGCAAGGTCTTGCTTTCTTCTGGGGCGCGTCTGACAATCGACGAGAATTGTTAACTGGGCGCTTATGAGGAAGTTTATCATGCAGGAATGCCATTTCCTACAAAAATATTGATAGATTCAAAAGAGGGAATGATTGAAATTGGGAAAAACTGTAGGATCAATGGTGCTTATATTCATGCAAAAAACAACATCAAAATCGGTGATAATTGTGTGATGGCTTCAGGTGTCAACATCATTGATACAAACGGACATGAATTGTTATCTTTAAATCGAACTGTTGGAGAGGATGCCGCTAAACCGATTGTAATTGGAAATAATGTTTGGATTGGCATCAATGCTGTTGTTTTGAAGGGGACAATGATTGGCGATAATAGCGTTGTTGCGGCCGGAAGTGTCGTGAAAGGATCGTTTCCTCCATGTTCATTGATTCAAGGCAACCCTGCTAAGGTAGTTTCAGTCTTGCAAATGGATGAGAAATAATTCTGTTAAGGCAAAACGTCGTAACTTTTTTATTTGCTTAATGAAAATCGGTCAAATATTTAAGAAAAGCGATTTCAAGACGCTGACAAAGAATTTTTCGGCATTGGCGATCTTGCAAGTGATGCGCTATTTTATCCCGCTGATAGTCCTCCCTTATGTGACTCCCATAATAGGCTTGGAACATTTTGGGGAAATTGCCATAGCTTCAAGCATTACTTTGATTGTGCAGGTTTTTGTCAATTATAGTTTCAGCTTTATGGGGGCGCGAGATATAGCCCGTAACAAGGATGACAAGGATAGGATTTCAGATATCGTTTCAACTACCATTTTTGCTTATGCCTTGATATATATAGTCATGTTAGGGCTGGCGGGTATCGTCATATTTTGTGTCCCTAAATTTCGAGCATTATGGTTGGTGATTTCAGTTACGCTCACTATCCCTATTTTTTCGGCTCTGGTTTGCGAATGGTATTTCCAGGGAATAGAAAAAATGGAGAATATCACCATTGTCAATGTCTTGTCAAGAATTGTGTTCCTTGTTTTGGTCTTCCTGTTTATTAAGGATAAAGAGGACTATTTGTTATATCCAGTCTTTAATGCTTTGGGATTTGTAATCGCAGCCGTTTATTCCATCTTGATGATGGTGTTTAAATACAAATGTAAAATACGAATACCCTCTGCAAAGATGGTTTTAGGCTACATCAAACAAGGGAAGGACCTGTTTCTGAACAGTGCTTGCATGACGATATTAAACAAAATGCCAAACATTCTGTTAGGGACCTTGTCGGGAGCGTCATCGGCAGGATTGTATGATGCAGCCTTCCGGTTGCAAGATGCAGGCTATCATAGCGTTGACACCTTGAACCGGACTTTCTTCCCCTTTTTAGCCCGAAGAATGGATAAACATAAGGCTTATAGGCGCGTCAATTTGTTGTTTGCTGCTTGTATTTCCATCTTTTTGTTTGTATTTGCTCCATTTTTAGTCCGTCTATTGTATGCTCCTGAGTTTACTGCTGCGGTGCAGTTGCTAAGGATATTGGCGATCTCTGTCTTTTTCCTTGGTATTAGTAGTGCCTATGGTGTGAATTATTTGCTTTTGATTGGTAAGGAAAAGCTTGTGCGCAACATTACATTCTGTGTTTCAGCTGTGGGTTGTGCCCTTCTGGTAGTTTTGATTAGATTGTATAATGAGAGGGGAGCTGCAATTGCTATGGCCGTCATCAATGCCTCGCTTGCATTGTCGTATTATGTGACTGTAAAAAAAGTTGACCGAGGTCTTCAAAGTCGTTCTTCTGTGAAATGATAAAAATACTGATATATTCTTTTTGTGTTGTATTGATCCTTCTTGCCGTTGTGACGATAAAAAGGAAGGATGGCAGGATCTCTAGATCGGTTCTTGTTTTCTTTTTTCAGCCATTCTTGGGCTTTTTGGTGTCATTGAAAAGGTTTGATAGCTCAGCCACTAAATTCATTTTTATTGCTTTTGCTACACTATGGGGTTATGCCCAGTCCTTCGATTATCCACCTTCTGACGTATATCGTATCGGGGCTGCTTTTTGCCAAAATCCTGTTTTAAGTTTTTCGGAGATTATCGAAGCTTTTGTCGATGGAGATGCCGTTGATGGCTATCTGATGTTTGCCAATAGTTTTGTGCATCTGTTTACCGAAAATGTAAAGGTTTTCTTTGCATTGTTAGGCTTTGTCTATGGCATTGTGTGTTATGAAACATTAGCTTCTCTTGTCAAGGAACGGCAGGGAGAAAAGTGCAGCCAATTGTCAAATCTTCTCTTTTTGGCTTTTGCAACAGCGAGTTTAGCCAATCTGTCGATGCCTAGGTATTGGACTGCGGCATGGCTGTCGGCATTCATCTTTTTGAAGATTACTCAGGGAGAAAAAAAGTGGGCATTCCTTTGCGTTGTCGTTCCTTTTATCCATTTTTCATTCGTTCCCGTTGCTCTTGGGTTAGCTTTCATTGCAGTTTTCGATAGGATGACAAAATCGGTTCCGGAGTTTTTGTTTGGTATGGTGCTGGTCATGTTCTTGGTCTCATTTGTGCTTCCTGAATCTTTTATTGGAAAACTCATCCCTGAGGATATGCTCAACGATAGCGAGAGACTGAACTCAAAAATGGGTTATATTAACGGAATTGATGATGGTATGGTGTTGAAACAGGTTTCGGCTTATCGGGAAGCCAATGGCATTGTGACTAAGCTTTTCCATATTCTGATGAAAGTCGGCAGTTTCTTCTGCATCTGGCATTTCCATTTGTTGAGGGATGACTTAAAAAAAGAGCCCAAACTGTGGTTTTCCTATGTTTCGGTCTTGGTCTCAGCTTTCATCGCTTATTTCATGAGCATTATCCCAATTACAGGTTGGCGTTATGTCAATGTTTTATGGCTGTTCCTTTACATCTTTTTGTATAGGTACAATGATATATTGCATCCTCAAAAATTCAGGAATTGCATTCTGTCGTTATATGCCATAAACGTTTATACTATTTGCTTTATGTTTTACGTAACATATCGTACGGTGGATTTAATGTTGTTTTATGCCCCTCTGCCATTTGAAATCATACACGGCATAGGTTTTCCTCCGGTCTTTTTTGTGTAAAAACTCAATTAGGGGATATATCCTGTTGGCGCCAATGGGAAACGCCATATCTGAATAGCTTAATAATCTAAATACATATTTATGAAAGTCCTTATTAACCAAAAAGAAGGTCCGCAACACTCCACCTCGTGGAATGTCCCGTGGATCGAATATCTCAAACAAAATCATATTGAATGCGACACTGTTGACTTGTTTCAGACAGACGCTATCAAGGTGTTAAAGGACTACGATTGCCTACTTTGGCATTTTGGTCAATATAGCTTGAGTAACATGCTCGAAGCCAGAAGCATTCTCTACTCGGCTAAGATGATGGGACTGAAAGTGTTCCCCGATTTCAACGATGCCTGGCATTTCGACGATAAGGTGGCCGAAATGTATGCCTTGCAAGCCGTGGGTGCTCCTATTCCGCAATCATGGGTGTTCTATGATCTGCAGGCCTTGAAAGCAGCAATGGAAAAAAACGAACTGCAGTTTCCAATCGTTGCCAAACTGAGGTCAGGCTCGGGAAGCCATAATGTGAAGCTAATCCATTCAAAGTCACAGTTGCTCCGTTATGCCCGCAGAATGTTTGGCCGCGGTTTCGACCCTGCTCCGAGTTTGCTCTATAAGACTTCGTCTAACATCCGTTCGTCGCACGACAAGGCTACCTTTATGTCGAAACTCAAAAGGGCGCCGGAGTTTTTGAGAGTGCTGAAAAATGCTAAGCGTTTTCCGAACGAAAAAGGTTATGTCTATTTGCAGGAATTCATTCCTAGTGATGGCTTCGATATGAAAGTGGTGGTGGTAGGTGACAAGCTTACAGGCTTGCATCGTCCCATTCGTAGTCACGACTTCCGTGCATCAGGTGGCGGGGAATGTCTTTACGACAAGACCTTGTTCTCCAGTCAAATCATCGATTCGGCTTTTGCTGCAGCCGACGCCTTAGGCTTCCAATGTGTAGGCTTCGATTATGTGGTGGATAACAGAACTGGCAAGGGGGTTATCGTGGAAATGAGCTATGGATTCTCACATACAGCTTTAATGGGTTTAGGCGGTTGGTTTGATAGGGAACACAACTTCCACGAAGAGACCATGAATGCGCCTCAGGAATTATTAAAGAATATGCTTGAAAAATAATATGCAATCAGTTCTTGTTCTTACCAATAGCCTTGATGGTCTCCACAGTTTCCGCAAGGAAGTGGTTCAAGCTATTCTTGATGCTGGTTATGAAGTGTATCTCTCAGCACCTGCGTCTGAGTTTGCTTCATTTTTTGAGGGCATCGGCTGCCGTATGCTGGTGACGCCTATCGATCGTCGAGGAGTTAATCCGCTGAAGGATATTCAACTGCTGAAGACTTATCGGAGACTTATCAAGCAGGTGCAGCCAAAGATGGTACTTACCTATACCATCAAACCCAATGTGTATGGTGGCTTGGCTTGCAGATTGACGCATACGCCTCAATTGGCGAATATCACAGGATTAGGCGATTCCATTGAGACCCCTGGATTGTTGCAGAAAGTCTCCATGACTCTTTATAGAATAGGTCTGAAAAAAGCCAAGGTGGTTTTCTTTCAGAACAGGTACAACCAAGAGTTTTGCATCTTGCACAGGATGGTGCAAACTAAGAACGTTCTTCTTCCTGGTTCGGGGGTGAATTTGGACTGGCATACTTTGCAAGATTATCCTGATGACGAAGTGATCCGCTTCATCTTTGTTGGCCGTTTGTTGGTACAGAAAGGTGTGAGCGAATTGTTCTCTGCAATCAAGACCATAAAGGAAAAATATGGCGAGAAAGTAGAGTTCCATATTTGTGGCAAATGTGAGGATGACTACCAAAGGAAGTTGGATGAATACGTTGAGAACAACTATGTCGTCTATCACGGAAATGTGAAAGATATTAGGCCTTATTTCACCAATACCCACTGCAACATTATGCCGTCCTATCACGAAGGCATGTCGAATGTATGTCTTGAAGCCGCTGCTGCGGGCCGTCCTTCCATCACGACCAATGTGCCGGGTTGCATGGAAACGGTTGATGATGGCTTGAGCGGCATTCTTATCCCGGCCCGTAATGCGCAGGCTTTGCTTGAAGCCGTCGAAAGATTCATCCAGATGACCAATATTGAAAGAAAACAGATGGGCTTGGCGGGAAGAGCCAAAGTTGAACGGGAATTTAGTAGGGAACTTGTGGTGAAAAAATATATGGCTGAATTAGGAGGGACTAAATGATGTACAAACATTTCTTCAAACGCTTCTTTGACCTTCTTATCTCGGGCATTGCTCTGCTTTGCACCGGCTGGTTCCTTATACTCGTCGCTATTTTCCTACACTTCGCCAACAAAGGCGCTGGCGCATTTTTCTTTCAAGAACGTTTCGGGTGGTTAATTTGTGAAAAGTAACAAAACATTCATTTTATGAATAATCAATGTGATGTCATTCTGACTTATTGTTGGAACCGGGTAGGATACATAATACTGAGAACCCTGACCGAGAAGGGACTGAAGGTATGGGCGGCAGATACGAGCAAAAGAAATATCTGTACGATGTCTAAGTGTTGTGCCGGCAGTTTTGTCTATCCTGATCCTTTTACCGAAGAGGAAGCGTTCATCGGAGTGTTGAAAGAGAAGATAGCGGAACTGAAGCCGAAGGTGCTGATGCCGACTCACGATGAGAGTGTAGTCATCATGCGCCATCGTGACGAATTGCCTGAGGATTTGATTATTCCTTATGAAGGTGAAGAAATGCTGCTGAATCTTGCCAATAAGGCATGGACTGCCGATTTGGCGGGTAAGGTTGGCGTGCCTATTCCCGAGGTCTATGCTTCAGCTGATGAAGTGAAGCAGTATCCTGTGGTGTATAAAACTGTAATCGGCAATTCGGCAAAGGGCGTGTTTTACCCAAAGTCGAAGGAAGAAATACTGGCGTTGCAGAAACAGCACAAGGATGAGGAGACTCTGCTTCAGGAGTGGATTGGCGGCACTGACTATAGCGTGGATTGTGTGCGTTGGGATGGCTTCTGGAAGTCATCGGTATATCATGCATTGGTGACAAAGACTGATGGCGGTGGCACTACTACCCAACGTGAGATGGTAAGTGCGCCTGAGTTGGAGAGATATGCCAAGATGCTGCTTGATGCCGTGGATTACCATGGCGTGTGCGGTCTTGACTTCCGCTATGACCCTGATGCAGGTAAGATCGCGTTTATCGAGGTAAATGCTCGCTTTACAGGTGGTTTGGCTACACCTGTGGCGGCTGGTTTTAATATACCCTGGGCTGTGTATAAACTTGCCACGGAGGGGCATTATGATGAGCCGTGCGATGTGCGCATTGGTACAAAGACCAAGTGGATATTGGGTGACGTGATTGCGATTGTGGGGCGTGTTGTGAAATTGAAGTTCAATAAGGCTGAGTTGAAGCAGGTGATGAAGTTCAGAGGCTTTGATGCATTTGACGATTATCGCAAAGATGACAAACGCGCTATCCTTGGCGAGATGAGTTACTATCTTGGCAAGTTGTTGAAGAATGGAAAACTGAATCCTTGATTGTGTCAATGAAAAGAGTAATATATAATGCGGCTAAATGGCTGTTAAATAAGCGGCTCTCTAGAAATGGATGGGTGCTGAATCGTAATGTAACTATATCATTTAGAGATGTTCGTAAAATAGGAAGGGGTAAAATTTACTGCTCTGAGAATGTTTGTATTAACGCAGGCTCTATGCTTGTTGCTTTTGCAGATATAAAGATTGGTAAAAATAGTACATTGGCGTACAGAAGCCTGTTGACGACAAATGCTAACCCAAATGCACCATACAACGAGTTATGCAATATTTATCCTCCTGTTCACAAAGAGATCATTATTGGAGATAATGTTTGGATAGGAGCAAATGCTGTTGTATTACCAGGGGTGAAAATAGGCAATGGAGTCGTCGTTGCAGCTGGTTCGGTTGTCAATCGAGATATTCCGGATAATGTAATGGTTGCCGGTGTTCCTGCAGTGATAAAAAAGCAATTGAAATAAAAACTATGGCTTTAAAATACCTTTTCGACCGCATAGTCTCCCTCATCGGCATGCTATGCCTTTGCTGGCTTTATCTCATTGTTGCCATCCTCATCAAGATAAAGATGCCAGGCTCGGCCTTGTTTGTGCAGGAACGTGTGGGCAAGGATGGCAAACTGTTTAAGATACATAAGTTCCGTAGCATGAGGATGAAACGTGAAGACGAAGCCTTTACGGGTGTGGCGGCAGCTGAAACTGACCGCATCACGCCATTGGGTGAGAAACTGCGCAAATATAAACTGGATGAATTGCCCGAACTGTGGGACGTCTTCATCGGCAAGATGAGTTTCGTAGGCCCTCGTCCTGATGTGCCAGGCTATGCCGATAAACTGGAAGGGGAGGACAGGACGATTCTGAAACTCCGTCCGGGCATCACGGGTCCCGCCTCGCTGAAATACCGCAACGAGGAGGAACTGCTGGCGCAAGTTGACGACCCGGTCAAGTATAACGACGAGGTTATCTGGCCCGACAAGGTGAGACTGAACCTATATTACCTGCAGCATTATTCCTTCTGGATGGATCTGAAGATGATCTTCGCCACCGTGCTGGGAAAGAAAATCGAGTTTGCGGGAGAGGAGATATGAGTTTTTTTTTCACAAAACTTTCAAAACAAATTTCTTGTTATTGAAAACTCACCGTCGGCAACATGCCGACTGGTAGCGCAGCCGCAACCGCTGCTGCTTTTCATCCTTTCCGTGGCTGGCGCCACTCGATGGCAAAGGGATTCCCGACCGATAGTCAAGGTCTGGGATGTTGAAAGCCCGGCCGGGGTAGGTGCGAGGGCCCGATGGTCCTGCCCTTGATTCTTTCGCTTCGCTTTCTCATCAAGGAGAAAGAGAAGAAAAGGACCCATCGTCGGGTCTTGAACCTTTCGTTCCATTTTCTTTCAAGAGAAAAGGGATAAAAGAATCATAAAGAAAAAGGTTTTGTGAAAAAACAAACCCTTAACCATTATGCATGTTAAAAATTATGTAATTTTGCCATTAAATTCCGAAATTGCATAAAAATATGGCAGAGAAAGTCGATTACATCAATAGAAGCATAGAGAAGGTGATAACCGAAGCCGCGGCTTATTTCTCCGTTATCTCGGTGACAGGACCTCGACAGTCAGGAAAAAGCACCATGCTGAAGCATCTTTTCCCGACTTTCAAGAAATTTAGCCTGAAAGATTTGAATGTCAGGGACTTTGCGCAAAACGACCCTGTTGCTTTCTTAAATCAGACAAACGAGGGCATGTTCATCGATGAGGTGCAGAAAGTGCCCGACTTGCTTGAGTATATACAAGGCATAGTGGACGACAATCCCGACAGGAAATTCCTGCTGACGGGCAGCTCGAACTTCGAGTTGCTGAAAGGTTTGTCGGAATCGTTGCCTGGAAGGGCGGGCGTGTTCGAACTGCAGCCCATGAGTTTTGTGGAGGCACGGCAGCAATTGGCCGGAAAGGATGTCAACACAATGTTGTTCGAGGGCTTGTATCCTGCCATATGCGCTGGAAAAAACAAAGCCCGTTTCTTTTATCCTTCCTATGTGAAGACATATTTGGAGAAAGATGTCAGAGACCTGCTGCAAATTCAGAATCAGTTGCAGTTCGCAAGGTTTATGAAGCTTTGTGCGGCAAGGGTCGGCTCGCTATTCAACGCTTCTGAAGTCGCCAATGAGGTAGGTGTCGACAGCAAGACGATAACACGTTGGCTTTCGGTGCTGCAGGCATCTTATCTGGTAACCTTGCTGCCGCCTTATTTCCAGAATGTCAGCAAACGCTTGGTGAAGACCCCGAAACTTTATTTCAACGACCCAGGCTTAGCTTGTTACTTGCTTGACATAGAAACTGAAACACAGTTGGATCGCGATAAGATGCGTGGTGCCATATTCGAGAATTATGTGGTTATGGAAGTCGTGAAGCATAGGCTCAATCAAGGCAGGGAAGGTGGCGTATATTTTTATCGTGACTCAAATCAGAATGAAGTCGATATCCTTTTGAAGCAGGAAGGGGAGTTGACGGCAATAGAAGTGAAATCGTCCATGACTTATGCTACTTCATTTGAGAAGTCGTTGAAAAAGATTGACCAGTGGATGGAAGAAACTGTGAAACAAAAGGTCATAGTCTATAATGGCGATTTCGAGAATGTGGCAGGCGATATAAAGGTGGTGAATTATAGGAATCTGGGAGGGTTACTGTAATTTGTTTTCACCAAACGCTCAAAACTCTTTTTTTTGTTGAAAACTCACCGTCGGCAACATGCCGACTGGTAGCGCAGCCGCAACCGCTGCTGCTTTTCATCCTTTCCGTGGCTTGCGCCACTCGATGGCAAGACTTTTCAGCGACGGGAAACCCTTCATCCGTGAGGAAAAAGAAATTGACCGAAATTGACGGTGAAATCGAAGATTCGCATTATTCTCGGTCAAAAAAGCCAATCGTGATTGTTGGGCTATAGATAATAAAGTAAATTTATAATATTTTGCAAAAAAATATCGTTATGAAGTAGATGATATATACCTTATAGTGTGTATTTTTGCAAAATGGATGATAATATGGATAAGATACAGGACATAATGGCGCGGTGGAATGCGCTGCAGCCTCTGTCGGATAGGGAGAGAGAATTGTTGAGCCGCCGCTTTACCATTGACTTCAACTACAACAACAATCATATTGAGGGCAACACACTCACCTACGGACAGACGGAGATTCTGCTGCTGTTCGGGAAGGTCGTCGGCGAGGCTGAGGTGAAGGATGTGCAGGAAATGACTGCAAGCAACGTGGGACTGAAGATGATGACCGAAGAAGCCGGATTGAAGGATGCCCCTCTTACCCAGAACTTTATCCGTACGCTTCACAAGGTGCTGCTGCGGGAGGATTATACCGTGTACCGCAGTTTGCCGGATGGTCAGACAACGGGTTACGTCATTCATGCAGGCCAGTACAAGACCCGTCCCAACAGCGTCATCACCCGCTATGGCGACCGTTTCGAGTATGCCTCGCCCGAGGAAACACCTGCTCTGATGTCCGACCTCGTGAACTGGTACAACGATGCTGAGACGTCAGGCCGTTTCACGCCTGTGGAACTTGCCGCCATCTTCCATTACCGCTACATACGCATACATCCCTTCGAGGATGGCAACGGACGCATCGCGCGTCTGATGGCCAATTACATCCTGTCGCGCCTCGGATATCCGATGGTGGTTGTCCGCAGTCGCAAGAAGAATGAGTATCTTGAAGCTCTCCACCGCACTGACCTTACCGTGGGTGCGGTCCCATCGCTCGGGGCTCACGCCTCCAAGAGGGAGATACAGCAGTTCCTGACCTGGTTCAAGAACATGTTTGTGGAAGAGGTGACATACAACATCCGTTTCCTTACCGAACGGGGCGACAACGTATGGTGGTTTGACGGAGAGCGGATAAAGTTCCGTAGCGATTCCACAAGCAGGATTCTCAACCTCATTTATGAGACCCCGGACATTACTATCAAGCGCCTTTCTAATGAGGTGGGTATCAATATGGCAGCTGTCAACAAGCACTTGAAACAACTGACCGACAAGGGTTACATCCAGCGTGTCGCGAAAGACGGCACCTGGCGCCTTATCATCACCCCCTCGGTGTAGAATGAAATCAAGATGAAGGCAAGCGAAAGCCGCCCCAGGAAATGAGCGGTTGCGAATTTCCATAGAACAAAGTTTTGCAGGTTTTGTGAAAGAAAATAAATCGAACAATAAATAACAACTATATATGCCAAAACGTATCTTTCTATGTCTCGCCCACATGAGCGAAGACGGTGTCGAAAAGAAGTACATACAAAAGGCTTTCGACGACAACTATGTGGTGCCTTTGGGACCGAATGTGAACCAGTTTGAAGAGGAACTGGAAGCCTATATGGGCCAAGGCAAGCAGGTGGTGGCCCTGAGCTGCGGCACCGCTGCGGTGCATTTGGCCCTCATCGCCTGTGGCGTGGGCCCCGGCGACGAGGTCTGCGTGCAGTCGTTCACCTTCTGCGCCTCGAGCCACCCGATTACCTATCTCGGTGCCAAGCCTGTTTTTATTGGCAGTGAGGCGGATACCTGGAACATGGACCCTGTCTTGTTGGAAACGGCCATCAAGGACCGTATCGCCAAGACAGGACGTAAGCCTAAAGCCATCGTCCCGGTCGCCCTCTACGGCATGCCATACCGTATTGAGGAGATTATGGCCATTGGCGAAAAATACGGTATCCCCGTCATCGAAGATGCTGCTGAAGGTATGGGCAGCGAATATAAAGGACGGAAACTGGGTACTTTCGGCCGTTATGGCGTCCTCAGTTTCAATGGTAACAAGATGATCACCACCTCGGGTGGTGGTGCCCTCATCTGCCCCGACGAAGAGGCTGCCTCGAAAATCATGTGGTATGCCACCCAGGCGCGTGAGGCTTATCCTTATTATCAGCACGAAGCCATCGGCTACAACTACCGCATGAGTAACGTCTGTGCGGGTATCGGAATCGGCCAGATGACGGTTGTGGATGCACACATTGCGCATCATCGTCATGTCGCGGAATTGTATAAGGAAGCGTTCGCTAAAGTGGATGGCATCGCCTTCCATGAAGGTGGCATAGCTGGTTCTAACTATTGGCTCAGCACCATTGTCATCAGCCCATCGTTGAAAATCAAGGGACAGGAAAACGCCTATAGCGTGGCCGTGCAAGGTGCCGTAGGCGGTGCCGCTGGCGTGGTGCATGGCGGCGGCAGTCTGCACACGGACTGTGAGCCCAATGCCAATGTGGAGGCTATGCGCGTCTTTTTGGACAAGGCGGGCATCGAAGCGCGTCCGCTGTGGAAGCCTATGCACAAGCAACCAGTCTATGCCGATGCTGCGGTTTACACCAAGGGCATCGAAGAAGACCTCTTCAAGTGCGGCATGTGTCTGCCGAGCGGACCTTGCGTCACCGACGACGATGTGCGGTACATCATTGAAAAGATCAAAGAAGCAATAATAAAATAATGATATTATGACTAAAACAGCACTGATCACCGGCATCACGGGTCAAGACGGCTCTTTCCTGGCAGAGTTTCTGCTTGAGAAAGGCTATGAAGTACACGGCATCATCCGCCGTTCTTCTTCGTTCAACACAGGCCGTATCGAACACCTCTACCTCGACGAGTGGGTGCGCGATATGAAAAACAAGCGCCTGCTCACCTTGCATTATGGCGACATGACGGACTCGTCCTCGCTGGTGCGCATCATACAGAAGGTGCAACCCGATGAGATCTATAACCTGGCCGCCCAAAGCCATGTCAAGGTCTCGTTCGACTGCCCGGAATATACCGCTGAAGCCGATGCCGTAGGCACCTTGCGTCTGCTCGAAGCCGTGCGCATCCTCG
>JAKSMU010000024.1 GCA_024400455.1 Bacteroidales bacterium | reverse complement strand
TTATGCTGGCCTTCAAGCTTTCAAAGAACTTCCCAATCTTTATATTGTCTTTCGCCTCATTTCTTTCGTGATTGGGATTGCAAAGGTACGGCTTTTTTAATTCATGGCAAGAAAAAAATATATTATTTTGTATAAATAATTCTTTCTATTTGATATTCAGTTGAATAAAAAATGCTAATACAAGAGAATATGGGCAAAAAATGTGTAAAATTCAGTTTTGTCCCAATTCGAAATATGTTTTTTGACTGGTTTGGACGATGTTTATGGTCCCGACGAGGATGAAATCAGCCAAAATGGCTTCGGCTTTCCTTTTGTTTATATGTGCGATCTCTTGAAATTCGGAAAGGGTTATCGTTTGGTTTTCGTTGAGATAGTGAAGGAGAAGCGTTTCTGTTTCGGTGAAGGTGATCTTTGCCGATTTTGAAAACTTGTTCGACTTCCAAACCCGCAGAAGAACACTGTCCGCAACAAGGTTTTCGTCCTTAACCCGAACGAAAATCTTGTAGACCCCTTGACTGTCTGGAGCTTTGTGCTTGTTTTGCGTGTCTTTTGGGATGATGACTTCCAAAACGGTTTTTCCGTTGATTTCCCATTCTTCGGTCGTGTAGTCCACTTTTGGTTGACAATACATTTCGGCTGCGGCCTGAATCATGTGGATTTCTTCGTCGGAACGAACGCCGGCGATGGCTCCGTTGTCTTTGACGCCTACGAGTAACCGGCCTCCGTCGGTGTTGGCGAAAGCCGCAAGGGAACGGGCGATGCGTTTGCTGTCTGATATTTCAAACTTGAAGTCGAGCATCTGATGTTCACCTTCTTCGATGAGTTTCTGTATGTGTTTGTCTTGGGTTTTCATTGATGGTGCAAAATTAGCGTTTTCTTTCTATGCGTGGAAATGTTTTTTGTGTTTGGCTGCTTATTATATATAAGGTGTATAGGCAGAAACTTGCGAGGCCATGTGGTTGGTAGGGGCACGTCCTGTATGCGGAAAAATGCCAATTCGTAGTAAGATGGAAATTTGGCCGGCAAAAAATGAAGAATCGGGAAGAGGCAAATGAGGCCGTTTTTAAGCGATTAGAGCGCACTTCCGTTTTGAACTAAATCAATGGTGGAAGAGAGGGAGATGATGCGAGAAATGGTTTTTTTCAAATTGCTTTTTTCTCAAAAACATGTTATTTACAATTGTAAATAACAATAATGTAAATAACTAATAATCAATGTAATATTTATAACTTTTACAAATATACAATATTATTGTAATTTTGTAAACAAATATAATTTTATCAAATTATGTAACAATATCCGAATTATTATATTAAATGCTTGAATATTAATATTATGTATAACATTATATAAAGTAAAATTGTAAGAATTCTTTCATTTTTATCAAATAAATGTAAGTGCAAATCTTCAAATATATTTATCGTATAATCAAGTATTTATTAAACATGATATAAAGTAAAGCTGCAAGAATATTGATGATTCGAAAAATGTATACAAATGTAAAGTCTAAATAATTTCATTTTGTAAAGAATTATTTTTTACTTTTGTAAACTCAAATTGAGGTAAAAATGAAAATTTTGGCGACTTATGAAAGAGCGTATTGAGCAAATCATTAGGGCAAAAAATCTGACGGCTACGGAATTTGCCATGAAGTTAGGCATTCAACCTTCTAATGTTTCACATCTCCTGGCCGGACGAAATAATCCAAGTCTGGAGTTTGTGAAAAAGCTGAAAGAGACTTTCCCTGAATATAATCTTGACTGGATTATATTTGGCAAAGGCCCCGTTACCGTATCGGAGCCTTTTAAGGAAGTGCTGCCTGTTTTGGAGCCCATGACGGATTTGAAAGTTGAGAAAAACGAACAGCTGTCTGTGGATGATTTTGCCAACACATTGTTTGATACACGCAATTTGGAAGTCCAGTCTGTGGCTGATAATCAGTGCGAAAAGAAAAAGAATCCGCTTAAAAGCATCATTTTGGTGTATCAAGATGACAGTTTTGAGGTGTTGCAGCCAAGGACAATGTGATTTCTTTATATTTAATAAGGTGTACCTATTGATAAATTGTGTAATTTTGCCACTTGTTTTGTGAGAAAATTATGCAAACAGAATCATTTTATAGTCAGTTTGATACTGTAATTCAGTCGTATAAGCGAATCGTAGTCGTTTCTCATGTCAATCCTGATGGTGATGCTATCGGTTCGTCATTAGCGATGTCGTTTTTCCTGCAGAAGTTTGGAGTTGATGCTAAAGTTGTGGTTCCGAATGGCTTCCCAGGTTTTCTTTCGTGGATGCCTGGCGCTCAGGATATTCTGATATATGAAAATAATGTTGAAGCCGGACAGCAGTGCATTGCCAATGCGGAATGTGTTATGATGTTGGATTTCAATAGTTTGTCTCGCTGCGGAGTGCTCCAGAATGAGATTGGAAAAACACGGGTTCCTAGGGTTTTGGTTGATCACCATCGTGATCCTGAATTGGAGCAGTTTTATTGCGCTTGGTCAGAGACCAATGTGTCGAGTGCTTCTGAACTTGTGGCTGAAATCATTCTTCATTACGGCAAGGATTATCTGGACGAAAAGATTGCTACCGACTTGTTGGTTGGCATTATGACTGATACGGGTTCGTTTGCACATTCAATCTATCATTCTAGAACCTTTGATATTGTTAGTGCATTAGTCGAAAAATCAGCATCTTACAATGAAATTCACCGTTTTGTTTATGATACATTCTCGGAAAGCAGGCTGCGTTTGTTAGGTTATGCTATCAATAAGATGGAGGTTTTAGGCGATTATTCTACGGCAATCATTGCCTTGAGTAAGGAAGAACTTGATTCTTTTGATTATCATGTTGGTGATACTGAAGGAATTGTGAATTATCCATTGTCTATCAAGAAGGTAAAGATGTCGGTTTTAGTAACCGAGCGTCAGGGACAGATTCGTCTTTCTTTCCGTTCGAAGGGTGATTTTTCGGTCCACGAATTGTCAAATAAACACTTCAAAGGCGGTGGCCATACGAATGCTGCAGGAGGCACTTTAGACTGCACGATTGATGAAGCCGTTGCAAAATTGAAATCGGTTTTGCCTGAATATCGGGACTTGTTAAATGCTTGATAATGTATAGGATAATTAAATATTTTTCATTCATTTTTCTTCTTTCGCTTTTTGCATGTGGCGATGGACAGGAAACTCAGGTAAAGACGGATCCAAATGCTTTGAAGAAAAGCATGGAGAAGGCAAACCGATATATGGTTAATGATGAAGAGGCTGATATTGAGGATTATGTGACTCGTCATGGCCTTGAAATGCTCTCAACGGGCACAGGCTTGCGTTACTGTATACTTAAACAAGGTTCTGGTCCGCTGATTCAGGAAGGGCAGACCGTATGTTTGGAATATGAGCTGAGGTCAATTACCGGTGATTTGATTTATTCTTCTAATAATGAAGGTAATAAGGTGTTTAAGGTCGGAGATGGCAGTGTTGAATCAGGACTTGATGAAGCAATGTCGTATCTTCATGAAAATGATATTGCGACGCTTATCATCCCGTCTCATTTGGCCTACGGCCTTCATGGTGACGATAAGAAGATTCCGGCTTACTCGACTTTAATTTATACGATTAAAATAATAGATATTCAATAACTTATGAAAAGAAAATGTATTTCATTCGCATTGTTATGCGTGGCTTTTGTGACGGTGTTCACTTCGTGTGGCCCAAAAGATCAGAGATTTGCAGGCTACAAGAAAACTGCTGACGGACTGTATTATCAGTTCTACAACCAGAATAAGGCTAATGCCTTGCCCAACAAAACGGATTTCGTGAAAATGTCCGTGTTGTGTTATCTGAAAGACTCTTTGTTTTATGGATGGGAGGAGTCGCAAGGTGTTGTCCACATGCAGGTTTCCGAACCTCGCTTCAAAGGCGATTTGCAGTCGGCTATAGCAATGATGCGTGAAGGTGATTCTGCCTCGTTCTACATTAAGGCTGATTCCATTGCTTCCGTCTATTATGCTCAGGATCCGGTTGCCGTTGGCTTGACTGCCGATGACTATTTCCGTTATGAAATCAAGATGATGGAAGTGCAGACGGCAGAAGAGTTTCAGGCTGAAATTGATGCCTTGAAGGCTGAGATGCAACAGGAGTCGAAAGAAGCATTGGCTGCTTACATTGCTGAAAATAATATTGATGTAACGCCTACTGCATCAGGTATTTATGTTATTCCGATTGAAAATGGCAAAGGCCGTTGCCCTGTTAAAGGCGAGAAGGTGGAAGTGGAATATGATGTGTATCTGCTTGATGGTACTTTGGTCGGTTCGTCAAGTAAGCAGGAGGGAAGCTTTTCCTTTGTTTTGGGCGAAGGCCATGCAATTCCGGGTTGGGAGGAAGTTGTTCCGATGATGCATCAAGGCGATAAGGTCAGAGCCATTATTCCTTACGAAATGGCATATAACGAGCACGATATGGGCAATGTGAAGCCTTATTCGAATCTTGTGTATGACATTAATTTACTGGGCATTACGACGGCTGAGGAATTGGCTCGCCAGGCAGAACAGCAACTGAAGGATCAAAAACTGAAATCAGAAAAGGCTTTCGTTCAGTATCTTAAGGACAATGAAATCGTAAAGCACACCGAATCAGGATTGTATTATAAGTTTGAAAAAGAAAACGAAGGAAATGTACCGGTGCTGGGCTCAACGGCAAGAGTGAAGTTCAATGCTAGGATTCTGGGTGGCGACGAATTGGGTTCGTCTGATAAATTGGGTGAATATTATGACATTGAATATGGCAAAGGTACCGTTTTGCGTGGCCTGGAAGAAGGCATCGGCCTGATGGCTATTGGCGATAAGGCTCAGTTCGTTTTACCATATAGTCTTGCTTATGGTGAAATTGCTTACGGAACGATTCCTGCCTACAGCAACTTGATTTTTGATGTTGAACTGCTGGACATTCTGGCTCCTGAAGCAGCTGACCAGTCGCATGTCGAAAAGGCTAATGCTGAATTTGACAATTATCTGAAAGACAATAAGATTAAGGGCGAAAAACAGGAGTGTGGACTGGTTTATGTCTGCAATAAGAAAGGTTCTGGAGCATGTCCTGTGGCAGGCCAGACGGTGACGGTTCATTATACCGGAAAGCTTATGGATGGCCGTGTGTTCGATTCATCTGTTGAAAGGGGCGAACCAATCAGTTTTGTCCTTGGACAAGGTAAGGTCATTCAAGGTTGGGAAAAAGGTATTGCTTTGATGAAGAAAGGTGAAAAAGGCACTTTGATTATTCCTTTCAATTTGGCTTACGGTAACCGTAGGACGGGCAGCATCCCTCCGTATTCAAATCTTGTTTTTGATGTTGAAATAATTGATATTAAATAAATTACAAAATTAACTAAACTATTTAAACAATGAAAAAAAGTGTTTTGTTCGTGGCCGTAGCTGCCATGATGGTTGCAGGTATGAATTCATGCCAGCAGAAAAGCCCTTACGAGGGTTATGAAATCAATGAAAACGGACTGAATTATCAGTTCTACACCCAAAATGAAGGCGAGACACCAATGGTTGGCGATGTCATCGAAGTCGTTTTCGGTTGCACGGTGAATGATACCAATTCCATCATCCCTACCATGCCTAACATGTTCCGTCTGGAAGAACCTTTGTTTGCAGGTGACCTCTTTGAAGGTCTTGCTATGATGCACAGAGGCGATTCTGCTTCGTTTATTGTGAACATTGATTCAACTTTCACAACTTTCTTCGGCCAGCCTAGCCTTCCAGAAGAATTCAATTCCACCGATGTCATGAGATTTGATGTCAAGGTGAACGATTTCTATCCGGAAAGCGAATACAAGGCAAGAATGGCTCAAAAAGCCAAAGAAGCTGCTGCTGAAAGAATCGAAAGCATGAAGACAAACTATCCTGAAGAAACAGCTGCTGCTGCTCAGGGATTGCAGGATTATCTGACTGCTCAAGGCGTTGTTGCAGAACCAACAGAATCAGGTTTGGTTTATGTGATGACTCAGGAAGGCAATGGCGAAAAACCAGCTGAAGGTCAAATGGTTAAGGTTCATTACACTGGCCGTTTGCTTGATGGCACTGTGTTCGATTCATCAGTAGAACGCGGCGAACCTATCCAGATACCGATTGGCGTTGGTCAAGTCATTCCTGGTTGGGACGAAGGCATCCTGTTGATGTCGAAAGGCGAGAAGGGAACCCTTTACATCCCTTATTATCTTGGTTATGGCGACAGAGGTGCTGGTGCAGACATCCCTGCTTTCGCAAACCTGATTTTCGATGTTGAACTGATTGATTTCGAATAAGATGAATAAAGTGTTTGGCAAAGCCGTTTCATTCTTCGCCTTGCTGCTGATGGTTTCCTGTCAGAGCGATTCCATCTATTCCGGCTTTAAGAAGATGAAAAACGGAGCCTACATGAAATTCTATGAAAAGAGCAATGAAAAGGTTGCGCCGCGCATCAACGATGGCGTGACCTTTTCAATGGCGCAATATTTCGACGACACCCTGCTGTTTTCGACGGCTGGTTCCGAACCGATTGACATGGTTCTGGAAGCCGGCTCGTTTGTAGGCGATGTCCCGGATGCCTTGCAAAACATGCATGTCGGCGACTCTGCCCGCATGGTCGTTTTGGCTGACTCGGTCTTTACTTCCATCATGGGTATGGAAACGCCTGAGGAATATGCAGGCAAACCGATTTATTATGACTTGAAGCTTCTGTCCATCACTCCATATGAGGAAATCGAGACTTCTTATAACTTGTATCTCGACAGCCTTCGCATGGTGGAACAGAGTAATCTGGAGCCATTCAGAAACAATTCGTATAACACCATCACCGAATCGGGACTCATTATCTTAGAGAAGACCGGAAACGGTGAGACTGCTAAGCTGGGTGAATTTGTCAATTTCGATTTCCTGATGTGCTCGCTTGAAGGCGATACCATCATGAGTTCATACGGCATTGAATCGCTTGATTTCCAGTATGGTTCTGAAGATTTCCTTTCCAAAGGTTTCACCGAAGCCCTTGGCCTCGTGCCAAATGGTGGCCGTTTGAATTGCTTGATACCATCGTCGTTGGCATTTGACAGCGTTGGCTATCAACAGTATGTCCTGCCTTACATGCCGTTGCGTGTCGAAATCAGCATGAACAGCATCATGAGCAAGGAAGCTCACGATAAGTTTGTCGCCGAAGAGGAGGCTAAACGTCAGGCTGAACACGAAAAGACAATGGAAAAACAGCGCCAGCTGATTGCCAAATATGTGAAAGACAATGGCATCACTGAGGAACCGTCGGAAACGGGACTGTATGTGATTTGGAAGGAAAAAGGCACGGGCGATGTGGCTCAATGGGGCGACAAAGTCAGTGTGCATTATACCTTGTCAAATCTGAATGGTGAGGAAATCGAATCGAGCTATGGCTACGGCACGCCGATACAATTCGCCGTTGGACAGGGCGAAATGATCCTTGCCATCGAAGAAGCCGTATTGCAGATGAATCCAGGCTCGAAGGTGAGGCTGATAGTTCCATCGGACCTTGGTTTCGGTGAGGTTGAAATCGACCCGCAGCTGTTGCCTGCCGATTCGCCTTTGATAATCGATTTGGAGCTCGTCTCCATTGAATAAACAGAAAAGGAGCAACCTGGGTTGCTCCTTTTTTTATGTATGATAAGAACTCTGTCTATTATTCTTCTTCCACAAATTCTTCCTTATCGGCATAGAAAGCATCGATGGCAGCGATGAGTGCCGCGCAGCTCCAGACGGGCAGTGCAAGCTTGTCCGTGTCGAGGAAGTTGTTCAGGATGCCGTGTACGAAATAGCTGATGAAAGCCAGTGTTGCGCCAAGGACCATGATTTTGGCTTTCTTGTTCTTGCAGCGTTTGTAGGTCGTCAGGCCGCAGTAAATGGTGGTGATGACCAAAGTCAGGACGAGTAGGGAACCGATGACGCCTTGTTCGGCCAAGGCTCCGATGTATTCGCTGTGTGCGTTGCCGCCGTCACCGGCATTGGTGCTGATGATGGTCTTTTCCTTCGACATCTGGTATGGCGCATACACAAATTGGTAGGTGCCAGGTCCCCAGCCGAAGAATGGTCTTTCGTGGAAAAGGCGGAAGGCCGACTGCCAGCGGTTGATGCGTTCCAAGTTGGAGGCATCGGTCGAGATGTTGGTGATGGACTGCACATTCTCAACGAAGTCGCCGGAAGCGTCCTGGTTGTTCTTCTCCATGGCATCGATAATCTGGTTCTGGAAGGCAAAGAACAGACCTACCAAGACCACGATGATGGTGGCAATCCAACGGAACTTGATTTTCAGCAAAACGCAGCACAGCACGCCGATGGCGGCAATCATGCTCAGCCATGCGGCGCGGCAGTTGGAAAGGACCAAAGCCAAACTTAACAAGCAAACTACCGCAATGATAATCAGTCTTCTGGATTTCTTAATGCCCGGAATGAAAACGTATGTCAAGGCAAGAATCAGATAGATGGCCAAGGCTGCGCCGTAGGCCGTGTGGTCGTTGTAGAAAGGCGTCATCACCCAGTGGGCCGAGTCGCCGTCGAAACCGTTCATCGCATGGTTGATGATGGTGTAGACGCATACGATGCAGAGGCTTGCAATGTAAAGCCAAATGAATAAGTCGATGTTCTTCGGGCGCTTGAAAAGTATGGCGCAAAGGAAAAAGGACGGCACGACGAACCACAACCTTGAAGCGATGAATTTCAAGGAAACCACAGGCAGTTCGCTGGTTATGGTGGTGACTATCATCCATATGAACATGCAATAGATGACAATGGCAATAGGGTGACGGGCAATGCGTCGGTCGTATTTGCCGTCGTAAAGCATTTTTGCGATGAACATGACCAGGATGCCCATCAGCAAAGGCTCGGCGGGGAGTGAGATGGCCAGGCCTGCATCGCTGAATTTGTCTAAAACGACAGACAAAGGGACGCAGAAACTGGTGAGCAGCAGTACTTTATCCAATGAAAAGATGTAAAGCAGCAGCACGCCCAAAACAATAGGCAGGACAAAGAACAGGTAGGTGTTCTTTTTTACGACAAAGAATAGTCCGACAGCAACGAATAATGCTGCGATGACATAAAGCCAGCCTATTTTCTCTTTTTTCTCCACGGTTTAATTATTGCTGGAAACGAATCTTTTTCTGTTTTCGATGATGAAGATGACGAGGATGGAGAGCAGGAAGGCTCCCAGACCGCTCAATGCAACGACGACCCATCTCACAGGGAAGGATTTCTTGTCGGCAGGGAATGGTTCGGTGACGATGTTGGAATAGGTGAAGTCGGAATTGAGGAAACGGAGTTCCTGTTCGTAGTCGACCTTGATGTTGGCATAGGCTGTGGCTTCGGTTTCGATTTTCGCAGCCAAGTCAATCATTTCAGGACCGTATTTCTCTACATTCTGCTTGAGTTCGTTGGCTTTTGCAGAACCGCTGAGCCAGCTTCTGGTAACTTCTTTCGACTGGGAGGAATATTCCAAAACACCGTAAGTCTCAGCCAGTTCGCTCATTCTGTTTTTCAGCGAGTCGATGCCTTGTTGCTTTTCGCGCAGCTGGCGGGCATACATTTCAACGACTTCCAGGTTCTTCATCTTATGAATGGACTGCACCTTGTCGTTGTAGAAATTCAGAATGTCTTTGGCAATGTTGCAAGCCACTTCCGGGTCTTTGTCCTGGACGGTGATGGAAACGGCTTCGTAAGGCGTCTTGGCAATCTTAATCTTGCTATGATACTCGTTGATCATGTAAGTCTTTCCGTACTTGTAGTTCTTGTCGATCTTGTAATCCGTCCAGAGGTCGTATTTCTCAATGATGGAATCCATTATCGACTGTGCGTTAATGAGTTGGAGCATCTGCTCGGTCTCGCTTTCATCGGAATACGGGTTGATGTTGGCCGGGTAGGCTACGGCTTCTGATTTGTAAAGCGGCGTGATGAATGCTGAACTTGAGAAAATGGCACCACAGATGGCGGCAGCCACGGTGATGATGATGATGTGCCATTTCCATTTCAGTACGAGTTGGACAAGTGAAAGGTTGTTGAAATTGTTATCCATTGTGTTTGATTTTGTTTCTTTATTAGGTGTGATTTTTAGCGATTTGAATGTGTTGCTTAGGTTAAGCTTCATCTTTCTTGACCGATTCTTTTTCGGTCTTGCCGTGAAAAAAGTTGCTGTAGTGGCCCAACACGGCAATGATGAGCATCAGCAGGATGAAGGTGGAGCAAACCGTCACGGTGACGATGACCCATCTGACCGGCGTGCTCTTCCTTTCGGCTGTAAATGCGGAAGTTACGACAAATTTATGAGGGATGAATTCCGTTGCGTCGACTTTGGCTTCCTCGTATTTCGATTTCACCAGGGAAAGCTGCAGGCGGTCGTTGTCCAGTCTTTCGTTGATGGCGTAAGAAGCGCCGCCGTAGTCGGCCAGAATGTCGAGTTCTTTCTGGATGGCATTGATGCCTGTGGCGTTGCCTTTGCCCAATTCGATTGCCAGCTGCTGACTCAGCATCTCAACCTGTGACTCGTAGTCGAAGACACCGAGTTTGCGCAGCGTATTCAGCGAGTCTTCAAGCATTTGCATTTCCTTGCAGAGGCTGAAATATTCGTCTTCAACGATGCGGAAGGCCTTCATGGCTACTTCTTTCTGCATCTGGTTCATCGTGCTGTCGAAGATTTCGGCAATGTCGTTAGCCATCTGGGCAGCGAGTTTTGCATCGGAATCCATAACGGTGATTTTCACTGCGTTATATTCCGTGCGACGGAACTTGATGCGGCTGTCGTAGAGTTTGTTCAGTTTCGTGTATGGGAATTTCTGGTTGACGTCGATGTCGTAGTGCTCCATCAGGTTGAAGCGTTCGATGACTTTGTCGCGCACCTTGTTTGAGTTCAGCACCTGAAGCATTTGTTCGGTCTGCTCGTCTTCGCCGAAATTCATGATGTCCTTGTCGGTTGAGAAGGTCGTGCTAATCAAAACCTTTGATATTGAATTGCTTGAAGTCGGGTAAAGGACTGCCGTTGACTTGTAGAGCGGTGTGATGAAAATTGGCGAGCTGAAGAGCACAGCCGCAAGTGCTGCAATTGCCAAGATGATGATGACAGGTTTCCTGTAATCAATCAGCAATTTGCATAACTGTTTAGAACTGTATGTGTTAGATGTCTGTTCGTCCATTATTCGGTTATAATAAAGTGCCAAAAATAGGAAATATTGTTGAAAGCACAAACGAAAAAAATGAATTTAATCGTTTTGGGCTTTGGAGAGCAGCAAATCCGTGATTTCACGAAGGCTGATGAGTCTTGTGGCGAATATGAGCGCAAGGCTGGCCGTGAAACTCATGGCAAGGCTCAACATCCAGTTGATGTCCAGCGACTTGATGATGAATGTCGCGACAGCGATAGCCATGATGAACAAGACGATATGCGACCAGTATTTGCCGCCTAATTCAAACTTGAGGATGCGTTTGGCAATGAGGTATTGGGCAAAAGCGGTGACGGCTTGCACGCAGAGGCTGGTGCAGGCGGCTCCGACCGATTTGAACAGCGGGATGAATATCAGGTTCAGTAAGACATTGATGATGACGCCCAAGGCGGCCACGATGTTCAGCTGGCGTAGGCTGCCGTTGGCGGTGAGCAAGGTGCCAAAGACGTAGGTCGTTGAAAGACAGAAGAAACTGCCCATCAGGATAGGGAAGACCTTGGCATATTGACCGACTCTTAACAAGAAGTCGGCTTCGCTTTCGCCGGGTTCGGCATGATACATCAGCTGCATGATTTCCTGTCGGTAGAAGAAACACAAAACTGTCACGATGCCCGCCATGGCTACGATGAGGCTGAACGATGATTTCACCAAATCGTTGAGGTTTTCCTTCTTTGCGATGGAGGCTGCAAACATGGGCAGCAGGAAAACGGCAAAGAGGTTGGAAATGTTGTTGCCTGCGTCGAAAAGGCGATAGGCTCTGCCGTAGATGCCGGCTTGCACTTCGCCATCTTCCAGAAGGTGCTGCAAAAGAATGGGCTCGATGCGGCTGTATACGCTCATCAAAAGGACCAGCAAGGCGAAGGGAAGGCTCTGCTTGATGATGTCGGTAAAGAATCGAAAGTTGAATTTAAATTCCAGTTTTTCAGTGTGTTTCAGTACCACGCTTAAAGCAACGACGAGCGTGCAGATGTAGGCGAGGGTCTGCGCCTGCAGGTACCAGATGATGCTGAAATTTTCTCTCGGGAACCAGCCTGTCCACAAAATCATGCTCATCAGAAGTATGGCGAGGATACGGTCGAAAACGGAAAGGAAACTGTCGGTCTTGAAAAGCAGCAGACCTTGGATATTGGACCGCAGGAAGAGAATAAACGAGAGCAGGATTTGGTTTAAACCGCACCAAAACAGGATTTTAAGTTGAAACCCTTCGCGGAAGCCTTTCAGGTAGCCGATGGCGAAAATGACCACGGCGTAGGCAAGGCCGAGGATGAGTTTCACTTCGGAAAGGCCGGCAAAATGCTTTGAGAGCATCTTGTTGTCTTGCGCTATGTTGCGGCTGTTGAAATTGGTGATGCCGAGGTCGAGTATAATATAAAATAGGTATGAGAAATTGAAGATGGCCAGGTAGAGGCCGTAGGATTGGTCTCCCAACATGTTCTGCACTTCGCGGTCGACGCCCAAAATCCAGAATGGTTTCACCAACAGGTTGAGAAACAGCAGGAAAATGATATTTTTGATGAATTTGTTCTGCATCAAAGTCGATTCTTTGGAGTACAAAAGTAGAAAAATAAAGCCTTCAATTGAAAAAATCATCCTACTTATTAATAATAGTTGTATCTTTATCCACTCAAAACGAACGAAAAATTATGGTCAAGGAAGAAGAATCCGTGCTCACGCTGGAAGACGAACAGATTGATAATGAGAAGAGTCTGATATTGATAAACGACGATTACAATACTTTCGAATATGTCATCGAAACCTTGATGAAGGTATGCGGACATACTTTCGAGCAGGCTGAGACTTGTGCATGGATTACGCACTACAAAGGCAAATGCGCCATCAAGCATGGCACTTTCGATGAACTGAAACCTTATTACGATGCCATGTGCGACCATCATTTATATGTTAGTATTCAGTGATTTAGAATTGTTTGGCTATGGCGAATTATTCGGTTGAGGAAATAAACGGCATTCAGCTGGCCTACGAAAAGATGCTGGCTGACATTCATCCTTCGGTGAACGATCCGCAGCATCTGGCCTTGATTGAGAAGGCTTACCGTTACTGCCTCGAAAAATATGATGGGAAATACCTCTTGTCGGGCAAGGCTTACATGCTCCACCTGATTGAGATGGCGCGCATTGCAGTCGTTGAGGTCGGCTTGGGTTACATCTCGGTGGTTGGGGCTTTCTTGCATGGCATCACGTATAAGGAAGGGGTGAGCATCGAGGAGATAGAGACGCTATTCGGCAAGACGGTGGCCATCATCATGGATGGCTTCGGCAAGATTTCAGCCCTGAAGACGGAGAAGGTGGCCTATAATTCCGACAATTTCCGCGTCTTGTTCCTTTCGCTGATTGAAGACATGCGTGTCGTGCTGCTGAAAGTGGTGCACCGTGTGTACGACGTGCGCAACCAGAACGATGTCGATGCCGACCGCCTGGGCAAGTATTTCCACGAAATCAAATACATCTATATCCCTATCGTTCACAGACTTGGCTTGTACAAGATTAAGGCCGAACTGGAGCAGATGCTAATGCGATACGAAAATCCTGAGATGTATGCCGAGATTGAGCGTAAGATCCAGGAAACGCAACAGGCTTATCAGCAGACGATGGACGATTTCCTTGAACCGATAAAAAGAGGCCTTGACATTGAAGCCGACCGCGCGAAAAGGGCGGGGAAATGTAAGTTCAACTATTCCATCAAGTGGCGCATGAAGTCGATTGCTTCTATTTATGCCAAGATGAAAGCGCAGAATGTGCCTTTCGAGGAGGTCTATGATTTGCTGGCGGCACGCGTTATCATCAATTGCGCCGAAAAGGACGAAATAGAATGTTGCTGGAATGTCTATTCGGTGATTTCCAATCTCTACGAACCCAACCCCGACCGCTTGCGCGACTGGATTACCAAGCCGAAGGCGTCGGGCTATGAGTCGCTGCACACGACGGTGAAATACAGCGACAAGCTTTGGATTGAAGTGCAGATCCGTTCGACGCGTATGGACGAAATCGCCGAAACGGGTCAGGCGGCGCACTATTTATATAAAGGTGAGAAAAACACTTCCGAGGAGTGGCTGATGAATGTGCGTGAGGTGCTCGAAAACCCGGCTTTGGTGTCGTTCGAAAATTCCTATAAGCGCATTGCCAAGGTCGATAAGATATTCATTTTCACGCCCGAAGGCGATTTGAAACAGTTGCCCGTCGGTTCCACGGTGTTGGATTTCGCCTACGAAATCCACACGCAAGTGGGCGAGACCTGCAACGGCGCCAAGGTGAATGGCCGCGTGGTGCCCATCCGTTACGTGCTGAGTAATGGCGACAAGGTGGAAATCATCACGAGCAAGAAACAGTCGCCGCGTGCCGACTGGCTGAACTGCGTGGTCACGGAAAAGGCCAAAAACAGGATCCGCCGTTTCCTGATGGAGGAACAGCTGAAGGAATCGGAACTGGGAAAGAGCATGCTGAACCGCCGCCTGAAGAATTGGAAGATCCCTGTCAACGAGGATGTCATCAGTCTGCTGGTGAAGGAATACAAGCTGGAGAACGCCTTGCAGCTTTACAATCAGATTTCGACCGAAGAGATCGACTTGGCGGATGTCAAGAAGCTGCTGGAAGACAGATTGGCCGAAAAGGAGGCGCATCAGGACAAGGTGACGGTTGAATTGGTGACAAAGAAAGAAGAAATTCAACATGCTGAAGAATGCCTTTCGATTGGAAAAGACATTGATAATGTGAATTATAAGTTGGCAAAATGTTGCAACCCAATTCCTGGCGACAAGGTCTTTGGCTTTGTCACCAACGATGGCAACCTTACCTTGCACCGCACCAACTGCCCGAATGCCAAGAGCTTGCAGCAGCGCTACGGCTACCGCATCATCAACGTGAAGTGGAATGGGGTAGAGAGTGGCATCTCGCAGGCCACCATCCATATCTATGGCCACGATGTGATGGGCTTGTTGGGCAAAATCACGAAAGTCATCTCCGAGGATCTGGAGGTGAACATGAAGAACATCGTGCTGAATTCCGACAAGGAAGGCTATTTTGATGGAAAAATAGTCGTCCAGATTCCTGATGTCGACTCGCTCGAGCAACTGATGAACCGTTTGGAAAGCATCGAAGGCATCCTGGAAGTGACGCGAATTGATGAGTGATTTGCTCGAATAATCATGAAAAAGGCCGGTCCACTGCAATAAGTGCTAATATCTTTTTCATTCTTATTCTTCTATTTCTTCAATCTTAATGAACTCCACCTTGTCGGGGTTAATGAGTATAAGGTCCGATTTGCCTTGCTTGGTGATACGCACGGCCGGCCCCGTGGTGCCTTCGGTGGGCAGGTTTTCAAGAATCATTGCTTGACCGACTTCAATGGCAGGAACCGCAATGGCCAGTTTTGCCAGTGCAGCTTCCTTGTTGGCGGTTATCGTTTCGGCATCCGTGGCGTTGTTGATGTTGTCGATTTCTGTAGTGACCAACTCTTGCAAGTAATTGATATTGGCGTATTCGCCCATCGCGTTTGTGATGGCGGCCAAAGCAGATGCCCTGATTCCATGTTGCGCCATGCAATTAAGGGCGTCTTGCAAGGTGCTGCTTACATCGTTAGTGCTGCTGCAGTTTTCAATGGCATCTAAATACGCTGCGATAACCGAAATCTCTGCTTCCGACCAATCGGTAACCAAGTCCCGTTGGGCTTCGATTTCCGCTTTGGCTTCGTTCTTGCTTCTGCGTAATGCAATGCAGTTGAGTGCATTGCGTTTTTGTGTGTTCACTTCCGCTTTCGTAGAGGATGCGTTAATAGCATTAATGCAAGAGTTGAGTTCACTCTCCAGATAGTAGGTCAGTTCATTGAATGCTGTTGTTATTTGTGCGCAGACATAAGCCTTGTACTCATCTAAGTCAAAATATCGGTTGGATATGAAATTGCCGCCGTGCCATGTCTCGCCTTCTTCCGGCAGGTATTCGATAGCCCATGATAATGGTAATGTCAGTTGAGCGGGACTTTGAGAGCCAATGTTGCCGAAAGCTCGGTCGCCAATGTTGTTCTCGCAGGCGTTGCCTTCAAATATGACCTGGGTTATTCCGATGCAACCAGTAAAGGCCCAATTCCCAATGTTAGTGACGGATGCGGGAATGGTGATGGAAGACAAACTCGTACAATCACTGAATGCATCAAGTCCAATTATTTGTAATTGTGAGTTTGGCGCAAAGGTCAGCGTTTCCAAATTACTACATGCTGTGAAGGCTCTTAGTCCGATTTTTGTGACTGAAGGTCCAATGGTGTATTCTGTTACCTGAGTTCCGAAAACATCTCTCATTTTAGGCATATTAGACAAAAAATCTACACTTAGCAAGGCATCGGAATTGATGGTGACGGAAGTCAAAACTGTGCATCCATCGAATGCGTCATCCCCAATGCTCGTCACGCCGCTTGGAATAGTGATGGATGGCAAACTCGTACAGTTTTTAAATGCGTATGAACCAATGCTCGTCACGCTGTTAGGAATGGCGACGGAAACCAAACTCGTACAGCTATAGAATGCCCTTTCTCCAATGCTCGTCATGCCGTTTGGAATGGTGACGGAAGCCAAACTCGTACAGCTATAGAATGTACTTTCTCCAATGCTCGTCACGCCGTTTGGAATGGTGACGGAAGCCAAACTCGGACACTGAAGGAATGCGCGTTCTCCAATGCTCGTCACGCTGTTGGGAATGGTGACGGAAGCCAAACTCGGACACCATGCGAATGCGCATGACCCAATGCTCGTCACGCTGTTTGGAATGGTAGCGGAAGCCAAATTATTACAATCATAGAATGCATTGCTTCCAATGCTCGTCACCTCGCCATTAAAAGTAATGATACCCATGTTTCTTTCAGAATAATATACATTGCTCTGGATTGTGGCACCAAAGACATCTGTATGTTTTGGGTCGACTTTCTGGCCGTTCGTCGAACTGTACCAGATTTCGTTGTTCTGCTGTTGCTTGCATTCAAAGAAACGCAGGTTGCCGTTGCTTGAGCCGGTGTGCGACTTTATGATGTTGCCATCGTGATAAACGGTATAGCCGGATGCGCCTGCTGAGGAAATGTTGCTGTCCGTTATGGTCAAAGAAAAATAACTTATCATATTCACATTGGAACTTCCGAGATATGCTCCTGCTGTAGTGATGTATAAATATGAATCATTACATTTTGCATGATAACGGTTTTGATTAGGATTATAGGTGAATGTATATTCGCAAGGACTTTGGGGGTTTTTCGACAACAGCATTTCTCCAGCTTCAGTCCCCGACGTGTGCAGGTAGTAATCGTTGCCATCTTGATAGCCGAGAACATAAACGGCATCAGGGTCAATGGTGGAAGGCAACGACGTGAGAGGTTCGTAATTGTTCAGGTAGCTTTGCGCCTTAACTCCTAAGCAGCCAAATAAAGCTGCAATAATAACTAATATCTTCTTCATTTTGTGTCTTCATTTTTGTGGTAAATGTTGCATTTTGGGCGGCAAAGTTACACTTTTTTTCAATTGGAAAAGCTTGAATTTCTTTGGTCTTCCTGTCCTGAAATTTATGATAATTCGTGGGCCATTCGTGATAATTTTTGCTTTATAAGTAATAATGAAAAAGGCGTCAACGACGCCTTTTCTGTTTTGATGTCATTGCAGCTGCAATATTTTCATTTCATCCAGTCGCGGTATTTAATCCACACATGGAGCCAGATGCGTGCCATGGAATCGATGGCGTCGCTGAAAATCATCTTGTTGTAATCGTCGAAATGCTGCCCCCATTCGGTCTGTTCCATGAATTCGTTTATGCCTTGCGTGTTGCTGAAGGTCTCGGGGATGAGATAGTAGGAGAACAGGTAGGAGTATTGCGATACGGAGCTCATGTAGTCCCATGTGCTGCTGTTGTTGTTGCCCCAGCCGTGGGTGTAGGGGCGGTTGGCCAGTTCTTCTTCGACGGCGAGCATGAGCGGGGTAGGCTTCTTGTGCAGCGGATAGCCTTGCGGGTCGTAGAAGAAGCGGTTGTTGTCGGTGTCGATGTCGTATGATTTCTTCACCTGGTCTTCCCATTTCTTTTCAATGGCGCCGTGAATGCCCGACTCGTCGGAGAACGGACGGTTGTCGCAGTGCAGAGGCATGTGGCAGTCGGCGATGTAGTGGCTGATGATGAAGAAACGCATGGCGATGTGGTTGTTGGTCGTCGCGATAGGGCAGCCGCGTTCTTCCTTGTGCAGCATCTTGAAGTTGTCGACGATGCTGTGGGCTATCGATTCGCAGCGGTCGGCGCAGTTGCCTTTGGTGATGGTGTAGGGTCTGCCGTAGAGCGGCGATTTCTTTTTCATCATGGCGCCGATGGAGTGGGTGGAGGGCAGGCTGCGGAACTTGACGTTTTCCGTGCCGTCTTCGGGCTTGTATTTCACGATGTGACTGGTGCTCATGTCCTTGAAGACATCGTCGGGATACCAGGAGCCTTCAATGACGAAGTCCCTGTAGTTCTTGAACCATTTCACCAAAGCCTTGGCTTCGCTGCGAGTCTTCTCGTTGAGGTCTTTCACAACGGCTTCGTTGTCGGTCGAGGCAATCACCTCCAGGCGTTTCATGGCCATGAAAGCCAACCATGCGTGTGTGTATTTCTTCATGATAGTTTAGATTTGTTGGGGACAAAGATAGGAAATAATTGCTGCGACGAAAAAAGAAAATGAAATGGCTATGAAAAAGGCCAGCCCGTCAAGGCCAGCCTTTATTATTTAAACCTTTTGAAACCTACTATCATTCCAACCGCTATGGCGGCAACCCCTGCCAGCCACACCCATTCAGGGGGCTTTTCTCTTCGCTTTATGGTGTTTGTTCGTCGGCTTTTTCAAAACTGTCCGTCATGTGTATCGTATCCGTGGAGGCAACCAGTTCGCGCGCGGTGACTGTGTGATTCGTTTCA
>JAKSMU010000023.1 GCA_024400455.1 Bacteroidales bacterium | reverse complement strand
TCCATCATCTCATCCCATTCATCCACCTTATCATCAATTTCATCCATTAGATAGTCCACGCTATCTTCCAGCCCACCGAAAAGATTTTCCAGGGTTTCGGCGCCTTTGCCGAAAATGCCGTTGAGCAAATCCAGGGCTTCACTGCCTTTCACCTTGCTTTTCTTGAACAGATAGCGTGCGTTGAGGTCGATGATGTGTTTCTTCTCCTCTGCGGTGAACTTATTGGAGATTTCGTCGTACTTGTCGCTGAATTCGGCGAGCTTTGCATCGGCTTTATCCCAGTCGGCATTGCTGAAATTGTCGCCATCGGCCTCAACCTTGGCAACGAATTTCTCAAACGACTTAATGTAGGCTTTCGGCGATAAGCCTGAGCACGACACGAGGAATGTGACCATCAGCATGGCCAACAAAACCAAAAGATGTTGTTGTGATTTCTTTTTCATGGCATATTTTTTTGAGTATTGTTTTTATGCCACAAAAATACACAAATATTTGAATTGTGAACAGATATTGCAAGGTTGCAACCTAAAAAATCATACGGCATAACATCAAATAGTGCAACTTCAACACCGACGAGTCTTACGAACTACGGAGCAACTATAACATCCATTTGACGGGATGAAGTGGGAAAACATCCTCAAAGATTTGCAATCTTCTCCTGAAACACTCGTTAAACCTCCCATCATCCATGAACATTTTCACTATTCCATTCGTTATATTTTCGCTGCGAAATGCAAGACATATATTTTCATAAAAATTCCTATCTTTGTCGTGGCAAATTATTTTCAAAAAAAACATGGCTATCGTTAACGACAATGGTTTTCTCTCTGGCCACATTGGGGAAATGGTTTTTAGGGAGTTAAATTCCAAGCAGGTAGTGCAATCAATGCCTACACAATATCATGATGCAAATTCCCAAGCCCAACAGAAGCAACGCAGCGGCATGAGGAATATCCTTGCTTTCTACCGTCTGCTCAAAGGTGCAGTAAAAACACAATTTGAAGAAGCAGACTCATTGAACCGACCTTACAACCGTTTCGTGCATTACAATTTGCTCCTTCCTGCCGTAGACCTATCGAAGCAGGATTACAGCAAAAGGCTTTGCATCCCCGCCCCTTACATCGTTTCCCACGGCTCACTTCCGTCGCTTGAGGTATGCAGCGGCACAAATTGCATTCAATTCCAAATGAAACAAGAAGAATGGAAACCAGGCGACACGCTGAGGCTAATAAAAGTCGAACACCAAGAGACGACCTCTGACATCCCGGCATGCCTGAAGGCTTCATTTTCCGACGAGTCAATCAACATCGTTGAAGACAAACTGATATGCAGCGGGCCGCTCTCGCACGGAGCATACGCCTACATTCATATCCGTGATACAAGAAAAGGTTTGCTGGTCTCGACCCAGCAACTCATCCTACTGTAACAATACCGATTCCCTACCTTGCCTCTACCATGAACTCGATGAAGGTCATAGGTGAACTCGATCAACCTCTACTCTTTTCAGTAGAGAATGGGTATTACTTGATCGAGTTCATAGTAGCGTTGCAGGTGAGGAAGAGTAGAGAAATGGTAGAGAAAGGTTATAGATACTTTCTTTCATCATCCCATTCCCATCGCGAAGCAGCCCCAGCAAAGCAAGACGCTCAACACGATTGAGATGATGACAAACAGCACAGTTTTCTTTGGAGAAAGGTGGATGCCGAGGTAGCTGAAATCCTTAAACTCCTTGCGTTTCCAACTGTAGAGATTGGAACGCAACCATGAGACGAAAGACAAGAGGTCGAGGCTTTCGTGTTCCCGGAAATAGGCCTTGGTATTCGATTCCAATGTCGGGGCATCCATCCAACTCATCGGCATGCACCAGACGACCTTTCCCTCGTTAACGCCTAAGCAAACCACGAACTCGTTTTTGTTGAGTCCCTCCCAATAGTCGCGTTGCTTCAAGGCGATTTCGGGACCTTTGTCGGCGGGAAAAAGCAAGATGAAAGCATGGATTTCGTGCGTGCTGCCTTCAAAGGCATTCAGATGCTGCAATTCAAAATTGGCGTTTTCCCAGTCGGCAGGCTTTTCCAAACCATCGGACACCAATACGACCTCTTGCTCAAGATGGCGTATCTTCGGATAGGCCACCAAACCCAATTCCTTTGCCTTTTTCTTCGAGATCAACGAACCACGGAAAATCGAGGAAGAGTCCTGCACCGGATTCTTATAGCGCTGTGTGTAGGTGGCCGTGTGCGTGTTGTATTCATCGCCATCCCAGCGGCAGCATTCACCGCCGCCACCGCTGACGCAATTAGGGTGATAGACAGCAATATAAGTAGTGCCTGTACCCCATCGCCGGCACAGTTCATGGAAACTGCCTGCGCTGACCGGATAGTTTTTCCCAGTGTTCAAGATCCAGAAGTATTCGTCAGGATGATGCACATACCTCACCTTACGTTCGGTATGCACATTGCCTTTCGAGTCGGTATGGCTCTCCGTATACTCCACCCTTTCGGTCCACGCAAAATGATGCTCTGCCTCGACGACATAACCACTCAGGTATTCCGTATCGCGAGAAAGCAGATAGAAGCACAGGTATATCAATCCTTCGGCCGCTGCCGTAAAGATAAGATAGACGTACCAAGCCTCCGTGTCGGCACCGCAAAATAGGGCGATGGCAAAAGCCACAAGCGGAAACAGATAGCAAACCGGATAGAGCATCTCTCTTGGAATCAGAAGTTCAGCGTCTCGTTGTCGACACGGCTTGTCATCACATCATTGGTCTTGTCGGAAGCAATGACAGTATATTCGATGACGCTCTTGTTCTTGACGAACCATTTGGCTGGCATCGACTCGATGAGGGTTTCACGTTCACGGATGATGTCGAGCATACGCTGCTGGGCGTTGCTGAAATAGGTGCGTTGCACTTCAATGGCCTGCATAAGATCCTTATATAAAGATGTGTCGAAATCGGGATTCGATTCCTGAATCCATTTCATGGCCGAGCCGCCGTCGTTGGCATAACGTCCGCTGATGATTTCGGGATAGATTTTCTCGAAGGTCTCGCGGTATTGTTCTGAGACGCCAGCCTTTTCCTTCAAGATCTTCCACATGGTGTCGTGGACGCTGGCTATTTTCTTGTTTTGCGCCTCGGCTTCCTTGCGAAGGGCTACTTCACGGTTGTTGTAACTGAAATACATGTACACGCCGATTAACACAATGGCGACGACTGCAATGAGAAGAATTGACATGGTGATTAAAGATTTAAAGATTTAACATTTAAGATTTATGGATGCAAATTTATGTAATTATACGTTCAGCTGTCAATAGTTGCAACATTGCAACCTGATTTTTTTGCGGCAACTGGAAAAAACGCTAATTTTGCAAGCATGAATGAAGTGCTTCACACCGAGAATCTGAGCATCGGCTACAAGGGGAAAGCCTTGCTGCCCGACATCAATGTGAGCCTGTGCGAAGGCGACATTGTGGCGCTGGCAGGACCAAACGGCGCCGGCAAAACGACGCTGTTCAAGACTTTGTGCGGCAGTCTCAAGCCCGTCAGTGGTCGCATCGCACTCTTCGGCAAGGACCTCGGCGAATATACCGCCACCGAATGCGCCTCGCTTTTCAGTCTCGTGCTCACCGAAAAGCCCGACGACCTTTTCCTGAAAGTCTTCGACATTGTGGCGGCAGGACGCTATCCGCAACTTGGACTCATGGCACGCCTCAGCGAAAACGACGAAACCATCATCGAAGGAGCCCTTCAAACCGTCGGCATCAAGCATTTAATCGACAGGAACTTCACATCGCTTAGCGATGGCGAGCAACAAAAAGTGATGATAGCCAAAGCCATCGTGCAAGACACGCCCATCATCTTCATGGATGAGCCCGCCGCCTTCCTCGACTATCCGAGCAAGATAGAACTCATCAACCTGATGGTAAAGCTGGCGCGCGAACATAAAAAAGCCATTCTTTTCAGTTCACACGATTTGGATTTGCTGCTGCGCTATTGCGACAAGATGTGGATTGTCGGCTACGGATTGCCCTTGGTGGAAGGCACACCGAAACAACTCATCGAACAAGGCCTCATCGACGCCTATTTCAAGCCGATTGATGCCAAGAAGGAATTCCCGTTTTTGTAAGGCGATTTATGCGCCAAATTCCATAATAAAATCGCGCCAAACGTCATAATGAAAATGCGCCAAATTCCATAATGAAATTACGAAAATTGCGCCAAACGTCATAATGAAATCGCGCCAAATTACTAAATAAAAACAAAAAAATTGATACATATCTCATTTATTATTAGTACTTTTGCAGCGAAATAAAAATAGCGAAAAATGAAAGATGAAAAAGACTACAGAAATCGCATTGCAGACCAACTTTTAAAAGAGCAACTTGAAGCCGCTGGAGCCGTACTAATTCAAGGCGCAAAATGGTGCGGAAAAACCACCACTGCCGTTCAGCAAGCCAAAAGCATCATCTATATGAACGACCCTTCGCAAAGCGCCAACTACATGCATTTGGCCGAAACAAACATTTCGCTTTTGCTGGAAGGCGACACACCTCTTTTAATCGATGAATGGCAACTAGTGCCCCAACTTTGGGATGCCGCTCGCTTTACCATCGACCAACGAAGAAAGACCGGACAATTTATCCTGACGGGTTCAGCCGTGCCAGTCGACAGAAGCAAAATCACCCACACAGGTACCGGCAGATTCGCTTGGCTCACAATGCGTCCCATGTCGTTGTGGGAATCTGAAGAAAGCAATGGAAAAGTCAGTCTCAACTCCCTTTTCAATGGAGACATGCAAGATTGCCGTGCTCCAGGCTACGACTTGAAACGCATTGCCTATTTAACCTGCCGCGGAGGTTGGCCCGGTGCTATGGATTTAAGCGAAAAGGCATCTCTCAAGCAAGCCTACAACTACCTTGATGCTGTCTCCGAACAAGAAATCTCCGATGTCGACGGCACACGGCGCGACCCGATGCTGACCAAACGGCTACTCCGCAGTTACGCCCGTCATCAAGGTTCACAAGCTTCTGTTGCCTCCATCCTGAACGACATTATGACCAACGAAAACGGTAGCACGACAGAAGCGACCATTACTTCCTATATGAAAGCCTTGGAAAAAATATTCGTCATCGAAAACATGCCGGCTTGGAATCCCAATCTACGAAGCAAAGCCGCCATACGCACCAGCGACACACGCTATTTCGTCGACCCCAGCGTTGCCGCTGCCGCCTTACGTTTAGGGCCTTCCGACCTTATCGCTGACTTAAACACCTTTGGTTTGCTTTTTGAGACATTAGCTGTGCGCGACCTGCGCGTATATGCCGATGCTCTGGATGGCGATGTTTTCCATTACCGCGACAAAAACGGACTGGAATGTGATGCCGTGCTTCACTTGCGCAACGGCCATTACGGATTGATAGAAGTTAAAATCGGTGGCGAAAAATGGATTGAGCAAGGTGCGAAAAACCTGCTTTCGCTTGCCAAGATAATTGACACAGGAAAAATGTTTGAACCGAGTTTTATGATGGTTCTGACGGCAGTTGGTGATTTTGCCTATCGACGCAAAGACGGCATTTTTGTTGTTCCTATCACCTGCTTGAAACCTTAGGACACCCTATCACTGCAACACGATATCCGTAATGACCTCGCGACCCGCCTGGGCATTCAGATTGTCTTTCAGAACAGATTTTGAGAAACTCAATTCCATGCGAAGAGCATCGGAATCGACACGCACGAAAAGCATCTTGTTACGGATGGCCAAATCGATGGTGTGCGAGGCTATGAACGGTCCGACAACCGTTTTCCACGAGTTGATGACTTTCAGCTCGTCCAAATAATCGGGGCCCTTGTGCATTTGGATGTATTCCCTGATTAAATCGCCTAATTTCTGCACATTGAAATATTCCATCTCAGCCTCCGATTTCGGTTACGACGCCTTTTTCAACCTCAAAAATACGGTGGTTGATGTCGGTGTCATCAAACAAATGCTCCACTCGCTGGCGTTGTGTGTCGGTGATGAATACCTGCCCGAAATGATTGTCGCCCACCAAACGCACCAGTTTCATCACACGCTGGTCGTCAAGCTTGTCGAAGATGTCGTCCAAAAGCAAAATGGGCTTGTAGCCAATCTTCTGATAGTTAAACTCAAACTGCGCCAAACGTATCGAAACGACAAAAGACTTCTGCTGGCCCTGGGAGCCGAATTTCTTCAGCTGATGGCCGTCGAGTTCAAAATCCAAATCGTCCTTATGGATGCCCACATTGGTATACCCCGAATGTGTGTCGGCACTAAGACTTTCGTCCAGCAATTCGCGCAATGACTTTTCGCTGAGGCGCGACTGATAGCCAATGCCAACCTTCTCGTCGCCACCCGAGACGATTTCGTAGTAATGCTGGAAAATGGGCAGAAACTCTTCGAGGAAACGCTGCCGCTTGGCGTGGATGTCTTCGGCGTTCATAATCAGCTGGTCGTCCCAAAGACGGAGCAAATCGCGGTCGAAGGTACGCGTCTCAGCAAACTGTTTCAACTGCATGTTACGTTGCTGCAAAGCGCGGTTGTACTTCAGCAAGGCATTGAGATACAAGGGGTCGAATTGCGAGATAACGCCATCGATGAACTTACGTCGCAAGTCGCTGCCTTCGTTGATGAGGTCGCGGTCGTAGGGCGAGATCATCACCAGAGGGAACTTCCCGATATGGTCGGAAAGGCGGCTGTATTCCTTCTTATTGAAACGGAACGACTTCTGCGCATCGCGCTTCTGAATGCACGACACGAGTTCGTCTTCCTTGTCGTCGTGCGAATAAACGCCGTGAATACTGAAGAAATCCTGCTCATGGCGGATGTTCATTTTATCCGTTGCGCCGAAGAAACTCTTGCAGAAAGAAAGATAATAGATGGAATCAAGGATATTGGTCTTCCCTGCTCCATTCAGACCCACGAAACAGTTCACCTTTTCGGACAGCACAATGTCTGCCGACTCGCAATTCTTAAAGTTTGCCAGTTTCAGTTCGTGGAGATACATCAGCGAAGATTACTTGTTCAGGTTCACTTTGACGGTCAAATAGTTAGGAGAGCCAACGATGCTGCATCTCGAGCGGGCATAATCGATTTCAAAGCGCTTCACTTTGACGCCGAAACCGATGGAGAAACCAGTAAGGTCACGGTCTGCAGGCACGGTCATCTTGTTGTGTGTGCCGTAGTTATAGGCCGCACGCAACACAAGGTTCTTCCCTATTTCGAGTTCGCCGCCGATGGCAAAATGGCAACCTACATTCTTGAAGAAACGTCTGGTGCCGCTTTCCTGAATCAAATCACCCGAAATCGGGTCGTATTGTTCTTCTTCCTTGGCGAGCTGATTCCATTTCTGAATGTCATTGTAGGCAAAGACAAAAGTGAAAGGCAGGTGTTCCAGTTTCTTGGAAGCCGTGAAATCGAGGCTGAAAGGCATCCAACCGTTGTTGTTGTCGTAATTCTTGCAAAACAGTTGGTGACCGATGTTACGGGCTGCGAGGGTCAAGGCCCAATCGCTGTACGACCAGTAGGTGGCGGCCACATCAACGCCAAGGGCACCGCAAGAATAGATTTCGCCCTGCATGCCTGCATATTTCAGGTTGGCACCGATACTCCATTTGTCGGTCAGTTCGCGGCCCCAGCCAAGGGTAAAAGCGTAATCGCTGGCATTGAACTCGCCCAAGACATTGCCGCCCTCTGAGGTTTCGGTGAAATCGCCATAGTTGAAATACTGCAAGGTGGCGCAGAAAGAACCCGTCTTCTCGAAATCGTGGGCATACTGCACGGCAGCATAATTGGAGCTAAGATTGAAATCGCCGACATACGAAAACGACAGCTGATTGTTCATGCCCGGACAAATGGCTGCCGGATTGAACGTAGCCGTCTGAATGTCACCATCATGAAAAGGCAAAACCAAACCGCCCAGCGCGGCCACTCTTGCCGAACTGGTGGCTCTCAAGGCCCTATAGGATCCGTTACTCACCTGAGCTCTTGCCGATACAGCAAGGAACATGGCGGCAAAAAGCATGATGTATGATAAGTTTTTTCTCATTGTCGTGTATTTTAAGTTAATAACGGAAGCCTACTCAAATTATTGCATCAAATCAGGCCACGGCCGGTTTTCACCAACGACCCATCGTCCTTCATAATCTGAGCGATCTTGTCCAACATGCCGTTGATGAAGCGACGGCTATCGGGCGTGCTGTAGTATTTCGAAATCTCGATGTATTCGTTGATGGTCACCTTCACGGGTATGTCGTGGAAAGTGGAGAATTCGGTCATTGCCATGAAAATCAATATTCTGTCCATCAAGGCAAGGCGGTCGTAGTCCCAGTTGGAGATGTTGCTTTCAACGGTTTTCCTATAGGCTTCGGCGTTTGTCATAGTCTTTTTGAACAGGTTGATGACGAACTCACGGTCTTCATTCGGCACATTGCCCTGGGTCTTGTAGACAGGAGGCAGTTTCGTGTTCTCGTTGAAATCGTTCTGCATTTCGTTGAGGAACTTCCAAAGCAGAAACACTGCAATCTGGTAATCACTGTTGAAGGAGAGGTTACGGTCGGAATAGAAATCGGAAAGGAAAGTCGTGTTTTCTTCGCCTTCGTCTTCGCCATTTTCTTCAGCCATGTATTTGTCGACAATGGAGAGCAAGAACTTGCGGTCGTGTTCGAAACCATCCTCGCTGCTGGCCATGTAATCCTTATATTCAGGATATTCGCGCAAACGGTTATAGAAGCCACGGATGAAATCCTCGCGGTAGTCAGCCCAGTTGATTTTATAGCTTTCTTCCAAGGCAAGCAGATGCTTGTTGTTGTCAAGCATGTCGAGGACGCGATTGTTGACGAACTTCATATTCGGATTCAAATCCTCGTAAGTCGGGAAATTCTTAGTGCGGTTTTCCTCGATACGGCGTTCGGCGAAACGCTTCACTTCAACCCAGAAAGACAACTGATACACAAAGAGTTGATACAGATTATCAACATTTTCCAACAAGTGTTTTTCGGCTTTGTTCAAGTCGGTTTCCTCAGACTGGTGGCAAGCATAGATTTCCTGCAACACCTTGACTCTTAAAAATCTCCTATTCAGCATAAGAATAAAATTAGAACGATAAAATAAAATGCAAAATTAGAATAAAATGCGGAATGAAGAATGAAGAACGAAGAATATTTTTTAATTTTGCAAAAAATCAAAATCATCAAGGAAATGAGAATTCTGAAGCACATCGTGATGTGGAAATTCAAGGACGAGGCCGAAGGCCGCACGAAAACGGAAAACGCACAATGGATGAAAGAACATCTGGAAGCTCTGGTCGGACAAGTGCCGGAACTGCTTTCAGCGGAAGTCGGCATTAATATTAAGGAGTCGGAAGCGGCCTACGATGCAGTGCTCACCGCCACTTTTCGCTCGCCAGAAGACCTGGATACCTACAAAAACCACCCGCTGCATCAGGAAATCAGCAATTACTGCAAGAAAGTCAGGATTTCGCGCGTCGTCACCGACTACTGGACTGAAGGGTGAATGGTGACGGGTGATGGGTGACGGGTGATTGATGATTAGCTCGTTGAGCCTGTCGAAACGACGAGTGATTGGTTATGAGCGAACTCTGAACCCTATTTCCATTTTTGTGGAAAAATTGGATAATCTATCAAACAAAAAACCTAACTTTGCAACCCAAATTTTTGAACAATCAAACACATTAAAATCAGATTTATCATGAAGAAAAAGTTTATCTGCCCTATTTGCGGATATGTTCACGAAGGAGAAGAAGCTCCTGAACGCTGCCCACAGTGCAAGCAAGTTGTTGAATGGAAAGTCGCCGAAGAAGGTGCTGCCTTGAATTTCGTCACCGAACATGTCATTGGCATTGCCAAAGGCACCGGCGAGGATATGATCAAAGACCTCAACGCACATTTCATGGGCGAAGCCACTGAAGTCGGCATGTATCTGGCCATGAGCCGCCAAGCCGACCGTGAAGGCTATCCTGAAATCGCCGAAGCTTTCAAGCGCTATGCTTTCGAAGAAGCCGAACACTGCGCCAAGTTCGCCGAACTCCTCGGTGATGTGGTTTGGGACACCAAAACCAACCTTCAGAAGCGCATGATGGCCGAATGTGGCGCCTGCGAAGATAAGATGCGCATCGCCCGTATCGCCAAGGAACGCAACCTCGATGCCATCCACGACACCGTCCACGAAATGGCTAAGGACGAAGCCCGTCATGGCAAAGGCTTCGAAGGCCTGTACAAGCGTTATTTTGGTGAATAATCTGGATAGGAGTTAGGAATTAGGTTTCAATTGCGAACGGCACCTTTTGCGATTTTTGAAAACACGAAGTATAAAATTTCGATTTTTTTGAACAAATTTGAAATCCGATGGTTATCGTTTCAATAAATCAAGAATCAGAAAACACTCCTAACTCCAACATCTAAGACGCAATGGATCACGCCTCAACAAAAAGAGACATCATTATTAACCATAAACTTATTAAAACTATGATTAGCGAAAAATTAACAGAAGCCATCAATCAGCAGATCAATGCTGAAATGTGGTCAGCTTACCTTTACCTGAGCATGTCGCAAGACCTTTACAAGAAGGGATTCAAAGGCATCGCTCACTGGTACAAAGTTCAATTCCTTGAAGAACAAGCTCATGCCGAAATCTTCATCAACTACCTTCATTCACAAGACGCAAGAGTAATCCTCGCTCCTATCGCCGAAGTCCAGACCGAATGGGACAGCGTTCTCGCTATCTTCGAAGACACATGGGCTCACGAAAAGAGAGTGACCGCCATGATCAACAACCTCTGCGACATCGCCGAAGACGAGCATGACCGTGCTGCCCAGAACATGCTTGCATGGTTCATCGACGAACAGATCGAAGAAGAAGAAAACGACCGCGAACTCATCTTCCAAGCCAAGATGGCCGAAGGCGACAATGCCGCCATGATGGTTCTCGACTGCGAACTCGGCAAACGTGAATACCACACGCCAAGCCCACTAAAGTGAAGACATTCATTAACAAAAAAAAGCAGAGCCCCAAAGCATTAAAGCATAAGGTTCTTCTTAAAAAATCAGCAACCTACAATATGTAAGTTGCTGATTTTCATTTTTTTCACCCCTCGTCACCATGCAAACATGCACGAATTCAATTAATTCCGCAACTATTTTGCCTAATTTTGCACCCGAAAGCAATCTTTAAACTTCCTAATTTTTGATACTGAAAAACAACACAATAGCATTTCATGAATGGCAAGAGATGACAAGTCGAAAGGTTTCCAGCTTGCTCATCAAACCCGTCGGTTCGGTTTGCAACTTGCGATGCAAATATTGCTATTACCTGGATAAATCCACTTTATACGAATACCATCAGCCAAAAATGGATGATAATTTATTGGAACTATTTGTAAAACAATATATTGACGCAAATGATGTTTCGGAAATTACATTCAATTGGCATGGTGGAGAACCGCTTTTAGCCGGATTGGATTTTTACAAGAAAGCCATCAACCTACAGCAAAAACATGCCAATGGCAAACTGATTCACAATACTTTACAGACAAACGGCACCTTGCTTTCTGATGATTGGGCACAATTCTTCAAAGACAACGGATTTCTCATCGGCGTTTCAATAGATGGCCCAAAAGCCATCCACGACGGATTCAGAAAGGCAAATGGAGGCGCAGAAACATGGGAAAAAGTAGTGCGTGGCATAGAATGTCTCTACCGAAACAATGTTGAATACAACACTTTAAGTACAATAAATCATTTATCTGAAAATCAAGGATTAAATGTTTATCAATTCTTAAAGCAATGTGGCACGAATTACATGCAGTTTTTGCCTGTTGTTGAATATGTAAACAAGAGCACCAACCGCATTACAAATCCTGATGATGAAGACGCCGAACCCACCGACTGGTCAATCTCGGATGATGGATTTGGGCGTTTTATGTGCGACATATTCGATTATTGGGTAAAGCATGATGTCGGCAGCTATTTCGTCCAGTTTTTTGATGTCACCTTGGCAAATTACGCACATCTGCCAAGCGGTTTCTGCGCTTTTAATGAGACTTGTGGTAACAATGCTGTTGTTGAACATAATGGCGACGTTTATCTTTGTGACCACTTTGTCTATCAATCACATAAGGTCGGAAACATAAAAGAGAAACCATTACGGGAAATCCTTTCTGACGAGCGATTTTTCACATTTGGAATTGAAAAGCGAAAACAACTCCCCAAGCAATGCCTGAAATGCGACTACAACTTCGCATGCCACGGAGGGTGTCCAAAACACCGTTTTGCAAGGAGCAAGGATGGAGAACCATATCTGAATTCACTTTGCGCAGGCTACAAAGCGTTTTTCGAGCATACGGAGCCCTATATGAAATTCATGCTCAACGAATTAAAAAACAATGGTTCTCCTGCGAAAGTAATGCAATTCAATGCGTAATCAGGGAAAACTCCGCTATTGCGCCCTGAATGCCATTATTTGTAAAATCATTCGCCACAAACTTCACCACACGACCACAAACCGGTTCAAACCGAACGGTTTGTTCAATGGGATTATTCTTGATGTTGGAAAACTCGCCAGATTGAACAAGTTTTTCGTCGACATAAAGCGAAAAAGTAGTGATATGTTGGTCGGCATCACGCGACTGATCTGGCAAATATCGGAAGCCTGAAACATTCATATTTTGCTTTAAATCAATTTCAATATTGTTTTTATTATCAGATAGATAATAGCATGTCAACTCATTGCCATCGAACATCCTTTTCACCATCGGATTGTCAGGGAAACGCACCTCAAATTGCGACATCGGAACATCAAATTCCCGCGAACTGACAGCACTTGACTTTCCCGTTTCAGAATCGACTGCAATTGCTTTCACATTTACCTTTGAATTTAATTCAAATGGAATAGTGTATATTTCTGATTCACAATTCGGTGTTGTTCCGTCAATTGTATAATGAATCACAGCATTTCCATCTCCTGATTTTATGCTGACAAGGTTTTCAAAGTCACGATTTATGATTGGTTCGGAAAGCAAAGCATCGGCACAAAAAGCCTCGACATTATTGATGCACAGACAACCCTTTGAATCCTTAAAGCGGATTCTTAACTTATCCATTCTAACCGTCTGAAAACGAATGATTCGCTTATACCCTATTGTCGTCAAATCATCGTAGGTTTCTATGGGCAGCCATTTGCCGTTTATATAGCGGTCGAGGCTGAATTTCTTCACTCTTTGTCCCAACGGGATGTATTCCTGAATCATAACGCGGTTCAAGGCGGTGGTTTGCGGAAAATCAAACACCAATTCACCATGATTTATACCATCTTCCGTAGCCCAGTAAGTGTCCCAATTGTCATCCAAAACCTTGCTTGCGGAATACGACTTTCCTCTTTCATTACTTGATGATACCTTTGTATTTTTCAATAAGTTATCATCCATATCTTCAATAATCACTTTATGCCATTCCATAATACGGATTGAGTCATCTTTGGTGATTTTTCCAGAAAGACTGACAGGAAAATTAAGCAGCAAATTCGAATTGTGCCCAACACTATTATAATAGATGTCGACCAATTTTGCCACGCTCTTAATCTGATGGTCTTCCCGATGATGATAGAACCATCCTGGACGAATGGAAACATCCGTTTCAGAAGGCAGCCAAACATCACCGTTTTCGCAGCCCGTATTGAGCAAATTCATATCATCACGTTCACCAAAAACTATTGTAGACCAATGGTTTGCATCAGCAAAGCCATCCTCGTTGCCCACCCAACGGATGCTCGGAACTTCACCACCGAAAATCATGGCATCAGGATGATTCTTATGAATAATGTCTACGGCTTTCTGATAATTGTAATAGGTTTTTGCTTCAATGGAACGCTGCTCATCGGCACCACCATACCAGCCCGTGCCACCGTTTGCGCCATCAAACCAAAACTCAAACAGCGGTCCATAATTAGTTGTAAGTTCCTCAATCTGACGATGATATGTATTCACGTATGTCTCAGTTCCGTATTCCGCATTGTTTCTGTCCCAGGGCGAAACATAAATCCCGAATTTCAAACCATATTTGCGGCAAGCATCGGAAAGTTCCTTGACCATATCGCCATTACCATTCTTATACGGCGAATTTTTGATGCTGTAATCCGTTGTCTCCGTGGGCCATAGACAAAATCCGTCATGATGCTTTGCCGTCAGAATCACGGCTTTCATGCCAGCATTTTTCAAGGTTTTCACCCATTGCTCGCAATCCAAAGTATCAGGATTGAAAGTGCTTGCCGGACTATTGCCGTAGCCCCACTCCATGTCATTGAAAGTGTTGATTCCGAAGTGAATAAAGGCGTATGTCTCCAATTTATTCCACTCGATTTGCTGCTTTGTCGGCACAGGCCCAATGGGTTCAGGGACCTTTGTGCAGGCGGAAAACACGCTTGCAAAAAACAGAATTATCAATAAGTGTCGTTTCATTTTATCGAGATATCAGATTTTCTTTTTCGACCAATTTGCCTTTCGGATATATGCAAAGGAAATCAGGCCAATGGCAATATTATAAAGCAATTCGGCCGTCCAAACGCCTGCTATTGTGGAAGTTTTGGTCATCATGTAGATGTAGAGAATATAGACTACGAGCACGCCAAACTCCAAAATCATGGCGGCATCGGTGTTGCCCGTGCCGGAAACCGCTTCGAAAAATACCATTGCAACGGCACCGAGAATAGTAGCGGCACAAATCACATAAACCGCTGGAACTGCGGCTGTTGCCAATGCCATATCATCGGTGTAGATTTGCAAGACCAATTGCGGAATAATGAGCGTCACGGCTACCAAAATCGAAGCGCAAATGACACCGTTTTTGGCGACTTTAAGCAAAAGCGACATTACCTCACCGCTTCTTCCCTCACCTATCGTTCTGCTTGTCAAAGTGTTAGCGGTAGCAGCAAAAGCAAATCCAGGAATAATCAAAATCATGTAGGTACTGCGCACAACCGATGAAATGCCGATGGCCATCTCGCCCATTTTCTCAATCAAGACAAAGAATGCGAACCATGCGCCAAAGGAAAACAGACGCTGAATCATGCTCGGGAAAGCCACTTTCAGCAGTTCGCCCATCAGTTTGGGTTGCAGTTTATGCCAACGGAACATGCCGAATTTTTCATGCGGAACAGTGATATAAGTGTAAATCCAGAAGAAACAAAATGCCGTGATTTCAGCCATCAGCGAGGCCAATGCCGCACCGCCGACGCCCATTTCTGGCAGATTGCAATTGCCGAAGATCAGGCACCAGTCGAAGAAAATATTCACCACAGCCATGATGACAGTCGAGAACGTTATCACCTTAGTGTTAGAAATCCCGACATAAAACGAACGGAACAAATAATTGAAAACCACGAAGATAATGCCAAACTGACGGTATTTCAGATAGTCCATCGCTGAGCCGTAAATGTTCTCGGAACTAATGATGACACGCATCAGGCTTTCGCTGCAAAAGAACAAAATGCCGAAAAGCAAAATGCCAAGCAGCAGCACGAACATGGCGCCATGTTGGAAAACCTCTCCGATTTTCTTGAAATTGCCTTCGCCAAAACGACGCGCGATAAATATCTGAATGCCAATGGCAAAACCCATTGCCAAAGTCGTAAACACATAATAATAAAGGCCCGCCATCATTGAGGCGCTCATCTCGATGGTGCCCAAATGACCTAAGAAAGCCGTGTCGGTAAAAGTAATGATGGTCTGGGCCAAATTGCCCAACATGATGGGATAGGCAATGCGCCAAATCTCACGGTTTGAAACGGAAGTCTTTAACATTCAATAATTTACTTTTGTAAAAATGCCGGAACAGGAAGATGCATGCCTAAAACCAGCCAATGATTGGTCTGGGCTTGTTCAAGCAACATTTTACGCGAAGCAATTGCCTGCTCCTTGTCTTGGTCAAAATTAGCACAATATTCCAGATGTTCCAATTGTAATGCGGCACCATGCACAAAGTCACCTGCAACAAGTACATTGCCAACAAGATAAGCCGCATGTCCTGGTGTATGTCCAACCGCATTTATGGGCTTCACTCCACAAGGCAATTCATCGCCAAAGGCAAAACAATGTGGTTTGTAGGCCGCTGCAACGGCTTGATACAATTCATTTTCAAGCCATGCATTATGCTCTAACTCAGAAATGTACAGTTCAGCATTTGAATATCTCGCCTGTCCATCCACAAGCAAACCGCCGATATGGTCGCCATGGGCATGAGTGACAAAAATATAGTCAATGTCATTCGTTTGAATTCCAATGCTTTCCAAACGGTCTGCCGTTTTTCCGTCAGGTAGACCTGCATCAAAAAGCATCTTTTTTCCGTCTTTTTCAATTAGAAATGTCGAAACGCTTGAAGGCACACCATCCTGCAAATTCAAGGCTTGCATGAGAGAATCAGGCGCATCGGCAAACAGTTCACGAGGCATTAAACGAGGCTCGTCATTGTCTTGCAACCATGTGACTTTCACATCGCCAACTATCTTTGTTTCAACAAATTCCGATGATTTCTTCTCATGACAAGCTGTCATGGAAGCCAATAAAATCATAGCAACAATCATTCTGTTCATAGGTATGATATTTTACTGCAAAAATACAATAAAAATCATTTTGACCTCATGACCATGAATGCTTTCCCAAGATTTTCAGTGATGTCGCTGGCAATAAGCGATTCCTGCCCAACCGTTTCCGCTGCAAAATCTCCTGCCAGTCCATGCAGATAAACGCCCAAAACAGCAGCCTCTTCAGGAGAATAGCGTTGCGCGAGCAAGGAAAGTATGATTCCCGTCAGCACATCACCGCTTCCGGCTGTGGCCATTCCTGGATTTCCAGTCGTGTTGAAGAAACAGGAACCATTGGGGAAAGTGATGGATGTGCTAGCACCCTTCAGTACGATAATCAGATTGTTACGTACCGACATTTCACGTTGTTTTTCAAGTCTCTCAAACGACGAACTGAACTTCGTTCCTGCCAAACGCTCAAACTCTTTCGGATGAGGCGTGAGAATGGTCTTTGCTGGCAAAAACGGAATCCAAGTCGGGTTTTCCGAAAGAATGTTCAAAGCATCGGCATCCATAACCAAAGGCACTTTCACCTCTTGAATCAAGCGTTTCAAAGCGCGTGCCGTTTCATCCGATTTGCCCAAGCCAGGACCTACACCAACGGCATTATAAGCCTGTAAATCACCAAAATGACTAAAACAAGCATCCGATTCATCTGCATCAACAATGGCCTCTGGAACGGTGGTCTGCAATGGCAAAACGGCTTTTTGCGGCAAATGCACACTCAGCAGACCGACACCTGAACGCAAGCACGATTTGGCACTCAGCAAGGCGGCTCCCGTCATTTGTGCCGAACCTGCAATCAGCAAAGCGTGGCCGTAAGTGCCTTTGTGCGAAAACTTCGTCCTGACATGCAATATCGGTTTCACCATATCCTTTAAAACCAAGAAGTTAGGCGTTGCAACTTCGTCAATATATTTGGGGTGCAGGTTGATGTTCAGTATCTCAAAACGACCGACATACGGATCATTTTCAGGCATCAGTAAAGCCAGTTTCGGGAACTGGAAACTGAGCGTGTAATCGGCTTTGAAAATGAATCCCAAGGCACTGGGTTGGTCGGCAAACAGGCCGCTTGGAATGTCGATGGCAATCCTAATGGCGTGACTTTGATTCAGATACGAAATCAAATCGGCGGTCATGCCTTGCGGCGGACGGTTCAAGCCGGAACCGAAAATGGCGTCAACAATAATGTCGTTATCGTTGATGGGCGGAAAATCGTCTTCCGACATGATGTCGAACATTGGGACTTGGGTCTCGTTCAGCAGGCGGTAATAATTCACCTCGCAATCGTGGCTCATCTTGTCGGAATAGCGCACCATAAACACCTGTGGAACAATGTCTTGTGCATAAAGCAAGCGAGCGACCACAAGACCATCTCCCCCATTGTTGCCCATGCCGCAGAAAATCCGAATCACTTTTTCGCGCGATACTCGGCGGTAGAGCCATTCAAAGACCTTTGTGGCAGCGCGTTCCATCAAATCGACCGATTCTATCGGCTCATTTTCAATCGTATATCTGTCCGCTTCGCGGATTTGTTCTACTGAAAGGATTTTCATAGTCTGATAGGATATTTAACCAAATGTTCGTCGAGCATTTCTTCGGGGATGATGCTTTTGATGGCTTCCGCAATGATATTCAGCATTTTCTCGCGGAAATAGTCTTTGCGCACGAACAGCGAAACGATGCGGTAAGGTTCGGGATTGACCAAAGGACGGATGTGTTTCACGTACGACTCGCGCAAAAGCTTGATATGCAGTTCGGGGATAGCCATATAACCGCCGTTTTCATCCACAATCATCATCAAGGTCGGGATGTTGCCCGCTTCGTAAATGGAGGAATGTTCGACAACCTCGTCGCAGATTTCGGGCGACTGGAACTGCAAGCTCACATCTTCCTTCATGCCCCAAAGATGTTCACGCGGCATAGTCTGAAAATCAAGCGATTCCTCGTAATACAAGGGTGATTTCGGCGACACATATGCCATGTATCTCTCCTTAAACAGAGGAATTTCAAGCAAAGTGTCAGGCTTGCGCGGCTCCGACATGATGGCGACATCGATTTCAGCCTGTTCCAGTTTCCTGATGATTTCGTCACGCATCATCTCGGAAGCATGAATAGTGACCGCCGGATAATGGTCGTGCAGATATTTGAACAGTTTCGGCGTGATGTAAGGCGCAATCGTCGCGCTAATAGCCATGTTGATTTCGCCCGTATTACGCTGTTTTTCAGTCTGAACCATTTCCTCCAACTGATGCACGTTGAACAGCACCACTTTTGCCTGACTGATAATCATTTCGCCTGCTGCAGTAGGCACCACAGGGCGGCTGTTGCGGTCGAAAATGGTGACATCTAATTCCTCTTCGAGTTTCAGAATCATCGAACTAAGAGTGGATTGCGTCACACCACACGATTCGGCGGCCTGCACAAAAACGCGATATTTGTCGACGGCCACGATATATTCCAATTGCTGAAGCGTCATCTTTCTATTGATTTTGACAATGCTGCAAATATAGTATTATTTATTTCAATAGTTTGCGTTTCATGCAATAATTTGATGATTTGCGGTGTAATGGACAAATTTTAGGCTGTTTTTGAGACGCTGCTCTCAAGTGGACAA
>JAKSMU010000022.1 GCA_024400455.1 Bacteroidales bacterium | reverse complement strand
CCTAGGGCATATTCAGAGGAATCCGCATTATGTCCAAAACTAGCATCATAGATAATCAGGGAATCATTCCTGAATTCTTCATACTTGCATTTCAGTGAAATGTTCATGTCGAAGGTTTTTGCGTCAAAAAACACATGTTCAATTTTCTTTTCGCTGGAATCTACAGGATAGTCACTACTATGGAGTTTGATGGTCTGACTTACGATGAGATTGGTGATGCCCTTATCGCCGATGCGATAGGTTTCGCCCTCTTCGGCGTTTAGGTCAATGGCGATAGAACGTATGTCACCCTTTACCGGCAAGATGGTCAGGGAGTCATAATCTTGGGCAGGTACGCTATCCATGGAAACATGGCCCGCAGCGATGTTCGCTTCGCTTACAACCTTTTCCAGATAGGCGGTTGATGTGAAAACTGTGTCGCCCACGGTATCACGCTCCGTGCGGGAAAGCTGCAAGGTATCCCCTTCGGAAATACCGAAGTCTACCACGGAAATCATGACGCGGGCCATACCATGACCGGTGTTGGTTTCGATCAGCACCTTGTTTCCGGTGTTAGTTTCAATCAGGATGCCCGCAACACCGCTGTCACTACTGCAGGCGACAAACAGCATTGTCATAAATAGCAGAAACGCCGTCAATATGAATTTCAAATTTTTCATACCCAACCTCAAACTTTACTTCTTCAAGTTGCTGAAAACATGAAGGTTGATGTGTTCCACTTCGGTGGGAGTGTCCGTATCGGCGGCAACGATTTTACGAACCACGTCCTTGAACTTTTCGGCGGCGGCTTCCACCTTCTTGCGGCCCTTTGCAGAAACGCTGAAAGTGAATGTGGTCATATCGCGGGATTCCTTACCTTCGGAATCTAAGGCCTGCTTGGAAAGTTCCAGGCACTGCTTCTGATACTGCAGAACCATCTGGCTCTTGCACTGCTGTACGGTAGCCATGCTTTCTTTGGTGGGCTTCCAGAATCCCTGATCGTTACGGCGAATCAGTTCCATCTTCTGCATCAAGGCGAGACTTGCCTGGATTTTCTTCTCGCTTACCGGAGGGAAAATCTTTTCAGCAAGTTCCGAGACATCATCTGCTACATCCAGAATTTCGAGAATTGCGTAGATGGTGCTGTTGTACCAGTTGGCAAAGAACTCATAGCTATCGGAATTCACGATGGCCTGAGGATTCTTGTTTAGACGCATCATTTCGGCGAAGGCGGCATCCCGGACTTCGACAGTCTTGCCCTGGTCGAATTTTACCATGGCCTCAAAATATTTTGCTTCGTTACCCTTGAGTCCGATAACATCGATGAATCGACCCAACATAGTGTCAGTGACTTTCTTGCCCTGAACCACGTCGTTAAAATAACTGCGAGTGTTAGGAAGTCCCAGCAGGTTGCAAAATTCAGTACGGCTAAAATTCGGCTCCACCGCCTGACGGCGCTCCTGATACTCGGCAAGAAACTTACGGAACTTGGTAAACTCAAAAACATTTGCGTACATAGGCAATAAATCCGTTAAATATTCACAACCATAATATAGTACATAAAGTAGTAAATTCACACCATTTTTCTAAAAAATCATAGTACAAGTTATAGTTAATCACATTTTTTCAATAAAAATAACCATTCTCAACAAAATTTTTCTCTTTTTACAAATTTTCCTATTGATTTACAGTACAAATTGTAGTACATTCTATAGTACAAAAATTTTTATAGGAGTGTTTTGGGTATGTTTGACGAGAATAAATTTTCCAAAGGGGACCTTGCTGTTAAAGCAGGTGTGTTTCTTGCAGCCTTCGGAATGATTGCCGCTTTTTATCAAGCCCACGCAGCAGACAGCTACAAATTTGACTTTGGCGACGGTCCCGTCGCTGCAGGCTACACCCAGATTAAGTCAACCACCAAGTTCGACGCCACCCAAGGTTATGGCTTTGAATCGGGAACGGTCAGTTCCGTGGACCGCCTTTGGGATGACGACCTGAAAACAGACTTTCTCACCTCCAAGGGAGACATGATTTTTTCCGTGGTTCTTCCCCAGGGTAACTACGAAGTGACCTTCACCTTTGGCGATGGCGAAAACGAAAGCGAAACCACCGTCTGGGCAGAAAATCGCAAGCTCATGTTTGACCGCGTCACCACTGCAGGCGGCGTCTTTAGCACCCAGAGCGTTTCCCTTCGCCGCATGGAAACCAAGAGCATAGACGGCTCCGTGACCATGAGCATCAAGGACCGTGAAAAGGATTACAGAACCTGGGATAACAAGCTGACCTTCATCATCAACGGCAAGGCACCCGCTATAGCGGGCATTGAAATTAAGCCCAAGACCGACGTGACCACCTTGTGGCTCTGCGGAAACTCCACCGTGGTGGACCAGATTATGGCTCCTTGGGCTGGCTGGGGTCAGATGTCCCCGGGCTTTTTCAAGTCCAGCCTGGCAGTAGCAAACTACGCAGAATCCGGACTTACTGCCAGCGGCTTCTACAGCATGAAGCGTCTGGCAAAGATTCTTGCCGAAGTAAAGAAAGGCGACTATGTGACAGTGCAGTTCGCCCATAACGACCAGAAGAACGCCACCGACGTCGCCAACTACGAAACCACCCTTACCAAGTACGTAAGCGAAATCAAGGCCAAAGGCGCCATCCCTCTGTTCATTACCTCTACCGCACGCCAGGGAGAACTGGACCCGAAAACAAGCGTGGGCGGCCTCCCCGAAAAGATGCGCGCCCTCGGCAAAAAGCTTGGCGTTACCGTTCTTGACCTGAATCAGCATTCCATCAACTTGCAGAACGCATTGGGCAATAACAAGGAAAAGTTGTACATGTACACCGCCAGTGACAAGACCCACTTCTGCGAATATGGCGCTTACGAACTGGCACGGGCCATCCTTGAAGAGATCAAGGACAAGGTTCCTGACCTGGCAAAGCACCTTCGTGACGACCATGTCGCCTTTGATTCCAAGAAGCCCGACGCCCTTGACATTCTCTCTCAGGCAAAGGCTCCCATTACCGAAGGCGGCCTCATTCAAGTTCCCGAAGAACCGGTATCTTCCGGCTCTGAAGAAACGCCGACTAGTTCTGCTGATGCCGCATCCAGCTCTAGCTCCGTCCCTGCAACTTCCGCAGAACTTCCCGCAAATGCGGTCATCGGCATTCAGGGCGATCAATTCGCCTCTGCCGACGGCGTCAAGGAAACTACAAACGCTGGCTACACCGGCGATGGTTACTTGAACATTGACAATGCGGCAGGTTCTCGTGCTGTTTTCATTCTGGAAAGAGACTCCACTCGAGGTGACTCCGTCTATATCCGCTTCGCCAACGGCTCCGACGCCAACCGCAACATGATTGTCAACGGCATCGAAGTAGAATTCCCACCCACCGACAGCTGGACCGATTGGAAGATTGCAAGCATTCCATTGAACCTCAGTAATTCCGTACGTCTTGAAATGGAGTCTCTGGCAGAAAAGGGCGGCCCTAATATTGACTGGATCGGATGGAGCGTAAAATCCGTTGAAACTTCTGGCGATTCAACAGACGATCCTCAAGCCATTTCCCAGAACATTGCCGGCGCAGCAACCAAGTTCAACGCATACTTCTCTGGAAACAGCATCATTCTGAATCATGTTCCCAATGGTTCCTATACAATCAGCATTTTCGATATGCAGGGTCATAGAATCCAGGACATTCAAAACGCCTACGGAAATGAAACCAACGTCCAGCTGAATCGCGGCACCTATCTCATCCGCATTTCACAGGACAATCGCATCTTTGGAATGTCAAGAATCATTAAACGATAAATCAAAAAAGGGAAATTTGAGTATGAATATCACAAGAAAATCAATCGCAGCATTGGCCACCATGATGGCCTTTGGCTTGGCCACCGACGCCGTAGCCGCAAGAAAGTTTGAGTATCTGGACCGCGGCATTGTTGCCGTCCGACAGAATACCACAAACGCATTGGTAACCTGGCGAAGCCTCGCTAGCGACGAAGACAGCCTCGGCTTTAATGTCTATCGCGTTACCGGCAAAGACACCGTAAAGCTTACCAGCGCTCCTGTTACCAAGGGTACCAACTTCGTGGACAGCAAGGCAGACTTTTCCAAGGCAAACACCTACTTCGTAAAGAAGGTGCTGAACGGCAAGGAACTGGAAACTAAGGGTAGCTACACCATGCCCGCCAACAAGGGCGTGGGCCCATACGTCACCGTTCCTATCAAGGCCGGGACTGCCGTTCATTTTGTCTGGGTCGGCGACCTGGATGGTGACGGAGCCTACGATTACCTTTTGGATCGTCCTATCGATGATGAACAGAAACTGGAAGCCTATAGCAGCACGGGCAAGTATTTGTGGACTCTGAATATGGGCCCCAATAGCGCCAACAAGAACAACATTACTCCGGGCGCGTCCACTCTGGACGTTGGCATGTGGGATGGAGCCTCCGTCTACGATATTGATTCCGACGGATATGCCGAAGTCATTGTCCGCATTGCCGATGGCGTTACCTTTGGTGATGGCAAAAAATTCTCTCTCAGCGGGACAAATGCCCAGGCCATCGCAGTCTTGGACGGACGTACTGGAGCTCTTAAGGCAACCGCACCCGTTCCCAATGATTACATCAAGATTGGCCCCATGGCCGCCATGATGGAAATCGGCTACCTGGACGGAGTTAATCCCAGTGTAGTTTGCTGGTTCAAGAATCGTAATTCCGACAAGACCTTCAACAGCCTGATGGTGGCTTACGGCTATCAGAATGGCAAGTTCGTTCAGCGCTGGAAATACGACAACAAGATTCTTTTTGACGACCGCTCCGAATACAAGAACGGTTACGCCGAAGCCCACCAGATTCGCATCGCCGATGTGGATTACGACGGTAAGGATGAAGTACTCCACATGGGTTACGCACTCAATGGTGACGGCACCCTACGCTATTCCATTCCTGAAGTCGTTCATGGGGACCGCTGGTATGTAGGCGCCTTTAACAAGGGCGATAAGGTCATGATGGGTTACGGCATTCAGCAGGACCATCCCAAGAACCTACTAGAATACTATTACAACGCTTCCACCGGAAAAATCGTGTGGGCGCATTACGGTGATGAAAGTTGCGCCGGCCAATGCGACGTGGCCCGCGGAAACATCGGTGACATTGACCCCAATTATGCCGGTCTCGAAGTCTGGAGTTTCCAAGGAACCTACAACGCCCAAAGCGAAAAGCTGATTGCCTCCAATTATCTCTACCCCGTCATTCGTTACTGGTGGGATGGAGACCTTGGAGCAGAAAGCTATAACGATGGCAAGATTGAAAACTGGAATTACGAAAGCAAATCTGTGGAACGTCAAGCCACCACTTGGAAAATCTATGGCAGCAGCGGTAGCGAACGCGGCGCCGCCATGTTCCACGGAGACGTTTTTGGCGACTGGCGCGAAGAAAGCATTCTCGTAAATTACGAAACCAATGAACTAGTGATTTTCACTACAGACATTGCCAGCGACTACAAATTCTATACCCACATGCAGAACCCCTGCTACCGCAACGGTACCACCACCAAGGGCTATGTGCAGGCCAGCATGCTGGACTACTACTTGGGCTGGGACATGGACACCCCCAAGAAGCCCGACATCGAAATCATTGGAGGCGAAAGAGAACCTAGTTTCGCAAAAGTCGTAGAACCGGAATCCAACTCAGACGTCAGTGAATCCAGTTCCAGTACAAGCGAACCTACAGAAAAACCGATAGAAAGTTCAAGCAGCGATGAAATCGAGTCTAGTTCAAGCAGTGAAGTCACGCAGGCTCTTTCCCAGGACATCGCCAGCATCGCAACCAAATTCAGCGCCCGATTCTCTGGAAACAGCATCATTCTGAATCATGTTCCCAATGGTTCCTACACAGTCAGCATTTTTGATATGCAGGGTCATAGAATCCAGAACATTCAAAATGCCTACGGAAATGAAATCAACGTCCCGCTGAACCGCGGCACCTATCTCATCCGCATTTCCCAGGGCAATCGCACCTTAGGAATGACCAGAGCCATCAAGTAAAAGTAGATACTCTCCATCACACCAAAATCAAGGACCCCCGCATCACAGGATGCGAGGGTCTTTTTTAAGGAGGACTCTGATTGGAGTTTCTGATTACATGCTTTCCAAAGTCTTGCCCTTGGTTTCAGTAATGAACTTCGCTACGAAGAAGATACTGATGGTTGCAAAGAGGGTGTAGAGCACGTAAGTCGGGCCAACACCGATGCCGCTCTTGCCAGTGAGAACCGGGAAGGACCAGCTGACCACAAAGTTTGCGCCCCACTGAGCCAAGCCGCACACAGAGATTGCCACAGCGCGAATGCGGTTGTTGAACATTTCGCCAAGCATCACCCACATGACCGGGCCCCAAGTAGCGGCGAAGAAGGTCACATAGAGGTTTGCAGCAATGAGGGCGATCACACCACTTGCACCAACCAGGCTACCGCTAGCGTCTGCACCGCAAATAAAGCAGAGAGCCAGAGCGCCGAGAGTAACAGCCATGCCGACAGAACCAATGAGCAGAAGCGGCTTACGACCAATCTTATCGATCAAGAGGATGGCTGCAATAGTCATGGTCAGGTTGATGCCGCTAGATACGAGGCTAGTAAGGAATGCATCGCTTTCGCCGAAACCAACGCTCTGCCAAAGCATAGTACCGTAGTAGAAGATTACGTTAATGCCAACCAGCTGCTGGAGCACAGCAAGACCGAGGCCAGCCCACACGATGGGAGCGATGCGCTTCTTGCCGCCAACCATTTCGAAAAGGTCGCTGAGCTTTGCAGGCTTTTCGTTCTTGAAAGTTTCGTGAATCTGGTTGATTTCTGCATCCACGCCTTCGGAGTCAATCTTGGCAAGAACTTCCTTGGCTTCTTCCAGACGGCCCTTGCTTACCAGGTAGCGGGGAGATTCCGGAAGACGGAGGGCTGCAAGACCGTAGAGAGCAGCGGGAATGATTTCCACCCAGAACATGATCTGCCAAGCCTTACAGCCGCCGATAAAGTCAGCACATGCAGAACCAGCCTTCACCACGATGAGGTAGTTGGAAAGCAGAGCCACAAAGATACCGATCACGATAGCGAACTGCTGCATGGAACCCAGGCGACCGCGGAGATGTGCGGGAGCGGTTTCCGCAATGTAGATGGGAGCGATGATACTTGCAACGCCGATGCCTACGCCACCGATAACACGCCACATAATAAAGTCAGGAATTCCAAAGGGAACGCCAGAACCGATGGCACTGACCAGGAAGAGGGCGGCAGCAGCCAACATGCAACGGACACGGCCAAAGGAATCAGCCAGGCGACCCGCAAAATAGGCACCCACTGCGGCACCGATCAAAGCCAGGGACACTGCCCAGGCCAACTGAACGTCGCTAGCATTAAAGTGCGCCTTGAGGGCCCCGTTAGCACCGTTAATCACGGAGGAGTCGAAGCCAAAGAGGAAGCCGCCAATTGCAGCGGACAGGGTAACCAGCACAATGTGCTTGAGATTGGATGTCTTTTTGTTTTCCATGGTGAACCTCACTTGTTTTCCCTTAAACTATCCCGGGGGCAAGGGGTCACGTTATCAATTATGTTTCAAAGGCACGGACTTTTGTGTCCTTGAAACATTTTTCGGGCTTTTTGTAACATTTTTTGCTGTTACATGGCGAAATTTTGCAAAAAACGCAAATTTTATTTTCGAACGTTACACAAGGGACGTACTAGGAACGGGGATTTTTACCGAAAAATTCCTTGTAGCACTTGGTAAAATAGGAGGGAGCGGAGAACCCGACGCGGTAAGCCACCTCGGAAATACTAAGGCTCGGATCCTGCAAAAGCTCACTGGCCCGTTGCAGACGACGCTCGCGGATAATCTCCACAGGGGACTTCTGGGCTAGACTTTTCACCTTGCGATACAACTGCACGCGAGAAACGCACATATCCTGGCTAATATCTTCTACGGAAAGAGTGGGGCTGTCCAGCTTTTCATCCACACAGGACAGGAATTTCTCCATAAATTCGTTCTTTTGAGGGATTTCTGCGGACTTTTCCGGTTCAGTCGGCTGATTTTCAGTCAAAGTTTGGGTCGTAGCGTCCAAAAGTTGGTCTCTTTGTTCCTCAAGTTGGTCCCTTTGCTGTTCCACACGGGCCTTTTCAGCATCAAGCTCCTCATTTTTGCGGATCAGTTCGTCATTTTTCTGACGAAGTTCCTCATTCAGGCAGTCTTTTACACGATTTGCATGAATAATCAGGATCAAGAAAACGAAAACTACGCCAGTGAAAAGGCACATGGCAATGCTAAGCATGGCTCGAGTTTCCGATTCATCCTTGATTTTACCAACCAGATTGTGCATCTTGGCGATATAGCCCGCTCTTTTTTGGACTTCGCGGTACTGAAGCAGCAAAACATTGGCATTTTCCTTGGTAACAATGCTGGTTTCCAGTACATTGTTCTTTTCGTAAGGCTCCCCACGAAGAATCTTCAGGGCAAGGTCAATCAGCTCATCGCCGCAGGTGGGGTAAATGCCAGAAGCGGTCAGCAGACCGTCACGGACATTTTCCATACCGCCATCGGGAATAGGCAGGGCGTCCACACCCAAATACAGAACTTCATTTTTCTGACCGTCCGACTGCCCGCGGGACGAAAGCACCTTGCGAGCCCCCAGTGCCATGCGGTCGTTATCCCCAAAAACCAGGTCGATGGGGCCATCATAATACTTGAGGATTTCCTCCATGGCCTTGGCACCGGATTCTTCCTTCCAGTCGCCCTCGGCGTAACCCACAATTTTCAGATCCGGATATTTCTTGATGGCATCCGCAAAACCCTGATGACGTTCCTTAGCCGGTGAAGAACCCTTGAGGCCACCGATTTCGGCAATGTTTCCCTTGCCCTTCAACTGAGCCGCCGCAAACTCCCCCATCATGTTTCCGATGGCGTAGTTGTCTGCACCCATGAACGCCGTAAATTCCACGTCGTTCATCTTGCGGTCATAAAGGATCACAGGCACCTTCATATCCTGGGCCCGCTTCATGCTTCCAGAAAGGCCCTTCACCTGATTAGGCGAAACAATCAGGATATCCAATCCTGTATCCAAAAGAGAATCAATCTGACGGCTCTGCTGTACATCATCATCGTCGGCAAAGGCCATACGGATTTCCACATCCTCATTAAAATAAGATGCTAGCACCAGCTCATCTTTCAGCTGGTAACGCCAATCCGTCAGCGAACACTGGGAAATACCAATGACATACTTGCGATCATGACTGCCGCAGCCCACAAGAATCGCGCACGCAAACGCAACAAATAACGCCCAAAAAAATTTCTTCATATTTTCAATATACAATAAATTTTAGCTGCAAATAGCAACCTTAATCACGCCGTCCAGTTTGTTTTCGAAAATGCGGTAAGCCTCCTCGATTTCTGCCAGCGGAAACTTGTGGGTAATCAGCGGCGTTGTGTCGATTTTTCCTTGCTCGATGAGGGAGAGGATTTCGGCGCAGTCGCAACCGTCAACACCACCGGTTTTGAAAGTAAGATTCTTGCCATACATATCGGGCAGCGGCAAAATCATGGGCTTGTCGTAGAGGGCCACCACTGTCACGATGGCGTTGGGTCTTGCGCATTCCCAGGCCATGCGGAAAGTGTCTTCGGTTCCGGCCACTTCAATGACAACGTCGGCACCACCGTGGGCACTTTCCCTTTGCACCACCGCGCCACATTCCTCCGGCGTAGTCACAATCACTTGAGGGTAATATTTGCGGATAAATTCACGGCGGACTTCGTCCTTTTCGCAGACGATAATCTTTTGAGGATTCTTCAGCATCACGCAAAGCAGCGTGCAAATGCCCGTGGGGCCAGCGCCAATAATCAGCACCGTATCCTCGGTCTTGATTTCAGAAATGCGGGCGGCCCAGAAACCTGTTGCCAGCACATCGCCTACAAAAAGTGCCTGCTCGTCGCTGACGGAATCGGGAATCCTGTTCAGGCCCTGATCTGCAAAAGGAACCCGCACAAATTCCGTCTGACCGCCATCAATGCGGCAGCCCAATGCCCAGCCGCCGTTCTTGTCGATGCAGTTATTCACGAAACCATTCTTGCAGAAAAAACATTCCCCGCAGAAAGTTTCCACATTCACCGTCACACGGTCGCCGGCCTTCACGTTTTTCACATCATCACCGACGGATTCCACCACACCCACCATCTCATGGCCTACGGTAATTCCCGGCACCGCCCGTGGCACAGAACCATGCTTGATGTGCAAATCACTGGTGCAGATGCTCCCCATGGTCACACGAACAATGGCATCCCTCGGCCCCTGCAATTCAGGCTTCGGCTTTTCTACCAGTTCAAACCTCTTGTGATCTTTATAAACGTAGGCTTTCATAATAAAAATAGACCCAAAAAACAAAAGCGGTTTCTCAAATTTATATATTTAAAAATCATGAAGTACAAAATTGTCGTTTTGTTGACACTTGTAGCATTGACTATGGGATTCGCCACGGAAGTTGATGCACCTAGCGTCGATGCAGCCCAAAAGAAGGAACTTAATAGCAATTTCTTTCTAGACGTAGGCTGCGGCTTCATAGGCATCAGCTATCATGACAATAATGATTTAGATGAAATGTTTACTCATGACTACCACTATGACGCCGATGGTTCGGGTATTGTTTTGGACTCTAAGATTGGAAGAATCTGGAAAGACGCCATGGCATTTTATGGCGACATCAGCTTTGCCATTGCCCACGGAACCTTTCAAGGAACGGAAGGTTGCCTATTCTGCCGCACAGAAGAATTTGACGAAAACGTAGAGATTAGCCGATTGACCCTCGGGTTTGGCTTTCGTGGCTTTATAAGGAACCCAACGTCCATAATGGACAATGCTTATCTTGGTGCCTCGCTATTTATGGTCCAATATGGATTTAAAGGTGATGGAAGTTGGCGTAAGACTCGTGCAGACCTTGGCCTTGACATAGGCAAGCAATGGACTCTAGGAGAACATTGGCTTATCGGCCCTAGTATTTCCACAAATGCGGGATTATTTATTGATTTTACATTTAGTGCATTGCTGACTATTTCAAGAAGATAAAAAACGTCAATATTTCCTGCGCACTACACCTTTTCAAACATTACGAACTTTTTCTTCATGGAAATCTTGCCTACCTTGTAGCCAAAATCCAGAAGTTCCTTTTTGTAAGTCAAGAAGGAATGGTCAATGGAAAATCCAATTAGCGATGCTCCCTTGGTCTTGATGTATTTCCACAGCGGTTCGTATTTACTCATGCAGGAAAATATATCAAAGATTGCAGGGCGAATGTTTTATAAACGGCAAACGACAGATAAATTCTTTCACCCATGTCGTTTACAAGGACGCTCCAGACACTTGCCGCCACTCTACTTTTATTGTATATTCGTCTATAAAAGGAGGTTATCATGCCAGAAGCAATTGCACAGCTTTACAACTCATTAGATGTAGCTTCGCAGAAAGAAGTCAACGATTTCATAATCTTCCTATTGTCTCGTAAGAAAAAAGACACAACCTCCGCTGATGACGCCATAAATGAAGTCCTCGGCATCCTAACTTCCAGCGAAGCAGAAGAAATCAGGAACAACCACTTGAACCTTAAGGATGTCTGATGCTTTATTTTGTTGACACAAATATCGTAAGCTACATTCTAGAAAAACGTACTGAAATTGTCTCTAAGTTTTCTGAATTAGCAAAAGACAACGAAATAAAAATTCCAAGCATCGTTTACTACGAAATTCTTAGAGGACTTCTTTATCGGGACGCAAACCGCAGACAAATTGCGTTTGATAGGTTTTGCAATTTTTTTGGCATTGCAGAACTCACCCAAACATCCTTACAGCAAGCCGCTTGCATTTATGCAGAATTAAAAAAAAGCGGAAATATCATTGAAGACGACGACATCCTTATAGGAGCTTCAGCTCTTGACCAAAAGGCAACTCTTATCACTAACAATTCCAAGCATTTGGGCAGAATCCCAGGATTGAAAATACTGGAATGGGATATTGAATAGTAAAGGAGTTTTCTATGTCTAAAATTTGGTTCGGATTACTTGGTGTCATTTCCATGTCCATGCTTATGGCTTGCAGTGATTCCAGTTCCACAAGCGCAGACAACAATTCCGAAAACGGTACGGAATCCTCCAGCAGCATCGGAGAAAATTCCGACAAGCCAACTTCATCTTCCGGCACATCGGTCGAAGCACCAGCCAACGGCTACGACGCAGAGGCAGGCATCCTCACAGACGCCCGCGACCGCAAAAAATACAAGGTGGTGAAAATCGGCAACCAAATCTGGATGGCCGAAAACCTGAACTACGAATACAACGGTAACGAAGAAAGCTGGTGCCCCAACCACAGCCTCTCCGGATGCAACACCTACGGCCACCTTTACACTTGGGAAGCCGCCAACAAGGTCTGCCCCGAAGGCTGGCACCTGCCCAGCCAGGAGGAATTCGAAGTCCTTCTCAAGTTCGCAAGCTCCGACGTAGAAACCGACGAAGATGACGTCAAGACATGGCTCGGAGCAGGCCTGGCCCTGAAATCCACCGAAGGCTGGTACACCGCAGCCGGTTCCTCCAATCGCGATCCCGACATGGGCACAGACGGCAACGGCCTCGACACCTATGGCTTCGCCATCGTTCCCGCAGGCCAGTACAACCCCGCAGACATGAACTTCGCCGGCATAAAGCACTATGCCGCCCTCTGGTCCTCCACCGAAGTGGAAGATTTCATCGCCTACTCCCCCATCGCCTACAACGACCGCAGCATCATCAAGGGCGGAAACAACGACATCGACCTAGGCCTTTCCGTACGCTGCGTACTGACGGAAGAGTAGAAGGAATCACAAAAGTTCCAGCTAAAGGCAGATTCTTGAATATGCAAATTTCTACGGCACATTTATAAATATGCCGTAGATTTTTGTATATTATAGTCATGATTGAATATGATGGCAAAAAATTCGGCAATACCGAAGGATACCTCCTCCGCGATTCCATGGGAACATACCAATACCGCCAAACTTTGCAAAAAGTCAAGACCGGAGAGATGATTCGCATGCGCGCAGGCGTATTCGCCCCGGTAGAATCACTGGCAAACACAATGATCGATATCGAAAAAGTGATTCCCGGAGGAACACTATGCATGTATTCCGCGTGGTTCCATTATAACTTGACAACTCAAATTCCTTCAGAATATTGCGTCGCCATTCCACGGAAACGAAAAATTGTCCTGCCGGCATTTCCCGCATTTGAATTGTACTACTGGACAGACAAGCTATTTGATTTTGGCATCTGCAAAACAGAAATCGAGAGCTACACTATTCAAATAACCGACTTGGAAAGATCCGTTTGTGATGCCATCAAGTACAGGAACAAAATCGGCCTTGACCTTAGCACAGAAATTCTCCGAACCTACCTCCAGAGAAACGAGCGAAGCATTTCAAGGTTGCTGGATTATGCAAAAAAATTGAGAGTCGAATCAACCATAAAAAAATACCTAGAGGTATCGCTCTAAATGGTCAAGTTCATAGACAAGTCCATTCGCTATAGACTCCTAGACCTTACAAAGAAACAAGGTCTCAACTATCAGCAAGTTCTCATTCGCTTTGTACACGAAAGGCTTTTGTACAGGCTCTCTATCAGTGCATTCAAAAATTCACTTTTCCTAAAAGGCGGATCTCTTTTATTCGCTTATGAGAAATTCAGTTCAAGACCAACAGTCGATGTAGATTTTCTTGGTCAAAACATTTCATCCGACAAAAAGCACATCAAAGAAGTATTTTCAAACATCTGCACACAGCCCTGCTCAGAAGACGGGTTGGTTTTCGACAACGAAAATATTCTTGTTGACGACATCATGATAAACAAGGAACACAAGGGCGTGAGAGTGCAGTTGACAGCCCACCTCGACACCATTGTCCAAAGGATTTCCATCGACATCGGTTTTGGAGATATCATAACCCCAAATCCAGTACAAATCACATATCCCGCACTTCTGTCAGGAATTCCCGAAACAATTTTGCTTTCCTATTCCCTAGAAACAGTTATTGCTGAAAAATTTCACGCAATGATTGTATTGGAAGAAGAAAATAGTCGAATGAAGGATTTCTTCGACATGTACCAAATTTTTTCTAAGCAAACTGTTGATTCAAAAATTTTGCAATCTGCCATCATAAACACTTTTAGAAACAGAAATACAAACCTTCCAAAGCAAGTAATCGCCTTCACCGATAAGTTCGCAGAAGACCCAACTAGAATCCGCTTTTGGGAGGGTTTTCTCCGACGAATTAAGTGGAAGGAACCCCTCAACTTCAAGGACGTCATATCCCTTATTCGAGAACGACTTCAACCAATACTAAATGAAATCAATGGGTAGAGAACATGTACAAAAGCCCTAGCAAGGAAATCATCCAGGCATTGGATGCCGCTGTAGAAATCGAAGACTTTCTTCCTCCCCCAGCAAAACTTGTGAAAAAAGAGAAGAGGCGCAAATCATTGAAAATTTCCAACAAACACACCTCAGGACACAAAGAATAAAAAACAGGCGTTCCCCGGCTCCAGAGAACCACACAACGAAACCGCTGCCGGGTCGGGCTATACTCGCTTCGCTCACCGAGCCTAAAATCTCGGCCCATACGGGTAACTTATTGAACACTTGGGAGTTTGCTCCCTTAGTGTTCTTATCCACTTTGTGGAATCCCTAACGCAAAACGCACATTCAGATATTGAATATTCGCTAGTCTAGTAAAAAAACGAAACATATTTTTGAATATTCTTTAGATTCAACCACTGCATTTATTTATATTCTTGTTGACATAGTTTGATTCGTTTAATCCGTTTCAAACGACAAGTTTTAAGGGTATTTGCTCTTATTCTGGTTACTGAAATACGACCAATTTTTCATATCGACTAGGAATAAGGCAGGCACTCACGTCCCTATTGGGGCGTGGGTTGTTTGTGCTTATTTGTCGATGGGTACTTGGTCGTAACCTCAGTAACAGTAAGCCTTACAATTCCACGCCTTTTTTCGTGGTCATTTAGGTTCCAGAACAAAAGCGATTTATCCGCCCATTTTTTTGAAGGAGCCACCAATGATTCGCCAAATCCAGGAAGCAAACGAGAAAGTCAACGCCAACGCAGAGTTGCATAAGGCATTAAAGAAACTAATTCCCAATGCAATTGGCAAAGACGGATCCATTGATGTGGATACAATTCGATATTGGGCGCAAAAAGCCGTAGGGGACAAGAGCCTTGTAACCGAAGAAAGAGAAACTTTCAATTTTCTAGGCAAAGACTACGCAAGGCTTCTTTATTCTCTGGATACCGAGACTGTTATTATTCCCGACAACGAAAACAACAAGAAGGTAGAAAACAAAAATAGCGAAAATCTCTACCTTTCTGGAGACAATCTTGAAGTATTAAAACACCTGCGACGCTCCTACGAAGGTCAAGTAAAATGCATCTACATTGACCCGCCCTACAATACAGGTTCAGACGATTTTGTCTATAACGACAGCTTTGATTTTACCGAAAAGGATATTGAAGAAAAATTGGGATTCAACACCGACTCCGAATCGGCAAAACGAATCCATAAGATGATTAGTCGCAAGTCTTCTCGATCTCACGCAGCTTGGCTCACATTCATGTACCCACGCCTCAAACTGGCTCGCGACCTAATGAAAGACGACGGGGTCATTTTCATTAGCATCGACGATAACGAACAAGCCAACCTAAAAATTTTATGTGACGAAATTTTTGGAGAAGAGAATTTTTGTGGAAACCTCATTATTGAAACGGCAACAGACAATAATGCCCGGCAAATCAGTACAGATCATGAATACATGCTTTGTTACGCCAATGATATTTTGCAACAAAAGCCTTGGATAAGAAAAAGTGAAAATGCAGAAAAAATCAAACAACAATATGAAAGGTTAAAAGCCAAAAATCTCTCTGTTGAAAATATTGAATTAGAATTAAGAAAATGGATAAAATCACACAAAGAAGAATTAATTCAAGTAACCCATTACGATAACGTTGACGAAAAAGGCGTCTACCATGATGCTGATGTTGCCAATACAAAAATGGGTGGTTACAAATATGAAATTCTCCATCCCGTAACAAAAAAAGCATGTAAAATACCCGAAAAAGGATTTCGTTATCCTGAAAAAACAATGCGCGATATGATCGCAAATAACGATGTTGTCTTTGGCGATGATGAAAATATTTTGATTAAGCCAAAAAAAAGAATTGAAAATGCAACAGAATTATTACGTTCTGTGATTTACGAAGATGGAAGAGCCGCTACAAAAATTGTAGACAACCTTTTAGCAAAAGGTGTTTTTAATCATCCAAAATCTCATGAGCAAATTTTACGCATATTGGATTTCGTCACAGCAAAAGACTCCATAATCTTAGACTTTTTCAGTGGCAGTGCAACAACTGCTCATGCTACAATGCTTTTAAACGCTTTGGACAAAGGTTCTCGAAAAATAATAGCAGTTCAACTTCCAGAGAATCTTGATGAAATAGCAAAACCCAATGACACAACCAAAAACGCTATCAAATTCCTAGACTCCATTAACAAGCCTCATACTCTTGACCAAATTGGCATGGAACGAATCCGCCGTGCAGCAAAGAAAATCAAGGAAGAAAATCCTGACTACGAAGGCGATCTTGGTTTCAAGCATTTCACTATCCAAAAACCGACGCAAAAATCTATTGACAAAATTACCAAGTTCGATATAAATACAAATATTGGCGATGCATCTGTTTTAAAGGAATTCGGAATCGAAACCGTTCTTGCCACATGGATGGTTAACGATGGCCACACCTTCAACGCCCAAGTTGTAACCATTGATTTAAAGGGCTATAAGGCATTCCGAATCAACGACTATCTGTATCTTATTGACGAAGGAATCAGTAACGAAAGTATAAAGTCTCTTTTCCAAAAATACGATGAGGAGAACAACTTCAAACCCAAACATATCGTTGCATTCGGCTACAGTTTTGGCATGACCATGCTAGAAACCTTAAAGGCAAACATCAAGGGAATTAGCGACATCAACATTCAACTGGAAGTTCGTTACTAAGAGGTCGCCATGGATTTTCAATTCGAAGCAAATCTTCCGCATCAACAACGAGCCGTTGACAAGATCCTACAAGTCGTCAACGCAATCGAAAGCGAAAATTCATTAGACTACGCTTCCAACAAAATTTTCCACCCCCAAAATGGAAAAATAGAACAAGTCCTTAAGATTCTGCAAAAAGACTTTGACAAGGGAATGAAAGGATTCACTTCTGCAGAAACCGCACTTGGCAATGCAGAAAATCCGTGCATCTACATCGATGTAAAAATGGAAACCGGCACGGGCAAAACATACGTCTATACAAAGACCATGTATGAATTGCACAAACAACATGGTATCAGTAAGTTCATCCTTGTGGTTCCAGGACTCGCCATTAAAGCAGGCGCAGCCAACTTCCTTAAAAGTCCTGATGTAAAACGACATTTTGAGCAAGATTGTGAATACGGTACAGAAATCCGACTATTCGAAGGTTCAGGGCAAAAGAGTTCCAGCAAAAGGAAGATGTTTCCTTCTGCTGTTTCCGGTTTTTATCAGAACCCCGGTCAATCGGACAAGTACATTTCTGTTCTTTTGTTGAACAGCAGCCTTCTTACCAATTCAAATTACACAAAGGACGATTTTGATTATGGTATTGGAAATTATTATTGTCCTTTGGACGCTCTCAAGGCAACTCGACCCATCGTAATCATTGACGAGCCGCATCGATTCTCTTCCGAAACAAAAATTATTGATGCGATTATGAATAAGCTTTGTCCTCAAATACTTATTCGTTTCGGTGCAACATATCCCGAAATCGTAATCGGAAAAGGTAAGTCAAAGCAAATTGTCAAGGATTACAAAAATCTAGTCTACAATCTCGATGCATACGAGTCATTTCAACAAAACCTCATCAAGGGAATCGCTAAGGAGCATTTACCTCAATCCAAAGATGCTGAAAATATAAAGGTCCGTGTAGATTCTATTGAAAAAACATCCGAAACAATCAAGTTCACCTGGAAAGATGCGTCAAATAAGAATCGTCAAAAAACACTAACGATAGACGAGTTGCTATCTGAAATTCACGACGATTTCGGCAATCTAAGAATAGACTCTTTCGAGTCAAAGAATTCCGTTCTACTTTCTAATGGCATAATTTTAAAAGAAGGTTCTTTTATCACACCAGACATGTACGCCACGCCATACCAAGAATCAATGATTCGTATGGCCATTCAACGGCATTTAGAAACGGAACGCGAAAACTACAAACGCGAAGACAAAATCAAGACGCTGGCCCTATTCTTTATTGACGACATTGCGGCCTATCGCGACAAAAACGGTTATATCAAGAAATCATTTGAAGAAATTCTAAAAACAGAAACGAAGAAATTAATCACCAAGCTAGAAGCTTCTGAAAAAGATTACAAAATCTACCTTGAAAATTCTTTGAAAAATATTGAAGACGCTCATGGAGGATATTTTGCAGAAGACAATTCTTCTAGCGACGAAGAAATTTCTAAGCAAGTCAACGAAATTTTGAACGACAAGAAGACCCTATTGTCTTTTGACAGTCCAAGGCGATTCATTTTCTCCAAATGGACCTTAAAGGAAGGCTGGGACAATCCAAACGTATTCACCATCGCAAAACTTCGTTCCAGTGGAAGTGAAATCAGTAAACTCCAAGAAGTAGGCCGCGGTCTCCGTCTGCCTGTAAATGAATCAGGCAAACGCATCACCGATGAAGAATTTACACTCAATTACATTGTTGATTACACAGAGCAGGATTTTGCAGATAAGTTAGTTGAAGAAATCAATGGCGAACGTAACGAGCTAATGTTCATTACGGAAGAACAGCTTCAAGCCTACGCCGGAAAATTCAATCTTGACACCGATGAATTATACGATGAACTTTATGGAAAGAAATTCATTGGTCGTCGCAAAGACGACATGCCCGGTTATCCAGTCAACAACGACAATGCAGATGATTTCGAAAGCGAATACCCCGATTTATTTAAGCAAAGCGCTACAAAGAAAAAGATTGTAGACCGCAACAAACAACCCAAAAAGAAAGATATCGGTATTCGCAACAAGAACTACCTGATTTTAAAGGACCTTTGGCTCAAAATGAACGAGCATTATATGCTCACTTTTGAGGAGACTATCAACGAAGAACTATCCAAGACTTTACCGGAACTTATCAAGCCAGAGCTATTCAGCAAAACAGTTCTAACAAGTTCTAGACAAGAACTTGTTACAGAAAATGGAATCGCCTCGTTGAAAGATTCCAAATCCAAAACATACGAAACTGAAAAGCCTATTCCCTATGGTAAATTCCTGCAACGTGTTCAAGCAAAGGAATCTGTTCCTGTTACTGAAATGCACAAGGCTCTTTGCATTTTTGTAAAAAATGGTGGCAAGCCATTATTCAACGAGAAGTCTCTTTTCAATATCTGCCGTGTAATTCACGATTGGAAAATTAAGAATCTTATGGGACGATTCAGCTATCAGAAAATTGCACGAAGCAGAATCAAGAAAACATCATTGAATGATGATAAGGGCAACGCAGAAAAATTCATTCAACAGGGACTTATTGGAACCCAAACCGATAGCAGCAATGTTCCTGAAAAATACCTCTACGATGCAATCACATTCGATTCCCCTTTGGAAAAGGATGACATACTAAATGACATTGACGGAGTAAATGTTTTCGGCAAAATTCCTCGCAAAACAATCCAAATTCCAACGATTCTTGGAGAAACCTACAGCCCTGACTTTATGTATATCGTAAAGAGAAACGGGAAGAAAGAACTCAACCTTATTGTGGAATGCAAAGATGTCAATGATGCAGAGACAGATCTTCGCGTCGGAGAAAAAATGAAGATTGAATCCGCGAAGAAATTCTTTGAATGTCTTTCTTCGGCTGGCGTCAATGTGCATTTTGAAAAACAAATCAAAACTCAAAATCTGAAGGAGATTATTGAGAAACTTTAAAAATTATATTACTTTAAATCGGACTGGTCAAAAGACCCAGATCCATCTTTGGCGAGGACGTTCCTCGCCTTTTTTGTGGAAATCCAACACAGAAAAACACCGATCTACAATTCTTCTCTTGACAAAGACGAATCATTGCAAAGCAACTTGTAGAAATGCTATATTAGCAGCAAGTTCTATTATGATGTACCCTTTCATGACATTAGACGATAATTCCGAAATCGTCCATTCCGAGATGATGAAGGATGGCCGTGTCAAAGTGTACATCGAAAAGCCTGACGAGAACGACTGTTTCCATCACGCCACTTGTTACCTGCCCCAATACACATGGGAAGATATATCCGGATTTTCTGATAGCGAGATAGATCGTTGCAAGGAAGTTATCGAATCTACCGCACATCTGATCATGGAGTTTTCTCAAAAGGGTGGGTTCGACAATGCCAAAGATATTTAGAATCGACTCATACTGGGAATGGTTAGAACATTTCAATTCAATTAGCTATTACTGTTAATACAAAAAAAACACCCTGAAGCGATGAACTTCAGGGCGTTTCTAAAGGAGATCCCCGCTTTCGCGGGGATGACATCCATTAGTTATTTAACAACGATATTCACCAGCTTACCCGGCACGGCAATGACCTTCACGACGGTCTTGCCAGCAGTAAACTCCTGAACGCGTTCGTTAGCCATGGCGAGGGATTCCAAAGCAGCCTTGTCCATGTCCTTGGCAACGTTTGCCTTGGCGCGGAGCTTGCCGTTCA
>JAKSMU010000021.1 GCA_024400455.1 Bacteroidales bacterium | reverse complement strand
GCCCGGTTGGGCGCCGTTTCAACCCTTGAAAAACAGGTTTTGGAAATGTTTTGAAGGTTTTGTGACATAGTCATTATTATTTATTATTCAACAACAATCTTTTGGGTCTTGCCGTTGAGGTTAAGGACATACACGCCTGTGGTCATGCCGTTGGTGCTGATGCGGCAGTCGCCGATGATTTCCTCGCTGCTGACGATGCGCCCCAGCACGTCGATGACCTGCAGGGTGGCGCGGCCTTCGTTGATGATGATGATTTCACCGTTGCTGATGAAGGCGAAGTTTTCTGATGCTTCGGAGGTTTCGTCCTTTACGCCAAAGACGAGTTTGAAGCGCGAAGCGTAGTCGCTTGTCTTGGCGTCGAAGGTGTAGCTCGCTGAGCCTGTCGAAGCGGTGGCAAGCAGGTCGACATCGGCACCCGTGAGGTTGTCGATGAGGTGGAGATATTCGGCTTCCACGTTTTCGGTGTTGACGGTGATGGTGTAGCTGCCATTTTTTGCTGCCTTGAAGCTGACGGGGATTTCACCGCTCGTTGAGCTTGTCGAAACGGCGGCAAACTCTTCGCCATTCTTCGCCAGACGGATGTTGGTGTGGGCAGGATCCAGCATGAACTTGCCGAGGTTCCCGCCTTTGCCGAAGTTGACGATGGCGCGGTCGATGTTGGCTGTGCCTTGGCTGAGGGTCATAGCGCACATTCCGTTTTGTGTGGTTGGAGCGTCCTTGCTGAAAGTGACGGTTTCGTTTTCGTCCAAAGCCTGTACGAATACACCTTCCAATGCGTGGATGGCACCTGAGGTGGAAATCAGTTCGGTGCCTTCATCATTCATGCGATAGAAGTTTCTGTCGATATAGGCATCGCAAGTGTAAGGATTGCCGATAAGATTGAAGCCTGCAAATTGTGCAGTTTCGTCATAAACCAATTCTTTATCGACAGCATCTGCAACGAGTTGGCCATCGAAAACTAAGGTTGTGCCGTTCTTGTGGGCGTAGAGGTAACCGTTTTGGCCTCCAATGTTGAATGGTTGAACTTTATAGTTATTCCATTCCAATCCGTCTGAACTGCTTTGGTTGAAGATGTAGAGGTCGTAGTTTCCTGCGGTTTGGTCTATCATGCCAACAGGTGCATCGGTGTCAGTGATAGGCGATGAAACCAAATACCAGTTTCCGTTGCCTTCGCCATAGCCGATGATTTGTTTCACTACTTGCGCGTTGACGGTGCCGTTGTCGAAACGGAGTTGTCCGCCGTCTTCAATGACGAGGTTTTGTGCGTTTTCGTTGGTCATTGTTCCAGAAACGGTAAGTTTGCCGTTGTTCAGGATATAGATAGGGTAGGCGACCTCAAGACTTTGGGCGTTTACTTCGTTGCTGATGGCCGAGCCGAAAAGCACTGTGAGCGTGTCGCTTTCGGATAGTATGTATTGCTGTTCTTTTTCTTTGCCCAAGTTAAGGGTAATGGTGTCACCGTCGCCAAAAACAATGTTAGGGCTGCTTGCAAGTTGATAACTCTGTTGTTTAGCATTGTTCTGTCTGACAACGATTGCATTGATTTGCATATCACCCGTAACCGGTCCACATGGTTCACCCATAATGCGGAGCGGAGCAGAGTGTGGTTGCTCGGTACGAGGTACGTCGTTCATATAAAGATACGTACGGCAAGCAGGAACAATAACTTGAGAGTCTGCAGGTGCTATAATAACCGCCCCTTCTGAGATATAAGCGTGGGGAAAATCATTCGTGGAAGTAAAGGCCTGTCTTGCAAACGAGCCGAAGAAACCGTTTTCGTTGCCTGCTGCGTTGTAAGCCATCGGAGTGATAGCATCGTGATTGATAGTAAGCATACTTGTATCCGTTGCCTCATAGATATATGGCATACCTGCCTCAAGGGTAGTAACCGGTTCGATATAGAGTTTGCTCTCGTTTTCGTCGTAGTAGTTCACCTTGTAGAAGTCCGCGCCACTAAAGGATGTAGCAGCATAAGGCAGACAAACGGTACCCCACTGACCATCGGTCACGGTGAGCGTATAAGGCGTAGCCAAGCCCTCAATCTTCACATATTGTTGCGTCAGGATGCTACCCAAATCCGTTGCAGAGGAGTGAGGAATAACATCTGTTCCGGCTTTGAGTACATACGCATCGGAGATATAAATGTTATAAGCTTCAGCATGCACAGGAGCATAACAATACCCATTACCAATACCGGAAGCTTGATCTCCACCATTTGCCGTAACTATACCGCCGTTGATAGTGATTTCATGGCCGTTACACTCTGGGGTACTGTAATAGCCGCCACCAATACCGGCACCACCACCTCCACCATTTGCAGTAACCACACCACCGTTGATGGTGATACTAGTACCCGCGTCTTCATATCCACCACCTATGCCGGCAGCACCACCTCCACCATTTGCAGTAACCACACCACCGTTGATGGTGATATTATAGCCCTCGCCTTCATTTCCACCACCTATGCCGGCAGCCGATGTTCCGCCAATTGCCTCAATTATACCGCCGTTGATGGTGATATTAGAGCCGTTTTCCGTATATCTGCCAATGATAGCGGCAGTACGATAGCCGCCACCAATACCGGCAGAGTGTTTTCCACCCTTTGCTATGAGTTTACCCGTTTGCTCGGCTTGCCCGTAGATTGTAAGCGAGTCGCGGAAACTGGATACTTGAATACCGGTAGTATGAATATCGTTTTCGTCATCGTCAATCCCGGTTGCAAACACTAAAGCACCATCGAAGAGGATAAGGCGAACGTCACCATGGCAGATTATGCCTTTTTCAAAAGACCAAATGTCTTTAACGGCATACCAGGTAATTTGGCCTTCCACACCCAACGTATCCGGCTCATATTTATCACCGGAAAGTAAGACTGCATCAACCGCTTGCTCCTCACCGTTCTCATCAATGTATGAAACATATGCGGGATCTTCGAGTGTGCCAATTTGACGCCAAGCAGTATTCAAATAAAGTTCCCTCGTGTGGGCAGGGACATGCACAGTAGCGGGAGAGGCAATATTTGCAAAAGCCCCGTCACTCGGTGTAGGAATAGAAGCGGCTTCTGTCCACTGAACGGTAATGTTTTGTATAGGACAATTCGCAAACGCACTTTCGCCAATTGTCGTTACACTTGCAGGAATGGTAATGTTTTGTATAGGACAACCCTCAAACGCACTTTCGCCAATTGTCGTTACACTTGCAGGAATGGTAACACCAAAGATATTGGCATTATTAAAAGCTTTGTTGCCAATGGTAGTAAGACCTTCAGGAAGAGTGATTCCTCTCAAATTATTGCAATCCTTAAACGCATATAATTGCAGACTATCGTCTCCAAGAATCGTCGCCAGCTCGCCATCAAAAGTAATGGTACCAAAGCTACCGTCATACTCATACGTAAAACTCAGCACTTGACCATTAGCATCGAGGAAACATTTAGGGTTGAAGAAGTTATACACAATAGTACTCACTTCGGATGGTCCATCTTCATCAAATCTCTCAAACTCGGGATAATCTCTTATAAACTGTGCCCACTTGGAGCCGTCTCCATCCTCGTAATTCTGTATCAATTCATTAAGGTCCGCAGGATACATTTTAATGTTTGATTCAAAAGTAATGACAGAGTTTTCTGCCCACATCCCCACGCTTAGCGTCAGGGCTGCGATAAATAAAAATAGTTTACGCATATTGATTATTGTTTATTGATTCTCTTGATTTATAAGATTAACCACAACTTTCACCATAATGTCTTTTTCCTCCGTTCGGCTCTCAGCAATCATAAGAGTAAGCGCCACAAGGGTATTATCTCCTATTCGTTTGCGCCCTTCTGCCGTATAGAGGATGCCATTATTACTCAAGAACCACAAGATTGTAATATTCAACTTGTTGAACTTGAGTGAACCCTTTATGGTGACCAAGCTCATAGGGTGTCGCAAATTTTGCGACTACCTGTACCCCTGCTAATTCTTCTCGCAATGCATTGGCGATATGTTTACGGATAGTCTTGTAATCACGACCAAACAGTTCTGCCATTTGGCTGCTATTCAACCAAAGCATCTCGTCTTTTACTATAACAGGAAGACTAATAGATTTGTCTTCACTATTGTATATCTCAATGGAAGATGCTTGAGGATTAAATTGTACTAATTCGTTGTTCATTTTATTAGTGTATTCCTCCTTCCTCCCCTTTAGGGGGTCAGGGGGCTTTGTGCTTCTATTTTAATATAGTCCACACTTTCGGGGGCATAGAGGGTAACAACCTTGTCACCTTTCTTAACCTTCACCGCTGGGCAGTCGGTGCATGGTTCGCCCATGGAGCCAAGGACTGCATCATAGGCGGCATGGTATATGTTCGCGTACTTAGTCTTCCAAGCATCTAAGCCAGTAATGGGTTGGGTACAGGCCGCATCCTCAAAATTAAATGGATAGAAGTCAGTTCCGTCGGTAGAGTAAATGCGCCGCTGATAATAGTCGGGCCATCCAACAAAACTATTGGCAGGAGTCGGAACTTGCGCATCTACCTTCCCAATGGAACTCACAGTTGCAGGGTCAACATTGGTAGAAATAGTATTATCACCCACATCATAAGATCCAACTAAATTTCCCCCTTGCATGATATAAACAGTTGATTGAAAGAAATAAAGGTTATGAGTTTGTTCAATATTTAAGGTGCCATACACATAAATAGTACTATTAAAGCAGTGGAAATTCGTTGTCACCGTTACGGTTTTTCCTTCTTTTATTATCAGCACACCACCGTCATTAACTTCACAATTATAGACCGTTGCATCCTCTTCAAAGACGAGAATTTTACAGGAACCTGAGACATCGATATTACCACCATGCCCGTCATAAACATCATACGCCAGAGCATTAGCAGAAACCATGCACATTACTGCCACCAGGCAGAGAGTGCGAATTGAAGTAAATAAGTTTTTCATATTCATTATATACAATGTTCGTTTGATTATCAAAGAGTTTTATTTAGAATTGTTCTTTTGATTTCAACCACAAAATTACTGAAAACCAGTGATGTGTACAACTTTTTTTCATTTATTCTGATGACTTTTCTATTCTTTTTAATTCCGCCATGGGGTTGAAAAAATACTGAAAACATTTGAATTAGAGGGCGCTTTTCTATTTCGCTTCGGACTCCATGATGAATTCCACCTTGTCGGGCTGATAAAGCTTGACGCTCTTGTCGCCTTTGGTGACTTTTATAGACGGGCAGTCCTCGCATGGTTCGCCCATGGAGCCAAGGGCTGCAGCCTTACCGGAGTTGTAGATACTAATGACATACTGCAAGTCGTCCAATGCTTTTTGTTTAGAAGCCTCTATATCGCCACTTCCTTCAGCCTGGAATACAGCCTCCATGCCAGCAGCAGCCACAGCGAGTATGGCTTCGTCGGAAAAGCCTTCGACAGCAGCGCTGATGGCAGCAAAAGCTGTAACCCTTTCATTGAGAAACCCATCAGGGTATGCCTCTACATTTTGTTTGCCTGCCAAACTGTCGGCAAGGTCTGTACCATCATTATCATTGTGAATAAAGGTTCCATCAGCTTTTATCCGATAGTTAACAGGCATAAAAATATCCGAGCCGGAACTATCAAATCCGCCACCGATGCCGGCACCACTTATTCCGCCAGTTGCCGTAACCCTACCGCCGTTGATGGTGATGTTTGAGCCAGAACCGAATTTTCCGCCACCGATGCCGGCACCACCATAGTTTCCTCCTCTTGCCCAAACCGTACCGCCGTTGATGGTGATGTTTGAGCCAGAACCGTACGGTCCGCCACCGATGCCGGCAGCAGATCCTCCTCCATTTGCCGAAACCGTACCGCCGTTGATGGTGATGTTTGAGCCGTAACCACTATCTCCGCCACCGATGCCGGCAGCAGATTCTCCTCCGGTTGCAACGAGTCTGCCCGACTGAGCAGCTTGACCGTAAATAGAGAGAGAATGGTCTTCACCAGATACTTCGATGCCGGCCTGATAGTCGTTTCCTCCCGTTGCCGTGAGTTTAGCTCCATCGGCAAGGATAAGATGGACTTCACCGTTGCAGGTGAGAGAGCCGGTTCGCACGTCAGTGCCCGTGACCACATACCAGCCAGCATTCAAAGTGGTGGTTGAGTCGGTGATTACGTTCACATTATCCACCGTTTGTGCAACACCGTTCTCGTCAATGTATGTGACAGATTGTGTCTGTGCCCACATTCCCACGCTCAGCGTCAGGAGGGCGGTTAAAAGGAAAAACAGTCTTTTCATCATTCTTCTGATTGATTTTTCATAAATTCAACTTTCTTTGGGTTGTAAAGTTTAATGGTGGTGTTGTCATCGGAAATTTCCACCGCCGGGCAGCCGTCGCATGGTTCGCCCATGGAGCCAAGGGCTGCATCATAGGCGGCATGGTATATGTTCGCGTACTTAGTCTTCCAAGCATCAAAGTCAGCGATAGGCTTGGTGAGGGCCGCATCCTCAAAATCACCTAGTGGATAGAAGTCAGTGCCGTCGGTAGAGTAAATGCGCTGCTGATAATAGTCGGGCCATCCAACAAAACTATTGGCAGGAGTCGGAACTTGCGCATCTACCTTCCCAATGGAACTCACAGTTGCAGGGTCAACATTGGTAGAAATAGTATTATCACCCACATCATAAGATCCAACTAAATTTCCCCCTTGCATGATATAAACAGTTGATTGAAAGAAATAAAGGTTATGAGTTTGTTCAATATTTAAGGTGCCATACACATAAATAGTACTATTAAAGCAGTGGAAATTCGTTGTCACCGTTACGGTTTTTCCTTCTTTTATTATCAGCACACCACCGTCATTAACTTCACAATTATAGACCGTTGCATCCTCTTCAAAGACGAGAATTTTACAGGAACCTGAGACATCGATATTACCACCATGCCCGTCATAAACATCATACGCCAGAGCATTAGCAGAAACCATGCACATTACTGCCACCAGGCAGAGAGTGCGAATTGAAGTAAATAAGTTTTTCATATTCATTATATACAATGTTCGTTTGATTATCAAAGAGTTTTATTTAGAATTGCTCTTAATTTATAAGTTCTTTAATTTGGCGGCAAAAGTACGATAATTTTGCATTGGAGTCCTCTAAAAGTTTGGTGATTATATACTTTTGGCCCATAGTGGTTTGTTTTGTCGGCGTCCGTCAGGAAAGGGCTTGCGGCAGCCAATCAGTGAAATTGATGCGCTTGCGCATTAATAATTCTGTATAATCTGTTAAATCTGTAGTTTGCTGGTAATCAGCGTAATCAGCGGTTTGAAAAAATCTCCAAATCTCCCGCATATCCTTTCGGATATTGAAAAAGCCCTGACCAAATTCGGCCATGGCTTTCCACTTAATAAATAAATCAAGAAATTTACTTCTTATTTTTCTTGCTCAAGGCGTAGGCAGCGCCGAAGCCGATGAGCAGCAGGGCGCCGCTGCCAAGTGGTGTCTCTGCATCCTGGTTGGTGTTCAAGCCGTGTCCGGGCAAAAGCGGAGCGGCCGTGTTGCCGCCGTTGTCAGCGTCGCGGGTGGCACCGTAACCAAAGAGGCCGCCGCCATTAGACTGGCCGTTGTCGCTGAAATACTGTGCCGATGCACCGAGTGCCATGCCGAGAACGATTGCTATTGTCAATACTGTTTTCTTCATTTTATTGTGTGTTTATTATTTGTTCAACTTTAATTGTATCACAAAACTTTCAAAACATTTCCAAAACCTGTTTTTCAAGGGTTGAAACGGCGCCCAACCGGGCCGCCGTTGGAAGCGTGCCGGTTGGCCGCTTCCTTACCGTGAATAAAGTTTTGCTATGGTTTTGAAGGTTTTGTGACATAGTCATTATCATTTATTATTCAACAACAATCTTTTGGGTCTTGCCGTTGAGGTTAAGGATATACACGCCTGCAGTCAAGCCATTGGTGCTGATGCGGCATTCGCCGTTGATTTCCTCGCTGCTGACGATGCGGCCCTGCACGTCGATGACCTGCAGGGTGGCACGGCCTTCGTTGCTGACGATGATCTCACCGTTGCTGATGTAGGCGAAGTTTTCTGATGCTTCGGAGGTTTCGTCCTTTACGCCAAAGACGAGCTTGAAGCGCGAAGCGTAGTCGCTTGTCTTGGCATCGAAAGTGTATGTAGAGACGTTGCGTGCAACGTCTCCTTCCGAACCCAACAAATCCACATCGTTTCCCGTGAGGTTATCCACCAGATGCAGATAATTCAAATCCGCATTTTCCACGTTCACCGTGATGGTGTAGCTGCCATTTTTTGCTGCCTTGAAGCTGACGGGGATTTCACCGCTCGATGAGTTTGTCGAAACGGCGGCATAATCCTTTCCATTCTGCGGAATGTAGAGACGTGTGCCGTCAGCGTTGAGCATCAGCTTGCCGAGGACGTCGCCTTCGCCGAGGCGCACTATGGCGCGGTCGATGGCGGCGGCACTACGGCCCTGGCTGAGGGTGAGGGCGACGGTTGCAGCGGGCAGGCTGCGTGTGGCGGGAGTGGCAGAAGGGGTGAAAGTGACGCTTTCGCCTGTGCCTTGAGCCTGCACGAACACGCCTTCGCATGGTGCGATTTCAGCATCTGCAACGTCTGCAATGAGTTCGGTGCCTTCATCATTCATGCGGTAAAAGTCTCTGTCGATGTAAGCATCACAGGTGAAAGGATTGCCGATGAGATTGAAACCTGCAAATTCAGCGGTTCCGTCATATTCCAAGTTCTTCGCGTTGGCTGTTGGATTAAGTTGGCCATCGAAAACTAAGGTTGTGCCGTTCTTGTGGGCGTAGAGGTAACCGTTTTGGCCTCCAATGTTGAATGGTTGAACTTTATAGTTATTCCATTCCAATCCGTCTGAACTGCTTTGGTTGAAGATGTAGAGGTCGTAGTTGTCTGCGGTTTCGTCAATCATGCCAGCAGGTGCATCGGTGCTAGCGATAGGCGAAGCCACTAAATACCAGTTGCCGTTGCCGTCATTATATCCTGCAATGGTTTTTTTTACGATTGCGTTGGCGGTTCCTGCATCGAAGCTAAGTTGTCCACCGTCTTCGATGACGAGGTCCTCAGCGTTAGCATTGGCCATTGTACCAGAAACGGTGAGTTTGCCGTTGTTCATGATATAGATAGGGTAGGCAACCTCAAGGTCTTCGGCGTTTACTTCGTTGCTGATCGCCGAGCCGAAAAGCACGGTGAGTGTGTTGCTTTCGGAAAGCGTGTATTCCTCTTTTGTGGTTTCTCCTTCTTTGACGGTGATGGTGTTGTCTTCGCCAAAAACGACGCTGGGTTGGCTGCTGAGCTGATAACAGTTCTTGTTAGTTGTGCCTTGCCGTGTGACAACGGCATTGATTTCTTGTGCGTTAGCCGTAATACAGCAGAAGGCTGCAATGGCTATTGCTATTGTCTTTTTCATTGTTTGTCTTGTAAAATGATTGGTTTTGAAATTGGTTGCAAAAATACGGAATTTTTTAGTCATATTCTCAATTAACTTTCGTTGAAATGTAAATTCGGCGTAGCCAATCTTCGATTTCTTAATTCTTAATGAAATTCACCTTTTTCGGGTTGTAAAGTTTCAGCATCTCGTCATCTTGGCCGATTAACTCGACGGCAGGGCAGTCCTCACATTCGGTGCCCATTTCTCCAAAGGCTTCGGCTTTGCCAGCCTTGTATGTGTCCATAACCGAATTCAGAATTCTTATTGCAGATTCACTTGCACTGTTGATTGTCGGTATATCTGCTGTGCCGTTGATAATGTCGATTTGCTCCTGTACCAAATTTGTGAGGTAAGCACTTGTCTCACCCTGCATGGCTTCTTCGATAGCAGCAAGGGCGGCTTCCCTTGTCGGCCTTAGGTTGATGACCAACATAGCAGCGTTCTTAGCCGTTCTGATTGCAGTCACATTTTCTGCCGACAGTTCGTCCGGCACATTATTTATCTGTTGCAAATAGTCATTTATGACAGCTTCTTCCGACTCATAAAGAGAGGCACCTTGTATTGCAGCATTGATTTCTGCAACGACATTCTGTTTGTAGTCGGCATAAGAAATGAAAAACTGACTGAATCCACCCCACGAACATGAACTATAGGCCTCGACGCTGGAGACAAATACAGGAATGTCATTGGGAACAAAGTTAAAGCCAAACACGGAATTATCCCCTAATGCAGGAGGTTCTTCTGCTAAAACAGTTATGTAGGCCAAACTCGAACAGCTGTAGAATGAATGGCCTCCGATGCTCGTCACACTGCTTGGAATGGTGATGGAAACCAGACTCGTACAATTATAGAACGAATATTTTCCAATGTTCGTCACATCGCCTAAAATGTTGACGGAAGCAAGGACCGAACAGCCATAGAACGAATATTGTCCAATGCTCGTGACATTGTTTGGAATGGTGATGGAAGGAAGGCTCGAACAGCTTTGGAATGCTCTTTCTCCAATGCTTGTAACATTGTCGGGGATGCTGACGGAAACCAGACTTGAGCAACCGTAGAATGCTTTTTCTCCAATGCGTGTCACATCACCATTAAAAGTGATGACACCCTTGTCGGTTTCGGAATCATAAGTGTTGGTTAGGATATCAGTGCCAAAGGCACCAGGTTTACATGGTGTCACCACTATATGGTCTGTCGAAGTGTACCAGATTTCATTGGCTGGCTGTGTCTGTGCGTTTGCTGCCATTGTGCAGCAGAGGACTGCGAAAATGAGAAGCAATTTTTTCATTGTCAAATTGTTAAAGTAAAATTCATATTCAAACGGGCGGCAAAGATACGAAAAATTCAAAAATCCTATTAACCGGAACTACAATGAGACATTCCACTTCCATTCCATTCTTTTTGCGTACTTTTGCCGCAATGAATCAGCAACGCACCTATATCGCCATCGACCTGAAGTCGTTCTACGCCTCTGTTGAGTGCGTGGAGCGCGGACTCGACCCTTTGACGACAAACCTGGTCGTGGCTGACACCTCAAGGACGGAAAAGACAATCTGTCTGGCCGTCTCCCCTGCCCTCAAGGCCTACGGCATACCGGGCCGTGCGCGCCTGTTCGAAGTCAACCAGCGGCTCAAAGAGGTGAACGCCGAGCGGTGCCGACGCTGCATGCGCGTCTCGGGCAAGTCCATCTACGAGGCGCAGCTCAAGGAACACTTGGATCTGGAGGTCGATTTCATCGCCGCCCCTCCCCGCATGGCCTATTACATCGAATACAGCACACGCATCTACCAGATTTACCTCAATTACATCGCCCCCGAGGACATACACGTCTATTCCATCGACGAGGTCTTCATCGATGCCACCGACTACCTGGCGAACTACAAGATGACAGCTCATGAACTGGCCTTGAAAATGATTCGTCATGTGCTGAAAGAGACCGGCATCACCGCAACGGCGGGCATAGGCACCAACCTCTACCTCTGCAAGGTGGCCATGGACATCGTAGCCAAGCACATCCCTGCCGACAAGGACGGCGTAAGGATTGCCGAACTCGACGAGATGGAGTATCGCCACGAACTCTGGAACCACCGCCCCCTCACCGATTTCTGGCGCGTGGGCCGTGGCATAGCACATAGGCTGGAACCTTACGGCATCGACACCATGGGCAAGATAGCCCGCTGCTCCATCGAAAACGAGGAACTGCTCTACAAACTCTTCGGTGTCAATGCGGAACTGCTCATCGACCACGCTTGGGGCTGGGAACCCTGTACCATCGACCAAATCAAAGCCTATAAGCCCGAGACCAATTCCTTCAGCAGCGGACAGGTGCTCTCGTGCGGCTACGACTACGCCAAGACCCGCGTGGTGGTGTGCGAGATGGCTGATGCCATGGCGCTCAACCTGGTAAGCAAGCGAAAGATGACCAAACAAGTGGTGCTGATGGTGGATTACGACAGCGAGAACCTCAGCGACCCGAAACGCGCCGCCACCTACAACGGCCCGACGGCGACCGACCACTACGGACGGCTCATTCCCAAACCCTCGCACGGCAGCGTGACCTTGGAACAATACACCTCATCGACGAAACAACTCACCGCAGCAGCCATGGAATTGTTCGCCCGCATCGTCAACCCGAACCTGCTGGTACGGCGGATTAACCTCACGGTGAACGATGTGATTGACGATGCCGAAGCCAAGGAAAGGAACCAGCAGATAGGACAGCTTGACCTTTTTGCCGACTACGAGGCCCTGCAGCAGCAAAAGGAACTCGACGATGCAGCTTTAGCCAAGGAAAGGCAGATGCAGGAAACCATTCTGGAAATCAAGAAGAAATTCGGCAGCAACGCCCTGCTGAAAGGCCTGAATTTCGAAGAAGGCTCGACAGCAAAGGAAAGGAACCGACAGATAGGAGGACACAAGGCATGACGGACAATTACGAAGACATCATCGACCTGCCGCACCACGTCTCAAAGACCCATCCCAAGATGCCGATGTGGAACCGAGCCGCCCAGTTTGCGCCTTTCGCCGCCTTGACCGGCTACGACGCCGCAGTGAAAGAGACAGCCCGACTGACGGAAGGTCTGATAGAGCTTGGCGATGAAGACAATGACAACCTAAACCGCCAGATGGCGCATCTCAAAAGCATCATTAAGGAACATCCCATTGTGAGCGTCACCTATTTCGTTGCCGACAACCGAAAGCAAGGCGGTTCCTACCAAAACAAGGAAGGCCAGTTGAAAGACATCGACGAAACCGCACGCTGCTTAGTGTTTACCGACGGAACGAAGATTGAAATGAACAAGATGATTGGGTTGGAACAGATGGAGTGATGTTTGAGCGAAACACCAGGAAAACGTTTCATCCATTCCAAACTGTCCAATAAGATTCTACATTTTCATATATAAATCATTTTGAAGTCTTTTTTTGCTACTTTTGCAGTCCTTTTTGGAAGCAAAATCAACAAAATAACATTTCAACAAAATGAGAATCAAACATTTAATTAAAAAAGGAGCATTAATTATACTTATGTTATTCTGCGCTTCATTCGCCGGATGGAGCCAAAATGCGGAATATCTTTTTTTTGACCGCCTTAAATTCGGCATCATAGAAGACAACAAAATCGCATTGCTTGGACCTGATGAGAATTTTTCAGGTGGCGTCATCGAACTTCAGGATACGTATCTCAATCCTGCAAACAATGTCACCTACACTTTGGTAATGATTGTTGATCGGGCATTTGAAAACTGCACTTCCTTGACAGGCCTGAACATTAGTAAGACTGCGCATTTGCAAACCATTTGGGACGAAGCCTTCTATGGTTGCACCAATCTTACCGGCAGCATCAACATTCCTTATCACATGCGAACCATAGGCAGCAACGCTTTCTATGGCACAGGTATCACTACGGTAAATTGCTATGCCCCTAACCCGCCAACTTTGGGAGATAACGTTTTTCCCAGTGATGCCGGGATAGAAACCGTGAATTTCATGACTTATAAAAACAATGATTCATGGAACGCTTACACCCTGGAAGCAAACAGCTTCTCTATATGTCCCACCGAGTACGATATTTTCTACATTTACAATTACCTAGATATCATTGACAATACTGTGGAGTTATATAGAGTAAGTCTTGTTAACAGAGGTTACCATATTCTTCATCAAGAACCTCTTAGGTTCTATTGGGAGAATATTACTGTTCCTGAAACGGTTACGGAAAACAACACGGCTTATTCCGTGGTTTCAATTGCTGATGGATTGTTCGGAACTGAATCCGGCGTTGGGGGTGCAGATTTTTTTGAAAATATCACGATAGGCAAAAACGTCACCCGCATCGGCAACGCCGCATTCAAGGGATTGAGAAGCAGGGATGCAAATGATAATGTTTCCGACATGATCTTAACTTTCCAGTCCGGTTCAAAGCTTGAATACATCGGCGATGAAGCATTTGCTGGTTGCGCCGACATTAAGGTCCTGGACTTGCCTACGGGTGTCAAGCATATCGGCAGCCAAGCCTTTAAGGATTGCACCGGCTTAGTAGGCTCCCTGGTCTTGAGCGAGGCCGTGGAAGAAATCGGTGACGAGGCTTTCAGCGGATGCAGCAATTTCAGCAAAGTGGAATGTTGGAACCCTGAACCTCCTGTTGCCGGTCAAAACGCCTTCCAAGGCCTTACCGACAAAACACTGTATGTGATGGACGCAACGCCTTACACCGCAGGCGGCAATTGGGGCGGTTTTGAAAATATTGAAAGCCTTGGTATCACTTTTGATGGTCAAAAAATTGATAATTGCAAGAACCGTTATAGGGTTACAAGCCAGAACACGGTCGAAGTGTACGGCTTTATCACTTCCGGAGAATGGCCGGATTATGCTCATATCAACATCCCTGACGAAGTGACTCACGACGGGCAGACTTACCTGGTTACTTCAATTGGCGAAAATGCATTGAACCTTAATCATTTAGACAATCCACGCATCGGAAACATCACCATTGGCAAGAATGTCAGGATTATCAAAAGGCAAGCTTTCATTTGGACATCTTACAAGAACAGTTATTGGCATATCACTTTTGCACCTGATTCCCAATTAGAGGAAATCGGTGATGAGGCTTTCCGCGACGCTAACAGTTACGATGGCAGCCTCATACTTCCAAAGTCATTAAAAAAAATAGGCATAAGAGCTTTTTACGTCTATGGGTTTAACAGCTCTCTAAACATGTCAGCAATCTATTGCCTCGCCCCGACCAAACCCCAAGTTGGCACTAAAGCCTTTGAAATGCATATCGGGCTCACTTCCGATCTGCTTAACGTTCCACTATACGTGTTAGATGTCGAAGAATACACCATCCCTTCAAACTGGGGTAGCTTCCAGCAAATTCTGCCTTACTCATTCAGCGACGACTATTTCGATTATACATGCACTTCCAACAGCACCGTGGCCATCACAGGTTACAGAAAGACCAACCCTGTAATTGATTTTGACCAAATAATAGACGAAGCCGTCTCGCTTCCATTAGATAACTCACCGATGAATGTGACGACGATTGCCGCTCATGCCTTTGAAAACAACACGACTTTGACAGAAATAATAAACCTGCCTGTAACAGTTGTCTTTATAGGCGAAGCTGCTTTCAAAGGCTGTAGCAACCTGACCACCGTCAGCGTCTTCAGCAATCTTACGGGCATAGGCGACAGCGCCTTTGAAGACTGCACCTCATTAACAAGCCTGACTTCGTTTCATCCTTCCCTCGGCATTGAAACCATCGGGGCAAAAGCCTTCAAGGGCTGTGCTTCGCTGACCAGCTTCAATCTGCCAGCCCTCACAACCATTGGCGACAACGCCTTTGAAAACTGCACATCGCTTGCTAATGTCAATATGCAAGAGGGTCTCATTTCCATCGGTGCCGGAGCCTTCAAAGGTTGCGCTGCACTGACCCGCCTTAACCTGCCGGAAGGCATCACTGCCATTGCTGCTGAAACCTGCTCGGGTTGCACATCATTGACTCACATCGAGTTCCCAAGCACCCTCACATCCATTGGCGACCGTGCTTTTGAGGACTGCCGGAAAATCATGCATATCTTTTCACACGCCATCGTAGCTCCTACTGTTGGCGAGGATGTCTTTTACGACCCCTCAAGCCTTGATTGGGGCAATCTCATTATTTCCACGCCGGTTGTCACAAATTACTGCCCTTCAGAAGCATCTACTGGATGGGGCGACTTCTTTAAATTGAATTTCCACCAAGCCGATTATTACCTCAACGGCATCAAATACTCCCGTTTGAGCGACACGGAAGCCATGCTGTCGGAATACCAGGACTGGAAACTCAGTGGTTCGTTTACAATTCCCGAGACCATCACTGACGGTGACAATACGATGACCATCACTCGCATCAGCGATCACGCATTCCGTATCTGCCAAGATATTACAACCATCACATTGCCCGAAACAATTCACACTATCGGCTCTTTTGCCTTCAATTCCTGCACAAGCCTGACTGACATCAATTTCGACGGCAATGTCTCTGCCATCGAATCAATGACATTCAACTTCTGCGAGAATCTGAGCAACGCAACCGCCCAACGTTTCATTAAAAACGCAACCTCAATCGGCACAAACGCATTCAACGAATGCCGAAACATTACCGAGATAACTTTCAATCACAGCATCACTTCCATCGGCAACCAAGCATTCGACAACTGCCCATTGACGCAGGTCATTTGCAATGCAAGCACAAAGCCTTCGGCTGGCAACCTCTCCTCCAACCTGACGGAAAACGCAAAAGTGTTCATACCAGAATGTTACGGAACATGGGGCGGCATACCTGAAGCAAAACTGGTTAAGGTGGCCAACTTCGAGCTTTGCGAGGGAAATCCAAGCATCCATTACCAGGGCGACTGGCTGCAAGACGCTCCGCAAGCAAACGACTACATCTATATCCTCGACGATTACACCACGACAGGCAGCGGCAGAATAAATGCAGCCTTGCTGTCCGTCAATAGCGGTGTCGTACTAAACAACAACCACATTATTGCCGGTAGCACCTTTATTGAAGATGGTGCCCAAATGATATACAATGTGAGCGAGTTGCTTGAAAATGTGACCATAAGAAAGAGCATCAATGCGTTCACACCAGGAGCGAAAGACGGCTATTATGCCATCACTTGTCCGTTCTTATCTGGCTACACGAACAATCTAACCGAAGGCGAAAGCGACTATGACCTTTTCTATTATTACGAACCGACACACTATTGGATGAATTACAAGCAGGAATCCACTGGATTTTTCCATTCTTGCAGAGGTTTGCTTTACGCCTCGGCTGCTGACAGAATGATTCAATTCACAGGTTCCTTGGTGACAAGCTATTCAACAACAGAAATGCTATGTCAGGAAATGTCGTATACGGAAAACCTTGATGTTTTGCGCGGCTTCAACCTGATTGGCAACAACAACACCTGCGATGCAGTTGTGGCCGACGGACGTCCATTCTATGTGATGAACGAAACTGGAACCGGCTTCGTGTTAGGCAACGTGGTGAAGGCTTGCGAGGCAGTACTCATCCAAGCCACTGCTGATGACAATGGCAAATTCCTGCAATTCGAAGCACCAAACAGCACCAGGGCAAGCCAAGCTAAGATAGAACTTGCCGTTGGCAATGAGGAACAATCGCTCATCGATAATGTGCGCGTCAGTTTCGGCAGCAATGCACGCATGAACAAATTCTACCTGAACGAAGGTCTAACCAAACTTTACATCCCACAAAACGATGAAGAATTTGCCGTTGTTTCAGCAGAATCCGTTTCGACAGGCTCAACAAGCATCTCGGAAATGCCAGTCAATTTCAAGGCTGAAAAGGATGGCAAATACACAATTAGTGTGAATGTGGAAAACCTAGATGTGGACTATCTGCATCTTATCGATAATCTGACCGGTGCCGATACCGACATGATGGCCGCCGCTTCGACAGGCTCAGCGAGCTACACTTTCGATGCCAAGACTAATGATTACACATCGCGCTTCAAGTTGGTGTTCAGCGTGAATGGCAATGAAGACGAGGGCTCGACAAGCTCAGCCAGTGATTTCGCTTTCATCAGCAATGGCAACCTGGTCATTGATAACATCGAAGGTCAAGCCACACTGCAGATTGTCGACGAACTTGGCCGTGTAGTCAGCAGCGAAGTTGTCAGCGGCAGCTACAACAAGGCACTTAACCTGAAGGCTGGCATGTACATCATCAACCTTGATGGCATGACACAAAAGATAGTAGTTGAGTGAGGAGTTAGGAATCAGGAGGATTCAGTAAAATTATTAAATACACAATAAAATGAAAAAGTTAGCATTGACAATAACCGTGGTTCTTGGAATGACAATTGGTGCATCGGCACAATATTTTGACAACAACGTCCAATCTCAGGGCGGTGGTCTGTTTGGCCGTGGCGAAGCACGCGATGGTGCCGCTGGTGGAAATAATGTTTCATCGCCACTATTGCCCGCCCACGGACAAACCACCAACCAGGATGCCGCACCCCTTGGCAGTGGCGCCCTGCTGTTCATCGGCTTCGGCGCAGCCTACGCTATGAGCAAGAAAAGCAAGAAATAATTTATTGATTTATAATATTTAAGAAAAAAGCCTTGACCAAATGGTCAAGGCTTTTTCAATATTTCAAATAGCCTTTTTTGTTATTAACGATACGAAATACCAGATCTAGAATCCAAATGTATTATTTCTCATTCCCGAACCACAGCTTATATACTGGGCTGTCAAGTTTGATGTAAGGCTTGAGAAATTCCTTGGTCAACAGCAGTTCGGGTTCGCCAGCCATATAATCAGACACTTCGTTGGGAAAATAGCAATAATAAAGTCCTTCGTTAGCGACATAGACATGGTTATTCAGCATAAGGCTGACGATATCGAGTTCACGATCTGCCTCCTCGTCGTATGCTTCGCCGACATACTCAGCGAGGGCCTTACGCAATGCAACAGCTATATCACTGCGGGCCTCATCGGAATCTACAAACAGATCCTCTTCGCCAATGATTTTGCCTGTCGTCAAATCGAAACTGCTGTACTGAGTGTACCAATCCTCATGGGCTGCACCTTCCATAAAGAATGAGCCAAAACAGTAATAGTTGAGGAAACCGGCAGGTGAATCGAAAAACTCAATACGCTTCTCCTCTTCCGTGCTAAACTCTTCATCTTCCTCTTCGGAACCGAAACCAGCATAGAAGGCATCCATCTCCCCTTGAAGGTCGTCATCGGAATAGTCGGTATGTTTTATCAATTCGGCACGTACCGTCTGAAGCACGGGATTGCCGTTGGCGACAGGCAGTAAGAAGCACTCGGAAACCGAGGATTCGCCCGACTGCCAGCTACCCACATAACGATTAAACCCAATACCGAAGGCGACAGTATCGGCATGCATCTTTGTTTCTTGCATTTCCTGCACATCCTGCGTCTCCTGAAACTCTTGGCTTTCCTGTTTTTCCTGCTTGCCGTCTGTAATGCACGATGCCATTGCAAGGAGCAAAGCAAACGTCACGAATTTCATTGTCGTTTTCATTTTGATCATATTTCATTTATTTAATAAGTCTCTCATTTGCCATCAAACCAAAGGTTGAAGACCACATCTTATGCAGTTCATTCATGACACCACATTTGTCGGAAGTGACATCAACACACTATTGATATGGGTCATTCCACGCCAGTGGTCTTCAGGAGCTCTACTTTTTCAGGATTATAAAGCCTAATGTTCTTTGTGCCTTTGCTGACATCAACGGCGGGACAATCTTCACAAGGTTCGCCCATCTCGCCGAGGCCTTCGGCCCGGCCAATCTTGTAGAACGGCACGACTATGGCTAATTTTGCCAGCGCAGCATCCCTGACATTGATGATGACCGATAGTTTGTAGGCTCCGTTGATGATGTCGATTTGCGGCTGCACCAAGTTGATGAGGCTTTCGCTTGTCTCGCCCTGCAAGGCTGCTTCGATGGCGGCGATGGCCTCATCTTTTTCTTCCCTGTAATTCTGGTAGTTGATGATGGCCAAGGCTGCTATTCTTGCGTTTTCAACAATGGCAATGTTGGCCTCGTTCACCTCGGCATCATCCGCAACGCCATTGATAACCTGTGTGTAGCCCTGCACGGCGGCCTCATCTTCCGCCGACAGTTCGGTGCCTTGCAAGCAAATGTTGATTTCGTTCAGTGCAACCTGCTTGTAAACAAACATGGAAAAGGTGCAGATATTGGTGAAACATACTCCCCATGGCGACGACATGTAGATTTCGGCATTGGGCACATAAACCGGTATGTCTTGTGAAACACCGTAAAAAACTCCATTGGCCAATTCCGGTGGATTTGTCCCTAAAATAATCAAAAAAGTCAGGCCAGAGCAATCTCGGAATGCGAAATTTCCAATGCTTGTCACGCCGTCTTGCAGTGTTACCGATTTCAATCCTGTACATCCTTGAAATGCATTGCTGCCAATATTGCCGTTCGGAATGGTGATGGAGGTCAGACTTGTGCAACCATTAAATGCATAATTCCCAATGCTTGTCACGCCGTCTTGCAGTGTTACCGATTTCAATCCTGTACATCCTTGAAATGCATTGCTGCCAATATTGCCGTTCGGAATGGTGATGGAAGTCAGACTTGTGCAAGACCCAAATGCATTTTCTCCAATGCTTGTCACGCTGTCTGAAATATCTACAGATGACAGACTTGTGCAACCATTAAATGCATAATTCCCAATGCTTGTCACGCCGTCTCGCAGTGTTACTGACTCCAACCCCGAGCATCCTTGAAATGCACCGTTGCCAATACTTCCATTCGGAATGGTGATGGAAGTCAGACTTATGCAATCCCCAAATGCAATGCCACCAATGCTTGTCAAGTTGCTTGGCAGCGTTATTGAAGTCAAGTTACTGCAGCCCGAGAACGCCCTGCCATCCAACTTCGTCACGCTGCCTGGAAGCGTTACTGAAGTAAGGCCCAAACAATCGGAGAATGCATATCTGCCGATGACATTGACCGACGATGGGAAAGTAGAATTTGCGCAGCCTGCAATGATGGTGTTTGTTGCAGTTTCAACTATGGCATTGCAATTGTCGCGGCTGTCGTAAACAGGATTGCTGCTCTCAACGGTAACGGATTGCAAAGACGAACATGATAATAAAATGCAGGATTCAATGCTTGTCACGCGGCTTGGGATAGTTATCGAGGTCAATTCTATGCAATTATTAAACGAATAGGTTCCTATGCTCAACAGGCTGCTTGGAAGACCTATTGATGTCAGACCTTTGCAGTTGTCGAATGCATGTTCTCCAAGGCTTGTCACGCCGTCAGGAATGGTGATTGAAGTCAAGCCGGTGCAATTTCTGAATGCAGACACTCCAATGCTCGTCACTGAGCTTGGAATGGTGATTGATGTCAAACCGGAACAATTTCTGAACGCACGGTCTCCGATGCTTGTAACGGCTCTGTCAAAAGCAATGACACCTTGGTCAGACTCGGCATCATAAACATTGCTTTGGATGTTGGCTCCGAATGCATCGGAAGCATCTGGTGTTACCACCTCGTGGTTTGCCGAGGTATACCAGATTTCATTGTTAGGCTGCGTCTGGGCGATGGCCGCCATAGTGCAGCAGAAGACTACGACAAATACCAATATTTTCTTCATTTTGATGACGATTATTCAATTTTCCGGGATGCAAAGATACAACTTTTTTGTTTCCTCAGATTGCGGAGGATTTGTGCCCGATGCCTGCTGGCAGGAAGGAGTCTTGCCGAAGGCGCAGTTCCTCACGGCCATCACATCTCTATTGGCATCAACGCTGACACCAATAATTTACTACAAATTCATGTCTGACTCATGTTCGTAAAAACAAATAGGGCGGCCCAAGGGTCGCCCTATTTCAATGTTATGATGAAATAAAGGATCTTATTCCTTAACTTCTTCTGCTGGAGCAGCTTCAACAGCTGGAGTTTCTTCAGCCTTTGGAGCAGCTTTCTTACCACCACGACGGGTTGTCTTAGCCTTGGCAGCCTTCTTTTCGGTGCCAGTGTAGACGTCGTTGTAGTCAACGAGTTCCATCATGCACATTTCAGCAGCATCACCTTCTCGATTGAAAGGCATGCGGATGATTCTGGTGTAACCACCAGGACGGTTAGCAACCTTAGTGCTGACTTCACGGAACAACTCGGTAACAGCAAATTTGTTTTGCAAGTATGCAAAAACAAGACGGCGATTTGCAGTATTGTCTTCCTTTGAACGGGTAATCAGAGGTTCGACATACATTCTCAGAGCCTTAGCTTTAGCTGTAGTGGTTATGATACGTTTGTTAAGAATCAGCGATGAAGCCATGTTTG
>JAKSMU010000020.1 GCA_024400455.1 Bacteroidales bacterium | reverse complement strand
GATTTCCTGCAATGGCTTGGCAATGAGGAAAATCCGTTGCTGCCTTCCATCGATGTGCGTTTCAATGCTGATTATGCCAACAATGATAGCTTGGCTGTGATTGAAACGCAGCTGCTTGGCAATGAGGATGTCAAGGAGGTTTATTATCAGAAATCACTCGTTGAAGTCATCAATCAGAACATCAAACGTATAGGTGCGGCTTTGATAGTTGCCAGCATTATTTTGCTTGTCATTGCCATTTCGTTGATACGCAATACGATACGGCTTTCCATTTATTCGAAACGTTTCCTTGTGCGCAGCATGCAGCTGGTTGGCGCAACCGAGGCTTTCATCCGCAAGCCGTTTGTGAAAAGCGGTGTCTCACAGGGATTTTTTGGTGCCTTGTTGGCCGACATTCTGCTGATTATGATGATGTTTTGGCTCAATAAGCGTATGCCTGAACTGGCATTGATACAAAGTACCGAAATCACGGTTTGCATTTACCTCGGCATCATTGTCATCGGCATCATCCTGTCGAGCCTTTCAACCCGTTCGGCATTGCATAAATACCTGAACGCGCACATCGACAAGCTTTATGCTTGATTTAGTTACACTTATTCAATCCAATAAACATAATTTTCCTTGCGAGGGCGGGCTTCAGGTTCGTCGCCGTTGGTGTAGCCGAGAATGCAGTTGCCGATGCCGACGAAATTGCCTTCAACACCCAAATTGGCGAGGATGGCCTTGCCTTCTTCTGTCTCGAAGACTTCCTTGGCGCGGTGAATCCAGCAGGAGCCTAAGCCTTTTGCGTGGGCTGCGTTGAGCAGGTTGCCCATGACCAGACTGCCGTCTTCTTTCCAAGTCATGGCAGCAGTGCTATCGGCCAAAACGACCAACACGACAGGAGCGCCATAGAACGGGTCGCTGTCGCTACCCATGACGGCAGCGTTGAGACGGCTCAGTTGGTCGCGCACTTCGCGGTTGGTGACGGCAATGATGATTGGGCTTTGGCGGTTCATGCCCGTTGGGGCGTAAGTGCCAGCCTTGCAGATTTCTTCAATCACCTCGCGAGGAGGCATTTCTTCAGTGTAGCTGCGCACGCTGCGGCGTGTCAGCAAGTCGTCCATTGTAGTATTCATTGTGATTGGTGTTGTGTTTGTTTCGGTTGTTTCTGTTTCTTCTGCCTTATTGCAGCATGATGGCAAAGCCATGATGGCGAGTGCCATAGCGATGATGAGAGAATGTGTTTTCATAGTGAATGTGATTTATAACGGGGCAAAAGTAAGGATTATTTCTTCATCTTGCAGAAACATAAAGGAATAAAAAACAAACGCCCCGACCTTTAGGTTGAGGCGTTATGTTGTATTTATAACAAATGTTTTTACAGTGAGTTGTAAGCAGGTGAGAAGGTGTCGCCTTGGTTGATGTCACCGGTTCTCAGACCTTTGCGAAGCCAACGTGAGCGCTGGTCGGAGGTGCCGTGGTTGAAAGTTTCAGGCATCGTGCGTCCGTAGGCTTTCTTTTGCAAATAGTCGTCGCCGATTTTCGAAGCGGCGTTCAAGGCTTCCTCGATGTCGCCATCTTCCAATGAGCCGAACATTTTATTGTCGTTGTAAGCCCAAACACCAGCGTAGAAATCGGCCTGCAGTTCAAGGCGCACACTGATTTCGTTGGCCCTCTTTGTACCTTGACCATATTGCTGCATGGCTTGGTGGGCTTGGCCGAGAGTCCCAAGTTCGTTTTGCACATGGTGGCCTACTTCGTGGGCAATGACATAAGCGTAAGCGAAATCTCCGTCAGCGCCGATTTGCTTCTTCATCTCCTTGAAGAATGACAAATCGAGATAGACGCACTGGTCGCCAGAGCAATAGAATGGACCGCAATCTGATGTTGCACCACCGCAAGCAGATGTGACTTGTCCTTCGAAAATCACGAGTTTGGGAGCGTGATAAACTTTGCCCAGTTTCTTGAATTCAGCTGACCACACATCTTCGGTACCAGCAAGAATTTGTGAAGCAAAAGTGGTTAATTCTTGATATTCAGGATCATCCAGTTGTTCACTAGCCACCGATACTTCGGTTGGATTGCCACTATTTTGAGCGGCTTGAAATGCTTGTTGTGGATCTTTCGTTACAAAGAATACGATGACTGCAACAATGATGCCGCCTAATCCTAATCCGCCTGCTTTGGCAACAGTGCCTTTTCCGCGGCGGTCTTCTACGTTTGTACTTTGTCTACGTCCGTCTAATTTCATGATGATTGTGTTTTTAGAATTTTGTGCAAAAATAATGGAAAAAACTTTTGAATTGAATTTTTGTAATTGTAATTGATTTGAATTTTGCAATTGTAAATGAGAAATAACTACATTTGCACCATAAACATCTAATATTTATCATCATGAAAGTATTTGTAAACGACACGGAATTAAGGACTTACTATGGTGCAAAAGTCAAATCGGCAGTCTTAGCTTACCTGAGAGCCAATAATCTTCCTCTGAAAACCGATGGTATAGAAGTGAGAGATGCTTACGGCAACATCATCGATTTGGATGGCGCTTTACGTTCCAACACGAAAATCTATATCAAAATATGAAGAAAATCGTTAATGCAATAATAACTGCTCTGGTGGTATTGTTCTTCATTTCGGGATGTGCCCCAAAAGAGCAAAAACTGTATGTGTTGTCTCTTAACGACCAGCACGCCAACATCGACAATTATCCTCAATTTGCAGCATTGGTTGATAGTCTGCGCACGGTACATCCTGATTTGCTGCTCTTTTCTGCTGGTGACAACCGTTCGGGCAACCCCATCAACGACCGCTATTCCGACATCGCCCGCCCTATGGTGGAATTGATGAACAAGGTCGGTTTCAACCTTTCCTGTTTGGGCAACCATGAATGGGATGCTGGGCCAATCGGCTTGCGTAATGTTATCAATTGGGCCAATTATCCTTACGTTTGCGCCAACGTCACTTTCGACGATTCGCTCAATATGCCTGTCAAGCCTTTTGAAATCATCGAATGGAATGGCCTGAAACTTGGCGTAATCGGTGCCATTCAGTTAGGGATGAACGGTTTGCCTGATTTCCATCCGAAAAATGTCGGCGGTTCACATTTTCGTCCGGCAAACGAAGTTATTCCGGAATATCTTTATCTGAAAGATGAATGTAATGCGCTGTTCCTGCTTTCGCATTGCGGCTACGAAGAAGATCGTGAACTGGCTGAGCAGTTTCCTCAGTTTGATGCCATTTTTGGTGGTCACACCCACACTAGAGTTTCGGAAACGCAAATCGTCAATGGCGTGATGATTACTCAGGCTGAAAGCAAGGTGAAATTCGTGACTTTGAGCACTTTCACTTTCAAAAACGGCAAGGTTGTTGACAAACAGGAAGAATTGCTTTCAGTGCGCGACTTTCCGCATCGCAATGCTGAGGTGCAAGCTATGGTTGATGAATACAACAACAATGAGTATTTCTCAACGGTTGTGGGCAATAATCTTACGCCTATCACTACTTGGGAATCGTTGGGTTGCTTGATGACTGATGCTATTCGTTATACTATGAATGCTGATTTAGGCTTCCAGAATCCGGGTGGCGTGCGTTACGATACGCTTTCTGTCCGCCCAGTAACGATGAAAGATTTGCTTGCCTTGGATCCGTTTGATAACGAAATCGTACAGCTGAATCTGACAGGTGAGGAAATCATTCGCTTGATGAAGTCATGTTATGTTACTGATGGGGGCCCAATCTATTGTTCGGGCTGTAGTTATTCCTATTCGGAAGATGAAAACGGCGAAATGACTGATATTGTCGTCACAATGGAAGACGGAAAGCCATTGGATATGGCAACAACTTACAATGTCGTGATGAATAGTTACATGACGACTGTTTTCGATTATGAACACGAGGATGAAGGTCGTTCTACCTTCCGCACATCCAATGAACTGATGATGGAATACTTGACGCAACATCCTGATATTGATTATGCTAACGTTTCAAGAGTAACAGAAAAATAAGATAAAATTTGAATTTTTATAGTTTGGCACGATAATCGCATGAATCAAGAAAACGCAACAATGCGAAAAACTAAATGTCAAACTCCTAAAAAACACACCATCATGAAAGCAAAGAAAATCTTTATGACGATCCTGGTAATGATGGGATTCGTCATCGCAAAAGCGCAGAATTACCCAGCAGAACTGGTTCTCGTTTCACAGCCAGTGATGACTTACAACAATTATGACAACACAATCACCCTCTACTATGACGTGCAGAACATTGGTGATGTTCGTTACAAGGGTTATGTCTACATCTATCTGGATCCAGACGATGGATACTACTACGCAAAGACTCGCGTTAAGGTCTGCCCCGGTAGAATCAAGAGAATAGCAATTGATATTCCTGCCTATCGTCCAAATCCATCATGGACATACACGGTGATGCCTTACTACTCGGTCGGCCCCGAACTCTATTCCTTCACAACTTTCGAGTACTTCGATCCGCTGACCTTCCGCTGGAACGGACCACGCACTGAAATCCACTATGTGACAGTGCTTCCTCCACGTCCAAGATACTATCGTCGTCCATGCGAATTCCGCTTCTACTACGATGGCTACCGTCCGCCAATGCCACCTCCAATGGGTTATGGTCCTGGCGCTCCGATGCCTCCACATCACGACCCGATGCACCACACTTATCAATACCACTATAACAATGGCGGCTATCCAGTGAATCATCCGGAACACTATGGTGAGGGATATACTCCAATACCTAATGGTAACTCACAGGCTACGGTTCGCCCGAGCAATCCAAGCAACACTCCTGGCAGCATGAGCTCACGCGATGAAAACAATAATAATGGTGCACGTGTCAATAATGGTTCAAATAACGGTGCAACAAGCCGCCCGAACAACGCAGGCACGACCAACAACCTGAATGGCAATGGCGCATCAAGTCGTCCGAACAATTCTGGTACAAGCAGCTCCAGTAATGTGAACCGTCCAAGCAGCGGCAATTCATCAAGCTCAGGCAGAACTGGTACAGGAAGCAACAATTCAGGTAGCGTGAACCGTCCAAGCAGCGGCAACTCGTCAAGCTCAGGCAGAACTGGTACAGGAAGCAGCAACTCAGGTAGCGTGAACCGCCCAAGCAACGGTAGCTCGTCAAGCTCAGGCAGAACTGGGACAAATAGTAATGTCAATAGTGGTTCAAACTCACGTTCGAACAACAACGGAACAAGTTCCAGCAGCACTTCTTCAAATGGTAGAAGCTCGTCATCGAGCATGGGTCGCTCAAGTAGCAGCAGCTCTTCAAGCACTGGAACAAGTTCGAGAGGTTCTAGCAGTTCAAGTGGACGCAGCTCATCAAGCAGCAGTTCAAGTTCAAGTGGCCGCAGCAGTTCATCTGGCCGCGGAAGCAGATAAAGCGATTAAAGATAATCTGATAAAAAAAGCAGGCTTACGGCCTGCTTTTTTATTTTCATTTCTTTTCCGGTTTGCTTGCATCAGGTTTAGATCCATTAGGCTTTTGTGGTGCCGGTTTGCCAGCTTTTCCTTTTTCGGCTTTTATTTCTTCTGCCTTTGCCTTTTCTAAGACTTTTTGCTGTGCTTGCTTTTCCTTGACGTAGTACTTGTTGATCTTCTTGTTGATTTTCTTGGCAATCTTTGCCGTTTTGCCTTGTGCGTCAGCAGGGTATGTTTCGTGTTGGTTAGCCCATTGTTGCTCGAAGGCAATCAAATCTTTTTGAAGCTGCACTCTGTTCACCGTACGGTTATTTTCAATAGCAGTGATGGCGGTGTCGAAAAATATGTTCCAACGTTGGCCGTAATAGTTTTTTACCAATCCGCCCCACAAACGGCAGGCATAGTCATTCAGTTCGTTGCTGCCCCAAGTGGTGATGATGGTGCGTGCATTCTTTTCGTAATAGTCTTTTTCGGCAGTAGTTGTTCCTATGCTGCGTGCATCGTTAATCCATTTGCCGAGTAGGAATGATGAATGTGATGAAAGCAAGGCATCGGCATCATTGATGAGTTCGTCGAACTGTTTTTTCAGCGCTTTCATCTTTTTCAAGTCTTTGGCGTTGTAGGCCTCAAGGAATTGATTGTAAATGTCTTCAAAGTAATTGCCCATCCATTGCGAATAGAAATTGACGAGGTCGTAACTGTAGCTGTCGCGTTTTGACTTGTTGCTCAGCAGTGTTTGGCATGCTGCAAGCAGCGAGTCGTTGCTGAAAACATATTCTTCCTTTTTCTTTCTTGACTTCATTTCCGCTTTCTTTTGGCCATTATTCATTGGAAATGCAGGACGTTCCGTCAGTTTAGAATTTTTCACGTCGTAAACCCAGTTAGTGTAAACGTTTTTGCCAATCATGCTCCATGCGGCTTCAACTTTTTCGTTTTCTTTACCATAACGTATTGCCGACCAATCTTTTATCCATTCATCAACATCAATATCCTTTTGCCATACACGTTCGAAAAGGAATTCGTACATAACCGGATTGCAATCGAGTGCTTCCAAAGTGGCGCCAATGCCAGTCAAGTTTTCGACTGAGCCGCCTTTCATGGCTTCCTGGCGTTTCTGGTTGGCGTTTTTGCCCGAAGATTTGGCTTTATTGCCAGGTTTTCCAACTTGCATGGGTTTGCCATTTTGGATTTTTCCGGTGTTGGCTGATTTGTTGTTCAAGCCAAGCATATTGCAGAGTTTTTCATTCAGCAGGTAGACATTGCCCGACAATTTGCTGTTACCGCCAAAGTCGCCCAAGTAGCACCAAATGAACTGGGAACCAAAGAAATTGTCGGTTTCGTTATGGATTTCTGTATTTTCGCAGTAATAATCAAGAAAAACGAGATTATTAGGATTAACTCCGCCTATATATTGCTTGATGCGTTCTCTGTCCCACAGTGTGCTTTGGCGATAAAACATCCAACCCGACTGCACCCATTTTGCGCATGAATCGGCTTGAGCCAGCGATTCGTAAATGCTGTAGGCCGTTTTCATCAGATAATCTCCTATCCAACTTTGCGGATCCATTTCGTTGAATGGGTCGACGGCATAGAGGTGGTCAGTGCCATAGAGTGCGGTTTGCTTTTCGATGAATTTCTGCTGGATTTGGGCGAAAAGCGGTTCGCTTGGGTCGAGGAAATAGGTAGACTCAAAACCGTGCCATTGCGCATTTTTCTTGATTTTGGCTGCAGGGTAAGCATCGGCAATGTATTGTGGAATGTGCCCTGAAAAACCTGAAAGTACAGGACGCATGTTGAGTTCGCGTTCGCGGGCCACAATCTTTTTCTGCAATTCCTTTTGATTGTTAATCCACGTCATCGGGAGTGGACCTTGGAAACCGTCCAAGTTGTTCATACGGTGCCAAGGCAGATATGCTGGACCGGAAAAATAGTTTCGGATTTCCTGATCGGTCATGCCATAGTCTTTCCACACTTCGTACCATACGGCTTCTTGTCCCGTCATGGCGAGCGGCATGTTGATGCCATTCATGGCCATCCAGTCGATGAGGCGTTCCCATTCGTCCCAGCCCCACCAAGGCAGACTGTAGCCAAATGTGTTGTAATTCAAGAAGAAACGGTCTTCAACCAAAGCTCTTTTGTAAATGGGTTTTTCGTTTTCAATGGCAGGAAATTTCTTAGGTAATTCTACCGGGTCGGCAACATTCCACGATACATAAACGTGGGCATAGTGCTTCAGATAATAGTTGAGGCCCATTGCCACTGAGTTATCGTTGCTACCGGTAATTTGAATTTTTCCGTCTTTGCTTTCAATGCGGAAAAAATCTTCCATTTTTTCTGGTTTGTCGTTTTTTTGAACGACAAATTCAAATTGTGAAGCTTTGTCGCCTAAAATGCGCTGTGAAAGCTGTCGTACAGCTTGTTGCGCATTGACGCTGCCTGTCGTGAGGATTATCAATGAAAGCAGCGCGACCTTGATGAAATGTTTTTTCATATTTAAATAGTATTGTTTAAATAGTATTGTATATTTCTGCTTAAAAACTGCAAAATTAGTGTTTTGTTGCGAATGATGTGAAAATGAACGAAAAAAAACGGCCCTGCCAACTCGTGACAAGGCCGAAAAAACAAATGTTATGAAAAAACTATTATGTTGTTCGTATTGTATTGACTAGAATGAAAATGTGTTTTGCTATTTTTTCATCACTGGCTCGCAAGTCAGGCCGATGCCAAGTTTTTTGAAGATTTTGCGGTCGACTTCACTAACCATTACTGTTGTATGAACCTGGCAACCATTCAATTGCGGTAAGCAAGCCAAGGCTTTACGACAATTTTCATCGTTAAGGCTCAGAATGGATAGCGCTACCAAAACCTCATCGGTATGCAAGCGTGGATTGTGCCCGTGCAACAAATTGACTTTGGTCTTTTGGATAGGCTCAATCATTTCCTGCGGAATGAGTTTCACATCGTGGCCGATGCCAGCCAAATGCTTGATAGCGTTCAGAATGAGGGCTGCGCTTGGACCTAACAAAAAAGAGGTTTTTGCCGTGATGATGGTGCCGTCGGCCAGTTCGATGGCGGCTGAGGCCACACCGGTCTGTTCTTTTCTTTCCTTGGCGGCCGTGGTGGTGCGACGGTCGGCCGTGGTGATTTTGGCCTGTTTCATCAGCAAGGCGATTTTATTTACTTCGTTGTCGCTTGATTTGCCTGCTGCAAAATTGCAAAGGGCGGTATAGTAGCGACGGATGATTTCCTGCTTTGAGGCTTCACAACACACTTCATCGTCCGAAATGCAGTTGCCCACCATGTTCACGCCCATGTCGGTAGGCGATTTGTATGGATTCTCACCATAAATGCCTTCAAAAATTGCATTGAGCACAGGGAAAATCTCAATGTCGCGGTTGTAGTTGACAGCGGTTTTGCCGTAAGCTTCAAGATGGAAGGGGTCAATCATGTTCACATCGTTGAGGTCGGCAGTGGCGGCTTCGTAAGCCACATTGACAGGGTGTTTCAGTGGCAGATTCCAAATCGGGAAGGTCTCGAACTTGGCATAACCGGCCTTGACGCCGCGGCGGCTTTCGTTATATAACTGACTGAGGCACACGGCCATCTTTCCGCTGCCAGGTCCCGGTGCCGTGACCACGACAAGCGGGCGTGTGGTCTTCACATAATCGTTACGGCCAAAGCCTTCATCGGAATCGATAAGGTTGACGTTGGTGGGATAGCCTTCGATAATGTAATGGTAATAAACGTCGATGCCCATGCGCTCGAGACGCTCGCGATAAGCGATGGCGCTTGCCTGACCGTTGAAATGCGTAATGACAACGGAACCGACCATCAAGCCGCAATTGATGAATTCATCGCGCAGGCGCAACACATCGACATCGTAAGTGATGCCCAAATCGCCACGCACCTTGTTTTTCTCAATGTCCAATGCACTGATGACAATGATGATCTCGGCATCGTCTTTCAGTTGCAGCAACATTTTAAGTTTGCTGTCAGGCTCGAAGCCCGGCAGGACGCGGCTGGCGTGAAAATCGTCGAACAGCTTGCCGCCAAACTCCAAATAAAGCTTGTCGCCAAACTTTGCAATGCGTTCCTTAATGTGTTCCGATTGAATTTTGAGGTATTTCCCGTTGTCGAATCCGTATTTCATATCGCGTTTGCTTTTACCATTACGGGTTGCAAAGATACTATTTTTCGCTGACATACAAGCGGAAAAGCATAACTCTTTTCATTTTGGATGAATGAAGTGGAAAATTGTCTACCTTTGCAGAAATATTTATACGCAAAATCATGTTGATATTAGAAAAACCATACGTTTCGGAGAAACTGATACAGACGGCGATTGAGAATAATCTGCCGGTTTTGCGCAATGCCATGTCGGAAAAACTGGTTGCCGATGGTTATGCGCTCAATCTTTATGACGATGAGCAATTCATTGCTGAATACCAGAAGCGTCATCGTATTTACACAATGTCGGAAAACGCACTGGGCTGGATTGTCGAGAAACTGCCCGATGAGGAACTGAAGAAAAAAATCGAGTTGTTGAAAAACAAGGCCACTTTCCGTCGCATTTGTCAGGATATGTACCCTGATTTCTTCTTCTGCGAAGTCGCTATCAAGGATATGGGCGATATTGATGCGTCCACCTTGCATTTTCCTTTGGTGCTGAAACCTTCGGTTGGTTTCCTTAGTGCTGGAGTTTATGTGGTTCATAATGCTGAGGAATGGAAAGCAGCAATCGATGATATCCAGTTGAATTTCAAGAAAGTAGGAGAGCAGTTCCCAGAATATGTAGTCGGGACGCAGAATTTCCTGATTGAAGAATATATTAAAGGTGAAGAATATGCCGTTGACGCTTATTTCGATGAAAAAGGTGAGCCTGTCATTTGGAACATCTACCATCATCGCTTTGCCAACGAATCGGACACCAGCGACCGCTTGTACTGCTCAAGCCGCAAACTTTACGACCAGTATGAAAAGCCTTTCATGGATTTCCTGATTCAGACTAACAAGGTCATTGGCTTGCGCGATTTTCCGATGCACATTGAGTTCCGCTACGATGGCAAGAAAGCCATTCCGATTGAAATCAATCCTTTGCGTTTTGCAGGTTTCTGCCTGAACGAATTGCAGACGCATATCAGTGGCATTCACCCGATTATGGCCTACTTGAACAACATCCATATCACCAAGGAGGAAATGTGGAAGGGTAAGGAAAACGACACTTACAATTTCCTGGTCTTGGAACGTCCTGCCGGAGCGCCAAAAGAACAGATGTTTGATAGTGCGAAATTCACGTCTTCGGTGATGGATGTCTTGGAATTGCGTCCGTTGGCTGACCCGACTGCAGGCGTGGCTGCCACGGCATTCACCCGCGTTGACCCTGCTCATGAAGCTGAATTTGATTTCATCCTGAATCTGGACATGAAGGAATTCATGAAATGATATTTGCTTAGAGACGTTTTATGGAACGTCTCTACATGCCAAAAACAAAAAAGCCAGCATTACGCTGGCTTTTTTGTTTCAATGTATTGTGAATCGAATTACTTCATGAATCTTGTCTTGATGATTTGGCTGCCGTCAATCAGTTCGACAAAATAGTTGCCTGAAGTGAGCAGTGAAATGTTCAGTGCGCTTTCGGCGGAAACAGTTTCACGCATGACCAAACGGCCCATTGCATCGTAAACATTAGCAATGCATTCGTTTTCGAGGTTCACGAAACGAACTTCATTGACTGCTGGGTTAGGATAGGTGTAGATGCCGTTTGCGATGGTGTTCTCTTCGACAGCATCGAGGCTGGCAGCGGTGTGAAGACGGACGAGCATGTAATCGGCGAAAGTTTCTTCGTGTTCGTAGTGGCCTATGGCAACGATTTTGCCATCATCCTGAACAGCAATGTCGGTAGCGGTGCTAGTCTTGTTGCCGCCAAATGTGATGTGGTCGAAACCGTTTTCGCCGAAATCCGTATTCAGTGTGCCGTCGGCGTTAAATGCACCAATCAGCATGTCTTTCAAATCTTGCCAAACGTAACCTGCGAGATAGATTTCGCCATTGTCGGCTACAGCCATTTCGTGGCAGTAGTTGCATGAGTTTTCAATGCACTGGGCCATGGTAAAGCCATTGTTGCCGAAAGTGGTGTCGAAAGTGCCATCGGGATTCAGTCTTGCAACATATACGCTGTAAATCGGTTCGCCTTGGATTTCATTATAGGTTTCTGCGGCACCAGCAATCAGCAGCTTGCCGTCGTCCATGACTTTGCAAGCGTTGATGAAGTCGATGACTTCGCTGAAGCTGTATTCCCAAACGCCATTATTGCCAAAAGTAGTAACGAAATCGCCGTTTTGGTCAACGCAAATGATTTTGCTGCTGTAAGGTGAACCCCATTCTTCGTCAGGAGTGACTTCCCATCCGCAGAGGTAGATGCGACCGTCTGAGCCGACAGAAACGCTTTCGCCTACGGCCATGACTTGCCAGCCGTTGGAATCGAATGATTCATGGAGCACCATGCCGTTGTTGCCGAAAGTGGTGTCGAGTTGACCGTCAGTCGTGAAACGCAAGATGCATGAACCGTAATCGAATTCGCCATATTCGCCGCCGACAATGATTTTGCCGTCATTTTGAATGGCTAATGATCTTGGAACCAATGTCCAGTTGGCTTGTTTGTTGAAAGTCACATAACCGTTGTTGCCGAAAGAGGTAATCAGGTTGCCGTTGGAATCCACTTTCAGCAGGCACATGTTACCGCCGTCGCTACCATAGGTATAAGCCAGAAGAAGCATGTTGTCGTTTTCAACAATCTTTGAATCGTAAGAGAAATAGTTTTTGTTGCTCATCGGAGCCAGATGGACATAACCGTTTTCACCGTATGAGGTGTCTATAGAACCATCGGTGTTGTGGCGCATGAGGAGAATTTCGGCAGGGCCACCATCACTGTATTCAGTGAAAATCACGGATTTGCCATCCGACTGGAGAACTAAAGAACTTTTCCCGGTGAGGAAAACACTAAGGTTGTTGAGTTCTTCAGTGACAATTCCCCATTCGCCGAAATCATAATCGAATTCACCTGGCATTGGTTGTTGTGCTTTAGCGAAGCTGAAGGTAATCAGCATCATTACGATAAGTGATAGTTTTTTCATTTGTGAAATTATTAAATTAATGATTTGTTGAATTGCCAAAAACAAGTATCAAATTGCAAAAATACAATTATTATTGGAACGCAAGATAATTTTGCCTTTTTAGTCGGCATTTTCGTCCATTGCTTCGATAAGGAAGCTGACGGGCCGGAAACCGTCGTTGCACGAAATCAGGGCTGATTTCGGGTTTTTCATCCAGCCGTCGTAGAAGTTTTCGCCGCCGTGGGCGAGGGTCATCACGAATGGCGACATAGTTTCCCAGGCGCTTTCGCAAAGTCCTTCAGGGCGTTGCCAACCGTTGGCGATGAAAACTTGGCCTTCTCTCAGCTCGCAAGCGTGTTCTATTGGGTTTTCGTACTGTGTCATCAGGTCTTTGTAGCAAGCCATCCTGATGACGGTGATTTTTACTTTTTTCATTGTCGTAACTTGTTGGAATCAAAAATGAATTATGCTGCAAAAATGGTAAATTTCCGTACAGAAAAACGATTTTCATCTTTTTTTGTACGGAAATTTGCTATTTTAGTAGAAACGTTGCACGCAACAACTCTACGATCAGAATTATGCTTTCTCCACCGGCACCTGAATCATGGTCAGCCATTTTTCGGGGTCTTCCTGATTCCAGATTCCGTCGATGTAGTTGGCGCGGGGCGCTCCGATGACCTTGTAGCCTTGCTGTTCAATGTATTTGAAAAGTTCGACATAGCTTTGGTAGAGCCTTTCGTATGGGCCGTAATGCTTCATGCAGATTGCCTTTTCGACTGCCGGAATCTTCTTGAACTGAATGATTTCGGAGTCTTTGCCCATTTCCTCGACTTGTTCGCAATATTCGATGTCGATGTTGGTCGGGCGGTATTCATTGTGCTCGATGGTGAAGCAATAGCCGGGTTCGGGACATTTGCAACCTAAACGTGCCATTTCGGGGCCGATGACCTCGCAGCAAAGGCAGCCTAAATCGTTGTAAGAATTGATGGTTTCGCGGTGCGACGCGACGATAATCTCAGGAAGAGATTGAATACTGATTTGTTCCATTTTTAGAATCTTGTTTTGCGAGTCAACCAAATTGCGGAGCATGGTGCAGCGTTCTTGAAGCTTGTGAAGTTCTCGCTCACTTTCGGCAATCTTCTTTTCGAGGGTCTGAAGGGTAGGTTTCAGGCTGCCCGAAGCGAACATTTCGATGATTTCGTCGAGTGAGAACCCCATCTCTTTCAGTCGGCGAATGTTCTCCATGGCTTGCATCTGGCTCACGTTGTAATAACGGTAACCAGTCCATTCATCCACCTCGAAAGGTTGCAGCAAGCCGATTTTCTCGTAGTGCCTCAGGGTCTTGACCGTCACTCCGCAGAGCAGGGAAAACTCTTTGATTTTTAACTTGTTGTTTACTTTCATCATAGCGCTATTTCTGAATCAGACTGCAAAATTAGTCTATGCCCTTAGGTACGAGTCAAGGGAAAAATGGAAAAAATGTATTTTTTCAAGTGGTTATCTCATAAGTACATGGAATTGCGGCATATAGATGCCGGCATTCCGCTCGATGAGCAAGGTCTTCAATCCGGAATAAGGACGAATCATTTCCGTAATTTCTTCAAGATTAGCGTTCTCGCCAAAATATTCCTTGACAAAATATTTCCAGAATTCATTGGCGGTTGCCAGTTCCATGTGGAAGTTTTCGCGTACGAAATCCTCGTCATCGTAGCAGCAGGTCAAAAGCACTTGGCCGAGGTCGAAATACGGATGACCGTAAGCGAAATCGCCCAGGTCGATGAAATAATTTTTATCAGCGGTCATAATGGCGTTGCCAAATTGCAAATCACCATGCAAAGCGGTGTCGGTATCTGGAACTTTTGCCATGAAGTCTTTCACCCATTGACGTTCATTTTCGATGAAATACGGATTGTTTTCCAACATTTCAAGGTTCACTTCCTTCATGTTTGGGAATAGTGTTTTGTCGACATGTGTGGCATGTAGTTTCAGGCACATCTGGGCAAATTCGCGGGCGTATTTTTCCGCGTTTTGCGGTTCGTCGCCAACAGCACGGGCAAAAGATTTCTTTCCCACAATGCGTTGAAAGCGAATGCCATAGCGACCATTTCCATCGGTAATGAAATCGCCTGGTTTTGGCGTCGGGATGCCAGAATCGTAAACCCTTTGGGCAAAAAGCAATTCATTTTCAATGATTTCGTACGGCGCCGACGCAAAATAGAGTTTCATCATGATGGTCGGGTCGGTTTTGTGGAAAAAGCTTTCGCCATTGGCGCCTTCGCCGGAATGGACGTAGTCGTTTAAGTCGATGAGTTTTGGGGTCATTTTTTATTAGTGTTGATTTTAAACTTCAATTTGGATTTCGAGATTGCGGGACTGCGAGGTTTCGGGATGACTCGCTTTCCCGTGACCTCGCGACCTCGGCGTCTTTTGCTTAATCAGCGTCTTCGTCAGGTTCAACATGAATTGCAATCAATGTGCCGGCTCCATATTCCTGGCGCAAGGCCGCTTCAATTTTCACGGTGATGTCGTGCGCTTCGGCGACGGTCATCATCGGATCGAGGACAACGTGCGCATCAATAATGTAGTTTTGTCCGTTGCGGCAAGTCCGCAAATCGTGGACGTTTTCGACCTTTTCAACGGATTGGATGATGCTCATGATTTGGTTTTCGATTTCATCGGACAGAGAGGCATCGGTCAGTTCGTTCAGGGCGGGAATCGAAATCTTGACGGCCACCACAATAATGACGATGCTGATGATGCAGCCGACAATCGGGTCGAGGACGGTCCATTTGCCGCCCAGCAAAATGGCGCCACCAATGCCGACAAGCGAACCGACCGACGACAACGCATCGGAGCGGTGATGCCATGCGTTGGCTATCACGGCCTGACTGTCGACGGCTTTGCCGACACGCGCCGTCCATTGGTAAAGGATTTCCTTCACGGCGATGGAGATGACGGCCGCCCAAAGGGCTATCATGCTTGGCTTTTCGATGGTGCCGCCACCAATGACAAAGCGTATGCTTTCGATGCCTTTCGACATCAAGCCGACACCTACGACCAAGAGCAAAAGGCTGACTACCAGCGTGGCCAATGTCTCGAATTTTCCGTGGCCATAGTCGTGGCTTTTGTCCTTGCCTTTCGACGAAATCTTCACCATGACCAAAACCACGGCATCGCTGATGAGGTCGGTCAGGGAATGGACGGCATCGGCGGTCATGGCGGCACTTTTGCCGAAAATGCCGGCAAGGAATTTCACCAAAGGCAACAGCAGGTTGGCAATGGCGCCCCAAAGGGTTATGTTCGTAATGCGTTGGTTGCGGGATTTTTCCATTTTGTCATTTATTTTCACGCCAATCTTTTCAGCAATTCCACCGTCACCTTCCAAATGTTGTCGGCGGTGTCGAGGTTGACGCGCTCGGAAGTGGAGTGCGGTTCGATGATGAGCGGGCCGATGGAGGCGATTTCTACACCTGGGTATTTCTGCACATAATAGGCGGCTTCCAGCACAAAGTGCATGGCGACTTTCTTCGGTTCAAAGCCAAGCACATCCTTGAAAGTCTGGCAGGTAAGTGCCAACAGCGGCGAGTCGGGGCGCTCCACCCAAGCGGGCGTGTCCATCAGGAGTTGGATGTTTGTTGCGCCGTGTTTCTTGAAGGTTTCCGTAATACCCTGCCCAAGTTTGCGCATCTCCTCATTGCTGAAACTGCGCGAGTGGCACGAAATGCTCACTTCGTTTGCATCGGTGCAGATGCGTCCTGCATTGTTGCTCGTCATCACCGTGCCAGGCATATCTTCGCGCATGGCAATCATGCCGACAGGCAGTTCCTCAACGGCTTGCATGATGTCGCTGGCATTGCACAAATACTGTTTGCGGGGCTCGGTTTCTTCGCAGCGCATATTGATGGCAGCATCGGTCTGCGCATATTTCTTTTGCAACATGGCATTGTATTCCGCAGCGGCATTTGCCAAGGCATTTCCGTTTTCGGGTTTTATGGCAAGAACGACCTCGGCCACCGAAGAAATGGAGGCATTCGCCGTACCGCCATTGATGGCGCAAATCAACATATCTTTATCTGCCAAATCATTGATGAAATGACAGATTTCCTTATTGGCGTGGCAACGGCCTTTGTTGATGTCGACACCCGAATGACCACCCAATCCGCCATCTATCACGATGCGACGGAAGGCATAACCTTCGGGAATGGGCTTCCAATCAGCCTCGAAATGAGCGATTTGCAGATAAGCGCCAGCGGCACCCACTGTGATTTCATTGTAGGCTTCCGAATCGAGGTTGATGACTTTGCGGCCACGGATGAAATCGGTGCTGAGAGCCTCGGCACCGCTCATGCCGTCTTCTTCGTTAGTGGTGGTCAGCACTTCCAACGGGCCGTGAACGATGCTGTCGTCGGCTAAAATGGCCAAGGCCATGGAAAGACCCATGCCATTGTCGGCGCCAAGCGAAGTGCCTTCGGCTTTCATCCAGCGACTTTCCGTTCCGTCAGGATTTTTGACGATTTCGATGTAAGGTCTGATTTCATCATTGAGCGGGTCAAATGGATGACCATCACGCAGATAGCCGTCTTTTGCCACACAAACCATGTCCATGTGATTGAGGATCACGACGGGTTCAGCATTTTCGTGACCAGGCGTGGCATCCTTTTCAATCACGACGCAGTTCTGCGCATCGCGGCGATAACGCAAACCATGTTTTTCGGCAAAATTGCAGAGGTAATCGGCCACGCGCTCTTCGTGATGTGATGGTCGTGGCGTGTTGTTCAGCTGATGAAAAATATCGTAAAACGTTTCTTTCATAATATGGCGTAGATTTAAAGATTTAAGATTTAAAAAATTGTTCATTACCCGTCACCCATCACCATCACCATTAACTCATCACCCGTCATCTATCCATCGTTCATCTTGGGTTTTTCACTCTATGTCGTGGGGCAGGTGTCTCTTCCGATGTCTCCGTCAGGGTCTCGTTTTGTTCCGGCTTATCATTCCTTGGCATTACGGCATCAACTTTGCGGAAGATGTCGGCTTTATCCTTTGGCCTAATCTCGTCGTTCCATTTGAAGCCTTGCAGAAGGCGTTCGTTTTCAGGTAAATCCTTTTCGGGATACATGGTTTCGCTGATGCCTTTATAAGATTTGATGAGCGAAATATTGTTGCCTTTCATCTCAATGACCATATTGTCGGCCTTTGAGATATCAATGCCGATAAGCGCAGCGTCGTCTTCGCGCAACCAGTAAATGGTTTCGGCATTGCCTCCGTTCACATTGACGTTGTGTATGTTGCCATTGCGGAAACGCGAGATGATGTCGGTGCCTTTGATTTGGTTGAACCCTTCAACAGTATCTTGGTTGATGATGAAGGCATTGTTTCGTTGCACGACGCTGTCAATTTTGTGGTCGGCGATCTTGATGTCGATGAAATCCCCTGTGAGTTGACTGTCTTCGGCCCAAAGTATCGGGTTGACCCTCATGCGGATGGTGGAGTCGGCGACGAGATAAGTCATGGTGTCGCACTTGCCTTGCATATCCGATTTGAAGAAACGCACATTGCGGCGGCCAATCATTTTTTCTTCGTTGTTCCACTTTGTCTTGAAATGGAAAAACATGGTGTCGGCATGAATGAACAGCGTGTCGCTATCGTCAAAGTAAGCGGCGTAAGCGCTGTCGGTGGCGTAGGAGAATCCTTTTTTCTCCCACATTTCGACATAGTCGCCGCGAAGAACAACCTTGTAAGAAGTGTCAATCATGTCCACATGGTCAAAAGCCTTTGCCAATCCAATGGCACGGTTGTAGAAAATGGAATCCGATTTCAATCTTTGCGTTTCGTTGCGCATGACGGGCTTTTTATCGAAATAGGCAATGTCTTCATCTACAAGATAATAGCCATGTTCCCCGTAGAGTTTGTTTTCTTCGTTGATGATGTCGGTAGGACCCCAAAACCACATTTTCTCTTTTTCGGTATTGTAGAAAAGGGTGTCGGTGTACATCTGGTATTTTGGACTTGTGACTTCCACATTTTCAAAGAATGAAAGTTCTTTCAAGTCGTCACGGTAGTATCCTAGGCAACTGATGAGTGTCTTATTGCCTCGTGTGGTGCAGGCGCTGTCGGGGTAGCATGCCAGATGCTGGTTTCGGTCGTAAGTCAGGTATTGCGTCTGCAATAAGGTTGAGTCGTCGCGCAACTTGACGTTGTCGAAAAACTCAGCAAAGCGTGCATTGCCATCGTAGTTGAGCAGGTCGCTGAAAATCTCAACGCTGTCGTTCACAATGATATGTACATTTTGGTAGGCGTCAAAACTGTTGGTTTTTTCGTAAAAATAAGCGCTGTCGCAGAAGAAATAAGCCGAGTCGTGCCTGATTTTCACATTGCCGATAAGACGCTGAAATTCGCCCAGATTGCGGTTGTAACTGATTTGGTCGTAATGCTCGATGTGTACTTTGGTCTTTTTCTTTTCGCCCGTTTCTTCCTGAGCGAAAGCTATTTGCACCAAAAAGCATAATACTAATATGAAAAAGCAGTTGCGTCTCATTGTTGAAATAACGTGCAAAGATAGTAAAGATTGTTAGTCTTGCATTTTGTTTTTCTGAACTTGCCATTATTTTAGCTTGGAAAAATGTAATTTTGCATACCAAAAGATCAAGCACAAATTCAATAAATAAACAACAAACGACTCAGCATTATGACAATAAAGGAAGCGCAAACTGCCGTCGACGAATGGATTAAGACCTACGGCGTAAGATATTTCAACGAACTGACCAATATGGTTTTGCTGACTGAAGAAGTCGGCGAACTGGCACGCATCGTTGCCCGGACCTACGGCGAACAGTCGTTCAAGGAATCAGATAAGAACCGCGACATGGCTGATGAGATGGCCGACATCCTTTGGGTGCTGATGTGCCTCGCCAACCAAACCGGTGTCGATTTGACTGAAGCTTTCGCCAAAAACATGGAGAAGAAGACCTCGCGCGACAAGGAAAGACATCTCAATAATGAAAAGTTGAGGAAATAAAGCTTACACTTTTCGTTCCACGCAATAATGCGCCAAGTCACGCAAAGCGAAAAGTGCGTCGTTTTGCGGAAAACCATCCAATTGCTGCAAGGCAAGATTGATAAATTCCTGCATTCGGCTTTCAGCATATTCAATGCCGCCAGAAGAAATCACGCGTTCAACGATAGATGGCAGCAAATCACTTTTTTCATTCACTTGACGGAGGTCAGCGAGCAATTGTTTCCTTTGTATTTCATTGCAATGATCAAGGCAGTAAATCAATGGCAGTGTAAAATTATGCTCTTTGATGTCGTTGCCTGCAGGCTTGCCCAATTCCGGCGAAGGCTGAAAATCGAAAATGTCGTCGCGGATTTGAAAAGCAATGCCCAAAAATTTTCCGAATTGTGCCAAAGCGCTGATTTGCTGTCGGTCGGCATCGACGGAGAAAGCTCCTGTCTTGCAGCATACTTCCATCAAAGTGGCGGTTTTTCGCGTGATGATATTGAAATAATCCGCTTCGTTGATGTCGAAATGCGCGGCCTTGTCGCTTTGCATCAGTTCGCCTTCGCTCATCAGGCAAGCGGTGCGTAGCACTTCGGAAAGGATGTCGTAATCGCCGTTTTCCGAAAGGTTCAAGACGGCTTTCGACAAGAGGTAATCGCCTGAAAGAACGGCAGTCCTATTGCCCCAATGCGCATTGATAGAAGGTTTTCCGCGCCGTAGTCCCGATTCGTCTATCACATCGTCGTGGATAAGCGTAGCTGTGTGAACCATTTCCACGAAAAGTGCAGCGCGATAGGTCTTGTCGTTGATTTCGCCAAAAAGTTTTGCCGAAAGCAAAACCAAAACGGGTCTCAGTTGTTTGCCTTTTGCATTCATCACATGCTGGAAAATGCCGCAAAGCGGTTGGCTTTCAGCCACAAGTTCCTTGTCAAGGAGCAAGTTGAAATGCTTCAATTCCTCGGCGATGGGCATTGTAATGGTACTCAAATCCGGCATGATGATGATTTTGGCTGCAAAGGTAGGAAATTATGGAATGGAAAATTGCACGATATTTGCTATTTTTGCGTTATTGAATAAGATAAAATCATTGTGATATGAAAACTAAATTATTGATTATCGGTGCGTTGGTGGTTTCATCATTGGCACTTTTATCGTTTCAGAAAACAGATAAGGATTATAACGAAATGTGGAAAAAAGTAAAGGAAAGCATTGAAAACAATTTGCCGGAAACGGCTGAAAAACAGTTGAATGAAATTGAATCAGCGGCAAAACGCGACAAAAACCAGCCGCAATTGCTCAAGACGGTGCTTTATCGGCAGCAGATTTTCCGTCAGAAGGAAGAGGACCCCGAAAAGGCATTTTTGGCCTTTGCCGAAAGCAAAATGAACGAACTCGGCAAAACCGAAACCGCTGTGTTGCATTTGGAAATCGCCAAGACCTACGCTGGTTTTTACGAGCAAAACCAGTGGCAGTTGCGCAACAATTTGCCTATCGATGGCGACATGAGCCAGGTGGAGCTGAAATATTGGGACGAAAAGACCTTCCGCAAGGTCATCGACCAACACTATACCGAGGCTTTGAAAGACAAGGAAACCTTGAAAAACGCCAAGACAAACGATTATCTCATCTTGTTCGAAGACCAAAAGAATGTCTATGAAAACCTTGATTATGAGAAGACTATGTTTGAATATGTCTTCCATCGCGTGGCAAAATACTATAAGGAGATTGCTTCTGCCGACGATATTCAGCCGGACTGGAACACCGAAATCTGGTGGGCCGATGCCAAGGATTTCGTGAAGGCTGATTTGGGCGACAGCGACAATGGCATCATCAAATGCCTGAAGATTTTCCAGGAACTTATCGCCTACAACCAAAAGGAAAACAACGAAGATGTGCTGCTTTACAACGATGTGAAACGCTATCAGTTTGTGAACGGCATTTTGGTAGAAAATGACATTTTCAACGAAAAACTGAATGCCTTGATGCAGCAATATGCCGAAAACCCGATGTCGGCTGAAATCGCATCAGTTTATGCTAATAGTCTGGTTGACAATTATTCAGAATCGGACAGCAGCACTTTCGGCAACTACAGAAAGGCTTTTGAAATCTGCCAGAATACCATTGAAAAGTTCCCGAAATCGAAAGGGGCTTCGCAATGCAAGGATATTGTGAAATTCATTGAAAATGACGAAATCAATGTCCAGATGCAGGAAACCCAACTGCCCAATCAGGCCATTGCCTTGCAACTCCGTTACCGCAATGCGGAACATCCTTATTATAAGATAGTTAAGGTGACGGAAGACGAAATCAACAGCTATTTGAATTTAGACGGAGATGAACTGTTCAAAAAACTCGACGGCAAAAAGCCTGCTGCCGAGCAGGAACTTGCATTGCCTGCCGAAACGGATTTCTGCTCCCATTCTACCTTGGTTGCTTTGCCGCAATTGTCAGTAGGTCAATATTATATCATTGCAAAGACTAGTAAAGACGCACAAAGTTCAGAAAAAAGAGCCATGTTCCGTTTTCAGGTCTCAAATTTGAGTTATGTAACTAACAATGAGACGGATGCAATTACTTTGTTTACGCTCGACCGCAAGACAGGCAAGCCTTTGGCCAATGTGAAAGTTGAGTTATACACTAGAAATTACAATTACAAAATCCGTAAGTACGAAAACACAAAACTTGCTGATTACCAAAGTGATAATAACGGTAAGGTGAGCATTTCCAATGTCAAGGGCAACAATTCGTTTTTTGTCAATTTGCGCAATGGCGATGATGCCTTGCTTTCGGGGAAATACATGAATGTTCCGCATCCAAACAGCAGAAATTCAGAAATATACTCTACGACATTTTTCACCGACCGCGCCATTTATCGTCCCGGACAGACGGTTTATTTCAAAGGTATCGTCGTGCGTCACCAAGGCGATGACATGGCCTTGGCAGAAGGTTTCAGCGAGACAGTGCGTTTCCGCGATGCCAACTATGAAGAAATCAGTTCTTTATTGTTTACAACGGATGAATATGGTTCCTTTGACGGCTCGTTTGTCATCCCAACCGACCGCTTGAATGGCGTGTTCCGTTTGGATGGCAGTCATGGCAGCACAACCATTCGCGTTGAGGAATACAAGCGCCCGACTTTCGAGGTGAATTTTGAAAAGCCCAAAGAGCAATACAAACTGAATCAGGATGTTACCATTCATGGCAGCGTTGATGCCTACGCAGGTTTTGGCCTCGATGATGTGAAATACACCTATCGCGTGACGCGCCGCACATCCTTCCCGTGGCGTTGCTGGTGGTGGTTCTATCCCGTTGTCAGCGACGAGCAAATCGATTTTGGCGAGGCACGCACCGATGAAAGCGGCAAGTTTGCCATCACTTTCAACCTGAAGCCTTCGCTGAAAACCAAACCGGAACAACAGCCAGTGTTCACCTACGAAATTGAGGTGACGGCAACCAGCGCCCAAGGCGAAACACATTCCGAAACGTATTCGATTAGAGCGGGTTACAACGAAATCTGCCTTTCAACAAATCTGAATAATCTGGTCGAAAAATCGCAGTTGGAGAATTACCGCATCGAAGTCTTGAATATGAGCGGGCAACCCGCCAAGAGCAAGGTCTCGCGCAAATTCTACCGCTTCAACGACAACGGAAAAATGGATTTCTTTGAAGCCTCAGGCCAAAGAAGCAGTTTCGACCGTCAGGTAATGAGTGATGAGGAACTGACCAAAGCATTCCCGGATTATGATTATTATTCATATACCAACCGCTTGAAAAACAAGGTTTTGGTCTATGAAGATGTCGTTGAAATTGATGAAAAGACAGCTTTGTTCCCCGAAAAAGCGGATTTGAAATCAGGCAAATATTATGTGGAATTGCAAAGTCTTGACGACAAACTGGCTATGAACAGCACTGAGTTCACGCTCTTTGATGACAAGGCTAAAGCATTGCCCCACACAACTTTATCGTGGAATAGTGTGGACAAATCCACAGCAAAACCGGGCGAAACCATCACTTTCTCAATTGGCACTTCGACAAAAGACACGCAGATTTGGGTGCAGTTGCTGTCGGGACAGGAAAAGCGCATGGAAAAATGGCTGAAATTGAACAACGAAATCACGAAACTCAGTTATAAAGTCACTGAAAATGACCGTGGCGGCTTGACTTGGAAAACCATTTTCGTGAAAGACGGTCTTGTAAAAACAGAAAGCCAAAGCATCTATGTTCCTTACGACAATCTTGACTTGAATGTCGAGTTGGCAACCGTCCGCGATGTGCTGCGCCCGGGTGCCGAGGAACATTGGGAAGTGACCGTCCGCGATTATCATAACAAGCCAGTCGCATCAAGTATGCTGGCAGGAATGTACGATGCTTCTTTGGATGTATTCGCCTCAAATTCATGGTATTTCAACATGAAACCTTATACGAAATATGCCAACTCATTTGATTATGACGACCAGTTTGGTTTCGTTTCGTCATCCACAAATGGCCAATACATTTATTTGGCCGCGTTGTTCGGATTTTCATTGCCTTCCGATTATCCTTTCTTCGATTTTGGCTACATGTATTATGGCCGTGCAAAAGGTGGCGTAATGTTTAACCGTAGCGTTGCACTCGATTGCGTTGCGGAAGAATGTGCGGAGCTAAAGGAAATGCCAATGCCTGCACCATCAGCGAAAAAGATGTCTTCCAACGAAGTGGCAGATGGAGCTATGACCGATGAGGAAGTTCTTCAGACAGAAGAGATTGGAGCCAGTGAAGCCCAGCAGGAAGCTGTCCCAACGGTACGCGAAAACTTCAACGAAACGGCGTTTTTCTTCCCGAATCTGCGCACCAATGCCGATGGAAGCACAACCTTCAGCTTCACCATGCCCGATGCCTTGACACGCTGGAAACTGATGATGCTGGCCTATACCAAAGACCGCAAAACGGGCTACAAGACCTACGACTTCAAGTCGAGCAAGCCGGTGATGATTATGGCCGACATGCCGCGCTATATGTACGATGGCGACACGCTTTGGCTTGTGGCCAATGTCATCAACACGGGCGAGGAAGCCGTGACGCCGAAGGCGAAACTTGAGGTTTTCGATGCGGCAAGCATGAAACCCGTCAATATTCTGGCTTCGGATGCTATGATCGCGATGGAAGAAATCGTGCCGGGACGCAGCAAGGAAGTGCGTTGGAAAGTGGCGGCAAAGAAAGACTTGGGCTTGTTGGCATTCCGTTTCACGGCCTTTGCCGGACAATTCAGCGATGCCGAACAACATTTGTTGCCTGTGTTGAGTAGCGAAATTTTCATGACACAGACTTTGCCAATCACCGTCAAGGCAGAGACTGAAAAAAGCTTTGATTTTGAGTCCATTGCCAATTCAAACAGCCATGAACACGATTATAGCCTGACCTTGAATTTCAGCACCAATCCGGTGTGGTATGCTGTGCAATCGCTGCCTTATTTGGCCGACCAAAGGACCGACCGCGCTGAATCGGCATTCTATGTATTTTATGCCAACACCTTATCGTCGTACATCGCTTCAAAGATTCCTAACTTGCTGAACTACATCAAGAAATGGCAGATTGAAACACCCGATGCCTTGCTGTCGCAACTGGAAAAAGACCAAGATCTGAAAGCCATCATGCTGCGCGAAACGCCTTGGGTGATGGAAGCCAAGAGCGAGACGGAGCAAAGGTCACGAATCAGCACTTTGTTCGAAATCAACACGCTGAGTCAGAATCAGACTTCAAGCCTGAAACTGATTGCACAGAAACAGACTTCAAACGGCGGCTGGCCTTGGATGAAAGGCATGTCTGAAAGTCCTTACATTTCGACTTACATCCTTTCGGGTTTCGGACGGTTGAAAGCGATGGATGCGCTTTCGTCCTTGTCGAAGGCAAACCAAAACACGGCTAATCAAATCATTGACAATGCGGTGCGTTATTTGGAATATGAAGTTGCCGACACTTACCGCCGAATGAGAAACCATAAAAAGGAATGGCCGATTGACGGTTCAACTTTGAATGAATTGTATGCCTTGAGTTTCTTCCCCGAGCAGAAATCGGACAAAAGTTTTGCCGAAGCCAAGAAGTATTTCTTAGGCCGTTTGGAAAAGGAATGGACTGATTTTGACTTCAATATGCGCTCAAAGGCAGCAGTGCTGCTCTTCCGTTCGGGTAACGAAAAGACTGCCAAGCTGATGATTCAGTCGTTCAAGGAATGTGCCCAAAAGGATGAAGCCATCGGCATGTACTGGCCGAAGAAGTATTTCTCGTTTGAGTCGCACATTGCCACCCACGCCAACATCATGGCGGCCTTCGCCGAGATTGAAAACGACACCGAAATGCTCGACCAGTTGCGCGTTTGGCTGCTCACCCAGAAACAGACCAACCAATGGGAAAATTCAGCATCGACAGCCGAGGCCGTTTATGCCCTGCTGTTGCGTGGCACCGATTGGCTGAATGACGACAAGGAAGTCACCTTAAAACTTGGCAATCAGCAGATTGATATGGATGGTGCCGTTGCCGGAACAGGCTTCATTCAGCGTCGTTGGAATGCCAATGAGGTCACCGAAGACATGCGCCACCTGACCGTGAACAACCCGACGAAACACTTGGTTTGGGGCGGGCTGTTTCGCCAGTATTTCGTCCCGATTGACGAGGTGAAGAGCGACGAATCGGCCTTCAAAATCAGCCGAGAGCTGTTTGTTGAAAAAACCGATGAAAACGGCAAAATCCTTGTCCCGATTGAAAAACAAGCCTTGAAAGTCGGCGACAAACTGACCGTGAAAATCACTTTCGAGAGCAAGCAGGATATGGAATATGTCTTCGTGAAGGATTTGCGTGCCGCAGGATTCGAGCCGATTGAGCAAATCTCGCATTACGAACACAACGACCAAATGTCGTATTATCAGACGAACACCGACACCGACATGGAATTCTTCATCGAGTTCCTGCCCAAAGGCACGCACCAGGTGGAATACAGCATGTTTGTCACCAAGGAAGGCAACCTCAGCAACGGCTATGCCCTCAT
>JAKSMU010000002.1 GCA_024400455.1 Bacteroidales bacterium | reverse complement strand
CATCGTGGATGAAGTCGATGTAGTCGATGAAGAAGCGGTCTTCGCCTGAGTTGACTGAGCTGTCCTTCGTGTAGGCCCACTTGAAGTTGTGAGTGCCTGCAGTGACTGCGACTTCCTTAACGCCCCAGCCGCTGGTGCCGGTGAAGCTGCCCATCTGGACGCCGTCAATGTAGAAGTAACCGTTATCGAAGCTGCTTTCGCAAGAGATTCTCTTGTAGAAGCTCATCAGGCCATCGCGTGGGATTTCAACGTTCACATCGATTGATGAGGTTGAAGAAGCCACGTTGTAGTTGGTCGACTGCATGCAGTAGGTGCCTTCGTATGGGTTGTTGGTGGTGATTTCAAACGGATACTGTGCAGGAATGTTCCATTCGTACTGTGAGAAGTCGCCGGTCTCGAAGTCTTCGATCATGGCGCTCATGATGTTCCAGCCCCAGTAAACCTTTACGTATGGGCTTTCCGGATCTTCTGGATCTGGATAGTATTCTGCGATGACTTCGCCGACTGGTGCGAACACTTCGTCCATCACATAGTTGATGTCTGGAGTGACTTCGCCGTAGACGATTTCGAATGGGTTGTTTTCATAAACAACTTCAACATAGCCAGCGCATGAAGCCACGCCGTTGTATTCACCAGCCAGCATAGCGCCGTGGTAGTGACCGTTGGCGTCGGTGGTGAAGGTGTAGGTGTGGTTACGGCCGTATTCGTCGGTGCCGTTCTTGGTGACGGTGGCGCCAGCGATGCCGGTGATGCCGTCCTGTTCGTAGACGTAGCCGTCGACTTCGCCTTCGCCTGACACGTTGATGTAAAGGTCGTTGCTGAATGCTGATTCGCCTTCGTCGTAGAGGGCTGTGACGTTGAACACATAGCCTTCCATGTTGTAGTCCAATGGATCGACGGTGAAGGTGGTGGTATTGCTGTTGAGTGGCGTGCTGCCGATGAGTTCACCGTTCATGTAGACATTGTACTGGCGGAAGGTGCGGTCCTGGATGGCTGTCCAAGCCAGGTTGAGGGCTTCGCCTTCGTAGATGTTGATGCCGTTGGCGTTGGTTGCATGCAGGTTGGTAGGAGCATTCATGTGTGTGGTGAAGCCCCAGACCTGACCTAAGGTCTCGCAACTACTGTTGCGGACGTCGACTCTCCAGAAGTAGTTGGAGTTGTTGAAGAGGTCGGTAACAGTGTAGCTGGTAGCAAGGTCGGTTGTCCAGTCGACAAGGGTTTCAGTGCAGTAGTAGTCGGTGCCGAAACGGAGACGATATTCAGTCGTGAAGTTCGGCAGCGTCCATCTCAGTGTAACGCTAGCTGGGTCGATGCCGTCTGTATCGTCACCTGGTTCTGGATCGAGAGCTTGTTCTGGGCATGGCAGAGCATCAGCATTGATTTCCAAAGTGAAGTCGTAACTTCTTGAAGAAGCAACCAGATAATAGGTACCTGGAGTCAAGGTCATGTTGGTGATAGGATCGTCACCGCCATTGCTGACTGGATATTCATCGGTGCCTTCGAATGGGTTGCTGATGAAGTTGTACAAACCTGGGCCAGGTTCACCGCCGAAGTCTTCAGCGTAGAGGGCCAACTTAGCCTGTTCACCTTCGGTGATGGCTGCATTCAGGTTCATTTCTTCAGTGATGACAAGTTTGTAGACTGCATCAGGACCATCGAAATTCTGGCCAGGCAGATAGTAGTTGTCATAAATGGTTGAAGTTTCCTGTGTGGTAACGTATGGGAATGAAGTTACAACCTGTGGCATTTCGACTACGTCAGGAATTTCAGGTGTGTAGGCGTTACCAGTAATAGGAGTGATGATGGCAATACGGTTGACATAATCGACAACCAGATTGTCGGTGACTTCACCAGCTTCTGGTGTAGCTTCGACGTTATGGCCGATATTGAGGATGACTCTTTCGTATGGGTTCATCGTGAATGGCTGTGTGAAGCCAGTCTCGTTGACATAGAAGTTGTTGTTTTCGAAGTCGATACCGTTGATGCTGACGACTTCGCCGCTGTTGTTATACAGAGCAACTTCAACAGGGTGCATCCAAGCGCCGATTGGGCGGTCGCCCATAGCCACTGGGTTAGGTTCGACGATAAGGCCTGGGGCAACTGGTTCCTTGAACCAAGGCAGACCGGCATTGTTCATATAGGTATCTTCATACCATAAATTGTAAGCCTCAGCATCTTGGTCTCTCCAAGCATTCAGAGCGGCAAGCAGGTTGGTTGAACCGCCAAAGCCGGCCGAAGCCAAAGTGCAGGTTGTTCCGTTCTGTGTGAAGCTCGACAGATGGTTGGCATAGCTGGCAAAGTTATAAGTGCTTGAGCTAACGTATGGTGTGCTGTGTGTGCCAGCCTTGTAGTAGTTGGCATCGGTATAAATGCCGTTGGCATCAGTGATTTCGACATCACCGAAAAGGGCAGCCTGACCGCTGACGGTACCGGCATTGTAGTTGTTGCGCAATTCGACATAGCTGTCAGTTGTATTAGCAGCCTGGATATAACCGCAAGCACCACCACACTGTGTAGAACCGGTAACGCTACCCACATTGTAGCTGTTGCAGGTTGAACCGCCTTTCTGCCAACCGACAATACCACCGACTCTCAAGGAACCATTGATGGTGCCATGGTTGCCGCAGTTGGTGACGACACCGTAGTAGCGGGTGTAACCTGTAATACCACCTACATAGTAGTCACCCTTGACTTCACCGTAGTTGATGCAGTTGTCGATAACACCACGGCCACCGAGTTCACCGACGATACCACCGACATAGTCATAGCTTGTTACATTGACGTATGCATAGTTGACGCAGTTGGAAACGATGACAGGAGTGTGCTGAATGTGTTCGACACCGCTACCGACATCCTGGAGACCCAGAATACCGCCAGTATAATTAGCACCGGCAATGAATGTGCTGAGATTACACACGCAGTTGTCAATGATGACTGGTGAGAAATCAAAAGTTTCGGTTACATCGACTTCACCGGCAATACCGCCGTTATACTTGCCGTAAGCCTTCATAGAACCAGTCACAGTAAGGTCATGAATGTTGGCGCCAGGTCCGAGTGAAGCAAATACAGCTGTGTGTGAGTCGTATGAAAGCATATTGAGGTCAAGGGTCTTGCCATTACCGTCGAATTCACCTTGGAACCAATGATCACCATCACCGATTGGGTTTGTCACTCCTTCGATGTCATTCATCAGCAGGAAGTGCTTGCCTTGGGTAGGATAGTTTGCCGTAACAGCAGCATCCAAAGCGTTCATATCATCCAAAGTTCTAATCATGTATGGGTTCAGGGCTGTACCTTCACCAGCAATGTCAAGACGGGTAGCGACAGAAACGCTACGCCATGCGCTGTGCTGACCATTCTGGCTTGCACGGACGTAGGCCATGTAACCGCTCGATGGGTTCAGGTTGTAGAACGTGTAGCTTGTGCCTGTAACGTTGGAAGCCGTAGGGGTAGTGTTTCTGCCTGGAACGGTGCCGTCCAATGAAACGTACACATCGAAGTTGTTTGTGCCAGGGAAAGGAACCCATGAAATGGTGGCTGAGCTGACAGTGCCGCGGGTCTGCATGGCCGAGATAGGCTTAATGCAACCTGTTGGGTTGTAAGCTGAAGTACCGAGCTTGATGTTCGGAACCTTACCTGTGGTTGAACCATCAATGAGACCAGGATGCTGGGCAACGCTTGCGTCGCTGTCAGAATGTCTGGTGTTGGTGCGGGCCACATGATAAGTATAACGCCACTTCATTGATGAAGAATAGCTGCTTGACCTTCTTGCCACTGCAATAGCAAGGTTGTCGTTGCCATCATAGTAGAATGGAGTGTCCAAGGTGAACACTTGCCAACCAGTAGATGTGCCAAGCGTTGTAGCATGTGAATAGACCAGGACGAGGTCTTCGGCTGGCGTCCACTCGTTGGAGTCGGATGCGAAGCCTTCCTTTTCAACCTCACCAAAGTAGATACGCAAATCGCTGCAGCTGAGCGATGAAGCATAATCGCAATACCATGCGATTGAGTTGATGACGCAAGGTCCGCCAATCTCTTCTGCAAGATAGACGGATTCTTGCCACGAGTTGTAGTAGTACACGTCGAACGGAATGGATCTGTCCGAGTTCGTACCATCGCCGATGATGACATCAGCCTTTGCCAAGCCCGGAGCCAAGAAGCCCACAAGCAATGACAGAATCAGAGTGAAAATACTCTTTCTCATGATTGTTTAAAAATTTGGTTAATAATAAAATAAATACATTAAGCTTAATGTTGAACCCACAGCGTTTTACCGCCATAGCGTTCAATGAAAAATGGTTTGGTTTTCTCACAACAATCCCACATCTGGCAAAAAGCCGAGAGACAAAAGCGAGACAGGCAAAAATGGTTTTGGCGAAGTTGTATTGAGGAAGCCTATCGGACTGGGGAAATCCGACTAATGACAAGGCGGCAGCACAAAAAAAACGATCTGCCGCAATTACATTGCGCTTCATGAAAATTTGACTATGCGTCATTCTTGTGTATGGATCCAATACGAGCGCAAAATTATGAAAAATCTCTCATCGGAACGTATGTTTTAGATAATATTTTCAAAAATTGATAAGATTCTATCAATCACGGATTTACTTTGTTTCCAACCCTATCAATAAAGAAAGGGCGACCATTTTTGGGAGTCGCCTTTTCGATACCAAAAACGCCGAGGGCATCAAAGCGACACCCTCGGCGTTTCATTTTCATTCGTCTTTCCGTTTCTTGCGCCATTGGTTAGAGCCTATCTTTTCAATTAAATCATCCCTGAGCCACCTGTAAATCATCTTTCTTAACGCCTCCCCTTTCAACTCGGGAAGTCTTTTCTTGATTTCGTCCTTTGTAAACTCCACAGGCAGTTCATCGAACAGGCTCTTGTTTTTGGTCTTTCTGCCCGATGCCGTCAGCACCGTGACGTTTTCAAGCAGTTGCTCGCCGAACAGCTCCATCTGGTATTTCAGCGCATATTCCGCCATCAGTTTGGCGAAGTCGACACAGGCCTTGCTCTCGGGTCCCATTTTCAGCGAGTCGCCATCGTTCTGCAAGTTTTCATTGAACCGAAAGGCGGACATTTGGATAGCAAGGACAAATGGAAAGAAGATTTTCTCAAGAAAATGCGTGATGATAAAATGACCATTGAAATTGGAAGTGACCATTTTTTGATTACGGGTGTTCCGTTTTACAATTACAATAATGAAAACGAGTTTAGAAGAGAACTACATGGTGTTTTGTCTGGTTCTAATTAAAAAATTCAGATTTGGACGCGCGAGACCCTCGAACAGCACGGCTTCTCGCCCGAGCACGCGCCCTACTACATCGTCCTACTTTTCGACAACAGCAAGGGGATTCCTTTTGCAAAAGACATCGATTTGCGCCAACGCCTCAACACCTACCGCGCCAAAATCCGTCCTCTGAGCGACTTCATCGGCCTGAAGTGATGGAATTTGCCAACAAAAACTTTCAACTTAGTTGTGACAAAATCACAATGCTATTTTTACACAACAAACTCATTATCAACGATATAACAAAATTCATTTTGTCAAAAAGTCATTTGTCATTTTGTCACAATAAGCAAATTCAACCTCTTCGCCATTTGTCACCTATTAATAAAATTATTAATAATATATTATTAATTAGGTATTATAAACAGGCGAAAAGCGATTGGGACATCGAAATCGCTTATTGTGATTTTTTGACAAATGACAAAATGACAAAATCGCCATGCTGAATGCTGGGCTATACCAAGGCCGTACCAAGGCTGCCTCCGCATCCAGCCTCCTGCCGCTTCCCTCCCACTCCGCTTCGCTGCGCAGCGGAGAGAACACTCAAAAAAATGCCGGACGGTGTGCAAAAAACACGGCCTTGGCATTGCCCATGTCGCTTGTTTTCATTATCTTTGCATCGGCAAAGCCAGTCATCGGGATGCCGGTTTTTGCTGCCACCCGCCCGGGTGGGAATCATGTAGCGCATAAGAGTCCCTTAACGCAATTATTCACTAAAACCTTACTACAATGGCAAAAGTAATGAATGGCCTTGTCATAGGCCGCGTAGGCCATCTGGTCTACTACGTCAGGGACGGACAGCAGTGCGTGCGCACACTCGCCCCGAAGCAAAAGAAACCGCAAAGCCCTGCCCAGCTGCTGCAGCAGGCCAAGTTCACCGCCATGCAGCAATGGCTCACGCCGCTGAAAGAATATTTCCGCGCCTTCCCCGTCAAGGGCTTGTCGAAGGCTGCTTTCAGCAGCAGCATCCGCCAGGCCTGCACCGCCGAAGGCGGCAAGGTCGGCATCGACGCCTCAAAAATGGCGCTCACCCAGGGGCCGCTCTGCGCCATGGAAGGCGGCGCCTTCACCCTCGAGGGGCGCACGCTGCACCTCAGCTGGAACGACAACACCCGGCTCATCATGAGCGACGCCACCGACCGCCTCGTCTGGCTGCTCTACAACCCCGACACGATGACCTACCTGTCGGACCTCGGGGCGCAGCGCATGCCGCACCGCTTCGAGCGACACTGCTCCATCGAACTGCCCGCAACGGCAAAAGGCAGCTACCACCTCTACGCCACTTTCTGCAACATCCACGGCAACGCCATCAGCGACAGCGTGTATCTCGGGGAGGCCAAGCTATGAAAAAGGAACTGAATATACTGCCAGGAGGGGTTGTCGACGAACTGGATGTCATCGTCGCCACACAGCTGTCGCAGCGCACCTTGCGCCGCCTGAGACAGAAAGGGACATTGCATTACTCGAAGATCGGCAAGCGTATCTTCTACCCTGTCGCCGACATCGAGAGGCTGATGAACGGGACGCTGTAAACGCAATATTGACGACCTCAGATTTGATTCTATTGACCGCGAATCCGGCGAATTGAGCGAATGGGACTATCCGTTAGCTTAATTCGCGGTCAGATTGCCCCAAGCTGCTGCAGTATGATGCTTTTGTCGAGGCCCAGCCTTGAGAAAGCAAAGAGCCGCTTGCCCAAGTCCTTGACGGAGGCTCCAAGATGATACACATCATCGTCGATAATCAGAAACCTATCGTGGAAACGGCTGGCACAGGCACGCACCTCGACTTTCATGTCGGGGTGCTGTGCATTGTAGAGTGTAGCAGCATGACTGATGGCCGTACTGACGGTCTCAGTGTAGATTTCTGCCTTGACACCCGCTTCACGATGTCCCAAGACATCGATGACCGATGCGTCGATATAATTGTCAATAAGCACAATGCCATGTTGTGCCGATTTTATCAATTCCTCCACAAAACGGTAGGCGTCAAAAATCTGGCCTTCGAAGAAGACCCCTTCTATGGGTGGCTGATTGGTGCGGATGAAAAAATCGATTTGCTGCTGCTGCAATTGCAACCTGTTTTCGATTTTCATTATCCTTTCCTGCTGTTCGTCAAGGCGCATATCAACCTGTCGTTGCATAGCAACAAACTGCTGATTGACAGCATAACCGCGCAGAAGATATTCCTTGAGCACTCCGTTTGCCCACTGTCGAAACACGACGCCTTGTTTCGATTTCACTCGGTAACCTACCGAAATAATCATATCCAGATTATAGAAATCAACCCTGTAGGTTTTGCCATCAGCGGCAGTATAGGCAAAATTTGCCCAAACTGACTCTTTGGTCAACTCGCCTTCGCTAAAAACAGACCTTACATGTTTGCCAATGACACTCCTATCCCTTCCGAATAATTGCGCCATCTGGTCGATGGAAAGCCACACGGTATCTGACACAAGTTTCACTTCTAAACTAATATTTTCATCGGGTTGGTAAAGGACTATTTCACCCGATTGGGATGTTGGTATGGATAATTCGTTCATTGTGTGTGAATGTTTTTGTTCCGCTGCAAAGGTGCAACACTTGTCAAGACTAAGCCGTTGATTAAACGTTTGTTGTCGACTGTAATCGTTTGTTGTCGTTTGCTGTCGGATATAATACTGGAAATCAATGATTATAATAAAAACTGCAAATCCGGCGAATTGAGCGAAATCGAAGATTGGCTACGCCGAATTTACATTTCAACGTAGTTAATGGGGCCGTCCGGCATTCGCTTGATTAGCTTAATTCGCGGTCAGAAAAGAAAGTCATTGCGGTCACAGACGGCACATCGCAACCCATTGCGGCACATGACGGACAGGCTTGACAATATCCCGTTTTTTTGCTATATATTTGCATTGTGAAATCAAAAGAACGTTCTTTGAAACCATCACAAGATTCCCGACTGCATCGGGAAATCGAAGATTCGACGTAGTCAATGGAGGCCGTTAGGAGTTAATAGAAATGCGGCGGCGGACGCAATTCACACTAAACGCCATAATGGGACGCCGCCGCTAATTTGATAACGACAAGACCTCCATTCCCCGCGGAAGCGGGAACCTAAACCAAAAACCAAAATTATTAACCTTTAACCCTAAACCAAAACACCATGGGAAAAATCAAATCTGGAATCCTTGGAGGATTCAACGGTAAGGTTGGCTCCGTCATTGGCGCCTCCTGGAAGGGCATCAGCTACATGCGTGGCATCGCCCAGTCAATCAAGAACCCGAAGACCGACGCTCAGGTCGTGCAGCGCAATTTCTTCACCGAAATCACCGCCCTCACCGCACAGCTCTCGGAAGACCAGCTCAAGACCTTCTTCCCGAAGCCGGTCAGCGGCAAGACGTACCGCAACCTGCTTTTCAAGCAGCTGGCCGAAGCCTGCTCCGTCGACGACAGCGGCAAGCATTTCGACGCCTCGTTGCTGACCACCCTCGGCAACGCCTCGACCCTCGACTTCGGCGAGGTCTCCGTCGCAACGCGTCTCAACGGTGAAGAACTCGAAGCCTTGAGCGTGAGCTTCAACGCCGACAAGACGGCAGAAGCCTTCGAAAACTACGGCGCTTTCATCGTCATCGACGCGACCAAGGGCAGCATCCACTGCTTCAACTCCACGCAGAAGATGAATGCCGAATCGCACGAAATCCCTGCACAGCACGGCTGGGAGGAAAACGATGCGTTCGTCGTCATTCCTTTCCTCTACAAGTCGCATGTCGCCATCCACGGCTTCGGCACGATGGCTGTCGCTGAAAGACCACCTAGAAAACGCTGAACGCCATGACCGCCTACGAATGGATCACCACGCTGGCAGTGCCCGTAACGGGTGCTGTCAGCTGGCTGGCGGCCACCCGCCTGCGGCAGAACAAGACCATCCGCGAGATGCAGCAGACCATCTACGAACTCGTCGAGGAAAACAAAAGGGTCTACACAGAGCTGACCGACGCGCGCCAGGAGATTGTCAACCTTTCGGCGCAGGTCGCACGGCTGACGCTCGAGAATGCCGAACTGAAGCGGATGATCGAAGGATTGAGTTAAATCTCACAAAACCCACAAAACATAGGCAAAACCTTGTTCAATCCAAGGAAGCAGCCAACCGGCTTGCTTCCATCGGCGGCCCGGTTGGGCGCCGATACCGACCTAAAGAATGTTTTGGAAATGTTTTGAAAGTTTTGTGACAAAGCCACACCACCATGAGGACCATCTCTGAAATCATCATCCATTGCAGCGCGACGCCGGAGGGCAAGCCCTTCACCATTGCCGACATCGACCAATGGCACCGCCAGCGCGGGTTTCGCTGCATAGGCTACCACTTCGTCATCTACCTCGACGGCAGCGTCCACGCCGGAAGGCCCATAGCCGAAAGCGGTGCCCACTGCCAAGGGCATAACGCCCACTCCATCGGCATCTGCTACGTCGGCGGGCTTGACAGCCTAGGCCAGCCCAAGGACACGCGGACGCCAGCACAAAAGACCTCACTCGTCAAACTAGTCAACCAACTCAAAAACGAATACCCCAATGCGAAAGTTCACGGCCATAACGAATATGCCAATAAGGCTTGCCCTTGTTTCGATGTGCAAGAGGAATTTCACAAAACACGCAAAACATAGGCAAAACCTTCTAATGGAAAAGGAAGCAGCCAACCGGCTTGCTTCCATCGGCGGCCCGGTTGGGCGCCGATACCGACCTAAAAGAATGTTTTGGAAAAGTTTGGAAAGTTTTGTGACAAAGGCAATCCTTGTTTCGATGTGCAAGAGGAATTTCACAAAACACGCAAAACATAGGCAAAACCTTCTAATGGAAAAGGAAGCAGCCAACCGGCTTGCTTCCATCGGCGGCCCGGTTGGGCGCCGATACCGACCTAAAAGAATGTTTTGGAAAAGTTTGGAAAGTTTTGTGACAAAGGCAATCCTTGTTTCGATGTGCGTGCTGAATTTTGAGAGCTGCGCCCTGGTGCGCCAACGCACGAAACAGGAAAGCCAGACACAGGAGATGTCGCTCGCGCAACGCCGCCTCACGGCCATCGCCCTCTGCGACAGCCTCGCCTCCCGCCTCAACATCGTCTTCGACAGCGTGGAAATCGTCGTGGACGACAGCCCTTCGCCACAGGTGAAAGTAAAAGCCACTAAGGCCATCATCAGCAGTGAAACGAATCACACAGTCACCGCGCGCGAACTGGTTGCCTCCACGGATACGATAAGCGTTGAAAGCAGTGTTGAGAAAGTTGACAAGCTCGTCACCGAGCCAAGCAAGAAACCGCCTTGGTGGGTGTGGCTGGCAGGGGTTGCCGCCATAGCGGTTGGAATGACAGTAGGTTTCAAAAGGTTTAAATGAATAAAAAGTTGGTCTGAAAACAAAAAAACTCCGACATCACTGCCGGAGTTTTCTTTTTGAAACTTGTCAAGAATTAATATTCCCAGAGGCTTTGTTCGAAATCGAACATTTCGTTCTTGATGCGTTCTGATTCGTAAAGAGCATCAATATTGAAAGCATAGGAATTGATGTATCTGTCGTAAACGTTTTCTTCTTTAACGATGTAGCTATCGAAGATACGCTTTTGCAGAATTTCGTCGTAGGTCAAACGGGCGGCTGCATTGTTGCGGTTGAAGGCAAACGACTGAGCCAAAACCGTTCTTGTCTGTTCATCGTAAGGAATCCAGCAAGGCTGTGACAGACCGTCTTCTTCCACGATAATCGGGCTGATGGCGATGATTCTGACCAAGAACTGCGACAATTTCTTGTCGAAATACCAGTCTTCCTTGATTCTGAGACGGGTCACGTTCAGCATACGGTCCTTGAAAGAGACTTCGTTAGGAACTTCCTCGCCGTCTTTCCAAATGACCGGCGGGTCACCAATCTTTGAGGATGCCTTTTCAAAATCGTCACGAGTCAATGGAGCAACCATGTCGTCGATGTTGTTTTCTACGCGGTAAGCGGTAATGTCACCACTCTGAATGCCATCGTAAAGCACAGTGACCAAATTCTTCCAATCCTCAGTAGGATTTGTTGGATAATAGAACACTTGATTGATCTTCTGACGGAAATCAATTTCACGAATGACAGTCTTCTTCCACATGATGTTCGATTCCTGGATTTCAGGCTGTGGTGAAGGCTTCTTATCCATGATGGTCTGTTGCTGCGACGACATGATGCTGTTCATAGGTGGCTTGATGTCGGTAGTCTGAGCTTTCAGACTGCCAACGAAACCGCCAAGCACCATCATGGCGAGCATTGAAACAAGTGTCTTTTTCATCTTTATTTCTTTTTAATGGTTATTCTTATTTGATTTCAACAGCAAGCTGGCTATCCAAAACCTTAGTCTTACCGTCGTTACCCTTAACCTGGATAGCGGTGAAGACAAACATGTCACCGACATTAGCTGAGTTGAGGGCATTTTTGCATTCATCGTTAAATGTAGGGCCTGTAACCTTAGCTTCCTTAGTGGTACCAGCCTTTGTTCTGTACTTCATGGTGTAACCGGTCACATCGTAGTGAACGCCTTCGAAATCGAAGTCCTTCATTTCAGCTTCAACGCAGTTAGCAGCAAGCAGAGCTGACTTTGAAACCTTACCGTCAGCACCGACGTTTCTGATAAGAGCTGTTGGCTTTGGAAGGTCCTTAACACGGAAGTCGACGTTGCCATTGATGCCTTCGCGGCTGACATGAACAGTAACCTTGGTAGCACCCTGAGAGACTCTCAAGTTATAGATGCCGTTGCCAGCGCTTGAAAGGGTAGCACCTGTAGCTGTGACGCTCAAGTTACCGCTACCACCGGCAGCAACGCTGATCGGGTTATCGATACCGGCATAAACCACATTCATCTTGGTAGCTGAAACGCTCACGCTCGCTGGAGGAGTGACAGTGTATTCGCCTTCGAACGGATATTCGTTCATTTCGTTGGTCTTAGGGTCACGCATTTCAATGACACCAGAGTATCTGTGTGAACCAATGCCGCCACCGAATTCCAACGGAATAACGCCTGTAGCATCGCTTTGATATTCTCTCACAGCACCACCATCCAAAGAAATCTTGGCAGTAATCTGAGAATTCTTCCAAGCGGTAACCATAGCCTGAGCTATGTATGGCTGACCTGAAACGACGTACTTGCTTTCTGCAAACACCTTAGCACCGATGTTATCGAATGTGAAGTCGCTAGCGTGAATGTCACCAGCCAGCTTGTTGATGGTCATTCTTTCAGCAGTCTGAATTTCAGAGACAATCTTGTTCATCAAGGTGATGTCGGCAATCAAGACAGTGTGATAGAAGTTGTATCTTTCCCAGTTGATGACATCGCCGCCATTTGAACCTTCATGATATTCAACAGTTTCACCCATACCATCGGTATTGGTAACAAGGCCGATTTCCTTGCTCAAGGCCTGTTTCTGTTCTGTTGTAGTTGATTCATCAGTAAGCGTATTCATCAAGAAAGTACGATACTCGTCAATTTTGCCGCAAAGTTCTGTAGCTTTGGCCTTGCCTTCAATCAAAAAAGCAGTAGGATCATTGAAGTTATCACGGGCACCGACATTTGCCGTATTGATGGAATACATGATTCTGTCGCCTGAAGTCACGGTCTTGTCTTTGTCAAGAAGAGGAGCTTCACCATTGAATGCGGATTCCAAATCATCAGGGTTATCCAATTCAATGTTACGGGTAAGGTCCCATTTCAGAGCTTCAACATAATTAATGATTTCGTTGGTCTTCGTTCTCACTTCCTGAGCCTTATTCCAGAACGGACCGACCTTTTCAGGATCCATTGAATACTGTTCTTGGAAAGAAGCGTACTGGTTGTTGATGGTTTGACCGATACTATAATTGGTTTCCTGAACACCGCTATTCACGATATCGAATGCGTTCAGGATGTCCTTTGAGACATTCATTGCTAACAAGGCGGTATAGACGAGGTACATCATACCAATCATCTTCTGCCTCGGGGTTTCTTTTGCACCTGACATATTCTTACTCTCCTTTTTTAAAAGTTAAAACTCGGTTGAAGTAGAATTATGCCTTGATGTTCATTGCTGACAGCATTCCACCGTAAACGTTGTTCAGAGCGGTCAGGCGTGATGACAACTGAGTCAACTGTTGGTTGAGTTGGCCAGCGTTCTGAGCTGATGCGCTCATATTTTCCATATACTTGTTCATTGTTTCAACCAACTTCTTGCTAGCAGCTGAAGTCTGTTCAGCGCCCTGGAGCTGAAGTTCATAGATTGAATTGAGTGAAGTCATGCTGTTGGCAACCTTCTTAATGGTGTTAGCATCAAGAGCACTGAAGTCGAGCTTACCCAGTGAGTCAGCAAGCTTCTGGTTGGTGCTGGTATAGTTGTTAGCAAATTCAGCGATTGACTTGGTGGCGTTGTTCATTGTGGTTGCATAGTTGTTGGTAGCAGCCATTGCGTTAGAAATGTCAGCCATTTGACTAGCGTTTTGAGCCATCTTTTCAAGACCTTTGCCGATTTTGTTGAAAGTATCTTCGCTGACGTTCATTTTTTCGAACATCTTGCTCAACATAGCGTCTTCAACGTTTGAAACGGCGCCGTTTGAACCTGAAGTACCGAATGATGTTCTTGATTTGCCATCCCAGTCTTCTTCTAATTCTACGAAGACATTATCCCAAGCATATTCCAAGTGCTGTGGTTCGAAAGCTGACAAGAAGAAGATGAGAGCTTCAACACCCAAACCGACACCCAGCATGATATCAGCGCCAGGGATGTGAGTCAGTTTGAAGTAAGCACCAATCATAACGATTGAAGCACCCCAACCATAAATATAGGCCATGAAAGTTTTGTAACTCTTAGTCTGAGTGAGGGCCTGGAATTTCTTAAAACCGGTAAGTTTTTCTTGTTCTTGTGATTTTGCCATGACAAATTTCTATTAAAAAAATTAATTAAATTGTTGATTATTATTTGTTTATTATTTTTCTTGATTATCTGTAAACTCTCGACATCTTAGGATTATCGCCCTTGTTGCGGCCTAAGTAAGGCTGGATGCAACGGAAGCCGGTGTAGCAGTTGGCTGAATCCTGATACTGATAGTCGCGGGTAGTGACTTCGAGGTAGTAGGAAACATCCTTCCATGAACCGCCACGGACAACCTTACGCTTCATTACAGGCGGATCGTCTGGACGAGCATTGTAAGTGTAGTTCGGGTTCATATCCCATGTGAAGTTGTACACGTTAGGATCGTAAGCGCTGTTGGTCCATTCAGCAACGTTGCCAGCCATATCGTACAAGCCCCAGCCGTTAGGAGGATAGCAGCCGACGACCAAAGTTCTCAGACCACCGTCAGCGAGGTAGTTACCTCTTCTTGGCTTGAAGTTAGCCAGGAAGCAACCTTTAGCGTTGCTGGCGTTAGGACCACCCCATGGATATGGGTTGAGCATGTTGCCGCCGCGGGCAGCCCATTCCCATTCGGTTTCGTTAGGCAGACGGAATTCAGAGAGGTCGGCATCTTTCTTGGTGCGGAGGTAAGCATTCAGCAATTCTGTACGCCAAACGCAGAATGCACGGGCCTGCTGCCAAGTCACACCAACGACAGGATAATTGTCGTAGGCCGGATGCCAGAAGTATTTTTCCGTCATAGGATCGTTGAATGAATAGGAATAGTCGTGAATCCAGCACAAAGTATCTGGGTAAACATTGATGGCCTCAGCGCGCGTATAAACGGAACGGTCGCTATAGCCCTGCTTACGGTTCGACCATGCACCCTTTCTGTCGACATTGATACCGGCATCGGCTTCACCCAGGGAATAATCGTTATTCTGGAGTTTGTCGTCAGCAAATTCCTTGCGGGCGGCAGCCTGCATATCAATCCAGAAATAGGAATAATACAGTTTTCTAGTGTCAATTTCCTTTCTGCGGAAATATCTCTCGTGTTCAGGCAGATACATAGGTTCAAGAGCTTCTCTGACATCCTGATCCTTGCCGTTCCATTCGATTTTTTCTTTCCAGTTCAACCTTGGTGGGTCGTACACTTCACCGCTCTTGCTTTCGGTGATGGCGTATCTGTCAGGGAAAGCTTCGGCAAGCATTTGTCTAGCGATAGAGTCTCTGACCCAGTAAACGAACTGACGATACTCGTTGTTAGTGATTTCAGTTTCATCCATGAAGAATGCCGGAACGGAAACCGTTTTAGGTTCATTCATGTATGACGAAGTAATGTCTTCGCCACCGACACCCATGGTGTAACTGCCTTGTGGAACGAACACCATTCCATAAGGATCTGGCTGATTGAAGGTTTTGTTGGTTTTGCGTACACCAACCAATTCGCCTTGATTAGAATTGCCGCAAGCTGTCAGTAGCAACGCGACCGAAAATACGAACAGTAGTCTCTTCATCTTCTTGACAATGATATAATTACTATTATTTTATTTCTTCAAAAACTCTTCTTTCCGACCTTTGGCCTTCTTTTAAGAACCGCCAAAATTAGAAAATATTATGATTGAACCAACATTTTTTTTCTCCAAACAACTATATTTTTACAAGAATCTTACACTTCGGTAGTCTCGAGGCGTCCTGTCAAGATCCAACTTGAAGCAGTAACTGACCGCAATTTCATGCGATCCTGGGACCCCTAGACCCATCGTATTAATATCGTATGAATAGCCAACCATAATGTCCTTAATGATTAATCCGACCATCAAGTCCACCGATTCCTGAGGACGATAGTTGGCTCCCAGCGAAAACACATTATTATATATGACCTTTGCACTTACGTTCACCTGTGTGGAAGCCAAATCGCTCATCACGCTGACTGCCGGAACAAAAGTAAATGTCGGAAGCATCTCAAACGAAAACGGATAACCTGCAAAAAGATAAAAAGTGCGGTCGGTGGTGAAACTGGCACTGCTTTCTGCATTTTGCCCCAAAGCCTTGCCAACCGTCTCCAAAACATTGACCGCCGAAACACCTATGTAAAACGATTCCGGTATTTGCCAAAATATGCCAGCATTGAAATCAAACAGCATATCGCTTTCTTCGCCCAGACCTTGCAGAAGCGGGTCGGCCGAGTTTGTCGGAGTTAAATTACTGAAATCAACCGTACGGTTCAAAAGCGTTCCTGCAACACCTACGCCCAGCAAAGATCCTCCCAAATCGAAATGGTAAGAATAGCCTATGCCTACGTTGGTATTGTCCTCAAAACCAATCTTATCCTGCATGATGGAAAAACCGAGTCCGCCGTGCAACTTCTTGAAAGGCATGTCGCCTGTCAGAAGGAATGTGGTCGGGGCTATTTCGTTGCCGTTATTATCAACGAAACCAGCCCACTGCTGACGGTAAAGGCCCAACACATTGACGCCTTGGCTAAGGCCGGCAAAGCCTGCGTTAGCATAAGAATAAGAGTTCGTGAAATTGGTGAAAATAGGTGCTTGCTGAGCCTGAAGACCTGAAATAGCAGCTATCGTCACAACTACCAAAAGCGCAATATGTCTTATTTTTTCTCTCAATTTCTATGAATATTGTAGATATTGAAACCGCTAAAATACGAATTTAGTATTTATCTCCGCCAAATTATTTTCTTTACCCAAATTCAAGCAATTGATAATCAAATCAATAAATATGATATTTTTTACTTGAACAATCTGATGATGTCGTTTCCGTTGGCCAAAACCACCAAAGCGAGCACCAAAAACAGGCCTATGGTCTCTGCTATCTCCATAAACTTGTCGCTTGGCTTGCGACGGGTAATCATTTCGTAGAGCAGGAACAAGATGTGACCGCCGTCCAAAGCTGGAATCGGCAGGATGTTCATCACGGCCAAAGCGATGGACAGGAATGCTGTCAGGCGCCAGAACATGTACCATTCGAAACTGTCGGGGAAAATCTTGCCAATGGAAATGAAACCGCCAACGCTTTCGTAAGCTTTTGTTTTTGGACTGAATATCAGCTTTACCTGTTTCCAGTAATCGGAAAGTTCGCTGAAAGTCTTATTGAATCCAGCCGGAATGGCTTCAAAGAAGGAATACTCGTTGGTGCTCATCTCAAAATAGTCGTCGATGCTCCCCATGTAAACGCCAATGACGCCTTCGACTGGCAAATGCATGGCATATTGAAGCGTATCGGCATTACGCAGCACCGACAATGTAATGTCTTGGTCCTTATACTTTTTGATGACGCGAACGAAATTCTGATAATAAGGTGTAGAAATGCCGTTGACACCAATGATGACATCGCCTTTTTCGATGCCGGCAGCCTGTGCTACGGAATTATCGCCAAAATCCTGAACCACGAAAGGCGTCTGGAAGGAAATGAAATTGCCGTCCTGCTTGGCCAACAGTTTCTGCAAGGCATCTTCCGGTAAAACGATTTGGATTCTTTCGCCATTACGTTCAACCTCAATAGTAGTGGCTTTTTCGAGGATGATCTGCATCGGTATCTGGGCGAAGTTTTCAACATAATTGCCATCGACCGACAAAATCTTATCGCCATCACGAAGACCAAATTCGTAAGCCAAACTATCAACGGAAATGCCGTATTTGTTGACCTCAGAAGTCGGCAGATATTGTTCGCCATAATTGGAAAGCAAACCGATATAGATGATGAAAGCCAGCACGACGTTCATAAAGACGCCGCCAAACATGATGATGAAACGCTGCCATGCAGGTTTCGAACGGAACTCCCAAGGTTGCGGAGGCTGTTTCATGGCTTCCTTGTCCATCGATTCGTCAATCATGCCGGCAATCTTGTTGTAGCCGCCCAGCGGGAACCAGCCGATGCCATACTCCGTGTTATCGCTGCGGCGCCAGTCGTCTTCCGGCAAAGTGCTGAGGTCAATCGGGATGTAGTCTTTTTCCTTTTTGCCATCGGCATTGGTCTTTTCGACTACCTCATATTTCTCAGGGACGTTTTTCGCAAAGAATTTCCAACGCAACTTGCCGTTGACGCGCTTGCAGCGGACCAACGAAAAACCCCAATCGAAGAAAAGATAGAATTTCTCCACGCGGGTCTTGAAAATCTTGGCCGCAGTGAAATGACCAAGTTCGTGTATGATAATCAGCAGCGAAAGTGCGAGGATGAATTGCAATACCTTAATTAATATAATCATGATGTATGTTTGTTTTCAGTGTAAAAAAGTCTGCAAAAATAATATTTTTCCGAATAGCGCCGATTAATAGTTTGACTTGAAGTTCATGTAATCCTCAGGATTCAGTGCCATGCCGTTGTACCAAATTTCGAAATGCAAGTGCGGCACTTCCTTGCCTTCGCTCGCCTTCCCCAAAATGGCAATGGCTTCGCCCGCTTTCACGAAATCGCCTTCTTTCTTCAGCAAAGTGGCATTGTGCTTATAAGTCGAGAAATAACTGTTGTCGTGCTGAATGCCAATCGTATAGCCATCGTCGACGCTCCAGGTCGAAAACACAACGGTGCCATCGAGCGTGGCATTGATTAATTGGTTTCCATCGGCGACAATATCAACACCATAATGGCCGTTTGTCGCATTGAAAGGCTGAATGATTTTGCCGCTCAACGGAATAAAGAAATTCTTCACTTCGGTATTGCGTGTCGGCACTGCCGGCGAAGCAAAGAGGTCGTACTGCGATGCTGACTCGAATTCCATTTTCAGCAGACTATCCTGAATGGATTTCCTCAACCTGATGGTATCGAGCGCCATTTGAGGCAAGGGTTCATAGATGTTGATTTCCTCGTGGCAGCTGTCGGCGGCAAAGTCATATCCTTCAATCACTTTCTGCATGTTGTAGAAATAGATGTCGCGCTTCTGCATTTCGAGCACAAGCGAATCGGCACGACGGTTGAGGTTATAGACCTCGCGGTTCAGTTTGGTGTCGGCATAACCCGGGATGTATTCGCGCAACGGAGTGAAAGCTATGATGAAAGTCGTGATAATGATGAGCAATAAAGCAATGCCAATGATGACCAAAACAAGTCGCATCAGGTTGAGGCGGAAATCCATGATAGGTTCACGTGTCTCGTCGTGCGACATGAGGAAATGATAGGTCTGGTTGAGCCGTTTCAGCAACGATTCTTTCTTCTTTTCCAATTTGCTATCTTGCTTTTCTTCTTCCATTTTGCCTTCCGTTAAGGGATTAATTAACTTGCAAAAATAATAAATATTGTTGAAAGGGATAAAAAATAAGGAGATGCGCAACGCACCTCCTTATTAATTTACGGACACTTTCCGGATTACATCATGCCATCCATTCCGCCGCCCATTGGTGGCATTTGCGGAGCAGGATTTGGATCCTTATGGTTGGAGATGACACATTCCGTCGTCAGCAACATGCCGGCAATTGAAGCAGCGTTTTCAAGAGCTACACGTGAAACCTTGGCAGGGTCGATGACGCCAGTTTCGAGCAGGTTTTCGTAAGTTTCAGTACGAGCGTTGAAACCGAAGTCCTTCTTGCCTTTCTTCACGCGGTCGACGATGACTGAGCCTTCCAAGCCAGCGTTCTCGACAATCTGACGCATTGGTTCTTCCAAAGCGCGCTTGATGATGCAGATACCGGTGGTTTCGTCTTCGTTTTCGCCCTTCATGTTCTTGATGGCCTCGATGCTGCGGATGTAACCGACACCGCCGCCAGGGATGATGCCTTCTTCGATGGCAGCGCGTGTGGCGGCCAAAGCATCTTCAACACGGTCTTTCTTTTCCTTCATTTCCACTTCTGACGGAGCGCCGACATAGATGACAGCAACGCCACCGGCAATCTTAGCCAGACGTTCCTGCAACTTTTCGCGGTCGTAGTCGGATGTGGTGGTGGCAATCTGAGCCTTGATTTGAGCAGCGCGTGCAGCAATGCTTTCCTTGTCGCCGTGGCCGTTCACGATGGTGGTGTTGTCCTTGTTGATGCTGACCTTGTCGGCCTGACCGAGCATCTGGAGGTTAGCGTCTTCAAGTTTGTAGCCTTTTTCTTCGCTGATGACGGTGCCGCCTGTCAGGATGGCAATGTCTTCAAGCATTTCTTTTCTTCTGTCACCGAAGCCAGGAGCCTTGACGGCAGCGACTTTCAGCGAACCACGCAGACGGTTGACAACCAATGTGGCAAGGGCTTCGCCGTCGATGTCTTCAGCAATGATGACGAGGGCACGGCCTGTCTGGATGGTCTGTTCGAGGACAGGAAGCAAATCCTTCATGACGGAAATCTTCTTGTCGTAGATGAGGATGAATGGGTTTTCGTAAACGGCTTCCATCTTCTCGGTGTTGGTCACGAAGTAAGGTGAAATGTAGCCGCGGTCGAACTGCATGCCTTCAACCACATCGACGTAGGTGTTGATGCCTTTTGCATCTTCAACGGTGATGACGCCTTCTTCCTTCACTTTTTCCATAGCCTCGGCGATGAGACCACCGATGGTGGCATCGTTGTTAGCCGAAATGGTGGCAACTTGCTTGATTTTCTCGTTGGAGCCGTCAACTTTGACTGCCATGTCCTGAATCGATTTCACGACAGCGGCAACAGCCTTGTCGATACCGCGCTTTAAATCCAGAGGATTAGCGCCAGCGGTAACATTTTTCAAGCCTGTATTGACGATAGCCTGAGCCAAAACGGTAGCGGTGGTGGTACCATCACCAGCCTGGTCGTTGGTCTTCGAAGCCACTTCCTTGACGAGCTGTGCGCCCATGTTTTCGGCGGCATCGCTGAGTTCGATTTCCTTTGCCACGGTGACGCCGTCCTTCGTGATGTGAGGAGCGCCATACGATTTTTCAATCACCACGTTGCGGCCTTTAGGTCCGAGGGTGACTTTCACTGCGTTTGCCAATGCATCGACGCCTCTCTTGAGACCGTCGCGAGCATCCATATTGAAGATAATGTCTTTTGCCATGATTTATGTGATATTTTATTGTTTACAAATTAATTAGATGATAGCAATCACGTCAGCCTCGCGCATAATCATATAATCCTTGCCGTCGAGGTGGAATTCGGTGCCTGCATATTTGCCATAGATGACCTTATCGCCGACTTTCAGGGTGACGGCATTGTCCTTTGTGCCAGGACCAACGGCCACTACCGTGCCTTGCTGTGGTTTTTCTTTTGCTGTGTCAGGGATGATGATGCCGCTGGCGGTTTTCTGTTCTGCGAGAGCCGGTTCTATGACAACGCGGTCTGCCAAAGGTTTGATTGATAAGTTTGCCATAATTCTGTTTGTTTATTGTTGATTTGTTTAATTGTTTTCGCCCGTTGAGCTTGTCGAAACGAGGTTTGAGTAACAACCTTCTTCTTCCTTTTCTTGCCTCCAAAATCGACAGACGGCATCGGTCACATTCCGTGCCAAACCCGAAAAGAGACCTATTTTGTCAGTAAAAGTGACAAACTGACATTTGGCGTTTTTTGTTCAAATAGCCAAAAAATAAAACGATAAATGGCTATTTGGAGTGATTTTTATGCCCAAATAGCCAGTTATATTGTAAAAAAACAAGAATATTTCACCGCTCTTTTCAGCACAAATCACCAATAATGAACCAAGAAAGATTATCGGATAATTTGCGGAAATTTATGTTTGCCCAAAGGTTATTCTTTTACGAATTTTCCATTCACAATCTCACTTTCAGCGTTGTAGATTTGGTAAGTATAAATGCCTGGCTTAAAGCCTGAAATTCCAATGGTGAGCACATTGCCCTCGCCACGGATGATGCGGTCGATGAAAACCTGTCCTGACATGTTCACAACACGGATGCGTCTTTCTCCATCTTCATGGATTTGTGAGATGTCGATATTGATTTCATCGCTTGCAGGATTCGGGAATGCCAAGGCCTCGATTTGCGACGATGGCACTTCCATCGTTTCATGGCTCAGATGTTTTTAATTGTGGCAAATATAGTGAATTTTGGGAAAGCAAGGGTTTGGGCAGAGAATTTTTCGGATAAAAAGCCAATTCAAGCCGTTTTTGTCCCCATTAATGCAAGGTGCCATTTTTCACATTATTGCCACCAAATTAATCATAATTTCCACCTATTATAAAAAAAACGCTATCTTTGCCCCAAATTCCATTATGATGTCCGAGACAATGTTTTCAAATTTTGAACCTGTAGAGAACGGCCAACCGCAACAGAATCAAGCGGATACCGTCATTAATTCAAAAGACTACCAAGACATCCGTCTGCTGACGGCTTCGCGTTTTGGTGCCAGCAGGGTGTTCACCGCAAAAAGCGGAGCCAAAAAGGTCATAATCAAAGCCTTGAAAGCCGAACTGATGAACGACCCGAAATGCAAGGCCAACTTGCGCAAAGAGTACGAAATCACCACACAACTCGACCATAAATACATCCGCAAGGCCATCGACTTAGTGACCATTCAAGGCTTGGGCGAATGTATCATCTTCGAATACATCGAAGGCAAATCGCTGGCCGAGCACGTCCGCGTGGGCACGCTTACGGAAAAACAAGTCAAGAATATTCTGGCCGAAGTATGCGACGGCCTGTATTACATGCACCGCAACCAAGTAGTGCATTGCGACCTGAAGCCCGAAAATATCATCGTGACCGAAGGCGATTACAAGGCCAAAATCATCGACATAGGTTTGCCCGAAACCGAATACAAGACCAATAAGGAACTGCTTATCAAGGAAATGGAGTTCATCGCCCCCGAACTAATCAAAGGCGAAGACTGCGATGCACGTTCCGATGTCTACTCCATGGGCAAAATCATGGAATTCATCAACGAACGCAACATTTCGCGGCAGTTCAACAGTATTGCAACACATTGCATACAATTCTCGAAAGAACAGCGCTACGACAGCATTTCCGAAGTGAAGTCAGCCATAACGAAAGGCCATTCTGTTGTGAAGATTTTCATCATAACACTGATTTTATGCGCATTAGGCACATTAGCCATCGTTTATGTGCCCAAAATCAAGGCCAAGGCTGAAGAAGAAAAAACCGAGCGGAGAAAAATTGATTTCACACACGAAATCGAAAGAATTGAAGGCAATACAGAAATGCTTTGCGAGAAATACAAACTGACATCGCTCAACGAACCTATCTCGGCAAATTGGACAGAAGACAGTCTGGCTTACTATCAGACGCTCACACCTTTCTTCGACATTGAGAACCTGAAAGACGCTGCCATGGAGGTTTTGCATGAACAAAAAGCCATCATCGACAACCGACGCCAACTTGACTTTGAAAATCTCCTGCTCAGTTCGTTCAAGACCGCTGATGACAGCCTCGCCGAAGCCCTGAAATCGGCCATCCCCGAACAAAACGACTCGCTGCTCATGATCGAAGCCTTCAAATGGTTCGGTCAGCAACATTGATTTTTGGTTCATTGTAATAAAACCAAAGATTTGTAGTTATTGTAAAAAACGACCAACAAAGTGCGTAGAAACAACAAAATAACCATCATTTTAGGCTGTTTGGCCGGCTTGTTGCTCCTTGGCGGTTGCTCCACCAAGAAGAACACCCTGACCCGCAGGATTCACCATAACCTGAACAGCCATTACAACGTTTATTGGAACGGAGAAAAGAGTCTGAAAGACGGCGACAAGCAACTGAAAACCGTCGTAAAGGACGATTTCTCCAAAGTCTTGCCTGTCTATAATTACGGAACCAAAGCCAACGGCATGAGCCTCAACTCACAAATGGACCGTGCTTTGGAAAAAACCTCCATATGCGTCCAAAAACACTCCATGAAATTCAACAACCGTGAACGCGTAAAGTGGATCGACGACGCTTATCTCGTAATGGCCAAAGCCCATTTCTACAAACAAGACTACATTCCCGCACGCCGCACTTTCGATTTTGTCGCTACCGAATACAAGAACAACGACATCGCCTATGTCGCCAACATGTGGCTGATAAAGACCTACATCCAGACAGAACAATATCCGAAAGCCGTTGCCATGTTCGAGCAACTGCAGACCAAGACTTCGGGCATCGACAAACTGCCTAAGGAACTGATCCGCAATTTCGATTTCACCATTGCCGATTACTACATCGCAACAAAAGACTACAACAACGCCGTCAAATACCTGAAAACCGGCATCCTGCAAAACAACGACCGCGACCTGCGCACCAGGGCAATGTTCATCTTGGGACAAATATACATGAAGCAAGACGACAGCGAACGCGCCATCGAGCAGTTTAAGCATGTCATTAAGCGCAATCCGGAATACGAAATGGCTTTTGAAGCCAGAATGAACATGGCAAAGATGGGTTCGGCCGACAACGCCAAGGAACTCTACAAGATGCTCAACAAGATGCTCAACGACCCGAACAACGAAGACTATTGCGACCGCATCTATTACGCCATGGCCGAACTCGCACTCCGCGAAGGCGACGAAGCAAAAGCCATCAAATACTTGAGAAACTCCGTCGCTGCCTTTAAGAGCAACACCATTCAGCGCAGCACATCGGCACTGAAAGTCGCAACAATGTATTTCGACCGCAATGCCTATGAACTCTCCCAAGCCTACTACGATACTGCCGTTATGGGTATGGACAGGGAATTTGAAGGCTACGACAGCATCATGAACATCTCCCAAACCCTAAACGAACTGGTGATGAACATGGATGTGGTGCGCACGCAAGACAGTCTGCTTCGCGTTGCCGACATGGATTCAGTCAGCCGCAATGCCTTAATTGACAAGATTATCGCCCAAGTCATCGAAGACGAACAATACGAAGCCGAACAGCGCGAATACGAAGAGCAGCTCGCCCTGATGGGTGGAGCCACCGGTTCGTCAACCACACAAAGCGACCCTAGTCAGGTTGGCGCTTGGTATTTCTACAACCAAGCCACCCTAACGCGCGGCTACAACGAATTCACCAAGAAATGGGGCATGCGTAAACTTGAAGACAACTGGTTCCTCACCGACAAACAAAGCCTACAATCGGCCTTTGGCGGTGACAATGAAGAAGACGAAGAAGAAATGGAAAAGAAAGGCAAAGCCAAAGACTCGCTTTCGAAATCCTACACCAACCACGACCGAGGCTATTACCTCACCGACCTCCCCTTCACCGACGAACAGAAGGAAGAAGCCAACCTTCAGATTGCCAACGCCCTGTACAATCTGGGCTTCATTTATATGGACCGCCTGTCCGATTATCCGCGTTCGGTCGAGTCCTACGAATCGTTAGACACACGCTATCCAGGCAACGAAAAGGAACTGCCTGCATGGTACGCCCTCTACAAAATCAACAACGAAGACTTGAAGGACGAAGAAAAGGCCACCTATTATAAAAATAAGATTTTGGACAAATACCCGACCTCGAGTTATGCCCAAGTCATCCTCGACCCCGACTATTTCAAGAAACTCGAGGCCCAGGAAAAGGAATCGTCGGATTTTTATGCCAAAACCTACGAAGCCTTCCAGCAGGGCCAGTTCTACCGCGTCAAGATGAACACGGAACGCGCCATGGAAATGTACGAACTCGACACCGCCATGATGCCTCGCTTCGCATTACTCAACGCCGTTTCGAGAGGCCGTCTTGAAAGCATCGACACCATGGCCTACGCCTTGTATGACCTGATTCGGAAATATCCTTCTAGCAGCGTCACCCCATACGCTACACAGGTCCTGACACATGTTAACGAAGAATACGGCTTAGGCTTCGACCTCAGCAAGATTTCTGACAAAGATGCCGAACAGCCGGAAGTGAAAAAAGCTGCACCCTATACCTACGAACCTCAAATTGAACATTTCGTAATGATTGTCTGCGACTCGAAACTGGTTCGTGTAGAACCACTCAAAGTGCGTATCAGCGACTTCAACAAGCGGGATCACCGCACCGAAACCTTTAATGTGAAAAGCATTCTTCTCGACGAACAGCGCACCCTGGTCACAATCGGCAACTTCAATGATGAACAGAAGGCTAAGGACTACATCACCTCGATGTTCCTCACTGATTATGTTTTTGGAGGCATAGACAGCAACAATTATAAAATCATACCTATTTCAATTAAGAACTATCCCGTCTTTTACCAATCAAAGGATTTTGATGAATACAAGACATTCATGGATGAAAACAATAAATAAAACACAAACATCATGGAAGCACAAGCACGCAATCTGATAGGCAACGGCACCGTTATCAAAGGTGACATCGATTCGAGCGGCGACATCCGCATCGACGGCCAACTGATAGGTAACCTCAAGTCGAACGGCAAGGTCTATGTTGGACAATCGGGAGTACTTGAAGGCGAATTGATATGCAAACAGGCGGAAATCGCAGGCACCGTGAAAGGAAAAATCAAGACGGAAGAACTGACCGCCTTGAAATCAACCTCAAAGGTCGAAGTTGAACTGACCACAAAACAACTGCTCATCGAAGTCGGTGCTATTTTCACCGGTCAATGCATCATGAACCAGCAGAACACGGTGGCCATGCCAAAACAACAGAGAATCGGTTAATTATTTTATTTTTATATGATAGAAGACAATGGGCTGAATGAAAATTTCGGCTATGAATCTATTGAAAAGTATGATCCTGAACGCTTGGCAAAACTTCAGGAGCATTACCAGGCTATTTTGGAATTATTAGGCGAAGACCCCAATCGTGAAGGTCTTCTCAAAACCCCTTTGCGCGTCGCCAAGTCGATGCAGTTCCTGACGCAAGGCTATCATCAGGACCCGATGGAAATCCTGCTTTCGGCACGTTTCAAGGAAGACTACCGCCAGATGGTGATTGTCAAGGACATTGAAATCTATTCATTGTGCGAACACCACATGATTCCATTTATCGGCAAAGCCCATGTCGGTTACATTCCGAACGGCTACATCACGGGATTGAGCAAAATTGCTCGTGTGGTCGAAGTGTATTCACGCCGCCTTCAGGTGCAAGAACGCTTGACAACCCAAATCAAGAACGCAATCAACGAAGCTTTACACCCGTTAGGTGTGGCAGTTGTAATTGAGGCACGACATTTGTGTATGTCGATGCGTGGTGTACAGAAACAGAACTCCGTCACGACAACAAGTGATTTCATCGGTGCTTTCGAACGCGAAACGACAAGAGAAGAGTTTTTCCGACTGATTGGAACGAACCTACACTGATTTTGATTGTTAAACTTTAAAATTAAAAGAATATGAACCAAAACGAAAAGAATTATCTGAACATCAACGAGATGGAATCCGCTGATGTGTCGAGGACTTTCATGTCGAAAGTATTCCTTTGGATGTGCATTGCATTGGGAATCACAGCCTTGACAGCCTTTATTAGTGCATCATCACCAGCATTTTTCAGCATGCTGTTTACCCAGGATGGGCGCATGTCATTGTTGGGTTGGGTCGTTACCTTGGCCCCGCTGATTTTGGTTTTTGTCATGTCAGCACGAGTTGACAGAATGTCAAAAGGAACCATGACAGCCATTTTTGTATTGTATTCCGTATTGATGGGTATGAGCTTAAGCTTCATTTTCTTCGCCTACTCGTCAGCCGTCATTGTCAAGACCTTCCTCATCACCGCTGGCATGTTTGGCGTAATGGCCATTGCAGGCTTCACCACCAAAACCGATCTGACCAAATTCGGACGCATCATGTTCATGGGATTAATCGGACTTATCATTGCCACATTGGTCAACCTGTTCACCAAGAGTGCTATGTTCGATTACATCATCAGTTTCATTGGCGTGCTGATTTTCACCGGCTTGACTGCTTTTGATGTTCAAAAGCTGAAACAGATAGGCACCATGAACATGGGTGAAAACGATACCGTTACGAAAATCGCCATCTATGGCGCACTATCACTTTACCTTGATTTCATCAACTTGTTCTTATATTTATTACGTATTTTCGGGAGTAGAGATTAATGATTAAGGCATACGTTTTCCCAGGTCAAGGAGCCCAGTTTGTTGGCATGGGCAAGGATTTGTACGACAAGTCCTCAAAGGCCAAAGACATGTTTCATAAAGCCAATAACATTCTGAAGTTTAAGATTAGCGACATCATGTTTGACGGAACTGACGAAGACTTGCGTCAGACCAAAGTCACGCAACCTGCCGTATTTTTACATTCTGTCGTTTTGGCAGAATTGCTGGAAGATTTTCAGCCGATTTTGGTAGCTGGCCATTCCTTAGGTGAATTTTCAGCTTTGGTCGCCAATAAGGTTTTGAGTTTTGAGGATGGTTTACGCCTCGTAGCCAAACGCGCCACTGCCATGCAAAAGGCTTGCGAAATGCAACCTGGCACAATGGCTGCCGTAATCGGTGCCGACGATAAACTTATCGAGGAAGTTTGCGCTTCTATAAAAGATAAGGTTGTTGTCCCAGCCAACTACAATTGCCCTGGTCAACTTGTTATTTCCGGTACGTTAGAAGGCGTTGAGGAAGCTTCAAAGAAACTGGTTGAAGCCGGTGCCCGCCGCGTGCTGCCACTCAAAGTCGGAGGTGCTTTCCATAGTCCTTTGATGGAACCGGCCCGCGTCGAATTAGCCGAAGCAATCAACGCTACCAAATTCAACGAAGGCATCTGCCCTATCTATCAAAATGTCACAGGACAGTCTGTCAACGATCCAGAAATCATCAAGAAAAACCTAATTTCGCAACTCACATCACCTGTGCTTTGGACACAAACCATGTCAAACATGATTGCAGCGGGCGTGAGATCAGTAGTGGAAGTCGGCCCAGGGACCGTCCTTCAAGGCCTGTTCAAGAAAATCGACAAAAACATGGAACTGGTTAGCGCAACAATCTGATGGAAGACAACAGAAAACCACATCCGATTTATTTTCTTGTCGCATTGGCAGCAGGTGTCCTTATCGGACTTTATGTCAATATGGGCAATGTGAAAAAGGCCTTGTCGATTGCCAAATCAGGCAATAGCAAGTTCGATGCCGTGATGACATATATTAATGAGGAGTACGTCGACTCCGTCGACATCAACGAAATCGAGGAAAACGCCATAGCTGCCATGATGGATGAACTCGACCCGCACAGCCAATTCATTTCTGAAGAGGAATTTAATGCCATAAACGACCCGCTTTTAGGCAGTTTTGAGGGCATTGGCGTTTCATTCCGTTTGGAAAAAGACACCATTACCATCATCAACACGATTAAAGGCGGTCCTTCGGAAAAAGTCGGCATCATGGCTGGCGACCGCATCATCAAGGTCGATGATTCACTGGTTGCCGGTGTAAAACTGAAAAACGACGATGTGATGCGCCTGCTGAAAGGCCCAAAGAACACAAAAGTCAATGTGCAAGTACTTCGCCGTGGCATTGACGGATTAATGGATTACACCATCACCCGCGATGTCATTCCAACTTACAGCGTCGAAGTCGCCTATATGCTTGACGATGAAATCGGTTATCTGAAACTAGGCAAATTCTCAGCGACAACCTACAACGAATTTGTAAAAGCCATAAAGAAACTGCAAGCCGAAGGCATGAAAAAACTAGTGTTCGACCTGCGCGGTAACTCGGGCGGCTACCTTTCGGCAGCTGTCGACATAGCCGACGAATTTCTGCCCAAGGGAAGCCTGATTGTCTACACTGAAGGACGCAACCGTCCACGCTATTACATGACAGCCCGTCATCGCGGCATGCTGGAAGACATGCCTGTAACTGTCCTCATTGACGGCGAATCGGCAAGTGCTAGCGAAATCGTTGCAGGAGCCTTGCAGGACAACGACTGCGGGACCATAATCGGACGACGCTCTTTCGGGAAAGGATTGGTTCAGGAACAAATGATGCTAACCGAAAACTCAGCCATACGCCTCACCGTAGCACGTTACTACACGCCAACCGGCCGTTCCATCCAGAAACCTTTCGATGGCGACCGCGAAAAATACATGTTCGAATCGTACGAACGATACGAAAACGGCGAACTTTTCAGTGCCGACAGCATTCATTTCGCTGATTCATTGAAGTTTGTCACACCTAAAGGGAAAGTGGTTTATGGCGGAGGAGGCATCATGCCTGACATCTATGTTCCATTGGTTGACGATAGCACAGAATATTTCTTCAACCAAATCGTAAACACAGGCATTCTGTTCCAATATGCATTTGATTATACCGACATGCACCGTCAGGAACTGAACAACTACAAGAATGTGGAACAGTTCGCAAAATCATTCAAAGTGAACGATTCCATGTTCAACGAACTGATGAAACGAGCCAAAGAAAAAGGACTGGATGGAACAGAAAAAGAAAAACAGGTTGCAAGACGCGAAGCCAACATACTGCTGAAAGCCTATATTGCACGCAACATTTTCGATGATGAGGGATTTTATCCAATATATGAAGAAATGGACGATATTCTTCAACGTGCCGTTAGTGAATTAAAAAACACTGAATCAATAAAATAAGCATTTGAAGAAAATAAGTTTTCAATAAAAATTGGTCTATATCAAATAATTAATTACTTTTGCAGCCCGATTTTAGGCAAAATGGAGAAGGAAAACGAATATCTGATACCGGTAAACGGTCTTGCGTTGGGAAATCATTCCTATCATTTTGATATAAAGGATGACTTCTTTGAGGGGATGGATTACTCTGAAATTCACCAAGGTAACATCTCCATCGACCTTGACATTGAGAAGACCGAGCTGATGATGACACTCAACTTCACATTGCAAGGCAAAGTGAGAGTGATTTGTGACCGTTGCGCCGATGAATTTGACATTCCGATTGAAAACGATGAAGTTTTCTTTGTCAAGTTCGGTTCGGAACCTGCCGAAGAGTCGGACGATGTGGTTGTCGTTCCTGCCGACCAGCACGATTTCGACATCAGTTCTTTGATTTACGAATACATCATCCTTTCGATACCGATCCATAGGGTTCATCCTGAAGGTGAATGTAATCCGGAAGTGTTGCAGATGCTGTCGCAAGAGGAAGAACCAACAGCAGAAGCGGAAAATGAAACGGATCCCCGATGGGCGGCTTTGAAGGATATAAAACTTGATTGAAAATAATAAACAACTGGTAATTAACATTTTAAAATAAAGGTAAAATGGCACATCCTAAACGTAGACAGTCTCATACCAGAGGCGCAAAGAGAAGAACGCATTACAAAGCAGAAACCCCAAACGTAACTGTTTGCCCAGTTACAGGTACTATGCACGTCATGCATAGAGCATACTATGTCGACGGCGATTTGTATTACAAAGGACAATTAGTCATGGCTGCCAAGCAGTGATTGCTGGCGGATTCAACATACAACGCGCTGACAAGCAAATGACTTGTTCTAAGGCAACTAAGACTTCACAATCATTCTGAACTACGGTTCTGGAATGGTTGTGTGGTCTTTTATTATGTTGAAAAAGGCAAAAAAGAGCATTTTTTTGAAAAAAGTTGAAAAAAAGTGCACCAACTGAAAAAGAATGCTTATATTTGCAACGTCAAACGAAAGAAAGACAAATAACTACGGATTTTTTTCATAATCTTTATATTGTTTTTCCCCACCATTCTCCCCGATTGGTGGGGTTTTTTGTTTTTATGCCTTTATTCTCATCATGAAAATGTGTATTTTTGTGGTGAAACAAATCAACAAACAAATCAACAACATGAAAAAGACACCATTAATTATTTGCATCATACTGCTTATCGCATTCGCCTCATGCAGAAAAGTAGATTTTCAAGGCGAAACGGGAAAAATCATTTACAAGAAATACAGTCCTCCCGCCAACATAAACCAACCTTACTGCGACTCGCTTTATCAGGATACGCTCTTCTTTGATTTCGATGAAGACGGCAATGCCGATATGACGGTCCGCTTTGCCGAAGCAGGTGCAGAATATGCTGCCCATTTGAAAATGGCTGAAGACTGGCTTATCGGCAATTACAACGATGAAGATTATCCTGTTGGCGCAAGCGACAACTGGACACGCTCAAAGGAAATCCTACCCATTGCCTATCGACATATCGGCATAGCCCACCGCATTGATATGGACAAACTATGTTATGGCTGGCTCGACACCTATGAAACGATTGGCTCAGACGGCACAACCCAGGTACTGCGCTTCTACCTCAATGAATCAGCCTACTGCACCTGTCCGAATTATCCTTTGAAATGGGGAGAAAAATAGAAAAAGCGAATTGACATTGTATTCAAAAAAATCAGGCTGACTAGAAAACTCCAGTCAGCCTGAATTGTTTTGTAGAGACACGATTATCGCGTCTCTTTTATATCAATTAATCATTTCCGAGCAGCAATCAGCAGATCCAGCATCTTGATGGCTGATTCGCTGACCACGGTGCCAGGTCCGAAGATAGCAACGGCACCTGCATCATAGAGGAACTGATAGTCCTGTGCAGGAATGACGCCACCCACGGTGACCATGATGTCGGGACGACCGAGCTTTTCCAACTCAGCGATGACCTGAGGCACCAAGGTCTTGTGACCGGCAGCCAAAGAGCTGACGCCGAGAATGTGGACGTCGTTTTCGACAGCCTGCTTAGCGGCTTCGGCTGGGGTCTGGAACAAAGGTCCCATATCTACATCGAAACCTATGTCGGCATAACCTGTAGCGACAACCTTAGCGCCACGGTCGTGACCATCCTGACCCATCTTGGCAATCATGATGCGCGGACGGCGGCCTTCCATCTTGGCAAATTCATCAGCCTTGGCAACGGCTTCGGCAAATTTTGCATCGTCTTTTGTTTCCATAGAATAAACACCTGAAATTGAACGGATAACTGCTTTGTAACGGCCAGCGACCTTTTCGCATGCCATGGAGATTTCGCCCAAGGTAGCGCGGCACTTGGCAGCCTCGACAGCGAGAGCCAGCAAGTTGCCTTCGCCGGTCTCAGCCGACTTGGTGATGGCATCCAGGCAACGCTGTACATCGGCTTCGTTGCGGTTGGCGCGGAGCTGCTGCAAACGCTTGATTTGAGCGTCACGCACGGCGGTGTTGTCCACTTCGAGAGTTTCGATTGGGTCTTCGTGGTCAAGGCGGTATTTGTTGATACCGACGATGATTTCACGGCCTGAGTCAATCTTAGCCTGCTTGCGGGCAGCGGCTTCTTCGATACGCATCTTTGGCAGACCCGTTTCGATGGCCTTTGCCATACCGCCCATGGCTTCGATTTCCATGATGTGACCCCAAGCGCGTTCAGCGATTTCTTTGGTGAGCGATTCAACGTAATAGGAACCAGCCCATGGGTCGACGACGCGGCAAACGTTGGTTTCTTCCTGGATGTAAATCTGGGTGTTACGGGCAATACGAGCCGAGAAATCGGTTGGCAAAGCGATGGCTTCGTCCAAAGCGTTGGTGTGCAGCGACTGGGTGTGACCCAAAGCAGCGCCCATTGCTTCGACGCAAGTACGGGCCACGTTGTTGAATGGATCCTGTTCGGTCAGCGACCAACCTGAAGTCTGGGTGTGTGTACGCAGTGCCAGTGATTTAGGATTCTTCGGGTTGAAGGTCTTCACAATCTTGGCCCACAACATACGGGCGGCACGCATCTTGGCGATTTCCATGAAATGGTTCATGCCCGAGCACCAGAAGAATGACAGACGCGGTGCGAAAGCATCAATGTCCAGGCCAGCCTTGACGCCAGTGCGGAGGTAATCCCAACCGTCGGCCAAGGTGTAAGCCATTTCGATGTCGGAGGTTGCACCGGCTTCCTGCATGTGGTAACCGGAGATGGAGATGGAATTGAACTTCGGCATGTTTTGAGAAGTGAACTCAAAAATGTCGGCAATGATACGCATGGAGAACTCAGGTGGATAAATGTAAGTGTTACGCACCATGAATTCCTTCAGGATGTCGTTCTGGATGGTACCTTGCAGTTCTTCGTATTTAGCGCCCTGTTCCAAAGCCGTGACGATGTAGAAAGCCAGAATTGGCAGAACTGCACCGTTCATGGTCATTGAAACGGACATTTGATTCAGCGGGATTTGGTCGAACAAGACCTTCATGTCTTCAACCGAGCAGATGCTCACGCCAGCCTTACCCACATCGCCCATTACGCGCTCGTGGTCAGCATCGTAGCCGCGGTGAGTAGCCAAGTCGAAAGCGACTGACAGACCCTTCTGGCCAGCGGCGAGGTTGCGGCGATAGAAAGCGTTTGATTCCTCGGCGGTGGAGAAACCGGCATATTGACGGATGGTCCAAGGACGCATCACATACATAGTTGAATAAGGTCCACGGAGATTAGGAGCGATACCGGCAGCATAGTTCAGGTGTTCCATGCCTTCGAGGTCTTTCTCGGTATAGGCAGGCTTCACCATGATGTGTTCGGCAGTTTCCCAATTTTCACCCTGTGGGCAAGTTGCATTGTTTTCAGGTACAACGTTAAGGTTGATGTCTTTATAATTTGGTTTCATCTTACTTTTCCTTTCTTTTCTTGGTTATCAGTTCTCAGTTTTCGGTTTTCAGTTGCGCAAAGCGACGACTGAAAACTGATGACCGATAACCGACAACCGATTTATTCATTTTGTTATACCTAATTTTTGTTGGAATTCCTGTAAAGTTTCGAGGACGTTGCTCTTCACATGGATGAAATACTGCAAGCCAGCTTCTTTCAACACATCGGCGGTGCCGACCGGATTGCCAGCCAAAACCACGATGGTATCGTTCTTCAGGGCTTCGTAAATCTTGAGGGCATTGCCTTCGCCGTATTCTTCATCCGATGAGCAGATGACCACGATTTCAGGCTTCACTTCGCGAGCGGCAGCTATGCCTTCGTCCAAAGTCTTGAAACCAGCGTTGTCGACGACTTGGAAGCCAGCACAAGCAAAGAAGTTGGAAGCAAAGTTGGAACGAGCCTTCAGCATGGCGAGGTTGCCGTATGTAAACATCCAAGCAACCGGGCGTTTGTGATTCTGAGCATAGACATCGGTAGCATAGCGCAACTGTTCAAACTGCTGAGCAGCGCGGAACGTCACGATGGTCTCAATTTCAGCATTTTCGTCACGACGGTCATTGGCTTCGAAGACCCATGCTTCAGGAGCAAATTTCATCGTTTCGGTGAAGTTCGGGAACTGGTTGGTACCGAGGATGGTTTCGCGACGTGTAGCCACATTGCTGAACTTCTTGGCAGCGCTTTCCTTAATCAAGGCCTGAATGTAGCCCTTGCGGACAGCAGCCAGATAACCGCCTTCGTCCTGAATCTTATTGAACAGATCCCAAGCGGCCTTTGCGATGGAATCGGTGAGGTTTTCAATGTAATATGAACCTGCGGCCGGGTCGGCAACCTTGTCGAAATGAGCTTCTTCCTTCAGGATAAGCTGCTGGTTGCGTGAGATTCTGTTGGCGAAATCGGTAGGATTTTCAAATGGCGTATCGAATGGAGTGACGCAGAATGAATCGACACCGCCGAGGACAGCCGACATGGTGCCGGTGGTAGTTCTCAGCATGTTGACGTAAGCATCATACAGGCTCATGCCGATTTCAGCATTGAAAGCGTGGATGTGCATCTTGGCGTTTTCCTCCTTGCCTCCGTAAGCCTTCACGATGTTGGCCCACAAATAACGGTAAGCGCGCATCTTGGCCAGTTCCATGAAGTAATTCTGACCGACAGCTACGTTGAAACGCATCTTTGGAGCGATTTCGTCGACAGTCAGGCCTTTTTCAGTCAGTTGGTCGAGGTATTCGGCACCAATTGAAAGGGCAAATGCCATTTCCTGAACGATGGTAGCACCAGCGTTGGTGAAAATGTGGCTGTTGACACCGATGGTTTGGAAATCAGGCATTTCGGCTTTCACCATGATATAAGCCAGTTCCATATCGGTGGTTTCGCTGACAAACCAAGTGCCACGGCGGAGATAGCGTGTCAGAGGGTCGTAGTTGAGCGAACCTTTCACTTCCGGCACTTTCGACATCATTTCCAGCAGCGGGAGATGATACTTGTTGTTGAACAGGTTGATTTCGACTTTCTTCTGGTCGATGCCGTTCAGCAAAGTTGAGATTTCGATGGCATCGTAAATCTTGTTGTTTTCCAGCTTGAAGCCAATGCTGTTGCAGCCGCGGCTGATGGCATCGAGAGCCTGCTTGTTGGCTTCGGCAACATTATTCACGATAATATCCTGACGGATAAGCCAGTTGTTTTCCTGACTGCGGTTGCCGCGGACAAACGGGAACTGGTTAGGCATAACACCCATCCAAGTGATGTGTTGCAAGTCTTCTGCACGGTAGTAAGGTCTTACCGGAAAACCTTCGGCAGTTTTCCACACCAATTTCTTGTTGTAATCGGCGCCCTTGAGGTCTTTCTCAATGACAGCCTCCCACTGTTCGGTGGTTACTGGTGGAAATTCCTCAAAAAGTTTCTTTTTTTCTTCCATGTATGTAGATTTAAAGATTTGATATTTAATATTTAAAGATTCAAAAACTAAAGATTCAAGATTTAAAAACTCATGAACTCAAGATAATCTTGCAAAGATAAAAAAATAAGTCAATCAAAAGCCTTAGTAACAAAAAATCCTCCAAGATTGCTCTCAGAGGATTTCCGTTTTTGTCATATCATTTACCCAAATCCTGCTTGAAACCCCAACCGCTTTTATCGATAAGGGTAGTGATGGTATTGGCTGATAAATTCACCTTTTTGGAAATATTGATTCTCGATGAAAGCACCCCATAACCACCGGCAATATTCGTATAATCGGAGACATTTTGGGCAAAACTGCTTGAAGGTTCATTCACTTGGATGTAATTGTAAAGTTCATTACCGCCAGCTGCAATCTTGATGTTAAAGTCGCCAATAATTCGTGTGACATTAAGCGTATCGCCACCGATTCTGGATGACAGCAAGTTGAACAACGTCGCGTGATTATACGGCAAATCGTATTGCTTGCTGGTGGAATATTCCGTGCAATGCAACTCATTATAATGATAAGTACCCAACGACCATTCCACTTTCTTGCAAATGGTATCCTGATGAGGATGCTTTTCTTTATAATTGAACTCCATTGAAATCTCATACAAATAGGCATTGGCTGCAGAAAAGAAAGTTATTTTACTCTGTGCCTCAGAAGTAGGGACAAAGTCAACATTGATCGTTGTGATTCGGAAACCATCGCCACCGACAAGACTGGTTTCACTCGAAATCGTGTCATTTCCTTTTACGATTTCAAGACGATATTTGTACTTATATCTGGAATGGCCCTCCTGTTCATCTGCATTGAATCTTTCGGTCGTGTAATACACTTTCTGATCCGGATAATAAAATGATCCCGGGACCTTGGAATGAATGGTAATCGTGTCTAAGACGATGACTCTCCCTGTCGGAGAATATGAACTGCCAGTCTCCCTGCACCTGTATTCATAGAATCTAACATCAAGCTTCCCAGGATAGTTGTTTGAATCAGGAATCATGGCCACTTCCTCAGCGTTGATTGAAGCATCATCACTACCTGAGAAAGCGCGGATGATTTTCACATAATTTGTGTCCTGCGTTACATCTATCAGGCCATAAACAACCGGAATGTCCTTATAACCAGCATAAAGGTCGACTTTCGTGCTGCACGAACTGAATGCCGTTGCCAAAACTAAAAACAATAAGAGAATTTTGATAGACCGTTTCATCTTTTCTAGATTTATTGAAAGGGCAAAAGTAGTATATTTTTCGTTACTTTCGGAGAATTAATTGCCAAAAACAAAGAGTTCCTTGCCCGAGTGATGAAAAGCGAAACAATTCGTTTTTTTCTTTGAAAGTTTTTCACCAAAAAGTACTTTGAAAGCGTATTTTTTCGTTTCTTTGTAGAGATAAAAACACCTTAATACTTTGAGAAAACTTTACAAACCATTTTTTTTAATCATCGCTTTGGGTCTTTCGCTGCTCTCGTTTTCGCAAAACAGCGAAAGTCCGCTTTTTGTAAACGACGGCGAAAAAGTGGTTTATCATGTGGCAAAAGACATTTCTGTTCAGAACGGCACCATTTCCGATGCCTTGCAAAATGTTCCAGGTGTTAAGGTTGACACTGAAGGCAATGTCACGCTAAGAGGCGTTACCACAGTCGAGATTTGGATAAACGACAGTCCTTCGCATTTCGATGAAGAAAGTCAGAAAAGCTATCTCCAGCAAACGGCAGCCACCTCCATCGAACAGATTGAAGTGATTACAAATCCATCGGCACGCTACACTTCCGACACCGACACCGGAATCATCAACATCATCACAAACAGCAAGAACCATCATACGCAATCACTAAACGTCAGTTTGCAGGCCAACACCAATCCACATGTTTCGCCACGCATTTCGTATCTTTGGAGCAATGATAAAATCACTTTCACAGCCAATGTGAAAGGCACTTTCACCAATACCATCAAGAATTCCGACGGATGGAGCTGTTCATTTGATTCGATCACAAACGGTGAAAACCAGATGGTTTTCGACACAGCGAACTACACCGTCTTCCATTCCAACGACACCACCAAGGAGTACAGCATCACCGCCTTGATGAAACTCGACTATAAAATCGACAGCAAAAACGATTTTTCGACTTATTTTTCCATCAATCCTTCCCGTTCGCGAAGCGTATCCGTCAACAACACCATCCGAAACGAATACATCCACGAAGTCGGCACCTACGACTATACCATCACCAACCGAGGCAACGAAGGCGTTCTTTTTGGCACGGCAGGAGCATATTTCCAGCACCGCTTTAATGATGAAGGACACAACTTATCGGTCAATTTCAGCAGCGAATTCGATTTCGGCAATGTGCAACACTCCGAAATTCGCGAATTTGTGGCACAAGACAACCTGAACCGCGACATACTCAAAACCGACCGCTTCACCGACATAGGCTGGGATGCCAAAGTAGACTATAACCTGCCACTTGCCAAGACAAGCGATTTGTATTTGGGCTTTCACAACAACTTCCATCCCGACAACAACTTACAGACTTACGACACTTTGGCCCCCGACGGTACACGCATCACCGACTGGTTGCGTTCCGAACACCGTTACTTTAACACAAACCAGACAGAAGGACTTGTTATTCTCCAACAGCGGCTTGGAAATTTCACCATCCGGCCAGGCATCACTTACGGACTAATCCGCGTCAAAGCCACTTTTATGGACACGCCACAATTCAACACAACGAAATTCTTCCCTTGCTGGCGTCCCTCATTACATCTCTCCTATCGCACCGCTTCAAAGCATAACCTTTATTTAAGCTATACACGCAAGAACACCGTCGATTGGGTAAGAAACTTCACCGAACGCATCAACTACTCGGAAGAATCGATGAGTAGCGGCAATCCCGATTTGCTTCCGACGACTATGGATGTGTTTGAAGGCGGATGGGCCAAGTATTGGGACACATTCGGTTCGGTCAGCATAAAAGGTTATTTCAAAAACTCTAAAGATGCCATCAACACCGTCACAGAATCCATTTACAGTCAGGTATTTGGCAGAACAATCAGCATCTCAAGACCTCGTAACATTGGAAAATACTACGATGCTGGCTTTGAATTCAATGTGACTTACCGTCCCAATGCCATGCTCAACATACGGTTGGATGCCAATGTCTACGATTCGTTCCTAAAGACAGAATACAACGGTCATGATGAAAAAAGCGAAATGCTGTGCTACAACTTCCGCCTTAACGCATGGACGAAACTTTGGAACAAGTTGGAATTGCTGGGCACAGCCTACTATAATTCGCCAACCCAAACCCTTTACACCTTGAACCAAACCGCCTACGGCATCAATTGCGGACTGCGTGCCGATTTCTTCCAAAACCGGCTTTCGGTCTTGCTCAATGCCAACGACATCTTCAACTGGAACAAAGAAGACAACAACATCTTCAGCCCGACCTACAATTCGTACAGCACCAACAGGACAAACAGCCGTTATGTCAGTCTGGAAGTGGTTTTTAAGGTACTGTAAAAACTTTTCAAATTAGCACAAAAAAAAACACTTCATTGTATCATTTACAATTATTTTCTATTTTTGTCCCCAACTTGTATTATCAGGTTTTGTTCTTTAACAGCAAAAAAGCGTCATGCTTTATCTCATGAATGTGAAACGTCTCATAAACAGCAAAAGTTTTCTTCATGATTTTGAAGTATTCGGGTCCACGCTTTCATGTATCATTATATAGGAGTTCAGGATTCTCCTTGTCTTTATGGAGCCGAAAGACTAAACACAGAGAAAAATGAGAAAATCTTTACTATTAGTAATCGCGTCTGTAGCATTTGTATTTATGTTCTCTAGCTGCGCCACAATTATCGGCGGTGCAAAGTACAATGCTAAAATTCAGGTTCCAAACCACCCGACCGCCACAATTACGGTAAATGGCGATTATGCAGGACAAGGCGAAGCCAACATCTTGGTGAAAAGAAAAGACGCCGACAAACTCACCGTCACGGTCAAAGAAGAAAACTGCGAACCCGAAACCACAAGATTCAACAGTAAATCGTTCCGCGGTTGGGCTTTTGCAGGTACAGTTCTCGGATGGACTGGCAATATTGGATATGTCCCGCTTCCATGGGGTGTTATCGTTGACGGATGCACCGGAGCCTGGTGGAAACCTGATGAAACGGAACGCGGTGTCCGCAAAATCGACTATGACCATTTCCTTTACATCATCAATTATGGCAGCAAAATCGAACAAAAGGATGAAATAAAACCAGAGAATCAGGAAGCTGTGTCGAAGAACGACAAATTGCGCGAATTAAAGAAACTTCTTGACGACGGCATCTTGACCCAGGAAGAATACGAGGCGGAAAAAGCCAAAATACTTTCCTCCGAAAATTAATGGGATTTATTTCAAATACGATAAAAAGGCGGCCCAAACGGTCGCCTTTTATCATCGGGAAACACAAGAAAAAGTCATAGCCAATGATGCTTTTTCCAATGCCACAATGTTTACGGTTGCCACAACTCAAAAAAACACTACCTTTGCAGTCAAAATCTATCAGAAATGAAAAAAAATATCATCCTCATATTGGCAGTTGTTTTGTTGGCATCGTGTGGTGAAAAACAAAACCAAAACACAACGACGAAAAAAAACGAACCGAAAAAAGACATTGTCATTCAAGACTTTAATGCCGATTCAGCATATCATTTCGTGAAAGCGCAAACCGACTTCGGTCCACGTGTTCCCGAAGCTGAAGCCCATCGCCTATGTGCCGAATGGCTAACCTCTAAACTGTCTGAATTTGCCGACACCGTTGTCGTTCAGGATTTCCGCACACGCATTTTCAATGGCCAAGGCATGGATGGGCAAAACATCATTGCCTCATTCAACCCAGATGCCACAAAACGCATTGTGCTTTGCGCTCACTGGGATTCACGCCCATACGCTGACCACGATCCTGATGAAGCCAATTGGAACACACCTATTGATGGTGCTAACGATGGTGCCAGCGGCGTTGGCATTTTGATGGAATGTGCAAGAGTATTCCACCAAAAACCGCTCAACGAAAAAATTGGCGTCGACATTATCCTCTTCGATCTCGAAGACTACGGCCCACGCCAAGATGAAGCAGAAAAATACTATGATGGCGAAAACCAATGGGCTTTAGGCTCGCAATATTGGGCAAGACAGCCTCACAAATACGGTTACAAAGCCTATTATGGCATCCTGCTTGATATGGTTGGTGGCAGCAATCCAAATTTCCCGAAAGAGTATTACTCGCAAGGTTTTGCCGCTTGGCTGAGCAACAAAGTGTGGAGCAAGGCTTACAGTTTGGGCTACAATCATTGTTTCAGCAACGAATTAGGCGACCCCATCAGCGACGACCACATTCCAATGAACCAAGCCGGATTACCGACCATCGACATCATTGACTTACAACCTAATAGCAGCAATGGAAGTTTCCCGGAAACATGGCACACTTTGAACGACAATATTTCAAACATTGACAAGGAAACTTTGGGAATGGTTGGAAATCTGGTCGTCAATGTCATTTACAATGAATAAAGAAGTACATTGTTTTGTTTTTTTGTATATCTTTGCAGTTTGATAAATTAGTAAAACATCTTAATTAACACATTTATTAACTAAACATTTATTAAAAATGAAAAAAGTATTATTTACTTTGATTGCCGTTTTGGCATTGAGCTTTGGTGTTAAGGCACAAAGCAACCTCGGTGTTCGTCTTGGTACTGGTACCGAACTTTCATGGCAACAGGGTGTTGGCAATGCCAACCGCTTGGAATTTGACCTCGGTCTCGATGGCATTTTCAACAACCACGAATGGAACTACATCTGCCTGTCAGGTATTTACCAGTGGCACTGGAACATCGTTGACAAATTGGGTTGGTATGTTGGCCCAGGTGCAACAGTAGGTTTCTACACATGGAGTGGTCACACCAGTGAACTCGGTGCTGCTGTCGGTGGTCAAATCGGTATCGACTATGAACTTCCTATTCCGTTGCAACTCTCATTAGATGCACGTCCAATGTGGAACATCACCGGTTATAACGAAGGTTTCGGTTGGAGCGCTTGCCTTGGCATCCGTTACATGTTCTAAACCAACGAAATGCTTATATAATAAAAGGGCGACAGATTGTCGCCCTTTTATTTTTTTATATAAAAACTTATTATGCCAATTCAAACTGTTCAAGAAAACGCAAGTCGTTTTCGAAGAACAGACGCAAATCGTTGATTTGGTATTTCAGCATGGCAATACGTTCAACGCCCATACCGAATGCAAAGCCTGTGTATTTTTCAGGGTCAATGCCACTTGAAATCAAGATGTTCGGGTCGCACATGCCACAGCCCAAAATTTCAACCCAACCTGTGTGTTTACAAATGTTGCAGCCTTTACCGCCACAGATGTTGCAGGAAATATCCATTTCGGCCGAAGTTTCAGTAAACGGGAAATAAGATGGGCGGAAACGCACCTTGGTGCCTTCGCCAAAGAATTCCTGGACAAAATGATAAAGCGTCTGCTTTAAATCAGCAAACGAAACATTTTCATCGATATAAAGACCTTCAATCTGATGGAAGATGCAGTGTGCACGAGCAGAAATAGCTTCATTACGGAAAACGCGACCAGGAGCGATGATGCGGATAGGCAGTTTGCCTTGTTCCATCACACGCACCTGAATGCTTGAAGTGTGGGTACGAAGCAATACATCCGGTGCCTTATTAATAAAAAAGGTGTCTTGCATATCGCGTGCCGGATGGTCAGGCGGGAAATTCAAGGCCGAGAAAACGTGGAAATCGTCTTCCACTTCAGGACCATCGGCAATGGTGAAACCAAGATGCTCAAATATTTCGTTGATGTCGCGGCGAACGATTGACAGCGGATGACGGGCACCTTTCATTTCATTGGCTGGCATACTCATATCGAAACCAGCTTCCGAACTATGTTGCGATTCGAATTTTTGCAACTGTTCTTCAACCTTTTCCTGAACAGTGTTTTTCAGTTCATTAAGGCGCATACCCATTTCCTTGCGGAGTTCGGGAGCTACATTCTTGAAATCAGCAAACAAAGCCGGAATAACACCTTTCTTGCTCAAATAAGTGATGCGGAAGTTTTCCAATTCATCCTTGGTTTCGGCATTGAAATTCCGCACTTCGTTTAATATCTGTTCTATCTTTTCTTTCATAATATGTGGTGATTTACTTTTCAATTTCAATGGTCATGGTTACGGCTTCGATTGGAGCATCCATTCTACCAGTCTTTACGGCTGCAATCTTTTCAACGACATCCATGCCTTCAATCACTTCGCCAAAAACGGTATAATCGCCATCGAGATGCGGAGTGCCACCGACAGTCTTATAAGCTTGACGCTCCTTAGCACCGAACACTTTGCCAAGACGATCTTCATACATATCAAGGGTCTGGTCATCATATTTCTGACCTTGTACAATGTAAAACTGCGAACCGCTGGAAGCCTTTTTCGGGTTGACTTGGTCGGGCTGGCGAGCTGCACACAAAGCGCCTTTCTTATGGAAATGATTGCTCTTAATTTCGGCAGGAACTTTATAACCAGGATCCAAACGGCCATCGGCATTCTGCCCGCCCTGAATCATGAAATTCTTGATGATGCGGTGGAATGGCGAGTTGTTGTACCAACCTTCGTTGACCAACTTGATGAAGTTGTCGCGATGCAGGGGCGTGTCGTTATAAAGTTTTGCCTTTATGGTGCCATAGTTCGTCTTGATGACAACGATGGTTTCTTTTTCCGTTGCTTTTTGTGCCTGGCAGGTCATTCCGATGAGGACCAATGCCGCTAAAATAATCTTTTTCATTGTATGGAATTTATAAAACGGGTTGCAAAAATACTATTAATATCAATCTCCTACGATAGAATAGGTGACTTCCAAATGAAGTTTGTCGGATTGCTCGGCTTGAGGTCCGGCGATAATCCAGCGCATGGCATTGTAAGCCGCGCCATTGATGCCAAACGACAATCCAAGGTTTGGCTTGACACCTCTAACCATGTCGGCAAAATATTCGGAAATGCGGAAAGTGACGCTTTTTGCCGATTCGGAATAAGTGCCGCCCCAATAACTGGTCCCTTCAAGATAATCAGGCAGCAGGTAAGTCGTTCCATCTTGATTTAAACCGACAAGCACATAATTTGTCGGTGTCTTAAACAAACTAGAATCCCCAATCATGGCATGAGCAGGTATGACGAGTTTAGCTTCATTGATGACAATATGGCCTTCCTGCAAAGTGTCACGCCAATGGTCTATGTCAGGAATTTGAAGAATGGTCTTGACACCACCCATGGCCTGCACATACAAGGTCTCTTGACCTAACGATTCGTTGCCATTGACGACTTGATCAACAAAATCGGGATCACCTTGAGTGTAATCATGAATGTAACGGTTAAAGTAAACATCAGTCTGAGTTACATAAAAATCGTAACGCAAGGTTTTGTTTGGAGTCTCAGCCTCATGGTAGTAGAGTTGCAATTGCGAAAATGTATTATTGGTAAGGTTGATGTAACCAATACCACCATCTTGGCTGACCGTTTCAGCTGTCACATAAAGGCCAGGAAATTCCTGTTTGAACAAATCTGGTTCCTTATAGGCAGAACTGTCAATATTCATGATGAAATTGCCTAATTCCTGACTCAGAGGGATACGGATGATCGGGCGTTCGATCGTGTCGTTTGTGATAATGTATCCGGATGTATGAGGGCGGAAATGACACTGATAGCCATTAGCATGGTCAACGGCACCAACAGGGACATCAGAATAGCAATAATACTGTTCATGCGTCGAAATCGTATCTGTCATTTCATAAACATGAAGGGTTTGCAGTGTCGTCGTGTCGCCGTAAAAGCCACCAACATACAATTGCAGCACTAACGAATCAAGAATCGGATTACTACCATATTTATGATTGATGGAAGACAAATGGAACTGGGTGTAGAAACCTGCGGTAGTTGTTCCAAAAACCGGATCCTTCATACTGCCAAGCAGAACTGTACTAACATTTTTAGTTCCTATGGAATCCATAACAGAATGGCACAAGATAGGCAAAGTATCGGTATAGTAGATGCCGATATAGTTTCCGCCGTCAATCAGGTTATTGCCAATGGTGTTAGGCGATTTCTTGCACGAAAAGCCAACCAAGGCCAATGAAAAGACCAATAAAAGCAGGCGGACAGTTGAATGATGTGTTTTCATTATCGTTTCAAATTGAATTTGAGTCTTCTCAATTCCAATAAACTCATTAAGTTTGGATTTATTGTTTTTCCAAGATTGAGTCATAGAAATCATTATAAGCTTGCAGGTAATGGTCTTGATCTTGATAAGGCAGAACCGGCTTGCCGCAAGTTTTAAGATATTCCTCTATTTCAGGGTTGATCTTCTCACTACTGATGATGATGCCGTCGGAATGATCAATGGCAGCCTTTGTCAAATTTACATAATTGGCTTCCTTGAAATACTTGAGATCCTTGGCATTCATTCCGGAGAGCTTCATTTTCTTATCGAAACCAGCCTTCAAGGTCTCTGAAAAATCATCATCGTAAATGGAATACACAATTTTCGATTCGTTGAACAACGGGTTATCCCTAATGGAAAGGGCACGCTTGATATAAATAGGCATAAGGGCCGATAACCAGCCATTGCAATGGATGATGTCGGGCGACCAGTTGAGCTTTTTCACCGTTTCGATGACACCACGCGAGAAGAAGATGCAGCGGTCATCGTTCTGCTCGCAAAAAACTCCGTCAAGGTCATTGATTAGGTATTTTTTCTTAGAGAAGAAATCCTCATTATCAATGAAATAAATTTGCATCCTAGCCTTTTGGATGGAAGCCACTTTGATAATCAGCGGGTGGTCGGTATCGTTGATGATGAGGTTCATACCCGACAGGCGTATGACTTCGTGGAGCTGGTTGCGGCGCTCGTTGATGACACCATAACGAGGCATGAAAATACGGATTTCCTTACCGCTTTCTTGAATTGCCTGGGGCAGATAACGACCGATGAGGCTCATCGGAGTTTCAGGCAAATACGGGGTGATCTCTTGGTGTACGAAAAGTACTCTTGTCTTATTTACCATGTTTTTATAGTGCACTTTGATTTCAAAAAGCAAAGTTACGGAAAAAATCCGAATTATCGCCAAAAAAAGTTTTTTGCGGCACAAAAAGCCATGTTTGTAGCGTGTCGTTTTATTTTCTAATTTTGCACGTGAAACGAGAAGTCAGTCATGGAAATCGAACATTTTGAAAATCAGCAACACGATTGGGACTCGAACCTGAAAGTGAACGAAGGTGTCGACCAACCGATACAAGTCAATCCGAAGGCCTTGGAAAGGCTTAAAGCCGCCCGTCAGCAGCTCATGCCTTTGGAATGGTATGTCGAAGGGATTCTGAAAGGCGACCGCGTGGTATTGAGCAAGGCTATCACACTGGTTGAGAGTGCATTGCCTCAGCATCAGGAACTGGCGCAGCAAATCATTGCGGCTTGTCTGCCCTATTCAGGTAACGCCTTGCGTTTGGGCATAACGGGCGTTCCGGGCGCTGGAAAAAGCACTTTCATTGAAGCTTTGGGCATGTACCTTTGCCGCAAAGGTCACAAGTTGGCGGTTCTGGCCATCGACCCGAGCAGTCAGCGTTCAAAAGGTAGCATTTTGGGCGACAAAACGCGCATGGAGGAACTTTCGGTTGAACCTAATGCCTACATCCGTCCTTCAGCTTCGGCCGGCACTTTGGGCGGCGTGGCACGCAAGACAAGAGAATCGATAATACTTTGTGAAGCAGCAGGATACGACACAATTTTTGTTGAAACTGTCGGCGTAGGCCAGTCAGAAACGGCGGTTCATTCCATGGTTGATTTCTTCCTCTTGATTCTCATCAGCGGCGCTGGCGACGAATTGCAAGGCATCAAGCGCGGCATCATGGAAATGGCCGATGGCATTGCCGTCAACAAGGCCGATGGCGACAACGTGATGCGTGCCAACCGCGCGGCAGCGGAATGTAAGAATGCCTTGCATCTGTTTCCACTTGCCGAATCGGGTCAAGAAACCAAGGTGCTGACTTGCTCTGCCTTGACAAGTTTCAACATTGATGAAGTCTGGAAAATGGTTTCGGAACATGTGAAAGCCATTCGCGAAAACGGTTATCTGAACCGCAAACGCTCGCAGCAGGATGTGCAGATGATGATTGACACGATGGAGACGTCCCTGAAGAACGATTTCTATCAAAATAAGTTAATTGCCGAGCTTTTGCCACTCATCGAAACTGATGTTCGCGAGCAAAAGGTGAGCGCCTATATTGGGGCTCAAAAGTTGCTAGATGCTTATTTCGATATGAAACATTGATTTCTAATTATATAATAAATAAATTATGTGCGGAATAGTTGCTTATGTGGGTCATCAAGAGGCATACCCTATCCTTATAGAAGGACTAAAACGCCTTGAATATCGTGGTTACGACAGCGCAGGAGTGGCTTTATTAAACGATAAAGATGAGTTGAATGTATATAAGGAAAAAGGAAAAGTGTCTGATTTGGAAGATTTTGCCTCCACCAAAGATGTGGGAGGCCATATAGGCATAGCTCACACCCGTTGGGCAACTCATGGCGAGCCGAATCAAGTGAACGCACACCCGCATTTGTCACAATCAGGCCACATAGCCTTGATTCATAATGGTATCATCGAAAATTACCTCAGTCTGCGCAAGGAGTTGCAGAATCGTGGATTCACCTTCAATTCGTCAACCGACACCGAGGTGCTAACCAACCTTATCGAAGACGTGCAAAGCAGCGAACATGTCAATCTATTTGAGGCCGTTCGCATCGCATTGAACCATGTGGTTGGTGCTTATGCTATTGCCATTGTGGAAAAAGGTCATCCCAACGAGTTGATTGCTGCTCGCAAAGGCAGCCCTATGGTCATCGGCATTGGCGAAGGTGAATATTACATAGCCTCCGACGCCACCCCAATCGTTGGCCGCACACAGAAAGTGGTTTACCTTGAGGACGAACAGGTGGTTCACATCAAATTGGGCGAAGAAATGCACATCAAGACCATCCAAGACGTGGAAGCCGTGCCTTATGTGCAAGAGTTGAAGATGAACCTTGACAGCATTGAAAAGGCTGGTTTCGAGCACTTCATGATGAAGGAGATTTTTGAGCAACCTACTGTTGTGCGTGACACCATGCGTGGCCGCTTGCATCCTGAAATCAACTCCATACGACTTGGCGGCATCCAAAACTATGAAAGACACCTCCTATATGCAGACAATATCGTCTTTGTGGCATGCGGCACCTCATGGCACGCTAGTTTAGTGGGCAGCTATCTCATTGAGAAACTGGCCCAAATTCGCGTCAAGGTGGAATATGCCTCTGAATTCCGTTATCGCGACCCTGTCATCACTCCACACGATGTGGTGATTGCTGTGTCGCAGTCGGGCGAAACCGCTGACACTTTGGCTGCTATACAGCTGGCCAAGGAAAAAGGCGCTGTGGTGTTAGGTATCTGCAACGTCATCGGTTCGTCCATCTCGCGCGCTACCGATGCTGGCATTTACACCCATGCCGGTCCTGAAATAGGTGTGGCTTCCACCAAGGCCTTTACCTCACAGGTTACGGTGATGGCCTTGTTGGCTCTCCGTCTCGCAGAATTGAAAGGCTCAATGAAAGACGAAGAACGTCTAGATTTTATCCAGGAGCTTGATCGTATTCCTGAAAAAATACAATGGACTCTCGATCACAGCGGTCATGTGAAAGATATCGCTGCAAGATACAAGGACGTGCGTAATATGCTCTATCTTGGGCGTCTGCAAAACTACCCTATTGCTTTGGAAGGTGCCTTGAAGCTAAAGGAAATCTCCTACATTCACGCTGAAGGTTATCCCGCTGCAGAGATGAAACATGGTCCTATTGCGTTGGTTGATAAAAATATGCCCGTAGTCTTTATCGCTACTAACCACAGCACTTACGAAAAGGTGCTCAGTAACATCCAGGAGGTAAAAGCCCGTAACGGCAAAATCATCGCCGTGGTGAGCGAGAAGGATGTGCTAGCCCGCAAGATGGCCGATTATGTCATCGAGATACCGGAGACAAAATGCTTGTATTCGCCGTTATTGGCCGTAATGCCGCTTCAAATCTTGGCCTACCATATCGCCGTGATGCGTGGTTGTAATGTTGACCAACCTCGAAATCTAGCCAAATCGGTAACAGTAGAATAATTTATTCCGACTTTTTTCTGTATCCCTCTGCTTTCTCTACGTCACCGTTAATGGCATACAATTCGTAAAGGTTGCGGAATACCTCCTTGCGTATGTTATCTTGTGCCTCTGTGAAGGGGCCTTCACCCAATTTATCTACCACTCTTTCGTATTCGGCTATCAAGGCAGCACCTTGCTCACCGTTTGCCTCCATCTCTTTGGCGTTGTTGAAGGCAACCATCCAATCTCTTAGTGCCATATTGCTTTGGTATTGTAAATTACTTCTTTTCAGTTTGTAAGTCTTGCAAAAGTAATAAAAAGGTTGATAGATAGCGCTGTCTATTGCAAATCAGGTAATTTTATTGAAAAGTGTTGTTTTTAGCATGTAAATTTCATTGAAAAGTGTATTTTTGCAGGGTGAAAAAATATTGAAAAGTGCAAAAACATATCATAACACGATGCTTTTTAGGAAGATAGAAAAATATATAGAAAAACATCTGACTTCTGGTTCCGATAAGATTCTGGTGATTGAAGGAGCAAGGCAAGTCGGCAAGTCTTTCATCATTCGCAAGGTTGGGGAAAGGCTTTTCAGGAATTTCATTGAAATCAATCTTGTCGAGGATTATGAGGGCAGCCAGCTGTTTCGTGATGTGCGTACCACCGAAAGTTTTTATTTTACCCTTAGCATGATAGCAGGTGAAAAAATGGGCGATGCGCACGACACTTTGGTTTTTATTGATGAAATCCAGCAATACCCCCAATTTCTGACTATGCTGAAATTTCTTCGCCAAGAGAAACGCTTCACTTATATTGTCAGTGGCAGTCTTTTGGGAATCGGTTTGCGCCAAACGACTTCCATACCGATTGGAAGCATTATCATTAAGCAAATGTATCAATTGGATTTTGAGGAATTTCTTTTGGCAAACGGTTTCGGAAGTCAGGCTTTATTGCATTTGAAAGAGTGCTATTTGCGCAACGAAAGCCTTGACGAAACCACTCATCAGTACCTCATGCAGCTGTTCCGCCGCTATTTGCTGGTTGGCGGAATGCCTGATGCCGTCAATGAATATCTTGCCTCCCGAAATATTGTGAAAGTCCGTGCCATTCAGGATTCAATACACGCGCTTTATGGAGCTGATGCCGTGAAATATGAGGAAAGTGTCGAAAAAAAACTGTATGTCAAACGGATTTACGATATGGTGCCTTCGCAGATGGAAAACAAGAAAAAACGAATGGTGATTCAGGAAATCCAAGGCAGAAAAGGTGATAGGTTCAGCAATTATTATGATGACTTTGAATACCTTATCAATTCGGGAATCGTTTTGGATGTCCGTGCCGTTTCAAATCCAACCTATCCTTTGAAGGAATCGGAACAGAAAAACTTATTGAAATTATACCTTAATGATGTTGGTCTTTTGACCTCTGAATTGTATCGCGAGGACCTTCAGCCAGTCTTGCAAGATAAACTCAGCATCAATTTAGGTGCTGTGTATGAAAGTGTTGTGGCTCAGGAGTTGAAAGCCCATGGACATCAATTGTATTACTACGACAACCGCAAATTAGGTGAAGTGGATTACCTCATTGACGACCATGCACATTCCGGCATTTTGCCGATAGAAGTCAAATCGGGCAAAGATTATACGGTTCATCAGGCTTTGAACAACTTGCTATCCATTCCTGACCATCATGTCGCATCGGCATTGGTGTTGTCGAATGAAAGGGTCGTCCGTCGAAAAGGGAAAATCACTTATATGCCAATCTATTATGTGATGTTCATAGGTGAAAATGATAAGGAAAACGTAATGGTGGATTTTTGAATCTAAGACTTACACTGAAGAAAACCCTGTATAATCCGCTTTTATTTCGACCTTTTCGTTTTTATGACGGAATAATTCCTATTTTTGCACAAAGATACAGTTTCAGCGGTTAAATCATTGAATATGAATCTTTAAATCGCAAATTTGAATCTTTAAATCTTTGAATTTTAAATCATTAAATCTTAAATCATAAATAATGGACGCAAAAATTGCCATGAACCCTAATCGTCTGGTGCAATACCTTCAGAAGCCTGCATCAGAATTCACTCGCGCCGACATCGTTCGCTACTGCGAGGAAAATGAAATCGAATTCATCAACTTCCACTATTGTGGCTGGGATGGTAAACTGAAAACCTTGAACTTCGTGATTCACAGTGCAGAACACTTGGAGAACATCCTTTCTGCCGGTGAGCGCGTCGACGGCTCAAGCCTGTTCCCATTTATCGAGGCAGGAAAGAGCGACCTTTATGTCATTCCTAAGTACAAGACCGCTTTCCTGAATCCTTTCACAGAAGTTCCGACGCTTGATATTCTCTGCTCGTTCTTCAACCGCGACGGCGAACCTTTCGAAAGTTCACCGGAATACATCCTCCGCAAGGCTCACAAGGTCTTCAAGGAAACGACTGGAATGCAGATGGAAACCATGGGCGAACTTGAATATTACATCATCGCCGATGACGAAGAAATTTACCCTGTGCCTGACCAGAAAGGCTATCACGAAAGTGCCCCTTATAATAAGTTCACTGATTTCCGTGTCGAAGCCATGCGCCTCATCGCTCAGGCTGGCGGCTTGATTAAATATGGTCACTCCGAAGTGGGTAACTTCACCCAGGATGGCAAGATTTACGAGCAGAACGAAATCGAGTTTCTGCCAACCAACATCGAAGATGCAGCCGACCAACTCGTTGTCGCTAAGTGGATTATGCGTCAGTTGGCTTATCAGTACGGCGTTACCTTGACCTTCGCTCCAAAGATTACCGTGGGTAAAGCCGGTTCAGGTATGCACGTTCACTGCAAGTTCACGAAGGATGGCAAGAGCATGATGCTCAACGGCGGCGAACTCACCGACGAATGCAAGAAAGCCATTGCCGGCTACATGGTGGCTGGTACCTCACTGCCTGCTTTCGGCAATCCTAACCCGCTGTCATTCTTCCGTTTGGTTCCTCACCAGGAAGCTCCTACATCATTGTGCTGGTCGTTCTCGAACCGCAGCGCTTTGGTGCGTGTTCCGCTGGGCTGGGTCAACAACGGCAAGGACATGGCTGCTATTTGCAATCCGCTTGAAAAGAATTCTGGCCACGATTTCAGCGACAAGCAAACCTTCGAATGGCGTGCTTCCGACGGTTGCGCCGACATGTATCTGCTGATGGCTGCCCTTTGCGCTGCCGCCCGTCACGGATTTGAAATTCCGAACGCTCTGGAAATCGCAGAAAAGACCTACGTTGGCCTCGGCGTCAACATCCACGACGATAAGAACAAGCAAATCCAGGAAGCTCTCGAACAGTTGCCTGATTCATGCGTTGCCGCTGCCAAAGAACTCGACAAGGACCGCGAGATTTACACTGCTAAGGGCGTGTTCTCCGATGCTATCGTCAATTATATGATTAAGTTCCTCAACGATTTCAACGACACCAATCTCCGTCAGGAACTGAGCAAGGATCCTGAAAAGCTGATGAAGTTCGTCAACGACAACATTCATGTTGGCTAAGTTTTCCAGAATCTTTTCATAATAACACAAAAGTGGCGCACTGTAGTGCGCCACTTTTTTAATGAAGGTAAAACTATGCTAACATTGTTTCCAAATCATTTTTCACCGTCGTGATGGTGCCAATGTTGAATTTCCGTTTTAGGACATAGCGCATATCAGGCGTCATGAAGGTCGGAATGCTCGGGCCGATGTGAAGGTTCTGAATGCCTAAACTGAGCAAGGCTAACAATACGGCAACAGCTTTTTGTTCATACCAAGCAATGTTGTAAATGATAGGTAACTCGTTGACATCCTTTACGTTGAAAGCATCTTTCAAGGCCAATGCAATCTTTACCAAGGAATAGCAATCGTTGCATTGACCGGCATCAAGCACGCGCGGAATGCCATTGATTTCGCCCAAATTTAACTTGATGTAGCGGTATTTGGCACAGCCAGCCGTCAGAATAACGGTATCTTTCGGCAAACCTTTGGCAAATTCGGTGTAGTAATCGCGTTCCGGCATTCGTCCATCGCAACCTGCCATGACAACAAACTTACGAATGGCGCCCGATTTGACGGCTTCAACAATCTTATCGGCCAAGGCAATCACTTGATTGTGAGCGAATCCGCCTGTGATTTGTCCCTTTTCAATCGGGATGGGCGGCTCACATTCTCTCGCTTTATTAATAATAGGTGAAAAATCCTTGGGTTTGCCATCCACACGATCGGCGATGTGAAGCGTGTTTGGATAGGCCGTTGAATTGGTCGTGAAGATGCGGCCTTTGTAGCTTGCGTTTTCCAAAGGCGGCACGATGCAATTGGAAGTGAACAAAATTGGTCCATTAAAGGTCTCAAATTCAATGCGTTGCTTCCACCAGGCGTTGCCGTAGTTTCCTTTAAAATTCGGATATTTCTTGAAAAACGGATAGTAATGCGCAGGCAGCATTTCGCTGTGCGTGTAGACATCGACGCCTGTGCCTTGGGTCTGTTCCAGCAATTCTTCCAAATCCTTCAAATCGTGGCCTGAAACCAGAATGCCAGGGTTTTTACCAACGCCCAAATCCACTTTCGTGATTTCAGGTTGGCCGTAGGTCTTGGTGTTGGCCTTGTCCAAAAGTTCCATGGCTTTGAAAGCTATTTCGCCCATAGTTTGAATGGCTCGCATCAGCACTCCGACATCTTCGTTGTGACAGCAGGTGAGGGCGATGGCCGCAATCAGTTCGTCGTTGAGTTCCTCATCGGTAAAGCCGAGGTTGGCAGCATGTTCGATATAGGCTGCCGTGCCTTTGGCACCGTAGGTTAAGAGTTGTTTCAAGCCACGGATTTCTTCATCGGGTTCGAACATCACGCTGAACTTGCGGTCTTCGTGGTCGAAATCAACGCAATACACTTCGTCACAGTTCGGAATGTTGATGCCGTTGTCCTTGCAGAATTGCAACAGCCGTTTTTTCTCTTTGACCACAGCTTTGAGTTTTTCGCCCGTCGAGACCATGCAGAAATTGGCATTGGTGATGGTGGCAAACAGTCCGTCGAAAATGAGATGCGTATTGCAGTCACAGTCTTTGCCCGACTTTTTGATGTGCGTATGCAGCACGCAAAGGCCACGGATGGCATAGATGAGTTTGTCCATTTGGTCGGCCAAGTAAGGTTCTTTTCCGCAGACGCCCCGCACGGTGCAGCCTGTCCCCTTGGCCGTTTCCTGACATTGATAGCAGAACATAGTATTGATATTTATATGGTTATGAGTTATGGATTATTGGTGATGGGTTGTTTGGTTTTCAGTTTTCAGTAAAGATTGTTCAAAAAGTTCAAAATCACTTTCCACTCAAAAACTTTCCACTTTTCACTTTAACACTTTCCTCTCCCAACAATTCAACAAAAAACTTCAAACGATTAAACATATCACGTTCGTTTGCAACTGCATCCGCATTTGCTGGCGCAGCATTTCTTGTAGTTTTCCTCGACAAATCCCCAGTTCACCAAATCCCAGAATTCGTCGAGATAGGCGGCGCGCTGGTTGCGTTTGTCGATGTAATAGGCATGTTCCCACACATCGCAGACGAGTAGTGGCGTAATGCCTTGCTTGGTAATCGGGCTGTCGGCGTTTTGCGTCTGCACAATCGACAGTTCGTTTTTAGCATCGGCAACAAGCCATACCCAGCCTGAGCCGAAAAGCGAAACTGCCTGATTCTTAAATTCTTCCTTGAATTTGTCGAAACTTCCGAAAGCTTTGTCGATGGCTTTGGCCAGTTCGCCTTGAGGCTTGCCCTTGCCATCTGGAATAAGCGATTTCCAGAAGAAATTGTGGTTCCACACTTGGGCGGCATTGTTGAAAATCGGCCCTGTGGCCTTGCGCACGATTTCGTCCAACTCGACACCTTTTTCAAATTCGGTGCCTTTGATGAGTTCGTTGAGCTTGCGGACGTAGGTGGCATGATGTTGTCCGTAATGATAGTCTAAGGTTTCACGCGACATGAAAGGCTCCAAGCCGTCGCGTTCGTAAGGTAATTTTGGTAATTCGTACATAGCTTTATGATTTTAAAGTTCTTTCATTAAACACACTATATCTTGAAATTGTTCAATCTCAGGCGATACATTTTTAGCGATTTTGAAATGCTTTTTTCTATTTTTGCAAAATCATAAACAAATAAAAGTATAGAATCATGAAAAAGTATTTACTAATCATACTTGCCGCCTTGATTTCGGCAACAGCTGTGGCACAAAACCGCGAAATGCTATTCCAGGAGTTTTTCGATGGCAGCTCGATGCCGACGGGCTGGACGGTAACAGGTTTAGGCACCTCAAACTGGTCGATTTCTGCCACCAATAATGCTGGCGGAAATCCTAATGAACTGATGCTCAACTGGGAACCTTCGTTCGAAGGACTTTCAAGAATGGTGTTTCCAGCCATCGATTTGACGGGCGTGGCAAGCGTTACCTTTTCGTTCAAGCATTATCTCGACAATTTCCATAATCCCAGCGACCTTGGTGTGGCAACCTCTTCCGATGGCGGAGTCACTTGGAACGAATGTTGGCGCGAAAGTTTCTCAACCACAGGAATTTACACAAAAAGCCTTGATATTGCCAATGCCGACATGGGCAAGCCGAATGTGCAGTTTTGCATTTTCTATGAAGGCAACAGCATAAGCATGAATTACTGGTATTTCGACGATATCAGCATTTACACTAACACTAATTTTGACCTTGGCATCAATGTGATTAATGTGCCGGAACACATCGCTTGTGGCGATCACAGCATTGGAATGCAGGTGACCAACTACGGCATCACCGAAATCACTTCCATTGAAGCAAGTTACCAAATTGACAATCAAGAACCTATAATTGAAGTTTTCAATTTAAATATTCCTTCATTGGAAACGGCCATGTTGGATTTTGCCGCACCAGCCAACTTCATGCCAGGCCAAAGCGTGGTGAAAATGGAACTTCTTCAAGTGAACGAAACCCATGACGACGATGCATCTGACGATGTTTTGGAAAAGGAAATCAATGTCAGCTTGGGCTTTGCAGAAAGGATACCGATGATAGAGCATTTTTCAGCATCAACCTGCTATCCATGCGTGCAGGTCAACACGGCAATGAATGAGTTTTGCGCTGCACACCCCGATAAGTTCACCTACGTGAAATATGTCACAGATTTCCCTTATCCGGGCGATCCGTATTTCACACAGGAAGGCTATGCCAGACAATATCACTATAATGTGACAGGCGTGCCACAAGTGTTTTTTGATGGTGCCGAAACAGTCTCGGCTACGCCAAATGAAGATGAGTTCAGCAGTCATCACAATATGATGGCTCCTTTTGACATCCGTGGCGCTTTCCATTCCGAAGGCAGCATGATATATGTTTCACTCGATGTCATGCCATACGCCGACATGGATGGCTTGACGGTTTATATTTCTGTCAATGAGAAGACTACAACGGGAAATGTTGGCACCAACGGCGAAACCGAATTTCACCACGTCATGATGAAAATGCTGCCCAATGCTGACGGAACGCCCATGACTTTCAGGGCCGGAGAAAAAGAGCATTTCGATTTCAATTACGACATGACGGCTACTTTCGTTGAGGAAATGAACGATTTGGAAGTTGCCGTTTGGATTGAAGACTATGCCGCACATTACATCTACAACAGCCATTTCCTTTATGAAACGGAAAACTACCCTTATCCTGTTGAAAACCTGATTCTGACAGAAAACGAATATGGCGAGGAAAACCTGATGAGCGTTTCGTGGGATATGCCTGCCGACGGCAATCCGGTCGGTTATAATGTTTTTGTGAACGGCAATCTGGTAGCAGCACAAATTACCGAAACGGAATATACTTTTGCTTCTGATTTTGGCAGGTTCTATATCGTTGAAGTTCAAGTTGTTTATGATAATGATAACACATCCGTGAAACAACTTGTTACCAAAATCAACACTTGGATGATTACGGAAAACATGGCTGATGAAGTACGGCTGTTTCCAAATCCAACTCAAGGTTTTGTGTCCGTTCAGGCTACAGCGACCATTCAAAATGCTGCCGTTTTCGATATGCAAGGAAATCTGATAAATACGGCCAAAGTCAGCGGCAAGACTTTTGAAATGGATTTCACCGATTTTAACAACGGTGTATATTTCATCAAGTTGCAGGCAGCTGATGGAAAAAGTCAGGTTTGCAGGGTTGTCGTCACGCACTAAGCATAATGGAATATGACAACTTTAAAGACCAAATGATAATAAACACCAATTCAATATGAAAAAAACATTCATCCTTTTTGCCATGCTGTTTTCGGCAACACTCATGGCACAAACCCGCAATGTCATCTTGCAAGAAACTTTCGATGGCGCTTCTTATCCGACGGGTTGGCATGTAACTCAAGACGGTTTCAGTAACTGGTCGATTGCATCAACGACCTACGCCGGCGGAACGCCTAATGAGCTCAATCTCTGCTGGAGTCCTTATTTTTCATCGCCTACGCGCATGGTTTTCAATGCCCTCGACTTGACGGGCGTTTCCGCTGTCACATTTTCATTCAACCATTATGTGACGCATGTAACCCAGCCTTGCACCGTTTCCATCGAAACTTCCTCAAATGGCGGCAGCACCTGGAACCGTTGTTTTTCGAGAATCGTCGATTATGACCAAATCATGCTTTATGAGGAAAGTTTCGACATCAACAATGCTGATATGGGACAACCTAATGTGCTGTTTTCCATTTATGTAGAACCTTATTTCAGCAGCACTTATTTCGATGACTGGTATTTCGACAACATTTTCATCATCGGCGAACAAAGCAGCGATGTGCTCGACTTGGGCATCAGTACCATCAATGTTGGGGATGAAATTGCCGCAGGCGACAAAACCATCGGCATGATGGTCAGGAATTTCGGCACGCTTGACATTACTTCCGTTGAGGCAAGTTATCAGATTGATGACAATCAGCCTGTTGCTGAGACTTTTTCGGTGAACATTCCGCCAATGGAAGCTGCCGATTTAAGCTTTGTACAACTTGCCAATCTTGCTCCGGGCAATTATACCTTGAGTCTGGAAATCCTCAGCGTGAATGGCACCACCGATGATGACCCCGGAGACGACCATGCAGAAAAAGACCTTGCCGCCAATTTGGGCTATGCACAGAAAACACCTTTGTTAGAAGTGTTTTCCTCAGCCAATTGTGAACCTTGTGCTCCGCTAAATGTTGAGATGCAGGCACTTTGTGATAACAATCCGGGTAAATATTCCTACGTGAAATACTGCATGAATGTTCCATACGACCCCTATTATTCGTTCGATGTCACCCTCCGTGGCAACCATTTGCCGCCTCACCGCGACGTGCCTTTTGCCCCATTTGTCTATATGGATTGTGAAGGTTTTATGAATTACGCACCAACACAAGAGGCTTTTGACGTGCATTACAATACGCTTTCGCCAGTCGAAATCCGAGGTGCTTTTCACACCGAAGGCACAATGGTCTTTGTTTCCGTCGACCTCATGTCGTACATGGATTTGGTGGGTGCAATGGTTTATGTATCTGTCAATGAAAAGATTACGACAGGAAATGTCGGTTCTAATGGCGAGACGGAATTTCATCACGTCATGATGAAGATGCTGCCCGACGGCAATGGCAAGCCGATAAACCTCAGTCAAGGCGAAACCCTGCATTTGGATTACAACTACGACATGTCAACGACTTTTGTCGAGGAAATGGACGATTTGGAAGTAGTCGTTTGGGTGGAGGAACCTGACGTGGAAAATGCGCTGAACAGCCATTTCATGTATGAAACCACCGAACATCCTTATCCTGTTGAAAACCTTATTCTTACGAAAGATGGAACGACTTTCAAGGCATCGTGGAACGCTGCAGAAGGTGCCAATCCAACGGGCTATAATGTCACGCTGAATGGTGCTTTGGCCGTTGAAAACGGTTCGGCTACTGAATATGTTTTCACCGAAGAAAGCGGTAAGTTCTATGTCGTTGAAGTTCAGGCGGTTTATGGAAATGATATAGTTTCCGTAAAACGTATCATTACGAGTTACGAGATTTTGGCGGTTGCCGAAAACGAAACCATGGATTGCAAGGTGTTTCCAAATCCTACGCATGACTGCGTTTCTGTTCAGACTACAACAACGATACAAAATGCAGCTGTTTACGATATGCAAGGAAATCTGATAAAGACAGTCAAAGTCAATGGCAATTCTTTTGAAATGAATTTCGCAGATTTTGACAATGGCGTGTATTTCATCAAGTTGCAGGCAACTGACGGAAAGAGTCAGGTTTGCCGCATCGTTGTCACGCATTAAAACCCTATTTTTGCGCAAAATTTCAAATTATGAATCAACAAGCACTTTATCCGATAATTCAACTGAAAAAGGGCAAGGACGAAGCCGTGCACCGTTTTCATCCTTGGGTGTTTTCGGGTGCCATTGCATCGGCTGCCGAAAACTTGCAAGCTGGTGATACTGTTACCGTTACCGATTTTCAGGGCAATATTTTAGGCACAGGTTTCTGCGAATCGGACAGCATTGCCGTCAAGATGCTCTGCTTCGAAAACCGCAAGATTGACGAATGGTTTTTCCTTGATCGTCTCACCAAGGCCTTTGAGGCCCGAAACGCCATAAATCTCACTGACAATCAGCAGACGAACTGCTATCGTCTCGTTCATTCCGAAGGCGATGGTTTGGCTGGACTGATTATCGACATATATAACAAAACCGCTGTCGTTCAAGCACAGACCGAAGGCATGGCCTTGCATCTGAAAGAAATTGTGCGCGCTTTGAAACTCATCCCCAACCTGAAACTGGATGCCATCTACAACAAAAGCGCCGAAGCCATGCAGCGCATGGGTAAGGATGATGTGGTAGAAGATGGTTATCTTTTCGGCGAAAAAGCCGATGAAACGGTGCTTGAAAACGGCAGTAAGTTTCACATAGACTGGGAAGAAGGCCAAAAGACAGGCTTTTTCCTCGACCAGCGCGACAACCGCGACTTGGTGCGCCAACTTGCCAAGGACAAAACTGTGCTGAATGCATTCGGCTACACGGGCGGTTTCTCAGTCACTGCTTTGAAAGGCGAAGCCAAAAAAGTCGTGACCGTAGATGCTTCCAAAAAAGCGATTCTAGCCGCTGAAGCCAATCTGGAATTGAACGGCTATTCGAAAGAAGAAAACCCTTGCGTGGTGGCCGACATGAAGGATTTCTTGCAAGAAATGAAGCAGGATGAATTCGACCTTATCATCCTTGATCCGCCAGCCTTTGCCAAGCGGCATCAGGACAAGCACAAGGGACTTTCGGGCTACCGTTACATCAATGCGGAAGCCATCCGCAAGATTGCCAAAGGCGGAATCTTGTTCACTTTCAGTTGTTCACAAGCCATCGACAAAGCTGCTTTCCAAAGCGTTGTAACCGCTGCCGCCATTGATGCAAAACGCAATGTGAGAATACTTTACCAATTATCGCAACCCGCCGACCATCCGATTAACATCTTCCATCCTGAAGGTGCCTATCTGAAAGGCTTGGTGTTGCTGGTTGAATAATTAGTTTGGTTTATAAACTAAAAAAGCGGAACGCTGCGTTCCGCTTTCATTATATTGTATTTCAATTGTTTATCTTTCTCCAAGGAAAGAACCAGGCTTATTAGGACGTCTAACGGTTTGTTTTTCCGATGATGCTTTGGCATCGGTAAGGCGTTTCATATAAGCTCTTTCTACATAGTCAACATCATATTCGTTGGTGTAAATGAATGAATTGTCAGTAAGTTCCTGAATGCCCATACTGAATGTGCGTGCATACGACATATTCAGATAAAGAATGGAGCTTTCTTCGTCAAAATGATAAGTGAAAGTTGTGACCAAAGTCGTGTCAGGTCTGACAAGAATAGTTTCATACTGTTGTGTCTCTGAATTCCAATCGGTATAAATCGTGTCTTGGCTTCTATCACGCATTTCACCGGTTTTATCAGCTCTGAAAACCAAATCGATACCACTTTGAGGATCGCCAGGCGTCATGTCGTAGGTTTCCATTGAAGCTTCAATAGGATTGCCTGCATAATCGATGTTGTAGTATTCGATTTTGTCAACACCCCAAGTGCCGATAAACATTTTGTCTTTTTCATCCTTGTCTGGTTTGCATGAAACAAAAAGCATTGCTAATGCAAAGCAAAGTGTCATTAAACTTATTTTCTTCATTTTTTTATTTATTTATTTGTTAATCAATTCTTTTCAGGAAAAATCTTTCAAAGAAAGGTGTATCTTCCGAAACATAATTTGTCCACGAAGCAACTATTGTTGAATCAGTAATTTGCTCAATGTCAAACACCGCTCGGTTTTCGTTGAGAGACAAAATGGTATGATAAATAGCATAAAGCATGCCCGGAGCCTCCACAATTACTTGCCTTTGCTCAGCATCGTACGAATAGCTGCAATTGAATTTCTTGATTAGCGCAGGACTTTCATTTAACCACAACTTTCCAGACCAATCTTCATTGAAAAACACTTCAATTCCTTTGTCGCAACCGACTTCATAAGGAATTGTGTCCCATCTCTCAGTGCCAAGCGAATCAACAACCCGGCAACTGACATACTGCTCGCAACCCCAATGTCCAACTACAGGAGCATCATTGACTGGATCCTTACGACAAGCAGAAAAAAACAGCAAAACAAGAATTGCAGCAATTTGTGATATAACTATGTTTCTTTTCATGATGTAAAAACTTTGCAAAGATAGGTTTTTTCAAATATCGCGCCAAAAAACTTCAAATAAGACTTGAATTTGTGACTTTTGACTAACTTTGCACTCAAATACGATTAGCATGTTAAGAAAAACCATATTTTTTATTGTTGCTTTTTTTGTTTCATACACGATTTTTGCGCAAGACACCATAACCGTCATGCAATATAACCTTCTCGAATATGGCAATTACAACAGCGGCTGGGCAAGCTGTTTCGAAACCAACAACAACACGCAGCAGAAAGATGAAGACATCCGTACAATATTGAAATATGTGAAACCCGATATTTTCACCGTCAACGAGTTTGGCGCTTCCGATGCCATTTGTAACGATTTTTTGCGGCACAACCTCAACACCAATGGCGTAAATTATTGGCAAGTGGATAATCGACTCAATTATGCCGGTAGCAACATCATCAATCACATTTTCTACAATTCCAACAAATTTGGATTGAAAAAAAGAGTCGCTTTACGCACCGATCCCCGTGATTCAGATGTATACGAACTTTATTGCAAGACAGCAAGTCTAGCGGCTGGCGATACCATAAAACTGGTTTGTGTCGTGGTTCACCTCAAGGCTGGCATGAATTACGAAAGTTCAAGAAGAGCGCAACTGCAGACCGTCATGGATTACATCTACCAGCATTATCCGAGTGATAATGTGCTGATTATGGGTGATTTCAACATGTATTCATCTTCTGAGTCTGGCTATCAGCTTTTGACGAGTACATACAGCCATTCCGATATTTGTTTTTTTGACCCGGTAGGAAGTTCAGGTGTCGGTCCGTGGAACGAAAATGCCAATTATGCGCAATATCACACCCAAGCCACGGCCAGTTGGATTGACAACGATTGCCGCTCAACGGGCGGCATGGACGACCGCTTCGACTTCATTCTCATGGCCGACGAAATTGCTTTTGGCTACCACAACATCCGCTATGTGCGCGACTCCTACAAGGCCGTTGGCAATGATGGAAGGCATTTCAACCAGTCTATTAACCAAGGTACGAACAATTCTGCGCCTCGAGACGTGATTGAAGCCATTTTCGATTGCTCCGACCACCTGCCCGTAACGATGAAACTGGCTGTAACGGCAAAATTAGATGTCAATGAAAACGTATTGACGCCTGAATACAATGCTTCCATTGCGCCAAATCCAGCATCGGATGCCTTCAACATCTGTTTCTTCAACCGTTTTGATGGCACGGTGAATTTCGATATTTATAACATTCAAGGTCAATTAGTTGAGCGTCAATCGGTTGGCTTTTCAAGAGGAAACCAGTTGCATCAGATGGACATCAGCCACTTGGCAAAAGGGTTCTATGTCTTGCAGATTTCTAACGAAAACCGCCAGACTGAAACTTTGAAACTGATTGTGAAATAATCAATGCGTCAGGATTTCCAATCCTGTTTCGGTCATCACGAAAGTGTGTTCCCATTGGGCTGAAGGCAGTTCGTCTTCGGTGACAACCGTCCAGCCGTCGTTACTGTCGATGAACACTTTCCATGTGCCCATATTAATCATTGGTTCGATAGTGAAAACCATACCCGGAACTAGCAACATGCCCGTGCCTTTTTTGCCGTAATGCAGTACTTCTGGGTCTTCATGGAATTTCAGTCCCACGCCATGGCCGCAAAGGTCACGTACCACGCTAAAGCCGTTCTTATGTGCATGTTTTTCAATGGCATAGCCGATGTCGCCGACAAAACCGAAAGGCTTGGCAGCTTCCATGCCAATTTCGAGACATTCCTTGGCAACCTGCACCAGTTTTTCTTTTTGCGGCGTGGTCTTGCCGATGATAAACATGCGCGAAGCGTCGGCATAATAACCGTCCAGAATGGTCGTGCAGTCCACGTTGATAATGTCGCCTTCCTTTAGGATTTCCTTTGCAGACGGAATACCATGGCAAACCACTTCATTGATAGAAGTGCAGACGCTTTTCGGGAAGCCTTCGTAGCCCAAGGTGGCAGGAATGGCGTTGTGTTCAATCGTGTAATTGTGAACGATTTCATCGATTTCCAAAGTGCTCATGCCTGCATGGATCTTTTCCCCGACCAAATCGAGGATAGCCGTATTGATGACACCGCTGCGGCGGATGCCTTCAATCTCTTCGGGAGTGCGGATGAGTGTGCGTTTAGGCACCAAGGCACCACGGTTTTCAAAAGCCATCACTTTTCTATCCAATGCTGTAGGTTCCTCTCCGGCTGGAACGCGCCATCTTTTACGCCTTGTAAACATAATGCTATCGTTTTAGGGTGCAAAAATACGTAAATTCCATGAAAATGGTTATCTCTCAATGCAAATTACCGATAATTATGCATTGATTTGATCTACAATAATATATCCGACAGCAAACGACAACAAATGTTTACAGTCGACTACAAACGTTTGTCGTCGGGATAGTTTGAGCGGGATGATGTTTCTTTGCGGCTGGAAAAATTCAACTTAATATGCAAAACGAAATTATCCCCACAAAGTTAGACGAAATTCCGCAAGAATGGAAAGACAGTTTGCGGCAATCGGAAATTGCTGTTCGGATTGAAAGTGTAAGCGAAATAACAGATGAAGATTTCAAATGTTTTGAAAGAAGTGTCTTGTTGCCCACTCCATCAAAAGGGTTATCTGAAGCTATTGGAATAAATGGAAAAAGAACTCTTTTGAAGAGAGGCGTATTTGCAAAAAACGCAATTCGTCATCCTGATTTGTCGCCCGAAGATAGCAGAAACATCATCGGAAATGCTTTGTATTCACCTGACAAATATGGCAAAAACAGACCTGTTACCAAACCGAATTATTGGGTGGCAATAAAAAGTTCGGTCAACAGTAGTGTTGTGGTAATAGAAGTTTCAGAAACGAAAAATTATGTGGAGATTGTAGGATGGAGATATGCAAATGAAAGGAATCTTGCACAATTGGAAAAGCAAGCTCAACGCGAGGGCGGCCAATTCCTCATACTGTTTCCCGAAGGCAACACGGCAGCAGGCCTTTCTACTCTTCCGTCTGACTTGACAATGCAAAAATACAATTAATCCGAATATCAGCATCATTTTTTTCAAATAATCCCAAAATCCCGACAAAATGAATTACTTTAGCATCTCCAAAACGGCACAATCCATGGCATCGCAAACCTTTGTAAACAAGAAACTTGACTTTGTTGAAGAATTAGTCCAATACACCGATTCGCATATTTTCCTCACAGGTAAAGCGGGCACGGGCAAAACGACTTTCTTGCGTAATCTTCAATTAAAGAAAGCCAAGCGCATGGTCGTCGTGGCTCCGACGGGTGTTGCCGCCATCAATGCGGGCGGACAGACCATTCATTCATTTTTCCAGTTGCCTTTCGGTCCGCAACTTCCTGAAGACGTGCAAAATGAAAATATTGCCAATCCGAAATCACTAGCGGCTCAATTTCAGAAGATTAGAAAAAACAAACTCAAATTGATGCGTAGCCTGGAACTGTTGGTCATCGATGAAATCAGTATGGTGCGTGCCGATGTCTTAGATGCCATCGATTCGGTTTTGCGCCGTGCGCGCCATTCGCAAAAGCCATTCGGCGGCGTGCAGCTGCTCATGATTGGCGATGTGCATCAGTTGGCGCCCGTGGCCAAACAGGAAGAGTGGGAGATTCTTGCACCTTATTATAATACGGTGTATTTTTTCGGCAGCCATGTCCTGCAAAAGACTTCTTACATTTGCGTGGAATTGGAACATATTTACCGTCAGCACGACATGGATTTCATTTCGATTCTTAACAAAGTGAGAAACAATAAATTGGATGCCGATTGCTTGAATGTCTTGAACGCGCGTTTCAAGCCGAATTTCAATCCAAAGGACGATGAAGGCTACATCACTTTGACCACACACAATTATCAGGCCGATGAAATCAACGATACAAAACTAGCGGCGCTGAAAGAGAAAACCTTGCATTTCACGGCGGAAGTGAAAGGGCAATTTCCCGAAAACACCTATCCGACCAAAGAAGATTTGGAACTGAAAATCGGGGCACAGGTGATGTTTGTGAAAAACGACCCGAATCCCGAAAAGACTTATTTCAACGGAAAAATCGGAACCTTAGTCAGTTATGACGAAAAAGAAAAGACACTTTGCGTGAAAAGCGGCTCGGAACACATTACGGTTTCGCGCGTGAAATGGCAGAATTTCGAGTACAACATCAATCCCGAAAACAACGAAATCGAGGAAAATGAAATCGGCAGTTTCGAGCAGATTCCTTTGCGTTTGGCTTGGGCCATCACGATTCACAAAAGCCAAGGCTTGACTTTCGACAAACTCATTGTGGATGCCGGTCAGGCCTTTGCCCATGGTCAGGTTTACGTTGCCTTAAGCCGCTGCACTTCACTGGAAGGTCTCGTCTTGAAAACCAAGATTTATTCCAATGCTTTGGTCAGCGATTATTCCGTCGACAATTTCGTGAACAAGATGCCCGAATTGGAGCCGACGCAGGAAAAAGTCGATGGTTTGCGCCACGAATATGAGTTGTCGTGTATGCTCGATCTGATCGACTTCATGGGTCTTTATCAGGATTTTGGCAAACTGAATAAAGTCATCATTACCAACGACACGCTTTTTGAAAGCAAAATGATTCAGGATTTGTCGCACCGTAGGACGCAAATTCACGAGAAATTGTGCGATGTTTCGCTCAAATTCGAGGCACAAATCAGAAAATTGCACGCGGAAATTCCTTCATGCGAGCAAAATCCAGTTTTGCAGGATCGTTTGAAAAAAGGTGTCGTTTATTTCAGTGAGCATTTGAAAGCCATTGCAAAAGGCCTTTTGGAGTTGCCTTTCAAGACCGATAACAAAGCTGTGAATGAGCAGATTATGGAAGCTTTGGGACAACTGAAAGAAGATTTTTTCGTGAAAGACAGTTGCTTGGAGGCTTGCAAGAATGGTTTCAGCGTGAAGGCTTATCAGGAAACAAAATTGAACAAAGTTCTTGATGCCGAGAAGAAAGCAACGGGAAAAGTCAACATTGTGGACGATGTCATGGGCAAGAGTTCTTTGTATAAGGCCCTTACGGCATGGCGCGAGGCATACGCCGACAAAAACGACATCCTTGCTTCCAATGTCGCGCCAATCCGGACACTGAAAGCCATCGCTCAAGCGAAGCCCGTCACCTTGCATGAACTGAAACAGATTGAAGGCATGGGACCGAAGCGCGTGAAATTGTATGGCGCGGAAATCATTGATATTGTGTTGAAATATTCAGGTTTCCGGTCCGTTGGAAGGCATGAACTTAAAGATGAACCAGAAGAGCCTAAAAAGGAATCCAAACCAGACACATACGAACTGACACGGCAATTGCTTGAGCAAGGTTTGACTTTGGAAGAAATTGCCAAGGAACGCGGTTTTGTGGTCAACACAATCGAAGGTCATGTTGCACGTTTCATCAAGGACGGCGAATATTCGGCCAGAGATTTCGTTGACAAGGAAAAATACGACGAAATTGTCGATTATTTCGAATCAACGGGCGACAAGTCATTGGGTGTGGCTAAAGATGTTCTCGGCGATGATTTCAGTTTCGGCGAAATCAAAATGGTGCTGGCTGAACTGGAAAAGGAACATTTCTTCGAGAATTTGCCGCAAGATGATGAGGAATAGAAAATGATTCCTAATTTTGCATCAAATTTACAAGCAATGAAAAAGTTATTTTTGTCCATCATTTTTGCGTTTTCAGCCTTCGTGCTAAACGCTCAGGAAATCAAAACTACAACTTGGAATGGCGTTGAGCGCCGCTATCTTGAATATGTTCCTGCCATATACGATGCCGCTAAACCATCGCCGCTTTTGTTTTGTCTGCATGGTTTGGGTCAAGATTGTCAGGAGGTTTTCGACCAAAGCCATTTCTATGAAATTGCGGAAGAAAAAGGCTGGATTCTGGTTTATCCCGAAGCCTTGGATTATTCAATTGACGTGCCCTTGGTCGGCAGTTACGATTTCGGCAATGCTTGGGCAGCCGGTGTCTCAATCACGGTGACTTTCACCATTTACGGGATGCCGATAAGTTACGACTTCACCTTAAATGGTACCGTCGACGATTCAGGTTTCCTCAATGCGCTTATCGATGAAATGGAAAGCAACTATAACATTGATGCTGACAATGTTTTCTTCGTAGGCGTTTCGTTGGGCGGTTTCATGTGTCACCGCATGGCCATCGAGCATGGCGAGCGCATCAATGGCATTGCGTCGGTGAGCGGTCTGGTGGGTATCGACATGAAGGATTTGACTCCAGCAGGCAATGTCAATGTGCTTGAGGTTTTTGGCACTGCCGATGAGAATATCAATTATGAAAACGGCACGGTCGAGCGTATGGGCATGGGACCATTTGTGGTCGGTTTGCCCGCTGAACAGACTACGGAATGGTGGCGCAGTTTCAACAACTGCGATGAAACGCCGGTTTTCGAGCAATATCCTGATACGCAAAACGACGGCCTCACATTTGAAATGTACAGTTATCTGAATGGCGACAACGATTCGCGTGTGTCGTTTTTGAAGGTCATCAACGGAGAACATGCTTGGTACAGCGGTGGCAATTACGATGTGGACTACGAAACCGAAATCTACCGTTTCTTCACAAATACAATCGATGTGACTGATGTCAAAGAAAATGCTTTCGATGCTATGAATGTTTATCCGAATCCTGCCAACGATTTCATTTACATTGGTTTAGATGAACCTTCTGAAATCCATGTTTTCGATCTTCTTGGAAACGAAGTATTACACATCTTCGCAAAAGGAAAGGTTGACGTTTCGTCATTGAAAAATGGAATTTATTTTCTGAAGGCTGATGGAAAAACTGCTAAATTAGTGGTCAAGAAATAATTATGTTGATGTTTCGGACGCACGCGGTGCTTCCTTACAAAAAACGCCGGACAAATGACTTGTCTGGCGTTATTTTATGGTTTTTTCGGTTTTTACTGTTCAAGAAAATCCTTACGGGTTCGGCAATTGGTTTTGGGTAGGCATGATGATGGCGCAGATGATGTAAGCCAACAGACCGCTGCCACCAACAAGGGCAAAAACAATCCAAAGAATACGGACGAGTGTTGGGTCTAAATCGAAGTATTCACCGATGCCTCCGCAAACACCGCAGAGTTTTTTGTTCGCAATCGAACGATAAAGTTTTTTGTTCATTTCTTATCCTTTCATTTCGTTTAACGCTGCAAATGTAACATTGTTTTCTCACATGAATTTGGGTTGCAACGTTGCAAGATTAAATTTCTCACAATAATCAGTCCAAAAATTCCGTATTATATGCAAAAAGAACCCTTACATATAAATACTTTGCTTTATGGAAACAAAAAAATCACAGAAAGCCAACCTCGAAAAAAGCAGGTTGATGTTCACGCAAGTCGGTCTCATCGTTAGCTTGGCCGTCGCGTGGATGGTCTTTGAAACAAAAAGCTACGACAAAAAGGAAATCAGCACTATCGGCGATAGACAGATTGTTGAAGTGGAAGATTTCATACCTATCACTGTTCAGGAAAAGCCTAAACCCATTGAAAGGCCACAAGTTGCAGTTCAGTTTGAAATTGTCGATGACAAGGAAGATGTGAAAGACAATTTCGACATTGAAGCTACTGTCGACCAAAAAGAAGCGATTCCTGACTACGTACCCATTGATATCGAAGATGAAGTTATCGTTGAACCCGCTCCAATTCGTGTTGCGGAAGTCATGCCTCAATTTCCAGGTGGTGACCTGAAACTTTTAGAGTTCATCTCCAAAAACATCAAATATCCGCAACTGGCGCGTGAAACAGGAACACAAGGTCGAGTCTACATCTCTTTCGTCGTTGAACCAGATGGTTCTATCTCCAATGTTGAATTGCTCCGCGGCATTGGCGCAGGCTGCGACGAGGAAGCCATGCGTGTGGTGAAAGCCATGCCAAAATGGTTGCCTGGTCGTCAGTGTGGCAAAGCCGTCAGGGTGATGTACAATTTGCCTGTTAATTTCAAACTTCAGTAAATTCTAATCAAATTATTAATTCTTGGGCGGCAGTTAAGGGTATGCCGCCCTTTTTGTTTTCTAATAGTCATACAAATTTTATTTTTTCACAAAAAATTATTGTCATTCAAAAATTGTTTTTTTTACATTTGCGCTTCTATTTATGACTAATTCAAATTCATTGTATTATGTACAAAATCGAAAAACATCCAATTCTTGAAATCCCGCAGGAAGACCTCGTGGAGTTCCAATATGAAGGCAAGACCGTAAAAGGTCAGCGTGGCAAGACCATTGCCGCAGCCCTTCATCAAGCTGGTTTCCCAATTCACAGCCACAGCCTCGATGGCCGTAACCGAAGCCTTGAATGCGGCATCGGCAAATGTGGTGCTTGCGAAATGCTTGTCGATGGCAAGATTCGCCGTATCTGCATCACCAAAGTCGATGGCGTGAAGGAAGTGCGCGAAATTCCAAAGGATTATCAGCCCGATGTGGAAGCCAATCCGCAAAAGGAAGTCAAGATATATAAGACCACCGTGGCCATTATAGGTGCAGGCCCTGCCGGTTTGGCTTGCCGCGAAAAACTCATAGAACTCGGCATTCCGAACATGGTTATTGATAACAACGCCACCATCGGCGGTCAGTTCAACATGCAGACCCACCAGTTCTTCTTCTTCGAGAAGGCAAAGAAATTCGGCGGAATGCGTGGTTTCGATATTGCCAAGACTTTGGCCGGCGACAACCGCGAAGGCATCTTGCTGAACAACACCGTGTGGGATTTGCTCGAAGGCAAACGCATTGCCCTGAAGAACATCAGCACACAGGAAATCAGTTATGTCGATGCTGAACATTTGGTTGTGGCAACAGGTGCTGTGCCGTTCATGCCGACCTTCGAAAACGACGATGTGCCAGGCGTTTACACTGCTGCCGTTTTTCAAAAGATGATGAACCAGGAACACACTTTGCTGGGCAAGAAAGTCCTCACCGTGGGTGCCGGCAACATCGGTTATCTGACCTCATACCAAGGCATGCAGGCTGGCGCAACCATCAAGGCCATCATCGAAGGCATGGACCACGAAGGCGGTTTCCCGGTTCAGGCCAACCGTGTGCGCCGTCTCGGTATCCCGATTATGACTTCACACGTTTTGCTGAAAGCCATTCCGAACGAAGACTATAGCGGCATCAAGGGTGCTGTCATTGCCGAATGTCAGAATTTCAAGCCAATTCCAGGCACTGAAAAAATCATCGACGACATTGACATCATCAACATTTGCACTGGCTTGATTCCTGACGACCAGTTGCTTACCAAAGGCAAGCAAGTCTTCGGACTGAACACTTACGGTTGTGGCGATGCCATCCGTATCGGTGAAGGCACAAGCGCTGTTTTGCGCGGCAAACAGGCTGCTTTTGAAGTGGCTCAGAACCTTGGCATCCGCTTCAATTATGACGAATATCTTGAGATTTCAAGACAATATATCGACTCGCAACAGCGTCCGGTGCGCGTGCTCGAAAAGCCGAATCTGCCCGACCACGACCGCATGTTTGCAAAACCGTTTGTCCAACTTGACTGCCTCTATGGTTTTGCCTGCAACCCTTGTTCGTTCAGCTGCCCGCAAGGCGCCATCACCAAGGCAAGCACCAATGTCACACCTATCGTCGATTACACGAAGTGCATCGGCTGCATGCAGTGCGTCAACCATTGCCCGGGCTTGGCCATTTTCGGTTACGACCTAAACAAGAATACGCTCTTCCTACCTGTTGAATATGAAGTTGAAGAAGGCAAGGAAGTCTTCCTGATTGACAACAACGGCAAGAAAGTTGGCGAAGGCGTGATTGAAAAGGTTTTGAAGAAGGATAACAAGACCAATGTCGTCCGTGTGAAGGCTACCACCATCAGCGGCGAGGAACTGGTTGCCGCCCGTGGTTTCATCTTAAAGGAAAGATATCCGAAACCATTGGAATTCAAGCCGGTTCACGATGTGGAAAGCGAAACATACGTCTGCCATTGCGAAGACATCGATCTGAAGACCATCCTTGATGTCATTGGCGACCGCAAATACATTTCCGTTGACGAACTGAAACACATCACCCGAATGGGTATGGGTCCTTGCCGTGGCAAGCGCTGCGTGCCGAGAGCCAAGCAGATTTTACGTTCGTATGGCATCGAAGTCATCGGCGATTCGTCACCGCGCGCTCCTTTGGCAAGTCAGGTGAATTTGGGCGATGTCTACAATCCGAATGCCAAGGAAGTCTATGTTTTCCCGACCAACAATGATGTCAAAAAGGAAACTGTCGAAGTGCTGATTGCCGGTGGCGGTATTGCCGGTAGCGGTGCCTTCCGTTATTTCGCCGAAGCAGGCAAGAAACCTGTTTTGGTCAACTACGACAGAGGTTCGTCATGGCGTTGCATTGGCGGTGGCCGTCCTGCTTTCTCCAACCCTGACATTTCCGATATTGCCAACCATAACCTTGAGATATTCAAGGAAATACAGGCCGTCCACAACATCAATTTCAAGATGACGCGCTATGTCAATCTGGTTCACGACGATGCAACCTACAAGGCTTTGGATGCTTCTCGCGCCTGGAGCGATGCCTACATGATTGACAAGAAGGATTTCCGCAACGAGATTTCGCCATTGTGGAACATGGATAGCAATGTCTATTCACACGCCTTAATTTCGAACGACTGCTGGCAGGCAACGCCAGGCCGCACCATTGATTTCATCCGTGGCATCGCCATTCAAAACGGTGGCCGCCTGATGGAAGACTGCGAACTGCTTTCGGTGAGCAAGCAAGGTGGCAAATATTACGCTTTGGTGCGCACACACGAAAAGAAATTCATTGAGTTCACATGCGACCATTTCGTGAATGCCATGGGCTGGGGTGCTGAAAAGTTCACCGATATGTTAGGCATTGATACACAGATGTATCCTGTCAAGCACCAGGCTTTCATCACACGCCGTTTGCCGAATATGGGCGTCAAGGGCGATTCGTTGGATATGATTATCGACCGCCGTCACTACAAAGGTTTCTCAGCCGTTTACGGACAGCAGTTCCTGCACACCGGACAAATCATCGGTTGCGCTTCGCCTGACTGCGATGCTTTCGAGGCACGTCAGAACCTGAAGTATAACAGCAAGGAATTCCTGCAGGTGGTGAGCGAAGTCTTCGCCGACTGGATTCCAAACCTCGCTTCGGTTGGTTTCCACGCTGTTTGGTCGGGCTACTACATGGAACCGCGCTACATCGTCGACCCGGAAGTCGGTATGCTGACAGGCTTGCGCGGCCACGGTTTCATGCTCGGTCAGTATCTTGCCAAGATTTATGTCGACAAGTATCTCGGCAAGCCGGTTCCTGGCTACATGAAGGACCTTGCTTTGAGCGGCAAAGGCTTGAGCGAGAACGCTTTCAAATAAGAAGTGCTGATTTGCATAAACGAATGAAGCCCGGGAATTTTCTCGGGCTTCATTTTTTATGTTTTTTCTTTGTCAGCAATCGAGCCAGCAGGCCGCAGGGGAGGTGATGGGCTGGGTGTCAAGCATGCTTAGCGCACCAGCACCAGTTTGTCCGTCTGCCTTAGTCCTCCACAACAAAGCGTATAGAAATACACCCCAGGTGCCAAGCCTCGCAAATCAAGAACTTTTTGACCTTGATTCCCATCCAATTCCACCTGCTTCACTTTTATGCCCATGGCGTTGAAAATGGAAAGCTCCGCTTTGGCGTTGCCGTTGGGCAGGGTGTAGTCTATAGCTACCCAAGTGGTGGCTGGGTTGGGATGTACCTTCATTTGCAGCGGCACCACTTCTGGCTGTTCCTCTATGCCTGTCGGGTCATCGTAGTTGAAGATGTCCGTGATGTGGAGGACCCAGTAGTTATTATATCCGCAAAACTCACTATTTGAGCAGTTCAAATCTCCATTATAAAGAGTGTTAGTTGTAGAAGACCCCGGAGAAGTGGCAGCCAATGTATAAGTGACATCATCATGTTTTATGACATCTCCTAAATGAATCGGCGTATTTCCATAGTGTCCTATGGCCCTTTCCCAAAGCATATTCCCATCTGCATCTATGCGGAACACCCATATCTTCTGGCCAACTTCAGGTTGATGCGGGTGCATGTTGCTTGTGCTTGCCACGTCGCCGTCAAGCGATTGTGTTGTGCCAAACACGGTGAAGCCGCCATCCTCGTTCTGAAACACCTTGAGCGGAAACTCGTGTCCAGTGCCGCCATAGCACTTGCTCCAAAGGATGTTGCCATCAAAGTCGGTCTTTAACAGCCAGATGTCGCAGGTCTTTCCGTAAAACTCATCGCCATGAGGATAACCTAAATGATACCCTGCACCTTCGGCATCGCGGTCGTCCGATTGCGTATCGCAGAGCAACAGCAACCCGTCATCCAGTTCGAGAGCCTGATAGATTTGGTCGTCCTCGCTTCCTGCATAGCAGCGGTTCCATAGCACCTGCCCGTTGCCGTCCAATTTCACGAGAAGACCGTCGTACATGTCTGTCGTCTGAGGCGTGCAAGCCGTTATAGAACCGTTGTTTCCTGGCCGGCCGCACATCGATACATAATAGCCGCCGTCTCTTGACAATGTATATCTTCCGGCAATTTCATCACCATTCGTTCCCAAAGTGGTTTCCCATTCAAGATTGCCGAGGCTGTCGACCTTTATCACCCACACATCATCAATTCCGTAGTAATTGCTAATGTCACCACCAGCCCATTGTGTGTCAATGCCGACGATGATACCCCCATCAGCAGTGGTTGTTCCATTAGGAAGATGCCAAAATGCTTTGTTCTTGTCACCAAAATTTCTTGTCCATACAACTTCTCCATCAGGATTAATCTTTGTCACGTTTAGTTGTGCTTTTTCACTAAAAGTATCAGGAGCCATGCCGATAGCATAGAAATCGTCTCTCAGACTCTTGAAAAGTCCTCCCTTCTCACTTGCCCCCATGTTTATGCAATGTTCTTCCACCAAATCACCTTCACTTGAAATTTCAATCAGCCAAGCATTTCCTGTTTCATTTTCACATGTAACCATACCGCTCGGTTCCTTTGCTTTACCAATGACCCAGTACCCACCTTCTTTCTCAATGATACCCCTTGCATCATCGTTTCCCATACTCCCGTAGCATTGCTGCCAATCTATGCGAATTTGAGCTGGCAAAAGAACAGAATTTAATATTAGTAATAAAAAGAAAATCTTACTTTTCATAGTCGTCAAAAATTAATGGTTGTTCCCTTTAAAGCATTTGTACTTTTGTGGCGGGCTGCCCCGCTTCCAATTTTCATTTCTCTTTTCGGCTCCAAATATACGAAATTTTGATTTGTCAAGAAAAAATGAAAGAACAATGAATCTGTTTGGCAATCATATACTTTTTTGACCCCGCTCGACCTCGAGGAGGTCTCATTTCCGTTACCCTATACGAGCGTAGCGGAGTGTAGGGCAGCGACGTCCATCCGTATCTGTGTGTTATGCGCATGCCCCACACTGCGTATGGGGTAACAGAAACCGCATCTCTCCGAGATGCTGCCCGACAATTACCAAGACTCATATCCAAAAAAAAAGCCCCGCTCCGTAAAACGAAGTGAGGCCTTTGCTTTTGGGTTGTTGCGTGTTTTTCACCCCTCAGCGCGTCGCCTCTCTGCGGCGCGTGAAGGGTAATGTCCTGCAAACTGGCAACTAACGCACGAGGCGAACCGAGTAGCCGAAGTCCCGATAGTAGGGGATCACGTACACGCGGTTCGAAACGAAGTACAGGCTGCACGCGTAGTCCTCGCCGGGAGTACCCGACCAGTAGTTGCCGTACGAGCCGGCATCGTCCACGTCCGTACCGTTGCGGTTGCCCGCGGCCGGGAGGAATACAGCGCCGTATGTTTCAAGGTCGGCTGTCGATCTTATGCTGCTCATCACCGAGGCAGGCCCGTCCGGAAGAATCACAAGGCCTTTGTGCGTGCCGTCGTCAAGCTCTTTCCATGCACTGAGGTTCACGGCGTTGGCGCGTGTGTACAGCAGATACTCCCACTCGGAATCGCTCAACGTGCGCCAAGTGCCAGCATCCTCACCGTGCACCTGGAAAGACGAACTGTTCGTGAAGAACTCGTCATCCGTTGAAGCACCGCTGTCACTGTAGTTTGAAGCGTATGCCACGGACGCCGACTTGCTCCAGAAGAAATGGCTCACGTGGTTTGCATCCCAAGTGCTCGCGAAGCTCCACTGGTTAGCCTCGAAACGGAACGCACTGCCGTCCCAGTACAGGTTGCCGGGAGCGAACCTCACGGCCGTGCCGCTATCATCAACGGTGAACTTAATAAATTTCATCGTCACCGTCAAGGCGTCTTTCATGCCGTAGAACTTGTTTTCGCTAATGCCGGCGAGGAAGGTCATGCTGCCTGTGGGTTCGCCAGTGAAAGTCACATCCACCCTGTCCGTCTCTGCCGTCGGGATGAGGGTCACATATCTCTCGCCTGTCGTGCCGCCGATGACAATGCCGCCGTCGCCGCTGCCGCTGAAGGTGCCGTCAGGGCTGACTGTCAATGTGTTGCTGATGCCCGTGCCGCCCATCGTCACCGAACCCGTGTAGGCCGTCGTGCCGTAGGTGGTGAAGTTGATGTGCGCTATAGCGATCTTGGTGTTCATCACCACGCTGCCTGTAGCCTCGCCTTCAGTCACCGTGACATCGGTGCTGCCATAGCCTGTATGGTATTTCATCGCGCCGGCGAGGGTGCCGTCCTGTGCGGCAAACGGGATGCTGGCGGCGGTGCTGCCTGTCGGCTCCGTCATGCCGTTGTCGTGGCCGAGGTAGAAGAAGTGGCAAGTCGTCTCGCTTTCACCAATGCCTACTATGTTACCTGTGAACGTACCCTGTGCGCTGCCGCCATTGCCGACGAGGGTGAGACTGCCGAGCCAGTTGGTGCCATCGCTCACGTAGAGCTTGTCGCCCGCGCTCCATGTTATCGAGCCCGTCTCCGTGCTGATGTCGGTCCTGCCCGGGCCGGCCGTCACCGTCATTTTCACCGTGCCTTCTGCCGGATCGGTTGGTGTTTCATTCTCTTTCTTGCACTGCGTCATCATCAGAAGCGCAGCTGCCATGATAAACATTACTTTTTTCATTTCAGTTGAATTTTAAATTTTTTGACTTTCTTAATTTTTGATTTTCTTAACCTTTGACTTTCTTCTGTTTTTTGCTGCGGCATAGCACATACCCGACACAGCGAGCAACAGCAGTCCGTCGCCAACAGGTGTGGCATCTTCCATGCTGTTCCACGAAGCGCCGCCGTTGCCACCGCCGTTCATGCCGTTCCACTGGCCGCCATTGTTGCCACCGCCGTTCATGCCGTTCCACTGGCCACCATTGTTGCCACCGCCGTCCATGCCGATCCAAAACAGGCCTGGATTGTTGCTTCGCGTGGCGGGGCCTTCTGCCTCGCCTCCGAGACCGAAAACCTGCGCTTGAGATCCGACCGTGAAGGCCATGGCCACAAGCAGGGCGAGAATCCTTTTCTTTTGTTTGTCCATTGTTGATTGATTATCTGTTGATTTGTTTAGTTATTGATTTGACTTTTAGACTGTTTGACTATTAGACATTTTGACTTTTGAACTGTTTGACTGGAAAAATCTTGAAATCTTAAATCCAAAACATACGCGAAAAGCCATGCGCCAAGGCACACAGCTTCGCTATATAAGAGGTTTGGGAAAACCTACGGTTATCCGTAAAGCATTGAAAATTAGTAATATATATATACGATTGCAAATGCTTAATATATACATTAAGTTACACTTGTTTTCGGAAATCATGCAATTATTCGTCATGTCACATTTGCAGGTTTGGCATTTTGAGCCGCAAAGGTAGGGAAATAATAGATATGATGAAAAAATGGCAACAATGTACAATTTAGCCTTTTAAAAACCAAAACATCCAAAACCCGCAAAACATTTCTCTTTCCGCCTCTGAATCTCGTAACCGCTCGATTCATACCACCTTTCGGCGATTTCAACTTACATCCACCATGATAGGCCAACATATTGAAAACGAGACATCGAGATTGCGGGAATACGAGATTACGAGGCATCTCAAAGCCTCGCAGTCTCGAAATCCCGTGTCCTTCATAATGTAGTTTAATTTTGAACAGTTACTTATCATATTGAACTCATCCATAACAAAAACAGGCAGCCCCGTTATGGATGGCGGATGGCCGTTTGGGTTGGGGCTGCCTTACTGCTTAAGAGTTTGTTTTTTGGGCAATCAGTTTAAGCAGAGAAAACAAAGTAAAGGTTAAGCCGAAAGACCTCCTTCTTCAACGGTTTGACGGGGTTCGGCTTGCGTTTCATCAGGGGCTGGGGCTTGTCTGCGGCCTCTGTGCTGGTTTGCCGTGGCGTTGGCCGAGGCAATCACTTCGCGCAGCGTCGTGTTGAATTCCGCATAGCTGCCTCCCTTCACGCTGTCCATCACTTGGAAGTAAGGAATCAGCACGGTGTTCAGCTGCTCGCGGATCAGGCCTTTCAGCTCGGTGGCCGAAGCGCTGCTGCGCATGGCGCCACGGCGCGACTGGTAGTCGGCGCGTTTTGCCTCGAAAGCGGCTTGCGCTTCACGCAGCTGTGCAATGCAGCCAGGCATACCCGAAATGTTGGCCACATGCTGCTGCATGGCGGCCTCGTCGAGGTCGGCCAATAGCGCGTTGATGTGACCGGTCTTCTCATCGAGGCCCTTGTGCAGGACGGCAAGTCCGCAGGGCTTGAAAACCGCACTGATGGCGTTGGCGCTGTCGCGCACCACGGCATCCTGCGAGCTTTGCGAGCCGACCAGAAGATGATGAAACTGACGAAGGCACTGCGAACGGTTACGGTCCTCAGTGTCGTAGGCGGCGCGGACGCTACGGTCGACAGCCGCGGTGATACGCTCCGACAGGCTGATGAAGCCGGTCATGGCGTTGGTGAGATACGAGTCCTCTGCGAACTCCATGCCTTTATAAAGCGCCACAAGGCGAGTGGCAACCGCCGACACTTCCGAAGTGTGGCAGTTCGAGGCCAAAGTAAGATTCTTCATTTTGGAGTAATTGGCTGGCCATCCGCATCCATAATGTCTTTCCCTTCTTTCTTCTCTTCTTTCTTTCATAGGTTGGGTAATAGTTTTAATGATGTGTGCTGTTGTTTTTGGATGGATGCATTGGGAACCTTCAAAATGGCTTTGCCTCGGCAGAAGGGCGGGGACAGGCACGGCTCCGGCTTGGAGCGTGTGGCTTCCCCGAGTTGTTCTTTTTGATGGAAAAACTGCATGGTGCAATGTTGCGTGGCAGAAACGGGTAATCCGCTTTGCGCGGCACATTTTGACATGGCAGAAACGGACAATCCGCTTTGCACAACACTTTTTGACATGGCAGAATCAGACAATCCGCCTTGCGCAACACTTTTTGACAAGGCAGAAACGGACAATCCGCCTTGCGCAACACTTTTTGACAAGGCAGAAACGGACAATCCGCTTTGCGCGGCACTTTTTGCCATGGCACAAAGCGTCATTGCAGGAGATTTGCCATAATTATTGTCGTCACACTGATTCATGCAGGTTTCCGGGTTATTATTTGAACGTGATGAAAGGCTGCCATACCCGAAAACATTCATAACAAAGGATTCATAATGAATGAGACGGATTTTGGTTTGCAATCATCGAGGTGCAAAAGTAATATATTTTGGAAACCCACGCAAGGAGACAAAGCGGTTTTTCTCAGATTTATTTTTCAGGAATCATCTTCACTTTTTGAGCCTAAAAGCATATAGTTGTCAAATCTAAACCTTATTCATATCTTTATTCCCTCTTCCCATCCCTCGTCAAGCAGTTGGTGATAAGGTAGTTACTGTGATTTGTTTGGATGCACATGTGAATCGTGCTAGGCATGCCTTGTAAGAAAGCGATATGCGCCCGACATATCAAACGTACGATCGTGTTTGCAATTCATTCTCAATTGCGGGAGATCACACCCACCCTGCCCGACTACACCAAGTCGCTTACATCAAATCGGTAGTCCAATTCAATGCTTGTATCTGTTCGTCCGTTTCCCGCAAATCTTTGGAGATGCGGTCGACATCTTTCTGTAATTCAGTTACATTCACCGTGTTGACTATCTTGATTTCTGTTCTGGAATAACGGTCCACTTTGCAACTGGCGGTGTCTAGAAACTTACGCATAATTTGAAGACGGTTGTTGAGACAATCGCGGTGAGCAAGCAGTTCGGTGAGGGTTTTTCCATCGACTAAAGTCTTACTGTTGGTCAAGTTGATGCGTGTCATTAGGTCTTCCAATGAGGCCAACATGCCGTTCAGTTCTTTCAATAAGGCTTCCGGTTCCTCGGCAGGTTTTTCGCCTTCTTGAACCTTGGCATTATTATTTAAACGAGTGCCGATTTCAGCGATTCTGCTTTGCAAATCTGCTCTTTGTGATAATGCTGTTGCTAATTTCATCTATTTGATTTTTAATTGTTTACTATACAAAATTTGCCCGTTTTCCTGGCAAGGCGTCAATCAGTTTCTTGGTGTAGTCGTTTTGCGGATGCTCAAATAGTTCATCGGCATCGTTCATTTCGACGGGCTGACCATTGAACATGACCAATACCCTGTCACTCATGAAACGCACCACGCTCAAATCGTGTGAAATGAAGATGTAAGTCAGATTCCGTTCTTCCTTCAGACGGTTCAAGAGGTTGAGCACCTGCGCCTGAACCGAGACGTCCAAAGCGGAAACCGACTCATCGCAAATCACTAATTTCGGATTGACCGCCAAGGCGCGCGCGATGCAGATGCGTTGCCGTTGTCCGCCCGAAAATTCATGCGGATAACGCTCATAATGAACGGCTTGCAATCCGACTTGTTCCAACAAGTCGCACACTATCGCCTTGCATTTCTTCCGGTCGGTCTCAATGCCATGAACCAACATAGGTTCGGCAATGGCATCGCCAACCGTAATGCGCGGATTGAGCGACGAATAGGGATCTTGGAAAACAATCTGAGCCTGTTTTCTGAAATTCCGCAAGTCATCACCCCTTAAAGCAGTGACTTCAATGCCATTGAAGAAGACTTTGCCACCCGTAGGTTCCGCCAAGCGCAAAATGGAACGACCTAAAGTCGTTTTTCCACAGCCCGATTCGCCTACCAAGCCCAAAGTCTCGCCTTCGTAGACCTCCAGATTCACATCATTGACAGCCTTGACGTAATCGTAAGTCCGGCCAAAAACGCCTTTGCGCAAAGGATACCAAGTCTGCAAACCTTCCACTTTCAAAACCGGTTCCTTGGAATAGATTTTCTGCAAATGCCGTTTGCGTTCCTCATCGGTGATTTGTAGTTCGTTGAGGATTTGCTCCTTCCCTCCTTCCCATTGTCCGTCAAGGAATTCCTTTACAATCGGAAGTCTTTTCAACCTGATGTCCATCGGTGGACGGCAAGCCAAAAGGCCTTGTGTGTAAGGATGTTGCGGATGATTGAGAATCTGTTTCACATCGCCGCGTTCCAAGATTTCGCCGTTGTGCATCACGATGACATCATCCGCAATTTCGGCCACAACGCCCAAATCGTGGGTGATGAAAACCATGCCCATGCCGGTTTCAGTTTGCAGTTTTCGCAACAGTTTCAGGATTTCCAACTGAACAGTGACATCAAGTGCGGTGGTCGGTTCGTCCGCAATCAGGATTTGCGGATTGCAGGCAATGGCCATAGCAATCATGACACGCTGCTTCTGACCGCCCGAAAGTTCGTGCGGATAACTGTCGTAAATGGCTTCGGGACGCGGCAGCATGACTTGCTTGAACAGCGAAATGACACGTTCCTTGGCTTCCTTTTTGCTGACATTTTCGTGTTGGAGAATCATCTCCGAAACCTGAAAACCGCATTTGTAAACGGGATTCAGCGAAGTCATCGGTTCCTGAAAAATCATAGAGATGCGTTTGCCGCGCACATCGGCCATTTCCTTTTCCGAAAGACCGTATATTTCCTTGTTTTCCAGCAATATGGAATCGGCTGTCACCTTGCTTTGACGTTCATTCAGCAGCCGCATCACGGCCAGCGAACTGACCGATTTGCCCGAACCCGATTCACCGACAATACCCAAAGTGCGACCTGCAACGACATCGAAATCAATGCCATGAACAGCCTCATTCCACTGCTTGTCGCGGCGGAAACTGATGCGCAGATTTTTGACGGATAAAACCGGTTCAGACATGGCGAAAGATTTGTTGCAAAGGTAGGAATTTTCAAAATATGCCGCCATTTCATGCTGAAATAAACCTTTTTCATTACTTTTGCCCCGTTATGAACGTGTTAGACATCATCATCGCCATCATTTTGCTGTTTTTCGGCATCAAGGGACTGAAAAAAGGTCTTATCATCGAAATCGTTTCATTGTTGGCTTTCGGCATTGGCATTTACGGTGCCATGCATTTTTCCGATTTTACGGCTGCAACTTTGACCGATTACATCGAAATCAATCCGAAATACCTCAACACGACAGCTTTCATCTTGACATTCATTATTTTGGTGATTCTTGTCAATCTGATTGGAAGGTTAGTTTCCAAAATAGTAAAAAACTTAAATTTGGGTGTTTTTGATAAAATCGGTGGTTTCGTTTTTGGCGGTGCCAAAGGCATTCTGCTTTGCAGCCTTCTGCTGATGGTGCTGAACAATTTCCAGGTTATGGGATTTGTGAAACTAGAGATGAAGGAACAATCCTTGCTCTATCCTCATGTTGAAAAAACCGTTCCTTACGTTTACCAAGGTTTTGATATTGTGAAAGATGCCATTGAAGATTTGCAAGAATCGGAGCAAGATGAAAACGACTCAGAAGAAATAGAAATGGAAACGGAATCAGTTTAATCGTTTTGGCTTTCTTCTTTTTCTTGTCTCGCTTTCAGGTAGCAAGCCCGACAAAGCGGCTCGTAACTTTCGGTTTCGCCTAGCACGACTAATTTGTCGCCCGCAATGGTACGGTGCGAATATTGAGCTTGTCCACCGCAACGTACACAAATGGCATGCACCTTAGTTACGTCTTCAGCAATGGCCATAAGTTTCGGCATCGGACCGAAAGGATTGCCCATGAAATCCATGTCAAGGCCTGCGACAATCACCCTAACGCCCTGATTTGCCAACTGTTGACACACATTCGGAAGTTCATCGTCCAGAAACTGGGCTTCATCAATGCCGATGACATCGACATCGGTAGCATAAAAAAGAATCTCTTGCGCACTTTCAACGGGAATGGAATGTAAAGCAGTTGAATTGTGCGAAACGACATCTTCTTCGCTGTAACGCGTATCGACGCCAGGCTTGAAGATCTCAACCTTCAATTTGGCAATTTTTGCGCGTTTCAAACGTCTGATGAGTTCTTCCGTTTTGCCCGAAAACATAGAGCCACATACTACTTCAATCCAGCCTTGCGTTCTATTGTGAGAATCTTTTTCAAGAAACATGACTTCCGTTTTTAGATTATTTGTATTTTTATCGTTTCTTTCAGAGCAAAAATAAAGAGAAAATAAATATGAACGACAATTTTGATAATCAAAAAGAGTTTTTACTGTCTTTAAGACAGGAAATCAATTTGTTACGCCAACAAGTCGACTATCTTTTGAGGAATGAAAAAGCCCTTGGACTGCTCGATTTGGACGTCTTAATGAACCGCACGCACACCGTTTATGACATGTTGTGCTCCATTAATTTGGGTGGAAACGAAGAAGAACAGGATTTCGACATCGATCCTGAAGCCATCAGCGGACTGTTTGGCGGATTGATGATGAACGAACAGCAAAATGACGAATCTGAAACGGTTGAAAACCCAGAAGAAGAGTCTGTTGGAGATGGTTTTGTTGAAGAAAAAGAAGAAATTACAGAGAATCAACCTGATGAAGAATTGCCTATTGAACAACCCTCAACAACGGTAGAATTCGTTATCGAACCGACAGCTGAAGAAGAGAACGAAACAAAAGAGATTTTTAGGCCAATCGACGATACGGAAGAGACTCTTGCCGAAGAAGAAAATGCATACAAAACAGAACCTAAACAAAGTGAAGAGCAGCCATTAGGCGACGAATATGGTTTCTTTTTCCGCTTCGACGATGTAGCTGACGAAACAGTTAAACCGCAAGAGGAACAACCAATTCAAGAAGAAAAAATCGTGCATTTTGTGGAAGAAGTTCCAGAAGAAGAAATTCCGGAAAGAGACCTTGTGGACGGCGAACACCTGATCCATGACAATCCGTTTGTAATGCCGGTCGTAGAAGATGGCGAAAATGCTGAAACCCAACTCGAAGAAAAAGCATTTGATATGCCATACGAGGAAGAACCCGTATTTGAACCTGCTGCTGAATCAACGGAAGAACCAGTTTTCAAACCCATCGTTGAGACAAACGAAGAACCTATTACGGAACCTGAAGCAATTACTTTCGAAGAACCTGAAACAGAGCCAATTGAAGAACATCAAGAAGAACAAGAAGTTTCAGAAAACAATGAAGCACAAGATGATTTTGATGAACCAATGCCTTTTGTCAACGATTTTGAAAAAGATGAAGCCGAATACGAACTGGATACACCAGAAACATTGGGCGAACATCTGCAACACGATGACAATTCATTGGCTGCCAAATTGCAGCAGAAATCAATCAATGAATTGAGAACGGCCATCGGAATCAACGATAAGTTTTTGTTTGTCAACGAGTTATTTGGCGGAAGTATGGAGAAATACAACAGATCTATCGAAAATCTCGACGACATGAAAACGCTGAACGGTACCTTGATTTACTTGAATGAATTGAAGGTCGAACTTCAGTGGAACAACAGCAATGTGGCTTATCAGAAACTGTTGGATTTGGTACACAGAAAATTTGAATAATAGTCAGTTATGTCGAAACTTTATTTGGTTCCCACGCCTATCGGCAATATGGAAGACATCACCCTGAGAGCCATCCGTGTGCTCAAAGAGGTTGATGTGATTCTTGCCGAAGACACGCGCACTTCGGGCAATCTGTTGCGCCATTTGGAAATCAGCAAGCCAATGACGGCTTTTCATATCCGCAACGAGCATCAAGTAGTGGAACACATTGCTGACCGTATTGAGGCTGGAGAGACGATGGCATTGGTCACCGATGCCGGAACGCCCGCCATTTCCGACCCTGGCTTTCTGCTTGTCCGCGAATGTGTCAAACGTAGTATTGCTGTTGAATGCCTGCCTGGTGCAACGGCTTTTGTCCCTGCTTTGGTCAATTCGGGTTTGCCGGCCGAAAAGTTCATTTTCGAAGGCTTTTTGCCGCATAAAAAAGGCCGTCAGACCAAACTGAAAGCCATTGCAGATTATCCTTATACCACGATTTTATACGAATCGCCATTCCGTTTGGTGAAGACCTTGCAGCAATTGGCAGAAGTTTGTGGTCCCAAAAGGCATGTTTCCGTTGCTCGCGAACTGACGAAAATCTACGAGGAAAACGCCAGAGGCACTTTGGAAGAAGTCATCGCCTATTTTGGCAAAAAGGAAGTGAAAGGCGAAATCGTCATTGTTTTGGAAGGCGCCGACGAATCTTCCAATCCTGAGGAGATTGAAGAAGAATAATTGAAAAGCAACAGACTGACATTAAATAAAATAGGGCGAAAACTCGCCCTGTTTTCATTTACCATTGATATAATCGTTCAATTCCCGTTTCGACGAATCGTACTTGAAAGCTTCATTCACCAAATAATACTTGTTTGGCTCAGTGCAATACTGATAGGCATATTTGGCGAATTCCAAGGCATTGTTCTCAAAAGAGAAAAGCTTGCAGATTTCAGTAATCTGTGCCGCATTCATGCCGTTGCCCGAAACGACTTGCTTAGCCAATGCAAGACGTGAATTATCAAATGATTCGTTTCTTATCAGTTCCTTGGCCTGATTGAAATCCACAGGGTTCATACCCATATTATTTCCTGGAGCAGGAGGCGGCAAAGGAATAGTTGGATTCATACCGACATTGTTTCCTGGAACTGGTGGTGGCAGAAGTTGACCATTTTGAGGAGTTGCCGAAATCAAAGACATGGCCAGTTCCGGACGGAATCCGCCTTGAATAGCAATCAGTCCGTAAAAACCGTTTCTTTGAGCAAATTCAAACGATTGCGGACGGTTGAAGTTCACAAATTGACCAACGCAATTGTGTTCATTATTATTCATTTCCACACGAATATAATAATCACTTGCAGGCATATTTTGAATGGAAATGGATCTTACGGGGTTCTCGTTCTGCAAAATATCATCAACAAAAAGCCAAAACCCTTGATGATTGGAAGTCGTTACTGATAAAGTCGATTGTTGAGCGCCAGAATGATTTCCGCCATGATACACTTGAATTTGTGCCATTGCCGGCAAAGCCAGAAAAGCAAATAATACGATGAAAAATTTCCTCATAATGAATTGTATTTTGATAATTTGCAAAGATACAAATTTTATGCCACAAAAATTTTGCCGCAGAAACAGGGTTTCTTGTCGCTGCGGCAAACGGTATGATTTAGGAACGGATTGGATTAGAACCTTTAAAAGTTTTGCACTTGATAGGCACTGTTATGCCACAAACATAACAACAACGCCCGCCAGCGGTGTTTCCGTGCGTCCTCAACGCCTGCGGCCATCTACTGGAAGCTGTGGTGAATTATCCTCACCGCCTGTTTCCTGTTCTTTTCCTCCCCCGCAAACGGCGGACGCTTGATGGCGAGAGGCAAAGGTAATGAATTTTTTCATAGTCATGTAACATTTGGTTAGATTACGGGGTCACGAGGCTTCGGGGTCGCGGGGTCGTGGGAACCCGATGTCCCGCAATCCCGAAGTCTCGGTTATCCTTCCTTAAATGCTGAATTCCCCCATCAGGCTGCCCTGCGCATTGCTGAAAACGACAAGGTAGTTGCCTGATGGAAAATAGCCGTGCGAATATCAAATTACAGCTTGAAGCTAACGCCTAAGCCTAACAGATGCATTGATTCGCGTATGTCGTACTTGTATTCTGCAGAAACTGAAACGCCTTCAATAAGTTCATAGCCCAATTCGGCGCCGAACATGGCATTAAACTCGCTGCCTTTTTCTGTCATGGTCTCGCGCGTGTAGGTGTTTGCGACATCGTCAAGATGGAGGAATTTGGTCGTGATGGCATCTTCAAACTCATAACCACCGCTGCCTGTCAGTGCAAGCAGGAAACCGCCACGGTTCACCACATTGAAACGGAGCATGGCATCGGCATAAAACCTTCTGTACATCAAGGAATTGTGAAACCTGTTTGTGATGGTATAACTGGTGCCATCCTCTGTGGTGTAATGTCCTTCCACAAAATCCTCGCTGACATAATTCTTTTCGTTATAACCCAAAACGGCTCCCACAGAAAGGCGTCTCTCCCACACTTCGTAGAGGCCTCTCAGCGAAACACCTCTTGGTGAAGGACGGAATGTCTCGCAATTGATTTTCGATGTCTTCAGGAACGAGGGCTGCTCGTAGCCGAGTCTCAATTCCCACTTCTTGTCCGTCTGTTCCGACTGTGCGCTAACGCCCATTGCAAAGAATAGGCAAAGCAATGATAATGCTAATTTTTTCATACTAATTGGATTTAAATGTTGTTTCGTTAAGTTAATCATCTAGGGCATAATCATCAACCCATTTAATTAAACCAGTATTATACGGATGTCCCACTAAATTATCATCAAAATAAACCAGATAGCCACCAGCATCTCTATCATCAGCTTTCAGGGTAATGGTAGTACCAACCGAAACAACCCCCACTTTAAATGTAATAGGGAAAGAAATGCTTGATCCCGAATTGTCAATTTCCGTCCACTGGAAGTAAACATACTTTGTATGTTGAGTCGTATTCCAATAATACATACGCCTCCCGCCACAACAATCTACAACCCAGTCCCTGTTGTCGACATCTCTTCTTCTGTCAGGATAGAAAAATTGCGATGAAATTTTTGCAGAGTTTCCTGATACACAATCGCATCTTATTTCTGGAGCACCATAAATCCAACTTTCAATTTCGCTTAGATTTGTACAATTAATAGTCATAACATATTCATTCTTCGTTCCCGAACGAGCAGATTTGCTTTCTTTACTAACATCATCATCGCCATTTCTGAATACCGTCAAAGGATTTCCATTTTCATCGACGCGTTCATTAATAGAGATAACCCATACTTCGTGATTTTCTGCATATTCTTCGTCAATCAAGCAATCGGTAGGGACTAGTGCCTCACCATTCCAAAAATAGCCTTGAAAGGCTTGGTCTGATTCATTAATGTCAATAGCATTTACAACAATTACATTTTCTGTTCCACGAATGTCCCTATTCTCTTCGAAAAAAGGAATGTAAATTTGAGGATAACGCCCTTGAATTTGAAAATAATCCAAAGCTTCTAAAATATTCAGTTCCTCACCATTCATTTCTCGGTTTTTTTTCTGAAGTTCTTTACATAGTACATCGTCATCCCCATCAAACCTAAAACTAATCGACTTGTATACAAGATTTCTAAAATCATCATTGATACTAGCCTTTGCTATTTCTTGAACGAGAGTGTTTACTGCAACACTTTTTTCGTTTTCAGAATTATTGGGCGATTGAGACATATTTGTCCCCTCATCTTTCTTGCAGCCAACACAAACAACTGCAACGACCAAAGCAACCATAAGCGTTGCCAATGTGTATTTTACTTTTTTCATTTTTTTCAAATTTTTAAATTAATGATTTGCTTCGCGTTATCGCGCCCGCCAGCGGTGTTTTATTGCGTCCCCAATGCTTGCAGCCATCTACCGCAAGCTGTGGTGAATTATGCTCACCGCCTGTTTTCTGTTCTTTTCCTCCCTCGCAAACGGCAGACGCTTCATTGACTCGCTTCGCATCGTCGAATCATCGATTTGCGAGGGACAAAGGTAATGAATTTATTCATAGTCATGTAACATTTGGTTAGATTACGGGGTCACGAGGCTTCGGGGTCGCGGGGTCGTGGGAACCCGATGTCCCGCAATCCCGAAGTCTCGGTTATCCTTCCTTAAATGCTGAATTCCCCCATCAGGCTGCCCTGCGCATTGCTGAAAACGACAAGGTAGTTGCCTGACGGCAAGTTGCTGAGCGAAATCTGCACGCCGTCGTTGGCTTGGGCGTATACGGTTTCGGTATTGACAGCCGCGCCCGTGGCGTTGCTGATGGTAATGTTCAGGCTTCCCAAATCGGCATGGAAGTCGACATAGAGGTTACTGCCATCGTGCGATGCACTGATGGGTTCAGACTGGGAACGCCCTATAGGTTTCAATTCACCTCTTAATACAATATCGTTTCCCCCTTCGCGCATGGCGAAACTGAAATTTGCATTTGCCATGAGGCAAAACATTGCGATTAGAATTGTAAATGTGCGCTTCATATTGCTGTGTTTTGATGACACCGCAAAAGTCTACATAAAAAAAGCCATTCCAAGCTTTTTGAGGCTAAGATTTTTTTAATAAACTGTAAATCAAATAGATAAAACCATCTCCATTCCAAACTTTCCGGGGTTTTGCTCTGAATCTATTTTGGCAATTGGTTTTGTATTTGATTGTAAAACAACGGAATAAATGACTTTTCTTTAATATTCCGTTTTTTACACTCCAGAAAAACCTTTCGCCCATTCCAAACTTTTTTGGGTAGAAAAAACGGCAATTTATTATGATTCAACGAAATAAGCGAATTTTTATTCCAAACTTTTTTGCTCCAAAATCTTGTGTTCGACAAGTGTTTTCCTTACTTTCATGCGGTTTTTATCCACCATGTTGACGGAATTCTTCAAAAGAAGGGCTTCCGTTTGGCGCGGCACTCCCATCACGAGGAACACGGCGGTCTTAAACTCTTCATCGGTCAAACCGGGGCATTTCTTGCGAATGTTTTTGACTACATTGGGATAGATTTCGTCAGCCACTTTCAGTGCCGCAGTCCAGAAATCGGATTTTCCATACATGGAACTGCACAAGCTTACAAGGAGAGCCTTGTCGCCGGTGTTCAGGCGGTAAACCTCCATGTTGCAAAGAAGCCTGAACTGTTTTTTCAGACTTTCTTCCTTATAGGTATTGGCGATATTCAGCAAGTCCAAGGTTTTTTGTTGCAAGTCCGTTTGGCCTGTCTGTTGTTTTTTCTGACTGTCGAGTTCGTTTTGCAGCTCCATGGTCTGCTGCTTGAACGAAAGGAAACTGTCTTTCAACTGTGTCATTTCCTTTTCGCGGCGCAAAAAGATAAACAACATCGCCGAAAGGAACAAAGCCAGCGACAGCAAGGCAAAAACCAGAACAATAATGGTTTTCCGCCGTTGGGCAAGCTGCTGGTAGTATTGGTTCTGCTGCGCTTCGAAATCGTATTTCTGTTGCGCTTCATATACCGATTGTTGCAAGCTTTTATGGTATTCGTCGGAAACGGCATTTATGTTTTGCTGTTGAAAATAATAAGCTGTATCCATGTTTCCAATGCTTGCCTCAAATTTTGCCAATAAACTATAAATGGCGGCCCGTTCAGAACCATCTTCTACATCTTTCACTTCTTTTTGCAACTTTTCAGCATAATACTCCGCCGAGTCCGATTCGTTCATGTCCAAGAACAAGTTGGCATAATTAAGGTGAAAGCGTATGCTGTCGTTTTCGGCTACGCCTACTGAAACGGATTGCCTCAACAGCAGAAATGATTCCTCATAGTCTCCTTTTTCCCTATAGATTATGCTTAATGTGTTCAGAATATAGCTTTCTTCCATTTCATCCTCAGCAACTCTTGCCAGTTCCAAGCCTTTTTCAAGGTAACGCACTGCACTGTCGTTTTCGTGCTTTAAAGTAAATGCCGATCCTATCGCTCTATGCATCTGCGCCTTTTTAGACAAATTGTTGGCATAATATTTTTCGGCTTGCTTAAAGTTCTTCAAAGCCTCATCATAATAGCCACCATAATAATTCAGATTTCCCAAATAATGCTTTGCCTTTGCCATAAGCGCACTGTCGGCGTTTTGGCTTGCCAAGGCAAAGGCCTTGTTGTAGGCATAGACGGCGGCATCGGTCTGGCCTTGCGCTTCCAGCACGCAGGCACTGTAAAGCGTGGCTTTTGTAAGCTGTGGCAAATCCTGTTTTTTCTCGTAATAGCGGCAGGCCTCAAAGATGGCGGTGTCGTTTTTCACCTCTTTAAAACTCAGATAAGTGGCTTCCGCATGGAGCAAGGCATATTTCATGTGGTCGGCATGGCGGAGCGAGAGGTCGGGGTTCAAGACGGAATCGAGGCTGGCCAAGGCCGCTTCGGGATTGGTTTCAATGTTGCTTTCCGCCTTGTGCAACTGTGCCTTAGGGTCAATGGGAGGCTTGCAGGCCGTGAAGAAGGCCGCCAAAAAGAACAGGAGAATATGTAGCTGCTTGTGTCTTGTCATTGCGTCGGTGAATATGGGTGCAAAGGTAGGAATATTATTGCAGCAAAAAAAATTTGCCGCAGAAACAGGGTTTCCTGTCGCTGCGGCAAACGGAATGATTTAAATCATTTATTCAGCGGATATAAATGTTTTTGGCTTTAGGCCTTTAGCTTCGTCGTGAGTACGTTGCTAGCGACAGCCGTACACGCGGCGAAGCCTAACTAATGGCCAAAGGCCAATAGCCATTATCATTCAATCACTATCTTCTTAGTCACCACTTTACCACCAATGAGGTTGACGAAATAGATGCCTGAAGGAAGGTCGGAAACATCGATGGTGGCGTTCTGACGCATCACGAAATTGCGCACTTCCTGGCCTGTGGCACTGATGATGTGGACGCAGACTTTGCCCAAATCGTAATCGGTGGAAATGTTCATGCTGCTCTTCACAGGATTTGGCGTGATTTCAACCGTGAACGGGTCTTCGTTCAGTTCAGGATAGGACGGCACATCGAGCAGGATTTCGCTGTTGTTGCTGTAGCTGACCACCGAACCTGAAACGCGCAGAATCGGGTTGTCGGCAGCGGAGCACTGCACGCAGGTCTGACCATCGACGCAATCAGGATGGTTCGGGTGGCAGAGGTCGAGATAGGTTGGGTCGAACTCATAGAACAGTTCAGCTGAACCAGCTGGCATGTATTCGGTCAAATCGAAATCCCAAACCAAAGCCATTGAACCTGGGCACCAGCCGCTACGGTTGTAGGTCCAAGTGCCGTTTTGTGGCTGACAGCCGGCTGGATTCGGGTTGCAGGTTCTCCAAAGATGCTGCTCGAACTTGTTCTGTCCGTTGACGAAAACATGGTGTGTGGCTTCGTAAAATTCAGCCGCATTGCCCGTGTTGTTGCAGTTGTTGGTGCCGCTGCTCCAGTTGTGGCCTGAGGTCATAAGCTTCAGTTTTGCGGCTTCGGCGCCTTCAACAAAACAATAGTCGACCGATGGCACAGGCTGCTGGTTGGCATAGTCGCCAAAATCGTAAGCACCGAACCACAATGGCTGGACGTCGGCATAGAGATAATCAGGTGTGCCTTTGGTCATATTGAAAGTCAGGATTGGGTTGTAGCCACTGCCGTTCCAAGTCTGGAAATACATTTCAAATTCAACCAGACCTTGCAGCACGGTTGAGAAGTCGGTGACATCGATGTCGGCTTCGCACTGAACGCCAAATGGGGTGATATAGCGGAACAGTTCAACCCATTCGCCACGGTAATTCTTCACGCGGCAATAACCCACACGGTCGTAAGGGTCGCAGTCGCCATTCACGCAATTGTGGTCATAGTGAGCAACGATTTGACTGAAAGCGCCGACATGCGAAGGCATGACATATTCGCCCGTGACTGACTGTGCTGATGGAGAAACAATCAGGTCGCCATTCATAGTAACGACATCCATATTTTCAAAATTATTGGTCACTTCGAAAGTGCAATTCTCGCTTGTCGTCTTGCCGCCCGACTGGGTGATGGAAGCCGTCATGTTATAAGTTCCGAAACCGCTTGGTGTCCAAGTGGCATACCAATAGCCGTTGCTTGGATCATCCGGGAAATCGGTTCTCAAGATGACATCTTCGCCATCAACGGTGAATTTCACTTCTTCAAACTTAATGGCATCGCCATGTTCGATGTAGGCACTCAAAACCAACATGATAGGCTTCAATTCGGTCATATAGACCTTAGTGCCATCGTAAGGACGACGGATGGTGATTTCAGGCGTATAGGCATCAGGGTCAACCACTTCAAATGAACGAGTGACGCTTGGAGCGGCATTCCATTGTGTGCCGTCGCCAGGCTGTGAAGCCTTCACTTTGACGATGCCCGGTGTGCCGTTCAAGGTAAGGATATTGCCCGAAACCGTAGCAGGACCTTCAACCACTTCAAAGCTAACAGGAAGACCTGATGTAGCCGATGCCACCAAAGTGATAGGAGCAGCCGAAACCAACTGGTCGGGAATTTCGGCGAACTCGACAAATTGCGAGGCTAAACCGGCAGGCGTATGTCTCACCACGAGGTTGTCGTAACCGGCATGTGAGCTGTTGAGGAAAAAAATGCCGTCCCATTTGGCTGGGTCGAAGCGGTCGCCGCTGCCTGGGGTCAAGCCGGCATTGATGCCTTGGATTTCAGGAACAGGTTCAAATTCGCCCGTGCAACCGTAATCGGCAAACAAGGCTACGCTGCCCTGACGGTTGTTGGCTTCGAGGTCAATCATGATTCTCCAGCGTGTCCATGTAGTCTCGTCATAATCGAAATCAACTGGCATTGTGTTGTTTGGCAGAACAATGCCGTTGACGAATCTATCTTGGCTGCTGACACCCGTAGTGACGAAATAGATGCCGCCATCCTGTGTAGGAAGGTTCGGGTTAGGCTGTGTGGTTTCGTAATTCATTGGAGGCAACACCACGCCATCGCCATCAGCATCGTAGCCAACGCCGAAGCAAGTGCCCCACCAGTTACGGAACACATCCAGTTCGATTTCGATGGTCCCGCCATCGGAAAAGTCGAATTGGAAATTTGAAGTCGATTTATGCGTTGCGATTTCACCGAAATTGGTGTTGGCATTGTCGAAGAAAACGCCCATAGTTTCGTCGGGGCAAATGGCGCCGCCTGCACCAAGGTATTCGGTTTTCAAAGTGCCGCCGCCTGCGCTGTGTGCGCGTGCCACCCAGTTGTCTTGACCGTTCAGGTTCTGGTTTTCGGCATAGTTGTTGAAATCGATTCTTGCCTCTGTCTGGGCAAATGTCCAAGTCACTGAAAGCAACAAGGATAGAAGTAAGGTTAATTTTTTCATAGACGTGATTAATTTATTGATTACTAATAATATACAAATTTATTTTGATAAAAAGATTCAACCTTTCACGGTGCTAAATTAAAAAGAATTTCTTTCTTGGATTGAAACTTTTTTCAAACATCAAAACAAATAATCATTTGCAACTTATATTTTTTATAGTCACACTTCTTTTTTACTTAATTTTACGACCCTAATTCATAAACTCATTTCTATGAAAAAAACATTTATCTTATTTGCAATCATTGTTTTGGCAATATTCGTTTCATGTAATAACCAAGACGCGACGAATCGCGTCTCTACAGACGAACCGACCAAGAATTACATCCAATATGTCAATCCAATCATTGGAACGAATGGCATGGGACACACTTTTCCGGGTGCCTGTGCGCCTTTCGGCATCGTGCAGTTGAGTCCCGATACCGATACCATTCCGCATAACATTGACGGTGAATATCAGCCACGGGTTTATGAATATTGTGCTGGTTATCAACATAAAGACAGTACGATTGTAGGTTTCAGCCACACCCATTTCAGCGGCACTGGCCATTCCGATTTGGGTGATATTCTGGTCATGCCGACCATTGGCGAGATAAAATACAATCCCGGAACGCAGACCGAACCCGACAATGGTTACCGCTCGCGTTTTTCGCACGAAACGGAAATCGCACAGCCTGGCTACTATGAGGTGCTTTTGGAAGACTATCAAGTCAAGGCGCGACTGACAGCAACGGAACATGTCGGCGTACATCAGTATGTTTTTCCGCAAGATACCGACGGAAACGTCATTTTGGATTTGCAACACGGAATTTACAATTACGATGGCAAAACCTTGTGGGCCAATTTGCGCGTTGAAAACGATACTTTGTTGACAGGTTATCGCATTACAAACGGTTGGGCAAGAACGAATTACACATATTTTGCCATCAGTTTCAACCAACCGATTGCCGATTATGGCTATTGCGACTTGCAGAGACCGAAATACAACGGCGGTTGGGGCAAATTCCCTGTCAATCATAATTTCCCAGAGATGACAGGAAGAAAGATTGTGGCGTATTTCACCTTCCATCAGCCTGAAACTTTGGAGATGAAAGTCGCGCTTTCGGCCGTCAGCACCGAGGGGGCCTTGAAAAACTTGAAAGCAGAAACCGATGGCCTTGATTTTGAGCAGCTTTTGGCCCAAACCCAAGACAAATGGAACAAGGAACTTTCCATCATCGATGCCGAAGGCACCGAAGACCAGAAGGCCATGCTTTACACTTCCTTGTATCACACGATGATAAATCCTTCAATTTACATGGATGTTGACGGGCAATATCGCGGCCTCGACCACAATATTCATCAGGCCGAAGGCTTCACGAACTACACCGTTTTTTCATTGTGGGACACTTACCGCGCCTTGCATCCTTTGTTCAATGTGCTGCAAACCCAACGCAATGCCGACATGGTGCAGTCGATGCTGAAACACAGCGAGCAAAGCGTTCATGGAGCTTTGCCGGTTTGGTCGCACATGGGCAACGAAAACTGGTGCATGATTGGCTATCACGCAGTTCCTGTGCTTTCCGATGCCTACACGAAAGGCGTTGTTAGCAATGCCGAACCGCTGCTGAAGGCCATGAAACGAAGTTCGACGATACCTTATTACGTCAATTTGGACGATTACATGGATTTGGGTTATGTGCCTTTCGACAAAAACAACGGCTGCGTTTCCATCACGATGGAATATGCCTACGATGATTGGGCGATTTACCAAACAGCACTGAAAGCCGGCGACAACGCAACGGCAGAAACCTACAGGCAACGTGCCCAAAACTGGAAAAACACTTTCGACACACAACTTGGTTTTGCCCGCCCGAAAATGGCTGACGGCACTTGGAAGGAGCCTTTCAGCCTGTTCGACACCGAGGGCGAAGGCTTTGTGGAAGGCAATTCCTGGGTGTATTCCTTCTATGTCCCGCAAGATGTAAAAGGTCTGATAGAAGCCATGAAAGGCGAGAAACAATTCATCGCCAATCTCGACACTTTGTTTGTGATGCACTTGCCTGCCGAGTTTTTTGAAAACACCGAAGATGTCACCGAAGAAGGTCTGATGGGCTGCTACAACCACGGCAACGAACCTGCGCATCACATTGCCTATTTGTACAATTGGACTTCGCAACCCTACAAGACACAATACTGGCTGCGCGAAATCATGAACCGTTTCTACAAAAACAATATCGACGGACTTTGCGGCAACGACGATTGCGGGCAGATGTCGGCATGGTATATTTTCAGTGCCATGGGCTTCTATCCCGTTTGTCCGGGCAGCGACCAATACGTGTTCGGCGCACCTTATTTGCCTTATATGAAAGTGAAATTAGGCAATGGCAACACGTTAGAAATCAAAGCAAATGATGTCAGCGACGAGAACCGTTATGTGCAGAAAGTCAGTTTGAACGGCAAGGAAATCACAAGGCTTTACCTTACGCATAGCGAACTCATGCAAGGCGGCGAACTGGTCTTCGAAATGGGCAGCGAACCTAATATAAATCGCGGATTGAATGAGGAAGATAAGCCTTATTCGATGAGCGAGTGAAAAATCTGCGTAATTTTGCCGCTGGCGACGCAGTTCTCGTAGAGAAATAATCTGTGGAATCTGCGGTTTAAATATCTAAAAATCAGCAAACAATGAATATAGCAGCATTAGTTTCGGGTGGCGTAGATAGTTCGGTGGTGGTGCCTATCCTCAAGGAGCAGGGCTACGACCCGCACATTTTCTACATCAAGATTGGCATGGAAGGCAAGGAGGATTTGTCAAGCTGCCCATCGGAAGAAGATATTGAGATAACTACTTATATTGCAAAGAAATACGGTTGTAAATTCGACATTGTAGATTTGCAGCACGAGTATTTTGAGACCGTCGGCAAATACACCATGGAGATGGTGCGCAAAGGCCTGACACCCAATCCCGATGTGATGTGCAACCGCTGGATTAAGTTGGGTGCCTTCGAAGAAAAAGAGGGTCATAATTTCAATAAGATTGCCACGGGACACTATGCCCGCTCGTGGGAAAACGAGCAAGGCTTTTGGTTGGGAACGGCTGCCGATACTTTCAAGGACCAGACCTATTTCTTGGGTCGCATCACCTACGCACAACTCTCAAAAGTGATTTTCCCTATTGGTGACATTGTGAAACCCGAAGTGCGCCGTTTGGCGGCTCAGTATAAGTTACCGAGTGCAGAACGACATGATAGTCAGGGAATTTGCTTCTTGGGAAAAATCAACTATAATGATTATATCCGTGAATATTTGGGCGAAATGCCGGGTGATATCGTCGAATTGGAAACGGGCAAGAAACTTGGTCGTCACAAGGGTTTTTGGTTCCATACCATTGGCCAGAGAAGGGGTCTCGGCTTGGGCGGCGGACCTTGGTTTGTAGTGAAGAAAGACATTCCGAACAACATCGTATATGTGTCGCAGGGCTACGACCCGATTGCGCAATACACGACACTTATTCCGCTCAGCGACATGCTTTTGATGAATCCGACATTGAGTTTTTCGGAAGGTCAGCGCGTGCGTTTCAAGATCCGTCATCAGCCGGAATTCACTTTGGGCACGATACATCTCACCGACAGAGGTGTCGACATCATTTCTGATGTCGCCATTTCGGGTGTTGCACCAGGGCAGTTTGGCGTCATCTATCATGAGACGGAGCCTTATGTCATTGGCAGCGGGGTGATAGTGGAGGTAGTATGATGGTGGTGGAAGAGCAGTGACTCACGTCGACTGCTTACGCTGTGTCACCCCTACGGGGTTTCTCGGTAAGACTAAGTTAGAGTCCCGTAGGGACGGCATTTATTAAGCAGTTGACATGAGTCACTGCTCTTCAGAACAGAATAACCATATCAATCATGGCAAACACATACACGAAACTGAACCTGCACATCGTCTTCCACGTCAAGAAGACACGGATACGCATACGCATAGAAGACCTGCCCACAGTCTTCAAGTATATAGGCGGCATCATCAGCAATGTAGGAGGAATCCCGCTCGCAGTGGGCGGCATCTCCAATCACATTCATATCTTAGCCATCATGCCAAAAACAATGAATGTTACGGAATTCGTGCGTGTCATAAAAGCGAATAGCAGCAAATGGATAAAAACGCTCGACGATTACTATGAGCCTTTTGCCTGGCAAGAGGGCTATGGTGCCTTCACTGTCAGTTCGTCTGCTATCAACGTTACAAAGCAATATATTGAAAATCAAGCAAAACATCATCATGAAGAACCTGTCATCGACGAGTATAAGAGACTATTGGACGAGAACGGAATCGAATATGATGAGCGGTATCTTCTCAACGACTAAACACTTCAAATTCAATGAAAAATCTATCTGACAGAATATTATACGAAGACAATCACCTGCTGATAGTCAACAAACTACCATCCGAAATCGTGCAAGGCGACAAGACGGGCGACATCTGTCTGTTAGACGATGTGAAGGAATACATCAAGGTGAAATACAACAAGCCGGGCAATGTTTTTGCGGGTTTGGTGCATCGCATTGACCGCCCTGTCAGTGGTGCCGTTTTGTTTGCCAAAACGAGCAAGGCCTTGTCGCGCATGACAGAAAAGGTAAAAGACCGCGATTTTCACAAGACTTACCTCGCTTTGGTGAAAAACCACCCGCCAAAAGAATCGGATCTGCTGGAAGATTACATCGTGAAAAACGAAAAAATGAACAAGTCGTTCGTGACGACTTCGGCCAACAAAGAGGCGAAACTGGCACGTTTAAGTTATCGCGTCATTGGCCGTTCCGATAATTTCTATTTACTTGAAATAGAACTTTTTACAGGACGACACCATCAGATTCGCTGCCAGTTGGCCAACATCGGTTGCCCGATAAAAGGCGACTTGAAATATGGTTATCCACGCAGCAATCCCGATGCTTCCATTTGCTTGCACGCCTATCGGATTTCGTTTGAGCATCCAACGCTGAAAACGCCTGTTGAAGTTGTTGCACCTTTGCCAGAGACCATGCCTTGGCCAGCATTTGAGGAGTTTTTGTAAATGTAACTTGCTGTCTATAAAATAGATATATGCAAATTATCCAATTTACATAATATTATTACCAAAATTGTATTATACAAAATTGGTAAAAACTCAAAAAGGTGATTATCTATCAGATAACCACCTTTTTAAATTTTTAATCTATTTGGAAAAACTTACCAAACCAATACCATGCCGCCACCTTTAGCAAGATGGACTTTCACTTTGTTGCCCATCACTTGAGCGGTTTCCGAAACGTAATCCTTAGCTACGTTGTTGGCGTTTGGTCCGTCACGGTAAATGTGTCCCGATTTGGCACCACCATTCAATGGCTTAAGGTCGATGACCAAATCGCGCTCCTCCCAATTGGTAATGGCACCGATGTACCAGCGGAAGCCTTTCTTCCTGGCTACGACAATGTATTCGCCAACCTTGCCATCAAGGACAACCGTTTCGTCCCAAGTGGTCGGCACATTGGCGATGAACCTTGTACATTCGTCTTCTTTCAAATAGTTTGTCGGGCTGTCGCAAAGCATATTGAACGGCGATTCAAAAATCACATATTCAGCCAATTGGCGGCAGCGTGTACCTTGGCTCATCGGCTCAGTGTAAATGGCGCGGAAATTGTTTTTGTTGGCGTTATTCATGGCACCTTGCGTGAAATCAAAAGGACCGGCCACCATGCGAATGAAAGGAATGGTCACTTCGTAAGTCACCAAATCGTCATCATTGTCCCATTTGGCTTGTTCCAAGCCGAAAACACCTTCGTAGTTCAGCACGTTTGGATAAGTGCGGCTCAAACCCGTTGGTTTGTAAGCGCCATGAAAATCAACGAAAAGATGATATTTTGCTGCCATTTCAGCCATGCGGTAATAGAAATCGACCACTTTCTGGTCGTCGCGGTCCATAAAATCGACCTTGAAGCCTTTCACGCCCATTTCAGAATAGTATTTGCAGACGTTTTCCATGTCTTTGTCGATGGCCGCATAACCAGCCCAAAGCACGATGCCTACATTGCGCTCCTTGCCGTAATTGACCAATTCCTGCAAATCGATTTCGGGCACGACCTGCATCAAATCAGCCTGCAAATTGACCGCCCAACCTTCATCAAGGATAACGTATTCGATGCCATATTTGCTGGCAAAATCAATGTAGTATTTATAAGTGTAGTTGTTGATACCTGCCTTGAAATCAACATTATAGATATTCCAAGCGTTCCACCAATCCCAAGCCACTTTACCAGGTTGAATCCACGAAACATCGCTCACGCGGCAAGGCGAAGCCAGCTTGTAAACCATATCGCTGTCGGCCAATTCGGCATCGTTTTCGGAAATGACGATGCAACGCCAAGGAAAATTGCGTTTGCCTTGCACCTTGGCAATGTATTTTTCGCGTTCAGTGACGACATATTGCAAGTTGTTGTGTCCGCCTTGGATTTCCGTTTTCGGATAAGCGGCATGAATGGCCGAAAAACCCGATTTTCCAGTTTCATTGCGGAGCAACAAACCCGGAAAATCTTCCAAATCCGATTCGGTGATGACGGCTTTTTTACCATCTTTCAGTTCAACCATAGCCGGCAGGAAAACCAGCCTGTCGGATTCCATTTTACTCAATGGAGTTATTGTGTAAAGGTTTTCGAACGATGTAAAGAACTGTTGCTGAATGAAATCGCCATCGCCTTTGCGTGCATTGACGTATGGAATGTGAGCGGTATAATCAGCATCGAAATTGAAATCAGCGGTTTCGTTTTCAATGATGATTGGCTTCTTGAAATCCGTCACGAAACGATAGGCAACGCCATCGTTGTAGGCGCGGAAAATCACGCTGTAATTGCCTTTGAAAGCCAATGTCATCTGGCAATAATGATTGTCAATCTCGTTGCGTTTGTAAAAGTTAGCCGCTATTTTTTCAGCGTTTTCAACCGTCTTTTCCGATTTCAGAATCGGCTTTTCGCCCAAAACGGTTCCGTTGTCAAGTTTCATGGCAATGACTGATTCGGCAAGAACTACAGTGCCATTATGCGTTACAGAATAGGTCAGATTATCGCCAACTTTCACTTTTATGGTGATGTCTTTGTCAGGCGATTGCAAGGTGAATTGCTTCTGAGCAAAAAGATTTGCCGAGAGCAACAACATTACTGATAATACTAAGGTTTTGATTTTCATATTGCTATAATTTTGAATATTTTTATTGGTTTTCAGTTTTCGGCTTATGGTTTTCAGTAATCAAAAAACCGATAACTGACGACTGAAAACTGAAAACCAAAATACATTTTTTATCCTTGAATTTTATTTCCTCCAGAAAGTCCTTGAGAATAAAGTGATTAACGAAAACAATTCCACTCTGCCCAAAAGCATGAAAAGCATCAGCACCCATTTCCCGATTTGCGGAATGAAGGCATAGTTGCAGTAAGGCCCGACTTTGCCAAAACCCGTGCCAGTATTACTCAATGTAGCTATAGAAGCCCCGAATGCCGTGTTGAAATCAAGGCCCAACGTGTGCAAAATGACGATGCCTACGATAAAGACCAGAAAAAAGATGAAGACAAAAGTCATGTTCTTGTAGATGGCCTGTCTTGTCAAGGATTTCCCGTTGATTTTCACGGGAATAATGGCGTTGGGATGAATGAGTTTGCGCAATTCCACGAAAATGTTTTTCGAGAAAGCCAAATGCCGTTGCAGTTTTATGCCGCCCGAAGTCGAACCCGAACAGGCACCGATAAACATGAGTTGAAACAGCAAAATCCAAAGGAAAACCGGCCATAAAGTGTAGTTGCTCACAAAGAAACCTGTCGTCGTGATGCACGAAACGACGTTGAAAAACGATTCCCTAAAGGCCGATCCCACGCTCATTTTCGATACAAAAATCAGTATCAAGGCAATGAATACGCTTGCGCCGATAATGTATCCGACGAAAGTCTTGAACTCTTCATCCTTGAAAATTGAAAACGATTTCCAGGAGAACGACAGCAGCAAAAGCGAGAAATTGCAACCCGAAATGGCCATGAAAATGGTTACGACAACTTGTGAATAATTGGAAAACGCACCTATGTTGGCATCGCGTGTCGAGAAGCCGCCCGAGCAAATGCTGGTCATGGAATGGCACACGGCATCGTACCAATCCATATCGCCCCAATATAGTAATAAAGTTTCTAACAAAGTGAAAAACAAGTAGATAAACCATATTCTTTTCGCCGTGTGCATGATGCGCGGATGCAGTTTATCAGAAGTAATGCCGTTCATTTCGGAAATGAAAAGCTGCATTCCGTTCATACTTAGGAAAGGCAAAATAGCCACCGTGAAAACGATGATGGCCAAACCGCCCAACCATTGCGTCATGCTGCGCCAAAACAGGATGTCTTTTGCCACAGAATCGATATTGGTGAGCATGGTGGCACCCGTAGTGGTGAATCCCGACAAAGCTTCAAAGAAAGCATCGGTGAAATTGGGCACGGCATTGCTCAGCAAAAACGGAAGGCCGCCAAACAACGACATCACCAACCAGGAAATACAAACCACTACCACACCTTCGTGATCAGTTGGTTTTACATCTTTGTAATTGCGTGTCGAGAAAACGAAAATAAAGCCCGCCATTAAGGTCAGTATGGCCGAAAAGGGGATGCTAAAGGCGTTCATGCCGTGATGAAAATAAGACACGGGCACCACCAAAGACATGAAAAAGCCTTCGATGAGCAGCATAAAGCCCTCAATACGGACAACGACGGGAATATTTAGTTTTAACTTGAAACTCATTCAATAAAAAAGTCTTTCGACCGCAGGAATGCCGCTCGGCAAGGCCAAAACGACAACGTGGTCATCAGTCTCAATTTGGAAATCTTCGGTTGCAATGTAGCTGTCGCCATCGCGCGTGATGCCGCAAATGATGGCATCATCGGGCATCTGCAGTTGACCGATTGGCTTGCGTGTAACGGCTGCACCGGCACGGACTTCAAACTCAACAATGTCAGCGTCAATGCCGCTCAAGCATTTCAGCGACGAAACCTTGGCACCCAAAGTATATTTGACCATGTAGCTTGCCGCAATCAGTTTCTTATTGATTATGGAGTCGATGCCAATGTTTTGCGAAATGTCGATATAGTCGATGTTTTCGACCAATGCGATGGTCTTTTTCACGCCGAAACTCTTGGCTTGCAGGCAAGTAAGAATGTTTGTCTCGGTGTTGTCGGTCACGGCAATGAAAGCATCCATATCCTTAATGCCTTCATCTTCCAGCAAATCGAGGTTACGCGCATCGGCATTGACCACCAAAGCATCCGAAAGATAATTGGTGAGTTCCATGCAACGGTCCTTGCTCTTTTCCAAAATCTTGATATTCAAATCCTTTTCAAGACGTTTTGCCGTGATTCTGCCCACACGTCCGCCACCAACAATCATCACGTTATGTATGCTGATTTGTTTTTTTCCGCTCAATCGGATAATATCCTTGATGGCATGAGGCTTTGTAACGACATACACCATATCTCCGATTTGGAAAATGTCGTCGCCTTGCGGAATGAATGTGTTCTGACGGCGGTGGATGGCGGCCACGCGGAAATCAATGTGCTGGTATTGTGCATCAACCTCTTCGACCGTCTTGCCCAGAATTTCGGCTCCCGACTCCAGTTTCACCATGAAAAGCTGCAGTTTTCCGCCAGAAAAATCGTAGGTTTCAAGCGAAGCGTTTTGCTTCAGCAACGATGTAATTTCCTGAGCAGCAATATCTTCTGGAGAAAGCAAACCATCAATGCCCAAATCCTGGTACATGCGCCACACTTCGGGACTCAAATTTTCCATCGTGTTGACGCGTGCAATGACTTTCTTGGCGCCAAGTTTCTTTGCCAAAATGCCCGTCAGCAAGTTGATGTGCTCGTCGTGAACGACCGAAATTACCAAATCGGCTTTTTTCACATTGGCGCGTTGTAGCACCGATGTCGAGGTTGAGTCGCCCGTAATGGTCATCAAATCGCTGTGCGATTCCACTAGTTTCAGCAATTCTTCGTGCGGGTCGACAATCGTAATGTTGTGATTGCTACGCACTAAAGCCTCTGCCAAATGCAAACCGACTTCGCCATCGCCGGCAATAACTATATCCATATTCCTTTCTATTTAGGCTGCAAGTTTAGAAAAAAAACGCTTGCTGCGCTCAAAAAACATTTCTTTTTACCTTTGCACATCCAAATCAAGCGATATGTCAGTAATAAAAAACATGGCTTTGCACTTCATCGGTAACAAACAGGCCGAAGAAGGCGTCATCTGCTCAAAAAGCCTTCTCTCCACCAACGATGAGATGCGTAACATCCTGCATGAGTATTTTTTGCAGGTTTTTCTTGCCGAGGAACAGTTTCATTTCATTCACGAATCGGATTTGAAATACAACGAGGTTTATGGCATGGTCAGTGAGATTTTTGACGATCCTGAAAGCCTGTATATCAATTCGGTGAAACTCGCCAAGCATCTTTACGAGAAAAGCGACCACCCGAAAATCAAGGCGGGCGAGTTCTATGTGGTTCATTTCACTGATTGCAGCATCGGCGGCAACCATTGCGATGCCATCGGACTTTTCAAATCGGAAAACAAGGACACTTTCCTTCGCGTCTGGACTTCGGAAGAAGGTCTCGACCTCACGCCTGAACAAGGCATCAACACCAAGAAACTCGACAAAGGCTGCCTGATTTATAATCTGGAACGCGAGGACGGTTTTCTGGTTACCATTGTCGACAACACCAACCGCAGCGATGCCCATTTCTGGACCGACGAATTTCTGCATGTTTTCCAAAAAGCCAACGAATATTTCCACACCAACACGGTGCTTTCCTTGACTAAGAATTTCGTCACCAAGGAGTTGCCGCAGCAATTCGAGGTCTCCAAAGCCGACCAAGCCGATTTACTCAACCGCTCCGTAGCTTTCTTCAAGGAAAAGGAGACTTTCGATATGGATGAATTTGTGAACGAAGTGATAGAGCAACCTGCTGTCATTGAGAGTTTCCACAAATTCAAAGACAATTACGCCCAGCGCGAAGACATTGAGATTGCCGACAGTTTTGAAATCAACGGGACGGCAGTGAAAAAGCAGGCGCGTGCTTTCAAAAGCGTCATCAAACTGGATAAGAATTTCCACATCTACATCCACGGCGACCGCGACCTGATCGAACAAGGCGAAGACGAAAAGGGAAAGTTTTACAAGGTGTATTATAATAAGGAACTGTAAAAATGAACCTGAAACAGCGTCCATGCACAATCACTGATTTTCAAGCCGTTGTCGAATTAAACGAGACAGTTTATGCTTCGCTGCCCGACAAGTCGGTTTTGCGGCATAATTCGCCCGAAATGATTGCGTCCTGCCTACAGGAACCGAATGTGACTTTGGGCTTTTGGGATGATGAAAAACTTGTTGCCATTGGCGTCCTTTATGTGCCGCAATGTTTGGAAGAAGACCATGCGCACGATGTTGTTGGACTCTTAGACAACGAGATTACGGGGTTACGAGACAGCGAGGCTTTAGAACTTGAAGAATTGGAAAAATTAGGCATTAAGGCAGCGAATCAGAAATTGTTTCTGGTGAGAGATGGCTATCGCGGTTTGGGTTTGCAGCGGAAACTGATTCAGGAAGTGGAAAAACTGGCTGTTCAAAGAGGTTTCAATCTGCTTTGCACGACTTGTGCGCCAAACAACAGTTTCAGCATCAATAATTTCCTGAAGGAAGGGTATCGTTATGCCAAGACGGAAGAAAAATATGGCGGTTTGGTGCGGAATCTTTACTATAAACAATTGTAAATCACCACACATCCGACCAAGTGACGGAAATGACATGATTGGTTGAAACGCCATCTCCTTTGAACACGTTATTCAAGCCCATGGAATAGCGAATCTCTATGAACCAATAACTTATGGCAGCGGTAAAACCATAGTCAAGGCGGTTGTAAGCGTCTCTTTCCCAAGGAGTAAGATATTGTTTGGTGTCTCTTTTCGTCTTTACCGACATCACTTCGTTGCCGCCAAAGCAATAGCCAATGTAAGGCCCGATACGCAAACGCGCCATTTTTGACTCACTTTCGTCTTCTTCATTCCATTTCCGCATGTAGACGTTCAGCAGCAGCGGCACGTTGATATAAGATGATTTTTCGGCATAGAAGAACCTGTTTTTGTCTTCGTTAATGCCTGATTTGGTTTTCATGCCTTGCCGCGAATAAATCACATCGATTTCGGCACCGAAAATAGAATGTTCGGGAATTAAGGCAATGCGGATGCCACCGCAAAAATCGGTGCGGAAACGCGTGGTGTCGACATCTGAAAGTTTCATCGTGGAAAACGCCGGACCTATCAGCAGGCCGCCGCCAATGCGTTGGGCGAAACATGCCGAAATGCTGATGATCAAAAGGGTCAATATGATGAAACGCTTTTTCATTGCGGTTGCAAAGATAAACGAAAACCATCAAAAACACGCAAAAAAAAGCGCAGCAGAATTCCGCTGCGCTTTTTCATCTCATCTTGGATATTTTTATTTCTGGTAGATCTTCTGCCAGTTCTTGTATTCTCTTTCCTGCCATGGGCCGTTGTGGTAGACGTAGGAAGCAATCAGCGGGATGACGGTTGTGCCTTCGGCGTAAACCATCTGCTGGAGCTTTTCGCTCACCTTGCCCCATGAACCGGCTTCGAGCAATGTTGATGATGAGCAAGCACCATCGCGCACGTCAGCCACGGTGATTTGGATGGCGTATTTGTGCATTGGCACGTCGTAACCGAGGATTTCGGCGCAGACAACGGTATCCTGAGCGAAGTTCTTAGGAGTGCCGCCACCGACCATGAACAGACCGGTTTCAGGAGCCTGCATCTTGATTTCGGTCAGTTCGATGAAATCGCGGACTGAGTCGATGCTAACATATTTTTCGCCTTTGTGGGTGCGTTCCCACTGGTGTTTGCCGATGCCGAAGCCAGCTGATGAATCGCTGAAAGCAGGGCAGAAAATCGGCACGCCACATTCGTAGCAAGTCTGGATGAGGCTGTCTTTCTTCACGGAACGGCCATCATGCAGCCATTTGCCGAGATTCCAGATGAATTCGCGTGATGAATATGGACGTGGTTCGAGCATGTTCGACAGTTCGTAAGTGGCATTATCGCAAGCCTGAAGCTGCTCTTCGTCGATATAGGTGTCGTAGATGCGGTCGATGTAAAGTTCGCGAAGGGTGGTGTCAGGAATGACGTTTTCCTTTTCGCCGATATAGTGCTTGAAGCCAAGAGCTTCGAACAGGTCCATGTCGATGATGGAAGCACCTGTTGAAACGACGACGTCGACCATCTTGTTGCGTACCATGTCAACGTAAACCTGCATGCAGCCGGCGGCTGAGGTTGAACCGGCGATGGTGAGGATGTTGGTGCAGGTCTTTTCCTGGCACATCATCATCAGGATGTCGGCGGCGCGGGCGGTGTCGCGTGAAGTGAACGACATCTTGCGCATGGCGTTGATCAGTTCGGTTGAGTCGTAGCTCTTAATGTCGATATGTTCGACAACTTCTTTCAGTAATTCTTTTTTCTCCATTGATTGAGGTGTTTTATGTGATTATTTGATTTGCAAAGATAGGATAATTCAAAATTCATACCAAAAAACTCGTCTTTATTTCTTCTTCGCCACCTTCTTTTTCGGTGCGTTAGCAGGGTCTTCCACAATCTTCAGGCAATCTTCGTAGGTAAGCGTTGCCGGGTCGGTGGTCTTCGGAATCTTGTAATTGCTCTTCTTGTAAGAGATATAAGGACCGAAACGGCCATTCAGCACGCGCATGTCAGGGTCGTTGTCAAAGGTGCGGATGATGCTTTGCAGGTCTTTCTGGCGCTTTTCGTTGATGAGTTCAATGGCGCGTTCCAAATCTACCATGTTCGGGTCGTCGGTCTTGGCGAGGCTGAAGAATGTGCTGTTGTGCTTGATGTAAGGACCGAAACGGCCAATGGACACGCTGACTTCCTTGCCCTCAAATTCGCCCAATGTGCGTGGGAACTCGAACAACTTGAGCACTTCTTCCAAAGTCACGCTTTCGATGCTCATATCCTTCTTTAAACCGGCAAAACGCGGTTTTTCGTCAGCATCGGTGTCGCCGATTTGAGCCACTGGACCAAAACGACCAACTTTCACATATACTTTCTTCCCAGAAGCAGGATCGAGGCCAAGGAGTTTTTCGCCGCTGAACTTGCCCGAGTTTTCGGTCGTGGAGACAATTTGCGTATGGAAACCTTGATAGAATTCCTTAATCATGGCATTCCATTCACACTGACCTTCTTCGATTTTATCGAATTCCTTTTCCACGTTGGCGGTGAAATTATAGTCGATGATGCTTTCAAAATATTGCAACAGGAACTTGTTGACCAAAACGCCGATGTCGGTAGGCAGCAGACGGCCCTTTTCGGTGCCATAGGTCTCTTTTCCTGTCTTCTCGCTGACCTTGTCGTTTTTCAGTGTGATAATCTTATAGGATTGCATTTCGCCCTTCACATCGCCTTTGGCCACATATTCGCGCTTCTGAATGGTGGAAATGGTCGGCGCGTATGTTGAAGGACGGCCAATGCCGAGGTCTTCCATTTTCTTGACCAAGCTGGCTTCGGTGTAGCGCAAAGGATGGCGCGTGTAGCGTTGCTGGGCCTCCATCTTGTCGAGGTCGAGCGGCATGCCGATTTCGATTGGTGGCAAAATGGCGGTGCTGTCTTCGCTGCGGTCATCATCGAAACTTTCCATGTAGACTTTCAGGAAACCATCGAACAGAATGACTTCACCTGTGGCAACAAACTGCTTGTCGGAACTTGAAACGGCGATGTTCACATTGGTTCTTTCCAATTGTGCATCAGCCATTTGCGAAGCGATGGTGCGTTTCCAAATCAGTTCGTACAGACGGCGTTCATCGGCAGTGCCTTTAATGGTGTGCTGGTCCAAATAAGTTGGGCGGATAGCTTCGTGCGCTTCCTGGGCACCTTTGGTCTTGGTCTGATATTGACGGGTCTTCACGTATTCTTCACCGTAATTGGCAGCGATTTCCTTTTTGGCCATGCCGAGGGCAAGGTTCGAAAGGTTGACGGAGTCGGTACGCATATAAGTGATCTTACCTGATTCGTAGAGCTGCTGAGCGATGCGCATGGTATTGGCAACCGAAAAACCGAGTTTTCTGGCGGCTTCCTGTTGCAGGGTTGAAGTGGTGAAAGGCGGTGCGGGATATCTCGAAGCGGGCTTCTTTTCGATGTTTTCAACTTGATAGGAAGCCTTGACGCACGATTCCACGAACTTGCGGGCTTCGGCTTCAGTATCGAAACGGGTTGGAAGTTCGGCAGCAATGTTGAAATCCTGTCCGTCCTTCTTGAATGTAAATTGTGCGGTGACGCGGTAGGCACTGGTCTGCACGAAATTCTTAATTTCCTCTTCGCGTTCAACGATGAGGCGCACGGCCACCGACTGCACACGGCCAGCCGACAACGATGGCTTCACTTTTTTCCACAACAATGGCGACAATTCGTAACCGACGAGGCGGTCGAGCACGCGGCGTGCCTGCTGAGCGGCCACCAAATCCATGTCGATAGTGCGTGGATTTTCGATAGCGTTCAGAATGGCAGTTTTTGTAATTTCGTGGAAGACAATACGTTTTGTATTTTTGCCTTTTAAACCAAGGGTCTCGTAAAGATGCCACGAAATGGATTCTCCTTCACGGTCCTCATCGGATGCGAGCCACACCGTTTCGGCGCTCTTGGCTAATTTCTTCAGTTCGGCGACCAAGGTTTTCTTGTCGTCGCTGATTTCGTATTCAGGTTCAAAATCCTTTTCTATATTGACGCTAAGCGTGTTCTTGTTTAAATCACGGACGTGTCCGTAGCTTGACTTCACCGTATATTCTTTTCCAAGGAAACCTTCAATGGTTTTAGCCTTGGCTGGTGACTCGACGATTACTAAATTCTTTGCCATTTGTGTGGGTTTTGTGGGCGCAAAATTAGTAGAATAAAAGCGCACAAAAGAAACTTTTTTGTAATTATTTTTTTACTTTATTGAAAATCAGATAGATAATTTTTACTTTTGGCTATTGGCAAGACAATGTCTAATGGTTAAAAGCTAATAGTAACAACCAAAAGCCAGAAACAAAAAAATCCCTACCTTTGCCCTCATGGAAACTTTGTTATCATTGGCCATCAATGCCGCTCTTAAAGCTGGAAAAATCATCATGGAGGTGTATGCCACGCCTTTCGATGTGTATGTGAAAAGCGATGATTCGCCCGTCACGCAAGCCGATTTGCGCGCCAGTAATCTCATTAAGGAAATGCTGAAAACTAGCAATTTGCCATTTGTCAGCGAAGAGGATATGCCCGACGACCGTTCGCAATTCTCTAAATATTGGCTCGTCGATCCTTTGGACGGCACTCAGGAATTTGTCAACCGAAACGGAGAATTTACCGTGAACATTGCGCTTATTGATAATGCAAGACCCGTTTTGGGCGTGATTTATGCGCCTGTTTCCGATACGCTGTGGTATGCCATTAATAATAAAGGTGTAAGAAAAGTTGCGATGGTTCATGACAATAGGGCTTTTAGACAATTAGACTATTTGACTTATGGACTTATGGATTGTGAAATTTGGAAAAAAGCACACAAACCGAATGCAGAAAGGCCTTTCACGGTTTTGGTCAGTCGCTCGCACCGCACGCATGAAGTGGATGATTACATCGACAAATATCTTCGTCCCGAACATCCTGATTTGCTCATCGATTCATGCGGCAGCAGCCTGAAATTTGCCCGTCTCGCCGAAGGCAACGCTGATGTGTATGTGTGCTACAGCAAGACCAAGGAATGGGACACCGCCGCCGCCGATGCCATTCTCAGTGCCTCAGGCGGCAAGGTGCTGCGCATCAGCGACGGACGGCCTTTGGCCTACAGCAAGGAAGATTATCCTAATCCGCCGTTTGTGGCATTTGCGGCAGGGTTGTAGAGACTTGAGTACAACGTATCCTCCTGACAACCCAATAAAAACGAAAAAAGAGACGTAGTGCTACGTCTCTACGATAAAAATTTCTGAAAATCAATTATTTCATTTTTTCTCATAGACTTTTATATAATCTATGACCATTACATCTGTTCCGAACCATTTCGGATGCCATTCTTCTTCTATTTTTGTTCCTGCATATGTATCAATGGCATAATCAACTTTCAGTTCTAAAGGATGTTTCGGAATGTGATTGACATCAAAATAGCTGTTGACAAGCTTTCCGTCGAAAAACCAGTAAATATGGTCAGGCATCCATTCGCATCCAAATGTGTGCCAGTCGCTTAAATCATTTTTAGTACGAGAAACGACCGGAAAATTCCGCGCAAAACTCTCTGTCGTATGATTTGCGCTATTGCCCGTGAGGTTGTGATATACTCCTGTCGTAAACACCCTGGCGGTATCTTTTACCGGCAAACGGCGGGGGTTCCCGCTATTTTTGTGCATCAGGTTTCTTGAATATTCAAAAATATCAATCTCTTCATAATAACTGTCATTCTTATCCTGACTGGCAGCCTGAAGCCAAAAAGCTGGAAAAGCACCCGGATGAACGGGCAACTTGCATCTGATTTCAAAATACCCATACTTGAATTTCCTGTCATCATCGTTTGAAACATATCGCTGCTTATAATATTCCATTGCGCCTGAAAAAAAATATCGTCCTTCGCCTGAAGGAAAGTTTTTCATCCAGTGTGGAAAATAATAATTACTGTCAGCAATACGTCCAAGAGAATCGTATTCGCAAATCAACTGCATAGTATTGTTCAACGTATCAATTTGGCAATTTGCGAATTGATACACCTGTCTTTCCCCTTTTGGAATAATTGTTCCGCTCATATAAGCTTTCCAACTATAGTCTCCGACATTACAGAAATTTTGCGGATTCCATTGCCAATGAGAATAACCTTCGTCAAACTCCTCGTCAACGACAATGCGCCACTCCCGACTGTTCAATTTTATCTGCGCCCAACCATTCACACACATCTGCATCAGACAACAGAAAAACACTAGCTTTTTCATAAAGGTAAGGTTTTTATGGATTGATTAATTGCCTTTCAATCTCGGCCATCAGTTCTTCGCCTTCGAGGTTGCGGGCTACGATCATGCCGTCCTTGATGAGGGCGTTTTGCGGGATGAAGGAGATGGCGTAAAGGGCACCGGCGGCATTGCTCCAGCCTTGCAGGTCGGAGACGTGCGTCCAGGTCAGGCCGTCCTTTTCGATGGCGGCAAGCCACTTTTCCCTGTCGGTGTCGAACGAAACGCCAAGCACGTCAAAACCTTGTTCGTGGAACATGTTGTAGGCGACCACCACATTCGGGTTTTCCTTGCGGCAGTCGGGGCACCACGAAGCCCAGAAGTCGACCAGCAGGAGCTTGCCTTCGGCAAGTTGCGACAAGGTTATCGGGTTGCCTTCGGCATCGTTTTGGGTGAAATCGATGATAGGTTGACCGGCTTGTACGCGCTCAATCTTTTCCACATATTCCGTTGCCATTTCAAGGTTCGAAGAGGTGAGGGTGCTGTCGGCAGCATGGATGTTGTCAATCATGGTGCGCATTTCGCACGGACCGAAAGCCCATTTATAGCGGTAAAGCACGTAATGTGCCGTGATGTCGGTCGGGTTTTCCCAGACATAGTCGAAGCAATACATTTTCTCGATGACTTCGGCATCGTCGTATTTCAGTTTCAGTTCTTCCGCCAAAGCCTCATCGCCAGCTTTTTTGGCATCGTTGATGAGTTGGCTAATGGAATCCAATTTGGCATCCAAAGCATTGAACCCGTCATTGAAGGCATTCAAACGGTCTTGCGATGGGGAACCTTTCACCATGATGGCATTCGGATTCTGTGCATCGCCTTCAAGGCTTACATTCTGATTGTCGGTGAAAAACGAGAATGGTCTGCGCCAATCTTTCAGCATGATGCTGAACATTTCGTTGTCGTTGCAAACAGGTGTTTTGAAAGCGGCTTCCCAATTTTCAATAACGGCAGAATCTAAAACTTGTTCACCTTTTTGCAGGTAAAGTGTCTGTCCGTCAGCATTGGCCAAGTTGATGTTCACATTAAATGTCGGTGTTTCGGGCTGATGGTTGCAAGCGGCAAATGCAAGTGCCGTGGCAGCAAATAATAAGGTTATTTTTCTCATAAGGCAAAAATTTCAGCAAGTTTGGCTTCCAGTTCTTCGCCTCTCAGACCTTTGGCGATGAAGTTGCCGTTTTGGTCGATGAGGAAATTGGAAGGAATGTAATAAATCAGATAGGATTCGCTGACGCTGTTGTCGGTGTCGCGTACCTGCGTGTATGGCAGTGCGTCGGCTTCAACGGCTTTCAGCCATGCAGCTTCGTCCTGATCGACGGAAATGCCGATGACATCGAAGCCCATTTCGTGATATTTTTCGTAAGCAGCCTTCACTACCGGGTTTTCGTGACGGCAAGGACCGCACCACGAAGCCCAGAAATCAATCATCGTGACCTTGTTTTGGGCGACTTTCTCGGAAAGCGTGACATTTTGGCCGTCAATGGTTTGAAGCGTGAAATCGATGCAAGGCTGACCCACTTCGAGCGTTTCCTGCTTGGCTATGTAATTGTTCAAGTCGTCAAGATAAACGGAGGTCGTGATGAAGTTGGATTTTAATTCCTTCAATTCGTCGAGTGAGTAGTCCTGTTTTACTTCGTTAAGGATGTAGTGAGCCAGGAAGCTGTCGGCGTGTTCCTTGATGTAGTTGTTTCTGAAATTGCCCTGTTCATCCATAATGGCATCACCGACTTTGTTGAGCGAATCCATCATGATGGAGTCCTGTTTGGCGTAGGCTGAATCCATCAGCGGATAGAGTTCTTCCATTTTTTTATAGAAACCATCGTATTCCTTTCGGTAGGAATCAAGAGCGGTCTGGGTTTCGGAAGCGTAGATTTCCACGTCGCGCGGGTTCTGCATATCGCCTACAAAACTCACATCCTTGTTATCGGCAAAGAAAGGCATGGAGCCACGCATGTCTTTCACTTTCAGTGCATAAAGTATTTGAATGTCATCAACAGGAGCCTTCAGCACGGCAGTTTCTTCCTGAATGATGGCGGAATCGATGACGACAGGTGCGTTGTCGACATACTTTTGGAGATAGACCATTTGGTCATTGCCGTTTTTCAAGTTGACCGTAACCTGAAAATCGGTCTTTTTTTCAGTGCAAGCTGCAAGACCCAAGGCAGCCGCCAACAGAACTAGAAAATGTTTTTTCATTGTAATTGAGTTATTTAAATGATTAATACTTTACTTATTTATTATTATCGATCATCCGTCGCCAAAACCATTCACCCTTTCTTTACCCTATCAGGGTTTTCGGCGATGAATTTGCTCCAGTCGGGCTTGCGTGAGGCCTTGGCTTTCTCGGTGGTGTGTTTGGTGTAGTTCACATCCTTTCCTTTGTCGATGGCATGACAGACAGCGGCGCCAACAGCATCGGTAGCGTCAAAAAAGTCAGGATTTTCATCAAATTTCAACATCAGCTGAAGCATTTTGGCCACTTGTTCTTTAGTGGCATTGCCATTGCCCGTGATGGTCTGCTTGATGGTCTTGGGCGAATATTCAAAGATAGGAATGTCGCGGTAGAGGGCGGCAGCCATAGCCACGCCTTGTGCACGGCCCAACTTCAGCATCGACTGCACGTTTTTCCCAAAAAACGGTGCTTCGATGGCCAATTCGTCAGGGTGATATTCGTTGATGATTTCCAAAACCCGCTCAAAGATTTTCTTCAATTTCAGGGCCTGGTTTTCCAGTTTCTTCAAGTTGATGACGCCCATTTGCATGAGTTCCATCTTCTTGCCCACTTCCTTGATGAGTCCATAACCCATCACCATGGTGCCCGGGTCGATGCCTAATATGATTTTTTCGTTTTCCATCGTTTTTGCTTTTACCCAAACAATTCTCCCGCTAATTCATAAACCGTAGCCACTGGCACAATGGTGATATGGAAACGGCTGATGTCCAAGCCTTTGTAATTGTATTTTGAAATGAAGATTTTCTCAAATCCCAACTTGTCAGCTTCGGCAATGCGGGCATCGATGCGCGTGACGGCACGGACTTCGCCCGAAAGACCGATTTCAGCGGCAAACGTGTAACCCGACGGAATCGGGATGTCGGCATTCGATGACAAAACCGCAGCCACCACAGCCATGTCGATGGCCGGGTCATCGACACGCAAGCCGCCGGCTATGTTAAGGAAGACATCTTTCGTGGAAAGGCGAAAACCTGCGCGTTTCTCCAACACGGCAAGCAGCATGTTCAGGCGGCGGATATCGAAACCGGTTGCCGAGCGTTGCGGCGTGCCGTAGGCCGCCGTGCTGACCAAGGCCTGCGTCTCGATGAGCATGGTGCGCTGCCCTTCCATGGTGGCGGCAATGGCAATGCCGCTCACTTCCTCATCGCGTTGCGAAAGGAGGATTTCGCTTGGATTGGTCACTTCGCGCAAGCCGTTGGCATTCATCTCGAAAATGCCCAATTCCGATGAGGAACCGAAGCGGTTCTTGATGGTGCGCAAGATGCGGAATCCATAATGGCGGTCGCCCTCGAATTGCAAGACGGTATCTACAATATGCTCCAAAATCTTCGGTCCGGCAATGCTGCCGTCTTTGGTAATGTGTCCAATGAGGAAAACCGGCACCTGATAGGCTTTGGCTATCTTGTTCATTTCGGCAGCGGTCTCGCGGATTTGTGTCAGGCTGCCCGCCGTTGCGTCAACGTATGGCGATTCCAAGGTTTGAATGGAGTCGATGACCACGATGTCGGGATTCACAGCCTTGAAATGTTTCAGTATTTCCTGCGTGTTGGTCTCGGTGAGGATGAAGCAGTTTTCGTTGTTGATGCCAATGCGGTCGGCACGCATCTTGATTTGCGTTTGGCTTTCCTCGCCCGAAATGTAAAGCACTTTCTTATCGGCAAGTTGCAAGGCCGTTTGCAAAAGCAAAGTCGATTTTCCAATGCCAGGTTCACCGCCGACCAAGGTGAGCGAGCCTAACACCAAGCCGCCGCCAAGCACACGGTTCAGTTCTTCGTAAGGCAAAATGATGCGTTGTTCCTTGGCATTGGTGATGTCTTGAATAGGAACAGGAAGCGTCTGTATCAAATCTGAACTGATGTTTTTCCGAACCGATTTGCTGTCTTTTCCCGTCACGACGGTTTCTTCCACGCAAGTGTTCCATGCACCGCAGGCCGGACATTTGCCAAACCATTTGGGCGATTCGTTGCCACATTCCTTACAAAAAAACGCTGTTTTTTCTTTTGCTGCCATGATTTTTGTGCTTTATGGGGCAAAAGTACACAATTAGTGTGTGCAAAGTACGAGTTTTTTATCAACCAATCGAAACATTTCCTAATTTTGCCCTCTATGAAAAGCCGTTTGCTCATTTTCCTCGCATTGTTTGCCTTTGTGCCTTTGTTTGCACAACAAGGCGATGTGGTGTTGTGTGAAGGTTTTTTCAATCCTTGGCTTGAAGAGGGTTGGGATGTGAAAGGCGACAACTGGGCGGTATGGTACATTTCAAACAGTGCAAACGCAGGTGGCAAGGCACGCGAAATGCAGATGTCGCCCGATTATAATTTTGTTGGCACAACGCGTTTGGTTTCACCTATCGTGGAATTGGAAAAATACGATTTCATCAATTTTCAGTTCAATCATTGTTTAGAAGCTTCTGCTGGCAATTTGAATGTGCAAATCGGCATTGGCATTTCGCAGGACGGCGAATCTTGGGAAAGCATTTGGGAAGATACGGTGACTGGCAGTATTTTTCAAAGCCAGTATTTGCTCACTTTCGATATGGAGGATTGGCCGAGCAAATCGGAGTATTTTTGCCTTTACTATACGGGCGAAGGAGCCTACGTCAACAGCTGGTTTGTCGACAATGTCATCATTTTTGCTTCCAAGAAGAACAAGTATGGCAAGATTGACGACACCGATGAAAACGGCTTTGTGGCAGCGCGTTCACACATTTTGAGTCTGAAAGGACCGAAAGCAGGAACCGCCACTTCGTTCTCAAAGATGAAGAAATCGAAAAACAAGTTCTCGAGAATCGTCGAAGGCCGTGGACGTCGTAACCGCCGGAGATAAGTTTCACAAAAAAATGAACCAAATTGAAATAATTTCTATTTTTGTCGCGAAATAGGTTTTCATGAAAACGAAAGGCATCATATTATTCCTGCTGCTGTTCTGCTTCTGCGGATGCACGGAAAACAAATCCGTTGCGACCGCTGAACTGAACCACAGGACCACATCGGTCATCGCCGACAATATCGAAGCCGCACGAATGTCGCTCTACAATGCTACGGCAAGCCAGCGGAATGCCGTTCAGCAGGAAGTGGCCAATGTGCTGCCTATTTCAAGCATACGCAACCAGACGGAAAGAAACCGAACCAATCCAAACCATACCGTTCATTTCGTCACTTTGATTTCGGCCCGCACGCCAAATTCGTTCAAGTTGGGCCGCAAATCTGTCATCCATTTAGTTGCGTTCCCGAAGGATTGTAACATCATCCGGCTGAGACGCCTCCTGATTTAGTGCAATTCAAAAACGTATTTTGAATTCACTAACTTCTTTATTTTCATATATTTAATTCGGCACGAAGTGCATAACCTTCGTTCGATAGAATAATAGTAAATGCCATGACACGGGCCTTGGCTGTGCTTTTGTGCCGATTTTTCATAAACCCAATAAATACAAATAAAAATGACAACAGAAATCAACAATATTCCGGACATCAACAAATACGAAATCGAAGGTCTGGAAAGAAAAACAAACGTTCCGGCTTTGGTCATAGGCAACATTGCGTGCGTGGTGGGCATTGTCCTATTTTTCATTCAGAAGATATGCGCCAGCACGATACTGGCTTATGCTTTGATTTTCATCGGCATCGTGCTGGTTTGCTACGGTGCTTTCCAAGCCGTCTGGCAATCGAAGAAATGGTTCTATGTGCCAACCAATTCCATCATCTCTTGCCACGATTACTATTATGGCGCCGACGATTTTTCAGCCTTGAAGCTCTCTCTTGAAAGCATGAATCTGAACAATTTAAAGAAAATCAAGATGCAAAATGACGGCAATGTGCGTATGCGTGTCATCAAGTCGAAAGACGGTCAGTTTGCAGCAGCGCAAGTGTTCCGTTACGTGCCGTTTGAGTTTCGTCCCGAAAGCAAAGTTGCCGTGATGAAAGACGCTGATGCAAAAGCATTTGTGGCACTATTTTAAAGAAACAACAACATTTTTATTAACCAGAGGATTTTGTTTTTGAAAAACGCCTTCCGGACTGAACCTTCGGAGGGTGTTTTTCGTTTGAAGAAATGAAGGAGTTCGTTGAAAAAATGGCCAAACATAATGACGGCTCTTGACTTTTGACCGAAAATCAATTATATTTGCAGCATTATTAACCCTCAAAATCAAAACGCTATGGATAAAATGATTGAAAAAATCGCTCAGGCCGAAGACCTTCCGTGGATGGAGGCTGAAGCCAAACTGAACCTGATTTACCACAAGTTGAACGGCGCCGAAATCAAGTCGTTCCACGATGAGTTCATAGTCTGGCTCTTGGACGAAAAGAAAATGAACTACAAGTCGATTCTGCAAACCGCACCCGACGAATTGCATGAAATTTTCGTCAATGAATTCAAAAAATGACTTGCATGGCGCGAAAAGTATTATCTTTGCAGCCCAATCAACAATCATTTAAAATGGATGTACCCAAAGAAGATTTAAACTCCCAGTTTACTTTTACTTACGACAACATACGCGGCATCGTCCACGTTGTCGATCATCTTACAGGTGAAGAATTTGATTTACTGAAAGAAGACACAGGCTGGTTTGATGCCGAGTTCAAGCTCGATGTATAGGGTTTTCCGAACCGCAGATTGCACGGATTACGCAGATGTTTTTTTGACAATGCAAATTGTCATTAATTGTTCATAAATACTTGATAAGTAGTATGATGTATTTATGAGATAAATGATTCATTTGTAAAAATTTGCGTTTGTATGAAAGAAGAAACCCCGGAACATTTGTTCCGAGGTTTCTTCAGTATGTCAAGACTTTGACTTATCTGACCACAATTTTCCTTGTGAACGAAGCGCCTTGTCTGTCGGTTATGGTCACCATGTAGATGCCACTGTTCCAAGTGCTTGCGTCAATGCTGACGCGTTTTTCGTCGGTTGCGTTATCGTAAACCATTTGACCTACAAGGTTGTAAACCGTCACGTGGCTCATGTTTGCACTTTCAACGGTGAAAATGCCGTTTGCCGGATTCGGGTAAATGCTGATTTCGTTCTTGATTTCCGAAACGCTCCACAACAAGTCTTCGTTCACCGAAACATAGAGTTCCAGTTCGCCATCGGTCGAGTGGACTATAAGCGTCGTGTTTTGGTAGGCTTTGCCTATCGGCATGGCAGGATAAATGTTTATGGTAAAGTATTCATTGCTGGTCAGGTCGTATGGAAGTTGGTGTTCTAGTTCATAGACCAAAATCGGATAATCGCCTGTATCTTCAATGGAAGTAATTGTAATGGTTTCATGTGTGCCGAAATTACCATTTTGCAGAATAGCCTCTGTACCATCTAAATCTTCAACATAAATGAATGGCGGACCTACAATTGTCAGACCTAAATCCCAAATGTTCTTCCGCAACATGGCCGTGACTTTTCTTTCGCCAATTGAAGTATGGAGCTTGACTTCACCAATGTAATAAGTTCCATCTTTTGCTGGAGGGAAGAGAGGAGTATCAAAAACGACATTGAATGTCACCGTCTGACCTGCCTGCAGGGTGTAAGGAATTGCAGGATTATCTAAATCGCCCATCAGATGGTAGTCTTGGTCGTAAAGGATGTCGGAAATGACAATAGCGTTATTCGTTTCGTTTTTCAATGTGAACGACTGTGTGTCGGTAACTGTGTTGAACCAAAGTGTGTCAGGCGTAATGATTAATTCGCCGGCAGGTTCATGCTGTTCCATGGTGAAATGGTGTGGATCGAGTTCGGCAAAGACGGGTTGTGTGTAACGATGACCTGATTCATCGGCACCGAAAACATAATAATCAATCTCCGAACCGCCTTGATAGCCAGTGATGTAACCGACATATTCGTCAGGATTGCCTGTTGGAGTCATGTGAGCTGTCTGATAAGCGCCGCCATCGATGCTGTAATAAACCAGCAAAGAGTCTGCTTTGAGGGCTTCGCCGCTGTAAGCGATGAACTTGCTGACTACCGGGATGGATTCCTGCCATTCCTGTTCACCGAAAATCACGTTGCGGTGGTCGACGAAAAGCATGTCGAAATCCATCACGCCACGGGTGCGGCAGTGCAGGGCATCGGTGTTTTCCCAGCCAATGCTGTAATTGTTGTTTTCAACGCCAACGATTTCATAGCCAGGCATGGCTTCCTGGTAAACAGCCAAGGCATTGGTGTTGTAAGTCGAGTTGGTGCCCAACGGAACATAAACCGAATGGTTGAGAATCAGGCTGTTGGTGTAAGGTGCCAAGGTGTAGCCGCCTGGTTCGTCAACGCGGTACACTTTGTAAGGATACCCCCAACAGCAGTTGGTGGTCTCAAAATACTCGGCCACTTCTTCATAATACTGGTAACGCGGATTGCTTTGTGGCAAACGGGCGATCAAAATCTTGTCGGGAGCCAGATATTTGCCCCAGCAGTCGACGTGTGCAATGTAGTCGCCTTGCGGGTCGATGGTGATGTGATAAGGGTCGATGCCCAGATAGTCGCGCATCTTTTCGCGGACATTGGCTTCGTTATAGCCGTTTTCCTGAACGACAAGTTCATCGCTGACGCCGTGGCCACGGCCATCTTCCATCATGTTGCCGCCAGTGTGTTCAAGGTTCATGCCGTACATCGGAATGTTCCAGAAATTGGCAAAAACGCCCGAAACATTGTCGTCGTTTGGACGCGGACGATTGTAAACATTATCAACGATGGCTGGTTCACGGTCTTCAAAAATATACCACGGACCATAGTCGCGGACCCAATAGGAATCGGTCGGCGCATTGACAAAAGTCACGTTATTCATGTTCACGCCTGCATTTTGGAAAGTATTTTGGGCACCGCTTTGATATGAACTTGACACCACGCAATAAACATGGCAGTTGTTAGCCAACTGAACCACAAGGCTTTCCGGAATGCCAAGTGGATAACGAATCAACACGCCTTGCATAGGTTCAAATTCGGCCACAAAACGCGGTGTGCCGGTCGGCGGGTCGGTCTGAACGAAATTGACACCACGGGTGGTGTTGTGCATTTCTTCTTCGGAGAGATAGTGCCATCTCTTCCAATCAGGTTTCTTTTCCTGAGCAAACGAACTGACCGAGACTGTCATCAAGGCCAGTAAGGTAAGGATTGATAGAAAGCGTTTCATTATTGTAATAAATTTATGTTATTCATTGATTTACATCAGTTTCTGATAGAATTGCCACCACTTGTCAGGCAGTTCGTTGCGCATGGCTTGGTCGTAGTCTTCCTTCGAGCAAGGAATAAAATGATGCCGTTCGAAGCGCATATCGTCGGCTTTCATGAACGACATGTCCATCCACCATTTGCCGGAAATTTTGTGGCAAAGGAAAATCAGGTTTTCCTGACCTTCGCCGATTTGCACATTGTAGCGCGTGAAATCGGTGCTTTCCAAAGTCGGGATATCATCTTGACGGTTCGAGAAACCATCAATGAAATACCAAATCATTTCTGCTATCAGATTGGCTGTGCGCGAGTTGATGTCGTAATGCGGATTATATTCAAAGAACCCGATTGACGATAACTTGAAACTCAAACCGGCATAACGTGTCATGCGGCAAGCCTCTTCTCCATTGAAACCATTCGGCGAAGCGTTTTTCACGCCAGGTGCATCGGCGGCACGTATGGCTGCCATATCAATGCTGAGGATGTTGGCATTGCGGATAAGCGGTTCCGTCAACTCGATGTTTTGCTTTAGATTTCCTAAACGGTAGGTGTCGAAAAGCAACTGTTTCATCAGCTCAATGCTTTCGTTGTCAACATAATACGACTGATAGCCTATATTAGTGAAATTGAAAAGGAAATTAGGCTGATGAAGTATGATATGACTCAAATAGGAATGTGAATTCAACTGTTCATTGTCGTTGCCGATATCGAAAAGCGGGTCTATGGCGGCAATGTTCACCAGCCGTCCGGTTGGTTCATAAACCTGATACATCGGGTAGGTCATATCTTGCGAAGCACCTAGAATTATGGGTACGATATGGCGTTTCATCAGTTCGGTAAGCACCTGATTGACGGCATAATATGTGTCGCTGATTTCGTTACCCGTCTTGATGTCGCCCAAATCGGCGATTTTCAAGTCGTCCCAATGGTTAAAAAGCTGATAAAAAGCCTTCCTGACATAGTCAATACCGTCGCCACAACCACGATTATCGATAGCACCGCGTTCTTCCTTGATGCCGAACAAAACCAACTGAACATTTTCCAAATCGGGAAAATCATCCTCCTTTCGGTAGATGCTGATAGTTTCACCAAAGGTATTTTTACCCGGTCGTGTCGTTTCGGTAAAGCACTTTTCCGAAACAGGTTCAAGGAACATGTTGATTTCCATTTATTTCTATCTTTTTATAAGATTGATGATGTCCTAATTATTGTCGGCAAAGATAATATGAAATCGTGAAAGTCTCAAGGTTTGAAAACTTAATACTTCACGGTTTTTCCGACGAAGGTTTCGCTTTGCGACCGAACTTCAATCAGATACATCCCTTGTTTTGCCACAGATGCAAATTCGCTCATCTGAAGTTTTTGCTGACCTGCATTAAGGAAACCGAAATCCTTTTCCCAAAGCAATGCGCCCGTCATTGAATAAACCTTGAGGGAAACCTGACTTGCCTCATTCAGATTGATTTCAGCAAAAGTATTGTTTGTCAAAGGATTACCGACAATGTTCAATACATTGTTTTTTCCAGCAAATTCACCGATACCCATACCTGAATACTCGTATGCGCCCATGTCGATTCTTCCATTGCTGACACGCGGCATTCCGTCCAAATCAACACCATTTAATACTATAGGATTAGTGTTCGGGTCGCCGGCATCGCGGCAAGGGCTGTTTTCTGAAAGACGGAAATCGTAGTTTTCAGGATCGACAAACAATGGGTCGGCATCGATCATGTTTTCGTAGACTTTAATGCTTTCGAAGCCGCTGATGGAATCCAAACCGCCTTGAACCAAACCATTATAAAACAAAGGTGCATCGGGTTCGAAAGTCCAAACCCACATTTGTACATCGGGCATCTCCGGATGAACATTATAATTTCCTTTGACAATGATGTTGCGCATCACAGGACTGCTGTTTTCGTAGAAAAAGATGCCACCGCAATTAACGCCTTCGGAAGAATTGCCGACAACGGTAATGTTGTTCACTTCGGGCGAGGCATTCGAAAAAGCCAGGCCTCCGCCAAAATGCCTGGCATGGTTGTTGGCAAACAAACAGTTCGAAATGGAACATTCCTTGTCGTTGCAACGCATGATGTAAAGTCCGGCACCATTCAGGCCGATATTGTCTTCAAAGACAGCCCTGTCGATTTTCACCGAACAGCTATCCAGACTCAAGGCACCGCCAATGCTGATTTCGCCGTAGTTGTTACGGAAATCCATGTCGGTCATTTCCACGTCGCAATTGATGAAGCGCAGACCGCCGCCATACATGAAATAAAGGTTGTCCTTGGTGTAGAGTTTGTTTTCGCTCACGCTGCAATTGCTCATCTTCACATTGGAATGTTCGGCATTGAGTGCGCCGCCGTGTTCGCGGGCAAAATTGCAACGCAAAACGCTGTTTGTCAGTTCCACATCCTTGCAATTGATGATTTCCAACGCGCCGCCGTGCTGACGCAAAGTGTCGGCTGCCTTGCCGTATTGGAAAACGCAATGGTCGAATTTTGCCTGCTGTGCCAAATCCAACGTGATGCCGTTCCATCCGCCACGGCCTGAATTGTAAATGTGAAACCCTGTCGTGTCGGGTACGGTGAAAACTACCGGTTCATTTTCCGTTCCCAAAGCCGAAATGGAACCTTTACGGACAGAAATGCCGTAAAATCCGTTGAAAACTACCGTTGTCCCTGAAGAAATTTCCAAGTTTTCCTGGACATAAACATCGCCGGTAACAAAAACAGTATCAGCGTCCCAAGTGCCCGACTGCAAGCCGCTCACTTCAATGTTTTGCGCTTTTGCCAGCAACGAAGCCATGACAAAAAGCAGTAAAAATTTAATTCTCATAGTAATATGTTTACAAATAATCGGCAAAAATAGCAGAATCACCATTATATTCAAAATGAATTGTTACTTTTGCACCACAAAATAATAACAAATTATGGCAATACCAGTTTTAGGTGCTCTCATCAAGGCGGCGGCCGAAATCAAAAACATTCCTGTCGAAATCAGGCAGAACCACACCGACCCAATCAAGGCGCAAAAAAGAGAATTGCGCAAACTGTTGTCAAAGGCACAATTCACTGAATTTGGCAAACACTATCATTTCGACGAAATCCTTCTTTCAAAAAACATCATTGAAGAATTTCGCAAAAGAGTACCTGTCTTCGACTACAACAAGATGCATGACGAATGGTGGCATCTCAACCTCGAAGGCAAACGCAATGTGGCTTGGCCTGGCAAAATCAAGTATTTTGCCTTGAGTTCGGGCACTTCGGAAGCGGCAAGCAAATATATTCCAATCACTAAAGGACTGAACAACAGGATTACACGCGCAAGCATCCGCCAACTGGTATCGGCCACACGCTATGATTTCCCAGTCGACTTTTACAATAAAGGCGTTCTGATGATTGGCGGCAGTACTGATTTGCAATATAACAAGGAATTCGGCTACTATGCCGGCGACCTTTCGGGCATTTCGGCCAGCAAGATCCCTTCATGGTTCGAATTCTTCTATAAACCAGGCCAAAAGATTTCAAAAATCAAGGACTGGGGCGAAAAGATGGACATGATGGTGAAAGAAGCCAAGAACTGGGACATTGGCGTCATTGTCGGCGTTCCGGCTTGGGTTCAGATTCTTTTGGAACGCATCATCAAGGAATATAACCTCAATACCATTCACGATATTTGGCCCAACCTGAAGGCATATGTTCACAGCGGTGTGGCATTTGCACCTTACGAAAAGAGCTTTGAGCGTATTTTTGGCAAAGAAGTCCTTTACATTGAAAGTTACCTCGCCTCCGAAGGATACATCGCCTATCAGGTTGACTTAAAGAAACGAGTCATGCAACTGTTAGTTGATAATGGCATTTATTTTGAATTCGTTCCTTTCAACGAGCAGAATTTCGACGAAGACGGCAATATAGTGGAACATCCTACAACACTGACTTTGAGCGAAGTGGAAGAAAACACCGATTACGCCTTGCTGCTGTCGACTTGTGCAGGCACTTGGCGCTATCTGATAGGTGACACTATCAAGTTTCTTAACAAAGAAAACTGTGAAATCGCCATTACAGGCCGCACAAAACAATTCCTGAGCATCACGGGCGAGCATCTCTCGCAGGACAATATGACCCGCGCCGTCGACATGATGGCCGAAGAACTTGGCGTGAACATCACCGAATTTACCGTGGCCGGCATACGCTACGAAACCATGTATGCCCACCATTGGTATCTTGCCGTTGACGAACCTATCGACAAGGATCTGGCACTCAAGAAAATCGACGAAAACCTTTGCAAACTGAACGACGACTATGCGGTTGAGCGCACCGAAGCCATCAAGGAACTTTTTATCGACGTGCTGCCAACCCACGTCTTTTATGATTTCATGGAACAGAAAATCGGGAAATGGGGCGGCGCGACAAAGTTTCCTCGCGTCTTGAAAGGAAAGCGGTTTGAAATGTGGAATGAATTCTTATCTGATTTGAAATGAACGAACCTGTCAATTTTTTAGATCATTTGCCTGAATTTAGTCGGATTGGTTCTTTCAGTTTCCTATTTTGGGCCATTTTTCTAGGCATTTTCATGTCGGTTGTCATCAACATGGGACCGGCGTTCATCACTTTGGTTCAGACCAGTCTACATCGAGGATTCAAGTCAGCAGCCTGGTTTTCGCTCGGCGTACTAGTCAACGATGCCGTCATCATTTCGCTCTGCGTACTGACATCGGTTCAAGTAGTCTTGACAAGTCATGATGAATTTCAGCTGTTTATCATCGGAGCAGGCATCATTTTGTTCCTATTTGGTCTTTTCACCTACATCCGAAAGGTAAAGGATGAAGAGGAAGTGATGAAAGAAGTCAACGAAAAGGAAAAAAAGACACAGGAAATTCTGGACAAGAAAAAAGATACGCCATCGTGGATTATCTTTTTCGGCAAAGGTTTTGCCATGAATATCCTGAATCCTTTTGTGTGGTTTTTCTGGTTTTCGGCCGTGGCAGTCGTGGCGGGAAATATGGGCGGTAAGAAAATCAACACGTTGGTTTTCTTTGCCATATTGTTGGGCTCCTGCTTAGCCATCGAATTGCTGAAAGCATGGGGAGCCGCCTCACTGAAAAAATTTTTCAACGCAAACAGAATCCGCGTTTTGAACAAAATCGTCGGTGTTGCGTTAATGTTATTCGGATTATATTTCATTATTATAAAAGGATTATTAACCCTGATCTAAGACTATGGAAATCATTAAAATCAAATCAAACTGGTGGGCATTTTCGCTCAGCGGACTCATTGCCATCATTTATGCGCTACTGGCCTTTCTGGTCCCTGGCGAAACTGCACAAACCATTATGAAGGCTTCCGGCATTGTCGTTGGCCTCATCGGAATAATCTGCCTTCTTTTCGCCTTACGCAGAAAGAAAAAGATGATGCCTTGGGGCATGCTGCTTTTTGAATCACTCGTTATGATTGCCCTTGGGGTAATCGCCTTTTTCTGGTCATCGACAACCATCAACCTGATTATTTTCGCCATCGGGCTTTGGTCGGCAATCATTGGACTTTTCATGCTTATCGTGATTTTCAACATCAAAGATTTGGTAAACCGCGGATTCTACATCTTGAGTGCAATCCTTAGCCTTTTGTTTGGCATCTTGCTGATGGTCAATCCCTTCGAATCGGCTAAAGTGTTTGTCATCATTTCGGGCATCATTGCCATGTTCTTTGGCGTCATTATGATGATGTTTGGCTTTGCAGTACGCAAACACAATGCAACACTCATCGCCCAAGTGGTTGAAGAAAAAGAATAAATGTAAGGTAAAAAACATCGAAAAGCAGGAATTCACTCAGTGAGTTTCTGCTTTTTTCATTTACATATCTTCCTTGAACTTAATGTCCTTGACATTCAGTTGCAAGGTGGTTTTTCCTTGCCATGTATTATATTCAAGGTGATAGCAAATGCTGAAAGGCTCGCCGCTGCGAATGCGGTCGTAAAGGTCGCCTTTCGAGAAGGCAATGCCTGAAAATGGACTAAGCCCCAATTCCTTATCGCCTTCCTGTGCCAAAGTCAATTTCAAGTGACGATGGCCGCCTACAGGACGCGAAGCGCCCGTGTCGTAGACATTGTCTGTCCAGAAAATAGGAGCAAGATTGCCTGGTCCGAACGGAGCGAACTGATTAAGGATGCGCATGAATTTGGCTGTAATGTCACAGAAATTGATTTTCAGGTCGATTTCAATTTCCGGTACGGAATCTTCAGCTGTGAGGTTTTCACGGACATACGCTTCAAAACGGCGCTGGAACTCCGATAAGTTTTCGGGCCGCATGGAAAGTCCGGCTGCATATTTATGGCCTCCGAAATGTTCCAGCAAATCGGAACAATTGTCAATGGCATCGTAAATGTCGAAATTCTTGATGGAACGCGCGGAACCGGTAATCAAGTCGTTGGCACGGGTCAATACGATGGTCGGACGATAATAATAATCGGTGAGGCGCGAAGCCACAATCCCAATGACACCTTTGTGCCAGTTTTCATTGAAAACGACCGTGCTTGCCGCGTTGTGCAACTGTTCGTCGGCAGCAATCATGTCGAGCGCCTCTTTTGTGATGTTGTTGTCAAACTCACGGCGCATATCGTTCAAATCGTTGATGGAAGCCGCCAACTTTTCGGCATGGTCTTTTTTTTCTGCGATGAGCAGTCGGACGGAATCAGAAGCCTTGTCGATACGGCCTGCAGCATTGATGCGAGGACCTATAAGGAAAACCAAGTCGCTAATGGTCAGTTCTCTTGTAAGGACATTTTCATCTTCAATGTTTTCCACATCATCCTGACGGCGATGTATGTTGGCATGTTGCAAGATGGCTTCAATGCCAGGACGAGGATTCTTGTTCAGTTGCTTCAAGCCGAAATAAGCCAAAACACGGTTTTCGCCCGTAATCGGGACAATGTCAGCAGCAATGCTGACGGCCAGTAAATCAAGCAATTCGAAGACTTGATCCATAGTACCTAAACCACGCATGGCCAAAGCTGAAATCAGTTTAAAGCCTACGCCGCAACCCGACAATTCATTATAAGGATAATGACAATCGGGGCGTTTCGGGTCGAGAACCGCAACGGCATTCGGAATGATATCGCCAGCACGGTGATGGTCGCAGATGATGAAGTCGACCCCACGCTCATTGGCATATTCAACGCGCTCGACAGCCTTGATGCCGCAGTCGAGGGCAATGACTAACTTGAAACCATTGTCGGCGGCATAATCAATGCCTTTATGCGAAATGCCGTAGCCTTCGTCGTAACGGTCAGGAATATAAAACTCTATCTTTTTTTTCTTGAAGAATGGCTTCAAATATGTGTAAACCACTGCTACAGCGGTAGTTCCGTCAACATCATAATCACCATAAACCAACAATTTCTCACCATCGTTAATGGCGCGAAGCACTCTTTCAACCGCCTTCTCCATATCCGTCATCAGGAAAGGATCATGAAGCTGTGAAAGTGACGGACGGAAAAAGACTTTCGACTCTTCGTAGTTGGTAATTCCACGCTGAACAAGCAAAGTGGCAAGGTTCTCGTCAACATTGAGAACCTTCATGATTTCAGCAACATGCTGAGAATCAACTTCTTTATTTAAAATCCACTTTGTTTCCATCGCATAATTTTGAATTTGTAAAAATAAGAAGAATTTCCTTTGCTCCAAGAATGATTTTTATTTTAGAATGATTTTCTTTCTTAAAATGCTGATTTTTAATGAAATAAAATTTCAATTATTTTGTTTTTCTACATAATGATTAGAAAAAGACTGCTTTTTCTCCCATTTCAAACAAAATCAAGTTGTTGATATTTTTGTTCAAAAAAAATGCAAATTGACGTTGCGGCGTTACCATATTTTTAATAATCTTGCATAATTATTCTCATTAAAATTTTGTGCTTTGAAAAAAATTAGAACTGCTTTAATATCAGTATTTTACAAAGATGGCATCGATACCATCGTCACATTGTTGAAACAAAACGGAGTGCAGATTTACTCTACGGGAGGCACTTACGATTATATCAAACGCATCGACGACTCGGTGAAAACCGTCGAATCGCTCACAGGTTACCCTTCCATTTTAGGCGGTCGCGTCAAGACTTTGCATCCGAAAGTATTCGGCGGCATCTTGGGACGCACCCAACTGGAATCCGACCAAAAGGAAATGCATGATTACGAAATCCCGGTTTTCGACCTCGTCATCGTCGACCTTTATCCTTTTGAGGAAACCGTCGCCACCACCGACGACCACAGCAAAATCATCGAAAAAATCGACATTGGCGGCATTTCATTGATTCGTGCCGGTGCAAAGAATTTCAATGATGTTGTCATTGTGCCTTCAAGAAAATATTATGGCGAACTGATTCAACTGCTTGAAAACCAAAATGGAGAAACATCACTTGACGACCGCCGCCGCTTTGCTACCTATGCTTTCGGCGTAAGTTCGCATTACGACAGCGCCATTTACAATTGGTTTGCCAAAGATGAAGAAAACAAGCAACTGAGGGTCTGCGAAGAAGAAGGAACGCCTTTGCGCTATGGCGAAAACCCACATCAGAAAGGCACTTTCTATGGCGACCTTAACGGCATGTTCGAAAAACTGCATGGCAAGGAATTGTCGTACAACAACCTGCTCGACCTTGATGCCGGTCTGAACCTCATCCGCGAGTTTGATGAACCGACTTTTGCCATCCTCAAGCACAACAATCCTTGCGGAACGGCTTGCCGTTCAACCGTCAAAGAGGCATATCTTGATGCTTTGGCTGGTGACCCAGTTTCAGCTTATGGTGGCGTGTTGGTCTGCAACCGTCCAATCGATTTGGATGCCGCACAAGACATCAACAAGCTTTTCATTGAAGTCATCGTGGCTCCTGAATACGAAGAAGGCGTATTAGACATTCTCTTCTCAAAGAAAAACAGAGTAATCCTGAAACTCAAATCCGACCAATATAATGCTAAAATCGTGAAGACTGCCTTGAACGGTTATCTGGTTCAGGACCGTGACCTGCACACCGAAACCGCCGATGATTTCAAGGTCATCACGACTAAAGCACCGACTGCCAATGAAATAGAAGACATGATTTTTGCCAATAAGATTGTGAAACACAGCCGCTCAAACGCCATCGTACTTGCCAAAGGCAAGCAGTTGTACGCTTCGGGAATCGGCCAGACATCGCGTGTCGATGCACTGAAACAAGCCATCGAAAAGGCAAAATCATTCAATTTCGATTTGAATGGAGCTGTTTTGGCTTCTGATGCTTTCTTCCCGTTCAAGGACTGCGTCGAACTGGCTCATGAAGCCGGCATCACCGCCATCGTTCAGCCTGGCGGTTCGGTCCGCGACCAAGAATCAATTGACTGCTGCAACGAAAACGGCATCAGCATGGTGTTTACCGGTTTCCGCCATTTCCGTCATTAATTTGGTCTACTGTTATTAGAAGTTCGAAATTGTTCAAAAGTCAAAAACGTCAAATAGAAATTTGAATATTTAAATCGTTGAATATTAAATAATTGATAAAATGGGAGCTTTTTCATTCCTTAACCAAGAAATCGCTATCGACCTGGGTACAGCCAATACCATTATCATATACAATGATAAGGTGGTTGTTGACGAGCCTTCAATCGTAGCATTGCAACGCGACACAAAAAAGATTATTGCAGTGGGAAAACGCGCTATGATGATGCACGGCAAGACTCACGAAAACATCAAGACCATCCGTCCGCTCCGCGACGGTGTGATTGCTGACTTTCAGGCTGCCGAATACATGATGCGTGAAATGATCAAAATGATCAAATTCAAGAATGCGCTGTTTCCTCCTTCATTAAAAATGGTCATCTGTATTCCATCGGGCATTACCGAAGTGGAAGAACGTGCCGTAAAAGACTCGGCTGAACAGGCTGGAGCCAAGGAAGTCCGTCTGATCCACGAACCAATGGCCGCTGCCATCGGTATCGGCATTGATGTGCTTGAACCTACCGGAAACATGATTGTCGACATAGGTGGTGGTACTTCCGAAATCGCCGTTATCGCTTTGGGCGGCATTGTCAACAACAAATCTATCCGCATTGCCGGTGACGACTTCACGATTGACATTGAAGAATACATGCGCAAGCAGCATAACATCATTGTCGGTGAACGCACTGCCGAACGCATTAAGATTGAAGTTGGCGCAGCCATTCCTCAGTTAGACAATCCGCCTGAGGATTTCGCTGTTCAGGGCCGCGACATGCTGACCGGTATTCCAAAGGAAATCAAGGTCAATTATGCCGAAATCGCCCATTGCCTCGACAAGAGCATCATGAAGATTGAGACTGCCGTACTGAACGCATTGGAACAGACTCCGCCTGAACTTTCGGCTGATATTTACCGCACAGGTATCTATCTGACCGGTGGTGGTGCCTTGCTCCGCGGCCTCGACAAGCGTCTCAACGCCAAGACAAAATTGCCTATCCATGTTGCCGAAGACCCGCTTCGCGCCGTAGCACGCGGTACAGGCATCGCTCTGAAAAACTTCGACCGCTTTACATTCCTTATCAAATAAGGTATGCTAAACCTGATTCGTTTCATACAAAAAAATCACTTCGTCATTCTTTTCATACTTCTCGAAGTGATTTGTATTTTGTTGCTCTCCAGGAGTCAAAACTTTCACAAACAGGCCGTTATGAACACGACCAATAACGTTGTAGGAAGAATTTACGAATGGGGAAGCGATGTGGGTAACTATTTCCGGCTGAAAAAAACCAACGAGCAACTTGCCGAAGAAAACGCCTTGTTGCGGCAGCAATTGTCGGTTGTGACTGATACCACACAAAACACCTATTTAATAAACGAGCGCGATACTATCTACGAATACATTCCAGCCCAGGTGGTCAACAACAGCATCAATCAAGCGAAGAACTACATCATCATCAACAAAGGAAAGCTTGATGGCATTAAGCCTGACATGAGTGTCATCTCTCCTGACGGAATCGTTGGTGTGGTCTCGAATGTCAGTTCACATTATGCAACCATCATCAGCTTGCTGCACAGCAATTCCATCATCGGCGTCCGTTTCAAAACCAGCCAGGAACTGGGAACATTGAAATGGACCACCAATAACTACCGTTACGGCATGGTTGAAGACATTCCGACACATCTTGTTTTGAACGAAGGCGACACTGTCCTTACTGGACCTTATTCCTTCATTTTCCCAGAAGACCTGATGGTGGGAACCGTTGAGGAAACATATGAAACGGCTAGCGGTGACTTGAACCGGGCAAAGATCAGATTCTCAACGAATTTTGCCACACTGCGCCATGTCTATGTCATCAAGAACCTCTACACAACAGAGTTGGATTCACTCAGAGCAAAATTCTAACCGCTATGAACAGAACGATAATAAATATCATACGATTTGTGGTATTGGTGCTTTTCCAAGTGCTGATTGTCAACCATATCCGTTTAGGCGGCTATGTGCATCCATACATTTACCTTCTGTTTGTCATGCTGCTGCCCATCAACATGCCGAAATGGCAATTGCTGCTGTGTGGCTTTGGCGTTGGTCTGGCTGTTGACCTTTTTACGGGCACGCCCGGACTTCATGCCGGTGCCACTACTTTGATGGCATTTTGCCGCCCGAGTATTCTCAAACTCGTTTCCGGCAACCAAAAATTCGAGAACATTCAAGAGCCGGATTTGGGACAATTAGGCGGAGTCTGGTTCATCAGATATTCCGTCTGTATGGTGTTAGTGCATCATTTTACATTGTTTATACTTGAATCATTCAGTTTCAAGCTTATGGGACAAGTGCTGTTGCGCATTCTGCTCAGCGCGCCTGTAACCATATTCCTAATCATGATGATTTTATACCTGTTCTCTTCAAATAAGAAAAAGGAATAAACTAAATAGGAAAAAACAGCAAAGGCTGGCCGATGGCCAGCCTTTGTCATAATATTGCAGTTTTCTGTTTTATTCCACAATCGTCATTTCATCGACCAAGTGCTTGGCACCGGCGAACTTGTCGATGATGAAGAGCACATAGCGGATGTCGACTGAAATGTTGCGGCAGATGCTTGGGTCGTAGATGAGGTCGCTCATCGTGCCTTCCCAGCAGCGGTCGAAGTTAAGACCTAAGAGTTGGCCTTCGGCATTCAGAATCGGGCTGCCCGAGTTGCCGCCCGTGGTGTGAACGCTGGCCGTAAATGCAACATGCATTGAGCCGTCCTTGTCGGCATAGCGGCCATAATCCTTGTTGTTGTAAAGTTCCTTCAGGCGCGGCTCAACCACATAATCGTAAATGTCGGGGTTTTCCTTTTGCATAATGCCTTCCAAAGTGGTGAAATGACGGTAGTTCATGCCGTCTTTTGGCTTGAAACCTTCCACTTTGCCGTAGGTCACGCGCAAGGTGAAATTGGCATCGGGCGAGAAACGCTTTTCAGGTTCCATCTCCATCTGGCCACGCATGTAGAGGCGCTGCAAGCTGTCGTTTTCCCTGTTAAGGCTGACTTGCTTTTCGAAAACGCTTTCGCGATAGAAATCAATGATGTTTTGGTAAACCTGCAAGGCCGGATCTTTTTGCAGTTTCTTGGCATCTTTTGCTTTGAAATTATCAAGGAATGCGTTGACCGATGCTTCGGAAGCCAAAATGGATTTGTCAAACATATTGTCGACAAATTTCTGAATATCGGTGATATTGTTCAAAAATTCCGGGCGGAAATCAGCGGGCTGTGCTTTCACGTATTCGGCAATCAACATGGCGGCGACTTCCTTATCGATTGGCATGTAATAATCCTTGAAGAATGATGTTGCCGTGCCTTTCAATGAATTAATCATTTTGTCAATTTCTTCCTGAGGCGTTTCCTTGGTCACTTGCGAGAGTTTGACGAATTTGCCGGCGAAATTCACCAGTTCGATGCGCAATCCCGCTTCGGCAATGTAGGTGTAAGCCAACTGATAAGGTTCCAATTCCTTGTAGTTCTTTTCAAAAGCACGCAAAAGATTGATGTAAGGATAGCGGCTACGGCTCTTGAGGCACCAATCCTGAAAACTCTTTTCATAGAACCGCTTCTTTTCAATGCCCTTGAAATTGTTGATGCCTTCGGTGACGCCCATCCATTTTTTCCAGCCATTGGCAATGTTGGCATGCTTGGCGGCATACTGGATGCGGACTTTCGGATCTTGCTCCTGATATGTGTTGTAGATGTCGAGCACCTTGCCGCGAAGGTCAACGGTGATAGGGTCGGTGAGATTGGCTTCCTGGTCGACGGCGACGGCAGGGAGATATTCGCTGGTGTAAGCCGGATAACCGAAAACGAAAGCAAAATCGCCTTCATCGGCGCCTTTCAATGAAATATCGAGGTGCTTGACGGGCTTGTAAGGCACATTGTCGCGGCTGTAGTCGGCAGGCTTCCCGTCCTTGTCGGCATAAATGCGGAAAATGCTGAAATCGCCAGTGTGACGGGGCCAGACCCAGTTGTCGGTGTCACCACCAAACTTTCCGATGTTGGATGGCGGACAGCCCACAAGACGCACATCACGGAATACTTCGTTGAGCAACAAGTAATATTCATTTCCCAAGAAGAAAGGCTTGATGCTCACCTTGTATTCCGTCTGTTTTTCAATGCCTTCGACGATTTTCTTGATGTTGTCGTCGATTTTCGCATCGCGCTCGGTTTCCGTCATATCTTCGGTGATGCCGTTCAGCACCTTTTCAGTGACATCGCGCATCTCGCGCAAAATGGTGACGGTGAGGCCCGGACAAGGCAGTTCTTCGCCCTGATTCATAGCCCAGAAGCCATTAGTGAGGTAATCGTGCTCCACGCTACTGTGGCGCTGGATGTAGCCGTAGCCGCAATGGTGGTTGGTGAGCAGCAGACCTTGATCGCTGACAATTTCGCCCGTGCAGCCGCTGCCAAACAGCACGATGGCATCTTTCAGACTGCCGTGGTTGATGGAATAAATGTCGTCAGCAGTGATTTTCATGCCCATTTCCTGCATCTCCTTTTCGTTGTATTGCAACAACATAGGAATCCACATTCCTTCGCCTGCAAACAAGAGGCAGGAAGGAAACAAGACCATGAAGGTCAAAAGAAGTGATAATCTTTTCATTGTGTGTTATGTTTATTAAATTTATTCTTCAAAACTCCAAAGCCTTTCACCTTCGGCTTTCACGACGACTTTCATGCCTACGAAAGCATAGTTTTCCTTGAGTTTTATGATGTCTTCGTCGCGCAGGCGGATGCAGCCTTCGCTGGCACGTCCCGGAACGGAACTCTCGTTGTTGGTGCTGCCGTGAATACCGATGCCGCTACCATAACTCAGGCGCATGAACCAATGGCCATACGAAAGAATGGCGCCACGGCCATCGCCGAAATCGTGTGTCCATGTCGAGGCGTCTTTTATCTCCGTGATGGTGAAAGGCTTTTCAAGCGTTGTTTCGGGCGTTTTCATGTCGCCTTTTTTCGTTTTATTACCCAGATTTTTGCCCACACAAACGGGATATTGGGCAATGAGCACCGTATCCGCTGCCAAAGCTTCGTAAACCCGCAGGTTCAAATCCTTTTTTGAAATGATGATGAAACAGTTTTTCTTATTCGTAACTTCGTGAAATTGAAGTTCTTCGGTTTGAACTATAGGAACAGTATCTTCTGTAATTATGACAGGTTCCGTTGTCTTTGCCTTGTTTTCGCAAGAGAAAAACAGCAGCATGAGTGATAATAGGAATAATGGTTTCTTCATTGAGACTCAAATTTGGGGCAAAGGTAAGAAAAATCACCCTGTTTTAAAAAAGACTTCTATACGGATATTATTTAGAATCCTTCCATATTTACCAAATTTTGATAATAATTTATTGTTATTCGATAAATAGTTTTACTTTTGCGCATCGTTTAACAATAAAAATTTATCGAATTATGAAACAGAAAACTTTCAAAAACATCAGAACGGTTTGCATCATCGCCTTGGCCTTATGCGGCATCTGGGCATTGGTGATGCTTGCACATTTCCTAACGATGAGCCTCGCTCCGAATCATGATTTCTTCGGCGAAATGGTTGGCTTGGATATCATGGATTGGAGTACGCACACCACAGCGAAGACCATTTATTTCATCGTTTACGTGATAAGTACCGCCATCATGATTTGGCTGTGCGTGAAGGCCGTTTGCAACATCCTGAAAGGCATCAAAGAGGGCGTGGTTTTTCCGAAAAGCAACGTGAAGTTATTCTATTGGTTGGCACTTGCCGATTTCATTTATATGGCCGTCAACAGGAATTCCACTTTCCTTTATGGTTTCAACAGCATCTACTTTAACCACGACAATTTCACCACACCATTCATCATTCTGATTCTTGCCATGATGTATAAGGTTGCATCACAGGCCGTTGAGGAAAACAATCTAACCATTTGAGCCATGATTATCGTGAATTTAGACGTAATGCTTGCCAAGCGCAAGATGCAGCTGAGCGAACTCGCCGAGAAAGTCGGCATTACCATAGCCAACCTCTCCATTCTGAAAACGGGCAAGGCTAAGGCCATTCGCTTTTCGACTTTGGATGCCATCTGCAAACATTTGGACTGCACGCCCGGAGACATTTTGGAGTATCGGGAGGAATGAATGGTGATGGGTGATGGGTTATTGATGAGTAGCTCGTTGAGCTTGTCGAAACGGCAGATGAACGATGATGGAACAGAAATTAAAAGCAAAAAAGAAAAGTCATGAAAAAGACAACATTAATCTTGATATTGAGCGTCTTATGTTTAGTAGTAAACGCACAATCCATTGATATACAAGGCTTCCTGATGGATGCGAAGACGCAAAAGCCTGTCCAATATGCGAATATCGGCATCGCAGAAAAGAACATCGGCACCGTCACTGATGAAAACGGGCATTTCGTGCTGGCCGTTCCCGACAGTCTGGCAAAGCATGATTTGACCATTTCGCGCATCGGCTATCAGAAAAAAAACGTTGCCATAAATTCATTCGGAAAACATGCCGACACTTTGCTGCTCGTTCCTGAAATCTATGAATTGCAGGAAGTTACGGTTTCGGTTGGGAAAATGCGCGAAAGGAAAGTCGGACATGCAGGCAACAATATAGTTCAGTTTCAAGATAATGCCAGCCATCTCGGCTACGAATTTGGAACCATGTTGAAATTGTCGAAGAAAAAGCCGTCGCTTTTGAAGGATTTCAATTTTCAGGCAGTGACTTTCGGCAATATCGATTACGCCTTGATGCGTGTGAATATCTATCAAGTTGATGGCGAAGAATTTACGAATGTATTGAAAGAAAACATTTATGTCACATTGACGGACAACAAGTCGGAATACGAGAAATGCGTCAATCTTTTGCCATACAACATTGTGGTTCAAGGCGAAATTGCCGTAACGCTTGAATTGGTAAAGGTTCACTACAAAGCTGAGCCTCAAAAAGTTGAGCAGGAAAATGATGGCTACGGTCCTGACGGAATCGGCTATGCTGGCACATTCCTGAACAATACATGCGGAAGGGATACAAGTCAAGGAGCGTGGGAAACGATATCGGCTGTCGGACCTGCTTTCTGGCTGCATGTGTTGCAATAGAATTTTGTTTTGTGGTTCTGAAAGAATGACTATTTTTGCATAGTTCAAACAGCACAATTATGGAAGACATATTTGCATTTCTCGATGGCATATTGCACAACAACAACCGTCAGTGGTTTCAGGAGCACAAGGATGAATATCTGAAAGCGCAAGGCAAGTTTAACGAGATAGCCGAGCAGATCATCGCTGGCGTGCAGCAATTCGACGAGACCTGTCAAGGTCTGACGCTGAAAGATTGCACCTACCGTTTCTACCGCGACACGCGCTTTTCATCCGACAAACGGCCTTACAAGACCCATTTCGGCGTGTTCGTTTGCCCTGGCGGAAAGAAGTCGATGAAATCGGGCTACTACTTCCATATTGAACCCGAAGGTGCCGAATATTTGGGCCGAAACATGCTTTGCACAGGCATGTATTGTCCCGATACGGCCATGCTGAAAAGCATCCGTGATGGCGTACTCTTCGATGCCGAGCCTTTGGTGAAATCCATCAAAAAAGCCAAGCATTTCTCTTGCGACACTTCAAGAAACATGGTGCGCGTGCCGAACGGCTATCCGAAAGACCATCCGCAGGCCGAACTTTTCAAGCACCGCGACTGGCTTTTGGAACGCGAAATTCCAAAGGATATGCTCTACAGCAAACGCCTAGTTGAGTGGGCTTTGGAAGAGTTCCAAACCACGCGCGATTTTTGTCAGACACTGAACAAGATGGTAAATTTTGAAGAATAAAAATGAAACGAGCCTCGCCAAAATGGTGAGGCTCGTTTGTTCTAAATCAATTAGCAATTACTTTCCGAAGATTTTGCCAAGGCCACCGAGAATGCTGCCCAAGCCACCTGTGTTGCTTGAAGATGCACCGCCGCCAAGAACACTGCCGAGCAATGCGCCAAGAGCGTCATTACCTGTGTTGTTGTTGTTCTTCAGTTTGCCGAGGATGTTCATCATGGCAGGAGCGATGGATGAAAGGATATTGTTCACCTGACCGCTTGTAGTGCCAGTCTGCTTGCCGATTTTGTCAAAAATGCTGCCTGCATTGTCGCCCAAAATCTTACCCAAGATTTTGCTGCCGTCGGTGAGGTCGACACCTGCAAGATTGGAAATCATGCTGCCTGAATTGTTGGCGTGATCGCCGAGAGCCTTTGCCAGTGCTGCGGCACCACTTTCGGTGGAAGCGTTTTTCTGCATAGCGCCAATGATAGTTGGCATTGCAGTGGTGATGACTGATGACACCTTGTTGGTGTCGATGTTGAATTTCTTGCTGATTTCGTTGACAGTGTCATTGCCTGCCAAAGAACCTAAAATGTTTACAAGATCCATTTTTTTATTTAATTTAAAGTTAATGTTTTTCAAAAAATTAGACGTCAATTTGCAGCAATAACCGTACCATTGTCGCTTATTATTTTCACAAATATCGTTTTACGGCATCACGCCAAACCTCATAGCCTTTTCCAGTCAGATGCAGGCCGTCATTTGAATAATCGAGGTTCATTTTACCTTCTGCATTAGCGAAACGCGAAAACAAATCTATGTAAGTAACGTTTTCTTCCTCAGCGATTTGCTTCAACAAAGCATTGGTTACTGGAACGTCTTTCCAACGTGCCGTGTGGCCTTCAAACATGCCGTAATGGTCGTTGACAGGCAAAACGCTCTGAATGAAAATCTTTGTGCGCGGCGATTCAGCCTTGATTCTTCTGACGATTTGCCGTGTTTTTGCAGCAACAGTGTCGGGATTGCCGCCACGGCCCAAATCGTTGATGCCAATCATCAGGAAAACCTTTGCGGGCTGGCCTTTGGTGATGGTTGTCAAGCGATTGAGCACGCCGTCGCACACATCGCCGCTGATACCACGGTTTTTGCAGTGTCTGTTCTGAAAAATCTCGCTCCACTCGCCGCCATCGGTGATGCTGTTGCCTAAGAAAATGATGTCGCGGTGCGAGGTCGGCAAGGTCTCAAACAGCAATTCGCGCTGGTCGTAATAAGTGCTGAATTTGCCAATGACTTGAGCAAAACCATTGATGGAAAAAACAGCCAATATTGCGATGAGCAAAGTTATTTTTAGATAAGAATTGTACTTCATTTTATTGATTTATAATAATTTATAAATATTCGAAACATGTTCAAAACCATGATGTTCGAAGAAAGCATGAGCAGAATGGTTCTCGCGTCCCGATTCAAGATAAATGTCTTTTATGCCTTTTTCCTTGAACCAGGCAAAATCGCGCTGCATCAAGGCGGTGCCGATGCCTTGCGAACGGTTTTCGGACAAAACAAGCAAATCGCACAACATGCCAAACGGGTCGGCGCCATCTTCTTCAATATCAATGACGGAAAAACCAAGCAGTTGTCTTTCAGCGTTTTCCGCTAAAAAAACTGCGGCATCATCTGAAGCCAAATGTTCGGTGATGTATTTGTGCCACATTTCGGCAGCATTTGGCGAAGGCCGACCGGCAAATTTACCATCCTCGGTATGAACGGCCACGCCAACACCCATTTGTATTTCACCATGCGAAATGTATTCGGTATGCGCATTGATATGACCGAGGAAAGCCTCTTGAAGCCTTTCCGCATCAGCCATAACTGCTTCTCTTATCGTATAATTCGATGTTTTCATTTTCTCTTGCGTTTGAATAAGGAACGGAAAAAGTCCTTGCCGATGAGCACTACCGAAAGGAACAAGGCAAGAACCATCAGGATGGCGGAAAACCATATCAGGCCATTGGCCATGTGCTCCGACTGGTTTTCGCCAGCGGCCAGACTGATGAAAGGCAACTCGATAGGCTGGAACAATATTTCGAGAAGCGAAACCGCTGATATCAAGCCTAATACGATGTTCAGCGTATTGCTTTGTTTCATTGATTTGTACTCGCTCAGGTTGTGCATCGAGTCGTTGACGCGGTTCATGATGTTTTCCAGTTTCTCCATATCCTCATCGAGTTCAAGGCGTTTCACCGTGCGGTCGAACATGATTTTGTGAGAGACGAATTTCGAATATTTGACGGCATCAAGTTGCAGCAGCAAATTCGTCATCTCGATGCTGATTCTTGAATTGGCAGCGATGATTTCTTGCGGGTCGACATCCTCGGAATCGGTCAAGGTGAAATCTACAAGCCGCTGATTCACATAGCCTATAGTGAATTTTTTCGCCAAAATCATTTCCAAAATCAAGAGATATTCAGGCCACGAAACGTGATAATGCGAACGCTCGGCAAGATGTTCCGCCCAGTCGGTCGGCGCATCGGCGCTGCGCAAGCCGTAAGTGCCAAACACCACGCACATGTTCTGATTGACCAAGACCAAGTCATCAGTGTCGATGGCGATGTTGCAACCGCAGACATCTTCATACGACTCTTCGGTGCGGAAAGGCCATTCGCCAGGATAGGAAGTCATCAGTCCGACCAATTCCTTTTTATGATGCTCATAAATGTGGCTGATGATGCCTGCTTCGTCATAACCGAGGTTTTGGAAAGTGTCGTCGTAATGCTGCAAATCCTCCCAAATGTCAACCATCACGTAATTCAGATCGCGCATCGGCTCCACCTTGAATTTGCCGCGCTTGCGACTGCTGACGGCACTGAGGCAATGCTGAAGCACAAGGTTCTTATAACGCTGACAGACAAGCTCAAAAGTATTTGTCGCCCCTTCCAAATCGATGGTCTGACGGTTGTCGGGACAAGGCGTCCCGTCCTCCAAGACCTGAAGGTCGGAGACATCAACACTTTTCAGTTCTAAGTTGATATTTGTGCCGTCGCTGTCGTCATCATTCATGCTCCAGTGTTCTGCGCCCATATTGAGTGCCGCCAAAGCTATGAGATGGTCGGTGGTCAGCAGGTTGTCGCTTTTGAAAGCCTTCCCGTCATTCACCAGACGATACGTCAAGGAAATGGTCTTATTGAAGAAAAGTGACATTTCGACATACATATCACCCTCAAGATGAACCACATACGGGTCATCGAGCTTGATGTCCATGTGGAAACCCTGCAACTTGAAACGGGCGATGCTCTTCTGGTTGGGCGGCAAGACGAAAATCTGCGAATCGATGTCTTTTTCAATGCGTTCGAAAAGACCCGTTCCAACAGCTTTTTCAATATCGAACTCAAAGCCGTAAGGCACCACGAAAGTCTGCATGAAAACCAAGGAAAAACCCTTGTAACGCAGGCCTTTGTGTTCATCCGTGCAACATAAAACATTTGCTTCAGCCATAGTTGTAAATTTATTGGCAAAAATAAAGAATTTGACTTTGATTGTTTATTTTTCAGAATGATTTTTCAAATAATTCAGTGCTTAGCAAACAAAAATCCGCATTTTTCAACTATTTTTGCAACCGCTTTTTAAATACATCAAATATGGAATCAACAAACAAACATTTCAAGCGTTACTTAGTAACCACAGCTTTGCCTTATGCAAACGGTCCTGTTCACATCGGTCACCTTGCCGGCGTTTATATTCCTGCCGACACTTACGTCCGTTATCTCCGAATGTGCGGCAAAGAAGTCATGTTTGTCGGTGGTTCCGACGAACACGGCGTGCCGATTACCATCAAGGCCGAAAAGGAAGGCTGCACGCCTCAGGACATCGTCGACCGTTATCATGGCATCATCAAGAAATCGTTCGAAGAACTGGGCATGAGCTACGACATTTACTCACGCACCTCTTCAGCAATGCATCATGAAACGGCTTCGGAATTTTTCGAGAAACTCTATAAGGAAGGCAAATTCATCGAGCAGGAAAGCGAACAATATTTCGATCCTGAACGCCAGAAATTCCTGTCCGACAGATATATCGTCGGCACTTGCCCGAAATGCGGTGCCGAAGGCGCTTACGGCGACCAATGCGAAAAATGCGGCAGTTCATTGAGTCCAAATGAACTGATTAATCCTCATTCGCAACTCAGCGGCGCCGCTTTGGTGAAGAAGATGACCAAACACTGGTATCTGCCTCTCGACCAATACGAACCTTGGCTCCGCGAGTGGATTCTGGAAGGCCACAAGGAATGGAAGACCAACGTCTACGGCCAAGTAAAGAGCTGGTTGGACAGCGGTTTGCAGCCTCGCGCCGTCACCCGCGACTTGGACTGGGGCGTTCCCGTTCCGATTCAAGGTGCCGATGGCAAGGTGCTTTACGTTTGGTTTGATGCGCCTATCGGCTACATCTCCAACACCAAGGAAATCTGCCAGCAAAGAGGCGATAACTGGGAAAAATGGTGGAAAGACGAAGATACCAAAATGGTGCATTTCATCGGCAAGGACAACATCGTTTTCCACTGCATCATCTTCCCTTGCATGCTGAAGGCTTACGGCGATGGTTTCATTGTGCCTGAAAACGTGCCTGCCAACGAGTTCCTGAACCTTGAAGACGATAAGATTTCCACCTCCCGCAACTGGGCTGTGTGGCTGCACGAATATCTTGAGGAATTCCCTGGCAAACAGGATGTTCTGCGTTATGTCCTTACGGCAAATGCCCCTGAAACCAAGGATAACAACTTCACTTGGAAAGACTTCCAGGACCGCAACAACAACGAATTACTCGCTATTTTCGGCAATTTCGTCAACCGCATTTTGGTCTTGACGCACAAATATTACGAAGGTGCCGTTCCTGCCATGGAAAACCTCACCGATGCCGACAAGGCCGTTATCGAGGAAATGAACGGCTATCCCGACAAGATTGGCGCTTTGGTTGAGAACTACAAGTTCCGTGAAGCCTTGTCGGAACTGATGAACTTAGGCCGTTTGGGCAACAAATACCTCACCGAAAACGAACCTTGGAAGCAGTTCAAGACCGACCCGGAACGTGTGAAGACCGTGATGGCTGTTTCCTTGCAAATCGTTGCCCATCTTGCCATTCTGAGCGAACCTTTCCTGCCATTCAGCGCACATAAGTTGCAAAAGATGATTGGTTTGGAAGGCAAGCAATGGAACGATGCCAAGACCACCGTTTTGCTTGAAGCCGGCAAGATGCTCAACCAGCCAGAACTGCTGTTTGAAAAGATTGAAGACAGCGTGGTGGAAGCCCAACTGAAGAAACTGGAAGACACCAAGAAAGCCAACCAGCTGAACGCTTGGAAGCCTGCAGAAGTGAAACAGACCGTCAGTTTCGACGATTACATGAAAGTCGACGTGCGCGTAGGCACCGTTTTAGAATGTTGCAAGGTGCCGAAGGCCGACAAACTGCTGCAATTCCTCATCGACGATGGCATGAACAAACGCACCATCGTCTCAGGCATTGCCAAATACTATCCGAATCCTGAAGAACTGGTCGGCAAGCAGGTTTGCTTCGTGGCCAATTTCGAGCCTCGCAAGCTGAAAGGCGTGGTCAGCGAAGGCATGATTCTTTCCGCCGAGGACAAGGACGGACGTCTGGTGCTGCTCACCCCAAGCCAGGTTGTGGCTTCAGGTTGCAGCGTAGGTTAACAAACAAATTGATACAATATGAAAAAGGCGGCCAAATGACCGCCTTTTTCCGTATAGTTTTACAAACTATATTCCAAACTTATCTTTTTTCAATCACCACCTTCTTGACATAAGTCTTGCTGCCCAAAATCTTAACGAAATAGATTCCGGCAGACAATTGACTTACATCTAAGGTTTTTTCACCAGAAACAGTGAAATCCATCATTTTCTGGCCTTGCAAATTGATGATTTCGACCATTGCCTTTTCGTTCACAGAAAGCGTCAGCTGACCTTTTGCAGGATTCGGATAGATAGAAATCTGCTCAGCCAGTTCAACGACATCCAATGGGTCGTAATTAACCAAATGGCAATCCATTTCGCCTTGACAGCCATCGAACACCGGATAGACACAATAGTAATATTCGCCAGGAACAGTATTTGCATCATCTTCAAAACGGGTTTCTGTTGTGTTTCCTAAAAAGACCGGACCAAATTCTTGCTCTGACAATGAGCGATAAACATTATATGAATCAGGTTCCGCATCAAGCGGTGCGTCCCAAATAATAATAAGGCTTTCCGGTTCATGCGAAAGGTTTTGCACTGTGCCACAAAAATCTGACGTATTGCCGCTACCCGAACAATTGGTTGTCCAAGAGAAGAAAACGCCGTTTTGAGCACCCGTACCAGAATAAATGACCGTACCATTTTCGTAAGCTACACTATAACTACATTCATTGTCCCAACTGCCATTCTGCCAACGCAATGAAACTTCGACACCTGTGGCAATTTCGAGCGTATAAACAGCTTGGGCGCCATTAGAAATCGTCATGGTCTCGCTAGGTGTTCCATCGTTAAAATCGACGATAAGCGAAGCACCATTCCAACCATCGCCGTAAGCATCTTCCAAAGTAAAGACGACATTACAAGCATTTTTGTAAATGATCTCATAAACACCGCTTTCTGCCGTAAGGACAAAAGGAATGGCGAAACCAGCCGGTGCATCAGCACTTAATGTTACGCTGAAATCAGCATAGGTCATGTCGTTAGGCAGCACATATTGGAAATGTCCTTCAGTTTCGTTCAGCGTAATCCATTCCGATTCGGAAGACAATACGCCAACCCACTCATCAGCCATTTCATTACCTATATTTTCAAACAAGAAACGAATCTCTGCAGTTTCGCCTGGTTCCAACATGCCATTGTCATCCAAAATCACAACATCCACGAAATCCATGACACTTGCATAAGCCTGAATATCAAATAAAGAACGGCAACTTTCGTCTTCATTGGCAACTTTCATGTCGAAACGATAATTAGCAGGAGCCGGTGCTTCGGCAGCGAGATGGAAACCAAAAGCTGCTTCAAAGGTTTTTTCCTCACCAGGGGCAAAATCACCGAAATCTGTTTCTGAAGCATACCATTGAATATATTCATTTTCAGTGTCGACAACACCATAAACATTATTTACGGCATAATCGAAAACATTTTGAACCGTCACCGTCACCCAAATATCTTCTCCAGGATTCATCTTTCCGTTCTGATTGCCTTCATCTGAAATCTCGAAAGATTTCAAGACGACAGGACCTCTTTTGTGCATGCCAGCCACTTCGGCCAAACAAGCGATATTCATCTGGCAATAACGCTGTGGCATCAACCAACTGTTTACACTCAATCCTATGGTATCAGCAAATGTATGGATGTAAGGACTGTAATGGTTGACATCCTCGAAAGGATAAATGCCTTGATAGCCATTCTGATTGAATGATGTATGGTCGGAGTCGCCCGCAGAGAAATTCTTTTTTTCGATGACCATTGCCGGATAATAAACTTGACCTACGTTTCTATAGAAAGCACCACAAGGTTCCGACGAATTTGGATAAATCTGATGGATATGAACTTCATTGCCATAAAGATAGCCATTCATGTCGTTATTGAAATAACCAATGATATCCATATTTTCCTGACGGCAACGGGTAGAATAGGCGGCACTACCTATCAAACCCAATTCCTCACAACCGAATGCACAATAAATGATGCTGTAATCGAAATCATATTGCGAAAGCAAGCGAGCCGATTCCAACACACTTGCCACACCTGTTGCATTATCATCGGCACCTGGACATTCATCATCGTAAGAGAAAGAATCAAAATGACTGCCGCAAATGACGTATGTATCAGGATACAATTTTCCGCGCTGAATGGCTATGACATTAGGCGCTGCGTTCTGTCCGCTGAAAACAAAAGGCTGTTGTTCGGTTTCTAATCCCATAGCGTCGAAACGGCTCTTTATCCAATCGGAAGCAGCAAAAGCGTTTTCTGTATTCCATTTGCGGTTGCGGTATGCCTGCAAAAAAGCGACCGTAGCGTACATGGAATCTTGCGATACTTGTTCCAAAACAAAACGGATGTCGGGATTTTCTTCCGTCACATTAGGGAAGTCGCGGGTCATTCGCGGAAGACGGGCTTCTCTATTAGTGATGGCCACCAAACCATCGTTTTGGGCTGGAAACATTTCCGTTCCCTTTGCATTGACAATCATTCTGTTATCATCACTGTATAGCACTTTGAATGTTTTGTCTTTCAAATAGCTTTCCTGTGCGGCTTTCTGACAATAAACCAGATAATAGTTTCCATCAGAGAAGGCTTTTTCGTCCAAGACAAACATATTTGTTGATAGCTTCTCTGCTGTTGCCACAACGAAATCATCGTTATAATAATGAATCGTCAAATCGGATCGCTGAAAAAGCGTGTTAAGCTGTTGCTGATTATTTACAGGAAGCATTACTAATGGCTGGGCTATTGCATTAATGGCAAATAACACCAATCCAAACATCACTAATAATTTTTTCATATTCAATTTATTATAATTCCGATTCTATTATATTTTTAATCATTCAATCACCACCTTTTGCGTCACCACGCTGCCGCCAAGCATTTTCACGGTGTAAATGCCGGCTGGCAAACGGCTGACATCGATGGTGCGTTGACCTTCGACAGTGAAATACATCACCTCCTGACCTTGCATGTTCAGCACCAAAACGCTGACGGCGCCTTTGTCGTAATCCGTCTTGATGGTCAGCAAGTTCTTGGCAGGATTCGGATAAAGGCTTGCCGTGAATGAGGACTCCGTCTCTATCGGATTAACGCTCAGCACCATTCCCTCGTCATTGCTGAAAGTGATGACCTTGCCCGCCACGCGCAAAACCGGATTGTCGGGTGCTGCACAATCGGTGCAGGTCTGGCCATCAATGCAATCCGGGTGATTCGGATGGCAGTAGTCGAGATAAGTCGGGTCGAACTGATAGAAAAGTTCGGCACTGCCGGCGGAAATGTAATCCGTCAAGTCGAAGTCCCAGACCATGCCTATGGAACCAGGGCACCAACCGCTGCGGTTGTAGGTCCAAGTGCCGTTTTGCGGCGAACAGCCAGCCGGATTCGGGTTGCAGGTTCTCCAAAGATGCTGGTCGTATTTGCTTTCGCCGTTGATTAAAATATGGTGTGTGGCTTCGTAAAATTCAGCCGCATTGCCTGTATTGTAAGTGCCGTTCTGACCGCTGCTCCAGTTGTGTCCCGTAGTCGTCATTTTCAGTTTTGCGGCCTCAGCCTTATCGCTGAATTGGTAATTGACCACTGGCACAGGCTGCTGGTTGGCATAGTCGCCAAAACCGTACATATCGAACCAGATTTCATCAACATCGGCATAGAGATATTCAGGCGTACCTTTGGTGAAAGTGAAAGTCAGGACAGGATTGTAGCCCGAACCACTCCACGATTCGAAATAATATTCAAACTCAACCAAACCTTGCAACAAGGAAGTGTAGTCGCTGACATTCACTTCGTCCTCGCACTGAACGCCAAATGGAGAAATGTAGCGGAACAATTCCACCCATTCGCCACGGTAATTTCTGATTTTCACGCCACCTACCCTATCGTAGGCATCACAATTGCCGTTCACGCAATTATGGTCGTAATGCGCCACAATGTCATTGAAAGCGCCCACATGTGAAGGCATTGTATATTCGCCTCTCACGCTTTGGATGGAAGGTGTGCAAATCATGTCGCCATTCATCGTTACGACATCCAAAGTGTTGTCAATCTGATTGGTGATTTCAAAGGAATTAGTGAAAGTCGTTGTCTTGTCGCCCGATTGCGTCACGCTGACCGTCATGTTGTAAGTGCCAAATGCACTTGGTGTCCACACATTGTAATAATAGCCATTGTCCGGATCATCGGGATAATCGGTGTGCAAGGCAATTTGCTGACCGTCAATTGAGCAAGTAATATCCGTGAACTTTATGACTTCGGGGTGTTCAATGTATGCCGAAACCACAAGCATCACTGGATGAAGAGCATCCATATAGACTTTCGTTCCATCGAAAGGACGACGGATTTTCACTTCAGGTTCATAGGCATACGGGTCGACGACTTCAAAAGTCTTAACTACATCAGGAGCAGGAAGCCACTGGTCGTTGCCGGCTTGCGAAGCCTTGAGTTTCACAATGCCCGTTTCGCCCGTCAAAGTCAGTACATTGCCGCTGATAGTGGCCGGACCTTCCATCATTTCGAAACTGACTGGCAGATTTGATGAAGCCGTAGCTGTCAAGGTAATCGGATTGTTGAAAATCAGCTGATTCGGAATGTCTGCCATATCAATGAGTTGTGCATTGCCATCGGGTTGCTGACGGACAAGAATGTTGTCGAAAGCACCCGTTCCGCCTTGTGAATGGAAATAAACGCCATCCCAAACCTGATAGTCCGACATATTGCCCGAACCTGGTGTAAGGTGCATATTGACATTGGTAGCAGCCGCCTGCTGAATCCATTCGCCATCGCAGTTTGGCATCACGAAAACCGTGACAGAACCTTCGCCATCGAAAGCGCCGAAATCGAACGACATCTTGTAACGCGCCCAACCGCCTTCATCATAATCGAAGGCAACAGAAGTGCCATTGGGCAGATTCAAAGTGGAATGATTTTCAGCACCTTCCTGCTTGATGCGGATATACACGCCGCCATCGCTTTCGGTCATGCCGGGAAGAATGTTGCCGTCGCCATCGCCATCGAAACCGACACCAAAGAAACAGCCCCACCAGTTGCGTTGCACATCGATTTCAAAATCCATGATGCCGCCATTCTGGAAAGAGAAATTGAAATTTGGACTTGCCTTTCGGGTAGCGGTACGACCCACGCCCGGGCCGCCGTAAGGATACCAAACGCCAATGCTTTCATCTGTTGTAATGCCACCATCGGCAGTGTAATCAACATCGAAATCCTGTGATGAACCAGCAGTCTGATAATGCGTCGACCAGCCGTCCTGACCATTCAAACACTGCGTGCCCGTCTGCAAGCTGTTGAAATCGTAAATGTATTCGACCTGAGCCTTTGCCGCAAAAGCGAAGACAAGACTAAGAACAAGTAATATTGACTTTTTCATATTGGATAATATTTGTAAAGTATTATCTTACCGAAGTCTTCGTCATCCACCACACAGGCGTTTGACGGCTGTCGCCATTCGACATTGTGCCGACTTGCGTCGTGTAGTTGTCGTAGTTGTATTCCACTTCGTTCTGAGGATATTCCATACGGAATGAGGTCAGTTTGGCGTGGTTGGTGGTGGTTGGCGTTGCCCAAGTGCGGCGAGCCAAAGACCAAGCTTCCTGTGGTTCGCGGAAGAGGTTCAGCCAGCGTTGCTGGTAAATCAGATTCAGATAATCTTCATCCGTGTAACCGAAATCAGGATTCATGTAAACGGCATAGTTCATGATGTTGGCTGCCATGTTGTTGCTCCAAGCCCAAATGTCGAGACTTCCTATATAACTGGTGTATTGCGGATAATAGTAAGTCCAACGGCTGGTGTTATGCGGCAGATGCGTCCAGAAGAGGCACGACTGATAAATGCCTTGACGGATGGATTCTTCAATGCCCATGCTTGGCGGATTGATGCCGCCTATATGACGAAGTTCGATTTCAGCCTTCATAAAGAGAACGTCTGCGTAAGTAATCAATATCTGAGGGATGTATTTTTCATCACGGGTCAGATAGTAATTGATAGGTGAGAACAAGCAGGCAGGGCCTTTGAAGGTGTAGTTGGCATCGCGGGTCTGAGCGTATGGCGTTCCGCCTTCGTTTGGCGTTTCCATCGTACGAATTTGTGGATAAGCGTGCCAAGCACCATCAGGGAAACTATCGGTCTTGTGGCTGGTATCAAAGAAAACAAATGTACGATAGTCAAAAATGCCGCTGCCATCCATATCGTCGGTATGGCTCAGGCAACTCCAGACGGTTTCGCCCATGCGGAGGTTCTTGTGCTCACGGAAAGCCCAGTTCATATCCCAACTTGTATTCAACACGCTCGGCCACAGAGCAACGGCACCGCCGGTAGCCACGCCACCCGATGCACTCAGGACCGAATAATTGAAATTATAGGCATCGACCAACAAAGGCTCAGCAAATGCAGGTTCTTTGTCATACATGCGCAAGCCGTGGCGCAAAATCAATGAATTGGCAAATTCGGCCCATTGCGTGTAGTTGTTGCTGAACAGCACATCGTAACCCAATTTGTAATATTCGTTTCCATTAGGCGTCATTTCAGGATTTTCAACCAGAATGTTGCGTGCCCATTCCAGTTCCTTCAGCACCGATTCATAAATGTCTTGCTGCTTGTCCCATTTCGGCTTCATGTATTCCGAATTGTCGGCACCTTCCCAAATGCGTCCAGCCTGCGTGTAAGGCATATCGCCGAAAATGTCAGTGACTTTCAAAGTCTTATATGCCTTTAAAATAATAAGTTGCGCACGAACCTTATCACAAATGGAATCATCGCCTTTTTCTACGCAATAATCGTCAAAACGCTTTTCAATTTCGCGGATGTTCGACAATGCGCTGTAATAATTCGACCAAACTGAAGCCGTTCCGATTTGCGAGTTGCCCCAAGCATCGGATGTCAAGGCGGCTAATTCAGTTTCAGGATAGAAGATTTCGTTCTGCAAATAGAACATGTCGTTTGATGTCTGCTGCAACGAACTGACCACACCGTTGAACAAGGCCTCGACAGTCGTTCCCGTCGGGCTGAACGGGTTTTCGTTCATTTCTTCAAAATTCTTGGTGCATGAAGCCAAACCAAGCAATACGACTGATATGATGATTAACTTTTTCATTGTCTTCATTTTTTGATGTTAATTACAGATTCACTTTTACTGATAACATAAATGATCTCGTGCCAGGATAGGAAGCGTATTCCAAACCTTGGGCATTACCCGTACCTTGCGTTCCTTCAGGATTGATGTTGTCAGGCAAAGTCTTGTAGAAATAGAACAAGTCGCGGCCAACCAACGAAATTGATGCTTGCTTGAAGAAGTTCTGCTTTTCGAGCAAACGTTGTGGCAATTCGTAAGTCAAGGAGAGTTCGCGCATCTTAATCCATGTGTTGTTCACGATGCCAGGTGTTGTGAGATAGTTACCCCAACCGCCGAAGTTCGGCATGTATTTGTAAAGGTAATGGACAACATTTTCGTTCAAATAGGTTTCGCCCGTTTCAGTATTAATGCACTGGCCAGGCAAAACAATACCATAATTGCCAATAAGCTGACCATTTTCGTCATAAAATGGAAGGCCGTTGCCATCACGTTCATAAAGGGTTTCAAGACTTTGACCCGTCTGCATTGCAACAACATAAGAACCACAATAGATTTGACCGCCCAATTTAGCATCAACCAAAGCATAAAGTGACCAATTCTTATAAGAAGCCCTAAGGTTGATACCGCCAGTAACCAATGGAGCGCAGTTGCCGACTGGAACGCGGTTTTCAGTCTTCAGATATTCAGTGCCTTCTTCATTAATCAAAGGCAATGGATTGCCATTAGCATCATAGAATGGACCTATGACATCACCATTTGGCATTGTGTATTCGTAAACATAATCCCAACCATAGATTGTTCCGTAATCTTCGCCTTCGGCAACGGCAATAGCCGGACCGTTGGAACCCCAGATTTCGGAAAGCATATACATATCGGATCCTGCCAAATCGACGATGCGATTCTTGTTGCGGGCAATATTCAGACCCATCTGAATTGCGTAATCCTTTCCTTGGGCAATATCGTAACTCATGATGGCTTCGATACCTTTATTGGTAACGACACCCGTGTTGATGGTCACGTTGCTTGAACCTGATGAAGGTGCCACTGGCGACGACAGAATCTGATCCCAGGAATAAATATCATAATAGGTGAAGTCCATGTTGAAACGTGGTCCCAAGCCAAGGTCAAAACCTAATTCATAGGAACGCTGACGTTGCGGTTTCAGTTCCAATGGCGGAACTGTGGTCGGCAAAGTGGCCGAAAGCTGGTTACCGAATGAACCTGTGTTGTAGGTATAAGTCAACTGATAAGGTTCGGTATCGCTTGCCGTCTTAGCCCACGATGCTCTCAGTTTCAAGAAATTGACAGGACCCCAATTCCAGTTTTTGAATGCCGATGTCGGTACAAAACTCAGAGTTGCCGATGGGTAGAAATAACTGTTGTTCGTGATTGGCAAAGTCGACGACCAGTCGTTACGGCCTGTGACATCCAAGAACATCCAATCGCTGTAAGCCAAGTTAAAGAATGAGTAAACCGAATTGACTTGCTTTTCCCAGCGTGATTCGCCGAACACTCTTTCTGATGCAGATGTGTAGTTGTAAATGGTGTAAAGGTTGGCATAGGACCAAGTGCCTGATGCACCGTTCAAACCTTCGCGATAACCATAATATTGCTCAGCGCCAACCGAGAATTTCACATTGAACTTTGAACCGAAAATCTTGTCTTTATAAGCGGTCAACAGGAAATCAGCATCGCGGGTGATGGCTGTGGCCTTGCTCTTCGAGTAATAACCGCCAGCCATGCCATCGATAGTCGTTGGCTTGTTTTTGGTCGTGTAGTTATCGTTGTTCCAGTCCAATGCGACTTTTGCACTGGCATTCAACCAAGGCGTAACATCGTAAGTCAAACGGATGGAACCATACATTTTGTCACGGTCGAGGGTTGTATTGTTGTTGTAGAACGACCAGAACGTGTTGCTGTAAATGTATTGATAAGGATAACCGCTGAACTGATTCATCGTGCCATCAGGATTTTCGTAAGTCGTGCTCTCAATGCCCTGCCAGCTACGCGGCCAACTGTAAAGCAAACCTTTGTTGAAGTTGCTGTACGATTCACCGATTTCAGGCGAATTCAAGCGGAAATAATCCAAATAGTTGAAAGCAACATCAACCTTGATTTTTTCCGAAACATTGATCAAAGTTCCGACATTCACGGTCGTCTGACGTAAATTGCAGTTGTCGATGATGGCATCGGTTCTCGAATCGGTGAACGAAACGCGGATGGAACCGAAATCACCGGCATTCTGGAACGAAATGTTGTTGTTCATCGTATGACCATTCTTGTACAACATGCTCAGATTGTCAGGCTGTGGCGAATATTTTCGGATTTGGCCGTCCCACCATTGAACGCTTTCGCCATTCATTTCAGGACCCCACGAAACAGCACCGCCATAATAACCGAAAGTGGTGTTGGTTGGTTCTCCTTCCGGACCGTTGTCAACGCTGTAAATGCCAGGATAATCATAAACCTGATTGCCATCTTCGTCAAACAGACCTTCGACAGGTGTCAAAGTAGGCGTGTTGAACGAAATAGGACCACCAGCACCATACTTGTTCTGAACATCACGGTATAAATAAGGCTGCGTAACCTTATAACCGAATGAATATGAAATACCTAAACCTTTCTGCTTGGTACCTTTCTTTGTGGTGATGAGCAACACACCATTACCGCCTCGCGAACCATAAAGGGCTGCTGCGGTAGGTCCTTTCAGAATGTCGATGTTCTCGATATCTTCCTGGTTGATGTTGTTCAAGGCTGTACCCCAGTCACGGCCACCGCTCCAATCGGTCAAACCGCCTTCGTTGGTCATCGGCACACCGTCGACCACAATCAGAGGCTGGTTATCGCCGAAAATGCTGTTGTTACCACGGATGACGATACGCGAAGAACCGCCGTCAACACCAGTAGGATTGATGATTTGCACACCAGCTGAGCGACCACTCAAAGCACTGATGACATTACCCGTTCCAGAACGAGCCACCAAATCGCCGCCGATTTCTTCGGTAGCATAACCCAACTCACGCTTCTGACGCTTAATGCCGAGAGCAGTAACGACAACATCGTCAAGCATTTTGGCATCAACATCAAGTGTGACATTGATTTTGTTTCTTCCGTTGATGGCAACTTCCTTGGTTTTAAAGCCAACGAAACTGAAAACCAATGTTTTCTTTGCATCAGTACTGATGGAATAATTGCCATCCAAGTCGGTAACGGTGCCATCGGTGAGACCTTTCACCTGAATGGTCACACCTGGCAAACCTAAACCATCTTCACTCGAAATGACCTTTCCTTTCACGGTAATGCCTTGGGCGAGTGCCGAAAGAGGCATAATGAGAACCGCAAGAAAGAGAAAAAGTAGATTTTTCCTATTCATAATCAGAGAATTAAATTAATAAATTAATACTATTATCCTATTTTAAGAAAACAAAAATAGGAAGATTTTTAATAGGAATAAATGAAGACCGTAATTAATGTTGAGAATAATTCGGTTTATTACTCTTCACCGCTTATCTCCCGCCACATCTGACTGAACGATTTCGTCGCCAATTCGGGCATTTCGCGTTTTTCGCCCAAAACAGGAGCATATAGTTTTTTCATCTCCAGACGCTTCACCCACAATGGCGCATCCATTTTCTTGCGCGATTTGCAATGCCAAATCAAAGCCTTGAACAAAGCTTCTATCTTAACATCACCAATCCTTTCATTATTAATAAGATGACGGTTTTCTATAATCAAATCATCCAAAGGAATCTTCACAGGACAAACTTCGGTGCAACGCCCACAAAGCGAACATGCCGAAGTAAAATGTTCATAATCCTTTAAGTTGTTGATCAATGGATTACAAATGAGACCAAATGGTCCGATGTGTGTAGTGCCGAAACTATAGCCGCCAATGTTTTTGTAAACAGGACAAACGCTGACACACGCACCACAATGAATGCACGACATTATCTGGCGTTGCTTTTCTTTTGATAGCAGTTCTGTGCGGTTGTTATTCAGCAAAATGACATACATCTGTTCGGGACCATCGCTTTTTTTTGAAGGACCAAAAGTGATGGAATTGTAGGCCGCCATGCTTTGTCCCGTGGCATGAGTGGAAAGTAAAGGCAACAAAATGCCCAAATCATTGATGGAAGGAATGACTTTTGCAATGCCAGACACAACAATATGAACCTTTGCTGATGAACTGGATTTCAAAATGTTACCTTCATTTTCAGTCAAAACAACACCTCCGACATCCGATAAAAGGAAATTAGCACCCGTAACGCAAACCGATGCCGCTTTAATTTCATTCGAAACCTTGTAACGAACAAAATTGACCATCTGTTTCACAGAACTGTCTGGTTTCAACTTGAAATTTCTTGTCAGAATGTCGTTGATTTCCTCTTTTGAAAGATGAATGGCCGGTGCAATCGGATGATAAGGCTTCATATCGGCAATCTTCAGCACAAAACGCGCAACACTGGTTTCGGCAAATGGAATGCCCTTCCGTTGCATGAATTCATTGAATTCAATTTCGTCTAATACTGTTGAATTTGAACGAGTTACTGTCTTATCAGATTGATGGTTGATGATGTCGAAAATCTGGTCTCGGGCATCTTGCGCATCGCGTGCCCAAAGCACTTTTCCGCCATTGGCGGTGAAATGAGTTTCAAAATCGACAAGAAGTTTCTCAAGATTAAGCAAAGATTTGTTACGAATCGTATAGGCACGCTGCTTTTCAAGATTAATGTCCTGATAATTTATAGTGCCTTTGGTAAAATTCCTTTCATAACAACTTGTGTTATAATTGATTTTCTGCCAATGGTCTTCGTTGAACGCAATCTCGCTTTCTTTCCTGAATGTCGATTTCAAATCACTCATATATTAATAGTTTTCAATTTTTTCGACTCTACGGATGTGACGGCCACCTTCAAACTCGGTGCTCAGAAAGGCCTGAACCATTTCCCAAGCAAGTTCCTTACCGATGAAACGGCCAGGAAGCGACATGATGTTGGCATCGTTATGCTGACGGGCCAATTTTGCCAGTTCAACATTCCAACAAAGCGCAGCACGCACATTGTGATGATGATTGGCTGTCATTTGGGCTCCGTTGCCACTGCCGCAAAGAATGATGCCCAATGGAAATTCACCCTTTTCAATAGCCGTAGCCAAAGGATGAATCATGTCGGGATAATCGACGCTCTCGGTGCTGTGCGTACCAAAATCCTTCACTTCATAACCGGCTTCTGTGAGTTTTTCCACCAAAAACTGCTTCATTTCGAAGCCGCCGTGGTCACTCGCTATAGGAATAATTTGCTTCATTTCTACACTTGTTGATAAATAATCTGCAAAAGTAAATTTTTTCGTTTTCACCGCCAAGTTTATTCGTTAATTATGAGTGAGTTACCCTATGAAAAAAATCAACATTTTTCTTATAACGACTTGATAATCTGAAAAATAAAAAGTTATCAACAATTTACCTGTTGATAACTTTTGTGTTTTGTGTGCATAATTAATAATTCTGTTGATAAAAACCAAAGGGGTCATTTTTTTCAACTTTATCAACAATCGTAATGAACAAAAAACATCATTTTTTGTTGTCACATTAGCGCACTTTTCAGACTATCGGACGATTTTTCAAAATGAAGTAATTTTACTGATTTTGAAACCTATCGTCTTTTTCAAAATTGCCGTCTCAAACTGCCACCGAAAAAAGCAAATTTTTTAATGAAAAGTTTTCAACCAATTCACCAGCCTTATTAATGACCACCAAAATTATTAATTAAAAAATTAATGAATAATTAATGGTAAGCGGTTAATAAACGAAACTCCTTGTTACGATTGCTGAAGCAAAAATAAGTAATTTTTTGCGTTTTTCCTTTTTACGGAAATTATTAATTTTGTAGCCGAAATGATAATCAAAATGAAAAAGGTAATCGTAATATCACTTTTTTTTCTTTTCAGTACAGTTTGTTTTTCACAATCTGATTATCAGGTTTTTAATTATCCGAATGGAAATATTTCCAGTGAAGGAACCTTGCGCGATGGCAAACCTGACGGCTATTGGAAGACTTATTACGAAAACGGTCAGCTGAAATCGGAAGGCAATCGCGTCAGTTTTCTGTTGGATGGCGTTTGGAGGTTTTTCTCTGAAACAGGCGATACAACTTTAATTATCAATTATAATAAAGGTGTAAAGCAGGGCATTAGATACACTTTCAGTGAAAACGAAGTTTTGGAAGAACCTTTTGTGAAGGATGTCCGCTCAGGCGAAGGTGGTCGTTACGACAGAAAACATCATTTGTTGCAGACTATCATCTACAAAAACGGTTTTGAGGAAGGCATTTCGCCCGTTTTTGATACGCTTGGCGTGTTGAAGGAAATCATCACCTATAAAAAAGGTTTCATCACCAATCGTGAGGTTTTGAACCGTTATGACAAGGAAGGCAAAAAGCACGGCTATTGGAAGACTTTCTTTGAAGATTGGAGTTTGCACACGGAATGTTACTATCGTCACGGTTTGCGCGATGGTTTTTATAAGGAATACGACAAGCAAGGCAACTTGAAGAAAATCACGAAGTATGTCAATGATATTGAGCAAGTTCAGGAAAGCGGACTGAAACCATTGGTGATGCAGTATGAGTATTTTCCGAATGGTAAGGTGAAGCGCGAAGCATCGTTCCGTGACGAAAAAAAGGAAGGAATTTGGCGTGAATTTGATGAAAAAGGCAATGTAATCAATTCGCAGACATATAATAAAGGTGCTTTGATCAGCAATGGCATTGTCGGCACCGATGGCAAACGTCGTGGTGAATACAAGGAATTTTTTGCCGACAGCACTCTGCGTGCCGAAGGCATTTTCATCGATGGCGAAAGGTCGGGCGAATGGAAATATTATTACCAAAACGGAAAATTAGAGGAAATAGGCAGTTTCAAGGAAGGCAAACAAGACGGCCCTTGGATTTGGTATTACAACAACGGCAAAATACAAATCGAGGAAATCTTCTTTAAAGGCGTTGCATACGGACTTTACAAGGAATATGACACCGAAGGTAACTTGATTGTTTCAGGCACTTATTTCGACGGTTTAAAGGCCGGAAAATGGATGGAAGAAATTGGCGACATGCACGAGGAAGGCGAATACCGCAATGGTAAGAAAGTAGGCGAATGGGTTTCGTTTTACGACAATGGCAAAATGGCTTTCAAAGGTTCCTACAATGCGGGTTATCCCGAAGGACAGCATAATTACTATTATCCGAATGGGAAAATCCGTGAGGTTCAGTCGTTCGCAGGTGGTGTGCGTCACGGCGAATGGAAAAAATATCTTGAAACTGGCGAGTTGTATTTTACCATCACTTACAGTCAGGATGTGGAAATAAAATATGATGGCGAGGCTTTGGATGAAGATGAAATAATCAGAGAATAATGACAATCAATCCATTACATACAGGTTCTCGAATTGCTTTGGCGGCATCAGCGCGGAAAATCACGCTTGATGAAATCAAATTTGCCATTGATTGGCTCAAGGAAAAAGGTTTTGTTCCGGTTTACGATGAACGTCTTTTTGCATCAGATTTCATTTTTGCCGGTAATGATGATTTTCGTGCTGCTGTCATTCAAGAATATCTTGACCGTCAGGATATTGATGCCATTTGGATGGTGCGTGGCGGCTATGGCAGCATTCGTATAATCGACAAATTGGATTTCACTAAATTTGCCTTGCACCCGAAATTCATCATCGGTTTCAGTGATGTGACGGTTTTCCATGGCAAAATGCAGCGTTTAGGCTATCCTACCATTCATGCTTCCATGCCTTACAATTTCATGAACAAGACAGCCGAAGCCAAGCAGTCACTTTATGATGCTTTGTTGGGCAAACCATTGCATTATGAATTGAAACCTTTTGACATGAATCGTTTTGGCGAAGCCGAAGCTGAAATCGTTGGCGGCAATCTTTCCGTTTTGTATGGCATGATGGGTTCTTCGTCGTTTCCTGAAACCGATGGAAAAATCCTTTTCATTGAGGAAGTTGACGAATATATCTATCACATTGACAGGATGATGATTGCCTTGAAACGTGCCGGAAAACTCCAAAACCTGAAAGGCCTCATCGTTGGTGGCTTGACCGAAATCCACGACAATCCCGACCCATTCGGAAAAACGGTCGAGGAAGTGATTTTCGAAGCTGTCAGGGATTATGATTATCCATTTTGTTTCGGTTTTCCAGCCGGACATTTTGCAGATAACCGCGCCTTGGTTTTGGGTGAAAAAGTAAATTTATTGGTTCGGGAAGATTTAGTTATTGTTTGCAAATTATAGTTTGAGTCAATCTCTGTTCAAATACTATGAGATTCAACTTTTATCAATTTCCAACCCTGTTCTTCATCACAAAACTCATAAACATGGCGTGCAAAATTTTGCATCTCCGAATAATAGTTAAAGCAGTTTTTCTTTTTTTCAATTTCGTATTGCAAATAAATAATAAGCTGATTCATTTTAACATCAATATCCACATTGACAATGTCAACTCCTGTTTTATATGCTTTTCTCGGAATCAAAGAATCTGGAGTATAACTGATTGAAGGAATGATTGGGAATGGCAATTTAATCGTATTGAAATGATTGTTAGCAAAGCAAATATAAGGGTGATTTTCAACCTTAAACTCGCTCGAACAATACAGGTTTACACTATTGGTTATCATTTCATCCAGCGAGTGAAAACATTGTCCGTAGATTCGTCCTCCTAATATACTTGATAATAATAAGATGATTAATGCTTTTTTCATAGCTTCTTTGTTTTAAGTGTAAAAATGATCTACTTTTATGCTTTTTGTCAGAATAAAAACGCTCACTCTTTCGCAATCTCCACCATCCTATTAATCACTTTCTTAATGTTTTGCGGTTTGGTCAGGCAATTGTAGTCGCAGAAAGTAATGTCCATGTAGTTGGCGGTTTTTCTCCAACTGCCTTTGTAGTCTTTTTTCAAGGAGAAAATATAGGAATTGCTGGTGCCAAGCAAAACTTCTTTCAAGGCGCAGACCTTGTAAACGATTTCGTTGAACAGGCTTTCGCTGTTCACACCTGTCTTACATTCAATGACATACAGTTTGTTGGCTTTCATGAAACAGACATCGAGTTCGTTGTTGTGTTTCAGTCCGTTGCTCGAAATGTGAACGCCCATGGCAATGTCCTGTGGATTTACGGTTGCCTTTATCAGATAATAGACATATTCCTCAAACCATCCGCCGGTAAGGTATTCAATTTCATCCTGTTGCAGCGAATTATTCATTTTCGGCACAAAACCGATGAATTCCAGAAACTTGCTGAGATTCGGAATTGCCGTCATGTAATTTTTTGTCGGATTTTCCACTTCCGAAATCTTGATGTATTTCCAGTTGCGGTATTTTTCGCGCAAAATGTCCATCACTTTATAATCGCCATTGCCAAGTAGATTTTGCGAAAACATGGTAAACAGATGTTTTGCGAAGGCAGCGTCACGCACGGCTTTTCGCGGTTCGTTGGCATCGTGGTCCAAACCGTAAAGTTCGAAATATTCGCTGAGCGTCATGCGGTAGTCTATCGGGTAAATCACATCGTCGTTGTCGTAAATGCTGTTATCGAAAATGGTCTTTACGATTTGGTTTTCACGGGTTTGCGTGTAGAAAAACAATGATTTGAAATCTTCAAAAACATGTTGCACCGACAAAGCCATGTAACGCGAACCGCCTGCCAGATTGACGTAATAATCCGTTTCCTTGTCAAGTTTTTCTTTCACCTTGCGGCAAATCAGTTCGTAAAGGAAATTGCCGTTTTCGCTTTCAACAATGATGGATTCGACATCTGATTCATTGATAGTCAATTGCTTAATTAAAATTTTAATGCAGTCGGATTCTTCTTTCGTTGAAATGAAAAGGAATTTGTCGCCGGTTGCATAGATTTCCTTAGTGAAAAGATAAGCCGGCAAAGGATTGTTTTTATCAATGATGTTGACTATGGTTTTCGACATGGTGTAAAATTTTTGAGCCACAAAAATAAGAAAAGCCCCCAATAGGAGGCTTTTTAAATTGATATTAAATTATATAATTCACTTTTTGATGGCAGCAATGCCAGGCAGTTCCTTGCCTTCGATGGCTTCGAGCAAAGCGCCGCCGCCTGTTGAAACGTAACTGACGCGGTCGGCCAAACCGAACTTGTTGATGCAGCTGACGCTGTCGCCGCCGCCAATCAGTGAATAAGCGCCGTTCTGTTCGGTAGCTTCAACAATGGCATCGGCCAATGCTTTTGAACCTTCGGCAAACTTGTCAAATTCAAACACGCCACATGGTCCGTTCCACAAAATTGTCTTCGATTGCTTGATGATTCCGGCATAGAATTTACGGCTTTCAGGTCCGCAGTCCATGCCTTCCCAACCATCAGGAACGTTCATTGGATCAACGACTTGTGTGTTGGCATCATTTGAGAATTTATCGCCAACCACAACATCGAATGAAAGGTAAAGGTTCACGCCTTTGTCCTTTGCTTTTTGGAGGATTTCAAGGGCGAGGTCTAACTTATCGTCTTCGCAAATCGAATTGCCGATTTTGCCGCCGAGGGCTTTTTTGAAGGTGTAAGTCATGCCGCCGCAAAGAATGAGGTTGTCAACCTTTGTAAGCAGGTTTTCGATGATGTCAATCTTTGTGGAAACCTTCGAACCACCCATGATGGCTGTGAATGGACGCTGGATTTCGTTCATCACCTTGTTGACGGCTGCCACTTCCTTGCCCATCAGGTAACCGAACATCTTGTGATCGGCATCAAAATAATCGGCAATCAAAGCGGTGGAAGCGTGGGCGCGGTGAGCGGTGCCGAAAGCATCGTTGATGTAGTAATCGCCATAACTTGCCAAGGTTTTTGTGAATTCCTTTTGCGAGGCTTTAATGGCTTTCTTAGCTTCGTCATAGCCTTCTTCGCCTTTTTCAATGCCGCGTGGCTTGCCTTCTTCCTCGGCATAGAAGCGGAGGTTTTCGAGCAGCAGGACATCGCCAGGCTGCATAGCAGCGACTTTATCGGCGGCTTTTGCGCAGTCTTCGGCAAATGCTACGTCTTTTCCGACAAGTTCCTTCAGATGGGCCAAAATCGGCTTCATGGAGAAATTAGGATCTGGGTTTTTCTTTGGGCGGCCAAGATGCGACATCAGGATAATCATGCCTTTGTCGTTGATGACTTTCTGTATGGTTGGCATGGCTGCACGCATACGGGTGTCGTCGGTAATATTGAAGTTTTCGTCCAACGGGACGTTGAAATCGACGCGGACGACAACGCGTTTATTTTCAAAGTTTACTTGATCAATGTTTATCATAATGTTTTGTTATTTAGGATTTTCCGTTATGTGCTTTTCTTCCGGCATTTTGCTTGACGAGCATATTGATTGCCTTTGGCATCATCTCGAAATCGAATGGCGAATTGGTCAAGGTTTCTCCTTCAGTTTCAAGAAGCAGTGAGTGTGCCGGCTTGGAAGTTATTCTGATTTTCTTGCCTCTGAAAGTCGAAACCTGTTTCATCTTATTGATGAAAGTTCCGTCGTAGATATTGCTGACATTGGTGGCAAACTTGAAAATTGACACATCCTTAATGACAGTTAAGTCAAACAAACCATCATCGGGAACAGCATTAGGCATCATCATCATGCCGCCGCCGTTGAATCTGCAGTTTCCTATGGAAAGGCTCAGAATGTAATCGTCAAAGACTTGCTTGTCATCAATTTCAATGACGATATTCGTTATCTTGAAATTCAGGAGACAAGTCACAGTGTTCAGTAAATATCTGATTTTACCACCTTTACCGTTTTGTTTCATGATATTGGTTTTTTTGCAGACCATTTCATCAAGACCAGTTCCGGCGGCGTTCAGGAAATAACGCACTTTAGGGTCACCATCGTTATAATAAGTCACTTTGCCAATGTCGTGCGCAAAAGTGTTTCCTGCTTTCAGAATTTTGACGATTTTCTGGTAATCTTCGGGAAAATCAAAGGTTCTTACCCAGTCGTTGCCTGTCCCGACGGGAATTGTACCCATTGTGATTTCGTTGGTTGGAACCACATCTTGCGTAAAAATGCCGTTGATGACTTCGTTATTTGTGCCATCGCCACCAATGGAAATCACTTTTCGAAAACCTTTTTCAGCTATTCCTTGTCTGACTATTTCTATGGCATGACCTTGATATTCTGTTATAACAGCTTCAAAATCAAATCCTTCATCTAATAAAATCTGCTTTATTGTAGGCCAGTCCTTCTCTCCTTTTCCTATGCAGGCTTTAGGATTGACGACAACTAACCATTTGTTGTTTTCTTCGTTCATACGGAGATAAAATTTTCGTCAAAGATAGTAAAAGTTTTTATTACTTTTCCTAATTGGCAAAACTTATCGATTAATAATATGTAATGTTTAAGTCCAAGCGGTTTTGCTGAAGTTTTTCGATGGTTTTGCTTTTCACTTTCGTATTGTAAACCTTCAGTTGTTTCAATGAAGTCAGGTTTTCAATTGGTGCCAGGTTTTTGACATCGGTATTGTTGATGAAAAGTTTTTCCATATTGACCAGTCCCGACAAAGGTTTCAGTACCTTGACAGGTGTTCCGGCGGCATTAAGCGTATTGATGTTGATCATTTTTTCGAGTGGACTCAAATCGCTGACTTGGGTGTTTTCAATGTTCAGCAATTCCAAAGCAGTGTCCATTTCTATAGGTTTCAAGTCAGCAACAGGTGTATTCTGGATGTTGAGTTCCTTGAGATAAACTTTGTTTGAAAGTGGCTGCAAATCCCTTATGTTTTGGTTGTTTGCTGTCAGCGATTCAATCCAAGTCAAATCGGAGATTGGTGCAAGCGAAGGAATCAATATGCTTGGGTCAATGACGATTTCGCGCAAATCGAGAATTTGCTGTAGCTGCAGGTCGGTTGGCATTGCAGCTGTGTAAGGAACGTGTGCACGGAAAATCTCTTTCCAAGTGTCATCAATATTTGTCCACCAATTTCTCAAGTCTTCGGATTGGAAGACAACAGTAACTTGTTTTTGGATTTCTTTCAAAGCTACGACATGGTGTCTTTTGATGTTGGTGCTGTCGGCCCAAATGATTTCAAGGTTTGAATCGGTCCTTAATGGTGTCAGGTCTGTAATTGGCGTGTTTTCGATATTCAGTTGACGCAGACTGCTCATATCTTTCAAAGGACTCAAATCTTCGACAAATGTGTGTTTCAGAATGAGATTTTCCAGATTGAACATGCCTTGTAAAGCCATCAGATTGCTGATTTCGGTATTCGAAATGTTGAGTTTTTCGAGGTTAGTGAGTCGGCTGACAGGCAGCAGGTTTTGGATGTATTGATTGCCGGAAAGGTCGAGTTCCTTCATGTTGATGATTTCGTGAAGTTGCTCGGTGCTTGGCTCCGATTCCAGATTGATTTGTTTTGAGAAAATGGCCTTCCAGTAAATTGGCAGTTTGTTCCACCATTCGCGCAAGGCTTCGGTGTCGTAAATGACTAAGGTATAAGGGTTTTGTTTGGTGTATTCGCTGGCTTCCGTGATGCCGATTTTTGTTTTGTCGCAATAGATTTTTCCAAGTCGACGGTGATTCATTACAGGCGTCAGATCCTTGATGTTGGTATTGCTGCAATACAATTCCTTTAAGTTTTCAAGTTCGTTTAAGGCTTGCAGGTTGCTGACAGCGGTTCCGGAAACATTGACGCTTTGCAAACCGGTCATGTTCGAAAGTGCCGAAAGGTCACGAATGGAAGTGTTGCTGGCATCAATGGAAACCAGGTGTTCCAAATCCTGAACAGGTGAAATGCTGCTGATTTTGCTACCGCTGACATTGAGATGTGTCAGTTCGGGACAGTTTTTCAATTCTCTCAGATTGTTGACCAAAGTATTGGCAATGTTCAGTTTTTTCAAACCTCTCAATGATTGCAAGACCGAAATGTCATCGATAACCGTATTGGCTATTTCAAGTTCTTCCAAAGTGATGTCATATTTCAAGGCTGAAATATCGTTGATCAAGGTTGAATTGGCACGCAAAACCTTCAGTTTGTTGGCGCTGCGCAAAGGAGAAATGTCGTCAATGGAAGTGCCTGAAATATCCAGGCTGATGATGTCTGACAATTCATTTAAAGGTTCTACATTGATGATTTCGCGAATGCCTGAAATGTCGACATTTTGTTTCTGCGTGACCAGTTTCAGTTTTCTGTCGAGTTCAGCCATGTCATTTTTAAAGTTCTTGTCATGCAAAACGCCGTTAACCGGATAGGAAGCAATGAAATCAGTGCTGGTAATCATGCCGACAGTCTCAATCGGGATGCTGTCGTAAAGATAAATGCCCTCTCCTAATCTTTTTTTCCAGTTGCCAGAAAGTGAATTCCACCAGTTTCTGAGTTCCTCTTTTTCATTGATTTTCGAAGTGTAGATGCTGGCTATTTTCATGTTGCTGTTCTGACGGTCGAGATTGATTTCAATGAAACGGTTCTTGATGTTGTCAACTTTTTCGTTGTTAATGGTTAAAGCAGTCAGATGGCGCGACAAACTGACCTTGAAATATATGGTTCCGTCTTCTCTTGTACTATTAGCAATACTTTGAATATCAAATTGAAAAGCTGCTTTCTTAAAGAAAAAGTCAATGTCCTTCAGATAGGCCTGAACATCCTTGTTGATAGGTGTTTTGCGGTTGTTGTCGAGGTCGTCTTCGATTTGGACCTTATCGTCAATGAAAATTTTGCTCCAGCTTTCCATGAAAACGATTTCCTTTTCCTGGGCCGTTGTTGCAGTATCGCCGATGAAATTCAAAGTTTCCTCAAAATAGGTGAGCATGCTGCGTACATCGGCTTCATATTTTTGCATTTCTTCTTTGGAAAGTTTTTGCGCTTGGCAGAAACCAAAAACACAGAACAAGCATATAATGGTGGAAAATAATTTTCTCATGGTTGATAAAATTTGATAAGGTTAACCTTTTCTTTTTCAGGCAAGTAAATGATGTTTGACATAAGCCATCCCGAATTGGTGCCCGAGCGGTTGAACCACGACACTTCAAAGTACCAGTCCTTGATTTGGAAGACATGGAATTTTACGGAATCAACCTGTTTGAATTTCAAGTTGCCTTTCTTGATTTCGTAGAAAAACAAGGTCAAATAGTCGGGTTGAAATTCTTTTGAAGCATAGTATTCAATTACTTCTGGAGTTTGGAAGGCTTTGTAGATGTTCATGAAATCAAGTTCGTGGCTCATTGGGTGCAAGAAATATTTTTCCTTTTCTGCAATTTCTCCATTCGGGAAAAGTTTGTTGAATTCGGAAAAATAAACATTAGTCAACACCCATTTTGAACCAAGACCTTCTTTTTCAACGGTCAAAATCAAAGAGATAGGTACGTTTTTCCCGTTGTAGGTAAAAGTTGCTGAAACCTCAGAATACCATCTGCCGCCTAAAAATGTCATGTAGCCGGAATCATCTTTTGTGACGTCTTCAATGAAATAGCGTTCCAATTCCGAATTGACACCGAATTTTTCGTGGTCGAAAAGAATCGGAAGCGACTGTTGGCGCATTTTATTGCTGCGGTATCTTGAGTCTTTTGGGTTCAGTTTTTCACCATATAGGTCTTCTTCATAATTGAAGCGTCGCATAAACTGCCCCATTTGTTTGGTCATGGCATACAGTTCGGTTTCATCTTTAATGAAATTGCCAATGGTTTGGGCCATAGCTGAATATGAGCTTATGGCACACAAAACCACGATGATAATCATCCGATATTTTTTCATCTGAAAAACCAATTGTTACGTTTATGCAACGCTGAATTACTCTTATGAATTACAAATTATCTGTTTGTCGTTTCCTTGACGCGCATGTCGCCGAGCAAAACATCCCAGAAACCGATGGTGCGGCCACCGATTTGCGTTTCTTTGCGCTTCACGTAAACGGTGATGTCTTTCTTGGTGGTGTCTTTGTAAACCAAATTGCCTTCTGCATCATAACCTCTGAAGGTTTGGAAAATGGTGATAACACCGACATAGGTTCCATCAGGCTGACGCTGTAAGTCGCTGACATACTCGATGTTGTACCATTCAATTTCAACGCGGTCATAGTTCAGGCGCATGAGACGCTCGAAGTATTTGCGGACTCTGAAATACTGAATGGTGTTTGATGACAACGATGAAACGCCGATTTCAGCATCGCTCATAAACAGTTCTTCAGCGCGGTCGATGACGCGGTTGGCTTCGCTGAAAGGCGTGTCTTTCGAACCGGCAATTTTAATGTATTTACTCAAGTCTCTGACTTTTTCCAATGCCAGACTATCGATGGCCTGCTTGCGTTCGAAACTCAGTTCATCTTGTGCAAAGGCACTGCCGACAACGAATAATGCAATAACTAATGTTGCTAATATCTTTTTCATTTCTTATTTCCTTTCTGATTGATAAACAATAATTTAACTACGATTTATCTTATTTTTTAATGAGTTCCAATTCACTGATTTTTCCGTTAGCGTTGTATTTAATGTCGTTGACACTATTGCGCGAAATCTTCTGGTCTTTTAGGTAATTGAGATATTTTTCGATTGTGGTAGGACGGTCGTAATCGTTGAATCCGCCGGCTTGGCTGATGATGATTAGCACAGGAACATTGTTCGATTCGAACAATCCAAGTGTTTCATTGATAACGCGGTTGGCTTGTGAAATGCTGCCTGCATTGGCAATGCTGCGGAAATTCTTTTCCAGCACTACATTTGTCGATTGCGCCCTTTCGCGTTCTTCGGCGGCACGGCGTTCCTCTTCGTTTTTCTGGGCGCGTTCGCGGGCCAGTTTCTTTTCAACCTGGAAGAGTAAATCGTCGACTTCGGCATTTTGCAGGTTCCAGTCTTTAATGGTTTGCACGCGGGCTTCTTTTTCTTCCAAAGTCCACAGCGTTTCATCGTCCAAAATGGCGTTCAAATCCTTGATGGCTTCAGCCACTTTTGATTTGTATTCGGCTTCAGCGGCTTCCTTTGCAAGTCTTTTCTTGCTTTTGCAACTTGTCGTTCCTCCGAGCGTGATGAATGCAGCCAGAAGAATCATTGCGATGGTTGTGAGTTTGCTTTTCATTTTTTATCAGGTTTTTCTATTAATAACTCTATTAATTGCTACAAAATTGCAAAAGTATATCTTTTTTCGTTTGGTTGCATTTTTTGTCCGAAATTTGCGCCATGAAATACTACAACATACCTGTTTTTCTTCCCGAGTTGGCTTGTCCGTTCCGCTGTGTCTATTGCAATCAATTTAGCATTGCAGGAAAAAGCCAGATTCCTGATTGTGAGCATGTAAGGCAAATCATAGATACGCATTTACATTCTTTCAAGGAAGAGGAAAGGTTTGTTGAAGTGGCTTTTTTCGGTGGCAATTTCACTGGTTTGCCTGAAAAAATGCAAGATGATTATTTGAAGACGGTTGCACCGTATTTGGAAAGCGGCCAGATTCAAGGTATCCGTTGCAGCACGCGCCCCGATTATATTAATAAGGAAAGACTGAAAGTGTTGAAACAATTCGGGATGCGTAACATTGAACTTGGCGCACAATCAACTGACAATGAAGTGCTTTTGCAATGTGGTCGAGGCCATGATTTTGAGGCCATAAAATCGGCTTCGGAAATGATTCTTGCCGAAGGCTTCACCTTGGGTTTGCAAATGATGATAGGCTTACCGGGTTCTTCCCCTGAAAAGGATTTCCAGACCGCAAAAGACATTGTTGCGCTTGGCGCAAAGGAAACGCGCATTTATCCTTGCTTGGTGGTGAAAGACACGGTGCTTGAAAAGCGTTTTCGCAAAGGCCAATATCAGCCTTTGACTATCGAAGTGGCTGTTCAGCAATCAGCGGATATTTATTCTTATTTTATTGAAAACGAGATAAATGTGTTGCGCATAGGCTTGCATCCTTCCGATGAATTGGATGGCGGCGATTGTGTGGCGGGACCTTATCATCACAACTTTGCAGAAATGGTTTTCGGTGAGGTTTGGCGACGGAAATTTGCTACGATTCAAGTCAAGGGCAAGCACCTTATATTATATACACATTCATCGCAGCGCACCAATGCCATTGGCTATCAAGCGGCAAACCGAAAAAAATTGCTTGATTCGTTCCAACAGGTTGATTTCCTTTGTGATGACAGCCTCTCCCCTGCCGATTTCCATTATGAAGTTTCCGACGAAAGCAAGCAGACCATAATTCTTGCCTCTGCATTAATGCCTGAACCTGCAAAGCAAAAATTAGCGGCTTTTGGCAAAGTTCTTTGGCTTGAACCCGTCGATTTTGTTTATCCTTCCATTGCTGCTCATCCCGACATTTTCTTTTTTCAATATGCTGAAAACCAGCTTGTTTTTGCGCCGAATACACCGAAAGAATGGGTTGCAGAATTGCACAAGGCGGGCATAAAACTGATGCGCGGCAAGCAAGCCTTGGGTTTCGTGCATCCCGAAACGGTGCATTACAATGCTTGTGGTACGAAAAATATTTTGGTTCACAACCTGAAACATACCGACGAGCGTATTCTGAAACTCTATGCCGACAAGCAACAAATCAATGTCAGTCAAGCCTATACGCGCTGCAATCTTTTGGCTTTGAACGAAAAGGCTTTCATCACTTCCGATTTGGGCATTGGCAAAAAATTGCAGGAATCGGGTTTCGATGTCCTTTTCATCGACCCGCACCAAATTCATTTGGAGGGCCACGACTACGGATTTTTCCCAGGCTGTTGCGGTGTTTTCAACCAAAATCTTGTGGTTTGCGGCAACACGCAAAATCTGAAAGAAAAACCCGAATTAGATGCTTTCCTTTTGCGCAATGGCTTCAATCTCATCGAATTGTACGATGGCGCATTGACGGATTTGGGCGGGATAATGTTTTTGAACCGCTGATTTTCCTATTTTGTGGCATGACAAGTATAGGATGCCTCATTATATTTCTGCTCAACATTTCCCGACAGAACCTATATAGCTTTGCAGCGTCAGCTGCCTGTCGTTTCCCAAGGTCTTCCCTGTACTTCAATTATTATTTGTAATAACCTAATGCACAAATCGTCCAATTCCTTAGATTGAGCGAGCATTGAGCGAAGTATGAGCAAGCATTGGACGAAGTACGGAGCAGGTATAGTTTTGGGACTTTAGACATTGTTTTGTTTGGCATGTTTCTTTAAAAAATCACTTTCCTCTTGACTTTTTGGTTTTTCATATCGTAACTTTGTTGCATCGAAAATTGAACTAACCATGTCGAACATGAAGCACATAGCACCAACTTTTGAAATTCATTCATCATGAAAAAGTTTGCCTTATTAATAATCGCTTGCCTCGAGGCCTTCAACATTGCCGTGGCACAAATCACCAGCCAGCAGGCGGATGCACTGGTCACCAACCAGATTTATGATACAATCATTGAATATGTTGACATCTATTCTTTCCCTGAATTATTGCACAGAAATGATAGCATTCAACTTTTTGACGGCACGATAATCTTCGTGCCTTACAACAATTGTTATGGTTATTTCATTGACTTGCTTCCATTTGCTAATTGGTCTCATCCATGCAACTATTGTTTTTTAGATTCAAATACGGGTCAGTTCAATATAATTGAAAATACCACATTCCCTAAAAATTGGGAGAATTTTATGATGGTTTCATTAATGGACAGGCCGCAACCTGTCGATTTCGAATCGGACATTGCTTCTGACCCCACAAAAGACATTTTGCCGCAAGATCCTCATTTGTGGGCTGTGCTGATTTGCGGCGATGTCGGCGATTATTATAGCTCGAATGGCAGGTTTTGGGGAGATTTGTCATGCGTCTATAACACGTTGATTAATAACGGATTTATTCCAAATACAAATGACGTGTACGGCGATTATAACGGTCATGTATTTGTACTTCCGCATCCTTCCTTATCTGGTCATTATAGCCATGATTTGGACCATGACGGCACATCTGACTTTTATTCAGACTTTGGCTGGGTATACGGCAGGCAGAATCTTCAGATTCTCTTGGAAAAGTTCCACATCGGACAAGAGTGGGAACTCACACCTGACGACAAGTTGTTTATTTACGTCACCGGACATGGCGAAAGAAGCAGTTCGACAAATGAATCTTTCTTCAACATGAATCCACCTGGAAGTACGGGCAATGCTGTTTCTTCATCAGATTTTTCGGAGTGGTTGTCGGATGTCAATTGTTCGCAAATGGTGCTGTTGATGCAGAACTGCCATTCAGGAGGATTCGTAGACGATTTCATGGATGTTTCCGAAGCAGAATGTAAGAACAGGGCGGTTTTCACGGCCTCGGATGCCGAAGGCTATTCTTGGGCGGAAAGGTATATTACCGCAACAGGCCGTTCAAATGAAAAGTCACCGACACCTTTGCTGTTTAATGTGAACGAATTCACCTATTTTTGGTCTGCCGCAGCCTTAGGCTATTATCCTCATGTGTATGATAAGAATAACGATTCCTGGGGACCGTGGGAAAATATCGGTTATGGTACTATTGGAGGATTAAATAGTTCAAATCCAATGCCTTGGAGCGATTTTTTCACGGAAACAGACATGCCTGACCATGAGCAGTACGACAAAAATCCGGATACGGATGGCAATGGCATTCTTTCATTAGAAGAACTGTTCACTTTTGCTGACAATCTTGATGTTTGGTCGGAAAATGGCTACTTCTATCCTGGAGGAGATTCTCAGCAAGGTTACGATGTGACGGAAGAACACCCGCAAGCGCAATACGGAGGCTCCCTAACCGTAACGGAGCAACATACCGTACTGACAATGAACATGTTTCCCAATCCAGCTACAACTTGGACAATTGTGGAATACACCCTACCCAACGACAACGCCAAAGCGGAGCTTTCCATGTTCAACGCCATGGGCGTAAGGGTGAAGCAGGTGGAACTGGATGGAAATACTGGTCAAAAGGTTATCGACTTGCGAGATTTTGCCAATGGCGTCTATACCATCACGGTATTATGTGGTGAATATTGCCAAACACAAAAGATAGTGATAACCAAATGATTGTATAATTGTTAGGAAGCAACTAAAAAATCCCGCCAATTTGACGGGATTTTTCAATATCGGGAATGAAATAACGATTATTCTTCTTCCTTCTGGCTTTCTTCGTATTCCTTCAGGAGCTTGTTCTGGACGTCGGTAGGAACCTGTTGGTATTCAGCATATTTCATGGTGAAGGTACCACGGCCTGATGTCAGTGAGCTGAGTGAAGTTGAATAACGGTCCATTTCTGCCAACGGCACCTTAGCGTGGATGGTCTGGTAGTTGTGGTCAGAATCCATACCCATCACGATGGCGCGGCGGCCCTGAAGGTCGGTCATGACGGCACCCATCAGGTCGGCAGGCATGCGGACGTCGAGGTCGTAGATAGGTTCCATGATCTTAGGAGCAGCAGCCTTAAATGCAGCTGAGAAAGCCATACGGCCAGCAATCTTAAATGCCATTTCGTTTGAATCGACTGGGTGCATCTTACCATCGTAAACGTAAACGATGATATCGCGGGCGTATGAACCGGTCAGAGGACCCTGTTCAAGACGTTCGTTGACACCCTTCAGGATAGCAGGCATGAAACGTGCATCGATAGCACCACCGACAACGCAGTTAGCGAAGATCAGCTTACCGCCCCATGGCAGTTCGTATTCATCTTTGCCACGCACTTGCAGTTCGCCTGGATCGGTGTAGCCTTCATAATAAGGAGCCAGCAGCAAGTGAACTTCACCGAACTGACCGCTACCGCCTGACTGCTTCTTGTGACGGTAATCAGCGCGAGCCGACTTGGTGATGGTTTCACGGTAAGGAATCTTTGGTGATGCGGTTTCAACACCAATCTTATATACATTGTCGAAATACCATTTCAGTGTGTTGAAGTGATATTCGCCCTGGCATTGCAGGATGTTTTGGCGCAATTCGCGTGACATGCCTGAAATGACGGTTGGGTCGGTCTTGTGGAGGTCGTTGAGAATGCCACCGAGCTTTTCATCTTCCTGTGAGTTGGCAGCCTTAATGGCAATGGTGAAGATAGGTGTTGGGAATGGCATTTCTTCGAAAGCAGCTTCAGCAGCCTTGGCATCAGCGAGGGTGTCGCCGATACGGCCGTCCTTCAGCTTAATGGTGCAGATGATGTCACCAGCGTTGACCTTTTCGACTCTTTCACGGTTCTTGCCGCAGAAAGCGAGGAGCTGTGAGATACGTTCCTTGTTGCCGCTGCGTGGGTTGACGAGGTCTTGGCCTTCAGCAACCTGACCGCCATAAACGCGCATCCAAGCCACATCACCGAGGTTTTGTTCGGTGGTAACCTTGAAGATGTACATAGCGGTTGGATCATCGTTGCTGTTGTGGAATTCCTGACCGTTCTTAGCCTTGACAGCAGGAACATCAGCAGGTGATGGGCAAGCGTTGATGAGGAATTCGCAGAGACGGCTGACGCCGACGCCTTTCTTGGCAGCACCGCAGAGAACAGGGAACATTTCGCGGTTGATGATGCCGAGGCGGATACCACGTTCCATGTCTTCTTCGCTCAAGGTCATTTCTTCGAAGAACTTTTCCATCAGTGATTCTTCGCCTTCAGCAGCGTGTTCAATCAGGTTGTTGTGGAGTTCTTCGGCCTTTGCCATTTCTGAAGCAGGAATGTCCTGGATTTCAGGAGTGCCATTGCCATTCTTGAAGACCAACATCTTCATCATGATCAAGTCGATGACAGCGTTGAAATCTTCACCGGCGTTGACTGGATATTGAATAGGAGTGACTTTGTCGCCAAAGTATTCCTTCATTTCGCGGACGGTGTTGTCGAAATTGGCGTTAGCGTGGTCGAGCTGGTTCATGAAGAACACGACTGGCTTGTTGGTGTTGGCAGCGTGACGCCAAGCGTTTTCCGTTGTAGCTTCAACGCCTGACTGTGCGTTGATGTTGCAGACAGCGGTATCAGCAGCGGTAAGGCATGAAACGATGTCGCCTGAGAAATCGCTGAAACCAGGAGTATCAAGGATGTTGATCTTGGTGTTGTTGATGATGGTGTACATCATTGAAGCATGCACCGAAATCTGACGGTCCATTTCAATCTGACGGTAGTCGGAAACGGTGTTCTTTTCTTCAGTGCTACCTTTTCTGTTGATAACCTTGCCTTCGAAAAGCATGTTTTCGGCAAGCGTAGTTTTACCGGATTTTGCTGCACCGATGAGGGCAACATTACGGATTTCTTTTGTCTGGAATTCCTTCATTGTTTATCTAAGTGTCTAATTTTTAATATTATATCTCTCGAGAAAATATACAGGGTGCAAAAGTACGAAAAAATGCTTTACCTCTGAAAGATTTCTTACAATTTTCCGATTGCATCGTAAACTCTGTTCCATCTGTCGGCATCCATCTTGGCGCCCATCACTTCGATGACGTTGCCCGCGACGATAGCACCCATTTTTCCGCATTTTTCGAGGCTTTCGCCTTTGACGAGGCCAGCCAAGAAACCGGCTGCCCACATGTCGCCAGCGCCTGTCGTGTCGATAGGCTTATAAATTCCGGCATCAACGGTGGCCATTTCTTCACCTCTCTTAATGTAAGCACCTTTCTTACCGATTTTTACAACGGCGATTTCGCATTTCGATGCAATGAAATCGAGCGATTCCCTTGGGCCCATGCCAGTCAAGGCGGTTGCTTCCGATTCGTTTGCGAAAACGATGTCGACATAATCGTTGATGAGTTGCAGCATATAGTCGCGGTTGTCTTCCACCATGTTGTAACTTGCCATGTCGATGGCGATTTTCAGGCCGCAGGCTTTTGCCGTCTCCATAGCCTTGTTGAGCATGTTCGGATTGGCGACGAGATAACCTTCGACATAGAAAATGTCCCAGCCTTTGAACAGATCGGGCGTGATGTCATCGGGCGAAAGTTCCAGCGATGCGCCTAAGTAAGTGGCAAAGGTGCGTTCGCCATCGGGCGTGATGATAGCCTGCACGCGGCCCGAAGGCGTTTCGGTTCTGAACAGTTCGGGCGTGACTTTGGTGTCGAGCATTTCCTTTTCAAAGAAGCTGCCGATTTCGTCCTTGCCTACTTTGCTGAGAAAACCGGCCTCGATGCCTAATTTGGCCAGTCCGCTGACCGTGTTGGCAGCCGAGCCGCCGGCGGCCATCGTGCTGTCGAATGAAGCCAAGGCTTCGCCGACTTTCAGCGAAGTGGCCATGTCGACGTGGGTCATGCTGCCTTTAGGCAGGTTCAGTTCCGATAAGATGCTTTCATCTTGTATAGGTGTCAGGATGTCCGTGAGGGCGCTTCCTATTCCGAGTATTTTTTGTTGTGCCATAATGATTGAAAATTTGCGTGCAAACTTACATAAAAAAGCGTTTTCTATGCCTTATGGGTATAAAAAAGCGCTTTTTATAAAGATAATCATTCGTTGTGGAGACATTAATGTCCTTTGTAATGGCATCTATAACCGTAATGTGCCAAACCACCACCATCCCAATGCCAAAGCTGGATTCTCTTCATCCCGTCTGGCATTTTTTTGGAGGTTTTCTCCGCTGCGCAGCGAAGCGGAGTGGGAGCGGAGCGGGAGAAGACTGGATGCGGAGGCAGCGTTGGTATAGCGTTGGTATATCTCGCACCCTAGCATGGTGATTTTGTCATTTTGTCATTTGTCAAAAAATCACAATAAGCGATTTCGATGTTTTCCCCCTTTCTCTTTTCGCCTACTTACTATACCTAATTAATAATATATTATTAATTATTTTATTAATAGGTGACAAATGACGAGGAGGTTGAATTTGCTTATTGTGACAAAATGACAAATGACTTTTTGACAAAATGAATTTTGTTATATTATTGATAATGAGTTTATTATATAAATATAGGCATTGTAATTTGTCATAAAAAGATCGAAAAACAACTTTCTTTATTTTGCCAACCTGTCGTTTCTTGTATTTTCAGTACACACCAAATTCCACGAGGAGGAAGATGACGAAATAGGAGACCAGACTGACACCAAACAACCACAAGCTGAATTTCAGTTTTCTCAGCATGGCGCGACAGCCCCAGGCTTCCACGCCTTGCCCTTGGGCATGACGGCGAAAGGCGAGGGCGCACCAGATTATCTCGGCACACCACAGCAGGGCAAAGACACAGGCCACGAAAAACAAGATGTCCTTAATGCACCAGCTGATGGCAATGAAACCGCCCCAGCACAGCATCATGGTTGCTGCCACAATGCCATAGATGAGGCGGATGTGTTTGGGATTTAACTGATTCATTCTTTCACCCACTTGCCGCTCTCAACATCCTTTCCTGCGCTGATGACCTTCCACACATACGTTCCCGCCGCCCAGTCCGTGGCATCCAACACGGTTTCGGTTTCCGTGACAGGCTGCTGCGCCACAAGGCGGCCATTCATGTCATAGACTTCCACAGCGGCATTCTCAACCGCTGTGCGGATGTGCATCACGTTGCCGCCCGGGTTCGGGTAGGCGATGGCAAGTTTCAGGCCGCTGGCGTGGGCTTCGTCTACGCTTAGGAAGGCTTCGGCGGGGAATTTCACCACCGATTCGTAATGTATTTCCGGCCTGGTCATGTCATAGCCATAAAGTGCTATCAATGCCCCTCCGTCTTGTGTGGCATCAATGCTTGTGACTTTACTGTGCATCATGTCACCCGGCATGTCGTAATACAAAGTACTAATGACATCAAATTCCGGGGTCAGGTGCTCTATCTGTATCCATGAATCCAAATTATCATACAATCCCACATTCAAGCTGTAGGCGAAATAAAGGGTGTTGTCGTTTGTGACGTCCACTCCCTTACTGAAAGGCACCATGTCCCAATTCTCTGTTTTCCGCTCAATGAAACGCTTGATAGGCACTGCATCCCAATAGCTGGCACAGTCGTCAAACTCATACAGGACACAAGTAGTATAATTCTTTGCACCACTTTCATCAGCCATACAAGTCATGTAAGTTGTCCCGTTCGGACTGCGCATCACATTCGGGTAAAGGAAACGCCAGCGTTCGCCTTGAATGCCAGGCAACTGTACCGCCTGAAGATACCTGCGTTTGAGAACCATATTGAAATCCTTGTCAAGATAGAAGAGAGTACGGTCATTGTCGTCACCGACATCACCCCTTAATCCGTAATAAATATAAAGACTGTCAGCTTCGACCATGCGGTAATAGGCATCTGGCGTACAGTCGGAATGGCAGGCCTCGTATCCTACCTTTTTCACCATATTGCCTTCGAAATCCATTTTGAAAAAGAAAGTGCTGTCCAGTTCCTGCGGATGAATTTGACTGTTAACGACCTTTGTGTAAGCGCCGACAATGTATCCTTCACTATCAACCATGGCAGAAAACAAATCAATTCCATCATAGTAGCCAACAACCGTGGAACCGAAACCGGCCGTATCAATCGGAATGTTCCACTCATAGCTCTCGGCCACGGAAAGGTCGTCGTTCAGTTTGTAAAGAGCGAGTATGGAGTGGTCAGTCGGCGGGAAGAAGTTCTTGTAATAGTTCGACGAGCAGGTATCGTGGTCGGGGTTGTAGTCTATGAGGATGAAGGTCTCGCCCTGGTCATTCTCCAAAACGTATGGGTAATATGCGGAGTAGCCGTCTTTATGATAGGTAAGCTGACCTAATTCCGTCCCGTCAGCATCGAGCGCGAGGATGTGAGGTTCGCCTCCAGTGCCACCTCCCACAAAGGCACCACAATTGTTTCTTCGTTTCTCGGCGCCGCTCACTAATATCCTGCCATCGTGCAATTCGTATGCTTCCATGTTAAGATACGCTACCGAATCGGATGTGTTGTCATACTCGAAGGTGTAAGTCCACTGCCATGGCGCGCGCGGCAGGTCTGAAGGCTTATTTTGCTCGTTATCCTGCGCAAAAGCCTTGGCCCCGAATAGAAGGGCCAAAGCAAGTAAAAGGTTTAGTTTTTTCATGGCTATTCCACAATGGTAGGGTTCTCCCAAAAATAAGTTGCATAGCAAACCAGTGCCGTATGATGTCTATCGCACATTACTTTGTCCTTGTTAATGAGATATTTATCCAAAACCTCACAAGAATAGTAAGGCGAATGGTAATTTGGCGAATAGTGCAAGGCTCCTGTGGGTTCAACAATGTGTTCGTTTATGTTAAACCATTCACAGTTCATTTCATCCTCACAAAGGCAAGGCTCTTCTTCACCTTCAGCTAAAGGGCCATACTGATTGAACAGCCAATACGTACATGGGGTTATCTGTTCAGCAGGAACCCAATACGTATAGTTTTGAAAATTAGGATTTACAACCGAGAACCTATTTGTGGCAATATATTCCACATACTTCACATTGCCAAAAATTTGGATATATCCATTTCCTGGAGGATTCACATTGGGAGTAAAATAAGTTGAAAGTACATCTGCAGCATCAACAAGAGCACTCAAACCACCATCGCAGCTTCCCAAATCCAATCCCCAAAACCAGCATTTATTATGGAATGGACCTGATACCGAAGGCGAAGAAATGGGTTCTGGTTCTGCCTCCTGTCCTCTGGTGAAGATGATTTTGATGTCTTCTTCGTCTCTTGTTCCATTTTCTGGCAAAACGATGCTGAACAAGCTGGGAACATCCATTCCGTCATCAACGGATTCCATACAGTTTTCCAGTTCTGTTTCAAAGGCATTATAGACGGCCACCACATCCGATTCCAAAACATTTCCGTTCGCTATGGGCACCATGCGGACTTCCAGGGTGTCCAACACGGTGTTATGACAGAAAATCTCGTGTTCGCTGTGCTCGTAATTCGAGACCATGCAGAGAATCTCCCGCATTTCCTCAACCGTCATGCTGCCGTCGGCTTTCGCGCCCGAATTGGTAGCGTCGCGCAGCTCAAAGAATTTGTTGATACGGTTCACCAGCACGGCGGCTTCGCTTTGCCGTCCGTTGTCCTTAGGCTCGTCATTTTCTTTCTTGCAGCCGACGAGAACTGCTGCCGTTGTTGCCACAACTATCGCTGCTGCGACAAAATACTTACTGAATTTCTTCATCGCAATTGAATTTAATAATGTTAATAATAATGTGTTTGTCAATCCGTTACCGTAAATTCACCATAGTATTCATCTCCATTGGGGAGCGTAAAGGTGATGATGTAATTCATTCCTTCACCACCTTGTCCGAATAGACCTTTCCGCCTTCAAGGGTGATTTTCGCAACATATTGCCCCGCCGGAAGGTCTGCCACATTCATTTCAGCAGTGCGCGAACTTGCCACGCAACGGCCTGAAACATCGTAGAGTTCAATGCTTTCGGGATTCACATCTGGCGAGAATTGGATGGAAAGCCTGTCTTTCATCGGGTTCGGATAGATGAGGTATGGACGAATGTATTGCTCTGTTTCGGGAGTCGACCAGCCATTTTCCGGAATGACGGCGGCAAACAGCTGCAAACTGAAATTCACGCCACACAAGGCAATGCCTCCACCCGACAGCGTGCAGGCGTTCATGCCCATGAAATTCTCTCCCTCGTAACCTTCCATGCAATACCGTGCCCATTCCATGTTGAGATTGGCATCAAGTTTGGCCACGAAGAAACACTCGTAGTACATCCCATCCGAACTGATGAGGTAGAAGCTGCCATCATCGGCTGTCAGGAGGGAATTGTGCGTAAGCAGTTCCTTGCTCTGATTCGGCATGAAATAAGCCTCGTATCCATTGTCCGTCAGGTTCAAATCGTCGTCAATCTCAAGCAAGTTGAGGGTGTAGGTAATGGAGTAGGAAGCCTGCTTTAGCACGGTCATGAAATAGTGTTTTTCTCCGACACTTTTCATCAGTTGGTAATGCAATGGCGTAAAACTTCTGTCCATCATTTCCCCGTATTTTTTCTCTTTCAGCACGTTGAAATCGGCATCAAGGACGGCTATGCTGAGCGTGTCGCCGCTCGATTGGTGCTTGCGGTACAGCATGGAATAGCGTAACGGCGATTCGCTGAACATCGCAAGCGGTGTCCGCAACGGTGCGCAGGAGCTGTCGAAAGGCTTGACTGCCAACGCATCTGCCAGCATGTTACATTCCGTGTCGAAGCGCGTGTAGTGTCCTTGTCCGTTCTCCTCTTCCCAATAGATGATGACGTGGTTTTCAGTATCAAGCAGGAAACTACAGTCTTGAGACGTTCCGTCGAAAAGCTGCGTGCTGTATTCGTTTTGCACCTCCAGGTCGTCGTTGATTTTCAGCAGGACGAAAGAGGTCTTTCCACCTTCGTAGATGATGCGCCCGAACAGGTGGAGGCCATCGGGGTCGGTTTCAAAAAGGAAGTCATCGTCGATGCTTTCACCTGTCTTCATGAAGAGCGAATCGAGCAGTTCGCCGTTTGTGGTGAATTTATACAGGCAGGCTCCAGCCAGACCCCATGACTGGTCATTGTCAGTCACCGTGGTGGCTATCAGCAGGCTGCCATCGTTGGCTTCAAGGATGTTGTCGCCGCCGAAAATGCCGTTTCTATAGATGAAATCGGAATAGTCCTGTGCCTTTGCTCCGAAAGTCACTGCCAAGGCGAGCAGTAAGAGGGTAATGTGCTTTTTCATTGCTGTAGTTTTTTAGATGGATTGTCTTTTTTTAAAATATGATCAACAACTTTATTCTGACTTACGCAGCAAAAATATGTTACAAAAAAATCACGACAATGAAAATCATCATCGGGATTTATTAGGATTTTTTGATAAAGTTTTGATAATGTGTTGGTTGTGTCGATTCGATTATGATTAATAGATTTCCTCTCGCAGGCTCGAGGGAATGGAGTATTAGGTGATATTAAATAAGCGGCGGCGGTTGAAGTTCACCTTTAGGAAAAGACAAGTCGCCGCCGCCATCCTGACCTCCCCTAACACTCCATTCCCGTCGCAGACGGGAATCTTGTAAAAAATTCATCGTAAAATAGATGTATGATTTTGTTGAAATGGTATAATAGCCAGCAGCAAACACGCTACTTTTCCACCTCGGTTTTCGACAGTAGGAAGACGGCAATCTTTTTGTCGGTGCCGAAAATGCGTTTCAGCTTGTCGGCGCGTTCCCACACCGAAGGATAGGATTTCTGCATCAGGGCGGCTATCTGCACCTCGTTCAAGCCCAATAGATAGAGACGGCAATAGTTCAAGTCGTCGTTGGTCAGTTTCGGATAGGTTTTCTTCAGGCTTTCGGCAAACGTGCCGTAATGCCTCTCGACGGCCATGCGCAGCTGCTCCTGCTGCTGGCGGGTCAAGGCGATGGCGGAATAAATCTTCATGTCGACGGTCGACTTGATGTTTTCCGAAGCAACAGCATCCAAAATCTGTCGGCAGACAGGCTCGTCGGCAAAGGAAGGCATGTCGGCCGACTGCTGCTCAAGGCGCATTTTCAGCCGACTGTTCTCGCGGTTCTTCTCATCAATGATGTCGTCCTTTTCCTTCAGCATCTCGTTGGCTCGGCGCATCCGACCCGACATTTTCGACTGTTCCCACTCCACCTTTTGCTTCTCCTCGCGCAAGGTGTCGTTCTCTTGCTGCATCTTTTCGGCGTGTCGCCGTCCGCGCCTTACAAAATAGATGGCTAACAACCCCAACAGCACCAACAGGACACCGATGCCAAGCATCACACGTCCAATGCTTTTCCTGCGCCATGCCGAATGACGGCTGTCCTGTTGCTGCAAGCGGTAGGCATTGTAAAGGTTGACGATTTCAGTCTTATCCGAGGCTTTGTCTAAGAATTTCTCAAGGCCTTCGTTATAAGGCTGCGCATAGATGGCTGCTTGTTCCATATCGCCTAAGGCCTCGTATGCCTCTTTCAGCAATTGTGCCGAAGACAATTGGGTGGAAAACTGATTTCTGTTTATGCTCTGTTTAAGATAAAAGATTGCTGAATCGTATTGCTGTTCCCTGAAAAACAATTGACCTAACACATAGCAACTTGTCAGAGAATCATCTCGAGTGGCTGACAAATTCATGGCCTGCCAAGCCATCATGAAAGCCGAATCTGTCATTTCTATATCATAATAGAGCGATGTCGATTCTCTCAAAATTTGTTGGTAACTACCTAAATGCACATTTTCTGCTAGTTTTCGTGCCTTGTTCATATAGAATAAGGCACTATCATTTTGTGAAATAGAAATATAACAATTTCCAATATTTTTATATGCATTTATAGCTCTTTCGTTATCATTAATTTTCAAAAAATAGAATAATGCTTTCTTGCCAGTCTCGATAGCAGCCGCATACCCTTCGTTGAAGAAAAACAATTCGGAAAGTCTGGAATTAATCAGTCCCATAAACCGAATCATATTCCTATCCATTTCATTATCCTTAAAATGGTTTTCCATCACTTGCAAGGCTTTCAGGTAGGCTTGGCAGGCGGGCACAATGCTGTCCTGCTCGTACCAGCCCACGCCGTCCATGTAGTGGGCGCGTGCCTGCAGGTAGGCAAGCGGCGCATCGAAAGGGTGGCGGCCGGCAAGGCTGTCGTAGTAGGCGGTGGCGGTCAGCAGCTCGGCGCGGTTGTTTTGGGTGTAGTCGTTCTTGTAGAGCAGTTCGGCGAGCATGAGGTGGAAACGGCTGCGCTCCCAAGGGTTCAGCACGGTGTCGCCCATGGCGTCGTTGAAAGCCAGCAGTGTCGTAAGGGCGCTGTCGGGCTGCTGCTGTAGCAAGGTGTCGACGGCATCCAATGCGGCACGGTGGGGCGTGTCGTTCAGCACGGGCGAAACGGTTTTCAGTCTGCCGCAACAGCAGAGTAAAACGAGGGATGCTATGAGAAACAGTTTGCGCATATTGGCTGCAAACTTACATAAAAAAGCGGTTTTTTTGCTTTTTGGAAGGAAAAAACAATGAAAAAGCCTCGAAAAAATTAAAAAGATGTATTTTTATTCGATTTTTATTTTGCTAAATGACAACAAGTTATAAAAAAAATAAAAAAAATCAGATAAAAATCATTGCGGGTATTGAAAAAACATATACTTTTGCAACCGCAAACAAAAGGAAATACGTTCTTTGTAAAGCGATTTGCCTCCTTAGCTCAGTTGGTTAGAGCATCTGACTGTTAATCAGGGGGTCTCAGGTTCAAGTCCTGAAGGGGGCGCCCTTTCGTGAGAAAGTCAGAGATTACAAAGTGTAATTTTTTATGTTTCATGTTATTAATTTTTTAGCCAGATAATTGCCCCAACAGTTATCTGGTTTTTTTATTTTGCCCCGCGCTGCATGGCTTCCATATTCAGCACGGCCTTAACGCGTGGGAAAGTGATAATGTTTCGGAACGGATACAGCAGATTTACAGCGATTTTCATCCACCAACGGTAATGGATTTCAAGGCGGCAGTAGGCTTTGCGGAAATTGAAATTCTGAGTCAGATAATCCTGAATGCCGGAATGTTCGGTGATGGTGCGTGAACCGTCAGTCACATATTTGAAATGTTTTTGCCCGAGGTAATGTTCGTTCATGGCATAGAAAAGGCCATAGTAGGTGTGTAGGGCGTTGGCTTGATATTGGGGCAGAATGCAGGTGATTTTGTAATCACAGGCATTGTCAGATACATAGTTTATAGCAAAACCCGCAAAATCATGCGTATCTTTTGCGAAACATGCCCAGTATTCGCAATTTTCGTGGTCAAGATAGAAATACAGGTCATCGATGAAATCCTGTTTGTTTTTTTCGTGCCGCAAATCCAGCGATTCCTTATAGTGCTCGACAAAATCATGGTCGTACAACACTTTCTTATCAACCAATTGGAAATCAAACAGACTCAACGCATTCTTAATTTTCAGTCTTTTCTTTGAAGGCAATTCTTCCAAAGGTGTGAAACTGTCTTTAATCAGATACCAAAAACTGGTTTCTTCTTTGCAATCGAAGTCATAAGTGTTTCTCACGAACAGAGCTTTTCCAAAAAGAAGATTGCGGTATGACTCTTTGCTGAGTTTTTGTTCTTCATGGGGCAATCCGTCAAATCGCATTGCATTCCTATAGAGATAATAATTCCACCGATCGAAACTTTGTGTCATAGGCGTTTTTTTATGGCATGATAAGCGTAACTGAAAAAACAAGCTAAGGCATCGAATAGAGACAAATTTTCCTGTTGACGGTATACTCTCCAAAGATCCTGGGCCGCCTTGATTTTGTTGGATGAAGCTGATTTTTCACGGATACGGTACGAAACCAGAATTTCTGATAAGGCATAAGCGAGGAAGCCTTTTTTCAAGATGTTGAGCCATGTGGCTGTGTCTTCGCTGGTGCGGAATTTGGGTACTGATATGAGCCCGGTTATGTTGGTGTTGACCATAACGGTCGAGCAACCGATGATGGTGTTATGCAGATAGTCGTTGTAATTCAGGTCGCCTGCCGTCGGGATGGTTTTTCCCAGTTCGTTTCCGGCTTCATCAATCCAGTTGTAAGCAGAATAACTGAAACCGATGTTTTTGGTTTTCATAAAGTCAAACTGCTTTTTCAGCTTGTCAGGATGCCAGACATCATCGGCGTCAAGAAATGCCAGATATTGTCCTTTTGCCATGCCTATGGCTTGGTTTCGCGTGGCGGCAATGCCTGTATGCATCGATTTTGCTGCAAAATGAATTCTGCTGTCAGTTTCTTGAAATCTTTGGACTATTTTCGCAGTCTTATCGGTTGAAGCGTCATCGACAATGAGCAGTTCCCAATGGCTGAAAGTCTGATTGCAAACAGATTGGATGCTGCTTGCTATGAATTTTTCCATGTTATAGCAAGGCATGATGACCGATATGAGTGGAGTGGTTTCCATTATTGCTGCAAAAATAAGCAAAAAAGGTGGCTTTTGACCACCTTTAATTATTCTTGAAATGAAAAACCTTATTTCAGTCCTTCAATCCAAACCTTGATTTGCTGTTCGTCGTGCAGGCGGCACACCAAAAGCGAATGGTCGCGATAAGCCACGAGATAGTCTTCCAAACCTTCCACAACGGCTTCGGTGCCTTCTTCAATATTAATTATGGTATTTTTGTTGTCGACCGAGACCACTTTGCCGCGTAAGGCATTGTTGTCGGCATCTTTTTGGGCGTGTGTGAACAACGAGCCCCAGGTGCCAATGTCGCTCCAGCCGAAATCAGCGGGAATGGTATAGGTGTCAGGCGACTTTTCCATAATGCCGTAGTCGATGCTGATGTTCTGGCAGTCAAGAAAACGCTGATTGATAAAAGATTGTTCTTCGGCGGTACCAAACTTGTCTTTGCCTTCGTCGAAAAGCGTAACCATATCAGGCAGATTGGTCTTGAAAGCGTTCATAATGCCTTGCAATGTCCACATAAAAATGCCAGAGTTCCAGAAATAATTGCCTTCGGCAACAAATTTTAGGGCTGTCTCGTAATTCGGTTTTTCCTTAAACATTTCAACTTTCACGACTTCGGGCAATTCATTTTGTTTCGGAACCTGAATGTAGCCATAACCCGTTTCAGGGCGGCTCGGCTTGATGCCGATGGTCATCAAGGCATTGTCCTGTTTTTTCAGGAAATCGAAACCTAAACTGATAATGCGTTGAAATTCAGTTTCGTTTGTAACCAAATGGTCGGCGGGAGTCACTACAATGTTGGCATCTTTGCAACGGCTTTGGATGCGATAGCAAGCGTAAGCGATGCAAGGTGCCGTGTTGCGGCGTGCTGGTTCGCAAAGCACTTGGTCGGGTTTCAGTTCGGGAAGATGTTCCAGAACCAGGTTTTTATAGGCCGCATTGGTAACCACAAGGAAGTTTTCATCGGGAATCATCGGGCTGAAACGCTCATAGGTGCTGCGGATGAAGTTTTTTCCCGTGCCTAAAATATCAAGAAACTGTTTCGGATAATTATCTTTACTCAAAGGCCAGAATCGGCTTCCAATGCCGCCAGCCATAATGATACAAAAGTTATTCATGTTTGTCTAATCTTTCAAAAATACTGTTGTTGCTAATAAACTCAGGTACAATGACTTTCATTTGCGCCACAATCTTGAATGGGTCGGAGGTGATGAGTTGGTCGTGCAAGGTTGCAATCATGCCATCGACTTCCTTTTCTTCGTATTCACGCACTTTGGCACGCATGATTTTCTTGTTTTCTGTCGGAATGGTGTTTTCTTTGGTTGCCAGCAGTTCTTCGTAAAGTTTTTCTCCTGGGCGCAAACCTATTTCCTTAATTTCGATGTTTGGCTTGTGAGCCAGCTTACGCATCTTGTCGGCTAAATCCCAAATCTTGACAGGTTCACCCATATCGAAAACGAAAATATCGTCGTCTTCACCAATCGATCCAGCTTCCAACACGAGGCTGCAAGCTTCAGGAATGGTCATGAAGAAACGTATGATGCGTTTGTCGGTGACGGTGAGCGGACCGCCTTGTTCAATCTGTTTCTTGAATAAAGGTACGACTGAACCGTTTGAACCCAGCACATTGCCGAAACGCGTAGTGACGAATTTCGTGTCGCTGTTACGGCTTTGTGTGTAGATTTCGGCTATTCGTTTGGTGGCACCCATTACATTGGTTGGATTCACGGCCTTATCGGTAGAAATCATCACAAATTTTTCCGTGTTATATTTTATGGCTAAATCTGCAATGTTTTTTGTTCCAAACACATTGACAAACACGGCTTCGTAAGCATTTTCCTCCATAAAAGGAACATGTTTGTAAGCGGCAGCATGATAAACGATTTGAGGGTTATATTTACTAAAAATTTCTTCCATTCGTCGCTGGTCTTTCACATTGGCAATAACAAACACCATTTTTTCAACGAAAGGCTTTAAATCGGGTGTGTGTTTCAGTTCGAATTGGAAGTCGTACATTGGTGATTCGGCTTGGTCAACCATAATGAGCAGTTTCGGATTATAGTGTAAAACCTGACGGCATATTTCGCTTCCGATGCTTCCTGCTGCACCAGTAATCAAAACTATCTTTTTGTTGATTTCACGTTTAACATTGGCATTATCCAATTTGATAGGTTCACGGCCAAGAAGATCTTCTATCTTGATGTTTTCAATCTGTTCTGCGTTGATTTCGCCGTTGTACCAAGAGGTAAATGAAGGCAGAGTCTTGACTTCCAAATCAAAAGCCATAGCCTTTTCAATTATTTTTTTCTTTCTTTCAATGTCAATACTTGGAATGGCAATAATCATAGTATCAATATCATTCCGTTTCAAGAAATCAAAGTCAAAAACTTTTTTTGGCGATAGCACATTAATGGTGTTTATTCGTTTGCTATGTTTTGTAGGATTATCATCAACAAAGGCGAAGATTTTATATGGAGATTCTGTGTCTTGGCTTAAAGTTCTATATAAAAGCAGTCCACCTTCTCCGGCACCATACACCAAGACGTTTTTTTGTTTGGATGATGTTTTCTTGTAGAATTCATTATAGATGCGTCGAATGATTAACCGACTTAAAATCATTATTACAAGGGTTATGAAATAATGATAAATGATAATGAAGAATCTAGGATATAAAGCGTAAGCAACAGTAGTGTTGATTTTCATGAATATCATTTTGCTGAAAACCAAAATGCTTAAGGCAAAAGAGTTTGCTATGATGATTTTCCGAATATCATTGAATCCGGAATATCGTATTAAGCCATCGTGTGTTTTGAAAATCAAGAACATAACTAAATAAACGCAAGGAACAATGATAATTCTGCTCCAATCGTAGTCCCAATATGGGTTTTTCATATCGTTGAAAAACAATAGTACCATTGCCATTAAATATGAAGCAATGACTATCACCATATCAAAGATTAGAATCCAAACTCTTGGCAAGGATCCATTGAATTGTTTTCCAAAAATGAAATTACAAAATTTGATTATTAATTTTCTCATAATGCCGACAAAATTACGGTAATAATTCGATTAAATAATGATAATTGATTTATTTTAACCATTTGTTAAGGATTTCGATGGGATGTGTGGCGTGTATTCCTGTTCCATCGAGAATTTGCTGTCGGCACGAAGTGCCTGGTGCAGCGATGAGAGTCGGCACAGTATCTTTCTTGTTTTCAACGGCTTTTCTCACCGTCGGGAAAAGAATCATTTCGCCGATGGCGATGGAAGTCTTGTAGTGTTCCTTTTCGTAACCGAAAGCGCCGGCCATGCCGCAGCAACTGCTTGGAATGACATGAACCGTTGCGCCCGACAGCAATTGCAAGGCTTTGGCGGTCTTGTCAATGCCGACCAACGATTTCTGGTGGCAATGTCCGTGCAGCCAGATTTCAACGGCATCCGGTTTAAAATCGTCAGCGGAAATGCGACCAGCGGTCACTTCACGCATGATGAATTCATCGAAAAGCAAGGCGTTTCTGCCCAACCTTTGGGCTACGCTGCGCATTTCGGACGGCACCAAATCGGGATATTCGTCGCGGAAAGAAAGGATGCACGAAGGTTCGATGCCGACCAATGGTGTCATGGCTGAAACTTTGTCTTTCAGCAAATTGACATTTTTAATGGCGAATTTCTTTGCCAGTTTCAGGCAGCCTTTCGAAATGGCGGCGCGACCGCTTTCAACGTGTTTCGGTATCTCGACTTCGTAACCTAATCTCATCAACAATTTGGCAAACGACAGCCCGATTTCCGCTTCCTGGTAATTGGTGAATTCGTTGGCAAAAAGATAAACCTTGCCTTTTGTAGAGACGCGATTCGCGTCTTTATCAAAATACCGCGATTTCAATTGTTCCAGTTTCACCGCCTCGCGCATGGTCATCCGGCTCAATGTAGGGATGTTCCTTTCCGTCGTGAAACTGATGATTCTCTTGATGATATTTGATGAAAACTTCCACGAAGCGAAGAAATTGTAGACAGGCCACACTAAATGTCCGAATTTTTCGACCCAGGCCATTCTTGCCACGGCAAATGAGCGCAATGGCGTTCCGTTGGCATCGTATTTCTGTTGCAGGATTTCGGAACGGATGCGCGTCATGTCGACATTCGACGGACATTCGCTGCGGCAGCCTTTGCAAGCCAGGCAAGAGTTGAGCACTTCGGCCAATTCAGGCGATTTCAGCAGTTTTTCGTCGCCACGGGTGAGCATCTCGCGCAGCACATTGGCTCTTGCCCTGGTGGCGTTGGTTTCGTCGTGCGTGACTTTGAAGGCAGGACACAATGTGCCGCCAATCAGGTTGCTTTTGCGGCAGTCGCCGGCACCATTGCACTGCTCGATGGAACACATCAGGGCATGGAGTTGGGTTTTGGCTCCCGTGGCGCCTTTGATTTTGCACTCATCGAAAGCGGCTTTCCAATTGTAATAGGTCTTGTCGGTCCCGATAAGTTTTTCGATGGTGTATGGTTGGTTGATTTCGAAGCGCAAATGACTGTCCATCGGCTCCGTATCGGTAATTTTGTGCAGGTTGAAAAGACCATTAGGGTCCCAGCAATGTTTCACTTCACGCATCAGCTGGTAGACTTTTTCGCCATACATCAATGGAATGAACTCGCCTCTCAACCGTCCGTCGCCGTGTTCACCGCTGAGGCTTCCTTTGTATTTCTTAACCAAAACGGCCGTCTCTTCCGCTACCTGACGGAACAGTTTCCTTTCATCGGCATCCTTGATGTTGATGATGGGGCGCAAATGCAATTCGCCTGTGCCGATGTGAGCGTGATAGACACATTCCAAGCCCAAGCGTTTCAGCATTTCGCCGAAATCTTTCATATAATCGGGCAGAAACTCCGGAATGACGGCTGTATCTTCGATGACGCCTATCGGCTTTGCATTGCCTTTCATGCCGTTGAGCAAGCCCAAACCTGCTTTTCTGAGGCTCCAGACCTTGGAAGTTTCGCTGCCGTAAACGCGGCTGCAAGCATAACACAAATCGCTCAAGGCTTGCTCCAAATCGGTTGCCACGGCATCGACTTCAGTGCGTGTGTCGGCTTTCAGTTCCACCATCAGGATGGCGGCTGGTTCGCCTTGCACGAAGAAACGGTTTTTCTGCTGTTCGACATTATCCTTGCTGAGTTCCAATATGTTATGGTCCATCAATTCGACGGCAACAGGATGGAATTTCAGTGCCACAAGATTGGCAAGGAAACTCTTTTCCAAGGTGTCGCAATGTGCGCAAACCACCAAACATTCCTTTGGCGGCAGCGGGTCGAGGTGCAATTTTATTTCGGTGATGAACGCCAAAGTGCCTTCGCTGCCAGCCAATAACTTGCAAAGATTTACAGTGCGTTCAGGCCATGGTTTCGTTTCATTGTGAAGGTCTTCTATGACTTCGTCGATGGCATAACCGCAGCTTCTTCTCCGCAAGCGTTTGTCGGGATAATTATCCTCAATCAGTTTGACGGTATCCTTGTCTAAGGCAAAATTGATAAGTTGGGCATAGATGCGCTGAATCAATGAATTGCTTTCATTTTTCCAAAATTCCTTGCCAAATCTTGCCTCCAAATCGGCAATGGAGTAGTCTTTGAAAATCTCTTTGCTGCCATCGGCAAGCAGGCCTTTCGCTTCCAAAACATGGTGGCGTGTGCTGCCGTAAACCAAGGAATGGCTGCCGCAGGAATTGTTGCCGAACATGCCGCCAATGCAGCATCGATTGCTAGTCGAGGTTTCGGGACTGAAAAACAGGCCGTGAGGTTTCAATGCCAGATTGAGTTCATCGAGCACAACGCCAGGCTGCACCCTTGCCCAACCTTCCTTATCGTTGATTTCAAGAATGTGATTCCAATTCTTACTGATGTCGACAACCAAACCGCTGCCGACTACTTGTCCGGCAATGGAAGTGCCGCCCGCACGCGGAATGATGTGCGTGTGGTTTTCCTTGGTCCAATTGATAAGGTTGGCCAAATCTTCCTCGCTCTCGCAATAGGCAACGCCTATAGGCATCTCCCTATAGGCGCTGGCATCGGTTGCGTAGGCTATGCGGTGCAGTTTATCGGTAAGAATTTCGTACATTTTATTCCTTACAGATTATCCTTGAAATATTGTGTAATCTTTGTAATCAAATGAGCTCTGTCAGGACCTTGCACGTTGTGGTCGTGGCCCGGATAGACGAAATAATCCAGTTGCTTGCCGTTGTGGATGCAGTTCTCGACAAAGACAAGGCTGTGCTGCCACATGACGACCGGGTCGGTGGTGCAGTGAATCATCAGGAGTTTGCCTTCCAGTTTGTCGGTTTTGTTTTCGAGACTGGTTAGTTCGTAGCCTTCAGGATTTTCCTGCGGGGTGTCCATGTAGCGTTCGCCATACATGATTTCGTAGTATTTCCAATCCAAAACAGGACCGCCAGCAACAGAGACTTTAAACACTTCCGGATGATTGATTTTCAGCGATGTTGACATGAATCCGCCATAGCTCCAGCCATCGCTGCCGATGCGGTCGGCATCAACAAATGGCAAGGTTTTCAGATATTCGATGCCCACCATTTGGTCACGCATTTCGAGTTGTCCGCACTGACGGTGGATGCACTGCTCGAAGGCTTCGCCACGATCGGCTGAACCGCGGTTATCGAGTGTGAACACCACAAAACCTTCCTGAGCGAGATAATTCAGATAAATGCCGGCGCCTGCCAACCATTCATCGGTAATCAGTTGGGCGTGAGGACCGCCATAGACGTAAACGATGACAGGATATTTCTTTGAAGCATCGAAATTGTAAGGCTTGATGAGACGTGTGTAAAGCGTCTGGCCGTCTTCTGATTTCAATTGTCCGATTTCAGTCGTTCCGATATTGTAATCCTTGATTGGATTTTCGGCTTCATGGAGGCGCTTCACGAATTTACCATTGGCATCCTGCAAATCGACATTGAAAGGAACATCAGTGCTGGTGTAGGCATCGATGAAATACTTGCCGTCGGCTGATGGCGTTACATCATGCGTGCCGTGTTCTTTCGTTATCTTTGTGATTTTGCCGCTCTTGAGGTTTTGCACATAGAAATGGCGTTCCAAAGGACTGACTTCGGTTGAACGGTAGTAAATGTTCTTGCCATCGTTTGAGAAACCGCAGAAATCGGTGACAACGAAATCGCCTTTGGTCAGTTGTTTGACGGTCTTTTTGCTGATGCTGTAGAGATAGAGGTGATAGTAACCGTCGCGTTGTGCCTTCCAGATGAACTGGTCGGTGTTGCCTGGCAGGAAGTAGGCAGGACCTGTCGGTTCGACAAATTGGTCATCCTTATCTTCAAAAATGGTTTGGATGAAATCGCCGCTTACAGCACTGTATTCATTGAATTTCAAATCGTTCTGACCACGGTTCAACACGCCAATGTAAACGCGCTTGTTGTCGGGATTCCAAGTGATGGCGGTGAGATATTGTTCGGCAGGTTCGCCCGTCTTAATGACGATTTCCTTGCCCGTAGCCATGTTATAAATGTGCAAAGTCACATGATGGCTTGCCATGCCCGCCATTGGATATTTGATGGCTTTTTCGGTGGCGATGCGCTCGGTGATGTCAACGAGAGGATAATCGGTGACCATGCTTTCGTCCATCGAGTAATAAGCCAACTGACTGCCATCGGGCGACCAGAAAATGCCGCCTTCAATGGCAAACTCGTTACGGTGGACACTCTGTCCGGCAATCGTTCCTTCAGGATTGTTTGTGATTTGAATCTGCTTGTCGCCATTGGCAACGAAAAGGTTGTTTTCAACCGTATAAGCAACCATTTGAGTAGCTTCGCAAACGGTTTGGTTTTCGGAATTCATCGGAACCGAAGTCACGTTTTTCACGCTTTTTGCCTTCAGGTTCATGACATTCAGATTGATGTTGCCTTTGCCCATAGCATAGAAATATGCTTCGTTGTCGTTCATCCAAGTGAGGTTTGGCATACGGCGCAGACTGTCGAGATTAGCCTGATTGTTGAAACCATTCAGTTGGTCGAGGTTGAGCAGGGTGGTTTCCTTGGCTTTTCCAGCGGTGATGGTGACGATTTGGTTGTCCTTCACCTGCATGTAATTGTTAGAATTGCCGACCCATTTCAGTTGGTTCGGGCGTTTGGCATACACTGCGCGGTTGTTGTAGGAAGCGTCTTCGGGCGTGAAGAATTTCTTTTCCTGCGCCTGCAAGTTGAGTGAAAAAGCAGCGAGAGCCGCAATTGTGAATAGTTTGAATCCTTTTTTCATTTCGTTATTGTATTGATTTATAATTCGATATAAAAATGAATTTCAGCAAAAGTGCCGAAAGTAATCTCAATTAATGAGGTTTTAAGCAGACGAAATTAGGCAAAAAAGGCATACCGAAACAAAGTCTTGCTGTTTTTCAAAGCATTTTTCTAATTTTGTACGGTTTTTTAATCCTACGACTCATGAAAAAACGCAAAGTACCGCATACCTTCGTCATTGTTTTCTTCATCATTTTGATTGCTGCCGCCATGACTTGGATTATTCCGCCTGGAAAATATGTTGAGCAGCAAGTGGGCGATGAGACAGTGATGCAGTTTTATTATGCCAACCAGTTGCCCGAAAGCGGCGCTTCGACAGGATCAGTGACCGCTGAATTCCATCCTGAACCTCAGACGTGGCAAGTGTTTTCGGCCTTGTTCAAGGGTTTTGTCAAGCAGAGCAACATCATTGTTTTCATCTTGATTATCGGTGGTGCATTCTGGATCATGAACAAGAGCCGCGCCATCGACACGGGCATCTATGCCTTCTTGCGCTTCACCAAACGCTTGGAAAAGAACAGTTTTTTCCGCAAAATCGGAGTGAACAACATCATTATCGTGCTGGTGATGATTCTTTTCAGCCTGTTCGGCTCGGTGTTTGGCATGAGCGAAGAGACGATAGCTTTCACCTTGATTGTCATTCCTTTGGCTATTTCCATGGGCTACGACAGCATTGTCGGCGTGTGCATGGTTTATGTGGCGGCGCACATTGGCTTTTCGGGTGCTATGCTCAACCCGTTTACCATTGGCATTGCGCAAGGCATTGCCGACATTCCGCTTTTCACGGGCATTGGCTATCGCGTGGTTTGCTGGGGTGTCTTGACCATTGTGGGCATTATTTTCGTGCTGATTTATGCCAATCGCGTGAAAAAAAACCCGCAGTCGTCCATCATGTATGAGGACGATGCCTATTGGCGCAATTTGGGCGGTCAAAATGCAGAGGAAATCACTTACTACACCCCGAAAAAGGCTTGGTTCGTGTATGGTTTCATCGCCATCGTGCTGATTGTGTTTGCCATCCTCTACCCTACTTCGACGCTGAAAATCGGCAACAATTCCACCACCTTGTGCCTTTTGCCTATCGGTGCGGCCGTGTTTGCAGTCTTGGGTTTCTTTGCCTTGCGCAAGTCGGTGCATTATTTCATCCTGACCATGCTTTTCGGAACGGTCTATTATCTGATTGTCGGCGTGTTGGGCTACGATTGGTACATCATGGAAATCGCTTCGCTGTTCCTGTTTATGGGCATTGCCAGTGGTCTTTCGATTGACAAGAGTGCGAGTGACATTGCCAAACTTTTCGTGGAAGGCATGGGCGACATTCTTTCAGCAGCGGTCATCGTGGGTTTGGCGGGCGGCATCGTCATCATTTTGCAGGATGGCGGCATCATCGACACCATTTTGTATGGCCTTTCGAAATCGATGCACAATGCGGGACAAATCGTCTCGGTTGAAATCATGTATGGCATTCAGACACTGATTAATGTCGTCATTCCGTCAGGTTCGGCGAAAGCGGCCATCACCATGCCTATCATGGCACCTTTCAGCGATTTGATTGAGATTTCGCGTCAGTCGACGGTGATGGCGTTCCAGTTTGGCGACGGCTTCACCAACATGATCACTCCGACTTCGGGCGTACTGATTGCCACCCTCGGCGTGGCGCGCATCCCTTGGGAGAAGTGGGTGAAATTCATCTGGAAATTCATCCTCGTGCTGATTGTCATCGGCGCCCTGCTGCTGATTCCTACGGTAACAATGGAACTGGCAGGATTTTAGATTTATAGATGATTTAATTGAACCGCTGATTGCACAGATTACACAGAATTTGTTGACGTAAGCGTTTTGATTATCACGTATTTATGAACTTTAGATTACTCTTTAATCTAATCCAAATTTACTTTCTCTTGCCTTGGCGGATTTGTTTTCATTTCTTTACCACACTCCGCATCGTTACAGCACCTTGATTGTCGGTGAGTTTCAGGAAATAGACACCTGCCGGAAGGTTGTTCAAATTGAGAAGCGTTTCATGGCTTTGCAGCACGCACTGGCCCATGCTGTTGAAAAGCTCCACATTCCGAAAGTCTTTCATTGCAATGTTCAGCACGCCTGTTGTCGGATTCGGGAACACTAAATCTTCAATTTCGTCTTCATTTTCCTCGACCGACAAGTTGCTTTGGTTGCAATTGCCGCCGCCATAAATCAAGTAATAGTCTTCATGATAGCACAGCAGCATTTCATCACTTCCCAATGAACCATCAAATCTGAACACAACGCCACGCTCGCTTCCTATGCCTTCATGCCAGACATCATTACCATAATCATAACAATAATCAGGTGACTGTCCGAAGTCGGAATTAAGCATATAAGTGGTTCGTTGTTCAAATATTAAATAATCTTCCCTAATAGCAGTTACTTTCAGGTATTCAGCATATTCACCATTATCATATATCACCAAAGAATCGCCAATCTGTAAACCAAAATCATACAAGACAAATTCAGGGCTTTCCTGTCCTTGACGATAATACACCTTTTTATCCTCTTCCCTCATATAGCCGTATGTATGCACATTTCCGTTTCCCAAATGGTCGTATTGCACTTCGCGGTAAGTCAGGCCATCAATTTCGACTTCGTCTTCCAAAGTGAAAATATCAGTCCAATATTCGCCCCAGATAAAATTCTCAAAAGTCCGCTTCACATTCCATTGCTGCATGATGTCAGTTCCTTTCACCAATGGCTCGTAGTCGAAAAGCCTACTGGCCACGGTGATGTTGTCCAGACAAAGATTCGGTCGGCCCGAAGCCCCGAAATGGCGGATGGCGACATACACCTCCTGACCACTATATGCGCTGAGGTCGATTTTCTGGAACCACCATTGTCCATGCGCTCTGCCGGGTTCGACATCCGCTTCGTAAATCATGGTGAAATCGGCGGGATTGGTGTTGCCCGTTGTCGAGACCGCCACGCCGAAATGGTCGTTGCCATCCACGATTTCGTTCATGGAAACGTAGAAGCAGATGGCAGGTGCATTATGCAAATGCAGCAGCGGCGAAACCAGATAATCATCAGGCGTAAGATAACCCGCATTGAAATCGAACGACTTCGACATCATGCAGTAGCCGCCCTGATAGCCCGAATTGTTGCCATCCAAGTCCTTTGAATTGAACCAGCAATAGCCGTCGCCATCCGCATCAATGGTCGTCCAGCCATCGGCATTCCCGTAATCGAACCAATAGTATTCCGTTTCTGCATTTGCCAATCCGGCAAACGCAAGGCAAATAGCCCATGTCATCAGTATTTTTTTCATCATAACGTTAATTTTTATGTTTACGCGGCAAATTTATCAAAAAATAATTGATTGTCAAGAAAAACAGCATTTTTTATAGATTGCCTAAAGAATCATCGCTTTTGATGGTTGTTGGGGTTGGTTTTCCTTTTAGTCAAGTAGTGGACAAGGCCGCACTTTCTTCGTGGTTTCCGCACACTTTGTTCGGAGTTTCTTTGGTCATTCACCGAAGCATCACCGAACGAACCCCGAAGGAACTCCATAGTTGTCGCGAAGGGAAAGGCTACTTGGTGCGGCCGAGAATGCGGTTTGAACATGCAATGGGAACATATTAGAGGGCATTTCATTTTTACTAATATGGAAGAACAATTTCAATCAATTTTATCTCGATTTGTGTTTAAAGTTTTTACGGGATTTTTATCGAAACAACATTCCTTGTCCTACTATCCGATTAATTGACTATTTTTGCAGTTTACTTTATTTTGGATATGTCTGCACCGAATGTTTTGATAGGGAAAATCGAACGCTTCGCTAAGAAGTTCTACCTTAACCGCCTGATACAAGGCGTTTTGGTTGGAGCTGTGCTTTGGATTGTGTTCTATCTGCTTATCAACGGATTGGAATATTTTTCCTGGTTTCCGCCGAAAGGCCGTTTCGTGCTTTTCCTCTTCCTGATGGCAGGAAGCGCTTTTGTTGCGGTTTATTATTTCTTCATTCCTTTGGTCAATCTGATTCGGTTCCGTAAGAAAATGTCGGTCGAAAAGGCGGCATTGCTTATTGGTAAGTTCTTCCCCGATATTCAGGATAAGCTGCTGAACACCATACAGTTGACTAATGATTTTGAGAGTGACAAGGACAACGAATTGCTCTTGGCCACCATCGAGCAGCGAACCGAAAGCCTCTCCCCTATCAAGTTTACCGATGCTGTCGATCTGAAAGGCAACCTGAAATATCTGGCCGTGTTTTTCGGACTTTTGGCGCTGCTTTTGTGTTTAGTGATTTTCTTTCCGAAATTTGCCTTGCAGCCTACGCAGCGAATCGTCAATTACGAACAGCATTTTGAGAAACCCCTACCCTATCAAGTCGTTATCAATCAGACGGATATTGAGACAACACAAGGTCAGGATGTGAAATTCAGCATATCGGTGACGGGCGAACGAATTCCCGATGCTTTCTTCGTGAAAAGCAGTCAAGGCCAACAGATGATGCAGAAAAACTCGGTGAATGAATTTGAATATACCTTCAAAAACCTTTACAATGATTTGGATTTCAATGTCGTAGGTGGCGAATACCGCAGTCAGGACTTGCACATTACGGTGCATCCTAATCCGGCGCTTCTCTCCTATCGCTGCGACTTGCACTATCCTAATTACATTCATCGCGAAAATGAGACTTTGGAAGGCAAGACACGCCTAATTGTTCCGCAAGGCACTAAGGTCGATTTTCACTTTTTCACCCGCGATGCTGAAAACGCATACATTTTTGCAGATTCGTCGCGTATCGATTTGAATGTCAACGATAACGAGGCTTTGTATTCCTTCACGGCGGCTAATTCCGGCAAGTTCGATTTTCATTTGAGCAACGAATGGAATTCCAACATGGAACCTCTTGCTTTTTCCGTTGATGTGTTGCCCGATGCTTATCCTGACATTCGCGTCGAGTCTTTCGATGAGCAGCTTTCAACTGATGTTTATTTCTCAGGCCTCCTTACCGATGATTATGGTTTTACGAAGTTGACATTCAATTGTTTAATCAAGCATCCGCAGGAAAAGAATGTGGTTAGGTCCATTGCTTTTGATGCTTCGCAGACGCGCACTTCGTTTTTCTATCATTTCAATATGGATAGTCTGGGCGTTATGCCTGGTCAGGATATGGAAGTCTTTTTTGAGGTATGGGATAACGATGGTTTCCACGGACCGAAATCGAAACGCTCCGAGACTTTCACTTATTACAAGCCTTCCGAATCTGCTTTGGATAGCATTGCTGACAAAAACGCCGAAGACATTCTTGACAAGCTTTCCCAGAAATCGAAAGAGGCCGACAAACTGCAAAACGACATTGAGAAGATGCTTCAAGACCTGATTCAGAAGAAGGAATTGGATTGGTCGGACAAGGAAAGGATGAAGGATTTGATTGAAAAGCAGAATGAAATTCAGGAAGAATGGAACAAACTGCAAAAGGAACAGCAGGATTTGAAGGATTTCATGGAAAAGAACGAAGTTGCTAATGAAGATTTGTTGAAAAAACAGGAACAAATCAACAAGCTTTTCGACCAAGTCATTCCTGATGAGATGAAGAAACTGATGGATGAACTGCAGAAGATGCTTGATGAAATGCCGCGTGAGCAGATGCAGCAGATGATGCAGGACATTAAGAAAAACAACCAGTCGATGCAGGAAATGCTTGACCGCAATCTTTCGCTTTTGGAACAGTTGAAAATGGAAAAGGATTTGACCGATTTGGCGGAAAAACTGAATCAGCTAGGTGAGGAGCTTAAGAATCAAGAGGAAGGTAAGCAAGATGAAGGAAAACAGGAAGGTAATGAGGATTCCCAGAAATCGGCAGAGGAAGCTAAGGAAGAGTTCAACAAGATGATGGACGAACTGGATGATTTGCTTGAGAAGAATAAAGACATCCAGCAGCCTTTCGATGTTGGCAAAGACGAAGCCATGCAGGAAAGCATTGAGCAGGATTTGAATGACGCTTCGCAACAGGAACAGTCGGGGCAGCAGCAAAAATCGCAGCAAAACAAACAGAAAGCAGGGGAGAAGATGCAGGAGATGGCCAATAACATGTTGATGCAGATGCAGGGTGGCGATATGGAGCAAATGGCCGAAGATGCTTATTTGGTGCGTGTGCTTTTGGAAAATGTGGTTCACGCTTCGCACGAGCAGGAAGACTTGATGACTGAAATTGGTAAAATGCGCACGGATGATCCTTCGCTTGTCGAAAAAATCATTACTCAGAAGGAAATCGCTGATAATTTCACTATGGTTCGCGATTCCTTAAAGAGTATGGCCATGCGCCAGCCGATGATTCAGAATTTCGTTTTTGATGAATTGCATATCATTGAAGACCAAACGGGTTTGGCGATGGAGTATTTGAATAATCTAAAACTTTCCTCGGCTGTAAGAAATCAGCAGACTTCCATGATGTCTATGAACAATTTGGCCTTGATGTTGGCCGAATCGCTTGAACAAATGGAAAACTCGATGAGTATGCAAGGTATGCCGATGCAAAGCAAACAATGCAAGTCGGGACAATCACAAAGTCTTCAGAACATGAAGCAGATGCAGCAACAGCTTGGCGAGCAGTTGAAACAGATGCAGCAGCAGATGCAACAGCAAAAACAGCAAGGACAACCCCAATCCAGTTCGATGAGCGAGCAGTTTGCCCGTATGGCTGCCGAACAGGAAATGTTGCGCCAAGGTATGCAGCAAATGCTCAAGGAAATGAAGGAAAACGGGCAGTTGGGCGATGATGGCCTGAATGAGATTATCAAGGACATGGAAAAATTGGAGGAGGACCTCGTAAACAAGCGTATAACGCGCCAAACCATTGAGCGTAATAAGGAAATCGTTTCACGCATGTTAGAGTCGCAGAAGGCCCAGGAAAAGCGCGATCAGGACGAAACCCGAAAGAGCAATGAATTTAAAGGTTCGCAATTCGACCGTAAGATTGATGAATACATCTATGAACAGAGCTTGAGGAAGAATCAAGAATTTCTGCGTAAGAATCCTATCGAATATGCGCCTTTCTATAAGGATAAAATCAACGAATACTATCTTCGTAAAAATACAAATAATTAGCAAATGATTCGTTTTCAGACCATTGATGTTGAAATGCCAGTCATCGATTATGATGAGGCAAAACTTTGGATTGACGATGTTGTCAAGCGACACGGCAAATCGGTAGGGGAGTTGTACTATTATTTTTGCAGTGATGATAAATTGTTGGAAATCAATCAGCAACGCTTAGGTCATGATTTTTATACTGATATTGTTACATTTCCTTTAACGGATTGTGAATTAGTTATTTCAAGCGAATTTTGTCTGAGTTTGGATCGTATTGCTGAAAACGCACAGACTTTTGGTCGCAGTTATGAAAGCGAATTGCACCGTGTCATTATCCATGGTGTCTTGCATCTGATAGGCTTCGACGATTTGACTGATGAAGACGAGAAAATGATGCGTTTGAAAGAAGAGGAATCGTTGAGTTTATTATTTAAATAATTCAGTATCAATTTTATAGAACTATTGTTTCATGTGAAACACGAGTAAGATGATTTTTGAAAAGTATGATATAATAGTGGTGGGAGCTGGCCATGCAGGTTGCGAGGCCGCTGCTGCTGCCGCAAATTTGGGCAATAAGGTTTTGCTCATTACCATGGACTTACGCTTGTTCGCTTCCATGTCGTGCAATCCTGCCATGGGCGGCATTGCCAAGGGTCAGATTGTGCGCGAAATTGATGCTTTGGGCGGTTATTCGGGCATTGTCTCCGACCGCACCATGATTCAGTTTAGAATGTTGAACAAGTCGAAAGGACCGGCCATGTGGAGCCCGCGTTGCCAAAGCGACAAGATGATGTTTTCGGCCGAATGGCGCAGCATGTTGGAACAAACACCTAATCTCGATTTTTGGCAGGATGCCGTTGTCGGCTTGCTTTTTGAGGGCGACCGGGTGAAAGGTGTTGTGACCAATATGGGTGGCGAAATTCATTCCAAGGCTGTCATTTTGACCAATGGCACTTTTCTGAATGGCTTGATTCATATCGGCGAGCAGCATTTTCCAGGCGGAAGAATGGGGGAGGTGGCGAGTTATGGCATCACCGAGCAACTCAAGGAAATGGGCTTTGAGGCCAAAAGACTGAAGACAGGTACGCCTGTTCGTGTTGACGGCAGAACCATAGATTTCAGCCGTCTCATCGAGCAAAAAGGTGACGAAGATGTGGTTGGTTTTTCCTATAACGAACCTTTCAAGATCACCAAACAGCGTAGTTGCTGGATTGCGCATACTTCTTTGAAAGTCCACGAAACCTTGCGTAAAGGCTTCAAATATTCGCCTATGTTTAATGGACGCATCAAAGGTGTTGGTCCGCGTTATTGTCCGAGCATTGAAGATAAGATTGACCGTTTTGCCGGAAAGGATGCACATCAGCTGTTTGTCGAACCTGAGGGCTGGACCACCGAAGAATACTATCTGAATGGTTTCAGTTCATCTTTGCCGGATTATATCCAATATGAAGCCTTGCGCCAAATCGAGGGCTTTGAAAACGCAAAGATTTTCCGTCCGGGTTATGCCATCGAGTATGATTATTTTCCGCCAGAGCAATTGCATCATTCGCTTGAAACGCGGAAAATTCATGGTTTGTTCTTTGCAGGGCAGATCAATGGCACTACGGGTTATGAAGAAGCCGCATGCCAGGGTTTGATGTCGGGTATCAATGCCCATCATCTGATTCATGATAATCAGCCGTTGGTTTTGTCTCGTTCCGAGGCATACATTGGCGTTTTGATTGATGATCTGATTACCAAAGGCGTTGATGAACCTTATAGAATGTTTACCAGTAGGGCAGAATACCGTATTTTGTTGCGGCAGGATAATGCCGACAGCAGATTGACGGAAATGTCCTATAAAATGGGCCTGGCTAAGGAAGACCGTTATCAGCGTTACTTGGAAAAGAAGCGTAAAGTTGAGGAAATCATCGGTTTTTTGAACGAGAACTACGTTTATCCTGATGAAATCAATGGTTTGTTGCAAATGAATGAATCTTCGCCAATCGACCAGAAAGTGAAATTGTCGTATATGTTGCTGCGTCCTCAGATAAGTCTTTTCGAAATGGTTGATACGCTATCAAGTTTGAAAGAACGCTATGATTTGGGCGATAGGTTTGTAAAGGAATGTGTTGAGGAAGCCGAAATTCTAGTAAAATATGACAGTTATATCACGAAGGAAAATGAATTGGCAGATAAACTGAACCGTTTGGAAAACGTCAAATTGCCTGTTGATTTCGACTACCATAGTCTGACTTCGCTTTCATACGAATCGCGCGAAAAGCTGATCCGCTATAAGCCCGAAACACTTGGCCAGGCTTCGCGAATCAGTGGCATTTCGCCTGCTGATATAAATGTATTAGCCATATTTTTAGGAAGATAGAGAATTGTTCCACATGAAACACTGAAGAAATATGAGTGATAAATGTCCTTGGTGCCAATCGGAAAAAGCACACACACATCTGAGTTTAAAAGACTATTTTCTGACACAAGAACCATTTGATATTATGGTTTGTGAAGATTGTGGTCTGCTTTACACCACACCGAAACCTTCCGATGAGAAAATTGGTGATTATTATAAATCTGAGACATATTATAGTCATCAGGAAAACAAGAAAGGCTTTATTCCTCGTGTTTATGAGGCAGTGAAATCTGTGAATTTGAAACATAAAATTGCTATTGCTACGCAAGGAAAAGAACATGGCAGATTGCTTGATATTGGTTGCGGAGTGGGTGATTTTCTTCATTTTGCTGAACAAAACGGTTGGCAATGCACTGGTGCTGAACCTTCAGATGACGCGTCATCAATTGCAAAAAAAAGAATCAAAGCAGAAATTATGCTTCCAAAAGATTTGGAAGAATTGCCTGATGAAAGCTTTGATGTCATCACGATGTGGCATGTTTTGGAGCATGTTTCTGATTTGCAATGGCAAGTCAATCAGCTAAATAGGCTTTTGAAAAAAGGAGGAAGACTTGTCGTTGCTTTACCGAATTTCAGGTCGTATGACGCACAATATTATAAAGATAAATGGGCTGCTTACGATGTGCCGCGCCATTTGAACCATTTCTCACAGGATTCTATTGCTAAAATATTTAATATCAATGGTTTAATTCAAAATCAAACGCAAAAATTAGTTTGGGATGCTTTTTATATTTCTTTTTTAAGTGAGAAATATGCTCAAAAAAGTTTGCCTTTATTAAGAGGTGCCTTTCGAGGTTTGATCTCGAATGTCAAGGCTCAAAAGAGTGGTGAATGGTCGAGTTTGGTATATGTGTTTGAAAAGCAAAAATAAGTCATTTTGAAAATTTGCCCCTTTTTGGCGGTTTTTAGGCATTTTGTCTTCTTTATGGAAATATCATTCAAAAATGGTATGATAATTGATTAGAATTGATGTTTTGTAATTCGTTGATTTATAGTAATATGTTTTATTTATGAGGAATTTGCATAAATATCGTTCCATTAGTCTTGTCTTTTTTGGTTTGACTTTACTTCTTGCCCTTTTTTTTGTTTTGGAAATTCTTTTTGTTTCCAATCCCAAACGAATTGAAAAAAGAGTGCAGCGCGTTGTCGGTGAATTGCAACATTCTGTTTCCTCGGTTACTTCGAATGATGCAAAATCTTCTGATCTGGTAAATCGTGAGTTTGGTCTTTACATTTTTTCAGATGATTCTTTGGTTTACTGGAACCAAAATACAGTTAGTCCTCGACTTTTGAAACGCCGCACCGTTTTGGGGCAGGATACGATTTGTAATTTGCTTTCGGGCGATTATTTCGTTCATTCCTTTACTGAAGGGAACCGGTCTTTTTATTTATTTAAGTGTCTCAATACCAATTATAAAATTGATAACGATTTTTTCCCGAGCGAATTTTGCCTTTTCAATACATTGTTTGATTTGAATGTTGATTTCACAAGTGAAGAATCCGCTTATCGAATCTATTCTTCAAATGGTAATATCCTGTCTTATTGTGATTTCACAGTTTTTAAAACGATAAAGTCGCCTTACAAAGAGTTTTTCTTTGCGCTGTTCGCGTTGTTCTTACTTTGCGGCTTGGTTTTTCTGTTCCTTTCGTTTGATAAATCGCAGCAATGGTTTGATTCAATAAAGAAAAAGGAAAGACCTCATTTTGCTGAAATAAGCTTAAGCCTTGTTTTTCTCATAGCTGTTTTCCTTACTTATTTGCGTTTTCAGTCGGAATCGAAGAAGGAAAATGCCTATATGATTGCTGCAGCTGAAAAGCTAATGCAAAAGCAAGATGTTGATTTTGAGGATTCTTACTTTTCTTTCAAGCAGAAAGTTGAATCGGATTCCGTTTTGCGCGAAATGGTTTTTTCGGAGAGTAATGTACTTTCAGATGTGGTCTTGGGCTATTCAAAGGAATTGCTTTTTGATGATAAAATGAAGGCGTATTCCGTATCACTCACTGTTTGCGAACCTAATGAGGAAATCACGATTCAGCCGGAGGGTTATACTGTAAATTGTGACAATTATTTCCTTGATATTCTTGCAAATAACGAAACGAAGAGGGTAGGAGATAATCTTTATTTTCTTGATTATTTCACACTTGATCCGAATTATTTGGCAAAAATCAAATTGTATGACTTGGATTCCTTGCGCCAAAAAACGCTTTATTTTGAATTCTATAAGCCAATTGCACCTGAAGGTTTTGGTTTCCCACATTTTCTCCAGGAAAACAATAGCAACATGCCGTATGATTATTCGGTTGCCAGTTATCGCGATAGCATTTTGGTTTACAAATATGGTGAATTTGTCTATCCGAATTTTATCAATGATTTGAAAATCAGCGATAAAAAGTTTTCTTTTGATAAAGGTGTAAAACATTATGCCTTGGCAAATGGTGAAAATGATGTTTTGGTTGTCAGTACCGAAAAGAAAGGTTGGGCTGATGTTACGGCTCCTTTTGGACTCTTTTTCCTCATTTTGCTGGTTCCCGTTGTGATTGTCTATTTCATGATTCGACCTAGAAAACAAAGGGAATGGCAGCGTAAGAGTTTGGGCAATAAATTCCAGATGGTTGTTTTGCTCACTTTGGGCATTTCGTTTTTTGTACTTGGTCCTATTTCCGTGATTTACATGCGTGGCTTGTACAATCAGAAAACGAAAGATTCGCAGTTTGAGACAACACGAACTGTGCTTTTGGAAATGGAAAACGACATTGATTTTGCTTGGCTTGCAACCGAAAACCGTCGTGCTGTCTGGACTGAGATATTGCAAAGATACTCAAGGACTTATTTCACCGACTTGAACCTTTACGGCTTGGATGGAAAACTGATTGCCTCGACGCGGCCTGAGCTGTTTGAAAATTTCCTTCAGGCGACTTTGATGAATGCCGAGTCTTTCAGAAATCTGCGTGGCAACCGGAGCCTTTATTACACGCACGAGGAAACTCTTGGGAAGGGCAAATACGAATCGGCATACGTTCCGATTACTGATGAAAGAGGTAATGCATTGGCTTATCTCAATACGCCTTATTTTTCTTCTGAATTGGATCTGCGCTCGGAAATCATCAGTTTCATGCTGACTTATCTTAACATCATTTTGGTTTTGCTGAGTGTTTCTTTTCTGTTGATTTTGCGGGTTACGCGACGATTGACAAAACCTTTATCGTTGATTCAAAGCAAGATGCAAAGCGTTCAGTTGGACAGAAACAACGAACCGATTGATTGGAAAAGCAACGATGAAATCGGGGCGTTAATTGAACAATACAACCAACTGATTGTCGAGTTGGAAAAAAGCGCTAATTTGATTGCCCGCAACGAACGCGAAAGCACTTGGCGTGAAATGGCACGACAGGTGGCACACGAAATCAAGAACCCATTGACACCGATGCAACTGAGCGTGCAATATCTGGTGAAAGCCTATAACGACGGAGCTGAAGATATAGGCGACCGCTTGAAACGCACGGCCAACACCTTGCTGGAACAAATCGATGACCTGTCGGAAATTGCCTCAGCTTTTTCTTCGTTTGCCAAACTGCCAGAAAACCATCCGGAAATGCTGGATTTGGCTTCACTTTTACAAGGTGTTGTCAACTTGTACAATGTTGAGGAAAACATAAATTTCACTTATGATTACGACATGAAAAAAGAGCATCTTTTCAATGGCGACAAGACTAATCTGAACCGTGCTTTCGGCAATATCATTAAGAATGCCATTCAAGCCATTGGATCGAAACCTGATGGAAAAATTGAAGTGGAACTGATTGACAATGAGCAGAAATACATCATCACAATAAAAGACAACGGCAAAGGTATCAAGGAGGAAAATAAGAAGAAGATTTTCCTGCCGAACTTTACTACGAAATCGAGTGGAACCGGTTTGGGTCTTGCCATGGTTTACAATATCATTCAGGTGGCCGACGGACGCATCAATTTTGAAAGTGAAGAGGGTAGGGGCACGACCTTTATCATTGAGCTTTTCAAAAACAAAGAACAATCTTAATGCAATAATTCCTATTTTTGTAGGGTTATTCTGATTAGAAAAAAGGAGAGGAAAACGATGTCAAACAATAAACTTTCATCATTGTTAGGGCAGACCGCCATTTACGGATTGAGCAGCATCATCGGCAGGTTCTTGAATTATCTGCTGGTGCCGCTTTACACTTACAAGATTGCAGCATCGACAGGTGGTTATGGGGTTGTTACGAATCTTTATGGTTACACGGCCTTACTGCTTGTCATCCTTACTTTTGGCATGGAGACCACTTTCTTCCGTTTCGCCAACAAGGAAGGTGTCAATCCCGACAAGGCTTTTTCCACTTCCGGACTTGCTGTTGGCTTTGTTTCGTTGGTATTTGTAGTTCTTGTATCACTGTTTCTGCATCCGATAGCCAATGCTTTGGACTATGGCAACCATCCCGAATATGTCGAAATCATGGCCATTATTGTGGCTTTTGATGCTTTTCAAGCCATCCTTTTTTCGCGTTTACGTTACGAAAATAAAGCCATCAAGTTTGCTACGCTGAAACTGTTGTTCATTTTTGTCAACATAGGCCTTAACCTCTTCATTTTCCTTGTGGCCCCAGGCTTGAAGGAGAGTTGCCCGAATCTGATGGGTTGGTATAATGTTGAATATCAAGTTGGTTATATTTTCATTGTTAATCTGATTTGCACGGCAAGCATTACTTTCGGTTTCATACCTGAAATTAAAAAATTGCGTTTTGGCATAGATAAAAACCTGCTGAAACAAATGTTGCGTTACACATGGCCTTTGCTGCTTTTGGGCTTGGCTGGCATTCTGAATCAGGTGGCTGATAAGATTTGCTACCGTTTCATCGTTCCGGGAAAGGAAGGCGAAGTTCAGTTGGGTATTTATGGCGCCTGCGTGAAGATTGCCATGATTATGGCCATGATTACGCAAGCTTTCCGTTATGCCTACGAGCCTTTCGTTTTTGGCGGCAAAAAGGACGCTGATAGTAAAGAAATGCAAGCTCAGGTGATGAAATATTTCGTCATGTTCACGCTGTTTGCATTCTTGGCAGTCGTGGCGTTTATGCCGCTCCTGAAACACATCATCAAATCCGACTATTGGGAAGGTCTGGTTGTCGTCCCGATTGTGATGATGGCTGAAATCTTTATGGGCATTTATTTCAACCTTTCGTTTTGGTACAAACTCATCGACCAGACTTGGTGGGGAGCAATCTTTTCGGCTATAGGTTGCGCGGTTTTGCTGGCTATCAATTTCATTTTTGTTCCGAAATATGGTTACATGGCTTGTGCTTGGGGAGGCTTTGCAGGCTATGGCATCTGCATGTTGCTTTCCTATTTTGTAGGGCAGAAAAAAGCACCTGTTCCCTACGATGTGAAAGGCATTTTGGGTTATTTTGCCTTGGCATTGGTTTTGTTCTTTGCGATGCGCTTCATCCATATCGAAAACCAAGTTTTGGCAGTTGTTGTGAATGCTTTGATCATGATGGTTTTCTGCGCTGCCATTTGCTGGTTTGAAAAGGATTTGGTGAAAGGCGTTGTTGCAAAGGTTTGCAGAAGAAAGGCGTAGTATGGTGTTGTTGGTTTTCAGTTGTTAATCTAAAAGTCAAAATGTCTAAGCGTCTAAAAGTCTAATTGTCAAAAAGTCAAATCTATGAATATTAAATTTTGAATTATATGAAAGTCAAAGTTGTAAACAAATCGAATAACGCATTGCCGGCTTACGAAACGAAAAATTCTGCCGGAATGGATTTGCGTGCCTATCTGCCCGATGGTCCTGTCACTCTGCAACCCATGCAGCGAGCCTTGATTCCGACGGGTTTATATATCGAAATTCCAGAAGGTTATGAAGGTCAGGTGCGTCCGCGCAGCGGTCTTGCTTTCAAGCACGGCATTACGGTGTTGAATACGCCTGGCACTATCGATGCCGACTATCGTGGCGAACTGAAGCAAATCCTTATCAACCTTTCCAACGAGCCTTTCGTCATCAACAACGGCGACCGCATTGCGCAAATCGTTTTTGCCCGTTGCGAACAGGCCGAAATGGTTGAAGTAGATGAGTTGTCGGAAACGGAAAGAGGTGCCGGCGGATTTGGTCACACGGGGAAAAATTAAGGTTTTGGGTGATGGGTTTCACCTACAAATCTTTGGAAGAAAATAAAATATTATATACATATCAAGATGTCTATCAATAAATTAAGGATATTTTGTGGTTTTGCATTGCTATTTTCAGCTTCGTTGTGCGTAGCGCAGGAAGATGGTCTGAAAGCAGATGGTGGCGTGGTCATCGACAAGCGTAAAAATGCCACTTATTTTTCCGATGGCTTGCAATGTAAATACCGTGAAGATGTGCAAGGTGCCATCAGAAATTTTGAAACGGCTCTGAAATTTATGCCTAATGATGCTGCAAGTATGTATGAGCTGAGCGAGCAGTATGTCAATGCGGGAAGAAAGGACGATGCCTTCAGAAACATTCAGAAGGCCGTTGAACTTGAGCCGGAAAACAAATGGTATCAGTTGCGGTTGGGCAAGTTTTACTATGACTACGAAATGTTTGACGAGTTTGCGAAACTCTACGAAAAACTGACGGAAAAATATCCCGATGATGTCGATATGCTGAGCCAGCTCATCGATGTTTATCTGATTCGTGAAAACTATAATCAGGCTTTGAAAAAGATTGATTTGTTGGAAAAGCAGGTTGGGGCGAACGAACTGATTAGCGAGCAACGCATTGCCATTTATCAGTATCAAGGCGATAAGAAGAAAATGATTGCCGAATTGCAGAAAATGCTTGAAAACGACCCACAGAACGCACGCTATTACAGCATGTTGGCGCAAATCTACATGGAAAACGGCAAGGAAGAAGAAGCCATGAAGATGTATGAGAAAGTGAAAGAAAACAATCCTAACGACCCATACATCAATGTTTCGCTGCTCGAATTTTACGAGAAAAAAGGCGACAACACGAAGGCTTTCCAGGAGCTTATTTCCGCCATTCGCAATAAGAATCTTGACTTCAACACTAAACTCAACATCTACGATTACTGGTTCCAGAAAGCATCGGAAAAAGTGGCCGATGAGCAGGCAAGGCAAGCCGGTCAGGCTTTTGTTGAGACCTATCCCGACAATAAGATTGGCTACATCGTTTTGGGAAACTATCATTTGAAAAAGCAGGATTACCTGCAATCGAAGGAATTGTTTGCCAAGGTTTTAAGCCTCGACAGCACTGACTATCTGGCTTGGCAGAACATCATTTTCAGCGAAACGGATTTGAAGGACAACGAGGCGGTTCTGCAACATTCGGTGGCGGCTTTGAAATACTATCCCATGCAGCCTATTTTCTATTGGTATGCGGGTGTTGGCAGCGCCATTTTCAAGCAGACAGACGAGGCCATCAGGTATTTGGAAAAAGGCAGGAAATACTGTGCCGACAGATTACTCCAAACCAGTTTTGACAGTTATTTGGGCGACTTGTATTACGAAACTGGCGAGATGGAAAAAGCCTTCAGTGCCTATGACAAGGTTTTGGCCGTTGAACCTGATAATGCATTGGTTTTGAATAATTACGCTTATTATCTCTCGCTGAAGGGCGAGGATTTGGACAAAGCCGTCGAAATGGCCTCACACGCCATCGGATTGGAGCCGAAAAACGCAACTTACCTTGATACTTACGCTTGGGTGCTTTACAAGAATGGCAATTATAAGGAAGCTGAAAAACAAATGAAAAAGGCTATTGACAATGCGCAAAATCCTGACGGACTGTATTTTGAGCATTACGGAGACATCCTTTTCAAAACAGGCGACACAAAAAAAGCCATTGAGAATTGGGAAAAGGCGAAAAAGGCTGGCGGCTATTCCGACAAATTGGAACAGAAATTGAAGGACGGCACTTTGTATGAATAAGTTGAAGTTCCATATCGTTTTAATGTTTGCGTTGTTGTTTCTGGCATCGTGCGGTTCGCATCGCAAGAATGTGGCACCGACCGAAGCCATGCTCACTGAAGCCTTGATTCAACAAGTGGAGCAAAACGAAACGCAATGGAATTGGTTTACCGCCAAACTGAACATCCAGCCGGAATCAGGGATGATTTCAAACTTTGGCGGACAAATCCGGATGCAGCGTGATAGTGTCATCTGGATTTCGGTGACGGCTCTTTTGGGTGTCGAAGCAGCACGGATTATGATAACGCCCGATTCGCTTTTTGTCATCAACAAGTTGGAAAATGCTTATGCGAAGGAGTCGTTTGAAAAACTAAAAATGCGTTATGGGACGGAAATTAGTTTTTTGGACATTCAGAACACATTGTTAGGCAACAGTTTATGGATGCTTGGCATGGGTGAAAAAACGCGAGAATTGGACAATCCATACTACAAACTAGGCAATACATCGAACTATGATAGAATCTGGGTCGAGCAGCAGCATTTTCGCACGGCAAAGACATATCACGCCGAGCGTTTTTTTCAGTTGCGCACGACTTATGATGGTTTTGAGACCTTTGGCAGTAACTTAATTCCGACTGAAATCGGTCTTGATTTAAAAGGAATGTATACTTTTGCAGGCAAAATGAAGTATTCTTCGGTGACGCTCAACGAAACGACTTCATTTCCGTTTAAAGTCACTTCAAAAATGAAAAGAATAAGATTATGAAAAAATATTTCATTTGCCTGATATTGATTGGTTTATCATTGGCGTGTTATCCTCAGAAAAGCAAGGCCAAATTGGAAAAGCAAATTACTAAGCTTGAACAGGAAATTGCTACAGCTAACAAGTTGCTGAAAGAAACATCAAAAAACAAGCAAGCCACTTTGAATCAAGTCAATATCCTTGATAAGAAAATCAAGCAACGTGAGGAACTTGTAAAGGCTTATAATGAGCAAATCAGCGTTTTGGATGAAGAGATAAATAAGGGCCAGAGTAATATCAAATCGCTCAATAAGGATTTGAAGAACCTGCGTCAGGAATATGCCCAGATGATTGTCTTTGCCAACAAAAACCGCAGCCATTACGACAAGCTGGTTTTCCTTTTCTCCGCCGATGATTTCAATCAAGCTTTCAGGCGTTTGCGTTACATACGCCAGTTTTCAGATGCTCGGAAAACTAAAATGGATCAGATAGCTTCAACCGAAAGGCGCATCAGCGGTGAGGTGGAGGCAAGCCGGAAAGCCCGCGAACAGCAGACTGCCCTTTTAACAAGTGAGAGGGAACAGCAGGCTGCATTGCAAAATGAGAAGTCGGAATTAAACACACAAGTTCAGGAACTTAAAAAGAGAGAAGGAAGTCTTCAACAAGATATAAAATCGAAACAACAGCAAGCTAAAAAAGTCCAAAAGGCCATTGACGATATTATTGCTGAAGAAATCCGTAAAGCCAACGAAAGGGCAAGGAAAGAAGCAGAAGCCAGAGCAAAAGCTGAAGCTGAAGCAAAAAAGAATAACAAAGGCAATGCCAGCAGCTCCTCTGCTTCGGCAGGCAGCAGTAGCAAAACCATGGCGCTTACGCCTTCCGAAAAGACGCTTTCAAACAATTTTGCCAACAACAAAGGCAAATTGCCTTGGCCGGTTGAGAAAGGCTATGTTTCATCATCATACGGCAAACATGCATCTGTTGTTTCCGATAAGGTCGTTGTTACCAATAATGGCATTGACATTGCAGTGAGCGAAAACAGTCAGGCAAGAGCAGTTTTTGATGGTATGGTCGTCAGTGTCAATAAGTTGACAGCTACAAATACGGTCATTATCATTCGCCATGGCGATTATTTCAGTGTTTATTCCAATATTGAGACGCCTGCGGTAAAACGAGGTGATAATGTGAAAACGAAGCAAAATTTAGGGAAAATTCACACCAATTTAACCGAAGGTAAAACCGAGTTGCATTTTGAGTTACTGAAAGAAAAAGACAGGCTGAATCCTGAAAGTTGGCTGGCGAAATAAGTAGAGACGCGAATCGCTTCTAATGATTGCAGCAAACGGTGTAAATAACGCCCTGAAAGGGCAACTTAAAAATAGCAAAGGGCAAAGTGAGCGTCAGCGAACGACACCCTTTGCGAAAAAACGAAAAATTATGCGTAAAAAATTGATTATATTGTTTTTAGGTTTGTTGGTATTGATGGCAGGTTGCAAGGCGAAGGAAGTCCCTGGGCGCCGCCGTGCACCGCGGCATTGCAACACTTGCACCAAATGGAGTTATGTTCCTCAAAAAACCATTGACTATGAAGCCTGAAGAACTGGATTTGCTGAAAAAGTATTTTCCGGAAGCATCGGTCAAAGGGGTGGCGGCATTGTATGAAGCGCGTAAATTCCGATTGGAATTCAAGCGGCCTAGGACAACCAAGTTGGGCGATTTCCGTCCGCCAAGAACTAAAAACGGCATTTGCCACATTACCTTGAATTGCGATTTGCATCCCTATCAGATGCTGATTACATACGTTCACGAAGTGGCGCATTATGATGTGTATCAGCAATATGGCAGAAAGGCGCAGCCTCACGGCGAGGAATGGAAACGCATCTACAAGGCCTTGATGCAACCTTTCCTGACCACAGAAATTTTCCCCGAAGATGTCCTTCAGCAACTAAACCAGCATTTCCAAAACCTTTCGGCCAGCACTTGCACCGATTTCGACTTGATGAAAGTGCTGAAATCGCACGATGAACGCAAATCGAACAGAACCCTCGTTGACGATTTGCCTGAAAATGCACGTTTCTTAGCACCCAACGGCATGGTTTTCCGCCGTGGCGAAAAACTGCGCAAGAACTACCGCTGCCATTGCGAAACCAATGGAAAATCGTATTTTGTGAGCGGATTGCTTGAGGTGGAGGTTTTGTGATGCGAAGCTTTTCGCCTTTGTTGTTTGTTGTTGTTTAGTAATTCAATCCAAAATGCCAAAGTGGGATGATGTTGCCGATTCCATATTCGATGTCGTCTCTCACAACGAAGCCAACTGCGGAAAAAAATCCGCATTTGTAGATATTGTGGATAAATTACATTCTTTTAAATCCCGATAAATGATAGATAAGCCATAGATAGGCCTGATTTTATTACATTGTTTATCAATGATTTAAAAATAGATATTTCAATTTTATGATAGATATGGCCTCTTTGGGGTCTTGACAAAAGTTTTTCCGTTGGGTTTTTCACATAATTTTGCAAGTGAAAAATCGAATAGCGATGAATGCATTTAAAATTTGGATGTTTTGCCTGGCCTTTTTCGGAATTTTGTCGGTGACGACATCGTGCCGCAACGAAGCGCGTCATTTCGAGAAAGCGGACTCCTTATATAAGGAAGGCAGCGAAAAACGCCATCAGAAGCAGTCGGAGGTGGCAGCCGAATTGTTCAGTCAGGCCTTGTTAGAAATCGAAAAATGCGATGCCGAGAACGAAAACGTGCAGCAGCTGAAAGGAAAAATTGAGGATGATTTGGGTGCCATGTACTGGAAACACGGCCTGATGGATGATGCCTTGGAGATGCACCAAAAGGCTGCGATGCTGTTTCGCACGATTCCAGATTCCACCAATTTGGCTGTCGCGTTGCGCAACAGCGGTAGAGTGACGGCTTTGATGGAAAAAACTGACGAGGCAAAACATTATTATGACGAAGCGTTGCAAGTGGCCAAGTTGGTCAGAAACGATAGTCTGCTTTACGATATTCAGTTGGAACAAGCACGTGATTTTTACATGAACATTGGCGACTATCAGAAAGCAATCGAAAATGTGAATCAAGTCCTTGAAAAAGGCATTGACACCATCATGTGCCATTTGACTTTGGGTGTCGCCCATTTTTACTTGGAAAATGATAGCCTTGCTGCATTGCATCTCCACTATGCCACGCAAAGCGAAAAGGCGGGCATCAGGGTTCCGGCTTATCAAGCCTTATACACCATTGCGCAAGAACAAGGCGACATTGAAAAAGCCCTTGAATATCACGAACTTTTCAGCGAAAACCTGATACAGACCGATAATGAAAACCATGTCGAGAAAGTGCAACGCATCAAGGCAGAATACGATTTGCAGGCGCAGAAAAACGAATTGCAAACCGCGCAACGCTTGAAAAACGTCCGTCTTTATCTTTTCATTTCGCTGTTGCTCATTGCCTTGCTGACGGCATTTTTCATTCTTCGCCAGAAAATGCTCAACGACAAACTGAAGTTGGAGCAAATGAAAAACCAAATGGAACTCGCGCTGAAGAAAAACAAGGTCTATGTCACGGCCTTGGCCTTGTCGGAGCAGGTGACTTCGTCATCTTTGTCTTTCAACCTTGAGGAACGCGACTGGAAAGATTTCATCGAACTGACCGATTTCGCCTACGGCGATTTCACGAAACGCCTCATGGCGCAATATCCGACCTTGACCGACAGCGACTTGCAGATTTGCTGTCTCACCAAACAAGGTTTCACCAATCAGGTCATTTCCATTCTGTTAGGAATCCAGACGGCTTCGTTTGCACGCCGAAAATCGTACATCAAGCAGGAAAAAATGAATGGTTTGAACGATAATAGGTCATTTGAAGAAATAATCAACGCCGTGTAGAGACGCGATTTATCGCGTCTGATTCGGATAAAATCATAATCAATTGAATATTAACAATCTAAAAAAATTATCCTCTATGAAAAAAGCATTAGTAATCTTATCAACCTTCGTTCTCGCGGCCTGGAATACGGTTTGCGGACAAACTCAGGAATTTGCTCCTGTCGGGGCGGAATGGTATTTCAATTTGTCTGCTTTCATGGGCAGTCCAATTTCGTTCTTCAGAATGGCTTCCGTAGGCGACACTGTTGTCAAAGGGCACGAATGTCGGATCATTTCCGCGCCGTATGTGAATTTTTTGTATTCGGATGCTCAAAGCGGCAAGCAGTATGTTTATAATGAGGGCAGTGTAGTTTACTGGTACAATGCCATCATCGACGATTTTACTATCTTGTATGACTTTAGCCTTGAAGCTGGCGAAAGCTGGACGATTGAGGTAGATTCTTGTAGTTATTATGTGGAAATACGCTCGGTTGAAGAGGAAACTTGGGAAGGACACACTTATAGAATTCAAAACCTTGTTGAAGAAAATGGTGTGTTCTACGGAAAAATCATTGAAGGCATAGGCTACGAATGTGGCTTGTTTCCCGATTGCACTTCGTGCCATGGAGTGGCGTATGATGGCCAATTCACTGATTTCCTGCGTTGCTATGTTGAAGATGGCGAACAACTTTACCACTCAGGACCTTACGGTTGCGATGAACTTACCTATTGGGATGGCAGCATAGCCGATGCGTATGATGGCGGCGACGGTTCGGAAGAAAATCCTTATCAGATTGCCAATGCCCCACAACTGGCTTTGCTGGCCAAAGAAACCAACGATGGCACGGGCGGTAATGCGCATTACATTCAGACCAACAACATCAGTTTGAATCGAAGTTCCTGGGGTCCTACTTACGAATGGCCCTGCATTGGCAACATCTATGATTATTATTGGATGTATGTGCATTATTTTACAGGCGTTTATGACGGAAATGGCTATTGGATTGACAATATGTGCCAAGGTGTCAACGATTCGATAATTTCTGTGGGCGGACTTTTCGGAATGACACAGAACGCGGTCATCAAAAATGTAACTTTGAAAAACAGCAATATTAAGAGTAATAATATTTCAGGCGGTATCATCGGTAGTGCGGGTAACACGCAAATCATCAATTGCCACACTGAAAATGTGAATATTGAATCGGGTTTGGTTGGCGGAGGCATTGTAGGTGAGGCAGGCGTGTCGTATTTGGATTATATTTATAACGTCCATGGGGAAGGCAACTGTTATATAGTTGATTGTTCGGCTTCTGGAAGCATTACGAGCTTGAATCATTTGATGGGTCACTACACAGGGGGAATTGCTGGTAACATAGGTGTTTTTTCGGGTGTTGCATTGGTGAAAGACTGTGTGAATCGTTGTCAAATCGAAGCATACGAAGATTATAATGATGGTGGCATCGTAGGCCATTGTTATAGTACGGAAAACTTATCGGAAATCGTAGGCTGTGAAAACTATGGTAGTATTAATGCTCAATCTTTAACTGATGCAAATTATAACGGTGGCATTGCAGGTATGGCATCTGGAAAGTTTCAGATAAAGGATTGCACCAATTACGGTGTTGTGGGAAATGAAGAGATAGGCTATACGGGCGGAATTGTTGGAGGTTGTAGTGCGGAAGTTTGTTTCTGCAACAATTATGGAGACTGTATTGGAGTGTTTGCTGGCGGCATCGTCGGGCAGTCGGATATCAGTTCAATTCACCATTGCTTGAACGAAGGAAAGGTTATGGCACCTGCTGGTGCTGCAGGAATTGTAGCACAAAATGAGTATGGAGATTTTGTGTACGATTGTACGAATCTTGGCCAAATTGAATCGATATGTGATAGAGGAGGAGCTGTTGCCTGTGGCATTACTGACAAAGGTTATGCGGTCAATTGCGTCAATCGGGGAAATATTGTGGCAACGGGAGATGCTGTCATAGTTGGTGGAATTGTAAACCTTGGTTCAGCTTACAATTGTTATAATATGGGTGATGTGGCTGGTTATCCAAGTGAAACAGGTTATTATATCCTTGCAGGTGGCATTGTAGGTGCAAGTGTTCCCGGTATTGAAATCCGTAATGTTTACAATGCAGGTAATGTGATTGGCGAGGGAAATAGTCATCTTAGTTTTTATGGTTTCGGCAACATTCTGGGTTATAGCGAGATTGATGATGCCATATTGGTCAACTGCTATTGGAGAGATGAAAACCGTCCGGCAGTCGGTGTTTCTGGATACCAGAACATTGTTGGTTCGTCGCATTTCCGCCCAGGCTTAACGGATACACAATGGTTGCTCGATACCGCGCAATTTGGCACCAACGATTTGGTCGAGGCCTTGAATTTCGGTCGCGAAAGCCTTGAAAACGACTCGCTTTCCGAAAACACTTTCAGCCATTGGATGAGCGATGAAGATTGGGTAAACCACGGATTGCCGATTTTCGGTACGGTGGAACCTATCTTCAATTTTGATTTTTCAGAATGGTATTATGAAATTCTGAACGATGACGGCAGCATCACTTTCCAACATCTGGAATATACCGCCGACACCGCCATCAACAGCCGCCGTACAAAAGTCATTATGAGAACCAACACTATGTACGACAAAGGTGTTGAGGTCACGCACGAATACGTTTATGAGGAAAACGGCATCGTGTATTGGTGGAACAAGACCTTGAACGAGTTCACCGTGCTTTACAATCTGAATGCCGAAGCTGGCGACGAATGGCAAATCAAGGTCGGAACGGAAACCGTAACCGTTCATGTTGATGCCGTGGATGATTATGATTACGAAGGCAGGACTTACAAAATGCTGCAAGTCAGCGACGAAAACGATGTCTTCAGCGGAACCATAGTCTGCGGTATCGGCCACCTGACGAGTTTCTTCCCCGAAAGGCTGATGAGTAAATCGGGCAACTACCGCGTGGAAGGCATACGTTGCTGTTGGAAAGACGGCGAATTGGTCTTCAAATACGGCGACAAGGATTGCGATGAGATTTACATTGAATTGCACAACGGAATTGAGGAATCTGATAATCAGACATTCCGCGTTTATCCGAATCCGGCTAAAGGCTTCATCACCATCAAAACGGAAGAAGAAAACGCCGTTTATGAAATCGTGAACATCATGGGACAAACCGTCCTTTCAGGCTCGCTGAATGGTGCAAAACAAATCGATGTGTCAGGCCTTTCCGATGGCATGTATTTCATTAAGGTAGGGAAGGAAACGGTGAAATTTGTGGTTGGGAGATAATCACTCCAACGATTTCAAAATCAAATCCTTAACCGCTTGAAGGTTGTCTTTGTCAACCTGCGTTTGCGCAACAATCTTGACTGGAGCCTTGCTGAACACGATGATTTCGTCGCTGAGCAGCAGGGCTTCGTCGATGTCGTGCGTGACGTAAACAACCGTGCGTTTGTCGCGTTTCCAAATCTCCACGAAACGTTCCATGATGTTTTTCTTCAAAGTGATGTCGAGGCCCGAAAAAGGTTCGTCCATCAGGATGACATCAGAATCGATGGCAAAGGCCCTTGCAATGGAGACGCGCTGCGCCATGCCGCCGCTGAGTTGCGAAGGATAATATTGTGCATAATGGTCCATTTCGACCATTTGCAGCAGATAATCAAGTTTTTGCTGGCGTTCGGAAGCCGTTATGTTGCGGTCCATGACAAAACCGATGTTTTCCGCAACGGTTTTCCATGGCAGCAATCGTGGCGCCTGAAAGATATAGGAAAAGCGCTTGCCGTCGAGACTGCTGAAATCGCCGCCATCGGCTGCCGTCACGCCGCCCATCATGTTGAGCAAAGTGGTCTTGCCGCAACCCGAGGGACCAAGGATGCAGGAAATCACGCCTTCCTGAAAGGCAATGTCGAAATCCTTGAAAACGACGTTGCCGTCGAATTGCTTGCTGATATGTTTCAGTTCCAGTGCCATGTCATTTCCATTTTATCAAATTCTTCTCGCCCCAACGGATGAGTTTTTCAAAGAGAAAACTAATCAGAATGGCGATTAAGGTCCAGGCTATCAGCACATCGACATTCAGGAACGACTGTGCCGCATGCATCCGGCTGCCGATGCCGAATTCCGGCTGACTGAGCACTTCGCCAATCACGATGGCACGCCAGCCAATGCCGAAAGCACTCGAAATGCCGCTCACCACAAAAGGCGCAATGGCGGGCACATACACTTCCTTGATGATTCGGCTCTCGCTGGCATGGTAAAACCGCGCCATTTCAATCAGTTTGCCGTCCACATTGCGGATGCCTTCGATGACATTGGTGCAAATCATCGGAAACATGGTGAGAATGCCAATAAACACAGGCACTGAACCTGATTTGAACCATATCAAGGCCAGAAGGATGAAAGCCACAACGGGAATGGAGCGCATCACCACAATCCAAGGGCGCAGAAAGGCCTCGAACTTTTCATTTATGCCTGCCCAAATGCCTAAACCGACACCCAAAACCAAGGCAATGGCAAAGCCAATCAAGCCGCGTAAAAGCGTGTTGCCGACCACTAAAAGGAAATCTTTTTCGGCAAAAAGCCGGATTGTGGCCAACAAAGTCGCCCAAGGTCCTGGCATGATTTGCTCGGAGCCGATGCGAAGCGCGGCCACTTCCCAAAGCGCCAGCATCACGGCGACGGAGATTATGCCGATATAGGTTTTCTTCTTATTCATAGAAATTTGCGTCAGGCATCTTGCCGCCTATGATTTGCGGATCCAATTCATAAAACACACGGAGATAATCTTCAATTTGCTGTTGCACATCTTTTGTAGCGGCCACGCGGAGATGGGAACGCGGAATGGAGTTTTCGGCTGCAACCGCATCGTCAATAATGCCATATTTCACAGCCAATTGCGCTGCTCCTTTCACATTGCCGTTCACCCAATCCACCGATTTTGCGTAGGCTTGCACGACGGCATCGACAACTTCTTTTTGGTTTTCAGCGATTTCGGCGCGACAGATGAAAGCCGTTTCAGCCAAAGGAATCCCCTTGGTTTTCTGCCATTCTTCGCTGAGATTCAACAAGATATGCAATGATGGGTTTTTCTCCAAAGCCATGCTTAGGTAAGGTTCTGATATGACGCTTAAATCGGCGCGGCCCGCCATGGTTGCATTTGCCAAATCAATGTGAGTCGGGAAACGGTAGTCCAAATCCACATCTTCGTAGGGTTTGAGATCGTTTTCAGTCATAAGGTAGCGGAACATCACGTCGGGCGTCATGCCTTTGGCCATCAGATAGACTTTTCGGCCTTTCAAGTCGTCCCACGACTGGATGGTGCTATCGTTGCCGCAAAGGTAAAGCGTTCCCCAAACTGGCACCGCAGCAAAATGATAATCAATGCCTTTGTTGTAAAGCAAGGCCGCCATTGTGGTGGGCAGATTGGCAAAGTCGGCGCTGCCGTCGAGCATCATTTTGCGCACTTGAAGCGGCTCATCGAAAACCTGAATCTCGACATTGGCATTTTCCATTTGCTTCACGCTGTCGATGAATTGCAACATTCCCATTGAAGAAGGACCGCGCAAAGTTGCGATAACATAATGGTTTTCAGTCTTTTCGTTTTTGTTTTCGCCGCACGATGGAAACCAAGCGAGAAAGGCTAAAGCCGCAATCAATATGCAAGACGATTTGAATTTCATGGCGCAAAAATAGGGAAAATCCGTTTTCAGCATCTGATTTTAAAAATTCACAATCTGTCTTGCGGTAAAATCTTACGCTTGCAGCCACTTATATTTGGCCAGACTGTAAATCGGCAGGAAAGGGATCAGAATAGGTGTTTTCTTGACGTATTCTTGATATTCAGGGTCGTTGCCGTAAGTCGTAACTTGTCGGAGTTCCAAACGGCGCGCACCGCTGAACATCACATAGATGATACCGATGTAACCGATGGCGGCTACAATCCATTGCCAAGTGCTGCAACTTGCACCGATGCATGTCAGGAAACAACCCGTCCACAAGGTGACTTCGCCCAAATAATTCGGGCAGCGCACAATCTTATATAATCCCGTGTCGACAAATCGCTTCGGATTGACTTTCTTGGCAGCGCTTTTCTGAGCATCGGCAGCTGCTTCGAGGCAAGCGCCGGCAACCATCAGCACGGCACCAATCCAAGCCCACACATCGCTAATCGGAAGATTTTCAGCGGTATTGCTCAGTCGGAAAGCCACAGGACTGATTTCGGCCACATAAAGAATGGCACAGAAAATCCAAACCATCATCACTTCAAAAACGGGCTTTTTCTCCTGCAAGGATGGGTCGTAAAGGATTTTGCGGTAAGCGGCGCTTTTTCGTTCGCGCTTGAAAAGATAAATGCCCAAACGGCAGCCGTAGGCAAACAGAACCAGACAAAGAATGGCTGTCGGCACGCTGAGCGAACCCCAAAAAACAATGGCAATCGTGGCGGCCAACGCGGCAATGCCAAAACCATAGCCAATGCTGAAAAAGTAGATGAAATACTTGAAACCCACGCTGGAAGCAAGCAAAGAAACGATGAAAAGGATTAACAAATAATGCATAATTCGATGATTTTTTGGTTTTGCAAAGATAGGTTTTTGTTCCAAATAGATAACAAATTATGGAAGAATTTGTTTCAAATTTGAAGACGTTATGTAAATCCGTAGCACAGAATTCGTGATTTCTTCAATATTTTGTTTTGTATGGTTTTTTTCTCTATCTTTGTCGCCGAAATAACAAAGCCGTACAAGCACTGAGATTGAGACGAAGAGTTGTCATCGAGGTCCGTGCGGGAATTAAAATCTGATCCGGAGGAACGACAAATGGAAAAGAGAATTGGTACAGCCATTATTTATGTGCAAGACAGGGCGGCGGCACCGCAACTGAACGAAATACTATCTCGCCACAGCGAAATAATCATTTGCCGCCAAGGTTTCCCAAGAAACAATTATAGCATCATTTCTGTTATCTTTGAAGGTACCACCGACCAGATTGGTTCCCTGACGGGCCAGTTGGGACGCATCGTTGGAATCGAGGTCAAGTCGGTGTTACTCAAAATTAAAGATAACGAAAATGAAAAGTAAGAAACACATTGCTTCATTAGCAATCATCCTGGGTTTGTCGGGCGCAGCCTTCGCACAAACCCCACAGGCATCTGAGAGCGATACCTTGCAGATGGTACAACTCAAGGATGTGGTCATTTCAAGTTTGAAAGTCGACAGGAGAATCATCGAAACACCTGCCCAACTCAACATTATCAATTCCATCGACTGCAAGAAGTTCTCATCTTTCACCGTTGCCGATGTGCTGAAATTCCAGCCGGGCATTAGTATGGGCGGCGATGGCGTTTGGGCCACCAATATCAATGTGCGCGGCCTGAGCGAAAACCGCCTTGTGACCCTTGTTGATGGCAACCGCGTTGAAACCGCCACTGACCTCACGGCTTCCTTGAGTATGATTGATGTGAATGACATTCAGCGTGTTGAGGTTATAAAAGGCGCTCAATCATCACTTTACGGCAGCGGTGCTATGGGCGGCATTGTCAACATCATTACGAAAGACGGCTATTTTTCCGACAAAACCTACATTCACGGCAATGCTACGGCGGGTTATGCCTCGGTCAATAACAGCCATTCGGAATACCTTTCGCTGAATGCCGGCGGCAAACGCTGGTATGTGAAAGTGAACGGCTCTTACGGTCACGCCAACGATGTGAAGACTCCCGAAGGCATTTTGCCAAATAGCGGCTTCACAACCAATAACTTAGGTGCAAAATTCGGCTTCAAGCCTGCTGAAAATCATTTGCTCAAATTGCAAATCCAGCGTAGCTGGTCGACTGATGTCGGCATTCCTGGCGGTGCTGCTTTTGCACCTACTGCTACGGCAAAATACAAGGACATTGGCCGCACGCTTTACAACGGCAGCTACGAAATCACCAACCTTACGGAAAGTTTCAAGTCGTTGAAATTAAATGGTTTCTATCAGTATATCGTGAGAAATGTGGAAATGATTCCGAATTCGGCGCCAACGGTTGTGGTTCAGCCAAATGGCATGACGCAAATCACGGCACCGCAATCGGTTTTGCCGAATGCAACGCACGAGACTTTTGGCGGACAATTACAGGGAACTTGGAAGTTTGGCGAGAACAACACATTCATTGCCGGCATCGATGCTTGGCGCCGCAACATTGCTTCAACCCGCACCAAAAACATTGATATGACGGTAGTTAAGCCTACTGGCGACACGGTTGTGAACAAAGTCCGTCGCGTGGAATCGCCTTTCCCGAAAGCATCTTTTACGAGTGCAGGCATCTTCGCTCAAGATGAAATCCGTTGCCTCAACGACCGCATGACCATAACTTTAGGTGGTCGTTTGGACGGTATTTTCGTGAAAAACGCGATCGGTTACGATGTCGATTCCATCTTCAAAAACGGTGAATTGCAGCCTATGACCACGCAGCGCGTCACTTTTGAGGCTGGAAACGAAGGGGATTTTTCGTGGAGCGCCAACTTAGGCTTGCTTTACAACCTGACCGAAAAAACCGAATTGGTTATGAACATGGCCCGCAGCTATCGTGCCGCTTCCTTGGAAGAGCGTTTCAAATACATCGATTTAGGCAGCAAGGTGCAGCTGGGCAATCCGAACCTGAAACCCGAAAAAGGCTATTCCGCTGATTTGGGTATCCGTCATTGGGGCAATAAATTCGATTTGCAATTTTCAATCTTCGCCAACCGCCTGACCGATATGATTACCGAAGTGGATGGCGAATTTATCTATCATCTCACCGAAGAAAGCACCTACGACACTTTGCCGGCTTTGATTTATGCCAATGTCGACAAGGCTTTGCTCTACGGTTGCGATATGAATGTGAACTACGACATTACAGACCATTTGCGCGTCTTTATGTCGGGTGCTCTTGTTGTGGGTCGCGATTTGGAAAAACAGGCTTATCTGCCACAGATTCCGCCAATGAATGGCCGTTTGGGCATGGCCTACAGCAATCCTAAAATCGGTGCCATCAATCTATCTGTGATGGCGGCTGGTGCTAAAAAGGAAGGCAAAATCGCTGTTGGCGAAAAACCGACAAAAGGCTATTACCGCCTCGATTTGACGCTCAACACAAAGATGTTTGAAATTGGCCGCTGTGGTTTGCAGTTCTTTGGTGGCATCGACAACATTACCAATGTGGCCTACACCAATTTTCTGTCGACTAATCGCAGCAACATCAACTTTGAACCAGGCCGAAACTTCTATATCAGGGCGAATATCACGTTCTGAACCATACCAAAACTCTCTATTTAATGGCCGATGACTATGGCAAATGTCAGCTGTAGTCACCGGCTCTTTTTTTGCAACAAAATATTTCACTATCAATCAAATATTTGCGTATTTTTGCCGCTTATTCCAACAACAATTAAACGATTAAACAACAAACAATTCAACATAATGAAAGAAGTAAGAGTAAGATTTGCCCCAAGTCCGACCGGACCTTTGCACATTGGGGGCGTTAGAACGGCTTTATACAACTATCTGTTTGCCAAGAAGAACGGCGGCAAGATGATCCTCCGCATCGAGGACACCGACCAGACCCGTTTCGTGCCTGGCGCAGAGGATTATATTGTGAAATCATTGGATTGGTGCGGCATTAAGTTCGACGAAAGCGACTATGTCGGCGGCGAATATGGCCCTTACAAACAGAGCAACCGCAAGCACCTTTATAAGCAATACAGCGACGAACTTCTTGAAAAAGGTTGCGCCTACATTGCTTTCGATACTGCCGAGGAACTCGACAAATACCGCAAGGAAGCCGAAGCTAAGAAAGAGACTTTCATCTACAATTGCGAAAGCCGTAAATATCTCCGCAATAGTTTGACAATGAGCAAAGAAGAAGTTGAAACCTTGATAAATAACGGCACACCTTACACCGTGCGTTTCAAGATTCCGGAGAACCGCGAAATCGTCATGCACGACTTGATTCGTGGTGAAGTCCACGTGCAGACCAACACTCTTGACGATAAGGTTCTCTTTAAGTCTGACGGAATGCCGACCTATCATTTGGCCAACATCGTCGACGACCATTTGATGAAGATTTCTCACGTCATCCGTGGTGAAGAATGGCTGCCTTCCATGCCTTTGCACGTTATGTTGTACGAGGCTTTTGGTTGGGAAGCACCACAGTTTGCTCACCTGCCATTATTGCTGAAACCTGATGGCAACGGCAAACTCAGCAAACGCGATGGCGATCGCCTTGGTTTCCCTGTTTTCCCAATGTATTGGGTCGATCCGAAAACTGGCGACACAGCATCGGGCTACAAGCAGTCGGGCTACTATCCGGAAGCTTTCATCAATATGTTGGCTTTGCTGGGTTGGAATCCAGGCACCGAGCAGGAAATCTTCACGATGGAAGAACTTATTGACGCTTTCTCACTCGACCGTTGCAGCAAGAGCGGTGCAAAATTCAATGTTGAAAAGACCAAGTGGTTTAACCACGAATGGCTGATGCGCAAGTCGGAAGAGGAGGTCGGCAAAGATTATCAGGCTTGGCTGAAAGCTGAAAAGGACATTGATGTTAACCTTGATTTTGCCATCAAGGTAGCTGGTTTAGTGAAAGATAGAGTGAACTTCGTCAAAGAATTGTGGGATCAGAGTTTCTTCTTCTTTGAGGCTCCAACCACTTACGATGAAGTGACTGTCAAGAAGCGCTGGAAGGAAAATTCAGCCGAAATGATGAAAACAGCCGCCGAATTTATCAACGGAATCGAAGATTTCACCGCTGAGAACATCGACAAGGCTTTGAACGACTGGATTACGGGCAATGAACTCAATATGGGTTTGGTTATGAACGGTTTGCGTCTCATGCTCGTAGGTGCCGGCAAGGGACCACACATCCACGAAATCCTCGCATTGCTCGGCAAGGAAGAAGCCTTGAAGCGCATTGATGCGGGAGTGAAGGTTTTGGGATAATAACAGCCAAAAGCAAAGAAAATGTCAAAGATAACGATAGAAGGAATGGAATTCTACGCCCATCATGGCTGCTTCGTGGAGGAGCGCAAGGTGGGCACTTGGTTTCAGGTCGATTTGGAGATGACGGTCGACACGGCAAATGCCGAAAAAAGCGACAATCTCGACGAAACGGTCAACTATGCCGAGGTGTATCTTACCGTGAAAAGGGAGATGAACATCCCGTCGAAACTGCTTGAAAATGTAGCTTATCGCATCAAGACGGCGGTTTTAAAAGAGTATCCTTCTGTCGAACAGGTGAGGGTGAAAGTCAGAAAACTCAACCCGCCTTTGGGTGGAAAAATGAAATCAGTATCAGTCGAAATATGAGTGAAAACATTGAGGACAGTGAAAAAACTGTTGAAACTGTAGAATCGGAAAAACCCGTAAAGAAACGTAAGCATATCGGTCGCAAGATTTTGCTTACCATTCTTGGAATTGTTGTAGGCTTGGTCTTAGCCGTGCTGTTGTTCGTTTCGCCAATTGCCAAATGGTATGTCGAGAAGCACGACACGGAACTCATTGGCCGTGAGTTGACTATCGACCGATTGCGCATCAATCTGTTGGCGGGAAGTGTCAATCTGGGTGGCGTCACTTTGTATGAAGATGATGCCAAGACATCTTTCGTCAGTTTTGATAATTTCAAGACCGACATCAAAATGCGTGACTTGCTTGACAATCGTCTGTGGGTTAATTATTTGAATCTTGAAGGTCTGAATGTCAATGTGATTCAAAACGATTCCATCTTCAATTTCACTTCCTTAATCAATCACTTCGCTTCCGACGAGCCAAAGGAAGAAAAAGAAAGTTCTTCCAATTTCGGCCTGATTTTCAATGACATCAACCTTTCGAAAAGCATTATTCGTTACAACGATGTGCAACTCGGCAGCGACATTGCTTTGCGCAACATTGCCCTGAACATTCCATACATTGATTTGACAACGCTCAATTCCAATGTCGGACTCGATTTGAACCTGCCTGATGGCGGCAAAATGCACACGCAGGTTAAGTTGTCGGAAAACGCTGAAAGTTATAAACTTAACTTGAAAATCAGCGACCTTAACATTCCAATTTTTGAACCTTATCTGAAAAACGAAATGGCTCTGGATTCCATCAAGGGTAAAGCCTCGCTTGACTTGAATGCTGAGGGTCTGACCGACCATATTTTGGAATTCGACCTCAATGGTTTCGTCAGATTGTGGGACATTTCCGCACAGGATTTATATGGTCATCAGTTGGGTGTGATTGACACTATCGATGTGGATGTCAGACATTTCAGCGCCTTCGACAAGGAGCTGGAACTGAACCGTCTCGCATTGCATGGTATTCGTACCCAATACATCATTGACCAGAATGGCCATACCATTTTCGACAACCTTACGATGGAATCGACCGAAGAGTTTGTCGACACTTTGGTTGAGCAAATTACAACCGATACGGTCTTCCTTGATCAAGCGACTTTGGAAGACAAAACGCCTTACCGTATCATTGTCGATGATTTGCAACTGGCTGATATTGACCTTATTTACGAAGACAACACTTTGCCAGAACCTTTCCATTACGAAGTGGAAGACCTTTATGTCAAATCGCGAGATTTCAATATGGACGGCTTTAACTCCATGATGCTCAGCGCGAAACTGAACAAACTCGGTGAACTGAAAGCTTTCTGGAAAGGCAATGTCCGCAGCCTCAACGACCATAACTTGACTTTGACTTTGCGCAACTTGAAACTCAGCGATTTTTCGCCATACTGCATCAAGATGTTAGGTTTCCCGCTCGAAAACGGCACTTTAGCCTTTGAGAGCCAGAATGTTATTGAAGGCGGCGAACTGAAAGGCATCAACAAGTTGCAATTGGCTGATCCTGTGGTCGGTGACCGTATTAAGGATTATGAGCCGGAAATGAAGAAGATACCGTTGAAGTTAGGTATTTATTGTCTTACCGACAAAGACCATAAAGTTGAATTGGAACTGCCGGTTTCGGGCAACATCAACGATCCTGAATTTTCTTATAAGAAGGCCATTTTCCAGGTTCTTGGCAGTCTGATGCTGAAAGTTGTAGCGGCTCCATTCTCTTTCCTTTCGAAAGATGATGACAAGTTCTTTATGCCTATCGATTTGACTGCCAGTGATTTCGCTGCTGCCGATTATTCGCAATTGGATGAAGTGGCTTCCACTTTGCTTTCACATTCCGAGATGAAAGTCAATTTTGAGTTGCAAGAAAACTACGAAAAGGCAATCAAACTGCTTTCGGTAGCGCAACTGAAACGTGATTTCTACCTTTCGCAACATCCTGACCAAAATGCCAGATTCATTGATTTACTGACCAATACCGACATCAAGAACATCAGCGATAAAGATGATAACTTGCTTGCTTTTGCTGCTCAGTTTAACGATGGCAATAAGGTGAAATCCCACGATTTGGATAAAGTCGCCGTGAAACATTATGAAGAGAGTTCCGCACAGTTGCTGAACGGCATTATGGACAAGCGCAATGCCCTTTTGATCAAGTATTTGAATCAGACAAAAGGTGTTCCGATGGAACAAATCAATGTGTTCATCGCCGATTTGGCCACCTTGAAAATGCATAGGAAAGATTCCCGTTACTTAGTGACCGTTGAAGGCACTGAAACGGAAAATGAATTCGAATTTGTGACAGATACTATCGAATGATGACGGATTGCGTTGCTGTTTGACCGTTTTTCAACTGAACAGCAAACAGATACAATCCTGATTTAAAACCATTCACATCCATTGCGAAATCATCGGATGATGCTGGACAGAAAACGATTTTCTGCCCCATCATGTCGTAAACCGTAACGTTTTGCAATCCTTCCGCCTTGATATTAATCCTGTCGGATGCAGGGTTTGGAAACACGGTGATTTCTTGCACCACGGTTTCTTCAACCGCGGCATTGTTGATGCCCGCCAAGGTTGCCACGGCGCCCAAATTCAGTTCGGCAAAGCGTTTGGATTGTTCCATATTATTGACACTCAGGCCCATGACATCCAATCTTGAATGAATGAAAGGCGAGGAGGCATGAACATCTTCGAAGGGATGCAAAGCCGGATAACCGTTGCGGTTGAACGAGGAATAGTCGCTGTCGCCGCCCTCAAGCCAAGCCTGCCGAATGGGCATTTCGGGATAATAGGCGTGGCAAAAACCGTAGAAATAATCGGCAAAAGTGGAATCCTGCGTGGTGTACATCAAATGCACGTGAATGTCGGAACCTTCCTCCAAATAGCCGTTCATGTCCATATTGAAATAACCCACAATGTCCATTCTTTGCTCAGCGCAATCCTTGGCGAATGCGGCACTGCCAAGCAGACCACATTCCTCGGCACACCAGGCGCAATACAGAATGGAGCGGTCAAAGGAACAACGGCTTAGGATTTTCGCTGTTTCCAAAATGCCTGCGCAGCCCGTGGCGTTGTCATCTGCGCCCGGCGCAAAAATGGTGTCGGGGTCGTAGCCGTCCCAATTGTAGGAATCGTAGTGCGCGCCACACACCACAAACTCATTCGGATATTTCGTGCCCCACTGAATGCCGATGATGTTGTCGCCCGTTTCGGTGATGCTCAAGTTTTGCAATTTGAAATCGTGCCTGTAAACCGAATCGAGGCCTATTGACTGATAAGTGTCGAAAAGCCAATCCTGCACTTCGTAAATCATTTGGCTGTCGTAACGCCTTGTGTGATAAGATGATAAATGTTCGATTGTAGTTGTGAGGCTGTCGATGGAAACCTTATCCATCAAAGCGCGGATTTGCGGATTTTCTTCCGTCACCGCCGGATAGGTGTGTTCATAAATATGAGGTGCCTGCGCAAAGGCAAAATTACTCAGGAAAACGATGATGATTAATAGATGTAATTTATTCATTTACAACCCTTTTACATGCGGCTTTCCTGCCACGAAGTCTTTCAGATAGAATGGCTCAAAATACGCCACATCGACAAATTGGTTTTCCTGTAAAGCTTTGTCAACCAATGGAGCCATATAGGCTGCTGAAGGCGTGAAACCATTGACAATCTGCACTTTTTCGTTACCGCCAAACACTTTTTCAAGTTTCGGAGCGCCGTCGCCGAAAAGCCAGATGCGGTGGTCGCTGAGCAAATCCTCAAAACTATGCTCGTCAATGACCAAGGCTGCCGTGTCTTGAATTTTATTCAGGTTGGCATCGAAAATGGAGGCGTAGACTTCCATGCGGCGGGCATCGATCATGGGAATCAGCAAGTCGTTAGGTTGCAGACGGTCGGCCAGTTGCTGGTGCATCCCGTAAGCCATGGCCTGCAAAGTGTCGACAGCCATCAGTTTGCGGTCGGCAGCATAGCAAACGCCCTTGGCGGTGCTCACGCCGATGCGCAAGCCCGTGTAGGAACCCGGTCCCATGCTCACGGCCACGGCATCAAGCTGGTCGTAACCAACGCCGACTTCGTCCAGAACTTCCTTAATGAATATCGTAATCTTTTCAGAATGTGCATTTTGACCCGTACATTCGCGCTGAGCCAAAGTCTTGTTGCCATCGTTGAGTGCCACCGAACAAACGGGCGTGGCGGTTTCCAAACAGAGTATCATGATGATGAAATTTGCCGCAAAGGTACGGTTTTGGTAGAAATTTGTGTCTTTTTTGAAAAAATAAACGTTTTGCAAGTATAATTAATTCTCATAATTTCCTATTTTTGTGGCGTATATACAAAATCCACTCGGATTAAGGCTTTCTAAACAGTTTTTTTGAGGTTCCTTGCGCCTTTGCAATGGGACTTAGAAGGCGAAGCATTATTATGTCGAAAACCAAAGATTTACTTATTTCAGACGCCACACGGCGCAATTGGGACAAACTAAAAGGTTCTAAAAACGAGCGACTTACGCGACGTGCAAACAAAAGTCGCTCGCAGAAAACCATCACGCCTGAAGGCTATGTCACAGCGCGTAGTTTGCCGCGTTTTGTCGAGCAGTTGAAGGAAAACGATTACCCGATGAAGGACTTGATTTTCAGCCTATGTGTTGCAAAAATCGAGCAGAACAAGGTTTGCCCCGAAAACAAAAACCGTTTTTTAGAGGAATATTCTGATTGTCAGAGAATTGATGTCAACATTCCGCGACAGATTTTGAAAAACCGTCAAGACGATTGGATTGGCTTTGTTTATCAGTCGCTTACGGCTGAAGGTCAGCGCATTCTCACGGGTTTGTATTACACCAATCCGATGATTGTCAGCAAGATGCTTTCCAATCTCTATCTCGACCACAAGTCCATTTTCCTTGACCCTTGCTGCGGCAGCGGTATCTTCCTGATGATGCTCGAAAACGCCAAGCCCGAACAGCTTTTCGGCTTCGACAATGACCCGATTGCCATCATGATTGCCAAGGCGAACTTAATGTCGAAATTTGAGGATTCAACACTTTATCCGCAAGTCTATCTGCTTGATTTTTTGAAACATGCACAGACGGCATTGGGCAATCAGAAATTTGATTTCATCGTCACGAATCCGCCTTGGGGCATCGACCGTCATCATAATAACGAGGAGCGTGCCTCAACGTTTTTCAGCCATTCGCTGCCTTTGCTCAAGGAAACAGGCATTATGAAATTCCTTTTGCCGACTTCGTTGCTGAAAATCAAACGCCACGCTGACTTCCGTCAGTTTGTAATGGAAAACGCTTGTGTGGAGGATTTACAGTTGTTCGATGACCGTTTCAAAGGCGTCTTTACCGATTTTGTGAGTCTCTCCGTCAGCTCGAAAGCCATTGGAAAACAGCACAAAATGGAATGTGCATTGCCGATATTGACGCAACACGAAAAGGAGATTTTGGCAAAAATGGACAACTTCCGCAACGATGATTTGTCGCACAGCCAGTTTGCTTTGGGCATCATTACAGGTAACAACGAGCAGAAACTTAAAGACAAGAAAAGCAAGGGTTTAGAACCGATTTATACAGGCAAGAACATTCGGAAATATAAGCTTTTGTCTGCCGAAAAATACATTAAGTTCGACCGTGCTGGTTTTCAGCAATGCGCCAAGGAAGAATTTTACCGCGCACCTGAAAAGCTTGTCTACAAGTTCATTTCGAGTCATCTTTGCTTCACTTACGACAACGAGCAGCGTTTATTCCTGAATAGTGCAAACATTCTCATTCCGGAAGTAAAAGGCATGAGTATCAAAACGGTATTGGCATTCTTAAATTCAGAGCTTTTCAATTTCTATTACACGAAACGTTACGATGATGTCAAGATTCTGAAAAGCAACCTGATGAGCTTGCCTTTCCCGAAAATCACGGCTGAGCAAGACCAAGCATTAAGTGCGATGGTTGACAAGGTGTTGGCTGGCGATGAACAATACATCTCGGCTATCGACGAATTTATTTACAATTTGTATCAAATCAAGTTATGAAAATATTAGTTACCGGAGGCGCCGGATTCATTGGCACGCATACGTTAATAGAGTTGCATCATGCTGGACATGAGACGGTTGTCGTTGACAATCTTTGCAATTCAAACAGAAAATCATTGGCGCGTGTAGCGCAAATCATAGGCAAGGAAATTCCATTTTATGAAGTCGACATCCGCGACAGGGAAGGCCTCAATAAGGTGATGGAAGCCCATCAATTCGATGCTTGCATTCATTTTGCCGGATTGAAAGCCGTCGGTGAATCGGTTGAAAAACCTTTGGAATATTACGAAAACAACATTTCCGGCACTTTGACGCTTTTGGATGTGATGCGCAGACACAATTGCAAGAACATTATATTTTCATCATCTGCAACGGTTTACGGCGACCCAGCCATCATCCCGATTACGGAAGAATGTCCCAAAGGCCATTGCACGAATCCTTACGGACAGACGAAAAGCATGTTGGAGGAAATCATGATGGACATGCAGAAAGCCGACAAGGAATGGAACGTGGTTTTGCTGCGCTATTTCAATCCTATCGGGGCGCATCCGAGCGGCTTGATTGGTGAAAATCCAAACGGCATTCCGAACAATCTGATGCCATACGTCACGCAGGTAGCCGTCGGAAAACGCGCCGAATTGGGCGTTTTCGGCAACGATTACGACACGCCAGATGGCACGGGAGTGCGCGATTACATTCACGTTGTTGATTTGGCAAAAGGTCATGTGGCAGCTTTGCAAGCCATTGAAAAGAATTGTGGCTTAGGTATTTACAATCTTGGAACGGGTCACGGTTATTCGGTTCTCGATTTGGTGAAGGCTTTCATTCGCGTCAATGGTGTCGACATTCCTTACAGCATCAAGCCGCGCCGCGCGGGCGACATTGCGACTTGCTATTCCAATCCGGCCAAAGCCGAAAAGGAATTGGGCTGGAAAGCGCAGTTCGGCCTTGAGGAAATGTGCCGCGACGCTTGGAACTGGCAGAAAAATAATCCGGAAGGGTATTAAATAGAAAATCAAAATATTACAATATGAAAGGCATCGTTCTCGCCGGCGGATCCGGCACACGGCTTTACCCTATCACAAAGGGTGTAAGCAAACAAATGCTTCCAATCTACGACAAACCGATGGTTTACTATCCGATTTCAGCCTTGATGTTGGCTGGAATCCGTGATATTCTCATCATATCGACGCCAATGGATTTACCAGGTTTCAAGCGTCTGCTTGGCGATGGCTCCGACTATGGTGTTCACTTCGAGTATGCCGAACAGCCTTCGCCTGATGGTTTGGCGCAGGCATTCATCATCGGTGAAAAATTCATCGGCGACGATTGCGCATGCTTGGTTTTGGGCGATAACATCTTTTACGGCAATGGTTTCACGACACTTCTGAAAGAAGCTGTCCGCACTGCCGAAGAAGACAAGAAAGCTACCGTTTTCGGCTATTGGGTTGCCGATCCGGAACGTTACGGCGTGGCCGAATTCGATAAGGAAGGCAACTGCATTTCGATTGAAGAAAAGCCAAAGCAACCGAAGAGCAATTATGCCGTGGTGGGATTGTATTTCTATCCAAATAAAGTTGTCGGTGTGGCAAAGACTATCAAGCCTTCGGCACGTGGCGAATTGGAAATCACAACAGTCAACCAGCGCTTTTTGGAAGATGGCGAACTGAAGGTCCAGACTTTGGGCCGCGGCTTCGCTTGGCTTGACACGGGAACGCACGATTCGCTGAGCGAGGCTTCTACTTTTGTCGAAGTCATAGAAAAGCGTACGGGCCTGAAAGTCGGCTGTTTGGAAGGCATCGCATATCGCAAGGGCTGGATTACGGAAGAAAGAATGCGCCAGATTGCGCAGCCGATGATTAAGAACGAATACGGTCAGTATTTGCTTCGCGTCATCGACGAAATGAAAGCTACGGGAAAAGAAAACTTGGATTGACTTAACTATGAAACGTACAATCATCATTACAGGCGGTGCCGGTTTCATCGGCTCACATGTCGTCCGCCTTTTTGTCAACAAATATCCTGAATATAGAATCATCAACCTTGATAAGCTGACTTACGCTGGCAATCTTGCCAACCTCAAGGACATTGAGAACAAGCCGAATTACCGCTTTGTCAAGATGGACATCTGCGACTTCGAAGGTGTCTATCAGCTGATGCAGGAAGAACACGTGGATGGCATCATTCATCTCGCCGCTGAGAGCCATGTCGACCGCAGCATCAAGGACCCGTTTACCTTTGCGCAGACCAACGTGATGGGCACCTTGAGCATGCTGCAGGCTGCCAAACTGTATTGGGAATCGCTGCCCGAAAAATGGGAAGGCAAGCGTTTCTATCACATTTCGACCGATGAAGTGTATGGCGCTTTGGAAATGACCCATCCGCAAGGCATAGAGCCTCCTTTCACGACAAAGGCTTCGTCGGGCGAACATCATTTGGCCTACGGCGAGAAGTTCTTCACCGAAGACTTGAAATACCAGCCGCACAGCCCGTACAGTGCCGCCAAGGCAAGTTCCGACCATTTTGTCCGCGCTTTCCACGACACCTACGGAATGCCTACCGTGGTGACGAACTGCTCCAATAACTATGGCCCTTATCAGTTCCCAGAGAAGTTGATTCCATTGTTTATCAACAATATCCGTCATCGCAAACCTTTGCCTGTTTATGGCAAGGGCGAAAATGTGCGTGACTGGCTCTTCGTCGAAGACCATGCCCGCGCCATAGACTTGATTTTCCATGAAGGAAAGGTTGCCGAAACCTACAACATCGGCGGTTTCAACGAATGGAAAAACATAGATATCATTCATGTCTTGATAAAGACGGTCGACCGTCTTTTGGGTCGTCCGGAAGGTGAAGATGAAGATCTGATAACCTACGTCACCGACCGTGCCGGACACGATATGCGCTATGCCATCGACTCCACGAAACTGCAAAAGGAACTGGGCTGGGAACCATCCTTACAATTTGAGGAAGGTATCGAAAAGACAGTCCGCTGGTATCTCGACAATCAGGAATGGATGGATAACGTGACTTCCGGCGACTACCAGAAGTATTATGACGATATGTATAAAAACCGTTAATGTGCTTTGGCTATGACTGATTCTTGTTGTTGTCGAGGCATTAGGTATGGCAGCGTGGTCAGTCCCTTTCCGTAATGGGAAGATGGACCGAACCTTGTTTGACAATCCTTTTCGTTTAACAACAAATTCATAATCAAATGGATAAAGTAACATTAATAGCATACGATAAAATATATAAGAACTTCATCGACGAGAAGTATCTCCACGATGGTCACGATGAGTATTACTATCGTAACTTACAAGTGAAGAAACCGGCCAATGGCTGGCGTCATCTGCGTTCCGATGAGGTTGAGCAATTGGTGAAAAACAGCAATTCCGCCACCAATTGGGACGATATTTGGGTCACGGATGAATTCGACCCAATCATGATTCGCAACAATCGCTTTTTTGGCATGGTGCGCATCGGCCGTGTGAAATGCGAAGTCTTGCAATATCACGATTTGCGCGTTCCGGTCGGCATTACCGATAGTAGCATAATCTCTTGTGACATAGGTGATAACGTTGCCATTCATGATGTGCATTACATGGCTAATTACATCGTTGGTGACAACTGCATTCTTTTCAACATTCAGGAAATCTGCACCACCGACCACTCGAAATTCGGAAATGGCATCATCAAGGAAGGCGAACCGGAAGATGTCCGCGTGACCTTGGAAGTGATGAATGAGGCGGGTGGCCGCAGTATTTTGCCTTTCGATGGCATGATTACTGCCGATGCTTACCTTTGGGCAAAATATGCCGATGACACGAAACTGCAACAACGCTTGAAGGAAATCACACAAAACAGCGTTGACAGTCATCGTGGCTATTACGGCACCATCGGCGAGTCGAGTGTCATCAAGAATTCGTGGATTTTGAAGGATGCTAAAATTGGTCCTTATTGCTACATCAAGGGTGCCAGTAAGTTAAAGAATATCACCATCAATTCATCGGAGGAAGAGCCTACGCAAATTGGCGAAGGCGTCATTCTGGTGAACGGCATTACGGGTTATGGCTGCCGCATTTTCTATTCCGTTGTGGCTACGCGTTTTGTTTTGGGCGACAATTGCAATTTAAAATACGGTGCCCGCCTGATTCACTCTGTTTTGGGCGACAATTCCACGATTTCGTGCTGCGAAGTGTTGAACAATCTGATTTTCCCATCGCACGAACAGCACCACAACAATTCCTTCCTGATTTCGGCCTGCATCATGGGTCAGAGCAATATGGCGGCTGGTGCGACCATTGGCTCCAACCACAACAGCCGTGCTGCCGATGGTGAAATCGTGGCATCGCGTGGCTTCTGGCCAGGCCTGTGCTCGAGCGTGAAACATTCTTCAAGGTTTGCTTCGTTCACCATACTGTCGAAAGCCGACTATCCTAATGAGTTGAATATCAGACTGCCATTCAGTTTGGTCAACAATAATACGAAAAGCAACGAACTGGAAGTGATGCCTGCCTATTGGTGGATGTACAACATGTACGCTATGGCGCGTAACACCTCAAAATACCAAAGTCGCGACAAGCGCAAACGCAAGATACAAAATATCGAATTTGAGACTTTTGCTCCCGATACAATGGAAGAAACTATTGCTGCTCGCAAATTGTTGGAAGTCTGGACGGCAAAGGCGCATCTTATCAAGTCGAAAGTCGATTTTTCGGAATATGAAAACAAGGAATTGCGTCAAATCGGTCAGAATCTGCTGATCAATCAGCCGGAATATGTTGATTCACTTGAGGTTTTCGGTGAAGGCATGGAAAAAGGCAAGCGCAAGGTGAGAATCCTGAAACCGCGTAAGGCCTACAACGCCTACGGCGAAATGATTTTGTACTATGCTGTGAAGAATATCATTCATTATCTTGATGAAAACAAGGAAAATAGCATAGAAAAACTCAATAATATGTTTGAGGGCAAGCGCCTCCGTGAATGGATAAATTTGGGTGGTCAGATGATGCCTGGCGAATATGTTGAACAGCTTCGCAAGGACATCAACGAAGGCGTTCTCAACACTTGGGACGAAATTCATCACCGTTACAATGAGTTGTGGGAAAACTATCAGCAGGAAAAATTGCGTCATTCCTACCTTTCGTTGTTGTATCTGCTTCAGACAGATAATCTAAGTCAAGAAGCATGGAACGAAACGCTTGACAAGGCAATGGAGATTCAGCAATACATTTGTAATCAAGTATTTGAATCCAGAAAGAAGGACTATGAAAATCCATACCGCAATGCTACTTTCCGTAACGAAAAAGAAAAAATTGCCGTCATCGGAACCATTGAAGAAACAAGTTTCGTGAAACAAATCAAGGAAGAAACCGAGAAATTCATTGCTCACGTAAAAGAAATCAAGTCTAATTAATAATGGTTTTCAGTTTTCGGTTCACAGTTTTCAGTTTAAATCGAAAAAACTGATAACTGATGACTGAAAACTGACAACCTCTAAAATTCTTGAATCATTAAATTTTTAAATCTTAAATCACTAAAATCATGAGAGTTATCATTGAAAACAACTACGACGAAATGTCGCGTTGGGCTGCCAACCACATCGTTGAAACCATCAATAAATTTAATCCAACGGCTGAAAAGCCTTTCATTTTGGGCTTGCCTACGGGTTCAACGCCAATCGGCACTTACCGCGAACTGATCCGTTTGCACAGGGAAGGTAAGGTTTCGTTCCAGAATGTCGTCACTTTCAACATGGATGAATATGTGCGCATTCCTGAAAATCATCCGGAAAGCTATCACAGCTTCATGTGGAACAATTTCTTCAGTCATATTGACATCAAAAAAGAAAATGTCAACATTCTGAACGGCAATGCCGAGGATTTGGAAGCTGAATGTGCCCGTTACGAAGTCAAAATCAAGAGTTATGGCGGCATTGACCTCTTCATGGGCGGCATCGGTCCTGATGGCCACATCGCCTTCAACGAACCTGGCAGCTCGCTGACTTCGCGCACTCGCGTCAAAACCTTAACGACGGACACAATCATTGCCAATTCACGTTTCTTCGAGAATGACATCAATAAGGTGCCAAAGACTGCTTTGACAGTTGGTGTCGGCACGGTCATGGACAGTCGCGAAGTGATGATTCTGGCCAACGGCCACAACAAGGCACGCGCTTTGGCTCACGCCATTGAAGGTGCTGTCAGTCAGATGTGGACGGTGAGCGTGCTGCAAATGCATCCGAAGGGCATCATCGTTTGCGATGACGCAGCTTGCGATGAAATGACTTACGGCACCGTGAAATATTTCAAGGATATTGAAAAGAATAACCTGTAAGTTTTTGGAAACAAATCTTTCACAAATCTTGATTTGTTTTAGATTTGTTTCTAAAAAAACGAAATTATTAACTTCAGAATATGAAAAAATTTGCCATCATTGGTGTCGGCGGCTACATTGCCCCACGCCACCTCAAAGCCATTAAGGATACCGGCAATGACCTTGTTGCTGCTTACGACAAGAACGACAGCGTTGGTATCATGGACAGTTATTTTCCGAAAGCTTCTTTCTTCACCGAACAGGAACTTTTCGACCGTCATTGCACAAAACTCAAGGATGAAGGCAAACAGATTGATTATGTGAGTGTTTGCACGCCAAACTATCTGCACGATGCCCACACACGTTACGGTTTGCGCCTTGGTGCTGACGTCATCTGCGAAAAGCCTGTCGTTTTGAATCCATGGAACATCGATGCTTTGGAAAAGGTCGAAGAACGCCAAGGCCACAAGGCCTATACCATCCTTCAGCTCCGTCTGCATCCTGCCATTGTTGCCTTGAAGAAAAAGGTTGAGGAAGGTCCGAAGGATAAAATCTACGATGTGGATTTAACTTACATCACTTCAAGAGGTTACTGGTATTATACTTCATGGAAAGGCGATGTCAACAAGAGCGGTGGCATTGCAACGAATATCGGCGTGCATTTCTATGATATGCTGTCGTGGATTTTCGGCGATGTGCAGAAAAACATCGTTCACGTCGCTTCACACGACCGTGTTGCCGGTTATCTGGAACTGAAACGCGCCCGTGTGCGTTACTTCCTGAGCATCAATGCCGAGACTTTGCCTGAAAATGCCGTTGAAGGCGAAAAACGCACCTATCGCACTATCAATATTGATGGCGAGGAATTTGAGTTCAGCCAAGGATTCACCGAGCTCCACACCAAGAGTTACGAGGAAATCCTTGCAGGCCGTGGTTTCAGCATTTCCGAAGCACGACGTTGCATCGAAATCGTCTACGAAATCCGTAACGCTCAGCCCGTCGGCTTGATTGGCGACTATCACCCGATGGCAAAACTGCCGTTGAGCGGCCATCCTTTCGGCTGGAAGTAAGATTTTAGCATTTATCTAAAACAATCCCGTGTGTTGCAGCAAGCTGCCTATGCACGGGATTTTTTTATTGTTGCTTTGTCGTTTCCTGTTTTTTGCTTCTGAACCTTTCCGTAATGTCCTTGACGCGTCCGTCGGCCAGACGTTTCATCATGCGCTGGTTGGTGGTAGGTGAGTCCAAAGGGCCATATTTGGCATCGTAGCGGCCTAATTTGATGTAATCGAAAACCTCATCGTGGAAAGCATTCGGCAGTTCGTTTTTGCCCGAATACCAGCCTGCCTTGAGGCACGGATGCTGGCTTTTCAGATACATGGCAAGGCTTTCCACATCGTAAGGCGATGCGTCGCCGCCCATGAAGCAGACACAAGTGATGCCGGATGCGTATTTCTTGATAAGCTGGTCAAGTTCATCGCGGTCTAAAACGGTTCCCTTGTCTTCCCAGAGATAGGGGCTGTGGCAGCCCACGCAATGGTTCGGACAGTTGGTAATATTTATGGCAAGCGTTACCTCATCGGGCACTTCTTGAAAAACGATATCGAAATTTGCGTATTTCAGCATAAAAAAATGGACTTTTTGATGTCGAGGTCTCGGGGTCTCGCGACCTCGCGTTCCCGTGGCCTCGTATTCTCATTTAATTCAAACATTCGCTATTCCTCTTGTCATAATACCTGCGGTTGGCTTCCTCTTGGCGTGCTTCGGAGAAGTTGCTGATGCGCTTCAGATAGCCGATGATGCGGGTCAGGTAATCGACATTGTGGCTGTGGCAATGCGGACATTCCTTCAGATAGCGTTTGTCGATGTGTCCGCAGTCGTTGCAGATGGTGTTCGGAATGTTGAAAGTAAAATAGTTGCAGCCTTCGCGAGCGGCCACTCTCAGCAGTTGGCGGTATTGCGCCTGGCTTAAATGCTCTTCCAGATTCATGTGCAGGGCCGAACCTCCTGTCAGATGCTTGATGTATTTTTCGCCATGCAGACGGAATTTGTCAAGGACGTTGGTGTTCGGGTCTTCCACGATGTAGAAATAGCTGTTGTAGCAGTCGCGGTGGACTTCATAACCGTCTTCCTTGTCCCATTTGGCGTGCTTCACGCCTACGTTTTCGGCAGGAATCATTTCGCAGTTAAACATCAGTTCCTTGGAGCGGTATTTCCTGTTGTAGGTTTCAATCAAGCCTAAGATATCCTGCACGAATTTCTCATAATCAGGATTATCCGTAATCTGAATCTTCATGAATTCGGCAGCTTCCACCAAGCCGTTCACACCGATGGTGAGGTATTGGCGCGCAATGTTGATGTAGCCGGCATCGAACAGCGGCAGCATGCCTTTGTTCAGCAGGTTTTTCAGATTTTCGTTGTAGCAGATTTGCACCTTGTGGCAGAGGTCGACGATTTCCTCCAAGAAAGTGAGATAGTGCATGTTGTTGCGCACGGCATACTGGATGCAGCGGTTCAAGTTGATGGTCAGCACGCTCTTTGAACCGGTGGAAACGCCACCAGCACCCAAGGTGTAGCTGAAACCATTGTCCTGGATTTCGTTGCGCAGGCGGCAGCACGACGACAGCGAATCGGCGTTATCGCTCAAATAAGTGAAGAACGAATGGCCTTCGGCATACATCTCAGCCGTGAAATCGCCCCATTCCGTATCGATGACATCACCGTCTTTCGAGAGCAAAGCCATGGTTTCGACCGGGAAAGTCAACACAGCACGCTGACGCTCGGCGTTGAACCATTTCATGAAGCGTTTTTGCAGCCAACTTAGTGATTCCCAATAGGGTTTTGTGCCGTCAGGGAAATAGAAGTTGCCGAACAGCGATTCAAAATAATTTTTGTCGTAGTAGGCTATATTCCAGAACACCGACTGGTAATTGCGGGCACCGGCAGGCTGGTTGAGCGAGTAGACAATCTGCTGGAAGCAATCGGTGATGACTTTGTCGATGGTGCGCTTTTTCAAGGAATAGTCAACCACCTCATCGGCGCGCTTATAATAATCGGTGCCGTATTCCAAGCCGATGAAATAGTTCATGTACATCAGGAATTCAGGCGTGGCGCAGGCTCCCGAAAGCTGAGAGGAGACCATGAACACCATGTTGATGAATCCGCCGCAGAACGAGCGCAAGTTGGTCGGAGCGGTGGAATTGCCGCCGATGGACTTGGTGCCTTCCAGAAGCCAAGGATACATGGTGATGGAAGCACAGTAATTGGCCAGCGAAGTCTCATCGTTTTTATAGATAAAGTGGTTGTTGAGCAGATACATGTATCTGTCAGCCAATTCCTTACCATACACTTCCTTGATGCGGTCGGTGAGCATGCGGCGGTTGATGCGGATGAAACTCGACTTGGGCAATTCGCCAATCAGCGTGGCAATGTTTTTTTTCTCCACATTGGCGTTGGCATCGTATTTCGAACCTGTTGCAGCGTTGGAAGCGTCGCAGTAATTACTCAAAAACTCGATTTTCTCGTGAATTTCACGGTCTTCAGTATGCTTTTGGCGGTAAAGAATGTAATTCTTCGCCACGGTGTAATACTGTTCGGCCATCAGTGCGGTTTCCACTTGGTTCTGGATGTCTTCAACGGTCATGCCGTTGGTCACCCTGACGCGACTCAGAATGGAGTTCAAATCTTCGTCGGTGGCATAGAATCCCGATGCCAGAAAAGCCTTGCTAATGGCTATTTTTATCTTCTCAACGGAAAAGGCTTCTTCCTTTCCGTCTCTTTTGGTAATGTACAGTCCGCCGTTGCTCATATTATGTGCTCGTTTTCAATTATTCTCTGATTTCCAGAGTTTTAAGTAAATTTGTATCTTGGTATTGCTCGTTTTGCAAAAGTAAATCTTTTCATTTTTCTGCACAAAAAAACGGCGAAATTTTTTTATCAACAAAATTATCAACATGCTAATCGTTTGATTTGATTATTTTTGCAGCGGAAACAAAAACAAATGGATATTTTGTTGCGTTTTTCATCATAATGGCGGTGTGTTTGTATTGGGTTGGAGAATCGCTTGATATGAAAGATTAAAAAACATTAAAAATTAGAACATTATGGCAAAAAAGAAAAGAATAGAAAACAAGTTGAGCACATTTACAAGTGCTATTTTAGGCATTTTTGTCGAAGAACCATTCCGTCCGAAGAACTATAAACAGGTCTGCAAAGTGCTGGGCATCAAGGACCAAGCAGGAAAGGATGTGGTCTACAATATCCTTATTGATTTAAAAGACAAAGGCTTGCTCGATGAAGCAAAACCTTACAGTTATGTCATGAGTGCTGCGGGCTTGTCGCAATTTGGCCCGAAGACGCAGTATGTGGAAGGCACGGTGGATATGAAATCGACGGGCAAGGCGTATGTGGTTTTGGATGACGAGGACGGTGAAGACATTTTCATCGCTTCCAACAACACGGGCAAGGCCTTGCATGGCGACCGCGTGCGTGTGGCGATGTTCCCGAAACGCAATAATAAAAAGCCTGAGGGTGAGATTGTTGAGGTGTTGGAAAGAAAGCATACCGATTTTGTCGGCGTCTTGCGCATCACACGCGGCTATGTGTTTGTGGTGCCCGATATGGAATCGATTCCGGTCGATATTTTCGTTCCGAAAGGCGAGCTGAATGGCGCCAAGGACGGACAAAAAGTCATCGTTCATTTGGTAGATTGGCCTGACGGTTCGGGCAACCCGTTTGGTGAAATCGTTCGCGTGTTGGGCACGCCTGGCGAAAACGATGTGGAGATGGAATCCATCCTTGCGGCGCATGAATATCCGATAGATTTTCCTGAAGAGGTTGAAAAGGAAGCGGCAAGTATTCCAGTGAAAATCAAGGCGGAAGAAATCAGGAAACGCCGCGATTTCCGCGATGTGTTCACCGTCACCATCGACCCAGCCGATGCTAAGGACTTCGACGATGCCATCTCGCTGCGCAAATTGGAAAACGGACATTGGGAGGCGGGCGTTCACATTGCCGATGTTTCGCATTACGTCACGCCGGGTTCGGCCATCGACAAGGAAGCTTTGAGCCGCGGCACTTCGGTTTATCTGGTCGACAGAACCATCCCGATGCTGCCTGAAAAACTGTGCAACAACGTCTGTTCCTTGCGTCCCGATGAGGAAAAACTCACTTTCTCGGTCGTTTTCGAAATGGACGATGATGCTAACATCTATAACAATTGGATTGGAAAGACCATCATAAAATCCTGCCGCCGTTACACTTACGAAGAGGTTCAGGCCATGATTGAAGGCGGTGATGGCGATTACAAGGAAGAGATTCTCACTTTCAACAAACTGGCTACCAAGCTCCGCGAAAAACGCATGGCGGCAGGTAGCATCAATTTCCATTCGGAAGAGGTGAAGTTCATTCTCGACGAAAACAAGAAACCTATCGATACTTATATCCGTGAGCAAAACGAGTCGCACGAACTGATTGAAGACTTCATGCTGCTGGCCAACCGCACGGTGGCCGAAACCTTCGGAGGCAAGCAAAGCAAGTGGAAAAACCATACTTTTGTCTTCCGTGTCCACGATGAGCCGAATCCTGAGAAACTGAACAAGTTCATCCTCTTGATTTCGCGTTTGGGCTATTCGATGGACATCAGCACGCGCTCGAAACTGGTCAGTTCCTACAACAAACTGTTTAAAGATGTCGAAGGTAAGGGCGAAAAGAATCTGGTGGAGCAAGTGGCTGTCCGCACCATGGCAAAGGCCGTCTATACCACCGACAACATCGGTCACTATGGCTTGGCATTCGATTACTACACGCATTTCACTTCGCCTATCCGTCGTTATCCCGACCTGATGGTTCACCGCCTGATTGAGCGTTACCTGATTGACGGTCAGCCGTCTGCCGACAAAAAGAAATATGAGGAAATGTGCCTGCACTCAAGCGACATGGAAAAACAGGCCGAAGAAATGGAACGCCAGTCGGTGAAATTCAAGCAGGCCGAATACTTGCAGGACAAGATCGGCCAAGTGTTCGATGGCTTGGTTTCAGGTGTGAGCAAATGGGGCGTTTATGTCGAACTGAAAGGCAACAAGTGCGAAGGCATGGTGCGCTACGAGGATTTGCCTGGCGACTATTATTTCCTCGACGAAGACAATTTCCGCGTCATTGGTGAGGACACCGGCAAGGTCATTCAGTTAGGCGACGAAGTGAAGGTCAGAATCAAGGCCGTCGACCTGTTCAAGCGCCAGATGGACTTCGAAATTCTGGATGACGGGACGGGGAAGAAAAAGGCGAAGAAAAAACGTTGATTTAAATCATTTTATTTAGACAATAAAATCTTTATTTTTGCAGCATAATAAGAAAATGAAAAACAACACAAAAACTATCATTTTGGCATTGTTTGCCATTGTTATCACCTCATTGACGGGGTGCGTCCGCGATGAAAACATTATGGTCTCACACGATACTTTGTGGTTTTCGGAAGAGGCAAGTTCTCAAACCATCGAAATCACGACGGATTGCTCTTGGTCGATTGAGATGAATGGTGATGCTTCGTGGCTCTCGGTTTCACCAATGTCAGGAAAGAAATCCCCAAACGGAACTACGCTTACTGTTTCGGTTTCGGAATATGAAGGTGATGGCTACCGCCCGGCTTCCTTTACGATAAAATCATCACGCGGAAAGGCTGAAGTCACTGTGAACGTTTCTCAAAATGTGGTTGAATTTTCCAGCATCATCAACACCATTTACGGCGTGACGAAAGAAGAGCAGTGGAACACCGATTTCTATGGCAATGTGATTGCGGATTCCTATAAAGAGTGGTCTTTCAATCCTCACGACACGACCACAGGCTTCACCATGTATTTTGCTGAAGATGGCTTTGGCGTTCAGGAAGATAGATATAACACGCCACATGTGTATTATACATTCCACTACAATTATGATAATGTAACGCGTATCCTTCATATAGAATTTGACTTGGTCGATACAACCCAAACCGAAATCTATGATGAAAGGGTTTTGACGGCCACCGAAAGAAAGTTCCGTTTCGAGCAGGAATACAAACCGAATTGGTGGGAGCGTGCTGAAATGACTAAAATCGGCACCATCGATTCACAGACAAAGAACATCATCGACCGAGCTGTGGCAAAGCGCAAAGAAAATGGTCCGCTGTTCAATTTGGATTAACTTAATCAGAAAAACCTTATTTTTGCAGCGTTAAATCAAATAAGAAAATGAAAAACAACACAAAAACTCTCATTTTGGCAATGTTTGCTGTTGCATTCGTCTCATTGACGGGATGCCATCGCGACGAAAACATTACGGTCTCACACGATACCTTGTGGTTTGCAACGGAAGCAAGTTCACAAACTATCGACGTTACAACCGATTGCGCTTGGACGATTGAAAAAAACGGTGATGCGCAATGGTTTACGGTTTCGCCAATGTCGGGTGAAGAATCTCCGAATGGAACGACACTTACCATTTCAGTCCAGGAATTTGAAGGTCAGGACTATAGAGCCGCTTCGTTTACCATTAAATCAGCCAAGGATAGAGCCAATGTTACGGTGAACCTTTCGCAGAATGTGGTCGAATTTACCAGTATCATCAATACCATTTATGGTGTCAAGAAGGTCGAACAGTGGAATACCGATTTCTTTGGCAATGTGATTGAGGATTCGTATAAAGAGGCATCTTTCAATCCTCACGATACGACGACAGGTTTCACCATGTATTTTGCAGAAGTCGGCGTGGGTGTTCAGGAAGACCGATATCATGATAGCACTGTATATTATTCTTTCCATTACAACTACGATAATGTCACCCGCAATCTTCACATTGAGTTTGACCTGGTTGATTCCACACAATCGGAAATTTACAATGCCAGCGTGTTGACTGCAACCGAAGGCATGTTCCGTTTCCAGCATGAATATAAACCGAATTGGTGGGAGCGTGCTGAAATGACTAAAATCGGCACCATTACGCCTCAGACAAAGAGCATGATCGACCGTGCCATTGCCAAGCGGAAGGAAAGTGGACCGATTTTCAATTTGAAATAATTTGCCGGATAAAATAAAAGTGAACAAGGCAACTTGTTCACTTTTTTGTTTTTAAATGAGCGTTAAACTTTTCCGACATATTGCAATCATAGGCATTTCGATATATGTCGTCTCGCTGATTCTCGTCAGCGTGATTTTTCATGGTTATGCCATGCAGCCGCTTTGGATGGTTTGGGGAGTGGGAGAGGTCTTGTTTTTCTTTCTGCTCTCGTGGCTGTTTTATTCTCGTTGGAAACAAAATGACACCAAACATTTCACGCGAAAGGTTTTTTTCACCGCATTGGGCATCCGCGTTGTATACGTGGTACTGATGTGCTATTATTTCTACTATCAGACGGGTATTCCTTTTGAATATGATGCTGCCGACAGCTTGAGCTATCATAAGACAGCTGTCTATCTTTCAGGATTTGTGAAATCAGGTTATTTCAAATATGTCTTTCAGTATTTGAATGCTTTTACCATGGGCTTTTCTGACCAATGTTATACGCTTTGGCTGACTTTGATTTACACCATTTTTGGCCGAAACATATTAACACCACGCATTTTCAAGGCCTTGATGAGTGCCTACATGTGTGTGGCAATCTATAAATTAGGCACGCGCACTTTTGGTGAAAGAACTGGAAAACTTGCGGCTGTTCTCTGCGTTTTCATGCCGACGCTTGTTCATATTTGTGGTTTGCATCTCAAGGAATGTGAAATGATTTTCTTGACCGTTTTGGCTTTGGAACGCATGGATTATGTCATTCGCACCAAGAAATATACGATCTGGAACATCGCTTTTCCCATCATTTTGACGGCTTTGACTTTCGGTTTCCGTACTATAATCGGCATGGCCTTGATTTTTGCTTTTGTCTTTTTTGTTGTCATTTCCGATGGCTTAGTGACTAAACGCACGAAAATCATTACAGTTTCTGCCGTTGTGTTGGTGTTCTTTGCTTTTTTGTTTTCGCCGGTTGGTTATGAAATGCGGAATATATACCGATTGAAATTTACCGATAACAGCTACAATGAGAAAAAATATGAGAATTTGGGCATGAACCATTCCGGTTTGGCGAAGAATGTCTATATGGCTCCAGGTGCATTTGTGTTGCCGCTTTCGTCGATGGTGGATGTTGCCAACGACAATCAGAAACTGATGAACGGCAGCATGTATGTCAAGAATCTGCTGGCATATTTCGCCATGCTTGCCATCGTGATAGCCTTTCGCGACAAGAAATGGCGCAATTTCAGTCTGATTGGCGCATACGAACTGGCTTATCTATTCATGATCATGTTTTCGTTTGCGGCTAATTCGGAGCGATACCATGAACCTGCAATCCCTTTCATTTTATTAATGGCTGCATATAGTATGACAAGGTTAAGGCGCAAGGAATTAAGGGTTTATTACATTTATTGCGTTCTTTTATCCATTGCTATCGTAGGCTGGAATTGGCTCAAGCTTTCGGCTCGTGGTTTATGCTGATTTGAGTTTTTCAGAAAATTTTTGCTTTAAGACTTGCGTAATTGAAAAAATGTGTATCTTTGCAGTCGCAATAGGGTACCTTGCCCGAGTGGTTAGGGACCGGTCTGCAAAACCGGGGACAGCGGTTCGAATCTGCTAGGTACCTCAAAAAGCCTGCTGGTTTCAGCGGGCTTTTTTGTTTTTTAATCCTTTGTTTTGCTGAAGTGTTTTTACGGCGGGAACTTTTTAGGTCTGTAAAACAAAAAAAGAGTTCCTTTCGAAACTCTTTTCTGAGCCACGTGTCGGACTCGAACCAACGACCTACGCATTACGAATGCGTTGCTCTACCAACTGAGCTAAAGTGGCATTTAACTATGTTGAATCTTACGATTTGCGGCTGCAAAAATAGGAAATCTTGCCGAATGGCAAGCGGTTTTAAGTAAAAATTTAATGAATTGTTGTGTTTTCAATTTTTTTCTATTTTTGCATTGCGCTGAAAATCTTCAATATGAACGTTGTCCAATTCTTTCTTATTATGCTTCTCGCTACGGTGAAAACATTGCTTTCTCCGCCCGTTGCTTATGCTAGCGGATTGACTTTTTGGCCGACTTTCATTGCCATTTCGTGTGGTGGAATCATTGGGTTTTTGGTTACTTTTCTTATCACAAATTCGCTGATAAGGCTTTGGTTGAAAAAGCGCTACAATCCGAAGAATTTACGAAAGGCAAGAAAAATTGTCAATTTGAAAAAGAAATACAAACTTGGTGTTTTTCTTTTGTTTTTGCCTTTTTTCTCTGTTCCTGTAATGGCTTATGTGGTCAGAAAATTTTTCGGACATTCTAAGAGAATCATTTTCCTTAGTTGCTTGATTATCGTGTTTTGGTGTCTGTTTTTCTGCCTGGTCTATTCACCGATTCAGCGAATTTAGCACTTTTTGCGCCTTGCTTTTCAGTCCCGCCGAGGCGTAATCCATTATGGCGTTGACGATGATGGTGATTTCCTGCGAGAGTTCAGGTTCAATTTTGCAAAATTGCTCCAAAATGGAAAGCGCATTGGAGCGCGTGCCCGGTGCATACAGTTCTGATGTCACGATGGCGATGCAGCGGTCGTAAAGTTCAAAATGGGCGCGTTTTTCATCATCACTTGAAATGCTGAATAGGGCGTTTGCAACAAACAGCAAATTCCGCAAAATGCGTTCATCTTGGTATTGCAAAACGGCCTCGTAACAGGTTTGGCGATAAGGAAAAATGACGGAAACATCTTTTTTTGCCACGTGCATCAAGGCCCAACCTGCATTTTTCAAATAATTTGCCGAGCAGTTTTGAAGGCCTTGCAGCAAATTGCCAATCTCGTTTCCGTGCAATAAAAGATATTCGCTAATGGCTGTTATGTCATTGATTCCTAATTGATTTTCTAATATTTTAGAAAGTTTCCCGTCCATCGTTTTTGCATTGACGAAGCAAAGATAGTGAAAGTTCCGTTTCGTTTTAAAACAAAGAATTTTATTATAAAACTAAAAAATTAGTTGCATAATTAAAATAATTCATATATTTGCAGCGTTTTCACCCTGAAAGGGCAGCATAATTCAGCCAAAGGCAAAGTGAGCTTGCGAACGGCACCTTGGCGAAACGAAATTAAAAATTGAATACGATATGAAAGAATTAACGAAAGCAGAAGAACAGGTGATGCAAGTGATTTGGAGCATCGGGCAGGGTTTTGCCAACGAAATCGTGGCGGCATTTCCCGAACCGAAACCGGCCTACAACACGGTGCTGACCATTGTGAGAATCCTCGAAAAGAAAGGTTTTGTGACGCACGAAACGTTTTGCAAGGCAAACCGTTATACGGCGCTGATTAGCAAAGAAGAATATTCAAGCGGTTTTTTGAACAGTATCGTGGAGCGTTATTTCAACAATTCCTATTTGGACCTTGTGTCGGCTTTCACGAAAAAGGAGAATTTCAGCGTGGAGCAGTTGGAAGAATTGAAGAAAATCATTGATGAAGCGATGGAAAAGTAACTGTTTGTTGGTTTTTGGTTCTTCAAAAGTCTAAAAGTCAAATAGTCTAATTGTCCAAAAAAGTACAAAACTATGGATACAATAATAACATTTCTAATCGGTAAGGTGCTGGTTGTCAGTGTGGCGACAGCGGTCTTGTTTGGCACTTACTGGCTCTTGTTCCGCAAGGGAAACCGTTTTAATCTGATGCGTGCTTTCCTGATCGGGAGCCTGGTTTTTGCCTTTGCCCTACCTTTTATTAAGGTGAATTTCAGCAATCACACACAAAGCGGATTCGCCATCACCGAAAACCTCGTGAATTATTTCACCCTCAACGAAGTGACCATTCAGCCCAAAGGCGAAGCGGGTCCTATCATGCTTGATGAAGTGACGGTTTCGCCGCAGCAAAATCATATTAATGTGTGGCAGATTTTGTTTTGGACGTATTGGGCAGGTGTGGCTGTCTTTGCCTTGATGCTCATTGTCAAACTGCTGAGAATCGTGCTGTTGGTGATCAAGTCGCCGAAGGTGCGCGACGGGCGTTATGTCATTGTCCGCACGAATCGCGAGCACATCAGTTTCTCGTTTTTCAACTACATCTTCTTGCCGCAGGGCGAGGACAATGCCGCTATCCTGATTCACGAAAAGAGCCACAGCGACCACCATCACACGGCGGATGTGCTTTTCATTGAGGCCTTGACCATCGTGCAATGGTTCAATCCTGCCATGCGCTGGTACAAGCGCGAATTGCAGAACCTGCACGAATACACCGCCGACCGCGATGTTTTGGAAAGCGGTGCGGCACGCAACGACTATATGATGCTGATTTTACAGCAGTGCACGGCTGGAAATTTCAGTACACTTGGTAATAATTTCAGTTTCAACCTCACAAAAAAAAGAATTAAAATGATGACACAAGAATGTAAAATGAAAGGTCTGCTCTGGCGCGTTTTGGGCGTTCTGCCAGTGGCAGCCGTGCTGCTTGTCGCCAATGCGAAGGTGACGGCACAGGAAAAAACAGAAGTTCCTCCGACCAAGGAACAGAAAACTAAGGAATTTTTGGACAATTATGAGTTCAAATTATCAATTGGTTCTGATGACGGTAGCAGTGCTCCCATCGAATACAGCGACCACGTTTTAACCATTGATCCCGAACGAATTGAGCTCGACGGTCTAGAAGTGGGCGATACGGTTTCGATTGGAGGTTATCAGGTTACGCGAATCGAAAAACCAGACCCGATTACGGGCGAAATGAAGAAAGTGCTGAAACTCATCAATGCTCCGACAGGCAATGTTCATTTCACTGAATTGAGTGACAATAAGTTTCAGGTGACTATGCGAAACACCGACAGCATTTATGAAGTCGTTGAAGACATGCCTGAATTTCCTGGCGGAATGTCGGCATTGGTGGATTTCATGAGCAAAAACGTGAAATATCCTAAGAGCGCCATCGACAACAACATTGAAGGCAAGACTTTCGTTGAGTTTGTCGTCGAAAAGGACGGTTCGGTGTCGAATGTCAGGACGAAAAAGGGCTTCGACAAGGATTGCGATGCCGAAGCTGAGCGTGTGGTGAAAGCCTTGCCGAAATGGACACCGGGAAAGGTTGGCGGCGAAGCCGTCAGGGTGAGCTTCGTTTTGCCAGTTGCTTTTCAGTTGAACGCCAAACAGAATGAAATGCAGTTGGTTTACAGTCAGGTGGATGGTGGCTGGAAGCAAAATCCATACGGCAACCAAAAGAAAATCCAATCCTTCGAAGATTTCAAGACCTTCGTCATTGACGAAATGAATTATCCGTCACAAGCCTTGGAAAAGAAAATCCAGGGCAATGTTACCTTTGAGTTTGACGTTAAAAACGGTATGGTTGCAAATGCAAAGATTATCAAAGGTTTAGGTTATGGCATTGATGATGAATTGCTGCGTGTGCTGAAATTATCAGCCGAATTTGATAAGGCTATGGAAAAGCATTACGGAAACAACACCATTAAATTCAGTCTTAGAGAAGATGGAGGAAGCGTGGTAAGAAGCATCAATTGGGACGGATTCAAGAAATCAACGGCAGAATTCAACGATGAAAATAAGGCAACTGATGATGAAACCTTCCAAATGGTCGATGTGATGCCTGAATTTCCGGGCGGTGAAAAAGCCTTGCTGAATTTCATTGCAGAAAATGTCGTTTATCCTCAATCGGCCAAAGACAAGAACATTTCCGGTCGTGTTTTCGTCACTTTCGTCGTTGAGAAAGATGGCAGCGTTTCAGATGTGAAATTGTTGCGCGGCATCGACAAGGAGTGTGATGCGGAAGCCATGCGTGTTGTGAAAGCCATGCCGAAATGGAAACCCGGCATGGATGAAGGCAAACCTGTCAGGGTTTCTTACGCTCTCCCGATTCATTTCAGATTGGACGACAATGGAAAAAGAAGCGAATATGACGTAGTGGAAAAAGTTGAAAACAAAATTGTTGTTGACCATGATGCTGATCCAATACCTTCGCAACAGTCAAAGACCGATGAAGAAACCTTCCAAATCGTTGATCAAATGCCTGAATTTCCTGGTGGTGAAAAAGCCTTGTTGAATTTCATTGCAGAAAACATAGTTTATCCGCAAAGTGCCAAAGACAAGAACATTTCAGGTCGTGTGTTTCTCAGTTTCGTCATTGATAAAGACGGCTGCGTTACCGATGTGAAAGTCATGCGCGGCATCGACAAGGAGTGCGATGCGGAAGCCATGCGTGTGGTGAAAGCCATGCCGAAATGGAAACCTGGCATGAATGAAGGCAAACCTGTCAGGGTTTCGTATATGCTTCCGATTAGTTTCCAGTTGAAGGATGATGTGAAAAAGGAGAAATAGGCAAAGGGCATAGTTTGTCACAAAAAGTTGAAAAGGAGCGCAAGTTGTTTTGTGCTCCTTTTCTGTGTTCAGCGAAATGTTTCGTGTCGGGGAAACGCTGTTAAATACATGTCCGCCTCAAAATCCAAATTCTCTAAACGTCGAAGCCGGCAATCCATCGCCATTGACCAGATTGGCATCGGTTGTAGGTTGCCAACCATAGCGCACGAAGCGTGGATTTTGGATGCTGTTGTTCCAAACTTTCACCTGATTTCCAACAATTTCCGCATTTGCGGGAACAAACTGACCTTCCTGTTCTGCAATCTCGAAAGTGCGCAAGGCTTTGCCGTCACTGGCGTGAAGACCTTCTGCAAAGTCGAAACTGATGAAAATGGCGTTGTCTTTCGTTTCGATGGATTTGAAAAGTGGTCCTGACGGAACCACATCGAAGCCATACAAATCGTGCAAAGCCCAGCGGGCGAGGCGTTGTCCGACGGCTTTCTTGTGGCGTGGATGCACATCGTATCTGTCGCCGAAATCGCTGCAAACCGCCATGCGCGTATTTTCCAACTTGCTCATTAACAACCGCTGACTGTTGCGGAAAGCCGGCCAACTTGGTCTGTCGTGACTCGACAGTTGCACAAAATAGAAAGGCAAATGTTCGCCAAAACAATTGCGCCAACTTTGCACCAAAAGCGGAAACAGTTTTTCGTGTGTCTCGATGTTGTGTGCATTCGATTCACCCTGATACCAAATCACGCCCTTTATGGCGCATCCTTGCAGCGGCAAAATGCCCGACTCGAACAGATAGCAAGGCTCGTAAGGATGGCGTTGCAGCTTGTTTGCCGATTTGGCAATGTTCTTTTTGGCACGGTCGCGCACCCATTGCTGGATGAAATCGCTGTCTTTCCAATTGTAAAGCATGTCGGGAAATTCAAATTCCAAGGTCTTGCGGTCAATCCAGGATTCGGCAGGAGAACCGCCTACGGCATTCAGAATCAAACCGATGGGAACATTCAAACTGTCGGAAAGCATTTTGCCGAATTGAAAAGCGACGGCAGAAAACTCCGTGGTGTTTTGTCCGTTGCACATCTCCCATTTGGCAGGTGCAAAGTGCATCAGCCGGTTGACGGAATCCAAAGCCGTTTCCGGCCATTCGTAATCGTTGGTCAGCCAATTACATTTTTCATTGAAAAGGCGGATATCGGGATTTGTGGCAAGATAAGCCTTGATTTCATTTTGCTCATCTTCAATGCTTTGGTCGACACGGAAAACCATGTTCGATTGGCCCGAGCAAAGCCAGACTTCGCCAAAAGCAATGTTTTTATAGGTGATTTCACTGCTCACTGAGCTTGTCGAAGTGAAGCACCGAATCATTAAAGTGTAATTCGTCCCTGCCGCTGTCGGGTTGAGTGTTACGCTCCAACGGCCATCTTTTCCCGCCATGGTTTGCTGCGTTTGGATTTCCTTCGTTTTTCTTTTTTCAGGCTTGCGCAGCAGCACTGAAATCTGGTCGCCAGCATTTGCCTTTCCGCTGATTGTCAAAGGAATATCGCGCTGCAAAATCATGTTATCGGAATAGAAATCAGGCATTTGCAAGCCGCCGAAATCGCCCGTGATGGCTTCGTAGACTTGCTGCGCAATAATTCCGGCACCTTCTTTTGTTGGATGCAGGGCATCGGGGAAAAGGTCGGGGCGATGATAAAGTATTTCTTGCAAATCAATCAGTTGGCAGTCGGCTTGTTCGGCTACGACTTCGATGCAGTGCTGGATTTTCCAATACCAGTCTCTTGTCCCCGATTTAAAGCGCCAATGGTTGTGACCGATAGGCGTCATGCGGCAAATGTAAATTTTACAGTTCGGATTTGCCGTCCTAAAATCCTGAATCAAAGTAAGATAGTCTTTGATGAAATCATCGCCATAGTTGGGCCAGTCGCGCGGGTCGGTGTCGTTAAGGCCGAGGTGAATGACAACAATGTCGCCTGCAAAGGCAATGGCGTTTTTGTATTCCTCCTGTTCGTTGTAAGGTCTGTGGCCTTTCCTCAAAAGCGTTGCGCCGCTTTTGCCGAAGTTTTTCACCAAGTAGTTTTCGCCCAAAAGTTGCTGTAACTGAACGGGATAACTCTCCTTTTCAGGATTTTCCAAGCCATAGCCAAAGGTGACGCTGTTGCCCACGCAAGCCACTTTCACGGGTTGCGCCTTCAGCAGCAAAGGCAACAATAAAACGATGATTAGACACAGTTTTTTCATGTCGATGAAATTTGCTTGTGCAATATTACGGAATATTTCTTTTTCAAAATGGAAAAGCCATATCTTTGCCAAAATTTCAAAAAGACAAAATCATGCAGAAAATCATAGGTTTGATAGATGCTCCGTTTACACCTTTCAAGGAAAATGGAGACGTGAATTACGACATTATTCCCGAATATGCCGCTTTGTTGCAGCGCAACGGACTGAAAGGCGTTTTTGTAAACGGTTCATCTGGAGAGGGTTACATGCTCACCGAAGACGAACGCATGAAGTTAGCCGAGACTTGGGTGAAAGCTGCGCCTGAAGGTTTCAAGGTCATCGTTCATGTGGGCAGTTGCTGTGCCCGCAACAGCAAGATGCTGGCCGAACACGCTCAGAAAATCGGTGCCTGGGGCATTGGCGCCATGGCTACGCCTTTCCCGAAAATCAACCGCGTGGAGGAATTGGTGAAATATTGCGAGGAAATCGCTTGCGGCGCTCCCGAACTGCCGTTCTATTATTATCACATTCCTGCTTTCAACAATGCCTATCTGCCTATGGTGAAGTTTCTGGAAGCCGTCGATGGCCGCATCGCGAATTTTGCCGGCGTGAAATATACGTTTGAAAGCCTGTATGAATTCAACCAGTGCATGCTTTATAAGAATGGCCGTTTCGATATGCTTCACGGTCAGGACGAGACCATTCTGGCTTCGTTGGAAATGTGCGGCACGCAAGGTGGCATTTGCGGCACTTCCAACTACAATGGCCGTTGCTTAGTCGGCATCATCGAGGCTTGGAAAAACGGCGATTTAACTAAGGCAAGAGAATTGCAGAACTATGCCCAAGATGTGATTAATGTGATTTGCCATTACCGTGGCAACATCGTGGCTGGCAAACGTATCATGAAACTTCTGGGCTTGGATTTAGGCCTAAACCGCACGCCGTTCCAAAACATGACTGATGAAGAGGAAAAGGCTATGAAACAGGAACTTGAAGCTATTGATTTTTTTGAAAAATGCAAAAAATAGCGTTTTGTCTTCAAAATGGGTATGCAATTTGCAGTGATAAGGTGAAAAATGTTGTATTATTGCATATTCGATAAATTGTCAACATAAGTTATACTCACACAAAACACATTTAATAATGAAGAAAAGTTTTTTTGCAGCCATGTTTTTGGCTTTGTTTTCGATGAACATTTTTGCACAGGAAATTGATTTGGAACCGGGTCTCTACATAATAAAAGGAGACGAGTACGTGCCGGTTTCATACGTCAGCGGAAAATCAGTGAAATCCAGTACGGGCATATTTGGCTTTGAACTTGGTAAAAAACAGTATGAATATAAAGGGAATGCATCGGAAAACATTTATACGGGACAATTCCTGATGGTATGTGATCCAAGCAGGAAAAATGTCAAATACGCATGGGGAAAGTACGAACCATTTGTTAAATCGATGACCCCTGACAACATGGTTATCATTCCACTGGAAGTAGCAAAGAAAAAACGCATCTATTATGAGGGAACAATCATTGAAGGTATAAATGTTTCCTCGCACGAACGCGATCCATTCACATGGGAGCAGCTTTCTGATAATGTTTATTTGATTACAACTGAACTGCAACCAGGTGAATATGGCATCGCATTGAAGCCTGCCAAACTTGGCGAATATAATTTCGGTGTCATTTTCGACTTTACCGTAATCAAAAATTATCCTGTCGAAAGAATCGAAGATGCTGAATAATAATTAATTGCATTCTATTATTAATCAAAAAAGAAGATGCCGTATGATGAAAAAAAAGAATTCTAACCTTAAAGTCGCACGGCATCTTCTGGTTTGTTTGTTGTCGTGCATCACAGCTTTTGCCTTTGGAGCAGATCGCGATTTCAATCATCTGGATTTAAAGCCTTTAGCGCCATTGTCAGTCAGTGGCGGGCAAGGTCTTTCGGGGCATTTTGCTGGAGTTGTTGATGGAAAGATAATCGTTGCAGGCGGTTGCAATTTTCCAAATGTTCCTGCTGCCGATGGTGGCGAAAAGGTCTTTTACGATGGCGTTTATCTCCTTGAAAACGCTTTCAAGGACAACGAAAACTGGAAATCCATCGGAAAACTGCCAAAAGCCGTGGCCTACGGCGTGAGCGTTTCCACACCACAAGGCTTGATTTGCCTCGGCGGAAACGATGGGAACCATAGCTTGAACAATGTTTATTTAGTCAGTTTTCAAGGTGATGAATTGAAGACAAAAACTTTGCCTTCCTTGCCTGTAGCTTTGGATAACATGGCAGGCTGCTTGTCGGAAAATATGATTTATGTGGCTGGCGGACAGAGTGATGGCAATGGCTCAAACCGTGTTTTCAAAGTCAATCTTGAGGCTTTGCTGAAAGGTGAATCGTGGGAAGAAATGCCATGTTTTCCCGGCGACTTCCGTTTGCAGCATTGCATGGCGGTCCAGAGCAATGCCGGCAATCCAAACCTTTACCTAATGGGCGGTTACGCTGCTCCGACCGAAAGTCGCGAAGGCATCGTTCATCACAACGGCTTGCGCCTCGATTTGAATACAGGCCTATGGTCGGAAACGGCTCCTATTCTTGCTGATGCCGATGGTGCGTCGCGTGCGCTGATTGGTGCGGTCTGTTCCGTTTCAGGCGGTTCACATTTGGTTTTCTTCGGTGGCGTAAACGCACAGATTTTTGAGGCAGCCATCAATGGAAAACTGGGTGAAAGTCATCACGATTATATGTCGCATCCTGCTGATTGGTATCGTTTTAACGACAAGGTTTTGGTACATCACACGCTCACCGACACTTGGTTTGAAAACGGCTCCTTTCCGCAATTGGCCAAGGCTGGTGCAGCCATCGTTCCATATCAAAATGGTTGGCTTGTGATTGGTGGTGAGAGCAAGCCTGGTGTGCGTTCCAATGAAGTTTCACTTGTCAGTTTGGAAAGTAAAAAATCTTTTGGCTGGCTGAATTGGCTGGTGCTGATTGTTTATCTAGCGGGCATGTTGCTTTTGGGCTATTATTTCATGCGCAAGGAAAAAGGCGGCGAAGATTTCTTCAAAGGCGGAGGCCGCATTCCTTGGTGGGCAGCAGGCATCAGCATTTATGCTACCATGCTGAGCGCCATCACCTATATGGCTTATCCGGCCAAGGCTTACGCTACCAACTGGACTTATTATCCGATGCTCATCACCATTCTGTTGGTGAGTTTTCCGGTCATCAAATACTATCTGCCGTTTTTTAGGCGACTGAATGTGACCACGGCCTACGAATATCTTGAACGCCGTTTCAGTGGTGCTGCCCGCCTGATGGCAAGCGCGGTTTTCATCATCTTCATGGTGGCCCGAATGGCACTTGTGCTTTATCTGCCTTCTTTGGCTTTGACTGCCGTGACAGGCATCAACATTTGGGTCTGCATTGCCTTGATGGGCGTGATTACCATCATTTATTGCACCATGGGTGGTGTGGAAGCTGTCATCTGGGGCGATGTGGTGCAAGGCATCATTTTAGTGGGCGGCGCTTTGGTTTCGGCGGCTTACCTGATTTTCTCCACCGAAGGCGGTTTCGGCGGTTTTGTCGACATTGCCATGGCGGATGAAAAACTGAAACTGGTCGATTGGAGCTTCGATTTCACGAAAGCCACTTTCTGGGTTGTCATTTTGGGCGGCATTGCCAACAACCTGATTTCCTACACTTCCGACCAGACGGTGATTCAACGTTATCTGACCACGAAAAATGAAAAAAGCGCTTCGCACAGCATCTTGCTCAATGGCGTGATGAGTGCCGTGATTTCCATTGCTTTCTTTGCCATTGGCGCAGGCCTTTACACTTTCTTCAAGACCCATCCGGCCGATTTGGACATCTCCATGACCAAGACCGATGCTATATTTCCATTCTTCATGATGAGCCAATTGCCGGCTGGTGTGGCGGGCTTGCTGATTGCGGCCATTTTTGCCGCCACCATGTCGACGATTTCATCTAACATCAATTCCATTGCCACGGCTTTTTCCGTCGATTTCTACAAGCGTTGGCGCATTCAGACCACTGACAATGAAATGCTTAAAGTGGCGCGTTGGGCTTGCGTGGTTTCGGGCATTATCGGTGTGGGCTTGGCCTTGCTGATGGCAACTTGGAGCATTTATTCCCTGCTTGATTTCTTCCAGGAAATCTTAGGCTTGCTGTCCTCGGGCTTGGGCGGTCTCTTCTTGATGGGTATTTTCTTCCCGCGCATCGATGCAAAATCCGCCTTGACAGGTTTTGTTTGCGGCATCGTGGCAGTCTTCTGCGTGAAATATTTCACCAACCTCAACCTGCTGCTTTACGGCTGCATCGGCATGGTGGTCTCGGTGGCGGTGGGCTATCTTATGAGTTTGTTTTCGCCTAACCGCAAGAATTTGAAAGGACTGACTTGGAAGGAATTGGGGAAATAACTGTTTAAACAGATTTTTTGAGCTTCAATTTTTTGTATTCTTTTTTTCACTAATTTGCGCCCAAATTATCACGCTATGAAGTACTTCCGCCTATTTATCGCTACATTGACTTGCATTTTGGCATCAGTCGTTAAGGTTGATGCTCAATGCCTGACCATCAATGAACAAAATGCCCAAAAGGTTTCTCTTGAATACAAAATGGACAAATTCGACTTGAAGCCCATTGAAGTCAAAGGAGAAAGCATGTGCGAAGTTACGATGAGCGGTCTGGTCATGCCGAACCTGAAAGGTGAACCCAATGTTCCTTTCATTAACCGCATGATGGCCATCCCGCAGGGCGCGACGGCTAAGGTCAGCATTGTGAGTTTCGACAAGGAAATCATAGGAAATGTTGACATTGCGCCATCGTTGGGCTATTGTGTCGAAAACGATGATTTGCCGACTGACTACGAAAAGAACATTTCGATTTACAGCAAGGATGCAACGTATCCTGGCGAGATTGTGAAGATTGCTGGCAAAACCGAATTGCGCGGTGTTGATGTGGTTCAATTCAGCATCTGCCCCGTGCAGTTCAATCCTGTCAAGAAGGAAATCGCCGTATACAGGAACATTGTCTTTTCCATTGAATTTGAAGGCGGGAATGGCCATTTCGGCGAGGACAGGCTGCGTTCGCCTTATTGGGACCCCATTCTTTCGCAAAATGTCATCAACTACGACTGTCTGCCGAAAATCGATTACGAGAAGCGGATGCAGCAGTGGCTCCGTGACAATGAAGAAGGAGCGGAATACCTAATTATGGTTCCGAACAACGAAGATTTTAGAGTCTATGGTGAGAAACTCGCAAATTATCGCCGTAAGCAAGGCATTTTGACACAGGTGTTAAGTATGAACGATATTGGCGTCAGTAACATTGTCGAATTACGGGCATGGTTTCACGAGGCTTATGCTTCTTGGGCGATTCCACCGGTTGCCGTATGTCTTCTCGGAGACCACAACACGAACATAAATCAAGGCATTCCAGCCATGATTTCTGATCATCCGTCTGATGGAACTTGCATCACCGATAATTTTTATGCAGATGTCAATGATGACAACCTTCCTGACATGTGTTTCTCACGACTTGTGGCAAAAAATAAAAACGAACTTCCTGTTTTTGTTGACAGGCAAATTGAATATGAATACACTAATCCGAATATGGAACCGTATACATATTCTCATCCTATAACAGCTCTTGGCTGGGATGTGAACAAATGGTTCCAAATCAGCCTTGAAAGTGTTGGCGGATTCCTTCGCCAACAGGGTAAAACCCCCGCTCGGTTCAGTGGTTTTTATAATGGTGATGCCAGTGGTCCGTGGTCAATGGCCAACAACACCGATTATATGCTGAATTATTTTGGTCCTAATGGCCTCGGCTATATTCCAGCAACACCGCAAGAAATGGAGCCGTTTGGCGGTTTCGGTGACGACGAGGGTTTTGATGTGTTGGATGCCATCAACCAAGGGACAAGCGTTGTCCAGCACCGCGACCATGGATGGACTTATACATGGTTTCAACCGGAGTTGCTCCCAGATCACCTCGCCGAATTACATAATGTCGGGAAACTGCCATTTCTAATCTCCGTAAACTGCAAGACGGGGGATTTTAACGCTGAGGGTTCCTGTCTCGCCGAGGCTTTTTTAAGAAGCACATACGAAGGACATAATACTGGTGTGGTTGGCGCTATTGCTCCTACTGGACAATCGTTCACTTTTAATAGCGACGTGTTTATGCTCGGCATTTGGGATTACTTCTATCCAAATTTTCTTCCGGATATCGGCTACGATTCCCAATTTGAGGGCTCTTCCCTTCCTGCATTTGCCAACGTTTCATCAAAATACATGATGATGCCTGACTTTTTCCCAAACTTGACGGTAGACTCAAGAAAATACACCCAAAGAATGTATCACTCGCATTGCGATGCTTTCTTGCAAGTGTTTATGGGTTTGCCTCAAAACATGGACCTTACTTACGACCAAGCCATTCTAGCCGGTACCGCCGAATTCCAAATTACGGCACCACTTGACACACATATTGGATTATCCAAAAAAGACCTAAATGGCAACATTATCATTTTGGGTGTTGGCGAAGGAACGGGTGCACCACAAATTATAGAAATGTCGGATTATCTTCTTACTGGAGATTCACTTTTAGTTACCGTGACAGGGAAAAACTACCTCCGCCAAGAAATAAAAATCCAAGTCATTCCTAGTAATGAGGCTTTCGTCACCTTGAGCAATTATGCCATAAACGATGGCAATATGTCCATGTGTTACGATTCGGAAGCCGAAATCGACATTGAACTGAAAAACGTCGGACTGATTCCATCAGAAAACGGTTCTATGACTCTCTCAACCGATTCGGACTATGTTACCATCGAAACCCCAACTATTACAATCCCTGCCTTAGAGTCCGAACAGGCATATGCCATCGAAAATGCTTTTCATATCAATATAGCTGATAATGTTCCTAACAACACGCAGGTTCATTTCCTATTACAAGTTGAATGCGATGGCAACATTTATGAAAGTCATTTCTCTGCCAAAATAGGAGCACCAAATTGTAATATTAACTTTATCCGCATTACAAATACAACAGGGCATACAGTCTACTCTTTAGACCCTGGTGAATTCTATAAAATGGAATTTACTATTAAAAACAATGGCGCTTGTTCTTCAGGGCATAGCATTCTTCGTTTTGATGGAGGCGATAACATACGATCTGTTACCGATCCTATTGTATTTGATGACCTTGGACCTGGTGAAAGTCTAACTGCTACTTTTGATGTCTACGTTGAATGGGATGCAGGCGCTTATTTTAATGTTCCTTTCACACTGTATCTTGACTCAGGAGAATATGATGCTTCTCAAGAATATACAACCTTCATTGGCACATTTGTTGAGCCTTTCGAAACCAATCCCAGCACCGCCATTTGGTCATACCAATGCCAAGATTACACCGCAAAATGGAAAAGAGATAATGTTTTTCCTTACGAAGGACATTTTTGCATGAAATCGGGGTGGATTGCCAATCATACGACATCGATCATTTTGACTTATACTACTGCACGACCAGGAAATATCAGTTTCTATTACAGGGTAGCAAGTCACCCAAATTACGGTTTTCTGAAGTTTTTCATTGATGATAACGAAATGGGCAGTTGGTCTGGCTCAATTCCGTGGACAGAAGCCAGTTTCAGTGTTAGTCCAGGAACACACCGTTTCAAATGGGCATATACAAAGTCACAAAATGCGGCAGGCGGTCAGGATTGTGCTTGGATTGATTATGTCTCGCTTCCACCAACTTACGATAACACGCTAGAAAACGAAATGTCGAATATTGCCGTTTACCCGAATCCTACCAAAGGATTGTTAAGAATATCTAGCGCTACTGATGATCCTGTCGACATGATTTACGTATACGACCTCATGGGACGCATTGTTATGTCAAAAGCAGCTTCCGATTCTATTGATTTAACTGAATTGGCCGAAGGTTTGTATGTCGTAAAAGTTGAAATTAATGGCAGTTTCACTTACCACAAAGTCATGGTTGGAAAATAAGAAATGCACGATTCTAGAATTATATAGGGAGCCAAACGACTAAAAAAAAGATTTTTTGAAATCTATATGCTTTCATTTCATTTTTTTTTCTAATTTGCGCCCAAATTATCACGCTATGAAGTACTTCCGCCTATTTATCGCTACATTGACTTGCATTTTGGCATCAGTCGTTAAGGTTGATGCTCAATGCCTGACCATCAATGAACAAAATGCCCAAAAGGTTTCTCTTGAATACAAAATGGACAAATTCGACTTGAAGCCCATTGAAGTCAAAGGAGAAAGCATGTGCGAAGTTACGATGAGCGGTCTGGTCATGCCGAACCTGAAAGGTGAACCCAATGTTCCTTTCATTAACCGCATGATGGCCATCCCGCAGGGCGCGACGGCTAAGGTCAGCATTGTGAGTTTCGACAAGGAAATCATAGGAAATGTTGACATTGCGCCATCGTTGGGCTATTGTGTCGAAAACGATGATTTGCCGACTGACTACGAAAAGAACATTTCGATTTACAGCAAGGATGCAACGTATCCTGGCGAGATTGTGAAGATTGCTGGCAAAACCGAATTGCGCGGTGTTGATGTGGTTCAATTCAGCATCTGCCCCGTGCAGTTCAATCCTGTCAAGAAGGAAATCGCCGTATACAGGAACATTGTCTTTTCCATTGAATTTGAAGGCGGGAATGGCCATTTCGGCGAGGACAGGCTGCGTTCGCCTTATTGGGACCCCATTCTTTCGCAAAATGTCATCAACTACGACTGTCTGCCGAAAATCGATTACGAGAAGCGGATGCAGCAGTGGCTCCGTGACAATGAAGAAGGAGCGGAATACCTAATTATGGTTCCGAACAACGAAGATTTTAGAGTCTATGGTGAGAAACTCGCAAATTATCGCCGTAAGCAAGGCATTTTGACACAGGTGTTAAGTATGAACGATATTGGCGTCAGTAACATTGTCGAATTACGGGCATGGTTTCACGAGGCTTATGCTTCTTGGGCGATTCCACCGGTTGCCGTATGTCTTCTCGGAGACCACAACACGAACATAAATCAAGGCATTCCAGCCATGATTTCTGATCATCCGTCTGATGGAACTTGCATCACCGATAATTTTTATGCAGATGTCAATGATGACGAACTTCCTGACATGTGTTTCTCGCGGCTTGTGGCCCAAAATGCGGCGGAACTTCCTATCATAGTCGATAGACAGATGGAATACGAATACACAAATCCTAACATGGATATGTATTCATATTCTAATCCTATTACGGCTCTTGGCTGGGATATTAACAAGTGGTTCCAAATCAGTCTTGAAAGTGTCGGAGGATTTCTTCGTCAAAAGGGGAAGACACCGGTTCGATTCAGCAATTTTCATAATGGCGATGCCAGCGGTGCATGGTCGGCAGCCGATAATGCTGATTATCTGATCAACTATTTTGGTCCTAACGGTCTTGGTTACATTCCTGCGACACCGCAAGAAATGGCGCCATTGGGCGGTTTCGGCGGCAGCAACGGTCATCATGTGTTGGCATCCATTAATCAGGGAACAAGCATTGTCCAGCACCGTGACCATGGTTGGACATTCAAATGGTATCAACCGGAATTGTACACGGATTACCTTGGTGAACTGCATAACGTTGGGAAACTGCCATTTCTAATTTCCGTAAACTGCAAAACAGGGGAGTTTAACGTCGAAGGTTCTTGCCTCACAGAAGCTTTTCTAAGAAACACATACGAAGGACATAATACCGGTATGGTTGGGATTATTGCTCCTACGGGACAGTCTTTCACCTTCAACAATGATGTGTTCATGTTTGGCATTTGGGATTTCTTCTATCCTACATTCCTTCCAGATTTCGGTTACGATTCCCAATATAAGGGTTCATTCCTTCCTGCATTTGCCAACGTTTCATCAAAATACATGATGATGCCTGACTTTTTCCCAAACTTGACGGCTGACTCGAGAAAATACACCCAGAGAATGTACCACTCGCATTGCGATGCTTTCTTGCAATTATATATGGATCTTCCTCAATCTATAGAAGTTACCTGCGATTCTGTGATTGAAGCTGCGGCTACTGGATTTCAAATCACGGCACCACGGGAAACCAATATTGGACTTTCAAAGAAAGATTCAAATGGCAATGTCGTCATTGTAGGTGTTGGTGAAGGAACCGGTTTTCCGCAAACCATCGCAATTTCAAAATGTCTGCTTTCAAGCGACACGCTTTTTGTTACGGTGACGGGAAGAGGTTACCACCGAAAGGAGGTCAAGCTTGCAGTTCGCCCTTTGGATGAGGCTTATGTTGCGTTGAAAGCATACAACATCGGTGATGGCAATGCGTCAATCTGTTATGGTTCGGAAACCGATATCGACATCGAATTGAAAAACATAGGATTGCATGTCTCGGAAAACGGTTTAATGACCTTGACAACCGATTCGGAATATGTCACCATTGCGAACCCAACGGTTGCGATTCCATCCATTGGTAGCGATCAGTCTTATTTCATGGAAAACGCTTTCCACATCATAGTTGATGACTATGTCCCGAATAATACAGTTATCCGCTTTTCGTTGCAGGTCGAAAGCAATGGCAATGTCAGTGAAGACCAGTTCAGCATCCGAATCATGTCGCCTGTTTGGAAAATCGGTGATGTCTTGAAAACCGATACAAACTTGAATGCTGTTACCGCGTTGGAACCAGGCGGATTTTACAAAATGTCATTTACCTTCGAAAACAAAGGTGGTTGCATTTCCGAACCAGGCATCATTCGCCTTGACGGTGGCAACAACATTAGGGTCATCACCGAACCTATCGGATTTGAAGGTCTCGATGTCGGTGAAAGCGAAACCTTCATATTCGATGTCTATGTCGAATGGAATGCGTGGATTGATTTCAATGTTCCGTTCACTTTATATGTTGAATCGGGAGGTTATGTTGTCTCTCGTGAATATTCAACGCTTGTTGGCACATACGTCGAATCGTTTGAGGAAAATCTTGACCCGACCATCTGGTATTTTGAAAGTCCGATTCTAACTAAAAAATGGAGCAGCGATTCTTCTGAATCCTACGATGGCGATTTTTGCATGAAGTCGGGTGCAATAGAACACAACGAATCAACGGCTATGACTTTGACCTATACTTCAACTGCATCGGGTGACATTGTCTTCTTTTTCAAAGTTACGAGTGAGACGAATTACGATTTCTTGAAGTTTTATATTGATGATAATGAAATAGACAAATGGTCAGGTTATTATCCTTGGACTGAAGCCAGATACAGTGTTGATGCTGGAACTCACCATTACAAGTGGGAATATGCGAAGGATGTTTCAGTGAATCAGGGTCAAGACTGTGCTTGGATTGATTATGTCTCACTTCCGTCATGTTATGATGGAGTTGCCGAAACAACAATCGAAGACGTGTTTGTATTCCCAAATCCGACAAAGGGATTGTTAAGAATAACAAACACCAGCGAAAAGTCTGTTGACATGATTTACATTTATGACCTCACAGGCCGTTTAGTCAAGTCAAAATCAGTTTCCGATTTTATCGATCTGACTGATTTGACCGAAGGATTGTACCTTGTGAAAGTACTGATTGACGGTAATTTCGTTTATCAGAAAGTCATGGTCAAAAAATAAGATGGATTAAATGTTTTTTTAATAATATTATGGATTTCAAACAATTAGCACAACAATACAAGCATGAATTGCTCGATAAGGTGGTTCCGTTTTGGCTTGAAAAATCGCAGGATAAGGAGTTTGGTGGTTATTTCACCTGCCTTAACCGCGATGGTTCTGTTTTTGATACTGATAAATTCGTTTGGCTGCAAGGCCGTGAGGTTTGGATGTTTTCCGTCCTATACAACAAGGTGGAAAAGCGTCAGGAGTGGCTGGATTGCGCCATCCAAGGGGCTGAGTTTCTGAAGAGATACGGTCACGATGGCAATTACAACTGGTATTTTGCCCTCGACCGTCAAGGCAATCCTTTAGTTGAACCTTACAATATTTTCTCCTATACTTTTGCAGTTTTGGCTTTTGGTCAGTTGAGCATTGCCACAGGCAACAAGGAATATGCCGACATCGCCAAAAAGACTTTCGACATCGTGCTTTCAAAAGTCGATAACCCGAAAGGAAAATGGAACAAGACCGTGCCAGGCACCCGTCCGATGAAAAGTTTCGACCTGCCGATGATTCTCTGCAATGTGGCCTTGGAAATCGAGTCGCTGCTTGAACCTGAATTTCTGCAAAAGACCATCGATACATGTTTGCACGAGGTTTTGGATGTCTTTTATCGTCCGGAATTGGGTCTCATCGTCGAGCATGTCGGCGTTGATGGCGAACTGATGGACAACTTCAATGGCCGTCTGCTCAATCCAGGTCATGCCATCGAAGCCATGTGGTTCATCATGGATTTGGGCGTACGCCTGAATCGTAAGGATTTGATTGACAAGGCCGTGAAAATCGCCCTCAGCGAAGTGAATTACGGTTGGGACAAAGAAAACGGCGGCATCTTCTATTTCCTCGACAGAAAAGGTTATCCGCCCGAGAAACTGGAATGGGACCAGAAACTGTGGTGGGTGCATATCGAAACCCTCATCACGATGCTGAAAGGCTATCAACTGACTGGAAATCAGGAATGTTTAGATTGGTTTGAAAAGGTCAACGATTATGTCTGGACGCATTTCACCGACCCTGAATATCCGGAATGGTACGGCTATCTGAACCGCCAAGGCGAGGTGTTGCTGCCACTGAAAGGCGGCAAATGGAAAGGCTGTTTCCACGTGCCAAGAGGTCTGTTCCAATGCTGGCAGATTTTGGAAAAATTATCATAAACCAAAAATCGAAAAACATGATTTTAGCCAAATTAAGCGACAGCAATCGTTACGAAAACCTACATCCATTGTTCAAGCAATTGTTTGATTATGTGAAATCTAATGATTTGATGAACAAGGATTTAGGAAGAATTGAACTGCAAGGCGATGACTTGTTCATCAATAATTCTGAACCGACATTATTGAGCAAGGAAAAACAGGTTTTGGAAGTCCATCAGCAATATATCGATGTTCATATTCCACTGAATGGCAATGAGATAGTGGGTTGGAAAGCCCTAAGCAATTTGCACGAGCCAATGCATCCTTTCGATATTGAAAAGGATTTCGCAGTCTATGACGAACCTGCATCAACTTATTTTGAAGTGAAGTCAGGTGAGTTTCTGATTGTCTATCCCGAAGATGCCCACGCTCCCATTATCGGCGAAGGCAAACTGAGAAAACTAATTGCAAAAGTGAAACTATGAACAATCATAAAATAGGTATCGACCTGACCGTCAGTCCGTTTGGAAAGGTCAAAGATGAAGATTACAAACTGGCCGTTTTGCCTTGGGGCGCGACCGAACCTCACAACCAGCATTTGCCCTATCTGACCGATTGCATCCTCTCTCAGGAAGTTGCCCTGGATGCAGCTAACCGTTTGTTTGAACAGACTGGCTTGCGTGCAATGGTTTTGCCTCCCGTTGCCATGGGCGCACAGAATCCTGGTCAGCGCGATTTGAAGTTTTGCATCCATTACCGTTACGAAACGCAGAAAGCCATTTTGAGCGACTTGGTGGCTTCCTTGCATCATCAGGGTTTTCGTAAGTTGGTCATTATCAATGGTCATGGTGGCAATTCCTTCAAGCCTATGATTCGTGATTTGGCCGTCGATTATCCTGATTTTCTGATTGCTTCTACGGAGTGGTACACTATCGTTCCGCCGCAAGGTTACTTTGAGGAAAAAGACGACCACGCCGGCGAACTGGAGACCTCGGTAATGATGCATTATCATCCCGAATGGGTGAATCTTGCCGATGCAGGCGAAGGCAAGTCACATCCTTTTGCATTGCAATCGCTGAACGACAAGACGGCTTGGGTGCCGCGCAACTGGCTGAAAGTCACAGACGACACGGGTATTGGCAATCCAAAGAAAGCCTCTGCCGAAAAAGGTTGTCGTTATGCCGAAGCCGTGGTGGAAAGATTGGTAGCCTTGTTTAAGGATTTGGCTGAGAATGAGGAGATTTATTGAATAATTATCTGTTCAGCCTTCACTTTCGGCACATAATGAACGCCGTTTTCATCGCGGTAATAGGCGCGGCTTTCGCTTTCGTCTATGCTCACTAACTTGATTTTTTCAGCACCTTTTCCGATGGCCACAATGGCCAAAGGCTCATAAGGAAGGTTGAAAGCTTCGGTGATTTTTGCTTTATTAAAAGCGCAGATAATGATACCGTTCAGACCCATTTCGGTGGCTTTCAGCAACATGCTCTGCATGGAAATGCCAAGGTCGATGTCGATGATTTTCGTTTCGGGTGCCGATGTACAGACAATGATAAATGCTTCAGGTTCGGTGCCTTGATAGGGCAAGTGCAGCTCAGGCAACATGCCGCCCAGCTTGATGTTTTCCAGCACTTTTTCGGCTCCAGTGTCTTTCGTGACCAATTTGAAACGCAGTACCTGCTGGTTCTTGCCTGTTGGTATTTTCGTGTTGACCGCCACAATGCGTTCCAGCATTTCGCGCTTCACGACATAGTCTTTCTGATAGCCGCGATAACTGCGGTTTTTCTCCAATAAGGTGTCTAAACTATTGTGTTTCACTACGGTTTTCTTGGCACCTGCGCCGAAAACCTCTTCATATCTTTTTTCCAAATATCCGTCTGCCATGATTGATTAATTGAATGGCCATTAATAATGGCGGTTAAAATATGGGCAAAGATACGCGTTTTCTCGTTGGCATGATTAGGTTTTCAGTATTTTTGTCGGCAAAATAATCAGCAATGTCTGGTCTTGAAAGTTTAGGTTTGTTGGGCTTGTTTTTGGGCACTTTTTTGGCTGCCACGGTCGTGCCTTTCAGTTCCGATGCCTTGTATGTCGCCATACTTTTGGCCACGAAACAGCCTGTCAGTTGCTTGATTATTGGTACTTTAGGAAATTGGTTAGGCGGCATCACCACTTATTGGATTGGGCGCATTGGCCGTTGGGAATGGGTGGAGAAATGGTTCAAGGTGAAGCGCGAGACTTTGGAAAAACACAAGGCTAAAGTCGACAAGTATGGCGTGTGGCTGGCGCTCATCAGCTGGGTGCCTATCGTTGGCGATATCTTTGTAATTGCTTTGGGTTTCTACAAGGCGCGCCCCGGCTGGACGATGTTGCTCATGCTGATTGGAAAGTTCCTGAGGTTTTGGATTTGGAGTTTGATATTCGGTTATTTGTAAAATCATTATCTTTGCGGCGTGAAAAAACGCATTTTTCAGATAGGATCATCGTTGATGGCGCTTTTGGTGCTCTTCGTTTCGATAGGTTGGAACGTGAATTTCCACTATTGCACCGAAGACCATCATCTTTTGAGCAGTTTCGGAGATGCTTCGCGCCTTTGCGAACACTGCCAGAACCATCCGCACCATCACATGAACGCCACTCAGTTCGAGGAACACCTCAATGTCGTTCATTTCGATGAAAAATGCTGCTGCGACGATTTCGACAGCAAAATACAATTCACTGACAACTACACATTTTCACCTGAAAAACATATTGCCGTTTTTCTGCAACCAGCCTTATTGCCGCATTTCGATTCGGTGGAATTGTTGCAGGAAATCAAGCAAGTTTTTCACATTTTTTCTCCACAAAAGATTCCATTTTTCCTTTCCGGAAGGCAAATGACCATCTTTTTCTCCAATTTAAAACTCAACCCGTTGATTTTCTGATAGAACCATCGTGTTCTATAAAAACACTGATATTGATTTGAACACTGATGTCACGGATTGACACGGAGATGTTTTGTAAGCAAAATAAAATCCGTTAAATCCGACAATCCGTGTTCGGAAAAAATATGGTGTTCCATCAGATTTATATCTGTATTCTCTATTTCAAGTATATCATATTTTACAAATCTAATTAAATCTATCATTATGAAAATCAACAAATTAATTATAGCAATCGCATTGTTATTCATCTATGGTGGTGCTTTTGCCCAGCACAACCACGAGCATCATCATCACGATCATGAACATCATCACGACCTTGGCTACATTGAAGGCACGGTTTACGAAGAAATCGAGGGCAAAAAAGTTGCGCTTCCAGGCGTCAATGTTTATTGGAAAATCGTCAACGAAGGCACCGTGACCGATGCCGACGGCCATTACAAGATTCCTGTCCACGAAAAAATCCATTGCTTGGTTTTCAGTTTCGTGGCATACGACAACGATACTGTTCACCAAATGGACAAGCCCATGCACTATGACCATGTGATGACGACTTCAAAAATGCTGAGCGAGGTTGAGATCACGGCACGCAAGAAGGCTTCGTTTGGCTCGACGCTCGAACCGCTTCAGATTGAGCATATTACAAGCGAAGCATTGCGCCGTTGCGCATGCTGCAGCCTTGCCGAGAGTTTCGAAACCAATGCCAGCGTCGATGTGGCTTACAGCGACGCCGTCACAGGTGCCAAGCAAATCGAATTGTTGGGCTTGAGCGGCATTTATACCCAGATGATGGCCGAAAACATGCCGAATTTCCGTGGCTTAGCTTCGGCTTTCGGTCTCAGTTATGTGCCTGGAACTTGGATGAACGGCATTCAGGTTTCAAAAGGAACTTCCTCTGTTAGAAATGGTTATGAATCCATTAGCGGACAAATCAATGTCGATTACAAGGAACCCGAAGCCGACAAGAGCGAGGAATATTTCTTCAATCTGTTTGGCAGCACGATGGGTATGGCGGAATTTAATTTCAATACGCGCATCGACATTAACGAAAAGAACGGCTTGCTGGTGTTGATCCACATGAACCGCAATTTCATGAAGATGGATTCCAACAAGGATTCTTTCCTTGATGATCCTATGGTAACACAACATAGTGCCTTTGTGCGTTACAATCATTCAAGCGATAAGTTCAATTGCAAATTAGGGTTTAAAGCATTGGATGAAAACCGTTTAAGCGGTCAAATGGATTTCGACCCACAACGTCGCAACGAAGAAGGTTATGATGTTTATGGCATCGGCATCAACACGCAGCGTTATGAGGCTTTTGCCAAGACGGGCGTAATGTTCGACCGTCCAGAAACCAGCCTCGGACTTCAGCAGCAGTTCAATTATCATAATACGGATTCCTATTTCGGCCGCACCGATTACGATGCCAAGCAGTGGTCGTATTATGCTAACTTGCTGTTCGATTCCTATATCGTAAACGACCATCACAAGTATTCTGTCGGCGCAAGTTATTCCTACGATAAATACGATGAAAAACTGGCCGACAGCGCCATGAACCGCATCGAGCACGTGCCGGGAGCCTTTGCCGAATATGTCTTTAGCGATGAGCATCATTGGACGGTGATTGCCGGTTTCCGTGCCGATTACAACAGCTATTACAACAAGTTATTCTACACACCGCGCCTGCATGTCCGTTTCAAGACCGACAACGAATTGGCTTTGCGTCTTTCGGCTGGTAAAGGTTATCGTTCGCCGAATGTCTTGGCCGAAAATTCAACCATGATGGCATCCTCCCGACAGATTTGTTTCATCGACACGCCAAAAATGGAAGAGGCTTGGAATTTCGGCCTGAACCTGATTAAGCATTTCGACATTGCTGAAAAAGAATTGGAATTGCAGGTTGATGTCTACCGCACCGATTTCGTCAACCAGATAGTGCTTGACCGCGATGCCGATGCGCATCAAATCAGAATCTACAACCTGAATGGAAAATCGTATTCGAATTGTGCCCAGATTCAAGTGAATTACGAGCTTTTCAAGAATTTCGATTTCACGGCCGCTTTCCGTTACAACGATGTGAAAATGACTATCAATGACACCTTACGCGAAAAGCCTTTCGTCAACCGCTACAAAGGTTTGCTCACGCTATCATACGCGCCTGGCACTTGGCAGTTTGACGTCACCACGCAGTTCAACGGCGATTGCCGTGTGCCGAACCTGAACGGCAACACTACGGCTGTGGCAGAGGGTCAGAACATTGAACGTTCACCTTTCTATGTCATGCTTACGGCGCAAGTCACCAAGAAACTGGGCAAGAATTGGGAGATTTACGTAGGTGGCGAAAACCTGACCAACTACAAGCAGGATAAGCCGATCATTGCGGCTGGTGAGCCTTTCGGCGAAGATTTCGATGCTTCCATGGTTTGGGGCCCTTTGAGCGGCATCCGTGCTTATTTGGGCGTGAGATTCCAGATAAAGTGAATTTTTCTCGAAACGTAAGAGAAGTACACTTTTTGACTTTGTATTTGAAAAATCAGTAGTTTTGCAGCGCAAATCGAATCATCATGAAGAAAATCTTTTTGACTTTGGCTATTGCCGCAACTATGGTGGCTTGCGGTCAGCAGGGCGACAAGACTGAACAACAGCAAGCTGAACAAACCGCACAGAAGGTTGTCATACCTCCTGGAATGCCTACGCCGCCCGTTTCTCAACCTATTAATCCAAACGCTGGTCTTGCCCAGGATCCGAATCCGACGCCACAAGACCCGAACAAGCCTGTGCTGAAAATGGAAGAAGGCAAGCCTTTGGATTTAAGCCAGTTGATGGGACCAAGGAAAAGCATGGAAGAGTCTGCCGCTGACAATATAGACACTATCCGTTATCAGGCCGAACATGGTAATGCTGACTATCAGTATTTCTATGGTGCTTGCTACGATAATGGCTGGGGCGTTGAACAAAATCATGCTGAAGCCTTGAATTGGTACCAAAAGGCTGCTAATCAAGGTCAGAAGTCTTCGTTTAATGCCATTGGCAATCTGTATCGTGTTGGCCAAGGTGTGAAACAGGACGACAAGACTGCATTCACATGGTTTAAAAAAGGCACTGATGTTAAAGATGCTCAGGCCATGTTGAATTTGGGCAATTGCTATTATTACGGCAGGGGAACCGACAGAAACCTCGACGAAGCCATCGTTTGGTGGTCGGAATCCGCCAAATTGGGCAACGCCTATGCTTTGGCTCAAATGGGTGACTGTTATTTATATGGCAAGGGTGTTGAAAAGGACCTTGTCAAAGCAGTGGATTGTCTTAAAAAAGCTGCCGATAAGAATGTTGCAGGCGCACAATTTCGTCTGGGCATCCTCTATTATACAGGTCAAGGGGTGGAACAAGACCAAGTCTACAGCGAACTGCTGATGAAGAAAGCACGCGATGGCGGTATGAAGGAAGCTCAGGATTTCCTTGACCGACAGTTCAAGAAATAAAAAGACAATTTTATAAATAAAAAGCGTTGCATTCTCATGGAGGTTGCAACGCTTTTATTTTCGGGAACTCTATACTTGATGGCACAAAAAGTTCTTGCCGCTTCCCTCCACTGTTTCTTTTGACAAAAACAAAAAAAACACTCTTGCGGGATGAGCTCTTTCAGAGCCTTCATGCCACCAAGACAACCCAAAGGCTCAAGCCAGGCTTAGCCTTTGATTTGCCTTGACGGCATAATTCCCTGCGGGTCTTTCATCCCACAAGAGTAAAAAACAACAAAAACCTTGCCCGAAAAACATTTTTCAATAGGATGGAACTTTGGTTTCTGAAGGACTTTGTTTTTCATGTTTTTTACTTTGCCAGCAATTTGGCCGACAGGCTGCTGGGGAGGTGAAGGACAGGACGTCAAGCTTGCTTGAACGGCATGGGATTCGCCTACACGGCATATTCGCCTAGCGAATGGATTGATGGCAAAGTGTTTTTATTGTTTTTGTTTGTGCCAACAGGTAAATAAGTCCCTTATTTTATGTGTTTGTGATTTCAGATTTTCGCCTTCGTCAAAGCAGCGGCACCTAAGATGGCCACTTCGTTGGAACCAAGTTCCGAAACGCGGATATCAACGCTGTTTTCAAAGGTGAAAAGCAGATGCTTGTAGAACGATTCGCGCAAAGGTTTCAGCAAGACTTCGCCTGCCTTTACCGGGCCGCCCATTAGGAAAATGGCCTCGGGACCACTGAAAGTCACAGCGTTTGAAAGGGCAATGCCCAACAGATAGCCTGTCTTTTCAAACACTTTAAGTGCCAATGGGTCACCGTTTTGTGCTGCATCACCAACGGTCTTGCTGGTGAGTTCGTCTTTTGGCGTTTGGGCAAGAATGCCGTTGTAGTCAGGGTTTTCTTCCAGCATTTCAAGAGCGGTGCGACGGATACCTGTTGCCGAGCAATAGGTTTCAAGGCAGCCTTTACGGCCGCAGCCGCATTGTCTTCCTTCGGGTATCAAGATGGCGTGACCAAGTTCGCCCGCACCGCCGGTCTTACCGTGAACCAACTTGCCATCGACGACAACGCCGCTGCCAACACCCGTACCTAAGGTGAACATAATGAAATGCTTCATGCCTTTGGCGCCGCCGTAAACCAATTCGCCATATGCAGCCGCATTGGCATCGTTGGAGACAACGACCGGCACATCAAGATGCTTGTGAACCAGTTTCGGGAGGTCGGTGTAGCCTTTGAAATTGAGATTGGTGGCGTTTTCAATGCAACCCGTGTAGAAATTTCCGGCAGGAGCCGCAATGCCAATGCCATCAATAGCGGCAACCTTGTTGTCTGCCATCAGTTGCTTGATTTTGTCACAAATATCTGATACATAAACGTCTGCATCAAAATATTTGTTGGTTGGTAAGTTCTGACGGCCTATTACGACGCCGTCGCTGCGCACCAGTCCAATGTCGGTGTTGGTGCCGCCTATGTCGATTCCTATTGAGTATGTTTCCATAGTTTGATGAATTTGAAAGTGCTAAAATAAGACAAATTGCTTTATGGAATGAAAAAACCGCTACTTTTGTACGCAATCAAATCGCAATCAGATGAAAAAGTATTTGTCTTTCTTATTGATTTTGTTTGTCTTAGTTTCATGCGGCAAAAAGGAAATGGAACCAACGACATTTGAAAAATCAGATTTTTTGGAAACGGATAATTACGAAGGCACGATAGATTACGCCCAAAAGCTGGCCAAGTGTTTTAAGCAAGTCAATTATGAAGTGATTGGAAAATCGGGTGCAGGCCGTGACATTCCGATGCTCATCGTGGATGAAAACGGCTATACGAAGCCTGAAAAAATCCGCAAGCAAGGCAAAGCCATTGTTTGGGTCGAGTCGTGCATCCATCCTGGTGAACCGAACGGGAAAGACGCTATGTTCATGATGATTCGCGATATGCTGGCCGATAGCTTGAATATCAATTTGTTGAAAAACATTTCCATCGTGTTTTTGCCTGTCGTCAGCCCTGATGGCTTGGCCAATTTTTCGCCTTTCAACCGCATCAATCAGAATGGTCCGAAACAAATGGGTTGGCGCGTCACGGCACAAGGTCTGAACCTAAACCGCGATTTCACCAAATTGGATTCACCCGAATTGCGTGCGCTTGTCAACATTTTCAACCAATGGCAGCCTGATATTTTCTTCGATACGCATGCTACTGATGGAGCAGATTACCAATATGTTACGACTTATTCCATTGAGGATTTCGGCAACTATGACCATGCCCTTTCGTTTTGGCTAAGCGAGGCTTGGGAAAAGCGTATTGTAACGGCCATGGCAAGGCACGATATGCCTGTAACGCGTTACATCGAGTTCAATCCCTGGGGCGACCCGACAGCGGCTTTGAGCGAAAATTCGTTTTCAGCCATGTTCTCCGAGAGTTATGCCATGGCACGCAATTGTCCCGGTATTTTGCTCGAAACGCACATGCTGAAACCTTACAAAGACCGCGTTTTTTCAACCTATTACATGATTCTCGAAACGATGAAAATCATCAACGAGGACAAGGATGGTTTCTTGGAAGTGATTGCAAAAGCAAGGCAAAACGATTTGGAAATGAAAGAATTGCCAATCAACTTGCACCCATCTTATCAGGATACGCTGTGGGTTGATTTCCTTGGTTATAAATTCGATACCATCCAAAGCGACTTGACGGGCGGCAGGTATTACTCTTACGACCCGACCCAACCCGAAACGCGTAAAGTGATGAAATTCCGCGACGACGAACCTCAAAAGGTTTTGCAAGTGCCAAAGGAATACATCATTCCGGCGCAATATGACAAGGTCATTGATATTATGAAAGATCATGGCTTTGATATGGAATATCTTAGCAAGGAAAAAACCATAACGGCAAATACCTACCGTTTCAAAAATGTAGAGTTTTACCAGATGCCTTACGAAGGCCGTAGCCGTGTTTGCCGTTTTGAACTGGAAGAAATCAGCAAGGAAATGACTTTCCCGAAAGGTTCGGCCGTAGTGAAGACCTCGCAGAACGGCGTTCGTCTGCTGATGAATCTTTTGGAGCCTGAAATGCAAGGTTCGTTGTTCGAATGGGGTTTTTTCAACACAGTCTTGCAGCGTGTTGAATATTTTGAAATTTATAAAATGGAACCGCTTGCCAAGCAGATGCTGGCTGATGACCCATTTCTGCAAACCCAATTCAACGATTGGATGGCGTCGTTCCCCGAAAACGAAAAGCCTTCGCAATATGCCATCATGAATTGGTTCTATGAGCAATCACCTTATTTCGACAAAAATTACATGATATATCCGATAGGAAAAATTCGATAAACTATATGAAACGCACATTTTTAGCCATTCCCATCAACGGCGGAACGGAGTTTCCCGCCTTGTCGGAAAACCTGCAACGCAACTTGCAGCACGAAAAACGCAACATCAACTGGTGCAAGACCGACCAGATTCACTTGACCTTGAAATTTGTCGGCGACACGCCCGATGCCGATGTCCCGAAAATCATTGAGGCTTGCCAAAAAGTGGCGAAAAACCATCAGCCTTTCACTATGGACTTCAACCGCACTGGCATTTTTGGTAGCAACCATTCGCCGCGTGTGCTATGGCTGGGCATGAGCGAGGAACCAAAGGCACTTTACGATTTGGAGGAAGACATTCTTGATGCTTTCGACGGTATCGGTTATCTCCGTGACCGTCAGAACTTTGTGCCTCACATCACCGTTTGCCGCATCAAGCAATTGGTAGATAAATCGTATTTCCAGAAGATCTACCAAGGCATCGAACAGAAGACCTATCTTCATGCCGATGTGAACGAAATCGTTTATTTCCAAAGTTTCCTGCAACCCACGGGTGCCTATTACAAGATTTTGAAACGGATACCGCTAGGAAAATAAAAATATGTAATTTTGCAGCCTTGTAAATTTAAGTAGATGTTAAATATAAATTTAAAACAATGAAAATCAGAAGATTTGCCATGCCAGTCATGGCTTGCGCTTTGCTGTCATTTATGGTGGCTTGCGAAAACAATGCAAAAAACACTGCTAATGAAGAACCCCAGGCAACCGAACAACCGGCTTCTGTTCCTGTAACGAAAGTTTTTGACTATGTTCTTGATGCTGGAACCTACAACGAACTCGATTATGACTATGCCAATACTTTTGTCAACGGAAAATACGATGGTTGGACCAAGGCTTGTACAGCCGTTGCCAAGACTTTGCCGAATGGTCAGACGGTTGTTGGCCGCAACATGGACCTTTACATCAGCAATAAGCCAGCCTATATCCTCCGTACCAAGTGTGAAGGCTTTTACGAGACCGTTGGCCTTTCTTACACCAATGTCACAGGACCTGATTATCAGGATGTCTTGGAAAATG
>JAKSMU010000019.1 GCA_024400455.1 Bacteroidales bacterium | reverse complement strand
CGCCTCGAGGATGAAATGGAGGCTTTTGTTGAAAGTCCGGAAACAATGCAAAAAATCGGTGAAGGCATTGGCATTGGCGGTGGCGCTTTGAATGGTTTGGTAGCTTTCAATGAAGAAGATATTGCTTCGTTGCACGCAAATCATCCTGATGAAAAGGTGATTTTGGTTCGCCCTGATACCGTTCCTGATGACATCGGCATGGTTTTCGACTGCGACGGTCTGCTGACGGCTCGTGGTGGTGCCACATCACATGCGGCTGTCACGGCGGTGCGTTTGGGCAAGATTTGTGTGGTGAGTTGTGCCGCCTTGAATGTCGATGATGATCATCATTGCGCCGAACTGAACGGCGTGGCATTGAAAGCTGGCGATGCCATTGCTTTGGATGGTAATTTGGGCGTGGTTTATCTCGGTCATCACGCTACGGAAAAAATGGTGGTGAAGAAAGGTTATAACTATTGAATAATTGATAATTAATAAAGTCGTTTTGCTATGAAAAAAATGCTTCTTTTTGCCCTTGTTTTGATGGGTTTCAATGCTTTTGCGCAACCGCTTTGGATGCGCGACAATGTGATTTCTCCCAAAGGTGATAAGATTGCCTTTGAATACAAGGGCGATATTTATGTGGTTGATGCAAAAGGCGGTAAAGCCTTGCAAATCACGACAAATGCTTCATATGAGTGCAATCCGATTTGGTCGCCAGATGGCAAGACTTTGGCTTTCGTGAGCGACCGTAACGGCAATTATGATGTCTATCTGGCATCGGCTGAAGGTGGCGTGGCAAAACGCATTACAACAAATTCGGCCAACGAAACGCCATTGGCTTTTTCGCCTGATGGCAGGGAAATTTATTATTCGGCTCAGATTCAAAAATCGGCTGAAAATGTGCAATTTGCATCGGGATGGATTACCGAACTTTATAAGATCAGCGTTGAAGGTGGACGTCCGGAACAGGTTGTTGCCGTACCGGTTTGCAGCATGTCGTTTGACAAGGAAGGTAAGTCATTCCTTTATTATGATCGCAAAGGCAGCGAAAACATTTGGCGCAAACATCACACTTCATCGGTGGCACGTGATGTGGTTTACTATGATGCTGAAAAACAAACGCATACCATTCTGACAACCAATGTCGGTGAAGACCGTGACCCGCGTTATTTGCCTGGTTATAAGGATGTCGTGTTTTTGAGCGAGCGCAATGGTGGCAGTTTCAATGTGTATAAGGCTCCGGCTGATAATTTGGAAAATGTGCAGCAAATCACGGCTTTTGGGCAGCATCCGGTGCGTTTCCTGAGTGTTGCGGATAATGGTTTGCTTTGCTATGGCTATATGGGTGAAATTTACACGCAACAGATTGGAAACCAGCCAAAAAAAGTGAATATTGAAATTGTGAATGACTTGGAACCTGAGCAGCTTGTGAAGGATAAGTTTGGCGGTGTGGGCGATGTTGATGTGAGCACCGACGGCAAACTGATTGCCTTTACGCAAAGGGGCGAGGTCTTCGTTACGGGTGCCGATGAATACAGCACGACCAAGCAAATCACGCACACGACCCAACCTGAGCGTTGCCCTTCGTTTTCGCCCGATGGCCGCACGTTGGTCTTTGCTTCCGAGCGCGACGGTTATTGGAACATCTATCAGGCCACGATTTCCCGCAAGGAGGATTATAATTTCGTCTATTCCACTTTGATTGACGAAAAACCGCTTTTTGAAAAGGATGGCATTGACCGTACAACGCCGTGCTATTCGCCTGACGGAAAGGAGATTGCGTTTGTGGAAAACAGAAACATTCTGAAAGTCTATAACATCGCCAGCAAGGAAGTCCGGCAGATAACGGATGGCACCCAGCATTATGATGCCGATGATTGGGGCATGGATTATGAGTGGTCTCCTGACGGCCAGTGGTTTGTCATAAAGCTGATTACCAACATGCACGACCCGTATTATGATGTCGGCATCGTCAAGGCTGATGGCTTCATGAAGATTTACAATATCACCAACGATGGTTATATGGCTGGCAATGCGCATTGGGCTTTGGATGGCAATGCCGTGATTTTCTTTTCCGACCGTTACGGAATGCGTTCCCATGCTTCGTGGGGCAGTCAGAACGATGCTTTTATTGCCTTCATGAATCAGGATGCTTACGACAAATTCCGTCTGAGCAAGGAGGAATATGCTTTGCTGAAGGAAACCGAAAAGGGTAGCAAGGACGAGAAAAAAGATGATGCCAAGGAGGAAAAGAAAGGCGGTAAGAAGGATGAAAAGAAAGAGGAAAAGGATCTGAAAACCATTGAAATAGATTTGGAACATCTGGAAGACCGAGTGCGCAGGTTGACACCGATGTCGTCGAACCTTTCGGGCATTGCGCTTTCGAAGGATGGCGAAAAACTTTACTTCTTGTCATCGTTTGAAAAGGGTTATGATTTGTGGGAACTGGATGTCCGTGAGCGTTCCATGAAGATTTTGAAGAAAATGGGACAAGGTGGTGGAAGCTTGAAATGGGATAAGAAATGCGAAAACCTGTTCCTGCTTTCGGGTGGCAATTTGCAAACCGTTGACCCAAAGAGCGGCAAATCGACTTCTATAAAATACGATGCTACGATGCAGCTGAATCTCGCTGAGGAAAGGGAATATATGTTTTATCATGTGTTCCAGCAGATTGAAAGAGAGTTTTTTATGACGGACTGCCACGGTGTTGATACCAAGGCTTTGAAAGAAGCTTATCTTCCTTTCTTGGAACACATCAACAACAATGAGGATTTCTCTGAAATGTTGAGCGAGATTTTGGGTGAACTGAATGTGTCGCACACGGGTTCGGGTTATAGACCTTCGCCAAAGAATCCTGATGCAACGGCTGAATTTGGCGTTCTGTTAGACCTTGACTATAAAGGCGATGGCTTGAAAATTGACGAAGTCGTTGAAGGCGGTCCTTTCGACAAGAAAGTCTCAAAGGTTGTCAATGGTTGTATCATTGAAGCCATTGATGGCGAGGATGTTAAGGCTGAAATGGATTATTTCCCGATGCTGAACAACAAGGCCGGGAAGCAGGTCTTGGTTGCGGTTTACAATCCTGAAACAGGTGAGCGTTGGACCGAAATCGTGAAGCCTATCAGCCATGGCGCAATGAATGAACTGCTTTACAACCGTTGGGTGAAACGCAACGAGGAAGCAGTTGACAAGTTGTCGGATGGCCGTCTGGGTTATGTGCATATCAAGAGCATGGGCGATGCCAGCTACCGCGATGTGTATTCTCAGATTTTGGGCAAATACAATCTTCGTGATGGCATCGTGATTGACACGCGCTTTAATGGCGGTGGCCGTTTACACGAAGACATTGAAATCCTTTTCAGTGGCGAGAAATATCTTGAGCAGGTCATCCGCGACAGCGTGGCTTGTATTATGCCGTCGCGCCGCTACAACAAGGCTTCCATCATGATTATCGGTGAGGCCAATTACAGCAATGCGCACGGCACGCCTTGGGTCTATAAGCATAAAAACATGGGCAGTTTGGTCGGTATGCCGGTTCCTGGCACCATGTCGAGCGTGAATTGGGAGACTTTGCAGGATCCGTCCTTGTATTTCGGCTTGCCGGTAGTCGGTTATCGTACAAAGGAAGGCAATTATTTGGAAAACACGCAATTGGAACCTGACATTAAAGTCCGTAACACGCCCGAAAAGATGGCTGAAGGCGTTGACGAACAACTTGAAGCGGCGGTGAAACAATTGCTGAAAGAATTAGAAAGCTCTGATTATTGGGGAAAATAAAACTGCAAATTGACAATTTTGGCTCGATTCTTGCGTTCCTTCTTGAAAAGAAGTGCCATGAAGAGAGCCATTTTGTTTTTGTTGTTTTCGTTTGTGTGCATTGCCGCATTTCCTCATTCCGTTACGGAAGAGAATGGCAATTATCACGTTACGCATTCGTGGAAATACAAGAACGATTCGTGGTCGTGTAACTTGTACGTTAGCAGGGATTTGTATGAGCATTATCGTCTTCAGTGCATTCATAAAAGCGATAATTTTGCTGGCTTCACCTTGTCGGATTACGACCGCGAATGTCTGCGCGATTTGGTGAGGAATTTCCGTGAAGCAGGACAAAAATCGGGCTATTCCGATTATGATAATGTCTATAATGTGGTGGCTTTTGTGCAGTCGTTGGAATATGTCACCGATTTGAAGTCGAAGGGCGAGAAGGAATATGTGCGTTATCCGGTCGAGACCTTGGTTGATGGCGTCGGTGATTGCGAAGACACTTCGATTCTCATGGCGGCTATTCTCCGAGAGATGGGTTATGGCGTGGTTTTGCTTTCGTTACCCAATCATCTAGCTTTGGGGGTGAAAGGCGACAATACCATTGAAGGAAGTTATTATCTCTATGATAATGAGCGCTATTATTATTTGGAAACGACCGACAAGGGTTGGAAATTAGGTGATGTTCCAAAACGATATGCAAATTCAACGGCTAAGGTTTTGCCATTGGTTTATGCTCCGAAAGTCGTTTTGCGTTCCTACGAATTACATTCCGTCGATTACGACGAACATTCCGTGGTTTTCAAAATCGACTGCAAGGTTGACAATGAAGGTCCGGGTATGGCTTCGGGCTTGTTCCTGCATGCGATCGCTTATCGGAAAGGTTGGCAAAACGATGTTCTTGCCGAGCAGTTTTTCGATTTGGAATCTTTGAGTGAATCTCAAAAAGGTGAATTTGAGTGCTTTATCAGAGTGCCAAGAGAAGACAATGTCATTTTTGACTTGGTCTTGTCGGGCAATGGCTTTGAATCCAACAGGTTGCAAAGCAAACTTCTGGATTTGCGGTGATTATCGCACTTCAATCTCATCCATGAAAATCCACGAGTCGTAACCTGCGCCAGGCAAACCTTCGGGAATCAGCCCTGGGTTCTTGATTACAATCCGCAAATAACGGGTGTTCAGTTTGGGCGTTTCAAAAGTCTCTCTGAAGGTGAAATTGCCTTTTGTCTCGACTTCCGTTTGAATTTGGAAAGTCTTATAGGGTTTATAGTCTTTGCCGTCGTTTGAAGTGAAGATTTCCAATTCGTTGGGCTTCAGAATCCAGTCGATTGCATTGACGATGAAACCGATTCTCAGGCTGTTGATGTTCTCTTTTTGACCGAAATCGAGTTCGAGGTCGGCATCGGTGCCGTAGAAGCCTTGCCAATGTCCGTCTTTGTAATCGTTGCTGCCTAAATTTCCGTCAATCAAAGCATTATCGCCTCCAGCAGAATATTCAGGACGGTAGTTGCCGACCACGCTGTTCAGATTTTTGAACTTGCCCATGCCTTTATGATAGAGGAAATATCTTTCGCTGCCAACGGCTTTGCCAGTCGCATCAAAACATTTCGCTTTCACAAGGCAGGATTGCGTGATTGTGATAGGCTCTTGATAAACAGGATCGTCTTTTGTAACTTCCTTGCCGTCAATGGTATAATGAATTTCCTTGTCGTTGTAAATTGTACGCAGCATGACGGCGGTTTGACCTTTTTCATTAAGCGTTGATTCGATAAATGGCAGATATTCAAGTTGCTGCAATTCTTTGGCAACATCATCATATTTCTGCATATTCACGTCTAACCAATACGGGCGGCTTTCAATTTCCCAAACCTTGATGTATTCGCATTTCAGGGCGTGCAGTTCGTCAATGAGTTCTTCGATTTGCTGTTTCGATTCGGCAATATTCGCTGCATTTGGATTCTGATAAGTCCTGTAAAGTTGGCAACGGGCAATATTCCGCTTGGCGCACCATTTGATGCGATGGACGGCATACAGGGCATTGTCGAAAACATCAGCGTTCCATTTGGCATGTTTTTGCGCGTTTTCAATCTTCTTTTCAATGTTTTTGTCTGCATTGTTTTGGTTGAACCAATTGTTTAACAGATTGTTATAAAACATTTCAACGGAATCGCCAACTTGACTTGGGTAAAATGGCGTCATTTTTTCCGTCATGGAGGCAAATCGTCCAATGTTCTCTATTTCGCTCAATGTTGAAACGGTTTTTAAAGCATGCTCAAGTTGCGCATCTGGAAAACCGAAGAAATGTGTGGAGAAGTTTTCGCTTATTTTGCGTTCTTTTTCTTCGCTTGTAGCCTTTTCAATATCAGTGTTTTTGATTGGATTCCAACTCATTTCTGCGCCTAAAGCCAAACCGTAAAGTGCCGTGTTGATTTGCGATTCGCCAAAATCGTCCCAACTTGTATTCATCACGCCGAAAGCACCTTTGCGGTAGCCATCGCGGCAGAGATGCGGAATGTCGGAGGCGAGGTCGTGGTAATAAGGCCAGACCCAGCCCGACATGCTGCAACCTGGTGCCACCATAAATTCATGGCCCGATGCAACGTATGGCTCCAAAAATTCATCGAAGCTGTCGCGGGCAGCGTAGCTCCATGCAATGAGGATGATGTCTTTGTCGAGGTTTTCCAAAATGTCAGGGTGAGCGTCAGCAATGTCGCCCCACATCATGGCGCGTTTGCCGTATTTCTTTACGATTTGGTTTACGCGGTTAATGTGCTTGTAATAAGCTGTCGTTGAGCCAATTGAATCGACGTATGTTTTGGCTTTCCCGCTGCCGAGGCTCTCGGTTTCGTCGCAATTGATATTGAAAAGCGGGTGAGAATAAGCTTCTGCTTCTTCTTTAATAAGGTCTTCCAAAAATGCGTAAGTCTTTTCCGTGCCGGGATTTACGTTGTCGGGAGCATCGGCGATGTCATCGTAAAACGGATTTTTCAAAATCTCTTCAAAATGGGCGAAACATTGCTGATTTCCAATAATTTGAATATGATAAGGTTTGCAAAATGCCTCCAATTCCTTGATTTCATCAGCAGTGAAAGCCTCAATCGGTGCCACATCGGGATGGCTTTCGGTACGGAAAGTGTGCTCCGTGTACAGACTGAAGAAATTGATTTTACACTCCGCCATTTGCTGAATCAGCCGTTTGAGGTAATCCATCGTGACGATGGGGCCGCGCGAAATGTCGTCTTGCCAGCCGCGTAACTTGAAATTCGGCCAGTCGGTGATGGTCATGCAAGGCAGATAGACAAAGCCGTCGTTCGAAGTCAAATATTCATAACGATAGAGTTGTTTCAGGCTTTGCGTGGCATAAAACAAGCCTGTGATTGTGGTCGCCTCCAAACGAATGAAATTGGAATTGATTTGCAGACGATAGGCTTGTTCTTCATTCTCAATATCAGGATGTTCGATGTGGTCGATAAGGCTGAACTCAATAAAAGCCTGACCTTTCATAATGCCTTTTTGCCATGTCATGTTTGTTGGATGGATGGCGTTTATTTCTTCTGAAAATTGTTTTGCCAAGGCTTCAATTTCGCTGTTTGACCTGTCGTAAGCCAGGGCAATGTTACTTTTGTTCCAATCGAAATCGCCATCTTGCCATTCCACGCTTTGCGGAGTGGGTAGGATGTGCGTGTTTTGGGCAAAAGAAGTCATGCCGATAAGGCATGCTAAAATAAGAATGAGTTTCCTTTTCATGACCAGAATTTTTGCAAAGATAATGATTCTTACAAATTAAGTTTCAACTGAATTTCCTCCACTTTTTTCTGCAACTCCTGTACGGTTTTCATCAAGGCTTCTTCGCGGAAAGTGTTTTCTTTGCGTTCGGGCATTTCCGCACTGATGTAATGGACGAATTTCCACACCTCTTTAATATCGCAGGCTGCCAGGTCGTAAGGGTGATAGAGTGGATTTAATGAACTGAGCGTCAGCTTGTTCTCGTTTTCTATTTTGTTTTCCACAATTTTGAAGACGATGCCGTCGTCTTGCGTGAGCACAATATAGGGCTGTCCGCTTTTGATGTAGGTCCAGTCCAAGACGTATTCGCCGGTCACGTATGAACCGTCGGGAATGGGCAGCATTGAATCGCCGCTAATCTGGAAAGTGCGGTATTTGCGTTCGCGCGACAAAAACGGCATGGAGAATGTCGGCAGAATCTTAATGTATTCAGGATCGGCGAATCCCGATGTGTAGCCGGCTTTGGCTTTTTCGGTGACAAGTTCAATGTTTTCGTTGTTGTCTTGGTTGATGGTCGTGGCCAAAACACGCAGATTGCTGCCTTTGAGATGAACATCATAACCGCGCTCCAATTGCGATAACTGACTCTCCGTCATGGTGCTGAGGTCGATTTTCACCAAAGTGTCGATGGCTATGCCAAAATATTTCGAAAAGGAAACAAGTGCATCGAGACCAGGTTCTGCAATCTCGTTTTCGTAGCCGCTATAGGTGGAGCGTTTCATGCCTAAGGCAAAAGCCACATCATCTTGCGTGCGGCCGCGATGTTTGCGTAAGAGTTTAATGTTTGAGCTGAAATACATATCGTATGGATTTAAAAATTTAATATTCAAAGATTTAAAAAAACATTTTCTTTTTGCTGGAAAAAACTTTCCTTTTTACTTGCGGTATATGAATTAATGTGATTAAATTTACGTCGTTGACTTTGATTAAAAACTCGTCAAAAATACAACTTTTTTGGAACATGCAATGAAATTTTGAAAAATAATCTAAATAGGCACACACAACTTTATGTATCTCAACGTCCATTCTTACAACAGTCTCTGCTACGGCACGATGTCGATTGCGGATCTGGTCGCTAAGGCCGCCGCTTTCGGCTATTGCGTTTTGCCTTTGACCGACATCAATACGACGATGGGCGTGATGGATTTCGTTTTTGAGTGTAAAAAGCTGAATGTGAGACCTGTGGCGGGTTGTGAGTTTCGCAATGGAAATGAATTATTGTATGTGGCTTTGGCAAAGGACAATCAAGGTTATGCAGAACTGAATGCTTTTCTTACGCAGCATAATATCAGTAATTTGCCTTATCCTGAGCAAGCGCCGCAGTGGGAGCATGTTTTCGTGATTTATCCTTTCGGAAAACGCAATCCGAATTTGTTGCGCGGAAATGAATTTTTGGGTGTGCGGCTTTCGCAGTTGGCGAAACTTTTCCGTTGCGATTATCCCGATAAACTTGTGATGATGCAGCCGCTTACTTTCGCCGATGAAGATGATTTTCAGTTGCATCAGAATTTGCGTGCCATCGATAAAAACGTTTTGCTCTCGCGTCTCAAAAAAGAGGATTGTGCTGCTGAGGACGAGTTTTTTCTTTCGTCGGAGCGTTTGAAAACATCGTATATGCTTTATCCTCAATTGATTGAAAATGCACAAAAATTGTTGGATCATTGCGAGATCAATTTGAATGGCGAAATAAAAAAACGGAAATGTTTCACCGATAACGTGTTCGATGACCGAGAAATGCTGCGGAAACTGGCTTTTGACGGCATGTTTTACCGTTACGGAAAATCCAACAAAACAGCTTATCGGCGCATTGAAAAGGAACTGGAAATCATTGAGCGGATGAATTTCTGCGCTTATTTTCTCATGGTTTGGGATGTTGTACGTTTTGCCTTGTCGCAGGGGTTTTATCATGTGGGAAGGGGAGGCGGAGCCAATAGCGTTGTGGCTTATTGTTTGAAAATCACGGATGTGGATCCAATAGAATTAGACCTTAATTTTGAGCAATTTTTGAATCCGAAACACATCTCACCGCCTAGGTTTGACCTTGATTTTTCTTGGAAGGAGCGTGATGTGATTATCGATTACCTCTTTAAGAAATACGGCAACGATCATGTGGCTTTGCTTGGTGCAACGGTCACTTTTCAGCATAATTCGTTATGCCGCGAGTTGGGCAAAGTGCATGGCTTGCCGAAATCGGAAATTGATTTGATGGAGCGTAATCCGCAGACTTTTGCACAAAGCAGCGACATGGCGCGACGGATTTTGGCTTTGTCCGAGAATTTGCAGGATTTCCCTCGCCAGCGTTCCATTCAAGCGGGCGGTGTATTGATTACGGAATCCCCCATCACTGATTTTGCTGCTTTGGACTTGTCGCCGAAAGGTTTCCCGACAACGCAATTTGATATGTGTTCCGCTGAAAAACTGGGTATTGAAACAATAAATGTGTTCAGTCAAAAGGGAATCGCGCATATCCGCGATGCTGTTGAAATGATTCGGCAGTTGCGTGGCATTAACCTTGATATTCACCGAATCGAAGTGCTTAAAAACGATGAACTTGTCAAACGGCAATTGCTGAAAGCAGAGACTATCGGTTGCTTTTATATCGAAAGTCCCTCTATGCGTTGTTTGCTGCGAAAATTGCATTGCTCTGATTATAAAGCGCTTGCTGCAGCGGAGGTTTTTCCTAAGGATTCGGCTTCATACGCAGCGATGAGTTTTCAAAGCTTTTATCTGAAAAGCCATTTCCCGCTGGAATTTCAGGTGGCTGTCATCAATAATTTTGGCGGGTTCTATCAGACTTGGGTCTATCTGAGCGAGGCAAAACGCATGGGCGCGAACATTCATTTGCCTTGCGTGAACCGAAGTCAGTATCTTACATCGCTGAATGGAAAAACAATTTTCATGGGCTTTGTCCATTTGCAGGGCATCGACCAAAAGTTTGTCGAGCGGTTTATTGCCGAGCGCGAAACCAACGGTGCGTTTGCAAGTCTTGACGATTTCGTATCGCGCGTTCCTCTTGAGTTGAATCAATTGGTGCTTTTGGTGCGTGGCGGTGCCTTTGCTTTTACGAAGAAAACCAGGATCGAGCTGCTTTGGATGGTGAATCCTAATAAGTCGCAGACAAAATTGAAACCTTCGGCAACGCTTCCCAATGTTAAGAATCAGTATTTTGGATTTTCAGATTTCAAGACCAATGCTTTGAAAAACGCTTACGATGAAATCGAATTGTACGGTTTCCCAGTTTCGATGTCGTGGTTCGATATGCTGCAGACACGTTTCCGTGGCGAACTGATGACGGTGCAAATGTCGAATTTCATTGGCCGCAAATTCAGAATGTTGGGCAAATTAGTGACGGTGAAATACGATCACACCGCCGAAGGCGACTTGATGGCTTTGGGCACTTTCACGGATTGCAATGGCGAGATGTTCGATACGGTGCATTATGCTAACGTGTTGAAAACCTATTCGTTCCAAGGCGATGGCGTGTATCTGCTTTATGGCAACGTGGTCGATGATTTCGGCTATCCTTCGCTTGAGGTGGAAAAAATGGCCAAGATGCCTTATTTGCAGAATCCAAAAGCGGAGTGAAACAAAATTGATACATTTCCGTTATTGCTTGAAAATAACCTCATAAATGCAATTTTGTTCGTACTTTTGCTTGAATTTTTGAGTTATGCAGAGAAAACTTATCATATTGATTATATGCCTTTTGTCGTGTTGGACGAGTGCCATGGCCCAGCAAAAAGGCATTGTTTCGGGTATCATCAAGGATGCGGACTCGGGCGAGACGCTTATCGGCGTCTCTATTTATGTAGAGAAACTGAAAACAGGTACGACGACCAACGAAAAGGGCTATTATGAATTGACCTTGCCAGTCGGCGAACAGCAACTTAAGATTTCATATATTGGATATGTCGCTGTTGATAAGAAAGTTACGATATCTTCTAAACCGCAAAAACTAAACATTTCCTTGAAACCAGATGTCACAACTTTGTCTGAAGTTGAAATTACTGGACAAAAGAAAGACCGCAATGTTTCCGAAATGGCGATGAGTGTGCAGACCCTTGATATGATTACCATCAAGAAAATCCCTGCCTTGATGGGCGAGGTTGACGTCATTAAGACCATTCAGTTGTTGCCAGGTGTTCAGGCAGCTTCCGAAGGCTCTTCGGGTTTCAGTGTGCGTGGCGGCGGCACCGACCAGAACTTGATTTTATTGGACGATGCCCCTATTTATAATGCCTCGCATTTTCTGGGCTTCTTCTCCGTGTTCAACAACGATGCCGTGAAGGATGCTACGCTTTATAAAGGCGACATTCCTGCTAATTATGGCGGTCGTCTTTCATCGGTACTTGATGTGCAAATCAAGGATGAAATGCCGAAAAAGTTAACGGGTTCGGGGGGCATCGGTTTGGTTACCAGTCGTTTGATGCTTGAAACGCCAATGTTCGAGCAGAAAACTTCCGTTATGTTGGCTGGCAGAACAACCTATTCGGGATTGGTTATTCCTTTCCTTGGGGATGATTTAAAAGGTTCCAATATTTATTTTTACGATTTAAATGCGAAGGTGACGCAAGTGCTGAATAAGAACAATCGTCTTTTCGTTTCGGCTTATCATGGCAGTGACAGGTTCGCCATGGTGGATATGGTTGGTTTGGGCTATGGAAATTCAAGTGCCACAGTGCGTTGGAATCATATTTTTGGTGATAGATTGACTTCTAATCTTTCGCTTATCGGTTCACATTACAATTATGCTATCGATATTTGGTTTAATCCATACGATTTTACCATTAAGGCGGGTTCTGATGACTTGAAATTATCGTACGATTTTGCCATGATTTGGAACGAAAACAATGTTTCAAAATTCGGTGTCACTTCTGGATTTCAGGCATTTAAACAAGGTGAACTGGAAGACAGGGGAGGTGCCATCTCGCAATATCTGCAAATCGACCAAAGTGAAATTGTGAAGAGAAAAGGTTTGGAGCATGCTTTGTATTTCACTCATGACCAGACGTTTTCTCCTCGCTTTTCGATGCGTTATGGTTTGCGTGTTTCTGCATTCCAGAATATTGGTGAGGAGGACTTCTTTACGTTCGATGGACAACACAACGTGATGGATACGATACAATACGCATCGGGTGAAGTTTTCCATACTGAGGTTCATCCCGAACCGCGTGTGGCTGCCATGTACCGCATTGATGAAAAATCTTCGGTCAAGGCATCGTATTCGCGCACCGTACAGTATGCTCAGGTGGCTTCGGCGGCTACGGGCGGCTTGCCTTTTGATGTGTGGTTCCCGATTAGCCCGAACATCAACCCGCAGAAATGTGACCAGTTTGCCGTCGGTTATTTCCGTAATTTCAAGAACGATGCCATTGAGACCTCTGCTGAAATCTATTACAAGAACCTACAAAATGTCATCGATTTCAAGGATAATGCCTTGACATACGGCAATTTGCTCATTGATGGTGAACTGCGTTGCGGTAAAGGCCGCTCTTTCGGTGCTGAATTTCTGATTCGCAAGAATGTTGGCAAGTTCACGGGTTGGATTTCCTACACTTATTCCCGCACTTTGCGTACCATTGAGGATATTAACTTTGGCAAGGAATACCGCTCGCCTTATGATCGCCCGCACAATTTCGTGTTTGTTGCCAATTACGATTTTACGCCGCGGTTGAGTGCAGCAATCAACTGGATTTATAATACGGGCCAACCTGTTACTTATCCTTACGGACAATATACCATAGGCGGTGTGACCTACGCAGTATATAATGGCAGCCGTAACGAAAGCCGTTATCCTGATTATCACCGTATGGATGTGTCGGTTACTTGGAAATTAGGCGACCATAGATGGAAAAAGTGGGAGAGCGAATTGAATGTCTCGGTCTATAATGCTTATGCGCATCGTAATACTTGGGCCATTACGTTTACTCCTGATGAAAACAGCGGCATTAAGACTGAAAAAATGTATCTGTTCTCCGCTGTGCCATCTATTTCATATAACTTTAAATTCTAATGAAGATGAAAAGACTGAATAGAATATGGATTATGCTTCCTCTTATGCTGCTGTTTTCTTGTACTGAAGACATCATTATTGATTTGGAAGAAGGCGAGCCCATGGTCGGTGTGGAAGCTTCTTTTACCAACGAGTTGAAACATCATGAGGCTATCCTAAGTTACACTGCGAATTTCTATAACAGCGAAGATGTGGAAATGATTTCTGGCGCTCATGTTTTCGTTACGGATGGCATCGATACCATTCCTTATATAGAATCAGCAGAAGAACCTGGCCATTACTTTACTGATCTTGTGGCTGGTAAAAAGAACACATTCTATCGTTTGCAAGTTGCTGTTCCTGACGAAAGGGAAGAGGATGGCTTTCTTCACCTTACTGCAGAAAGCTTTATGAAGGATAATGTTGAATTTATCGATTCGCTGGTTATGAAACCGTATCAGTCGGTTTCGGGACTGCCTATGTTCGATACGATTATTTGCATGTATCCTTATTTCCAAAGTTTGCCGGATATGTCGATTGTCTATATGATTGACATTTGGAAGAACGACACGTTGCAAACCGACACATTGACTTCAAAGATGTCTATCCCAATGGCAGGTTATGCCGGCTATTACATCAATGGAGAGGAATTTCTGCAAGAGAATATGGAAATCCCGATTTCGTTTACGAGCCAAAAAAAACTGCATGACGGCGACCGTTTCAAGGCTGACATCATCAGCATTCCTACGGATTATATGGTATATGTTTATAGTTTAAGCGCTTCCTTGGGCAGCAATCCGATGATGGGTCCGCCGAGCAACGTGATAACGAACATTCAGCCCCAAGGCAAGGGTGTCGGCTGGTTCTATGCTGCTTCGGTGGTTTCGGCGGAAACAGTCTGGCACAAGCCAAATCGGTAGTTCTTGAAAATAAATAAGGCGGACCATTCGGCCCGCCTTATCATTAGCATCTCAACGAGATTATTTCACTTCTTTCACATTGTCCATACCGACTTGAACAGCCTGCATGTTCAAAGGAATAAGTTTGTGAGCGCGTTCTGGCAGTGAGTGTCTCAAACCTTCTTCAACGTTCTTGTTGTCGATGATAGGACGAATCTTCAGGAAAGCACCCAAAATGATCATGTTGAAGACCTTGGTGTTACCCATGTCGGATGCGAGCTGGGCACCTTCGATGGTGTAGATGTGAATGTCCGTGCGGGTTGGCTTGTGCGTGATGCCGTTTGGATCATACAGCAGGTAACCGCCAGGTTTTACTTTGCTCTCGAACTTGTCGAGTGACTGCTGATTCAGAATGACTGCAGTGTCGAAAGCATTCAGGATAGGTGAGCAGACGCGTTCATCGCTGACGATGACAGTCACGTTTGCAGTACCGCCACGCATTTCAGGACCGTAAGATGGCATCCAACTCACTTCCTTGTCTTGCATGATACCACTATAAGCAAGGATCTTACCCATTGACAAGACGCCTTGTCCGCCGAAACCGGCTATAATTAATTCTTCTGTCATTGCTTTTTACTTTTTAATTATTTCTTAATCAGCTCGAAGTTGTCCTTAATGTCGCCGAGAGGATAAACTGGCAGCATGTTTTCTTGCAACCACTTGTTAGCATCGACGGCAGTCATCTTCCAGTTGGAGTTGCAGTTCGAAACGATTTCAACGAAGTTGACACCGTTCTTGTTTTCCATCTGGTTCTGGAAAGCCTTCTTGATGGCCTTCTTGGCGTTACGCACGGCAGCTGGAGTGTAGACAGCCTGACGTGTGACGTAACGTGTGCCAGGAAGTTGTGAAATGAGGTTGGTGATCTGGAGTGGGAAACCGTTGTTAGGTGTTCCGTCAGGCCACTGTGGCATACGGCCGTAAGGGGTCGTAGCGGTCTTCATGCCGACCAGAGTGGTAGGAGCCATCTGGCCACCAGTCATACCATAGATACCGTTGTTGACGAAAATCATGGTGATGTTTTCGCCACGGTTGCAGGTGTGGATGGTTTCGCAAGTACCGATAGCAGCCAAGTCACCGTCGCCTTGATAGGAGAAGACGATCTTGTTAGGCCACACGCGCTTGATACCTGATGCGCACGCCGGAGCACGGCCGTGAGCAGCTTCAACGAAGTCGACATCGAAATAGTCATAAGCCATAACGGCGCAACCTACTGGAGAAACACCGATGGTCTGTTCGTCGATACCAAGTTCTTCGAGAACTTCAGCGATGATGCGGTGAACTGTGCCGTGACCGCAGCCTGGGCAATAGTGGAAAGGTTTTTCCGTCAGCAGTTTTGATTTTTCATAAACCAAATTTTCAGGCTGGATGATATCTTGTAATGTGATTTCTGCCATTTTCTTATTCTCCTATAATTTGTTTCTTCATAGCTTCGAGAACTTCTTCCGGAGTGTGGATGATGCCACCGACGCGGCCGAAGTGTTCTGCCTTTGCGCGACCGTTGCAGGCGAGTTTCACGTCTTCAATCATTTGGCCGCAGCTCAATTCAACTGAAAGGAATCCCTTGACGCCCTTGTCAATCAAGGCTTCGATTGCCTTGGTTGGGTAAGGCCACAGGGTGATAGGACGGAGCAAACCAACCTTCAGGCCTTCAGCACGACCGAGTTGGACGGCTTTCTGGGCGATACGGGCGCTTGAACCGTAAGCTACAAATACGTATTCTGCATCTTCAGTGTTGATTTCTTCCCAGCGGGTTTCGTTCTTCGTGATTTCAGCATACTTTCTCTGGAGGTGACGGTTGTGTTCTTCCATCTTGGCTGAATCGAGGTCCAAAGAAGTGATGACACGGTGTTGTGTGCCACGCTTGCGACCGGTCAGAGCCCAAGGATACTTAGCCTTGATTTCTTCTTCAGTCAAACGAGCCTTCTGGTCAGGAAGAACGACTTTTTCCATCATTTGGCCAATGGCACCATCGGAGAGGATGCACACTGCGATACGATATTTGAAAGCCATGTCGAAGCCGAGAGCCACGAAGTCAGCCATTTCCTGAACTGAAGCAGGAGCGAGGACGATTTGGTTGTAGTCACCGTTACCGCCGCCCTTGCAGGCTTGGAAATAGTCGGCTTGTGAAGGCTGGATGGTGCCCAGACCCGGGCCGCCACGAACCACGTCAGCATAGACGCAAGGCACTTCTGCACCAGCGATATAGGCCAGACCTTCTTGCTTCAGGCACACGCCTGGGCTGGATGATGAGGTCATGACGCGCTTGCCAGCTGCGCCAGCAGCATAAACCATGTTAATGGCTGCCAATTCACTTTCTGCTTGAAGAACGACCATACCGGTGCGTTCGTAAGGGTTCTGTTCCGACAGATACTCGATCACTTCCGACTGAGGAGTGATAGGATATCCGAAATAAGCATCAGCACCGTAGCGGATAGCGGCTTCTGCCAATGCCTCGTTACCCTTCATCAGTTTTAATTCTCCCATTATGTAAGTTTTTAAATTGTTAGACAATTGGTTGGGTTTTACTCGATGGCCTTCTTATAGACCTTAATCACGCCGTCAGGGCAGGTGATGCCGCAGCTTGCGCAGCCAATGCACTTGTCCGGATTGGCCATGAATGCGTAATTGTAACCTTTTCCGTTTACTTCTTTTGCCAGTTCGATGACGCCACATGGGCAAGCGGTGATGCATACTGAACATCCCTTGCAACGCTCGGTGTCAACAACAATGGCTCCTCTGAATTTTGCCATATTTATAAGTTTTTTAAAATTTTGTGTTATCTATTAAAACAAGGTGCAAAGATAATGAATAATTCATTTTATCCTTGTTTTTTTTTCTTATTTCGTTGGGTGGTCTTTTGCAAACATAGCCAGTCTCTCGGCCAGCACCGGAATTTCTTCTCTTTGAATCAGTGAGGTGCAGGCACGGATGCCTTGCTTGGTGCTGCCGCAGGTGTCCAACGAAATGGCGGAAATGCCATAATACATCATCTCTTCTACCAAATCAGCGCCAGTGAAACCTGGATAGCAGTAGGTGAAATAGAAGCCATCGGCAATCGGTTCGCCAAGGTCTTCATCGTAAGTGATGGTGAAGCCGTTTGATGTGAAGGCATCCTTCATCAGTTTGGCTTTGCGGCCATATTCCAGAACGTCGTCGCGGTAGTTGTATGTGCCATCGTTGACGGCCTTCATGACGCCAGCCAAAGCATATTGTGCTGAGTGTGTTGTGCCTGAGGTGAGCGGGTGGAGGGCACCAAAGAGAATGCCTCTCAGGAAGACTTCCTGTCCGCAGAATTTCTTCAGGTCAGGATAGTGGCGTACGGCAAGTTTGTCGCTGATGCCGATGATGGCGCAACGTTCGCCAGCATAGCTGAATGCCTTCGAACTTGAAATCATCAGGATGTAGTTGTCGGTATATTTGCCAACGCTTGGCTGGAAAGGAGCAACACCAGGATGGCTGTAGTCCTTGCGGAAGTCCATGCCGAAGTAGGCGAGGTCTTCCATGACGATGACATCATATTTGTTGGCCATTTCACCGATAATCTTCAGTTCTTCGTCGGTGAGGCACACCCATGTCGGGTTGTTAGGATTCGAATAAAGGATGCTGTGGATGTTACCTTTGCTCAGCACTTCTTCCAATTTTGCGCGGAGCTTTTCGCCACGGTATTCGTAAATGTCGAACGATTCCATAGGAATGTTCAGGACCTTATTCTGGAATTTGTGAACCGGAAAACCTGGGTCAATGAAAAGGATGGTGTTTTTCTTTGCGTCGAGGTGCCCGCAAATCATGAAGCTTGCGAAAGCGCCTTGCATGGAACCCACGGTAGGAATGCAGTTGGCAGGTGCCACATCAAGGTCAAGGAAATTCTTGATGAAGCGTGAGGCTTCGTTTTTCAGAATTGGTGCGCCGTCGATAGGAGGGTAGTTGGCTGCAACGCCGTCCTGAAGGGCCTTAATCTGGGCTTCGATGCCTGCCTGTGCAGCTGGAAGACCAGGGTTGCCGATTTCCATATGGATGAATTTTACGCCACTGGCGGCTTCGAGGTCTCTCGCCAATTTGTTGATTTCACGAATGCCGGCCTTGCCAATGCAGGCAATGCCACTTTCACTAAAGACTTTCTTTGTGGTCTCTGCGGGTACGATATTGTTTTGCATCATTTTTATTTAGGTATTTGTAATTCTACTTTTGAAACGACAAAAATAGGGAATTACTTTGAATGGTGCAAGTTTTATGTGCTTTATTATATATAAGGTGCAAAAAAAGCGGTCAGCATCGCTGACCGCTTTCGTTCTGTGGGACGTACTGGACTCGAACCAGTGACCTCTGCCGTGTGAAGGCAGCGCTCTAAACCAACTGGGCTAACGTCCCATCAATTTCAAACACTTACAAAAAAACGCCTCGAGGGCGTTCTGAGTGGGGCGAACAAGGATCGAACTTGTGACCTCATGCCTGTCAAGCATGCGCTCTAAACCAACTGAGCTACCGTCCCATTGCGGGTGCAAAAGTACTGCTTTTTTCGTTACCTCCAAACTTTTTTCTTTCTTTTTTTGAAATTTTTCTATCTTTGTACTATTAAAATTCAGTATTATGAAAGTTAAATACCTATTGATCAGCTTGTTCCTTATTGTTGGAACATTCTCGGCTACGGCCCAGGAAAAGAAAAATGTTGAATTGGAAGACCTTTATGTGCACTCTACCTTTGCGCAAAGAAGCGTCCGTGGCATGAATTCCATGAAAGATGGTAAGACTTACGGCTCTTTCGAAAAAGGCGCTTTGAACATCTACAACTACAAGACTGGCAAATTGGTGAACACCTTGTTCTCCATCAACGACCTTGTTTTGCCGGGCGACACCATGCCTATCCGCCTCCAGAATTACGAATTGAGCCAGAACGAAGACAAAGTGCTGTGCCTTACCGATATGGAGTACATCTACCGTCATTCATTCCATGCCACATATTATGTCTATGACATGAAGACCAAAACCTTGCAGCCGCTTTCTGAAAACGGCAAGCAGCGCCTTGCAACCTTCTCGCCCGATGCTACCAAGGTCGCTTTCATGCGCGACAATAACCTCTTCATCAAGGATTTGGCTACTGGCGAAGAAAAGCAGTTCACCAACGATGGCCTTTACAATTATGTCATCAATGGTGCTCCCGACTGGGTCTATGAAGAGGAATTCAGCTTCTCGCAAGGTTTCTATTGGTCGCCCGATAGCAAGAAGATTGCCTACTATCGTTTCGATGAATCTAACGTGAAAGAATTCCAGATGGAAGAGTTTGAAGGTCTTTATCCTGACTGGTACAGCTTCAAATATCCAAAGGCTGGCGAAGATAACAGTGTCGTTGAGGTTTATGTTTATGACCTCGCAACCGGAAAGAGCGTGAAAATGGATACGGGCGAAGAAACTGACATTTATTTGCCACGCATCGGTTGGACTAAGGATGCCAACACCTTGGCCATCCAGCGCCTCAACCGTCATCAGAATCATCTCGAAATCCTTGCCGCCAACGCAACGACTGGCGAAAGCCGCGTTTTCTACGATGAAACCAACGATTATTACATCGACATCACTGACGACTGGACTTTCGTTGACGATGACAACACCTTCCTGATGACTTCCGAAAAGAGTGGTTACAACCACATCTACATGTATCTTTTGGACGGCACCCTCGTCAAGCAGCTGACCACCGGCAACTGGGATGTGACCCAAGTCTATGGCTTCGATGGCAAGGAAGTCTATTTCCAGGCTGCCAAGAAATCGCACATCGAGCGTCAGATTTACGCTGTTGACCTGAAAGGTAACATCCGTGAGGTGATAGGTCTGGAAGGCACCAACAACGCGCGTTTCAGCAACGACTTCTCATACCTTATTAATATAAACTCCACGGCAAACCATCCGAACCAATATGTGCTCTACGACAAGAAGGGTAGGGTAGTGCGTGTGCTTGAGGACAATCACCAGCTTGTCGAGAAGATTAAGGATTACAACTTGGGCGAAAAGTCGTTCTTCACCATCAGCGATCCCGCTTTCGTGATGCCTGACGGAACACAAGCCGAAATTGACGCTTGGCAGATTCTCCCTCCTGATTTCGATCCTAACAAGAAATATCCTGTCTTGATTTACGTTTACGGCGGTCCGGGCTATCAGACTGTGAACAATTCTTGGGCTGACAGCGATTTCTGGTGGATGCAGCTTTTGGCCCAGCACGGCATTATCAGCGTGTCTATTAATAATAGAGGTAGCGGTGCGCAGGGCGAAATGTTCAAGAAGATGACTTACATGCAACTCGGCAAATACGAAACCGAAGATATGATTACCCTCGCTAAGTACATGGCCAAGAAACCTTACGTCGATGCTGACCATATCGGTATTTACGGTTGGAGTTACGGCGGCTTCATGGCTGCCAACGGCATCACCAAAGGCTCGGAGGTCATTAGCACGGCTGTCTCTGTGGCTCCTGTCACCAACTGGCGTTACTATGACAATGTCTATACCGAACGTTTCATGCGCACTCCTCAGGAAAATTCAGAAGGTTACGACCTGAATTCGCCAGTCCACAATACTGCCATGATTAAGGGCAACTACCTCCTTTGCCACGGCAGCGGCGACGATAATGTGCATTATCAGAACGCCATGGAGCTCATCAAGGCCATGATCTCGAACGGCAAGCAGTTCGACCTGATGATTTATCCTAACAAGAACCACGGCATCTATGGCGGCTACGAATATGGCGACGGAGAGTGCCGCATGCACTTGTTCAACAAGATTGACGGTTTCCTTTTCGAACATTTGCTCGGAGAATAAGTTTTCTCATAGCTCATTGAGCTTGTCGAAATGAGCCTTTGACAAAAACAGACGTTTGATAAAGCCGATGATGTAGGTCGTCGGCTTTTTTCATGCTAAATGCACGTTTCGGATATTAATCGTTGAAAAAGATGCCGTGTAAAGTGAATTTCATGTCATTAATGACGCATTAATCAGCAATTAATGCTGTGTATTTGAGCATTAATTGTATTAATATGAGGATAAAGTGAAAGAAATGCTGCAATTGATTATTTATAAATAATTGTAAATCAATGAATTGAATAAAAATGAGAAAAAATAATCCAAATAATGTACAGCGTAACGAAATTTGTTGTACTTTTGCCGCGCTGAATTGAAAGAGGGTTTACCCTTGAAAATGATATAGTTAGGAACCTGATAAGTTAAACGTGATAGGTTTCTGCACGGTGTAAGACATTAAAAGTCAAGCGTTTATTTTGCATCGTGGGTTTATAGACTTCTAAGCCGTATGGCTTATTGTGTTTCCCAACTACATCTTGAAAGCGGTGCCTTCGAGCAAATTTGGCTTGTGTTTGATAAAAATAGTCCTCGTGAGAGGGAGTAAATAAACTAATTAAATTAAACCTAACAAATTAAAATGCCGACTATTCAACAATTAGTGCGCAAAGGGCGCCAGAAATTGATCGACAAGAGTAAGTCACCAGCATTGGATTCATGTCCACAGCGTCGTGGCGTGTGCGTTCGTGTTTACACGACAACCCCTAAAAAGCCTAACTCAGCAATGCGTAAGGTTGCTAGGGTTCGTTTGACCAACCAGAAGGAAGTCAACGCATACATCCCGGGCGAAGGCCATAACCTGCAGGAACACTCTATCGTCATGATCAGAGGAGGTCGTGTTAAGGATTTGCCAGGTGTGCGTTATCACATCATCCGTGGTGCATTGGATACATCGGGTGTTGATGGCCGCCGCCAGCGTAGATCTAAATACGGTGCTAAACGACCTAAAAAAACAGCCGCAAAGAAATAAGTGATTAGTCAAAAAGTAAAGACTTAAAGACATGAGAAAAGCTAAACCAAAGAAGAGAATTATCCTTCCTGACCCAAAGTACAATGATGTTTTGGTCACTAAGTTCGTGAACAACATCATGCTTGAAGGTAAGAAGAATTTGGCTTATCAGATTTTCTACGAAGCAATGGACATCGTTGAAAGTAAGCTCAACGAAAATCCAGTTGAGGTGTGGAAGAAGGCTCTGGCCAACGTTACCCCTCAAGTGGAAGTAAGAAGCCGTCGTATTGGTGGTGCTACCTTCCAGATTCCTTCAGAAATCCGTCCTGCCCGTAAGCAGAGCATCGGTATGAAGAACCTGATCGGTTATGCCCGCAAACGTCACGAGAAATCGATGGCTCTGAAGCTCGCTTCGGAAATCATGGCAGCTTACAAGGAAGAAGGTTCTGCATTCAAGAAGAAAGAAGAAATCCACAGAATGGCAGATGCTAACAAGGCATTCTCGCATTTCAGATTCTAATAGAGTTAGATTGAACTAATTATGCAAAACGTCCAGGATAATATGAACAACTTGACACTCGTCCGTAACATTGGTATTATGGCGCACATCGATGCCGGTAAGACCACTACGACCGAGCGCATCCTCTATTATACTGGCCGTAGTCATAAGATCGGTGAGGTTCACGACGGCGCTGCCACCATGGACTGGATGGTCCAGGAACAGGAGCGCGGCATAACCATCACTTCAGCTGCTACTACGGTGTTCTGGCACCTTAATAATGAGGCATATAAGATCAATATCATCGATACTCCCGGCCACGTCGACTTCACTGTTGAAGTTGAACGTTCGCTGCGTGTTTTGGATGGCGCTATCGCTATCTTTTGCGCTGTCGGCGGTGTCGAGCCTCAGTCAGAGACCGTTTGGCATCAGGCTAATAAATATAAGGTACCACGTATTTGCTACGTCAACAAGATGGATAGGGTAGGAGCCGACTTCTTCAAGGTCATGGACCAGATTGAAGACAGACTCCATGCTACTCCTGTCCCGATTCAGCTGCCTATCGGCGCCGAAGATAACTTCATCGGTGTCGTCGACCTGATCAAGAACAAGGCATACGTTTGGGAAGAAGAAGACAACGGTTCCGTTTTCAACGAAGTGGAAATCCCTGAAGATATGAAGGATATGGTTGCAGAATACCGTACCAAGCTTATCGAAGGCGCCGCTGAAGATAACGACGAACTGTTTGAAAAGTATATGGAAAACCCTGACAACATTACCGAAGAAGAGCTTATCGCTCAGATTCGCAAGGAAACGCTTGACCTTCGCATTTGCCCGGTAATGTGCGGTTCATCTTTTAAGAACAAAGGCGTGCAGATGCTCCTCGACGGCATCGTCAACTATCTGCCAAGTCCTTTGGACATCGACCATGTCACGGGCATCAATCCTAAGACCGAAGAAGAGGAAATCCGCAAGGCCGATCCTAACGGACCGTTCTGCGCTCTGGCATTCAAGATTGCTACTGATCCTTTCGTCGGTCGTCTTGCTTTCTTCCGCGTTTATTCGGGTACCTTAAAGGCAGGCGAAACCGTCATGAACGTTTCGACCGGCAAACGTGAACGCATTGCTAAAATCGTTCAGATGCACGCCAACAAACAGAACCCAATGGATGAAATTTCAGCGGGCGACATTGGCGCTGCAGTCGGTTTCAAACTCATCCGCACGGGTGATACGTTGACGGTTGAAAACAAGCCGCTGATCCTCGAGAACATCAAGTTCCCAGATCCAGTGGTTAACATCGCCGTTGAGCCTAAAGTCACAGCAGATCTCGACAAATTGGCTCTTTCTTTGACCAAACTGGTTGAGGAAGATCCTACGCTTTTCGTACACACCGATGAAAATTCGGGTCAGACCATATTGTCAGGTATGGGCGAATTACACCTTGATATTATTTTGGACCGTTTAAAGAGGGAATTCGGCGTCGAAGTCAATTCCGGTCGTCCACAGGTCGCATACAAGGAAGCCTTTACTCAAACAATTCAGCATCGTGAAGTCTATAAAAAACAGACCGGTGGCAAGGGTAAGTTCGCTGACATCGAGTTTACAATGGGTCCGGCCGATGCAGGTGTTATGGGATTGCAGTTTGTCGACAATACGAAGAATGGCGTGATACCACGCGAATTCATTCCGGCCATCGAGAAGGGCTTCAAGGGAGCCATGAACACTGGTGTGCTGGCAGGATTCCCGGTTGAGAATCTCAAAGTGACCCTTACAGATGGTTCGTTCCATCCGGTTGATAGCGACGCGCTTTCGTTTGAGAGTTGCGCCAGCATCGCCTTCAAGGAAGCCGGCCTCAAGGCAGGTGCAGTCCTTATGGAACCTATCATGAAAGTTGAAGTACGTTGCCCCGACCAATACTTAGGTGATGTGACGGGCGATTTGAACAAAAAGAGATCTATATTGCGTGAAGTCATTGCTGAGATAGGCTCTCAGGTAGTCAAGGCAGACGTTCCGCTGGCAGAGATGTTTGGATACATTACCACCTTGCGTTCCCTGTCGTCGGGCCGTGCCAACTTCAGTATGGAGTTGAGCCATTACGCTCCTGTCCCTGAAGCCATTGCCGATGTGGTGATTAAAAAGGCAAAAGGACTATTTTTCATTTAAGAAAATAATTCAATAAATAATAATTATTGTGAGCCAGAGAATTAGAATTAAATTAAAGTCGCACGACCACAACTTGGTTGACAAGTCAGCCGAGAAGATCGTTAAAACCATCAAGTCGACTGGAGCAATCGTCAGCGGTCCTATCCCGTTGCCGACCAACAAGAAGATCTACACTGTCTTGCGTTCAACCTTCGTTCACAAGAAGTCAAGAGAACAATTCGAGCTTTCAACTTACAAGAGACTGCTCGACATTTACAACTCGACCTCTCAGACGATCGACGCACTGATGAAGCTGGAGCTCCCTAGCGGTGTGGAAGTAGAAATTAAACTTTAAACAAACCTATCTAGTACAAAAAAATTAAAAGCTTAAGTAGCAATGTCAGGATTACTAGGAAAAAAGATTGGGATGACGAGCATCTACGATGAAGCAGGAAAAATGATTCCTGTTACAGTCATTGAGGCTGGTCCATGCGTAGTCACCCAAGTCAGAACTAAAGAGAAAGACGGTTATAGTGCTATCCAGCTTGGTTTCGATGAAAAGAAGGTGAAGAACACTTCAAAAGCTGAGCAAGGTCACTTTGCAAAAGCTAACACGACACCTAAAAAGCTGGTTCGCGAATTCTCGCGTTTCGAAGAAGGCCACAGAAAACAATTAGGCGAAACTCTTACCGTCGACGTGTTCATGGAAGGCGAATATGTTGATGTCAGTGGCATCAGCAAAGGTAAAGGCTTCCAGGGCGTAGTGAAACGCCATCATTTTGCAGGCGTTGGTCAAGCAACTCACGGTCAGCACAACCGTTTGAGAAAACCAGGTTCCATTGGCGCTTGCGCTTACCCTTCGAGAGTTTTCAAGGGCTTGCGTATGGGTGGCCAGATGGGCAACAGAAAGGTGAAGGTTACAAACCTCGTCATCGTGAAGATCGTTCCTGAAAAGAACTTGTTAGTTGTTAAGGGTGCTATTCCAGGCCCAAAGAACGGATACTTAAAAATTGAGAGATGGAGTTAAGAGTCTATAACATTAAAGGTGAAGATACAGGCCGTACCGTCGTTCTGAATGATAACATTTATGCTATCGAACCTAACGAACATGTCATGTATCTGGCAGTGAAACAGTATCTCGCTGATCAGCGTCAAGGTACTCACAAGTCAAAGGAACGCAGCGAAGTTGCTGGTAGCACCCGCAAACTCTTCCGTCAGAAGGGTACAGGCGGCGCTCGCCGTGGCGATATCAACTCTCCAGTGTTGAGAGGTGGTGGCCGTGTTTTCGGTCCTAAACCACGCGATTACAGCTTCAAGCTGAACAAGAAAGTCAAGGTTTTGGCTCGTAAGTCAGCCTTGTCCGCAAAGATTGCTGATGAAGCCATCGTAGTTGTCGAAGATTTCACTTTCGATACAATCAAGACAAAGCAGATGGTCAACGTTTTGAATAACTTCAAAGTCAACGGCAACAGAAACATGTTTGTGTTTGCTGAAACCGACAAGAACGTTGTCCTTTCCGCTCGCAACATTCAGCGCACAAAGGTCGCTTTGGCCCGTATGCTGACTACTTATGATATTCTGAATTCCAAGAAGATCTTCATTTGCGAGAGCGCTCTCAAACCAATCGACGAAATCCTTGGATAATGTTTAACCGTTAAAACACGAAAAAGAGATGATTATCATAAAGAAACCCGTCATTACAGAAAAGATGACCGCAATCAGCGAAAAGCTGAATAAGTACGCATTCATCGTTGACAAGCGCGCCAACAAGCTCCAGATTAAGGAAGAAGTTGAGAAACTTTACGACGTTAAGGTTGCTGCCGTCAACACAATGAATTATGCAGGTAAGTCAAAGTCACGTTATACCAAGGCTGGCGTCATCACCGGTAAGGCCGACGCTTTCAAGAAGGCTATCGTTACTTTGAAAGAAGGTGAAACAATTGACTTTTTTAGCAATATCTAAAGATGGCTTTAAAGAAATACAAACCAACAACACCAGGTCAGCGCTTTAAAGTTATTAGCGCTTTTGACGAAATTACGACAGACAGACCGGAAAAGTCATTGCTGGCTCCTCACAAGAGCACCGGTGGACGTAATTCAAGTGGTGAAATGACTGTCCGTTACAGAGGCGGCGGCCATAAGAGACAATACAGAATCATTGACTTCAAGCGCGATAAGGACGGAGTTCCGGGCGTCGTGAAGTCTATCGAATACGATCCAAACCGTACCGCTCGCATCGCCTTGATTTACTACAAGGATGGTGAAAAGCGTTACATCATTGCTCCTGCAGGCCTTAAGGTCGGTCAGGAAGTCATTTCTGGTAAAGGTGTTCAGCCAAACGTTGGCAATACCTTATATCTGAGCGAAGTGCCATTCGGTACCATCGTTCATAACATCGAGCTCCGCCCAGGTCAGGGTGCTAAGATGGCTCGTTCAGCCGGTTCCTACGCTCAGTTGATGAGCCGCGACGGCAAGTACGCCATCCTCCGCATGCCTTCAGGCGAAACCCGTATGATTCTCCAAGCTTGCAAGGCTACCATCGGTTCAGTTTCTAATGCTGACCATAACCTTGAGAAGTCAGGTAAGGCTGGCCGTAGCCGCTGGTTGGGCCGCCGTCCTCACAACCGTGGTGTTGTCATGAACCCAGTCGATCACCCGATGGGTGGTGGTGAAGGCCGTGCATCTGGCGGTCACCCACGCTCACGCAAGGGCTTGCCGGCAAAGGGCTACAAGACACGCAGACCAAAGGCTGCTTCGAACAAGTATATTATCGACAGAAGAAAGAAGTAATTTAATCAGGAAAATTTCATTATTATGAGTCGTTCATTAAAAAAAGGTCCATACATCCACTACAAACTCCAGCAGAGAGTGATGGAAAACGTTGAAAGCGGCAAAAAGACCGTTATCAAGACATGGTCAAGAGCATCAATGATTTCTCCTGATTTCGTCGGTCAGACTATCGCTGTTCACAATGGCAACAAATTCATCCCTGTTTACGTAACTGAAAACATGGTTGGCCACAAACTCGGCGAATTCGCTCCGACACGAATCTTCAGAGGTCACGCTGGTAATAAAGATAAAGGTAACAAGTAAAATAGGTAACAATGGGAGCTAGAAAACATAACAGAGCTGAAGCCATTAAGGAAGCTCGTAAATCTGTAGCCATCGCTCATCTGAATGATGTTCCTACATCACCTTACAAGATGCGCCTTGTTGCTGACATGATCAGAGGTCAGAAAGTTGAGCTTGCACTGCATGCCTTGCAATATTCATCCAAGGAAGCATCGAAGCCAGTTTACAAACTGCTGCGTTCGGCAATTGCTAACTGGGAAGCTAAGAACGAAGGAAAACGTGTTGAAGACAGCAACCTTTACGTAAAGGAAATCTGGGTTGACGAAGGTCGTACGCTGAAGCGTATCCAGGCAGCCCCTCACGGACGTGCATTCCACATCCGCAAGCGTTCAAATCACGTTACTATGATTGTGGACAGCAGAATTGCTAACGAAGAATAATTGGAGAATAAAAAGATTAAATAATGGGACAAAAAACTAATCCTATAGGTCTTAGATTGGGAGTCATCAAAGGATGGGATTCCAACTGGTATGGCGGAAAAGATTTTTCAGCTAAGCTCGTTGAAGACGACAAGATCCGTAAGTATCTGAACGCTCGTCTCGGCAAAGCTGGCATCTCAAAGATCGCCATCGAACGTTCCTTGAAATATGTCACTGTGACTATCTTCACAGCACGTCCAGGCATGATTATCGGCAAGGGCGGCGAAGAAGTCGACAAGCTGAAGAAAGAACTGGTGAAACTCACCGGCAAGGAAGTTCAAATCAACATTAACGAAATTAAGAGACCTGAACTTGATGCTTATATCGTAGCAAGCACGATTGCCAAGCAAATCGAAGGACGTGTTTCATACCGTCGTGCCATCAAGGCTGCTGCTCAGGGTACCATGCGTATGGGTGCCGAAGGTATCAAGATTTTGATCTCTGGTCGTGTAGGCGGCGCCGAAATCGCCCGCTCCGAATCATACAAGGAAGGTCGTACTCCACTGCATACCCTGCGTGCCGACATCGACTATTCTTTAGTTGAAGCTCACACATCCTACGGCCGTCTCGGCGTTAAGGTGTGGATTTGCAAAGGTGAAATCTTTGGTAAGCCAGAACTGGTCCCGACAAGCGTCGCAGCTCCTGCTAAGAAACAGGGCGCTCCACGCCCAGCAGGTCGCGGTCCACGTCGTGGCGAAGGAAAACGTAAATAATTTTGTAAACTTTAAAAGTTAAGTAACTATGTTACAACCTAAAAGACAGAAGTTCAGAAGACCCCAAAAAGGTAAGATGAAAGGTAACGCTTTCCGCGGCCATGAATTAGCTTTCGGATCTTTTGGCATCAAGACATTGGAAGAAGCTTTGATTACGGCTCGCCAAATCGAAGCTGCCCGTCAGGCCGTCACACGTTACATGAAGCGTGAAGGTCAAATTTGGATCAGAATCTACCCTGACAAACCAATCACCAAGAAGCCTCTTGACGTACGTATGGGTAAAGGTAAGGGTGATCCTGAGTACTTCGTAGCTCGTGTTACACCAGGTCACATGCTGTTCGAAGCAGAAGGCGTGCCGTTGGCAATCGCTAAGGAAGCTCTCCGTCTCGCAGCTCAGAAACTGCCTGTAACAACGAAGTTTGTGGTTAGAAGAGATTACGTTGAATAATTAAGTCGTATAGTACAATGAAAAAGCAAGAATCAATTAAAGATCTGAGCATCGCCGATCTGAACGAACGTTTAGAAGAAGCTCGTACCCAGCTGGTTAAGCTGAAACTTAATCACGCTGTGTCACCGCTTGAAAATCCTAACCAGATCCGCGCCACCCGTAAGGACATTGCACGTTATCTGACTGAATTGAGAAGACGTGAAATCGAAGGTAATAAATAATTAAACGACGATTGATACTATGGAACTTACAAGAAATCTTAGAAAAGAAAGAATCGGCGTGGTTGTCAGCAACAAGATGGACAAATCCATCGTCGTGGAGATCGAACGTCGCGAAAAGCACCCTATTTACGGCAAATTCATTAAGAAGACCAGCCGTTTCATGGCTCATGACGAGAAGAATGACTGCAACATCGGTGATACCGTGCGCATCATGGAAACCCGTCCGTTGAGCAGACATAAACATTGGAGATTAGTAGAAATTATCGAAAGGGCTAAGTAATATGATACAACAGGAAACCAGACTTGCAGTAGCTGACAATAGTGGTGCTAAGGAAGTTCTTTGCATCAGAGTGTTAGGTGGCACCAGAAAGCGTTTCGCCCATACTGGCGACATCATCGTGGTCACCGTAAAAAGCGCCCTCCCGAGCGGTAACGTCAAGAAAGGTACCGTCTCAAAGGCAGTTGTAGTCCGTACCAAGAAGGAAACCCGTCGCGCTGATGGTTCTTACATCCGCTTCGACGACAATGCTTGCGTTCTTCTGAACCAAGCCGGTGAACTCGTCGGTACACGTATCTTTGGACCAGTTGCCAGAGAGTTGCGTGAAAAGAATTTCATGAAAATAGTTTCGCTCGCTCCAGAAGTATTGTAATTAAAAATTCGAATCAACTATGAGTAAATTACATGTAAAGAAAGGCGACACTGTTTTGGTCCTTTCAGGCAATGACAAAGGCAAACAGGGTAAAGTTATGAGCGTCGATGTCGAAAAGAATAGAGCTGTCGTCGAAGGCGTCAGAATCATTTCTAAGCACACACGCCCTAACACTGAACATCCACAAGGTGGCATCATCAAACAGGAAGCCCCTATCCACATCTCCAACCTGATGGTTGTCGACAAGAGCGGCAAACCTACCAGAATTGGCCGTAAGAAAGACGAAAACGGCAAATCAGTCCGTTATTCAAAGAAAACAGGCGAAATCATAAAGTAATATGAACTATCAACCCAGACTTAGAGGACAATACAAGAGTGAAATCGTGCCTGCATTGATGGAAGAATTCCACTATAAATCAGTGATGCAGGTTCCACGGCTTTTGAAAATTTCACTTAATCAGGGTATCGGCGCAGCTTTGGCCGATAAGAAACTGATTGACTATGGTGTAGAGGAAATGACAGCTATCACCGGTCAGAAAGCCGTACCGACTATTTCTAAGCACGATGTCAGTAACTTCAAACTGCGTCGTGGCAACCCGATTGGCGTGCACGTAACTCTGCGCGGTGACAGAATGTACGAATTTCTCGAACGTTTAGTCTGCGTAGCACTTCCACGTGTCCGTGACTTCAGGGGTATCAATGACAAAGGTTTTGATGGCCGCGGTAACTACAGCTTCGGTATCACTGAACAGATTATCTTCCCGGAAATCGATATCGAGAAGATCAACCGCCTCAATGGTATGAACATCACCTTCGTCACTTCAGCCAATACTGACCAAGAGGCTTTGGCTTTGTTGAAAAAATTCGGTCTTCCTTTTAAAAATCAAAAAAAGTAAACCATGGCAAAAGAGTCAATGAAAGCGCGTGAGCGCAAAAGAGCACAAATGGTGGCCAAATATGCCGCTAAGCGTGCAGCCTTGAAGGAAGCTGGCGATTATGAAGCTTTGCAGAAACTGCCTAAGAACGCTTCTCCAGTCCGTTTGCACAATCGTTGCCAACTCACTGGCCGTCCAAAAGGCTATATGAGACAGTTCGGCATCTCACGTATCAATTTCCGTGAAATGGCACTGAAAGGCTTGATCCCAGGCGTTAAGAAAGCTAGTTGGTAAACATTTAAGATTAGATTAAAGATGAATACAGACCCTATAGCAGATTATTTGACACGCATTCGCAATGCTGTCAGTGCAAAGCATAGAATTGTTGAAATCCCAGCTTCAAACATTAAGAAGGCTATGACCCAGATCCTTTTCGAAAAGGGTTACATCCTCAACTATAAGTTTGAAGAAGGTGAAAAGAAATCACAGAATGTCATTAAGATCGCTCTTAAGTATCATCCTGTGACAAAAGAGCCTGCAATCACAACCATCGACCGTATTTCACGTCCTGGCTTGAGAAAATATGCAGACAGCGAAAACCTCCCAAGAGTGATGAATGGCCTCGGTATTGCCATCATTTCCACTTCTCAGGGTGTTATGACTGACAAGGAAGCCCGTAAGCTTCACATCGGTGGCGAAGTTTTGTGTTACGTTAGCTAATTTAAGGAAAGGAGATAGAGAATATGTCACGTATTGGTAAATTGCCTATCGCCATCCCGGCTGGCGTTACAGTAAACATCGACAATGATGCTCAGGTCATCACAGTTAAAGGTAAACTCGGTGAACTTTCACAAAAATTCTACGATCATGTCATCCTCGAAATCGAAGGCGACCAGATCCATGTCAAGCTAAACGAAGCAGTTGCTGAAGCTGGCTCAAAGCATGGACTCTATCGCGCTTTGATCGCCAACATGGTCAAAGGTGTAAGCGAAGGTTTTGAAACCGTTCAGGAATTTGTCGGCGTCGGTTATAAGGCTGAAGCTAAGGGACAAATCCTTGAATTAGGTCTTGGTTTCTCTCACAACATCTTCTTCGAGATGCCAGCAGAGATTAAAATTGAAACCATCAACGAAAGAGGTAAGAATCCTATTTTGAAGATGCGTTCATACGACAAACAACTTCTTGGTCAGGTGGCCGCAAAGATCCGTTCAATGCGTGAGCCTGAACCTTATAAGGGTAAGGGTATCAAGTTCGAAGGCGAAGTCCTGAGACGTAAGGCAGGTAAAGCTGCTGGTAAGTAATCATTAATACCTCAGTAAGAAAATGGCAAAAACTAAAGAAGAAAGAAGACAAATCATCAAGAAGAGCATCAGAAAGAAAATCTCTGGTACTGCTGCTCGTCCACGTATGTCTGTCTTCAGAAGCAACAAGCAAATCTATGTGCAGCTGATTGACGATGAAGTCGGCAAGACTTTGGCTGCAGCCAGCTCACGCGAGAATGGCATCGAAAATGAAAAGATTACGAAGATCGAACAGGCCGCTAAGGTTGGCGCCCTGATCGCTGAAAAAGCTAAGGCAGCCGGCATCGAAACCGTCGTGTTCGACCGTAATGGTTATTTGTATCATGGTAGAGTTAAGTCTTTAGCAGACGGCGCTCGTAATGGAGGATTAAAATTCTAATTGTTATGGCAGAAGTTAACGTAAAAAGAGTAAAATCTAGCGAAATTGAGTTCAAAGAACGTCTCGTTAGCATCAACCGCGTCACTAAGGTGACAAAGGGTGGTCGTACTTTCACATTTGCTGCTTTGGTTGTCGTTGGCAATGAGAATGGCGTCGTCGGTTACGGCCTCGGTAAGGCTAAGGAAGCTACTGCTGCCATCCAGAAGGGTGTTGACGATGCAAAGAAAAACCTCGTCAAGGTTCCTGTACTGAATGGTACACTGCCTCACGAACAGTATGGCAAATATAGCGGCGCTTACGTTTACATCCAGCCAGCTACTCCTGGTACCGGTGTCATCGCAGGTGGTGCTATGCGTGCCGTGCTCGAAAGTGTCGGCGTGAAGAACGTGATGGCTAAGTCAAAAGGTTCTTCAAACCCTCACTCAGTGGTTAAGGCTACATTCGATGCTCTCACAAGAATGCGCGATGCTTATACCGTCGCTCAACTGAGAGGTGTGGATTTGGATACTGTGTTTAACGGATAAAACTTTTGAAAGATGAAAAAAGTAAGAATCACCCAAATCAGAAGTGGTATCGGAAGACCACAAGATCAGAAGGACACATTGAAATCACTCGGTCTGAGAAAGATGCACCAGTCAGCAGAAATTGACATGGACAACCCTTGCCTGGCCGGTATGGTGAACAAGGTAGCTCACCTTCTTAAGATCGAAGAAATTTAATTGTTGAACTTAATCAAATCTGCAATATTATGGATTTAAGTAATCTCAAACCAGCAAAAGGTTCTGTAAAGAACAAGACAAGAAAAGGCCGTGGCCAAGGTTCGGGAAAAGGTGGCACATCTACACGTGGTCATAAGGGTGCTCAGGCACGCTCTGGCGCTAAGAACAAGATTGGCTTCCAAGGCGGTCAAATGCCTCTCGTCCGTTTGGTTCCTAAGTTCGGTTTCAAAAACCTGAATCGCGTGGAGTATTGCCCGGTTAACCTCTCAACTTTGCAGAAACTTGCTGAAAACGGCGTTTCAGTGATCACTCCTGAAGTGCTTGTCGAAAAAGGTATCACTCACAAGAAAGAACTCGTCAAGATTCTTGGCCGTGGTGAACTGACTGCAAAATTAGAAGTTAAAGCACACGCATTTTCCGCTAAGGCCCAGCAGGCTATCGAAGCCGCCGGCGGAACTTGCGAAAAATACTAATTCGCGATGAATAGATTTATAGAAACTATAAGGAACATCTTTAAGATCGAAGAACTTCGTAAACGCATACTGTTTACGCTGCTCATCATCTTAATCTACCGCTTCGGTTCGTTCGTCGTCATTCCTGGCGTCGACCCGAACAAACTGTCTGCGTTGCAGAATAGCAGTAGCCAAGGCCTTCTCGGATTGCTCAACATGTTCTCCGGTGGTGCTTTCGGTAATGCTTCTATCTTCGCATTGGGCATCATGCCTTACATTACAGCGTCCATCATCATCCAACTGCTCGGCATGGCTGTCCCGTACTTCCAACGCTTGCAGAAGGAAGGTGAAAGCGGCCGTAAGAAGATGAACCAGATTATGCGTTACCTGACTGTCGTGATCGTTATCGTTCAGGCTCCAGGTTACATCAAGAACGTCTTGGTTCAGCTTCCAAATGAAGCCGTGACGCCTTTCGATCCTTATGTGTCTACTCCAGGTTTCTTCTTCTGGTTCTCATCAGTAGTCCTTCTTATTGCCGGCACCTTGTTTATCATGTGGCTTGGTGAAAAGATCACGGACAAGGGTATTGGTAATGGTATCTCTCTGATTATCATGATCGGTATCATAGCCCGTCTGCCCGGTGCTTTCGTAGGTGAATGCGCTGCTCGTTTCGCTCAAGGCGGTACAGGTCTCTTGGTTCTCGTAATTGAATTGATTGTCCTGTTCTTCGTCATGATCGGCACCATCGCTCTCGTACAAGGCACTAGAAAGATTCCGGTACAGTATGCTAAGCGTGTCGTCGGTAACCGTCAGTATGGCGGCGTCCGTCAGTACATCCCGCTGAAAGTGAATGCTGCTGGCGTTATGCCTATCATCTTTGCTCAGGCTATCATGTTCCTGCCTATCACCATTGCCGGTTTCAGACAGACCGAAAGCTTGACTGGATTTGCAGCTGCTTTCACTAATGTCAATGGTTTTTGGTACAACTTCGTGTTCTTCATCCTCATCATCGCCTTCACGTATTTCTATACGGCAGTTACCATCAACTGCAACCAGATGGCTGAAGATATCAAGAAGAATGGCGGTTTCATTCCTGGTGTTAAGCCTGGTAAGAAGACAGCCGAATATCTTGACAACATCATGTCAAGAATCACGTTGCCAGGATCAATCTTCCTCGCCATCGTGGCTATCATGCCTGCTATCGTTTCCCTCATGGGTGTTAGCTCGTCATTCTCGCACTTCTATGGCGGTACCTCACTGTTGATTCTTGTGGGCGTTGTCCTCGACACATTGCAACAAATCGAAAGCCACCTTTTGATGCGTCACTACGATGGTCTTACCAAGTCAGGTCGTATCAAGGGGCGTGTAGGCAGAATGTAATAATTGAACTTCGGGCTTCGAGCCCCGCTATAATTCGGGAAGCCTCTGCTTCTTTTGTTGAAACAGAGGTCTCCTGAATCTTAGGTAAAACCTTATCAGACAGCAGCATTTTTGAAAATTATTGAAAAAAAGTCCTCTGTTTGGAAAAGAATTACTACCTTTGCCGCCCGAAATATAGTGTGGCAATAGCGTTTTAAGCTCGTTGTCAGTGTTTTAAATAAAAAAAGAAAGTAGAAGAATAGCGTATGGTAAAACAAATGTCAATAGAACAGGAAGGCACCGTTGTCGAAGCATTGGGCAATGCCATGTTCCGTGTTGAACTGGAAAACGGTCTGGTCATCATAGCCACCATTTCCGGCAAGATGCGTATGCACTACATTAAGATATTGCCTGGTGACAAAGTCAAGGTTGAGATGTCTCCTTACGATTTGACTAAGGGCCGTATCACATTCCGATACAAGAGTTAATCGCGAACAATTAATAAAGAATAAATATGAAAGTTCAAGCATCTGTAAAGAAGAGATCTGCTGACTGCATCATTGTGAAGCGCAAGGGCAGAGTGTACGTTATTAATAAGAAGAACCCTAAGGAAAATCAGCGTCAGGGTTAATCGAGTTGAATTATAAATTTAAGCATTAAGATAATATGGCAAGAATCGCTGGTGTAGATATCCCGAGCAATAAAGCTGGAGAAATCTCTTTAACCTACATTTACGGTATCGGAAGATCTTTGTCGAAGGAAATCCTGATGAAGGCTGGTGTTGAACCAAGCAAGAAAGTTCAGGATTGGACCGACGAAGAACAGAACACTGTTCGTAATATCATTGCTGAACAGTACAAGACCGAAGGTGAACTTCGCGGTGAAGTTCAGATGAACATTAAGCGTTTGATGGATATCGGTTGCTACAGAGGTGTCCGTCATCGTGCAGGTCTGCCAGTCCGCGGACAGAGCACAAAGAACAACGCACGTACCCGTAAGGGCCGTAAGAAGACTGTTGCTAACAAGAAGAAAGCTACTAAGTAATATTAGGTAGTTGGATCATATTTAATTACAAAATTACAAAATTACAAAATGGCAAAGACCAATAAAGTAACTAAGAAACGTGTTGTTAAGATTGAAGCAACGGGCATGGCTTTCGTTAAGGCTTCTTTCAATAACATTATCATTTCTTTGACTAACAATGAAGGACAAGTCATCTCTTGGGCATCAGCTGGCAAGATGGGTTTCAAGGGTTCGAAGAAGAACACCCCATACGCTGCACAAATGGCCGCTGAAGAATGCGCTAAGACTGCCTATGACTTGGGATTACGTAAAGTTAAAGTTTATGTTAAGGGACCTGGTGCAGGACGTGAATCTGCAATCCGTGCCATCCACTCAATGGGTGTTGAAGTGACTGAAATCATCGACGTCACTCCATTGCCACACAACGGTTGCCGTCCTCCAAAACGTAGAAGAGTATAATAGTTGAACAATTAAAAAATTTGAATTATGGCTAGATATACAGGTCCTAAAACGAAAATAGCTCGTAAGTTCGGTGAACCTATCTTTGGTTCAGACAAGTACTTCGAAAAGAGAAATTATCCTCCAGGGATGCATGGTGCTGCTGCAAGAAGAAAGAAAGTCTCTGAATATGGCACCCAGCTGAAGGAAAAGCAAAAGGCTAAATATACATACGGCGTTTTGGAAAAGCAATTCCGCAAGACTTTCGAATTGGCTAGACGTAAGGAAGGCGTCACAGGTTTGATCCTGATGCAGCTTATGGAATCTCGTCTTGACAATCTCGTTTACCGTCTTGGTATCGCTCCAACCCGTAACGCAGCTCGTCAGCTCGTTAGCCACCGCCACATCACCGTAAATGGTGAGATTCTTAACATTCCTTCATACCTCGCAAAGGTTGGTGATGTTATCGGCGTCCGTGAAAAATCTAAGAGCTTGGAAGTCATTACAAATTCAGTAGAAGGCCGTTCAACAAGCAGCCATGCTTGGCTTGAATGGGATGCTGCCAAGATGTGTGGTAAGTTCTTGAATTATCCTACACGTGAGGAAATTCCTGAAAATATCAACGAACAGCTCATCGTCGAATTGTATTCTAAGTAATTGTTGATTTTTAACCTGGTAAATAAAGAAAATATGGCAATATTAGCGTTTCAAAAACCTGATGAGGTAATTATGGTCGAAAGCACCGATACTAAAGGCGTTTTCGAGTTCAGACCTCTGGAACCAGGTTTCGGTATAACTATTGGTAATGCGCTTAGAAGAATCCTGTTGTCTTCTCTTGAAGGCTTCGCTATTACTTCAATCCGCATTGATGGCGTCAGCCATGAGTTTGCTTCAATTGATGGCGTTATTGAAGATGTTGCTGACATGGTCTTGAATTTCAAGCAGGTCCGTTTCAAACAACAAGTCGCTGGTGAAAACCACGAAAAGATCAATGTCACCATCAGCGGTCAGGAACAGTTCGTCGCTGGCGACATAAACAAGTTCCTCTCCAACTTCCAAGTTCTCAATCCGGAACTCGTCATTTGCAATCTTGACCCTTCTGTAAAACTGAATGTGGAAATCACAATCGGCAAGGGCAGAGGTTATGTTCCTGCAGACGAAAACAAGGTTATGGGTGCAGAAGTTGATACCATCGCTATCGACTCAATCTTTACCCCTATCCGTAATGTGAGCTTCAGAGTGGAAAACTGGCGTGTTGAGCAAAAGACTGACTACGAAAAACTCGTCATCGAAATCGACACCGATGGTTCAATCCACCCAAAAGAAGCTTTGAAAGAAGCTGCAAAGATTCTCATCTTCCACTTCATGCTGTTCTCTGACGAAAAGATCACTCTCGTCCCAGACGAAAAGACAGTCACTGAAGAATTTGATGAAACTTCTCTGCACACGCGTCAGCTGCTTAAGACCAAGCTTGTTGATATGGACCTCTCAGTCCGTGCTCTCAACTGCTTGAAGAATGCTGAAGTTGAAACGCTTGGTGAACTTGTCGCCTTCAATAAGCAGGATCTCCTTAAGTTCCGCAATTTCGGTAAGAAATCACTTACGGAACTTGAAGAATTGGTCCGCAGCCGTGGCCTCGAGTTCGGTATGAATGTCAGCAAATATAAATTAGA
>JAKSMU010000018.1 GCA_024400455.1 Bacteroidales bacterium | reverse complement strand
CCCTCACCAACCTGAAGAACGCTTACGAAACCCTCGGCGATGTTGCCAAGTATGTTTATTATCCAAACTTCATCGCCAACATTGGCGCTGCCGGCATCGCTGCACAATTCGGTCCATATTACGAAGCCGTGATGAGCAAGGATAAGGATGCTGAAGCCATGGCTCTCGAAGCTCTGAAACAAATGGATGTTGACGCTCTGTTTGCCGAAACCAATCCACAAGTCGAAAAGAAGACCTTCTGCGAAATGCTGAAAGTCTACAAGAACGCTTTCAAGGCCGACGAACTTCCTGAAATCTTCAACATCATCGACAAGAAATTCAACGGCGATATTGATGCTTTCACCGAAGAAGTCTACACCAACTCAATCTTCGCTACGCCTGAAAGCATCAAGGCTTTCATCAACAAGCCAAATGCAAAGAAAATCGGCAAGGATTACGCTTACATCATGTCAACTTCAATGATGGAAAAACTTATTGAAAATATTCCTGCTTACCGCGATGCCATGAACACCGTTTCCGAAAACGACCATATTTTCGTCAAGGGTTTGCGCGAATATTACGCTGCCACACAACCTGAAAAGAGCCTCTACCCAGATGCCAACTCAACCATGAGAATGAGCTACGGTTCGGTTCAGGACTATCAGCCAGCCGATGCAGTCCACTACGACTATGTTTGCACCGCCAACGGCATTCTCCAAAAGTATGTTCCTGGCGACTACGAATTTGATGCTCCAAAGGGCCTCATCGACCTCATCGAAAAGAAAGACTTCGGCGTTTACGCTGACGACAACGGCGAACTCATCGTTTGCTTCCTTTCGACCAACGACATCACCGGCGGTAACTCAGGCAGCCCGATCATGAACGCCAAGGGCGAACTCCTCGGCCTTGCCTTCGACGGTAACTGGGAAGCTATGAGCGGCGACGTGAACTTCGAGCCAAAACTCCAGCGCACCATCAACGTTGACATCCGCTACGTGCTCTTCATCATCGACAAGTACGCAGGCGCCACCAACCTGATTGACGAACTCGACATCCACAAGGCCGAACCTCAGCCAATCCGCGTGGAAGAGAACATTTAAATATTTGGCTATTAGCCGCGCAAAGCGCACATTATTCATATTAAAATCGGTTGCCTGGAAATCAGGCGACCGATTTTTTTTATTTTTGCAAAAAATATAATTATGAGCAGCACAAAAAGATACGATTTATGGAGGATACTATTTGCCATACTGATAGTTTCCCCAATCGTTACGAAGGGACAAAATCCCACAGTCAGATTCTCAGTTCCGGGAGGTTTTTATGATAATAGTTTTGCCCTTGAACTGAGCAGCAAACAACCGGGAACCCGTATTTTCTACACCTTGAATGGCGACACGCCGACCGTCGCTTCAAAGCCATATACCGGTCCTTTGTATCTCGATAGTTGTCAGTTTTCCACTTCAAACATTTACAGGATACCAAATAGTGTCGATGCGAATTTCTTCTTGGCCGACGATGCTAAGAAATGTATTGTCATCCGTGCTGCGGCTTTCGATGCTAATGACAGCATTGTGGGTCCGGTTTCGACCAATACCTATATTATCAGTTCTTTGGACAGTGGCACGCATGGACTGCCGGTTGTTTCCATTGCAGTCGATTCTGTTTCCTTGTTTGACTATGAAACGGGAATTTTCGTTCCGGGCTCGCATTTCGACCCAGCAGATCCTACCCATACGGGTAACTATTATTGCAAGGGAGACGAGTGGGAGCGTTGCTGTAATGTCGAGTTTTACGAATCGGGCAATAGGGGCATCAATCAAATTGCGGGTTTGAGGACGCGAGGGGGCGCATCACGAGGGTTTCAGCAGAAAGGTTTGAAACTCCTTGCCCGTCAAGAAGAATATGGACAAAAATACTTTTATTACCGGTTTTTCGAAGATGTTCAATTGGCTCGATTCAAGCGCCTTTCGCTGAAGCCTTTCCGTTGCAGCAATTGGGTCACTACGGGCGGACAGGAGTATATTTGCCAGAAAATAGCACGCAATCTTGATGTTGACGGCTTGGCAATCCGTCAGGTGGCGCTATTCATCAATGGCGAGTATTGGGGCATTTATTCCCTTGAGGAAACACCTGACGAACATTATCTGGAAGACCATTTTGGCGTCGATCCTGACAGCTGCAACATATTGAAATACTGGGGTGTGCCTGAACATGGTTCAAGTTCGTCGATGTGGTATCTACGGCAGTGGCTGTTGGGCGTTTCGTTGGCTGATTCGGCTAATTATGAATATATTAGCACGATGTTCGACATCAGCAATTTCATTGATTACTGGCTGTTCGAGATTTTTGCATGCAATGTCGACTGGCCTGCCAACAATACCATGTGCTGGCAGGAAATTGATAGGGAATGGCGTTGCATTCTTTATGATTTGGACGGCTGTTTTGTGAAGGAAAACTTTGACGGGTTTGGTAATGCCGTTGATACGATAGGCGCATTCCCGGCTTCCAATGCGAACAGCACTTTGTATTTCAGAAAATTATTGGAGAACGAGAGTTTCCGCCAGGCTTTTCGGGCGCGTTATTTTGAGTTGAAACAGGATGTGCTGTCGTATTCTCGGATGCATGGCTATTTGCAGGATTATGCTGATGAAGTTGCTGGTGAGATTCCAAGTCAAGTTGAGCGTTTTGGATTTCCATTTAGTGTCGAAAAATTTCAGTCGGACATTGATTTTGTTGACCGAATTTTGTTGAACAGTCACTCGAGAATGGAAGAGGAAATCAATCATTATCTTTCTGTTTCTGATGATGTTGCTACAGATTTCGTTTGTTTCCCGAATCCTTCCAATGGTGAAATCCACATTCGATTTGCTGACAGCAACATGAAACCAACGGAAATCGAGATTTACAACACTTTAGGCCAAAAGGTATTCGCAACCGAAGTCATGTCTAGTGGCAATGACTTCATTTCCATTCATCCGCAATTGATGCCGGGTTTGTATTTGCTGAAAATCGGTGACCAGATGCAACGGATTGTGAAGCAATGAGAAAACGTTTGATGATTTGCCTTGCGGCAGACAATTTCCGCCTAAGCGCGAATGGCAGCTGTTATTCGTCAGAACCTGAAATAGATGAACGGACTGAAATCGGTGGCGTTCAGGGCTGCAATGCAAAACACGAAGGCAAAGGCCGCAAGACACCATGCCACGATGTGCTTCTTATTGGAAAACTCTGAAAAATAAACCTTTTCCTGCATTTTCAGGCCGAACTTCGACAGGGTGAAGAACGAGAAGAAAGCTGCAACAATCATGGTCACATACAGTTGGCTGTTGGCTGAGAAATAGATTGGTGCGAAATCGAAGGCAAACATGCGCTGGATGAACATCCATGCGAAATCGAGACGCTCAACGCGGAAAAACACCCAAATGATGCACACCGTGAGGAATGTGAGAATTACGGAAGGAATCCTGCCCAATTTTTGCATCAGCTTGGTAAGGAAAAGTTTGTCGGCGCAGATGAATAATCCATGCAGGGCGCCCCAGACGATGAAATTCCAAGAAGCGCCATGCCATAAGCCCGAAATGAGGAAACACAGCCACAGGTTAAGATACATGCGCGACTTGTGTTTCACGCGGTTGCCGCCAAGCGGAATGTAAAGGTAGTTCTTGATGAAATTGCCCAAAGTGATATGCCAACGACGCCAAAACTCAGTGATGGAAGCGGAATTGTAAGGGTTGTCGAAGTTTTCGGGGAATCGGAAACCCATGATACGTCCCAAACCTATGGCCATGTCGGAATAACCGGCAAAGTCGAAATAAATCTGGAATGTATAGGCGAGAGCCACAATCCAGGCTGTGCCCGTATCGAGAGTGGCAATGCGGGAGGCGATATCGTTGAGCTGTTCAACGCTGAGCAAGGCATAGTTGGAAGGGCCTAGCACGGCATCGACTTCAGCACCAATGACATCGGCAATGAGAATCTTTTTGCACAAGCCAATCACGAAACGGTAGAAACCTTGCAGACGATCGTCAATCGTCGATTGGCGTTCCCTGATTTGGTCGGCCACTTCATTGTAGCGGATGATGGGACCGGCAATCAGCTGTGGAAACATCATGATATACAAGATGAAATCGCTGAGTTTCTCCAATGGCTTGTTGATGCCACGATACACGTCCAAGGTATAGGTGACGCTTTGGAAAGAGAAAAACGAAATGCCGATTGGGAGCAGTATTCTTGTCCAAGTCAGGCCTGGCTTGCCCGCAAGCCCCAACAGGGCGTTGAGGTTCTCCATCGTGAAATTGCCGTATTTGTAGTAAAGCAGCAGCCCCAGGCTGATGATTATGGAAAGCGCACAAAGCAATTTCTTTCTGACGGGTTTCTCGGTCTTGCACATCCATCTCACGATGAAGAAGTTGGCAATGGTTGAAAGCACAAGCTGAATGACGAATTCAGGCGCACCGTAAGCATAGAACAGGACCGAAGCAAACAGCAACACGTAGTTCCGTGTCCGTTTCGGCATTAGGAAATACACCAGGAAGAACACTGGCATGAAATATAGTAGGAATACATTGCTGCTGAATACCATGACATTTATCTTATTTTCAATTCGTTAAAAACAGTTCTCCGGTCTCGGTCTGCTGGTTGATAATCCAGTCGATGTCTCTTTTAAGCATTGTATCGAAAGGCAAACCGTTTTGCAAGGCTTTTTCCTGAATCATATCCATGATTTCAGGAGTGTTACGCCATGCCTTTTCTATTTCTTTTCTTTTCGCCTTGATGAAGGCGGCGGTATCGGTGATTGGAGCCTGGTCGAAGACCAATTCTCCTCTTTCAATTTCTTGTAAAACAAGCCATTGGATTTCTGATTTCAGCACCGAATCCAGCGGCATGTCTTTCTCGGTGGATTTTTGTTGCATGATATCCATGACCTCCTTGCTTTGGCGCCAATTTCTCTCGATTTTTTCCGTTTCAAACTTGACGACAATGTCTTTATAGATGGGTGTTTCGTCTTTCAGCAGTGGCTTGCCACAAATCACGTTCAAGGCTTCCTGTTCCAGGATTTCATCTATATTCAGGCCTTTGTCCGAAGCGCAAATTTGCATTGCGATGTTCCATTTCTTGTCGTTTCGTATGGCGTTCATCTGTTGCGTGAGCCTGATGATGCTATCGCTGGCGCTGAGTTGCTCAACGGCATCTTCAAGGAATCCGAAACTGGTTTGCCACCACTGGTGTCCTGCGGCATAATAAACCACAAAATCAGCGTTCAGCAGGCTGGCAAGGCGGTTAATTTCCTTCACCTTGAAGGTTTCCTTGTTAAAACCGATGTAGGCCGTGCTGTTGTAGAACCAGATTTCCACGTCCTCCAGAATTTCACGCATAGGCAAGAATGTTTCCAAGCTCCAGATGAACGAATCGCCTACAAACAATACGCGCGGTTTCCGTGTTGTGGAGTCGCTTTCAATGGTGATGTCGGCCTTGTATTTCGTGCTGGTTCCTTTGATGGGGAACATCAGGTTAAGCGTTTCCTCATCGCCTTCAAGCAAGTCGGTGGTGTAGGATTGCACCGCCCCAATGTGGATTTTCGGGATACCGAAATCGTTGAGGCTGTTCATGTAACGGAAGAGCGAGTCGTATCCGTAAACGGCGGCATAGCGCCAGTGCGTATCGGTCTTTGTGAAAATATCGAACGATGCCGTGTCCCTCATCTGCTGGTACCATTTGGTCATCTCGATGTGTGGGATTCCTGCCTCGGTCATTTTTTGGTCGTAGTATTCTACCGTGTTGACGGCTTCGGGCAAGCGTGGAGCGTGTTTCGGCAGATGTTCGGGATAAACCCAAGGCTTGTCGGGAGCCATGAAAGCCATGAATTCGATGCCGTATTTGTGGAGTTCTGCCTGCAGCTGTTTCATCAGTTCAACCTCCTTATCGGCTTTGTCTCTAAAATCGTCGTCGGTATCGAAATGTTTGGGCACTTCGGTTCCGAAATAGTCGTTGACGGCTTGGTCGTAAAACAAGTATCCGTTTTTGCCAGGGGTGATGAAGTGGCAGTGCGTTGTGTTGAAAAAGGAATAAGCGTATTGGTTGTAGAACCGGATTAATGGCTCGCGGAATCCGAAGTTTTCGCTGAGGTATTTTTCGATTTGCGTCTGATAGGAACCGCTTTTGCAATTGCCGAAAGTCAGTTCGGGTTTTGGCGTAGGCTCAAAGACTCCTTTCAGGGCCCTTGTCTCGACAAATCCAGTCTTTCTCTGAATCATCGGCAGAAACAACAGGATTGCCAGCAATCCGTAAAGGACGTATTTTGTAGTTTGTTTCCTGTTTTTCATGGCTGTTCGTTATAGTCAGTTCTTTGCTACTGAATTATCGATAATGTTCCGTTGCCCGTCTTTCCCGATTATTGATTCATTTCCGTATCAGTAATCTGTATTTCTCCTTTCCTTATTTTATCATCGACAATCCAGCGGGCGTCTCCATCAAGGGTTTCTTCAAGGGTGATGCCTTTGGTTTGGGCTTTCTCTTTCATTTGGTTCAAGGAGTACGGATTGTTTCTTAGCTGGTCAATCATTAGAATGACGAGACTGTCGTATTGGGGTGTCTGTTTGAATTCTTTCAGGTTAAACTCAAGCAAGACTTCGTTTTCTTCTGGGATGACATAGATGCCTTGGCTTATTTTGTAGTTGACAATCCATCGGGCATCTCTGTCAAGGGCTTCTTCAAAGCTAATGTCGTTTTTTTCTGCCTTTTCCTTAATGCTTTCAACCATTTCGGGTTTTTCCGTAAGTTCTTCCTTTAGTCGCGAGACGAGACTTTCGATGTACAGTTTTTTCTGGTAGAGGTTTTTTGCGTCGCGAAGCAAAGGCTTGTTTTGCAGCACATTGTCGGCTTCTTCGGAAAGGGCTTGATCTAACTTGATGTTCTTTATCACGGTCTGGCAGTTTATGTTCAGCATCCAGTTTTTATCTCTCTTTATTTCTCTGATTACCAACTGCTTTTCGATTTTTGAATTTCTTGAATTCATATAGTTTTCATCCCGTATCTCAGGGAAATACTTCTCAAGGTCTTTTTTCATTAGGTTTGAGGCCTCACCTTGAATGGCCCAGTCATACCCGGTGGAGTCGCTTTGCAGCTTGTTTTTGTATTTTTCAATCATTTTCGGGTCAAATTTCAGACTGTCTGCCAAGCGGTTTCTCACTTCTTTTTTCACACTGTCTTCGACGCAGATTTCAAGCAATGCGTTTTCAACAAATCCGTAACAGGCTTTGTACATTTGATTGCCGGTGGTAAAAAACACAATGTAATCTTGGTCGAATAATTTTTCCAAAAGGTTTAAGTCGGATACGCTGTGAGAGACTGAAAGGTTTGGCGCCGAATAGGCTGTGGAATAATAATACCAAAACTCCGGTGCATCGAAAATGCTGTCTAATGCAATGAATGAATTGATGCGCCACAGGAATGAATTTCCAACAAAAAGGGCTTTTGGGTTGGCGGCCATGCTGTCTGCTTCGATGATGACATTGGCTTCGGGTGCGAAAGGTTGGTTTTGCCGTATTTTGCGAATCAGATTCAACGAGCCTTCTAAATCACGGTTGGAAATTTTGCTTTTGTGGCTGCATTTATGCAGGGTGCCGGTTTTTATTTTCGGAAGCTGTATGCCTTTGAGGTTTCCCATGAATCTGAAAAGGGAATCGGCGGCCCGAACGCACGAATAATCCCAATGTGCTCCGGTCTGCGGAATGAGCAGGTAGTCGCATGTGTCTTTCATCTGCTCGAACCATTTTGTCATTTCGATGTAAGGGAATCCGCAGGCTGACAGTTTCTCGTCGAAGTATTCGCGTGCATTGACGGTTGTGGTGTCTTTTTCACGGTCGGGGAGGTGCTCGGGATAGAGGAAACCTTTTTCCGGAGCCATGAACATCATGAAATCAATATCGTAGGTTTTCAGTACGTTGCGAAGTTTCATCATGTTTTCAACTTGCTTGTCGAAAGCATCAATGGCATCTTCAGTCGAGTTGTGCCAGCGGTAAAGTTCGGTGCCGTAATAGTCGTTTACGCTTTGTTTGTAATAAAGCCAACGGTCTTTTCCCACGCTTACTTCCGCTGCGAAAGTCTTCCGGTAGAAATCCCAAAGGTATTGGTTGTACAGTCTGATGCTCCATTCCCTGAAACCATAGTTTTCGCTGACATATTTTTCCAGTTGCACCTGATATGTGTTTTTCTTGAAGTCCTTGTAGCTCAATTCGGGCTTAGGTGTTTCGATGACAACGCCATAAAGCGGTTCAAGCTTGAAGATGCCGAATTGTTGTTGCAGCATGGGCAGAAACAGTACCAACATCAGTGTTGTAAACAAAATGAAGAATGTCAGGTCAGATCTTTTTTTCATGTTAAGAGTGCGGATGTTTTACAAGTAACATTTTAGAATCTGAAATAAATGAACGGACTGAAACCTGTTGCGTTCAAGGCTCCGAGACAGAAAACGAAAGCAAAGATGCTGATGCAGAAAGCAATGATATGTTGTTTCTTGTTGTATTCGGTGAAGTACACTGCATTCTGGACTTTTAGGCCAACTTTCGACAGGGTGAAGAACGAGAAGAAGGCTGCCACAAGCATGGTGACATAAAGATGTGGATTGTCGCCGAAATGGAATGGCGTGAACTCGAAGGCAAACAGGCGCTTGATGAACAGCCACGACAAGTCGATGCGCTCGATGCGGAAGAAGCAGCGGGTGAGAACGATAATGAGGAAGGTGAAGAAAACGGAAGGAATGGTTCCGAGCCTTTGGTTGAATTTCTTCAGGAAAAGTTTGTCAGCACAGATGAACATGCCTTGCAAAGCGCCGTAAACCACGAAATTCCATGCGGCTCCATGCCACAGGCCCGACATCAGGAAGCAGAACCAGAGGTTGAAATATTTTCTTCCTTCGGTCTTGACACGGCTGCCTCCTAATGGGAAATAGAGGTAGTTTTTGATGAAGACGCTGAAGGTTTGGTGCCATCTTCTCCAGAATTCGGAAATGGTGGTCGCAACATACGGATTGTCGAAGTTTTCCGGGAATTTGAAGCCCATCATTCTGCCAAGGCCGATGGCCATGTCGGAATAGCCGGCAAAGTCGAAGTAAATCTGGAATGTGAAGGCGAAAATCGTTATCCAGGCTGTGGTCGAATCTAGGGCGGCAATTTTGGAGGCGATGTCAGCCAGTTGGGCCGAGGTCAGCACGTCGTAATTGGAAGGACCAAAAACTTGGTCGACCTGAAAACCGATGACATCGGCAATCAGGATTTTCTTGCACAAGCCCAACACGAAACGGTAGAAGCCATGCAAACGGTCGGTGTAGAGCGATTCGCGGTTGCGGATTTGGTCGGCAATGTCGCAGTAGCGGATGATAGGGCCAGCAATTAGCTGAGGGAACATAGTGATATACAGCATGTAATCGCTAAGCCTTTCCATGGGCTTGTTCACATTGCGGTAAGTGTCGAGCGTGTAGGTCACGCTTTGGAACGAGAAAAATGAGATGCCGATAGGCAGCAGTATGCGAGTCCATTTCAATGGTTCATGGTGAGTCCAGCCTAGAATGGCGTTGATGTTTTCCATCGTGAAATTGCCATATTTGAAGAAAAACAGCAGTCCGATGCTGATGGCAATGGAAATGCCGCATAAGGTTTTTTTCAGCAGTGGTTTTTCGGCCTTATACATCCATTTGACCAAAAAGAAATTGGCTATGGTTGAGACAATAAGCTGTATGACAAATTCGGGCGCACCATATGCATAAAACAAGATTGACGCGAATAAAAGCACATAGTTTCGTGTGCTTTTAGGCATTAGAAAATACACCAGCAGGAATACTGGCAAAAAATACAATAGGAATACATTACTGCTGAATACCATAATATTTCTATTTGTCTTATGTTCTAATTGTTAAACAATTCTCCTTTTTCGATTTTTTGATTGATAACCCACTGTATGTCAAGTTTCAGCATCGAGTCGACGGATATGCCTTTGGCTTTGGCTTTCTCTTTAATCTGATTCATTATTGTCGAGTTGCTTCGCCATATGTTTTCGATTTTTTCTTTTTCAATCCTGATGATGCTTTCCTTATCCATCGGAGTTATGTCTTTCAGAAGCGGATTGCCGCAGATGACATTGGTGGCTTCTTGCCTCAACATTTGGTCGAAGCTTGTACCTTGCATCGAAGCTTGTATTTGTATGGCTTTTTTCCAATGTTCGTCATTGCGTATGGCATTCATTTGCCGTGTCAGTTGTATCAGGCTGTCGGAGACATTCAGCTGCTGGATGGCATCTTCAAGAAAACCGTAACTGGTTTGCCACCATTGGTGTCCGGCTGAATAATAAATCACATAGTCGGCGTTCAGCAAACTGCACAGTTTGTTGATTTCGCTGACCTTGAAGGTTTCTTTTTCAAAGCCGACGTATGCCGTGCTGTTGTAGAACCAAATCTCAACATTTTCCATGATGTCGCGCCAAGGCAAGAATTCCTCAAGGCTCCAAATGAACGAATCGCCGACAAATAGAACGCGTGGCTTTCGTGTCGTGGAGTCGGTTTCGATGGTGATGTCGGCCTTGTATTTCGTGTTGGTTCCTTTGATGGGGAACAACAGGTTGAGGGTTTCTTCGTCGCCTTCCAGTTTGTCGGTTGTGTAGGACTGGACGGGTCCGATGTGGATTTTCGGAATGCCGAAATCGTTCAGGCTGTTCATATATCGGAACAGCGAATCGTAACCGTAAACGGCTGAAAAGCGCCAATGCGAATCGGTTTTTGTGAAAACATCGAACGAAGCAGTGTCTTTAATTTGCTGGTACCATTTGGTCATTTCGATGTGGGGAATGCCGGCTTCGGTCATTTTCGTGTCGTAATATTCCACGCATTTTACTGCATCGGGTTGCCGTGGGTTTCGCCTCGGCATGTATTCGGGGTAAACGGAAGGCTTGTCGGGCGCCATGAATGCCATGAATTCAATGCCATACCAATGCAGCATGTCACGCAATAGTTTCATCAAGGCGACTTCTTGGTCGGCTTTCGCCATGAATGCTTCGTCGCTGTCGAAATGTTTTGGTATTTCGGTCCCATAATAGTCGTTGACAGCTTGGTCGTAAAACAGATGTCCGTTTTTCCCGGGAACAATGAAATGGCAATAGGTCTTGTTGAAGAATGAGTAGACATATTGGTTGTAGAGCCTTATGACGGGTTCTCTGAAGCCGAAATTTTCGCTTATGTATTTTTCGATTTGTCCTTGATAGGTGCCGTCTTTGTAATTGTCGAATGTGAGTTCAGGCTTTTCCGTTGTTTCGAAGACGCCTTTCAAAGGTTTAATGGGGATGAAAGTGGTCTTTCTTTGAAGTAGAGGCAAAAAGAGCAGAACCATCAGCAAACCGAAAAGAATGATGTCGAATGTCACTTTTGTTTTTTTCATGGTTTTGCAATAAATAGCCTCTGCTTTTGATACGAATTTGCAAAGATAGGAATTTTATTACAAGGTTAGTTTAGAACCTGAAATAAATGAAGGGATTGAAGTCGGTGACTAAAAGCGATCCGACCGAAAGCACAAACAGCACTGCAACCAAGACAAACATAATCCACGAAAGCTTTGCACTGTAACTGTCGGCGAAGATTTTGTCTTGTAGCGCTTGCCCTTTTTTCAGCAGGGTGATAAAAGAGAACAGCAACGCCAGGGCAAAGATGAACCAGAAGCGGGGCGTCAGCGTCAGCATGGATCCTGAACTGAATGCGAAGAGTGCCTTGTAGAAGCCGAAAGCCTGTGAGAGGTTGTCGGCTCTAAAAAGGACCCAGCCTAAATTCACGATTAGGAATGTCAGCAGCACCGATGGCAATTTGCCCATCTTGTCGAGTACTTTTGCCATGCCGAGACGCTCGAAAATCTGGAACAAGCCATGATAGGCACCCCAAATTACGAAATTCCACGAAGCGCCATGCCAGAAACCTGAGCACAGGAACACGATGATGAGGTTTAGGTAAGTCCGACCTGAGCCACGGCGATTGCCGCCCAACGGAATGTAAAGGTATTCCTTCATGAAAGTGCCGAGTGTGATGTGCCATCTTCTCCAGAATTCGGTGATGCTGCGACTGGTATAAGGGTTCATGAAGTTTTCAGGAAAGCGGAATCCCATCATTTTGCCCAAGCCGATGGCCATGTCGGAGTAGCCTGAGAAATCGAAGTAAATCTGCAAGGTGTAGGATAACATTCCTAACCATGCCGCAGCTGTTGAAAGGTCGGCGTTCAGGGCGAAGGCTTCGTCGGCAATGCCGGCCAGCACATTCGAAATCAGCACTTTCTTAGCCAATCCGATGACAAACCTGTAGAAGCCCGTCATGCGGTCTTCCAGGTCCGATTGCCTGCTCACAATCTGTTGCGCCACACTGTTGTATCTGACGATTGGGCCGGCAATCAGTTGCGGGAACATCATGATGTAAAGTACATAATCGCTTAGTTTTCGGCTCGATACGGTTGTTCCGCGATACACATCAATTGCGTAAGTCAGCGATTGGAAGGTGAAGAATGAAATGCCAATAGGCAAAGCCACCTTGACCCAGCCGACGGCGGGACGATGTAGGAAACCAAGTATGGCGTTCAGGTTTTCGACAAGGAAATTCGCATATTTGAAATAGAGCAACAGGCTCAGGGAAAGCACAACCGACAGTCCACAAATCAGCTTTTTCGCTTTCGGCTTGCTGGTCTTTTCCATCCATTTCACCATATAGAAATTCACTACACACGAACCAATCAGCACAAACAGGAAGTCGGGTGCGCCGTAAGCATAGAATGCAAGCGAAAAAAGCAGTAAGGTGTAGTTGCGGAAACGCTCAGGCGTGACGAAATAGGCCAATAGGAAAATCGGCAGGAAAAACAGAAGGAATATGTTGCTGCTAAATACCATGATATTTTCGTTATTGTTTTTCGTGTGCTTTCATACGTTCCATATTGATGGTGTAGATGGCATTGCTCCGCAGCATGTCTTCAATAGGAACATTTTTTTCTTCCGCTTGCTTTTTAATCGATTCGTACCACTCAGGGGTGCTCTTGATGTATTCAATGAGACCTTCGATTTTCATTTCCATAAGTTTTCCGCCGGCATCTTCGAAATAATCATTCACCGATCCGCAGAAACCAAACAGGTAGTTGTAAGCATAAGGTGCAGTACACATGATGACGACCAAATCAGCATTGTCGATTACATCGTAAGCATCGGTATATGAAACCATGTCGCTTATGAATGTTACATCCTTGTCATACACTTCGCGGTTGTATTTCCAGTATTCCATTTGGTCGAAACAATCCACGAAACACGACTCGTGCAACTGGATGAAATAGCTGTCGGCGACAAACAAGACATTCGGCTTGTTTTTGCCAATCGTGTCGCATAATCTGAAAATTGGCTGCGGCAAAGCGGGTTTCGGCAAAGGGAAGACCAGATTGGTCAAGCCTTCAAGTTCACCATCCTGCTTTGAGTAAGTGTTTGTAATGTTTTGGTCAACGATTTCGATATGTGGCAGTTCAACATCAAGGATTTCCTCTATTTTTCTCAAGATTGAATCAGCGACAAATGGAACCGTGCTTTCGGCCCAATGCGTTCCGTAAAGCGAATAGAGCGGATAGGGAAATTCATCCTTTATCGACTTGAAATAGCTGAGGAAATCAATGTGGTTGATATGGTTTTCCTTATAGAGTTCAACATAATATTCTTGAATGGAAAAAGGCTCGGCTTCATAAATTTCACGATAACGCTTCGGCATGAATTCCGGATAGACATGTGTTTTCGAAGGCGCTTCAATGATGAGCAGTTCCGTTCCGTGGCGTTGCAGACTGTCAATCAGCACCAGCGTCTTGTCAAGGTTTCTTTGTGCCGCTTCCTTAAAGGCGTCCATTGTGCCGAATTCTTTCCGGAGTGTTTGTCCCGAGATTTCATCAAGATACATTTTCAGATAAAGTTCGTCGTGCTCGCCTGCAAGAACATTTTCATTCGAAAATTCCTTGAAACAGGAATAAAGGTACTGATTATAGGCACGGATAAACAGCTCCCTAAAACCGCCGTCGTTTTTTGCATATTCCGAGAGATAGTCTTGATAGGAACCATCGGAATAAGTCTTGAAACTTAATTCGACAGGTTTTGCTTCTTCCGAATAACCAGATAGTTGCATGGGAATCAGATGGGTAAACCCTTGAATGAGCATAGCTACGGAAAACACCATCAAAATGATGAATTGTATCGTATTTGTTTTCCTGTTTTTCATGCCCGAATACTCATTTCAAACAATGCAATCTTGTTGATTTTGATGGTGCAAAGATAGGAAATCTTATCATCTGCAACGACTTTTCCGTATTTTTGCGCCATGAAAACGATAGAATTACTTTCACCAGCCAAAGACCTCGAAGTAGGCATGGCCGCCATCAACCATGGTGCTGATGCCGTTTACATCGGCGGTCCCGATTTTGGCGCACGCGAAAAAGTTTCCAATTCCATTGAAGACATTGAAAAACTTTGCCGTCATGCCGCACTGTACGATGCGAAGGTTTATGTGACGCTCAATACATTGCTCCGCGACAATGAGCTGGAACGCGCCCGCAAAATCGTTTACGACTGCTGGAATGTCGGTGTCGATGCCATGATTGTGCAGGATATGTCGCTGCTCATGATGGATTTGCCGCCCATTCCGTTGCACGCTAGCACGCAATGCAACAACCTAAGCTTAGAGAAAGTGCAGTTTTTGGAGAAAGTCGGTTTTTCGCAAGTCGTTTTGGGTCGCGAACTTTCGCTTGAGCAAATCAAGGAAATCCGTGCCAACACAAGTGTTCCGTTGGAGTTTTTCGTGCATGGTTCGTTGTGCGTCTGTCAAAGCGGACAGTGCTACCTGAGCCATTATTTGGGCAACCGCAGCGCCAACCGTGGCGCCTGTGCCCAGCCTTGCCGTCTGCCTTGGAACCTGCTCGATGAAAACGGCAAGACCTTGATAGAAAACCGTCATCTGCTTTCACTTAAAGATTTGAATAACAGCGCCCATCTTGAACAACTGATTGATGCTGGCATCACCAGTTTCAAGATCGAAGGCCGATTGAAGGAAGCCGATTATGTGAAGAACGTGACGGCCTTCTATCGCAAGAAATTAGACGAAATCATCAGTCGGAGAACTGATTTGCAGCAGGCTTCGAATGGCCGTTGCAGTTTCGGTTTTGAGGTCAATCCGGAGAAATCGTTTTCACGCGGCTTCACCGATTATTTCATCGAAGGTCGCAAAGAAGGCATTGATTCGCCGTTCACGCCAAAATCGATGGGCGAATATGTCGGTGAGGTAACTTGGTGTAATTCAGTTCGTATGGAATTGCGCACCGACAAGGTTCTTCACAACGGCGATGGCTTCTGTTTCATCGATGAAAACGACGAACTGAAAGGCCTTCGCGCCGATGTGGCCAACGGAAAAACCATTTCGAGCAATCGCCCGCATGGCGCCACGCGCGGCACGAAAATTTACCGCAATCTCGACATCGAATGGCAGAAACAGGTCGACGCATCGAATGGCAACCGCAAGATTGACATACAATTATCCCTTGAGGAAAATGAAAAGGGATATGAATTTATCGCATCGGTGGATGGTTGTAGAGACGCGCCATGGCACGTCTCTACAACCACCGAATGTGAAAAAATCATCGCCAATAATCCCGAAAAAGCCACCGAAAACATCCGCAAAAAGGCCTTGCAATGGGGCGACACCATTTTCAATCCTGTCGATTTGAAACTGGATTTTGCGCAACCTTACCTGATCCCAGCCTCGGTCATCGGCGAAATGAAACGCAATTTGGTTGAAAAACTGATGAATCAATTGGTTGAAAACCATAAAAATAACCGTTCCCATTGCGACATCATGCAAAATGATACGGCATATCCCGAAACGGAATTATCCTATTTGGGTAATGTGACCAATGCTTTGGCCGCTGATTTTTACCGTCAGCATGGCGTAAACGAAATCGAGGACGGATTGGAAAAATCGTATTCCAAGCAGTCTGGCATCAAGGTGATGACAACCAAACACTGCATCCGCTACGCCAACGGAATGTGCAGCAAGGAAACAGGCAAAAAGGCCACGCCACTCATCCTCTCGAACGAAAAAGGAACATTCCGCCTCGAATTTGATTGCCGTAATTGCCAAATGAATATTTTTGCAGTTTAAATTAACATCATACTATGAACCTCGTTCAACTTTTCAAAAACATCAAGCCTTTCGTAAAACCATACAAATGGTTGGTTTTCATTACTTTAATTCTGACACTCGTCGGCTCATTGATGGCTCAGGTCAATGCTATCGTTCTGGATTGGACCGTCGATGAGGTTGACGGAATGGTCAACGCACACACGCCTTGGGGCCCTGCCGCCTACAAGATTGTCGTCACCATCGCCATTGTGCTGTTGGGCAAGGAAATCCTTTCCGCCGTCATCACTTTCTTGCAGAACTATTTCGGCGAGCGCATGAGGATTTTCGTTTCACGTGACCTTGCGCAAAGCGTCATCGAAAAAGTGTTGACTTTCCGCATGGCTTTCTTCTCCGAAACGGAAAACGGCACTGGCAAACTCCAGACCCGTATCGACCAAGGCGTGAGCAGCCTTTCGCGCACGGTGCAGAATTTCTTCATCGATTTGCTGCCGCTGTTCACCAGCGCTTTGCTTGCCTTGATATTGATGTTTGCCGCTAACGTGTATGTCGGATTGGTGGCTTTAGGCATTGTGCCAATTTATTTCTTCATCACCTTCCGCCAGGCGAAACGCTTGAAAGGCTGGCGTCGTGAGATGCGCTCCATGCTCGAAACCAAGAGCCACGGCATCATGAACATCATCGAATCTATCAATGTCATCAAGTCGTTCAACCGCGAACAGATTGAAGCCGAAAAGCAGCTGAACATTCAGAATAACGTCACCCAAAACCAGATGAACACCCGTAAGGTGAGTTTCTACTACAACGGCGTGAAGAGTTTCGTGAAGCAGGTGGGCACGGTTTTGGTCATCATCCTCACGGCTTATCTCGTGCTGAAAGGCTATCCGGGCATGACCATCGGTAAAATCATGTATCACGTCATGCTGTTCAGCAATGTGGTGGCACCTATCACCCAGTTGCAGCGCATTTTCGACGATATGAATGATGCCTTGATTTATGCCGAAGGCTTCTTCAGCATCCTTCATTCTGATACCGATGTTGAACCGAGCGGCAATTACAAAACCGATAAGATTCATGGTAACTTCACCATTTCGGGTGTCGATTTCACCTATCCGAATGGCACTAAGGCCTTGCATAACATAAATATGGACATTCGTCCGGGCAAGATTACCGCTTTCGTGGGTCTGTCGGGAGCAGGCAAGAGTACCATCGTCAACTTGTTGGATAAATTCTATGAACCTGATTGCGGCAGCATCCAGCTCGACGGCGTTGACTTGAAGGATTACGACACGCATTTCCTCCGCGAAAACATCGGATTGGTGTTGCAGAAGAATCATATTTTCGACGGTTCCATCGAGGAAAACATTCTTTACGGCAACCCGAAGGCCACGCACGAAGATGTGGTTGAAGCCGCCAAGAAAGCCTATATCTACGACCAAATCATGGCGTTGCCGAAGCAGTTTGAGAGCAAAGCCGACCAGCTTTCGGGCGGTCAGCAGCAGCGCATCGCCATTGCACGTATGTTCCTCAAGAATCCGCCTATCATTTTCTTGGACGAACCTACCGCTTCACTCGATGCCATCTCGACCGAACAAATCAAGAACAGCATCGATGCCATCAAGCAGAACCGCACCGTCATCATCATTTCGCACAGCATCTCGCAAATCATTGATGCCGACATCATTTACGCCTTGAAAGACGGCCGCGTCGAGCAATCGGGCGACCCTGACGAAGTCTACAAGAAAGGCGGCATCTACAAGGACATCATCGATGCCTCAGCCCGCAGCCTGAACATCGAGAAGATTGCCCGCACCATTGATTGTGATGATGATTGAGAAGTTGGCTTTTACATATTTTGAGTAGCAGCATTGAAAATCACTATTTTTGCGCCATGGAAGAAAAAGAAGTGTTATTGGGAAAGACTCCCGCTGAAATTCAAGAGATTGTCAACAATCTGGAGTTGCCGAAATTCACGGCAAAGCAAATCACCGAGTGGATTTACAAGAAGCAATGTGCCTCGTTTGAGGAAATGTCGAACCTGAGCAAAAAGGCGCGTGCCTTGCTGAGCGAGCATTATGAAGTCGGTATGTATCAACCTGTGAAAGAGCAGGTTTCGACCGATGGAACGAAAAAATACCTTTTCCCTGCCGGTGAGCATTTCATCGAATCGGCTTACATTCCTGACCGTGAGCGTGCCACGCTTTGCGTGTCGTCGCAAGTGGGTTGCAAGATGGATTGCCTGTTTTGCGCCACGGGCAAACAGGGTTTTCAGAAAAACCTTTCGCCTGCAGAAATTCTGAACCAGATTTTCAGCCTGCCTGAATTTGTAACGCTGAGCAACATCGTTTTCATGGGCATGGGCGAGCCTTTGGACAATTATGACAACGTGATGCGCGCCCTTGAGGTACTGACTGCCGAATGGGGTTTGGCCTGGAGTCCGACCAGAATCACCGTTTCCACTTGTGGTCTGATTCCGAATCTGAAGCGTTTCCTCGAGGAGTCGAAATGCAATTTAGCCATCAGCATGCACAGTCCTTTCCACGATGAAAGACTGAAAATCATGCCGGTCGAAAAGGCCTATCCGATTAAGGAAGTGATTCATACCGTGAAGCAGCACGATTGGCACGGGCAACGCCGCCTTTCGTTTGAATATATCGTTTTCAAGGACATGAACGACACGGGCGACCACATCAAGGAACTGGCGCGGCTGTTGGGCAGCTTGCGTTGCCGTATGAACCTCATCCGTTTCCATGCCATACCGAATCTTCCGATGAAAAGCCCCGATAACCTCAGCATGGCCTCTTTCCGCGATGCGCTCAACAACAAAGGCATAATCGCCACCATCCGTGCTTCAAGAGGCCAGGATATTGACGCAGCTTGCGGACTGCTGTCGACGAAAAACACATTGAAATAATTATCACCCGATTTGGCTCCAATCGAAGGTCTGGGCGAACAATTCCTTGTAATGTTCCCGCAGAAGGCGGTTTTCGGGCAAAGCCAATTTCGGATCGGCATCCAAAAGGCGGATAGCCATGGCGCGTGTCTGCTGAATCAGTGCGCCGTCTTTTTGCAGGTCGCCAATCATCATTTCGATTTGTCCTGACTGCCGTGTGCCGCCGGTCTCGCCTGGACCGCGCAACTCCAAATCCACTTCGGCAATTTCGAAGCCGTCGTTGCTGTTGACCATGGTCTCCATGCGTTTCTTGCCATCGGCGGTCAGTTTATGGTCGGTGACGAGGATGCAATACGACTGGTCGGCGCCGCGGCCTACGCGTCCTCTCAACTGATGTAACTGCGAAAGTCCGAAACGGTTGGCGTTTTCAATCACCATGACCGAGGCATTCGGCACGTTGACACCTACTTCGATGACTGTTGTCGCCACCATGATTTGTGCGTTTTTGCTGATGAAACGCTGCATTTCCCAATCCTTGTCTTCGGCGCTGAGCTGTCCGTGGCAGACACATAACTTATATTGTGGCTCGGGAAAATCGGCAAGCAGAGCCTCGTAACCTGCCTGTAAGGCAATCATATCGGTCTTTTCCGATTCCTTGATGCAAGGATAAACCACGTAAATCTGCCGTCCTTCAGCGATTTGCTGTTTCATGAAACACATGATGCGGTAGCGGTCATCCTGATAGAGATGATAGGTCTTTACGGGTTTTCTTCCAGGCGGCAACTCGTCGATTTTCGACACGTCAAGGTCGCCATATTGGGTCATGGCAAGGGTGCGCGGAATCGGAGTGGCGGTCATCACCAGAGTATGAGGTGGAATTTCGGTCTTTTCCCAGAATTTGGAGCGTTGCTCAACGCCAAAACGATGCTGCTCGTCAATGATGGCCAAACCTAAATTCTTGAAAACCACTTTGCTTTCAATCAAGGCATGGGTGCCGACAACCAGTTGGATGGAGCCATCTGCAAGACCGGCATAAATCTTCCTTCGTTCGCCGATTTTCGTTGAACCCGTCAGCAAGGCATAGTTAATGTTCATGCCTTCGAGTTGCTCTTGCAAAGTTGCAAAATGCTGTGTGGCAAGTATTTCTGTTGGTGCCATCAAGCAAGCCTGAAAGCCGTTGTCCAAAGCCAGAAGCATGACCATCAGTGCGACGATGGTTTTTCCGCTGCCCACATCGCCTTGCAGCAAGCGGTTCATCTGGTGCCCTGAACCCAAATCCTTGCGTATTTCCTTGATGACACGTTTCTGCGCATTGGTCAGAGGGAAAGGCAGATGATGACTGTAAAACTCGTTGAAATAATCGCCGACCGTAGCAAAGACATGGCCTCGTGTCGACATTTCGCGGCGTTTCTTGTTGCGGAGCATTTTCAGTTGGAAGAAAAAATGTTCCTCATATTTCAGTCGGCGCATAGCCTGCTGAATTTCAATGTTATTGGCGGGTAGATGTATCTGATAGTAAGCGTATTTTCTTGGTATCAGGCTTTCCTGTTGAATGATGCTTTGTGGCAAGGTCTCGTAAATCACATCAAAAACCTGTTGCAGGATGAGCTTCTGCATTTTTGCTATGGTGCGCGTTCCTAAACCGTTGTCTTTCAGTTTCTCTGTCGTGAAATAAACGCCTTGCAGACCTTCGCCAATCAGCGGGTCGTTAGGGTCGTAGGGCTCAATTTCGGGGTGGACGAAATTGTAGGTGTGGTTAAATTCGCTGGCTTTGCCGAAAAGGACGTATTTCGTACCGATTTTGAACTTGTCTTTCAGCCATTTAAGGCCACGGAACCAGACCAATTCGATGCTGCCCGAATCGTCGCTGAAAACGGCGGTGGCGCGTGTCGGTCGCGGTGCGCCAATCATTTTGAGGTTCGAAATGGTGCCGATGAGCTGGTAATACACCGTGTCGTCATTAATATACGCCACTTTCTGAATCTGGCTGCGATCGATGTAACGGAAAGGGAACTGGTTGAGCATATCCTGATAGGTATACACATTCAGTTCCTTCTGAAGCAGTTCGGCGCGCTTGGGACCGACACCCTTCAGAAAACCGATTTTCGTCTGCAACAGATTGGCTTCCATGCCGCAAAGATACACAAAAGAAACCTTACTTTTTCTTCATCTCAAAAACTACAGCGTGTTGCAATGTTTCGTCTGCATCGAATTGAATGCAATAATGTCCGTCTTTTTGACTTAATGTGGCTTTTTTGTTGCTGCCTAGCACTTTGATTTTCCCTGTTTTAAGCGAGAAGAATTTGTCAAAGGTGATTTGTTCGGGCAAGGTCTCGTTTTCATCAAGCAGATAGATAGCGTAAACCTTGTCGCCTTTCTGTGTGAAACGGATTTTGCCATCAACATAGGGATAAATCGGGCGCGTGCCGTAAATGGCGTTACCATTGGCTTTCATCCACTGGCCGATTTCGTGCATACGTTCAACAGCGGTAGGAGGTAATGTGCCTTCAGGACTTGGCCCGACATTCAGCAGATAGTTGCCGCCTTTGGCCACAATGTCAACCAACAGGTGAATGATTCTGTTGGTGCTTTTGTAAGTGTCCGTTTCGACATACGACCATGAGTTGCCCATCGACATGCAGGTCTCCCAAGGATAGGGAAGGAGCGTGTCAGGAACTTGTTGCTCAGGTGTTTGGTAGTTTTCGTATTTTCCGTGAACCGAGCGGTCGACGATAAGGAGGTCGGGGTTGTTTTCGCGTGCCATGGCAGCGATTTTCGGCATGTTCACATCCTGAATCCAGCCTTGGCAGCCCAACCATTCGCGGCACTCGTCATCAACGCTCCATTCGGGGCGTACCCAGCCACCGTCAAGCCAAAGAATGTCGATGTCGCCATAGTTGTGGGTCAGTTCGTGCAACTGCCTGTAAGTGAAATCACAATATTTCTGAAAACGCTCGGGATGGACTTTCGGGTCGTAGTTGACGTTGCGGTCGGGCGTGGCCCATTCGGGAGCCCAGTAATCGGGGCAATGCCAGTCGGGTTTTGAGAAATACAGACCTGTCCAGAAACCTTGCTCGCGGAAGGCTTTCACGATTTCGCCTGTGATGTCGGCTTTTTCGTTTTTCGAGAAAGGGCAGGTCGGGTCGGTGACGGAATAGTTGGTTTCCTTGGTGTCGTACATGCAGAATCCGTCGTGGTGTTTGGTGGTGAAGACCACATATTTCATGCCTGCTTCCTTGGCCAAGGCTGCCCATTCCTGTGGGTTGAATTTCACGGGATTGAATGTCGTGTTAAGGTTTTGGTAATCACGTTTGTAATCAACATAGTTGGCGCCATTGCGGTTAATCCAGGGCTCGTTGCAGATGGACCACGATTCCACTACGCCCCATTGCGAATACATGCCCCAGTGCATCATGAAACCGAATTTCAGGTCTTGCCATTCGCTGATGCGGTTGAGGATAATGGGGTCGGTTTCTGGGTCTTGTTCGGTTTGCGAAAATGCCGGCACGAAAGCCAAGGCAAACAATAAGGTTAGAAGATGCTTTTTCATGTTGTTATTCTATAAAAAAACACCGTCTCGACCATTCCTTTTCAGAATGAATCAAGACGGTGTAAGTTTTTGTATGACAATTGATTAGTTTTCAGTCATCATCTGCTTCACTTCCTTTGCTTTCACGGTGATGATGTTGCCGTTTTCATCGCAAAGGCAGAAGGTTCCGTTTGAACGGCTGCGCATAAGGAGCAGTCTTCTGAGTGAGAGGTCGAGGCCGCTCATCAGTTTTTTGGTCAGAGGTGAAACTTCGCTTTTTTTGGCATTAACTTTTACTGTTGTCATATTGTCTGATAGTATTAAATTTCTCTTCGTTGTAAATCTTAATCGCATCGTTGTTCCCTTCGGCGACGATTTCGCTTGGGAAGTTGGAATTGTCGATGAGTACAAAGTAATCCACCACAGGGCAATAGAGGTTGAACAGGTTGCGGATGCCCATCGTATAACGCCTTCTGATGATGTTTTCCTCCACATTGTGGCCACCATTCTTGACACGTTCGGCGACGCGTTTGATGGCCAAATCGGGGCTTTGCAGCCAGAAATACATCAGATGGACATTATAACCGACTTCCTTGGCCTGTTTCACCAGACTTTGGTAGGTTTTTGAAGCCAGGGTGGTTTCGATTGCAAAATCGGATTGCTCTGAAATGTGTTTTTTGATGCGCGAAATCATCAGGCGGCCGGCGGCGAATTGTGCGCTGTCGGGGTTGAGCGGAGAAAGACCTTTGGCAATGGCGTCGCTGTTGACAAACTCCGTACATTGCAGAGTTTCAGGTAATACGGTCAGCGATGCTGTGGTTTTGCCTGCTCCATTACAGCCTGATATGATGTATAAGTTAGGCATTAAAAAACAATTTTCTCTCGTTTTGACTGGCAATTTTCGTACCAAATCGACCGCAAAAATAGGTTTTTATTCGTAATGCGCAACACTTTTCCACAAATTTCCACAACTTTTCTCACCCAACAATGCCTTTTTTTGTCGAAATCAATCATTTAGCGGTATGTGATAAAAAAGTTGTATCTTTACCGCCTTAATTATTAATTGAATGAAAAAAACGGTCTTGATATTTGGCATTTTGTTGCTTGCTGTTGCTGCATGCCAGAAAAAAGTGGAATATCCGCTCGAACCGAAGATTGCCTATCAGGGATTCACCTATTTGATGAATGCTGATAGTACTTTCAGCGGTCAAGGAATTCTGTCTTTTTCATATACCGATGGCGATGGCGACCTTGGCCTGGATGTCAGCGATTCCTTGCCGCCATTCAATAGTAATGGTCCTTATTATTATAACTTAATCATTGATTATCAAAAGTTTGAAAACGGAGCGTTTCATAGTGTTCCTTTGTTGAGTTGGAATCAGGAGACGCAAAGTTTCGACACGGTGAGTTTCAATGCGCGTTTCAAGCGGCTGCTTGCTGGTGACGAGCCTAAACCAATTTCTGGCGTCATGGATTATACGCTGTTCGTGCAGAATCCGTTTTCGCCGGACGATACGGTGCGTTTTGCCGTGAAAATCATCGACCGCACCTTGCACGAAAGTAACATTATTGTGACGGATCCGATTTATACTAATCCACAGTTGTTCAAATGATTAAATTCTGATTTATGAAAAGATACACATTTATCCTTTTGGCTGGTTTGCTGCTGTTTTTCGGTGTGCAATTGCAGGCGCAAAACATTGATTCCAAGCATTACGAAATCCATCTGAATCATTTCGATTTTTCAGAAAAGACCATCGAAGCCGAGACTTTCGTGACTTTCGAGGTCTTGGAGCAGACACAATCGGTCGTTCTGGAACTCAAATCGCTTGAAGTCAGTTCGGTGACAAGTGCCGATGCCGCTGTTTTAGGTTTTTCGCAGGAAGATGATAATTTGGTTATCAATTTCTCCGAACCATTGGATTCAGGCAGCGAAGTCACGCTTGACATCGTTTATGGTGGCCGTACTTTCAACGAATCGTGGGGCGGCGTGCATTGGAATGGCGAGTATGTCTATAATTTAGGTGTCGGTTTCGATAGCCAGCCGCACAATTTGGGCAAAGCCTGGTTCCCTTGCGTTGATAATTTCACAGACAAAGCCACTTATGATGTTTTTGTAACGGCGGTTGCGCCAAAAAGGGCGGTATGTGGTGGAAAATTAATGGAAATTATTGATAATGAAGATGGTAGTTTCATCTTCCATTGGTCTGAAGAGCAGCCTATTTCGACTTATCATATTTCATTTGCCGTTGGTGAGTATTGCCTTTGGGACGACATTTATCATGGACAGAATGTCGATATTCCCATTACCGTTTATGCTAAGTATAATCAATATGAGAATGTGGAAGGCTCTTTTGTGAATATCAAGGAAATCGTGCGCTTTTTTGAAGATTGTTTCGGTCCATATCCTTTCAACCGCATCGGTTATGTGAGCACGTCGCAAGGTTGCATGGAAAGCGTCGACAACATCGCTTTTGCAAGTTCGCTGATAAACGGCACCACATCGGGTGAGGATTATATTGCTCACGAACTTTCGCACATGTGGTTCGGCAACAAGGTGACTTGCGCCACGGCCGAAGACATGTGGCTCAACGAAGGTTTTGCCCAGTTCTGCGGCATGTTCTATACGGCAGGCGTTTACGATGAATCCACTTTCCAAGATGCCATGTCGGATTTGATTTCAACCATTACTACATGGAGCAATAACGAGCAAAACTGGATTCCGCTCAACCAGATTCCTTTGGACATGACTTATGACACCAAGGCTGTTTACGAACGTGGTGCCGTGATTGTCAATTCTTTGATGAATTATCTTGGACGCGAAAAGTTTTTGGAGCTTTTCCGCAAATATTTCGAGCAATTTGAGTATCAGACTATGAGTTCCGAGCAGTTGCGCGATTTCCTTTCGGCAAACAACGACTTCCCGTTGGACGATTTCTTCAACACCTATGTGTTTACCCCAGGAATGCCGCATTACGATTTGCAACTGGTCGATGTCAAAGATTTGCAGAATGGAAGGTATGAAGCCACTTTGAAACTGAATTACAGGCATATCGGTTCGACTTACGTTTGCCCGAATAGCAGGATTGAGGTGACTCTTTTGGGCGCAGACGGCGAATCTGAGACCAGATTGATGGATTTTCCAATGGGTGTTGATAAGTCTGTCATTCTTGATTTCATGCCTGTTGATGCTTTCGCCGATTACGACAACCATTTCCTTGATGGCAAGACCGATGGCAATTATATGCTGAAAACGACGGGCAAGACTTCGTTTGCCAGTTTCCAGGCCGAAGTGAAAGCCATTAGCGATTCAACTTTGCTGCGTGTCGAAAACCATCTCATTGGCCCAAGTGATGATCCTGAAATTCCAGCGTTAAAGATTTCGACCAAGCATTATTGGAAAATCTTCCGTCAGGATTATGACGAGGCCGATATTCAGGGCACTTTCACTTACAGCAAGTCGGCTGATAATGATTTGATTTTCACTGAAAACGACTCGGCAACCTTGATGTATCGCGCCAATGTGAATGAACCTTGGCATGAAATCCAATACACGCTGAATCCGCAAAGCAATTGGAAAATGGGCCAGTTCTTTGTCGATGATTTGCAATCGGGCGAGTATTGCATTGCCGTTTGGGACAAGGAACATTTTGGCGTTCAGGAAATGATGGACGGCAAATGTATGCAAATCTATCCTAATCCGGCTGAAAATCAGATCAATATACGGCTACAGGATGTTTGTGACGGACAATTCGTCATTTGCGACAGTCAGGGAAAGAAAGTGAAGCAGGTTACCTTTGAGCAAAACGACCGGATGAGCATTGCAACCGATAGTTTGGCAAAAGGCATTTATTTTGTGCAGCGCCTCGACAAAAATGGCATGGTATTGGAAACGGAAACAATCATTATTAAATAATTATATATTATGAACAGACACATTATTAGAGTTTTGACGCTGGCAGTAATTGCCGTGATTTTTGCGTCATGTAAGAAAACGAAACCGGAGTGGACCAACTTCTATGGTTATACGCCATCCGACCTTGCCGGAACTTATGTGTTTTCGCAGTCGGAAGATGCCTTTAAGAGTTTTACGGAAGGTCCTTGCTGCATTTTATGCGAAGATGCACAGATTAATATTACTGGGGTTGATGACAGCCCTCTTAGGTTCAACATCAATTGCCCTGATCATAATTACAGCCGTTCTTTTTTGGGCAAAGCCCCGATGAATCCGGACGATTTTTTGATTGACATCAGGGGAAGAAGACAATGGCAAGGTTCAAGCAAATTCATACAGAACCGTTTGCAATCACGTGTCTTAAGAAATTCCGAAAACAGGATTAGGCTTGTGGGCTCAGGCATTATGGATGCCTACGATATCAAAGTGCATTTTATTTATAATGACATGTATCAAATTATTGATACCATTAGCGATACGGTTTTCACCAGTTCGACAAACTACTTCTTCGATGTCATTAAGGAGGAGTGAATGTTTTTATGGCATTCAGTTTCCGGAAAACAAATTTTGAATTTTTAATCATTAAATCATTTAATATTACAACACATGAAAAAATTAATCTTTACTCTCGCCATCGCAATGATGGTATGCAGCAGCGGCAACGTTTTTGCCCAGCGTAGCGACAGAATGGCCAAGGCCAAGGCAATTGCACAACAGCGTTTTCAAAAGGACGGTGACGGTTTGTATGAACCTGTTTTGGCAAACTATTCTGATGAAAGTGACCAATATCAGGTTACCTATTCCTATGATGAATACGATTATTATCTCCTTGAAGAACTGACGCAGAAAAAAGTCGGCAGCAATTGGGAAAATGATGAACTGATAACCTACGAATACGACTGGAGCGGCAACCCGTCGATGATTTTGGTCCAAGAATGGGAAAACGGTGCTTGGGTGAATGAGGAAATTCAAAACTGCACCTATGATAATGATGGCATGCCTGATGAAGTCATTATCCAGGAATGGGAAAACGGTGCATGGGTGAACGAAGAGAAAGTGAACTATACCTTCACTGATGATGTCACCCGCATCCTTACCAGTGAATGGAGTGGTGTCTGGAACGCTGAAGACCTGATTACCATTACCTATTCGATGGATGGCTACGAGATGGTGGAACAATACATGCAGCAAGGCGCTTGGCAGAACGAAGCAAGAATGTTGGTCAGCTACAATGATGATTTCAACATTGCCACCGAAATTGTTCAGGAATGGGAAGATAACAGCTGGGTCAATGTCATGAGAATGAACTATAACTACGAAGGACTGGTTTATACTTCGGTAGTATATGATGTCTGGACTGGCGACTGGGGCGAACTGGCAAAGACGGAATATGCTTACGATAACAATGGAAATGCCAAACAAGGTGTTGCCTATGTGAAAATCAACGACCAATGGATGGAAGGTTTTGCTACCGACATAGAAATGCCATACGCTTACAATGAAAAGAGCAAGGTGTTTATTGCTTCGGAAGTGACCGTGGATTATGCCGACATTACCCTCTCCACCAACGAAATGACTCAGACCACTGCTTTCAACCTCTATCCGAACCCAGCCAACGGCATGATTAACGTGAACGGCGAAGGCTTCGAAAAGGCTGAAATCTACAACATCGCTGGTCAGAAGGTGATGGAAAGCAGCAACGCCCAGATTGATGTCAAGGCTTTGCAGGCTGGCGTCTATATGGTGAAAGTCTTCGGCAACGGCTCAAGCGAAATGCTGAGAGTGGTGGTGAAGTAAGTTACACCTTATTATATAATGAGAAAAGGTCGACCGATTGGCCGACCTTTTCTGTTTTTATATGTCCAGTGAAATTACATCATCAGGAAGCTCATCATCACACCGGCAGCAACGGCTGAACCGATAACGCCGGAGACGTTTGGTGCCATGGCGTGCATCAGGAGGTGGTTCGATGGGTCGTACTTCTGACCTTCAACTTCAACGACACGGGCGCTGTCAGGAACGGCTGAAACGCCGGAAGCACCAATCATAGGATTGATCTTTTCCTTCAGGAACAAGTTCATGAACTTGGCACCAAGCACGCCGCCAGCGGTAGCCACTGCGAATGAGCAGGCACCGAGGATGAAAATCTTGATGGAACTTGGGGTCAGGAACACGGATGCCTGTGTGGAAGCACCCACGGTGAGACCCAAAATCATGGTCACGATATCGATCAAAGGATTCGAAGCCGTGTTCTGCAAACGCTTCACAACGCCTGATTCCTTGATGATGTTACCGAAGAACAACATACCGAGCAAAGGCAGGGCGGTAGGGCTGATGAAAGTGGTCAGGATGAGGCCGATGACCGGGAACATGATCTTTTCGGTCTTGTTCACCATGCGTGGTGCCTTCATCTTGATGACGCGTTCTTTCTTGGTGGTCAGCAAACGGATGATAGGTGGCTGAATCACAGGAACCAGAGCCATGTAGGAATAAGCTGCAATGGCGATAGGTCCGATGAGGTTGCGTGTGCCGTTTGTACCGTTAGCCAGACGTGATGACAGGAAGATAGCGGTAGGACCGTCAGCACCACCGATGATGCCGATAGCACCTGATTCTCTCAGATTGAAGCCTAAATACAAAGCGCCGATGAAGGTGATGAACACGCCCAACTGAGCGGCAGCACCCAACAGCATCAGCTTTGGATTAGCAATCAGTGAGGAGAAGTCGGTCATGGCGCCGATGCCCAAGAAAATCAATGGAGGATAAACGCCTGAGGTCACACCGAAATAGAGGTAATTCAGCACACTGCCTTTCTGGTAAAGACCAGTCTGGAGGTTCAGTTCACCGCTTTCAAATATCTGACCCAAGAAAGCTTTGATTTCCTCGATGTTGGCCGAAGCCATGCCGCAGTCGATAAGTGTCTGCTTGTCGAGTTTTTCGTAGGCCTTGACGGCTTCACTCAACACCATGTTTTTGTCGCCGTCGCCGCCAAAGATGGCATAAAGCAATCCTTTGACGGAATCGAGGTCGAAATGATAGGCTCCCGAGTCGAGGGCCGATTGGGCGAAACCGACGGCATCACCCAAATTGATACCCGTACCTTGATAGAAAGGAATGTTACCGCAAATGATACCGACACCAATCGGGATGAGCAGCATAGGTTCAAATTCGAAGCGCACGGCTAAGAAAATGAACAGGATGCCGACCAAAATCATGATGATGTTGCCCAGTTTGCAGTTTCTGAAACCGGTCAGCAGCCAGAATTTTTGCATACCGTCCTTGAACTGAGCCTTCATGGAAGTGTCTTCAGGTTCGAGGACTTGAGGTTCGTCAGCGACTTGGGCTGTCTCGACAACAGCTTCAGCCTCTTCTTCAACAGCAGGCATTGAGTCGGCAATCATGGTGTCGACCAAATCGGCCTGTTGTGCGATGCCTTCTTCGACAGTCATGTCCGTCACTTCTTCGGTCTGCGCAAACAGCTCGCTAACCTTGGTTGCAAACAGCGGGTTGTTCACAACGGCAAAGTTAAAGAGGATGAGCAGGGCCAAAGTGACGAGGATTGTCACAGGCTTTCTGTAAATACTTTTCTTTCCCAGCATGTCCTTATCCGATTACGATTAAAACATCACCTTGAAGAACATTGTCGCCCTGGCGGCAGTTGATGGCGGTAATGGTGCCGTCACATTCTGCGAGCAGGTTGTTTTCCATCTTCATTGCTTCGTACATCAACAGCTTGTCGCCCTTCTTGACGGCAGCGCCTTCCTTGACGTAGATTTGCATGATGGTGCCTGGAAGAGGAGCTTCCATTTTGTGGCCAGGACCGCCGGCGGCAGCCTTCTTGGCAGCCGGTTCAGCCTGCTGTGTAGGAGCAGTGCTCTGGGTCTTGGCGGGACGGGCTACAGGCTTCACGACAGGAGCAGCCTGCTCTTCCATTTCCACTTTATACTGAGTGCCATTCACATTGACGTCGGCGATGTTGCCTTCAATGTTCTGCACTTCCACTTCGTATGCTTTACCACTAATGGTGAATTTAAATTTTTTCATTTTGTCTTAAAATTAACGATTCCAGTGTCTAACTCCGTAACTTTTATCATTCCAAGAAGTTTGTCTTCTTTCGATTGTGAGGACGTTGCTTTCTTCATCATGAAGATTCGTTGAGAGGTAAAGGGCCATGCCGATGGCGGTGAGCACTTCGGCAGGGATTTCACCCTCGGCGGCAACCTTCGTTTCTGCTTTCACAACAGGCTTGGTTTCAACCTTTTTCTGTTCAGGGGCAATCTTTTGGGCGTCTTTCTTTGAGAAGTAAGAGGCTATGCCGCGGAAAATCGTCGAAAGGATGAAAAGGGCGATGATGACGATGCAGAAACCTGCAATGGTGACAACCCAACCTTTGGAATAAACCCAAGGTTCGTGTGCCGCTAATATTTGAAAATGTGACAGACTCATTTCCTTACAGTTTACAGTGGAATGTTAGAGTGTTTCTTTTCAGGATTGGCCAGACGCTTGGTCTCGAGCGTGTGCAGGGCACGGATGATGCGGAAACGCGTGTTGCGTGGCTCAATCACATCGTCGATGTAACCGAACTTGGCTGCCTCGTAAGGATTGGCAAACTTGTCTTGGTATTCCTTTTCCTTCTTGGCGACAAATTCAGCGCGTTCGTCTGGGTTGGTGATTTCGGCAATCTTCTTGCCATCGAGCACTTCAACAGCACCTGATGCGCCCATGACGGCGATTTCGGCTGTTGGCCATGCGTAGTTGACGTCGTTACGAAGCTGCTTGCAGCCCATGACGAGGTGTGAACCACCATACGACTTTCTCAGTGTGACGGTAATCTTCGGGACGGTCGATTCGCCGTAGGCATACAGCAGTTTTGCACCGTGGACGATGATGCCGTTGTATTCTTGGCCAGTGCCTGGCAGGAAGCCCGGGACATCGACGAAAGTGATGATCGGGATGTTGAAGGCATCGCAGAAACGGACGAAACGTGCGCCTTTGCGTGAAGCGTCGCAGTCCAAAACGCCAGCGAAGAAGGCCGGGTTGTTGGCGACGATACCCACCGAAATGCCATCGAGACGGGCGAAGCCGACGATGATGTTTTTGGCGTAGTTCTTATGGACTTCGAGGAAGTCGCCGTTGTCGACCACTGCATTGATGATGTCGGCAACGTTATAAGGCTTGTTCGGGTTATCAGGGATAATCTGGTTCAGGGCATCTTCCATGCGGTCGATTGGGTCGTTGCACTCGACGACAGGAGCATCCTCCATGTTGTTCTGAGGCAGGAAGGAGATGAGGCGACGGATGAGGTTGAGGCCTTCTTCTTCGTTTTCGACGGCAAAGTGTGCCACGCCTGACTTCTGTGCGTGAATCTTGGCACCACCTAAGTTTTCGGTCGAAACGTCTTCACCGATGACGGTCTTCACGACTTTTGGTCCCGTGAGGAACATGTAGCTGTTGTCTTGGGTCATGAGGATGAAGTCGGTCAAAGCCGGTGAATAAACGGCACCACCGGCGCAAGGGCCGAAGATGGCTGAAATCTGAGGGATGACGCCTGATGCGTTGATGTTACGCTGGAAGATTTCGGCGTAACCTGCCAAGCTGCGTGAGCCTTCCTGGATACGGGCACCGCCTGAGTCGCAGATGCCGATGACAGGAGCGCCGACCTTCATGGCCTGATCCATCACCTTGCAGATCTTTAATGACATGGTCTCGCTCAATGCACCGCCGAAAACGGTGAAATCCTGAGCATAGACGTAAACGACGCGACCGTCAATGGTACCGTGACCGGTGACGACGCCGTCGCCGAGATACTGCTGCTTGTCGAGACCGAAGTCGGTAGTGCGGTGTGTGACAAACATGTCAGTCTCTTCGAAGCTACCTTCGTCGAGAAGGATAGCGATGCGTTCGCGGGCAGTCATTTTGCCCTTCGCATGTTGAGAGTCAATGCGCTTTTGGCCACCGCCTAAGCGGGCTTCGTTGCGCTTGTCTAACAGTTCCTGAATTTTCTGTTCAATTAACATGATTTTGAATAGGATATTAGAGGATTTTATTTTTTGTAAATGCCCAAACCGTCGTAATGCAAGCATTACAACAACGTGTGAACCCGCACAAATGTTCGGGTTTCACTGCCTGCGGCGGCTTGGAAAGGATTTTCTTACTTGTTCTTGTTTTCGCAAAGCTCAGTCAGAACGCCGCAAGTTGATTTCGGGTGCAGGAAAGCGATGCTCAGGCCTTCGGCGCCACCGCGTGGGGTCTGGTCGATGAGGCGGATGCCGAGTTCCTTAGCCTGTTCAAGCTGACCTTCAAGGTTTTCGACTGCGAAAGCGATGTGGTGCATGCCGCCACGGCCACCGTTCTTTTCGATGAAAGTGGCGATGGTGCTTTCAGGGCTTGTAGGTTCAAGGAGTTCGATTTTGGTCTGTCCGCAGCGCAGGAAAGCGGTCTTCACTTTCTGGTCTGCAACTTCTTCAATGGCATAGCATTTCGTGCCAAGAAGGTTCTCGAAGAATGGAATGGATTCTTCCAAGCTGGTAACAGCGATTCCGATGTGCTCGATGTGTGATGGATTCATGATTTATTCGAATAAAATTAAAAAAATACGTATTTTGAATTGACTAACGTCTAATCTTCGATTTCGGCTGCAAAGGTAGGGAAAAAAACGCTCCCTTTTTAAATAAGGTGAGATTTAATTTGCGTGGGGGTAAAACCGTCGTTTAGGTTTTGGTTATTGAAAGGTCAAATTGTATATTGTTGCCATAATTTTACACATTTTTAAGGTTTTTGACAAATAATGCCGTCCATGGGAATTTGTTTGGCAACAATTTCTATCTTTGCACAAATTTATCCTAATGGAAGACAACTATCAGCTTGTAACGAAAACCGCAGCCGGACTGGAGGAAGTGCTGGCTGCCGAAATAAAGGCCTTGGGTGCCAAAAACGTGCGCATCCTGCACCGCGCCGTGCTCTGCGAAGGCAACAAGGAACTGATGTACCGCATCAACTATACCGTCCGCACGGCCCTGAAGGTGCTGAAGCCATTCAAGACCTTTTATGCCAAAAACGATGACCAGCTGTATCAGGCGGTTCAGGAAATCAACTGGTGCGAACTGCTCCGCACCGACCAGACTTTCTGCATCGATGCCGTCACCAGCGGACGCTTCTTCACCCATTCGCAATATGCGAGCCTGAGGATGAAAGACGCCATCGTCGACCAGTTCCGCGACATTTACGGCATACGTCCGAGCATCAACACCTTGAATCCCGATTTGCGCATCAACCTGCACATCCGCGAGGACAAGGTGCAGATTCTGTTCGACAGTTCGGGCGAGTCGCTGCACCATCGCGGCTACCGCAAGCAGGTCGACAAAGCGCCTATGAACGAGGTGCTTGCCGCCGGACTGATTCAGCTCTCGGGCTGGAAAGCCGACTGCAATTTCCTGGACTGCATGTGCGGCTCGGGCACCTTGCCCATCGAGGCGGCCATGTATGCCATGAAGATTCCGGCAGGCTACTACCGCAAGCAGTGGGGCTTCATGAAATGGGACGACTGGGACCCTGAGCTTTGGAACCGCATAAAGGACGAGGCCGACAGCCAGATCCGTGATTTCGACTACGAGATTTGGGCTTCCGACCGCTCGCCGAAAGCCGTCGCCATTGCTGAAAACAACATCACATACGCGCACTTGCAGCGCGACATCCATCTGATGAAGAAAAACATGGAAGACCTGACGCCTCCCGAAGGTGGCGGCATCGTCATCATCAATCCGCCGTATGGCGACCGTCTGGAGGAAGACGACATCGATTTGGTGTATGAAAACATCGGCAACACCTTGAAACGCAATTTCCAGGGTTTCCAGTGCTGGCTCATCACCGATGATGCCGTCGCCCTGAAGCATGTGGGCCTGAAGCCGAGCGAAAAGATTCCGGTGTGGAACGGACCGCTGGAGTGCCGTTTCGTGCGTTTCGACATTTTCGGAGGCAAGTATAAGGAAATGAAGGCTAGGGAGGCTGAAAATTCCAACGAAGAATAATTTTTGCCGGAAGGCATTTTCTGATAAAAGCGAACCTCGTTTATGATTGTTAACGAGGAGGGATTCTTTATTTGCGTTTGTAATATGAAATTATTTTGAATTTTTTTTGCTTGATGCCAAAACATTTTATAGTTTTGTAACTTATTATACAAACACAGTTAGTTAACAAATTGTATCACTAAAAATTAACAGCAATGAAAAGATTTACTTTTATGTTGGCTGCATTGTTCGTAGGAACGATGGCCTTTGCCCAGACTGAAGACAAGGCGCAAGCCATTGACCAGTATGGCAACAAAGTTGATGTCGAGGAAGTGACAGCATCAAGCCGTGACGGTATCCTCGTGTTCGAATCAAAGGACAAGGACTACAAACTGTGGTTCGATTCCAGAGTTCAAGTCGATTTCGGTGCATTCTTCGGCCAGCAGGACTGGGCTGATCCGATTGGTAACGGAGCCAGCATCCGCCGTGCCCGTTTTGCCGTCAAGACTCAAATCACCCCTGACTGGTATGGTGAAGTCGACATGGAACTTGCCAATGGTTCCTTTGAACTGAAAGACGCTATCTTCCGCTACAACGGCCTCGATCATTGGCAGTTCAGCGTCGGTAGCCAGAAACCTGATTTCTCACTTTCGCGCAACACCTCATCACGTTACCTCGAATTCATGGAACGCCCGATGATTGTCAGCGCTTTGGCTCCAAGCCGTCACCTTGGTCTCTTTGCCAAGTATACCAACAAGTATTTCTTCGGCAGTGCTAGCGTTCTCTTCCAGGAAATCGAAGGTCAGGAAACACGCACCTTCGTTGAAGACCAGAACAAGGACTACGGCATGGATGAAGGTCTGTCGTATGTCGGTAAGATCGTTGTCCGTCCTGTCAACGAAGCCAACTATGGCCTCCACATTGGCGGTGCTTTCATGTACGACACACCAAAGACTTCTGATGAAAACGGCGTTATGGGTGTGACACGCTACAGCTGCCGCAACACCACCAACATCAACCGCAAGAAGTTCGTCGATACTGACGATATCAAATACACCGACCACAACCTTTTGGCAACAGCTGAAATTGCCGGTCACTGCGAAGGCTTCCGTATGGAAAGCGCTTGGTTGGCCGACTGGTGCTATCTCGATGCAGACCACGCTATCGACAAGCCTTACTATTTCAATGGCTGGTATGTCGAAGGCGGCTACCTCCTCTTCGGCGGCAAGCAGAGTTACGACAGCGACGGCGCCAAGTTCAACCGCGTCCGCACGGGCCGCAGCTGGGGCGATGTCGAATTGGCTCTCCGCTACGAATATGTCGACATGAACGACTACGAAGGCCGCGCTGCTTCCGAAGCCATCTATGGCGGTTCAGCAGAACTTTATGGCGCTGCCTTGAATTTCTATTTCGGCAAGAACGTGAAGATTGCCCTCAATTATCAGTATGTCAACAACGACCGTTATGCTAACGGCAAGGGCAAGCTCTATTGCGGCCTCGATGCTGACGGCAACCCGACCAAGGACTTCACAAAGGTTGATTTGGCACAAGGCGAAGGCGGCGTCAACTATCACATGCTCCTCGCTCGTTTCCAAGTTGCATTCTAATAAAATCATAATTGTCTAATTTTAAAAATTGAATAGAAATGAAAAAGATATTATTTGTGGCATTAGCCCTTATCGTTGGTCTTGCATCATGCGTTAAAGACGAAAAATATCCAGGCATCAGCATCACGGGAGTGAGCTACACGCCTACCGCAGTTACTGAAAACACTGATGTCACCGTCAAGGCTGTCATCACTAGTTTCGAAACCTTTACGGCCACCTTATATTATATGGATGCCAATCTCGCTGGCGGCACAATGACTCCTGTCGAGATGATTCCTGCAAACGAAAGAGACACCTACGCAGCTGTTATTCCTGCCATGCCAAACGACACAAAGGTCGTGTTCTACGTCAAGGCTGTCAACGATAAGGCTGAAGCTGTTTCCGCCGAAATGGATTATACCGTTGGCGCTGTCGCTGTCGATTACTCAGTCCTTCGTCTCAACGAACTGAACGGCAACGACAAATTCATCGAAATCTACAATGCCGGTGCCGAAGCCATCAATATGGCTGGCTGCTACATTCAGAAAGATGGCGAACAGAACTGGCTTGGCGCTGCCGACGTCACCATCGAAGCAGGCGGTTACTTGCTGCTCTATAGCATTGACGTTTGCGAAGCTGAAGGCATGCCTCACTATGGCTATCCCGAATCTCTGATTTTCAGCAGCGGTCTCTCTGCAAAGAAGAACGTCCGCATCCAACTTTTCACCCCTGCTGGCCAAAGCATCGATGACTTTAACTTGGTTGACATCCAAATGACCGCTCCAGCTTCCTACAGCCGCAATGCTGATGGCAAGTGGTATCATGCTGATGCTACTCCAGGTGCTCAGAATGTCGAAGGTACCGAATTGGTCGAAGGCCTCGAAGGTGGCGATACTCCAGAACCTCCAACTCCACAGCCTGACTACACCAACATCGTTCTCAACGAACTGAACGGCGACACCAAGTTCATCGAAATCTACAACATGGGCGACCTCGACCTTCCTCTCGAAGGCATGTACATCTGCAAGGATGGCAACGAAGGCCTTGAAAACGCCAAATGGGTTGCTGACGCTACTGTCGTAGCTCCAGCTCACGGCTATATCTTGCTTTATAGCGAAGATGTTTTGGTTGACCACCCTGAACAACCTGAAAATCTCTTCTTCAGCAGCGGTCTGTCAGGAAAGAAGACCATTCGCATGGCGCTCTTCATGGCTGATGGTACCGAAAGAGATGCCTTCGAAAGAGGTACGACCGGCGAATGGGGTCAGACCATTTCAAATGTCGGTGAAAAATCATACGCTCGCACACCAGACGGCGGTGCATGGAAACTTGCCGATGCTACACCAAACGCTGCCAACCCAGCCGAAGGCGAAGACATACCTCAAGAATAAATAATCAGCTTTAAGCTATAAGCAGTAAGCCATAAGCATCTCTGCAATGGCTTACAGCTTATGGCTTATTGCTTAAAACTCAAAAAATAATGGCAAAAGAAGAAATGAAAATCGGCGAAGAATCGAAGCCGAGATTTGAGTTCCGTTCATTCGGACAATGCTTCTGCGAAGCACATAAGCGCATGGCTCGCCTCTCGATGCCTGTGCCTGAAAAAGTATGGGAACGTTTAAGTGACGAAATCTACATCATTTCGCGCAAAAACGACATCAACAACACCAAGATCCGCAATGGCAAGATGGACATCAAGACCTACGTCCAGACTGTCGACGGATTGGAACAGTGGAATCCTTTGATGAAAGGCGAATTCCCTATTGCAAAAGAAGTCCTCGAAAAGGAAGTGTTCCCTGCTTTCATGGTTGAAATGCCTAAGTTGGATAAGGGCACCTACACCTACGACGAATTCATGGCTATGGTGAAAGCCAATCCTGATTTGGCTGCCGTGCGCGTCCACAAAAAGCGTTGGGGTTACATGGTCAACGACACCATTTGCGAAGTGGGCGAAGTGCTCATCAATGGCGCTAAGGTGATGACCATCAACTCGGAATCGACTGAAATTGAAGACATCAAGAAGACCATCAGCGAAATCGGTCTCGAAGGCGTCGAAAACATCAATTATTTACAGGCTATCAAGCGCGTCATCGGTATGTCCGACAAACCACTTGCTAATGAATAAGTTATCAGTTTTCGGTTCTCAGTTTTCAGTCATTGATTAACAGATAACTGAGAACCGACAACTGATAACTGATAACTGATAACCAAATTTTTAATCATTAAATCTTATATTTTTAAATCTTTGAATCTCAAATTAATATGGCTCAAGAAATAGAAAAGAAATTCCTTGTTAAGGGAGATTTTAAGTCAGAGGCTTTCAAAGCCACAAGAATCACGCAAGGTTACCTTTGCAGTGTGCCTGAACGCACCGTCCGCGTCCGCGTGAAAGGCGACAAGGGCTACATCACCATCAAGGGCATTGGCAACGCATCAGGCGCTGCACGTTTTGAATGGGAAAAGGAAATCCCGGTTGAAGAAGTGAAGTCGTTGCTCGAATTGGCCGAACCCGGCGTCATCGACAAGACCCGCTATCTCGTCAAGAACACCGATGGAAAACACACCTGGGAAGTGGATGAATTCTACGGTGATAACGACGGTCTGACTGTTGCCGAAGTCGAACTTGCAGACGAAAACGAACCTTTCGACAAACCTGCATGGCTCGGTGAAGAAGTGACGGGCGACCCGAAATATTTCAACTCCATGTTGATGAAGAATCCTTATAAGAACTGGAAATAATCAACCACAAGCCGTAAGCAATAAGCTGTAAGCCGCTCTGCTTATTGCTTATAGCTTACGGCTTAAAGCTAAAAAACTAAAAAACATGAGCACATTCGATCCCTTGGATATGAACAATTACAGGATTGAGAAACTGCCGAAGATGCAGAAATCGTCCTTCGAAGTGTGGATGGCCCGTTTGGGTGGTCCGTTGGCAATCATTGCTTTTGTCGTCATTTATTGGTTTTGTCACATCGGGTTTATCGACAACCTCGACACTTCCATGCTGACCGAAAAAGCCTTGAAACGCTGCAACGACATCGGTTTCGACGCTTTCATCCGAACCAACTATGCCATGCTGGCCATTTTTGTGGCAAGTCTCATCCTCTGGATGACGGAAGCCATTCCTAACTATCTGACTTCCTTGTTGTTGATTCTTGGCATTGTGCTCTGTAACGTCACCACACAAAAAGACGCTTTGGCTCAATTGGGCCATCCTGTCATGTGGTTGAACATTCTTTCTTTCGTTTTGGCGAGTATGTTGGTGAAGACCCAATTCGCTAAACGAATGGCCTTGGCTTTTGTCATCAAGTTTGGCAAAAGCGCCAAAGGCGTGTTGTGGAGTTTCTTGATTATCAATATCGTATTGTCAGCCTTTATCTCCGCAACTACCGTGAAGGCAACTATCATGCTGCCTATCTTCATGACCGTCTGCGCCATTTACGGTGCCACTGGCGATAACCGCAATAACTTTGGCCGTAACCTCGTCATACAGAATCTTTTCCAAGTGAATATCGGTGCCAATGCTTTTTATACCGGCAGTGGTGCTCACTTGCTGGCCATTTCGCTGATTGCGGGTT
>JAKSMU010000017.1 GCA_024400455.1 Bacteroidales bacterium | reverse complement strand
CTGGAAGCGGGTGATAGTTATGGGCACCGTATTTGGCTTCGAGGTCCATAGCCTGTTGTGAAGATGTGATTTTTTCGATCATAATTCTAGATTTAACAAATTGATATTTTATAAATTAAAGATTTAATGATTTAAAGATTTAAGATTGGGAAAGAACCCCTTTCAAAAACATTTGGCAAAGTTAGACTTTTATTTCAATTGTTATCCTTCGAACGGAAAATTTTTAGCGTTTTTTTCTCAGATGACGCAGCAGCAAAACGGACAAAACCGAAAAGACAATGGCCAGTAAACCGAAGAAAGCAAGGCGGTAAGAACGCATTTGGCGGTTTTGGCGGTCGGATTTGGCCAATAATTCATCGTATTGCCTGGAAATATCAGATACGTTTTTGAAAATGTTATTGTTTTCATCAACGAATCCTGCATTTTGGAAAGACAAGGATTCATAATTTTCGATGAAAGCATTCAGTTCTTCATCCAATTTCTCATTACGGCCAAGACTGGCATAATTCCTAATCAAAGCTGACCGTATTATTGTATTATAGATGCCAATCGAATACCTCTCGCTAAGTTCTCGGCATTGCAGAAAACAATCCAATGAGCGAGAGTAATCACCTTTATTATAATGGACCTCACCCAAGCCCGCCAAGGCTGCAATTTGTCCCATAGGATAGCTCGAAGCCTGCGCTATCGTCAGCGATTCATCAAACTTTTTCATGGCTTCTTCGTATTGTCCTTGAAGCGACAAGACATTTCCAATCTCATTCATTGATTCCGAAAGCAACCACCCGGAACCAATGGAATCAGCCAGTTCAACCGCCCTATTGAAATAGAACAAGGCCGAATCATAATTGATGTAATACTTTTCGTAAATCAAACCCATATTCTTGTTGGCCACTGTCAACGAAGGATAATCCTTGACTCTTGAGAAGAAAGGAATTAAACGGCTATATATCGGCATGGAATTTTGCCACTCACCCAATTCAGAATAAAGCACGGAAAGATTAAATTCATTTCGGGCCATTAGCAGAGAATCCCCTTCCTCTTTTGCGATCTGATAACCGTCCTCATAGCATTTCCGCGCATCATCCCAATTGCCCTGTTCATAATAGACCATTCCCAAATTATCGAGGGCATCTATTTTTGCCACCTTGTCGCCCGTAGCCTCTGCCATATCTATTGCCTTATCATAATAATATGCAGCCGAATCAAGATCACCCATGCGCATATCGCCCAATGCAAGGCACCAGTATACTTCGAAAAGGAAAACCTTGTCATCGAGTTGTTTATACAATTTCAAAGACTTATGCAGATATTCCTTTGACAAATCCAAATCATTGTGATAGAGGAACAAATAGCCATTCCGATAATATGACTTAGCCTCTAAATCGGAATAGTTTGATTCATGGGCAATAGCAGCCGATTGGTCACCGGCGGCAACACCTTCTTCAAATGAAATATCGGTCAAATTCCACGACAATTCCAGCATCGTCTCCACCTTTTCGCGCCCACTCTGCGAGGCTACGGCCTGCTTTAAGCTGTCAATCGTCCGCATCTCGCCTTGCGCAAATGCAGCGGAAACGGACAACAAAAATATTATAATATGTATCAGCCGGCTTTTCATCCGTTCACATACAAATTGAAATCACGTTCTTCGCCTATGGTAGTTGTCTCGCCATGACCGCAGAAAACCGTCGTGTCGTCAGGCAAACGGAACAGTTTTTCCTTGATGCTACGGCACAATTCGGCATAATCGCCACCTGGCAAATCCGTACGGCCTATGCTGCGGCAAAACAACGCATCACCCGTAAAGACAAGCCCTTCCAATTCAGCATAAAGACTGATGCTGCCCTTAGCATGGCCAGGTGTGGTCATAACTTCCAATGTGCTGTTCCCAACTTTGATGATTTCGTCTTCCGGCAGTTCAAAATCAGGCAGCGATACTGGTTTGTCCAAAGGAAAACCAAAGAATCGGGCTTGAAACTGAACCTTTACAAAATCAGGCCTTGCTCCTACACCTGCCGCCACCTTCGCCTTGTATCTCTGGACGACAGACGCATTGCCTGCCACATGATCAATATGACCATGCGTATTGATTACCATGCTCACATTCAGTTCGTTTTCATCAACAAAGCGGAAAAGTTGCTCATCTTCTTTAGAAGTGCAGCATCCTGGATCAATAATGACACAATCCTTGGTCTCGTCAAAAACAACATAGGTGTTTTCAGAAAAAGGATTAAAAACGAAAGTCTTGATTTGCAGCATAAAAGCAGATTTTCGGCAAAAGTAAGCATTTTCCCATTAAGAATTTCTATTTTTGTAGGCTAATTATGCCAAAACTCATGCTGCTTCATAGAACAAACCGCATTAAATTCCTGCTAACAGTCTTGCTGCTGTCGGTTGGGTTTAGTGTGCAAGCTCAGTTCTACAACGGCTTGAACATGACTTTTGGCAAGAACCGCGTGCAATGGGACGACTTTCACTGGTCGTACTACCGCAACGACAAATTCGACATCTACTATTACCAAGGAGGACAAGACCTAGCGAAATACGCCCAGCAATATGCTAAGACCCAGATTTCGCTCATGGAAGCCAAACTTGGCGGACAATTTGGGAAAAAGATTCAGTTTCTGGTGTTTAACAGCCTAAGCGACTTCAAGCAAAGCAACATCAACAACGAAGAGGAAGACACGCGCAACACGGGCGGCGAGACCAAAATCCTTGGAACAAAAGTCTTTTTGTATTTCGACGGCAATTATGTCAATTTTGAGACACAAATCCGCGAAGGCATCGCCCAACTGCTAATGAACCAGCTGATGAACGGCATCTCTATCGGCTCGCAAATCCGCAATTCCTACCGTTACGAAATTCCCCAATGGTTCCAAAACGGTCTTTGCGCATATGTCGCCCAAGACTGGAACAGCTACAAGGAAGACCGTCTGCAACGCGGCATCTTGACAGGTTCATACAAGAAAATCAACCAATTGAGAGATGAAGATGCCATCATTGCCGGCTATTCGTTTTGGAATTTCGTCGATGAGAAGTATGGAGAAAAATCGTTCCGCGACGTGATGACTTTGGCAGCCAGCACACAAAATGTCAAGAAAGCGCTGCTCTATATCACCGGAGTGGAATACAAGCAGCTCATCAAGGACTGGTACGGTTTCTATCAGCACCGCTATTCGACGCTTCTGCAAAATAAGCCGAACGACCCAATGCAGCTGAAGTATCGCAAACACCGCACCTTCACCGAACCATGCATCAGTCCCGATGGCAAAAACATGGCATACGTCAGCAACGACGAAGGCCGCATCACGCTTTGGATTGAAAATCTCCAAAACCATAAGAAACAGAAACTCTTCAAGACCGGATACCGTTCCGATGAGCACATCGACACCTCGTTCCCGCTCCTTGCCTGGCATCCTAATGGCGAAATCCTTTCCTTTATCATCGAAGAAAAAGGCAAGATTTTGCTCTGCAACATCGACATCAACACCAGGAAAACTGCACAAACCTATCTATTTGAATTCCAAAAGATAACATCATTTTCATACGCACACAAAAGCCGCAAGATTGTGCTTGCCGCCACTCGCGACGGCAAACCCGACATTTTTGTCTACAACCTGTTTTCAAACACCACAGAACAAATCACCAACGATTTCCACACCGACCTGGATCCTGTTTTTTCGGCTGACGACAAGCATATTTACTTCAGTTCGAACCGCGTTTCCGATTCACTGAATCCGAAACTCAAGCCATCGGCACAAGGCTTACAGTTCGACATTTACGCCTATCATTATGCCGCAAAACAGCCATCGCTCCAAAACCTGACCCAGCAGAAAGTGAGCAGCAACATCAAACCATTGACACTCAAAGACGGCAGTCTGCTCTATCTCAGCGACAGCAACGGATTTTTCAACCTTTACCAAGCCCAACTCGACAGCGCCATCAGTTTTATCGACACCACCATTCATTACCGATATTTCACTCATACACGGCAACTTACAAATTATTCATCAAGCATTATCAACTATTCCTATCATCCCCGCGACAACCGTGTTGCCATACTGATGCCCGATGAAAGCGGTGAAAAAATCCACCTCTCGCCATTCCTTTCGCAAAACAATACGGCCCCAATCACCCAAATGAGTCCATACGCACAGAAAAGACTGCTCGACAATCAGTTGAGTCAAATCACCGATACTCTGAAACGCACTACAGCGCACCGTTTTTCAACAAGTTACCGCAAGCCACGCCGCAAAAAGCAATCCGTCACGCCATTTTCCGACTCCATCGTACCGACTGAGACACCAATCGCAGAAAGACCGCGGTATAGAGACACCATCCAAAGGCCGAACAACTATTATGTGGAACTTTTCTCCGACAAACTCATTAGCCAGATCGACTTCAGCAGCCTGAACTACAGTTACCAGCCTTTCACGGGAGGCATCATGCCCGTTTACCTCAATTCGGGCTTCAACATTTTCCTCGGTGCCTCCATAAACGACCTTATGGAAGATGTAAGAATAGATGCAGGCGTGAAACTGAACACGAGCCTTGTCAACAACGAATACATACTGCGTTTCAGCAATTTCAGCAAGCGCATAGACAAGTCGTTGACTTTACACCGTTATGTCACCGACGCCAACCCCGATTATTACTACAGGACCTTCACCGACGAAGCTTTCTACACCATGAGTTATCCTTTCAACGAAACACTCGCTCTGAAAGGCACCTTGATTTACAGAAACGACTACAAAGTAAACCTGCCTATCAACGATGTCAGTTTGGCCGACCCGAACACAATGGTTAACTGGGGCGGACTGCGTGGAGAACTCGTCTACGACAACTCGCGCAAGCTTGAGACCAACCTCTACGTTGGCACAAGAGGAAAGATTTTTGCCGAATACCATCAGTTGATTGCAAGAGGAAGCAAAAACATGATTGTGACCGGATTCGATTTCCGCCACTACACCCGCATTCACCGCAATTTCATCTGGGCCAACCGCATTGCAGGCAGTTCTTCTTTTGGGCAAGACAAACTCATCTATTATATGGGAGGCGTCGACAACTGGCTGCCGGCAAGATTCGACCAACGGACACCTATCGACTACGGGCAGAACTACGCCTACCAAACCTTAGCGACCAACATGCGTGGCTTCGACCAAAACATACGCAACGGCAACAGTTTCGTCGTACTGAACAGCGAATTGCGTTTCCCCGTCTTCACCTACCTGCTTAACCGCCCTGTCAACATGGAATTTCTGAAAAACTTCCAGATTGTTGCCTTTGGCGATGTCGGAACAGCATGGACGGGCTGGAATCCATACGACTTAAGCAATTCGCTCTACACCTCTCATTATGCCGATGGCAACCTCAGCATCAGCGTGACCGAACTCAAGGAACCCATTGTAGGCGGTTTCGGGTTAGGTTTACGCACCAAGATTTTAGGATATTTTGTGCGCGGCGACATGGCATGGGGCATCGAAGACGGCAACATCAGCAAGAAACCGAAATTCTACCTGTCGTTCAATTTGGATTTCTAAAACCAGATTGGCAGTATGCCAAGTTTTCGATTTTCCAATCGGAAAAACAAATAGCCTGAAATATCTTGTTGATAGTCAAAACGAAAAAACTTATCAACAGGCATTGTTGATAAATAGTTGCCCGAAAACAACATTTTTTCATTCCCGATATGCTCTTTGTTTGCTAATTTAGCAACCTGAAACGAGACGGAAAATCCCGCCTTATTTTTATTTGTAAAAATCTAATTTTCAACATAATGAAAACAAACCATACTCAAGTTGACAATGAGCTTGACCTATTCAGCATGATGCAAAACACTGAAAGCAAGGAAGATAGCAGCGATAATCATGCTAAAATGGTGAATTACAGGAGCAACACTACTTTTGACGAAGAAAAGCTTGGTCAGCAGGAGGATGTGCAACTTGTTGAAAAAGATATTACTGACGACACAACAGCAGAAAGTGCGGCAAACGAAGAGAAAAAAACCAAAATGGAATACACTATCTATCCCACCGAACAAGTCAAGGCTGCTGCCAAGGAATATTTCCACGGCGATTCTTTGGCTGGCGACGTGTGGGCCAACAAATATGCTTTGAAAGATAGCGATGGCAACATTTACGAGTTGACACCCGATGAGATGCACCATCGCATTACACGCGAGATTGCTCGAATCGAAAAGAAATATCCGAATCCTTTGCGCGAAGAAGAGATTTACGAAGTACTGAAGGATTTCCGTTACATTGTTCCACAAGGCAGTCCGATGGCTGGCATTGGCAACAATTTCCAGATTTCTTCCTTGTCAAACTGCTTTGTGATTGGCAACAAAGGCAATGCCGACTCTTACGGTGGCATCATGAAAATCGACCAGGAACAAGTGCAGCTGATGAAACGCCGTGGTGGTGTCGGTCACGACCTGTCGCACATCCGTCCAACGGGAAGTCCTGTCAAGAACTGCGCCTTGACTTCGACTGGCGTGGTTCCTTTCATGGAACGCTACTCCAACTCTACAAAAGAAGTAGCACAGGATGGCCGTCGTGGCGCCCTGATGATGAGCATCAGCATCAAGCACCCCGATTCGGAAGCCTTCATCGATGCCAAGATGACGCAAGGCAAAATCACCAATGCCAATGTGTCCGTCCGCATTACCGACGAATTCATGCAGTGCGTCAAGGAAGACAAGCCCTTCGTGCAACAATATCCTATCGACTCACCAAACCCTTTATATAAAAAGGAAATCAACGCCCGCCAATTGTGGAATAAAATCATCCACAATGCCTGGCAATCGGCCGAACCAGGCGTGCTGTTCTGGGACACCATAACACGCGAATCCATTCCGGACTGCTATGCCGATTTGGGTTTCAAGACCTTGAGCACCAACCCATGCGGCGAAATTCCGCTTTGCGCCTACGACAGTTGCCGTTTGCTCGCCATCAACCTTTACAGTTATGTTGAAAAGCCGTTTACGCCAGAGGCCCGTTTCAATTTCCAGCTTTTCACCAAGCACGTGGCCATCGCCCAACGCATGATGGACGACATCGTCGACCTTGAAATCGAAAAGGTGGATGCCATTTTGGACAAAATCAACTCCGACCCAGAAGACGCTGAAGTTAAACGCATTGAGACCAACCTTTGGAAAAACATCAAGGAAAAGTGTCTGCAAGGCCGCCGTACCGGCATTGGCATTACCGCCGAAGGCGATATGCTGGCTGCTCTTGGCAAGCGCTATGCTTCCGACGAGGCCATCACATTCTCGACCGAAGTCCAAAAGCTGTTGGCTTACAATGCCTACCGTTCTTCTGTCAATTTGGCCGAAGAAAGAGGCGCTTTCCAAATCTACGATGCTCGCCGCGAGGAAAACAATCCATTCATTAACCGTTTGCGTGCTTTGGACGAGGAACTTTATCAGAAGATGCGCCGCGTCGGTCGACGCAACATCGCCATGCTGACCATTGCCCCGACAGGTTCCGTCAGTCTTTGCACACAGACCACTTCGGGCATTGAACCAGTATTTATGGTTGCTTACAAGCGTCGCCGCAAGGTGAATCCAAGCGACAAGGATGCAAAGGTCACCTTTACAGATGCAACCGGTAATTCGTTTGAAGAATACAACGTATTCCATCACAAATTCCTCACTTGGCTTGAAGTGAACGGCTACAATGTAGAGGAAGTGATGAATTACGATGACAAAAAACTGAACGAAATCATCGCCATGTCACCTTATTATAAAGCTACCTCAAACGACATCGACTGGGTGAGCAAAGTGAAGATGCAGGGCAGCATGCAGAAATGGGTCGACCATTCCATCAGCGTCACCGTCAATGTACCAAAAGAGACCACCGAAGAACTGGTCAGTCAGATCTACCAGACCGCCTGGGAAAGCGGTTGCAAGGGCATGACCATATATCGCGACGGATCACGCGATGGCGTTTTGGTTTCGAAAGACGAAAAGAAAGAAAACAAGGCGCAGACCAATAATAGCCAGCGCCCTCAAGATATTACTGAAACCACAGCACCACAACGTCCTAAAGAATTGCGTTGTGATGTGGTGCGTTTTCTCAATAACAACGAGAAATGGATTGCTTTCGTAGGCATACTCCACAACAGACCTTACGAGATTTTCCTCGGAAAAGCCGAAGATTTCTACCTGCCACCCTATGTCGACAAAGGCATCATCATTAAAGAAAAAGTGGAAGGCAAACCTTCGCGCTACGATTTCCTATACAACGACAAGGATGGCTACGAAGTCATCATGAAAGGTCTTTCGCGCTCATTCAACAAGGAATACTGGAACTATGCAAAACTGATTTCCGGCATCTTGCGTCACGGCATGCCGATTCAGTATGTCATCGAACTGGTGCAGAACCTGAATGTTGAGGAAGACAACATCAACACATGGAAAAACGGCATTGCCCGTTCATTGAAACGCTATGTGGCAGACGGCACCAAGGTCGTCGGTAAGGTTTGCCCTAGCTGCGGACAGAACAGCATCATCTATCAAGATGGGTGCATGCTCTGCACCAACTGCGGTCACTCGAAATGCGGTTGATTCCTCCGAAACTTTGAAACAACAGTTGTTTTTTATCTTCATAATGGTAGGCCGCCGGCGCACGCTGGCGGCTTTTTTCATCGCTTCATCTCCTGATAATCCGGCAAATGATCCATGCTTTGCAAGGCATTGTCCTGCACTTTGAAACAGAAACAATCCTTTCCATTAAAAAGCAATAAAAAGCGAGGTTGCAAAGCCGAATAGTAACGCACAGCCTGTTCGAGGGTCTTTTGCGTGATTTTCACTGTCTGCGCCTTGCACTCCACAATCATCAGCGGATGCATGTCGTTGCTGAAAACCACGGCGTCGCAGCGTTTATCCAAACCGTTTACCTGAATGGAATACTCCACTGCCAGCAAACCTGCCGGAACCGAAAGGTTTTCCACCAAATGGTGCAAGATTTGCTGCCTGACTTCCTCTTCGGGCGTCAAAGCAACATACTTTTTCCGCAAAGGGTCGAAGACGAGTGTCTTTTCGTTTTCCGTCTTTGTCTTAAACCATTGAAGCTGGGGCATAACCGTCTTGGATTATAACTTGGCAAAAATAACAAATAATACAAAAATACGTTATTTTTGCAGCAATAATCAGTTTCATCACATGAAAAAATCCATTCTTATCGCCTCGGCCATTTTGCTTTCCTGCTTAGGATGCCAAAGGAATAACGACACTTTGACAGGCACTTGGGAAGCCGAAAAAGTTGAAGTCGAATTTGACGAACAGCTCAGCACACCCGAAATCGTGAAGCAGACAGGCATCATCGAAAAAGAAAACGAACTCCTTGTCGCAGCCGATTCCACACTGACTTTCATCAGTCATGGCGATACGATAAAAGGAAGTTTCTCAGTCAAGGGAACACAGATTCTATTCATCGGAGAGGCTTTTGGCAACCTATCCGAAAACCGAATCATCACCAACGAATCGACGCCTTTCGGCAAAATACGCGTCACTTACCGGAAGGTTCAGTAAACTTCACACTGTAAAGGATTGATTCCAGCTGCAGCATCTGGTCGCGCTTTTTCTGGTTAGGCTCGTAGTAATAGCCTTCCACTGTGACAAGATTGCCTGTATTCGAATTCACAAAAGAATAAGACACGAAAGGACCTGCCATAAAATCGTTTTCAACACACCACATGCCACGCAATTCAAGGGCATAATCCGTTGGAAAATCAGAAGCGAAGCTCAACATTGGCGGCACGAATTCGGTTTCCGTTTTCATATAAGAACCTTCCAATGGGCCTGGAATATACTGATTCACCATACGATTGCGAAAAGCCACAAGACTCTCCTTGCTGAACTGAGCCGTATCCAAATAAGGAGTCTGATAAATCAAGAGACAGGCGCTCGAACGTTCTAGTTCCTTACGAATCCACATAAAATCAGGCTCTTCCTTGCCAATATAAAAACCTTGAGGCACTGTCAATGAGAACCCGAATTTCTTACTAATAGCATTCACGATACTATTGTCGACCGACGGGCGAAACACATTCATAATGCGGATGCGTTCGATTTGATCGAACCAAAGCTTAAAGGTTTCTTTTTGTTTTTCGAACTGTTCGACCCAAGCTGTGCGGTTCGGTGCAGTAATTTTCACATAACGCTGCGGAGCTGCCCATAAATCGACAGCTGTTTCCGTGGTGGCCTTTTCCATGTCAGGCTTGATTTCAACCTCAATGATGCATTTATGCTTCTTGAACATATCGGAAAAACCCGACACATTGATATGAGCCAATTCGTTCATCGATTCAGGCTGTGGCAAACCATATTGATAATCAAGAAAATAATAGCGGATGCTATCGCCAATCATGCCGTTCCACTGTTCGTCATTCTGCGTGACGATAAGGATTTCGGAAGTGCCGCCCGCCGAGCGGTCCTTACGGCTCGTCTGTTGCTTTTCATCGCAAGAAGTGACGGCAAAAGCCAAAAGCAAAGCCGCCAATACAATAATGTTCCTTTTCATAATATTATAGATTTAGTACACCTATTTAACTAACTGCCATCATGTTTTATTATGCCGCAATCACTTTTTTATCTTCAGTTTTTGTCCGGCTTGAATATTGTTGCCCTTAATTCCGTTCCATTTCTTCAATTCATTGACCGTGCAATGGTTCTTTTTAGCGATGGAACTCAAGGTTTCGCCTCTCTTCACGACATGCGTCTTGGGTTTCGATGAGCCACCAGAATTAACTGATTTATTGGATCCTTTTTCCGAACTCTTTCCAACCTGAGCCATAGGTGACCCCGATGTGTAAATCACGAGTTTCTGACCGACATTGATATTATCTTTCCTCAGGTTATTCCATTTCTTGATGTTTGCCACCGAGACATGATACCTATTGGCAATTTTTCCCAAACTTTCACCTTTTTTAACCGTATGCGTGATGCTTTCGCTTACCTCCTTGACCTTTTCCACAATGATTTCTTCGCGCACCTCTGCCTTCGACTTATAATTGTAGATGCTGTCCTCCAATTGGACAAAAAGCAAAGTGTATTTAGTCGGAAGACGCAACGAATAAGTATTTGATTTTGATGCTGGTATAATATTTTTTGTGTATTGTGGATTAAAGAATTTCACATCTTCTGTTGCCACGCCAAGCACTTCGTTCAATTGGTCAAAAGTGAGATAATCATGAACCGTAACCGTATCGGTGCCATGCATCAGCAACCCTGGATTCTGAGGATAGATATTGTGCTCGGTAGCATAATTCATCACATAAGCCACAGCGATAAAAGCAGGCACATAACCGCGCGTTTCCTTAGGCAGATAAGGCCAGATGGCCCAGTAATTCTGGACTCCACGAGCCCGCATGATGGCCTTGTTCACATTACCAGGGCCGCAGTTGTAGGCTGCCAAAACCAAAAACCAGTCCTCATAACTAGCATATAGGTTCTTCAAATACCGGCAGGCCGCCTCCGTTTCCTTCATAGGATCGAAACGCTCATCCACCAAAGTACTGACTTTCAAATTATAATCCTTACCAGTACCCAACATAAACTGCCACAGCCCCTTAGCACCTGCTTTTGATCCAGCAGTAGGGTTCAAGGCAGATTCCACCATGGCCAAATACTTCAGTTCGAGCGGAAGGTTATATTTTGCCAGCATTTCCTCAAACATTGGAAAATAGACATACGACAAACCTAACATCTTGCTCGACTGCTGACGCAAACGATTGGCATACAAATCAATAAACGATCTGACATGAGTATTGTAGGTAAAAGGAATCGTGGTTTGTTTTGCCATGGCTTCAAGACGCTGCATATAGACACTATCGTCGAAAACCGGAATTTCGTTTTTGCCATAGCCGTAAACATTCATTTTTGCCGTGTCAATATCAAGGTAAACATCACGGAAATAGCTGATATTGCTCACCATATCAAGCATTTCTATCACCGTCGATTCATCGACAATGGCTTTGCCTGAATTCAAGTCCTCAATTTCCTGTTCATCTAAATATTCAAGGCTGTCAGGGTCGACCGATTGGGCTGGCAACACGGCAGCAATACCAAGTAAAATTCCGATTAACAACAATTTACACTTCATATCAGCGGTATTTTTCTGATTTTTTAAAATTTATAAATGGCAAAAGTAATAAAAATCCGGCAATATGTGCATGGGATATTTTGAAATGAAACTGCAAAACTTCAAAATTGCGTACAAATCACGACAAACGCCATTTGAACGAACACAAATCCGACGGATGAAAAGCTTTGAAATGAATCAAAACCATTAGTAATTCTTCATTCTGCTGGCATCGAATTTCACGAAAATAGCCAACATGATGGTAAATGCCATCAGACTCGAACCGCCATAACTTAGGAAAGGCAAAGGTATGCCAATAACGGGCATCAGGCCAATGGTCATACCTATATTAATTGCGAAATGCATAAAGATGATACCCGCAATGCTATAGCCGTAAACTCTTCCGAAGACAGAGCGCTGCCGTTCGGCCAAACTCACGATACGCACCAGAAGGGCAACATAAAGCAACACAACGACAAATGTTCCCTTGAAACCACCCTCTTCACCTACCGTACAGAAAATGAAGTCGGTATGTTGTTCCGGGACAAAATCATATTTCGTCTGTGTGCCTTCCAAGAAACCTTTTCCCAGAAGCCCGCCGGAGCCGATGGCAATTTTTGACTGATGCACATTGTAACCCGCCCCCTTCAAATCTTCCTTCATGCCAAGCAGCACCTCGATGCGGATACGCTGATGGTCTTGTAACACTTCGAAAAAGGCAAAATTCACCGAAAAAACGAAAGCAAAAAGACATGCGAAAATGGTTACAGTCTTAATGATGCCACGTTTTTTCTGAATCAATTGAAACACGACAGCAAGCACCAAAAGCGATCCCAAAATGATGTACATCACCTTTTGTCCCCACAGCAAGGTGAAGATGAACAACAGCACCGCCGCCACACCAAGCAGCATGATCATCCCGGCAAACGGGAAACCTTCGCGGTAAAGTACCAGAATGAACGAAACGAACACTATGGCCGACCCCGTATCGTTCTGGAGCAACACCAAAACCATCGGGATGAAAATGATGAGATAGACCATGAAGCGGGTCTTCGGTTTTCTCAAGTCGGCATCCAATCGGCTCAAGACGCTCGAGAGCGCCAATGCCGTGCCCAACTTTGCAAATTCGGAAGGCTGAAACTTGACTCCTCCGCCCAAATCAATCCACGAAGTGGCACCTTTGGTCGCCTTGCCGTAGACCAGCACCGCGACCAAAGCAAACATCACGGCAATGTAGATGAATATTGCAAATCCAGAGAACACTTTGGCATCGAGCAGCAAGACTAAAAAGCCCAAAAACAAGGCAATGCCAATCCAGATCAATTGCTTGCCATACACTTGCGACATGTCGAAAATGCTGGGGTGCAACTCGTCGTATTTCGCTGAAAAAATGCTAAACCAACCTATCAGGATCAAAGCCAAGTAAATCAGCACCGTGACCCAATCGATTTTTCCAATCAAGTTGTTTCTATCGTCGTTCATCTCTCGTTCTTATAATTGATAACACCTTCAAACATACGCTGTTCGAGTTCGGGCCGCGTGGTTTCGCCGGTAAGATATTTCTCTATCATCAAGCTGGCGATAGGAGCCGCCCAAGTGGCGCCGTAACCGCCATTTTCGATAATGACTGCCAGAGCGATTTTCGGATTGCTCATCGGCGCAAAAGCCACAAAATTTGAGTGATAATTACCATGAGGATTCTGCGCCGTTCCCGTTTTGCCGCATTGTTCCAACTCAGGCACTTCGAAGCGGCGGGCCGTTCCTGCCGGTCCGGAAAACACAGTGCGCATACCCGCCTTGATGACCTTATAATGCCGAGCTTCGACACCAGTCTCAACCTTTGTCGTCATCACTTCAGGAATAGCCGTCGTGTCGCCGAAACATTTAATCAGATGAGGCGGATAATAGTATCCCTCGTTGGCAACAGTAGCGGCAATGTTGGCTAACTGTAATGGCGTCAGCAGCACTTCACCTTGGCCGATACCCAGCGACCTGATTGTTACCGAATTCCACTGCCCGCCATACATCTTATCGTAATATTCACGCGACGGAATGTTACCCGAAAGTTCGTAAGGAATGTCCGTATCGAATTTGTGCCCCAAGCCCATCTTGTAAGTCATGTCCTTCCAATACTGGTAACCGTTCTTGATGTTGCCGAATTTCGGATTGTTGATGGTCGCCTTAAACGATTCATAAAAATAAGGATTGCATGAGTTCATGATGGCATTGGCAAAATCAGGCGATCCGCCGTGATGGTGGGTGCATTTGATAGGCATGGAACCCGGACCATTACAATGGAACTGTGTGGCCGGCGTAATGCTGCCGCTTTGCAAGGCAATCAGTCCGACGACCGTCTTGAAGGTTGAACCAGGCGGATATGTTCCGTTAATGGCGCGGTTCAGCAAAGGTTTCATCGGGTCATTTTGCAAGGCTTTGTAGTGCTCGCCACGCTCACGGCCGACTAAAAGATTCGGGTCATAGGTCGGGCTTGAAACAAAAGCAAGTATCTGGCCAGTAGAAGGTTCAATAGCTACAATGGAACCGATTTTCCCTTGCATCAGTTTTTCGCCGTATGCTTGCAATTCAGCATCCATGCCAAGAAAGATATCTTTCCCCGCCACAGGATCCTCGTCCATCTCTCCATCCATGAAACTGCCCATTTCGCGGTTGTGGACATCCACCATAACCACTTTCAAACCTTTTTTGCCGCGAAGTTCCTGTTCGTACGATTTTTCCAAACCTGACTTACCTACATAGTCGCCCATCTTGTAATACGGATCAACATCGAGCTGTGCCTGCCCCACTTCACCGATGTCGCCCAAAGTGTGGGCGGCAATTGACTTTGGATAATGGCGCAAGGTTCTGGTCTGGAAATAGAAACCAGGGAACTTATACAAGACTTCAGCGATATGGGCATAATCCTCTTTCGAAATCTGCGACAAAAATGTGGACGACTTCAAGGCAGAATAGTTTTTAGCCTTGGTCATACGCTCTGCGAAAGACTCCTTGGAGATATTAAGCAGCCGGCACAAGGTCAAAGTGTCAATGTCCTTAGCCATTTTTGGAACGACAAGCAAATCATAGACTGCCTCGTTATAGACCAAAAGTTCGCCATTGCGGTCGTAGACTTTTCCTCGAGCCGGATATTGGGTCACGAAACGCAGGGCATTGTTATCGGCCAGTTGCTTATAAGTTTTGTCGATAACTTGAAGTGAAAACAACTTGATTACATATATCAAACCAACGGTGATGAAGATTCCCATCACAAGAAAACGCCTAGTTGTCAGATTTTTATTCTCAGTCCGCATATTACAAAATGAAGAATACAAAAATAGAACGAAAAAATCACTTGCAGCAACAAACAAGAGATTTTTTTTCAAGAGAAACACATTTTTCAAAAAAATGCTACAAAATGATTGTTTTTTAAGGCATTTTCGTATTTTTGCAAAATTTAATTGCCTATGAAACGCATTCATATTTTTATACTCGTTATTTCCACATTGCTTTTCTGCAATTGCAACGGAATCAGTTCCAAGAAAGATAGCGCCATCCTATCAAGGACATTCCTAAATGACAGTTGGGAACGCTTCGACTATATCACGACTGACATTGAAATTGACGCAGAAACAACCTATGACTTATCGCTCGACATCAGTTTCACCGATACATACAGATACAAGGATTTTTCGATGGTTTTCTCCATTTTCGATGCCAACGGGAACCCATACAGGAGCAAAGCTTATACTTTCAATTTAAAGGACGATGAAGACATTTGGAAATCGGAACTTATTGACGGATGCTACACATTCAACCTTCCCGTCAACAAAGCATTGACCCTGACAGATCTTGGCAAGTACACATTTCAAATAGAATACAGGATGCCTATCACCCCTATCGAAGGCGTCAGAAATCTGAAACTTTATAACAACAATTAAAATATGAAAACCTTCTCTCGTTTCCAAAAGACTTTTTTAGGGGTCATCTTGATGGCCATTGCATTCTCATCATGCGTTCCACAAAAGGAAATGCTTTTCTTGAAAGATGCAAAAATGCAGAACGAAACACACTCACAGAATTACGTGAACGACCGTTCTGTGGATTACAAACTTCAGCCTGGCGACAACTTATACATCCGGGCCATCAATGTGGTTGATGAAAGAAGCGCTGTTATGTTCAACGGAGAAAGCGGCTACCGCAGCAGTACTTTGTCGAACGATGCCAGCATCTATTTATCATGCTACACCATTGACGAAAACGGTTGTATCGAACTGCCTTTGGTAGGCCAAGTGGAAGTGAAAAACATGACCGTTGAAGATGCAAAGAAAAAACTGCAGACCGCCATCAACCAATACATCAACGAAACCATGCTGATTGTGAAAATGGCCAACTTCAACCTCACCATCACAGGTGAAGTCAACAGACCGGGCATGTACAAAGTCTATCAGTCACAAATCAACCTGTTCGAAGCCCTATCGATGGCTGGCAACGTTACCACTTTTGCCAAAAACAACGAGGTGAAAATCATCCGCCAAACAGATAATGGGTCAGAAATCGTTTCTGTCGACTTAGGTCAGGCCGACATTCTTTCTTCTCCATATTACTATCTGAAGCCAAACGACATCATTTATGTGGAGCCATTGAAAATCAAGCAATGGGGCTTCTCCACATTCCCATATTCGACAGTCATCTCTGTCATCACTTTGGGCATAACCTTATTCACCCTTCTTAAGAAATAACATAACCTTAACAACACCCTAAAACCATGCAGAACACTCAAACTCAATACAAAAGTCAAAACAACGACGACCAAGGAGCAGATATCAAAAACCTAATATACATCTGCTTAAGCCATTGGTATTTATTTGTAGCAGGAGCCCTCATTGCCTTGGCTATCGGTTTCTTCATCAACAGATACACAACCAACATCTACCAAGTAACCGGAACCGTTTTAGTTAAGGAAGACAAAAACAGTTTTGACCCAACCTCCATCATGACCGGCATCTCGTACGGCAACATGCAAAACCTCGAAAACGAAATGGCCATTTTAAGGTCATATTCGCTTTGCGAACGCGTTGTCAAGAAAATGGATTTAGAGGTCAGCTATTTTGAAAAAGGCCGCGTAGCAACAACAGAGATGTACAAGACTGCACCTTTCACTGTCGAATTTGACCGCAGCGTACCGCAAACCGTCGGCTTGGTTTATGAAGTATCCATCCTGAGCGACGGCAAAATCGGTCTGAAAGCCCAATCTGAATACCATAAGACTTTCGACTTCATTCTTTGCGAGACCCTCATCAGCCAACCTTCACTCATCGAGACGAAAGGCGAGTATGCCCAAGGCGAATGGATCGACAATGGATACAACCGCATACGCATCGTACTCAATGAAAGATACAATGAGAAAACCGACAAATCCCGCAAAATGATGTTCGTCATCAACGATTACCCGACCTTGGTCAAAAGCATGAGCTCGTACAGTGTCAATGCAACCAGCAAGCAGTCCTCCATTGCCTCCGTCGTAATGACAGGCACCAACCGACAGAAAATCGTTGAATTCACCAACTTATTGCTGAGTGAATACGTCACCCGCGGATTGGAAAAGAAAAACCAAGTCTCAGAAAACACCATCAACTTCATCGACAAGGAATTGAGCGGCATTCAAGACTCCTTGAACACTGCTGAAATCGACCTTCAGGACTTCCGCACCAGCAACGACCTTATGAACCTTGACGCCCAAGCTCAGCAGGTCTTTGTTAACTTGAAAGCCCTGGAAAAAGAAAGAGCTGAAATGGATGTCAACCTGAAACTTTACCAAAGGCTTCAGAGCTACATCCAAATGCAAATCGACGACCCGGAAAATCTGGCCGCACCAAGCACCATGGGTATCAACGACCCATTGTTGAACAAACTCGTTGTCGACCTAGTAACCCTTTCACAGACAAAAGCCGCCCAGGTAGTCACCCTCACCGAGCAACACCCGACCATCATCAAGATGGACGAACAGATCATCACCTACAAAAAGACTTTGTTGGAAAGTGCCAGCAACTTGGTTTCCAATGCACGAATGAGCATTGCCGAAATCGACAAGCGCATTGCCAAAGCAGAGATGGAATCACGCAACATGCCTCACAAGCAGCGTTTGCTCTTAGGTTACCAAAGAAAATTCGAACTCAACCAAAACACCTATAATTACTTGATGCAACGTCGTGCTGAAGCTCAAATTCTGAGAGCTTCCAACACCCCTGATAACGAAATTATCGACGAAGCACGCATCGACAGAACAGTGAGAGTCGCTCCTCGCTCATCGATGAACTACCTCATTGCGTTGATTTTGGGTCTGCTCATCCCAGCACTTTACCTTTTCCTGAAAGACTTTTTCAACACAACCATTAAAGACAGAAAAGACGTCGAAAAACTGTCTAATTTCCCGATTGTGGGTCAAATCATCGAATCAAACGACAAAGACCCGATGGTTGTCATCAATTCGCCCAAATCGTCAATTTCCGAATCCTTCCGTTCCGTGCGAACCAATGTTGAATATATCACCCAAAGCAAGCCAAAATGCGTCATTCTGGTCACTGGCGACTCGCAAGGCGTTGGCAAGACCTTCAACAGCATTAACACGGCATCCATCTATGCACTTTATGGAAAGAAGACCATTCTGTTAGGTTTCGACATGCGTAAGCCGAAACTCTTCCAGGAATTCGGTTTGAACAACAATGTGGGTCTTAGCACATTCCTCTCCAACAAGGACAATTTGGATGACATCATCCAAGCTTCGGGAAAAATTTCAAATCTCGACATCATCACCAGCGGTCCTATTCCGCCAAATCCATCTGAACTGATTGCATCTGAAAAATGTGCAACACTGTTCGAACAGCTGAAAGAAAGATACGACTACATCATCATCGATACGCCTCCGTTGGGTCTCGTTACCGATGCCTTCCTGCTCATGCGTCACAGCGATGTCAACCTTTATGTTGTGCGTCAAGGAATAACCAACAAGAACATCTTCGGCAGCATCATCAAGGATATGGAAGACCGAGGCATTAAGGCCAACATCATCCTGAACGGCATCAAGCAAGAAGGCGGCTACGGCTATCGCTACGGAAGCTACAAATATGGTTACAGCTACGCCTACAGCTATGGCTATGGCAGATACGGCAAGACCTATGGTGGCGGCTATTATGGCAGCAACTATTATGGCGAAGAATCAGGCGATAAAAAACACAAGAAAAGAAAATAAAACCCATGTTGGCTAACGAAGAGAAACATTGGCACGCCCTTTACGTCAAGTCGAGATCGGAGAAAAAAGTCGCCGAACGGCTTGAAGAGATGGGGGTCGATTACTTCCTTCCCCTCGTCACCACCATCAAGCAGTGGAGCGACAGGAAGAAAAGGGTCGAAGAACCATTGTTCAAATCGTATGTCTTCGTCAACTCTTCCCCTAAGGAGCATTACAGCATCCTCAACGTGTACGGTGTGATGCGTTTCGTCACCTTCGAGCACCAGCCTGTCGTTGTCCCGAAGAACCAAATCGACGCCATCAAGCGATACATCTCTGGTTACGAAGACAACAAGGCCAACCTAGAGAAAGCCGAGCTTGAAGAAGGACAAATGGTGCGCATCATCAGCGGCCCGCTCATCGGATTGACCGGGAAACTGATCTCGGCCAAAAACGCACGGCACCTTATTGTCTACATCGATGTCGTCGGTCAAAGCGTTTCGGTCAACATACCACGCACGAAAGTCGAACCTATAATAAATCAGCCATCATAAAACAAAACGGCACATCATTTCGTTTAAGACTTAAGAATAGCAATTAAAACTTTGAACATATGTCAGAAGAAAAGAAACAGAAAACCGCAGCATGGATTTATGCAGTCATCGCAATCCTCACCGCTGCTTTAATCGGCCTCCTCATCTGGATGTCATCGCTGAAAGGTGACTTGACGGCCTTACAAGAAGAAAAAGAAATACAACGTGCCGATTTTCAAGCTGAAGTTGACAGCCTTTTGAGAGTCCACAACGAGTTGAAAGAAAGTTATGGCGAACTCAGCATGGAGCTTGCCGAAAAAGACAGCATCATCCAAGCTGATGCCGACGAAATCAAAAAGCTCCTTGATTCACAATGGGACTACAACCGCATCAAGAAGAAAGTCACTGCCTTGCAAGCCATCTCTCAAAAATACGTAAAACAGATGGATTCGCTCTACACAGTCAACCGCGAACTGGTAGCCGAAAACGAACGCATCCGTGAGGAATACCAAGGCGAAGTTCGCAAAAACAACAACCTGACACGCCAAGCCGAAGAACTGACCGGAAAAGTGAACATGGCCTCCACGCTGAAGATTTATAACTTTAGAGCTAATGCCGTGCGTTTCAAGGGAGGCAGAACTGAAACTGAAACAGACAAGGCTGCTAAAGCTGAACGCATCAAAATCGACTTTACTCTCGCACAAAACGACTTGGTTGAAGCTGGAACCAAGGTGTTCTACATACGCATTGCCGACCCAACCAAAGCCATCATCAGCAAAGGTAAGGGTGATGAATATGCTTTCGAATCGAATGGAGAGACACTGCAATATACCGAAAAAGTCAGAGTGAATTACGACAACAAGGAAGCTGCCGTCCGCGCCTATTACATCAAACCTTCGGAGTTTGAAATGATGCCTGGCTACTATTTCATCGATGTTTACGAACAGGGCGGAAAACTTGTAGGACAAACCTCATTAGAACTTCGTTAAGACGAGTCAATCCGTAAAAGACAAAAAGCATCAGTTCGACTGATGCTTTTTTTTGTTGTCACCCCAGTACCGATTGCAGCACTTCGTGCGATTGTAGAGCTTTCAAAAACGGTGCATGGAGACGCATGAAAGTAATGATGCCATCAAGCAAATTTCGGCGTTGCACCACATTAAGCGGCAGCTGCATGACCTTATCCAAATCCTCATTAAGCATAACCGAAAAAATGGCAGCCGAATCTCCTTCCAAATAATATGGATGGATAGGCACCACAGCCACAAAATGTCCCTCCATCATATCGAAAAAAGGCAAAGAAAATTCGTTTGCTTTTGGATAAAAACCTAAGAAACGGCTCAACTCCAAGGTGAAAAACAACGGGAAATTGGCATAGTTTTCATCTGTAAGATCAAGCCACTGCAAGGAATGGACTATGAAATCATAAAGTGCCAGATTCTGTTCCTGCTCAATCAGCGACTTTGAAAGCAACTCCGCCACATACATCAATATGGCGCTTTTATTCATCTCACTGGATAAGGTTTGATAAAAAAAAGCCATCTGCACATCCTTGACATACCCCAAACTATTGTGCAGATTCTTTCCACTTACCACATAATCGATGACGTTGAGTGGCTGAAAGAAAGCGGCTCGGCTTTTTGATGAATGTCCAAAAGCACCTTTAATAATATACGACTGTAAGCCGAAAGCGCGCGTGTAAACCTTCACAATGAGGCTTGTGTCGCCATAACGGATGGTTTGCAGGACAATGCCTTGCTGTTTGTCTTCCATCAATTCATTACTAATATTTTGGTAGCAAACCGATGCTGACCATCATCGGTACTGACGAAAATAAGATAGACGCCAGGCGTAACCTTGCGGCCATCGGAAGCGGTGCAATCCCATACAGCCTGTCCTCCTTCGGCTTGCAACTCGGTAACAAAACCACCATCGACGGTAGTAATTCTCACCAAAGCATCGGCTGCCAAGCCCTTAATGCCAACATATCCTTCATAGCCCGGACGAACAGGATTTGGGTAAGCAATGATTTCAGAAGGAGCCGGATCGGGATCGGAGGCTTCGCCTTTATAGGAAATAATACCACTATCAGTGCCAAAGAAGACCTCACCATCTGCGCTAACGGCCATGGTGCGGACTGCATTATCGAGCAATGGGCTATTGCTTGTAGTGAAATTATGTTTCAATGTGACGTTCACCTGCGAATCGTCAACGACATAAACGCCCGTCTCAAGTCCAAACCATTTATTGCCGCCACCATCGACAGCCATTGAAAGCACATTGGAACCATCGAACAAAGGATCGACTTGATCAGTGCCATCGTTGCGTCTTACCATCGGACGGCTTGCTTTGTAATTCGGTTCTGAGAACAGACGGCGCGAGTCGTCAAAACGGCAAGGACCAACATCGGTACCCAGCCACACAACGCCATTGCTCTTATCAACGGCAATGCAATTAACCATATTGCCAGGCAGGTCGCCGACATTCTTGGTCAAACCTTTGACATTATCATCGGAAGTGATGTCGAGGGTGCCATTATCATCGAACACAATAACCTGAGATTCCTGGCCGACGCGACGAAGAATCCACTTGATGTCATGGGTATCAATGTAAAGTGATGAGATGTCTACTCCGCTATAAGTGCCACCCAAATTGAACGAATGCCAATTTCCATTAGGTTCCATGACCGACAACATGTTATTGGCACCCGAATTAGCCACCCAAAGATTGCCTTTGCTATCAAACGCCAACCCACTGATAAGAATCAGCGATGGGTCGGAAGTCCAATAATCAAGCGTGCTGTTATCTGCGTTAAACACGCCATCAAGTTGTCCGTTCTTAAACTTCAGAATGCCATAGCCCCAAGTGCCGACATAAGTCACCGAAGGGTCGTTAGGATTGGTAGCTGTGCAAATAAAATCGCAATAGCTATCAATAGCGGGCAACGTGGTTCGATTGAAACTGGTCCACGAACCATCGAAACGGAAAACGCCTTCTTTCATGTAACGTGAAGCCCAGTTGGAGGCATGACCACCGGTAGCCACCCACACCTGGTTGCCGCAGGCTTGCAACTGATAGGCGCTCTTGGTGTATGGCCCGTTAGGCAACACATCCATATTATTCCAACCATCAGTTGTCTTTACCATGCCACGTTTGGCATCACCAATCCAGAAATCGCCATGGGCATCCTTAGCTGCCGACAAAGGTTCAATACGATCCCCGGGACTATAGATATTCGCAATCTGCTGGAACTGAGAATCGTAGACAAAAACATTATATTGGGTTGTAATCAAAAAACAATCGTCATAAGCACGTAATTCCTGACGAACATGAGATGCCTCTTTTTCAAAATAGTCCCAAGTATTGCCGTTAAAAACAAAAAGAGTATCGGAATTGAAACCGCCATTATAGTTGAGAAATAGTTTTCCGTTAAAAGCCTCCAATTCGTCGTAAGCCAAATGGGGATGGATAAGGTTGCGCTCGAAACGCCAAGAGGCGAAATTTGCCAGACTCTGCGCATCAAGCGATGCCGAATAAAGGCCATCATCGGTAGAAGCATAGATGCGGCCATTGTAAAAAGCTATGTCACGGACATTCACCATGCTGCCTTGACTACCAATATAATACGTATCTTTCACCTCACAACGTTTCATATCGAAAACCACAATGCCGAACCCACATGCGACATAAGCAAATTCTTCATCGAAAAACACATTGTTAATCGTCTTACTACCCAAAAGGTTTTTATCCTTGATGTCGCTCATGTTTCTGATTTCACCATCGGAATAAACCAAATCGACATTGGCATCGGTATAACCTACAAAGAGCAGGTTCATCTTCTTGTTGTAACGGATAGTGCTAATGCCGACATCCGACAAGCCATTGATTTTATTCAGAATATTGATTGAGTTGTCATCCTTGTCATAAAAAAACAGTTCGTAAGGTGTGGCGGCAAAAACCTTATTGCCGAAAGTTTCAACATCGATTACTTTCTGATAAGGGAGATGAGAACGCCAATTGCCGATGGAAACATCGACCTGACCAAAAGCCGCGAAACCAATCACAGAAAGGAGTATCAGGGTAAGAGTCTTGATTTTATTCATAGGAATGTAATTTGAGGCGGTAAAAATACAAATTATTTCGGAAGGAACGAATGAGATTTGGAAATATTGCATTGATGGGAACAGATATGAACTCCATTGATTTTTTCAGAAGGCATGAATATTTTGCCGAACAATATGATGAAAAGCCGTATTTTTGGCGAAAAATCAAATCATGACAAGAAGCAAAAACATATTCCAAGCTTTCCTTTTCTCTTTTCTTTTCATCTGGCAGCTTCCACAGAACCTTGTAGCACTTGGCATCCTGCTGTTTTCAAAAGAAATAAGGAAGCTCGATTACCGTCATCACTGTCTTGTGTTAGAGGCAAGACTTCCGAAAGGCGCAGGCGGCATATCGCTTGGCAACTTTGCCATTGTCAGTCCCGATTGCGCACGCAATGAGCACACCATACGGCACGAAGCCAACGGCCACACTGTAGATTCGAAAATTTTCGGACCACTCTATCTGGTTGTCATCGGGCTCCCTTCGGTTATGCATCTCATCTGGTTCAACCACCATGGTGCCGGCAAAAGCTACTATGACTTCTATACCGAACGTTGGGCCAACCGTCATGCAGGATTACGATAAACATCTATCAACTTATAATATAAGCACATCATAAGCATGAAAAAAATACTTTATGTACACGGATACAATGGAATGCCAGAAGGCCACAGCTGCAACCTGCTCAAAGCTATTCTTCCCGAAGGCTATAGCATAGAAGGCATCGACTACAATCAGGACGACTGTGCCATTGCACGAAAACAGATTCTTGAATACATCAAAACACACGACATAGATTTGGTTATCGGCAGTTCACTCGGCGGCTTCATCACCCTCACGTTGACAGGCGTTCGCCGCTTCGTCATCAATCCTTGCTGCCTTCCTTCGGTTGAATTGCCGAAAATCGATGTCTCTCAAAAACTTATTGACACTTACAAGCCTTTTGAGCCTCTACTCGACCATGCCAGCAATGAAGACCGCAATTTAGTCAGAGGCTTTTTTGCCGACCACGACGAACTGCTCGGCGACCGTTACATCGAATTTTTCATTCAACGGTTCGGTCATTTAGAGCGCATTACATCAGGTCATCACCTTTCGGAAAAAGGCGCCAAAGTGATTGCCGGCAGTTTGGAGAATTATTTTGAGGGAAAAGACCCAAACTAAAAGCAAAAGCCTCGCAATTTGAACTTTAGCAAATTACGAGGCTTTTATTTTGTAGCCCAACTAGGACTCGAACCTAGATTTAAAGTTTAGGAAACTTCCGTTCTATCCCTTGAACTATTAGGCCATCTCCTGTTTTTCGCGGCAAAGATAGGAAAAAGTTTGGAGTTTGGCGATAGGAGTTAGGAGTATTTTACAGATCCAGCACAATCGGACAATGGTCGGAATGCTTCACATCGGGCAGAATGTCGACGGATTTGATTTGATTCACAAGACTTTCCGTGACAATATGGTAGTCGATGCGCCAGCCCAAGTTTTTCTCACGGGCATTGGCACGGTAACTCCACCAGCTGTATCGGTTAGCTTCTTTCACCAGATGGCGGAAACTGTCGACATAACCATCGCCAAGGAATTCAGTAAACCATTCGCGCTCCTCTGGCAAAAAACCCGACGAGGTGACATGCGCCTTCGGATTGTTGATATCGATGGCCTCGTGGCAGATGTTGTAGTCGCCCGATAAGACCAAGTTTGGACGATCCTTGCGCAATTCGTTGACATAATCGCGGAAGAAAGAAAGCCACTCCATCTTGAACGCCTGACGCTCGTCGCCCGTGGTGCCCGATGGGTGATACACGCTCACCAACGACAAGTCGCCGAAATCGGCACGCAGGAAACGCCCCTCTTCGTCATAAAGCGGATTATTCATGCCATAAACCACATTGTCAGGCTGTTGCTTGCAAATCATGCCAACACCACTATAGCCTTTTTTCTTGGCCGGAAACCAAAAATGATGATAGCCTAACATTTCGAAGTCCATCAATGGAATCTGGTCGGGCGTGGCCTTCAGTTCCTGAAAACACAACACATCCGGCTGATATTGATCAATCCATTGCAAAAGGCCTTTGCTGATTGCAGAACGGATGCCATTGACATTATAACTGACGATTCTCATATCCTTTTTTCATTTACGCTGCGAAAATATGAATTTTATTGTTCAAGTGAAAACTGATTTTTCTAATTTAGCGGCCTGAAACAGCAAAGCGATGCTCAAAGATAAAATCAGGACATGGATTGAACGATTCAATGCGTGGAGAGTTGCCAGAATATCCGACAGGGTCTTTATGATTCTCCTCAGCATCCCTACGGGATTATGCGCAGGGTTGGCAGCTGTCATTATCAAGAAGTTAGCCCATGGCATCCGCGACTTGGTGTTGAATTATCAATTCAATTATTCGCATCTGCTGTACTTCATCTGCCCGGCCATCGGCATCCTGCTCACCATACTTTTTTGCCGGTTCATTTTGAGAAAAGAAGTCGGGCATGGCATTCCGGGCATCCTCTATGCCATCAAGAAGAAAAAGGGAGAAGTAAGTCATAGCAGTACATGGACTGCCATCGTCACCAGCGCCTTGACCGTCGGATTCGGCGGTTCGGTAGGTTTGGAAGGTCCTTCCGTTTCGACTGGCGCGTCCATTGGTTCCAACATAGGGCAACTCCTCAAATTGGATTATAAAAAAATAGTGCTACTCATCGGCATGGGCGGTGCCGCAGCCTTGGCAGCCATCTTCCAAGCCCCGATAACAGGTGTCGTCTTCGCCCTCGAAGTACTAATGATTGACTTGTCGCTTGGCGCCTTGGTGCCTATCATCGTGTCATCATTTGTGGCCATTTTGACATCTTACTTCCTTTTAGGTCAAGCCGTTGAGTATCCGACAACCATTGCCGAAGGATTCATTCCGGCCAATGCCATTTTCTACATCGGCCTGGGCATTTTCGCCGGACTCATTTCGGCTTACTTCCTGAAAATCACTTTTAGCGTTGAAAAACGCTTCAAGCATATTGAATCGCCTTGGAAACGTTTTTTCCTCGGCGCCACGCTGTTAGGCCTACTGATTTACCTCTTCCCTGCCCTTTACGGCGAAGGCTACGAAGCCATCAACAAAGCCCTTGCTGGCGATTACAGTCCGATTTTCGGTAATCCATTTTTGGCCCGATTCAAAGGCATCGATTGGATAACGCTGGTTTTGTTTTTGGGCATCATACTGTTGAAAGCCTTTGCCACGGCCTTCACTTTCGGCGCTGGCGGTGTGGGCGGCACCTTCGCCCCCGCCCTGTTTATCGGTGCTTTCACAGGATTGTTTTTTGCAATGGCAGTCAACTATTTAGACATCGGTAATTTAGACCCAGCCAAATTCGCCTTAGTCGGCATGAGCGGTTTGGTGGCGGGCATGCTACACGCGCCTCTGACAGGCATTTTCCTCATTGCAGAAATCACAAACGGTTATGCTCTCATCGTTCCGCTGATGATTGTGGCTTCACTGTCGTATGCCGTCAACCACATCTTTTTCAAACACTCAATTTACACAAATGCAATTGCCGAAGAAGGTATTGAAGTTACGCACAACAAAGACAAGAGCATCCTCAACATGATGACCGTCAACCAACTGATTGAAAACAACTTCAGCGCCATCGACCCCAACAAGACCTTCCGCGATTTGATTCCGATTATTTCCTCATCAAAACGCAACATTTTCCCGGTAGTTGACAAAGAGGGCAATTTCTGCGGCCACGTCCTGCTGGACGATATCCGTAGCGTCATGTTCGATCAGAGCATATACGACCAATTCATTCTCAACTTCACCGTCATTCCCGAATACATCATCAATCCTGACGACCAAATGGAGAATATCGTAAAAAAATTCCAAGCTTCAGGGAAATACAATATTCCTGTCGTCAAAGACCGTAAGTATTTGGGTTACATGTCAAGAGCCAATGTTTTTTCGGCTTATCGCGACATGCTGAGCGAAATTTCAGACGACTAATTTACCGTTTTCGGTATTTTTTCATTCCAGACAAATACAATTTTTCGCTATTTTTGTCGTTTCATACACTTAAAAAGGATCATTTATCGCACATGAAGAAAACATTAACTATACTAATTTGCCTTTTCATTGCCTATGGAGCCACGGCACAAGAAAAGAAAAACATCCTGCAACGCCTCAAAGAAAAATATACAACCGTAGTTTACGATACCTTATATATTTATTTAGACAGTCAAAATCCTGACTCATTGGCCATAAACATTGACGACGACGAAGAAGACGATTTGGAAGGCAGCATTCCTGTCCCATTCGACACCTTAGACACCGACGACAAATTTCAGAAGATTCTTCTTTTCGACGACTTTACCTGGGCTTATTTCGACATCACGAAACCTATCCTGCCCGACACGCTTGACACCGACCACTGGGACACCGAACAGGTACACAGTTATCTCGATATTGAGCTGAAGGACATGCCCAATGAAGTCGATCTGGTTTTGATCGATTCCGTCCACGGATATAGCATACCGCACCCAGGAGTTGTAACCTCTCAATACAAGTTCAGAGGAAGACGTCCGCACAAAGGCGTCGACCTCGACCTCGACATCGGCGATCCAGTGCGTTCGGCCTTCGACGGTGTGGTACGCGTAGCTATGCCGACCCGATACACAGGCGGTTACGGCAACGTCTTGGTCATTCGTCATGCTAACGGATTGGAGACCTATTATGGTCACTTAAGCAAATATATAGTGAACAGCGGTGATATCGTCAAAGCTGGCGAAGTCATCGGTTATGGCGGTTCAACAGGCCACTCTACCGGACCTCACCTCCACTTCGAGACCCGTTACATGGGCAAACCATTCGATCCAGAACGCATCTTCGACTTCGAACACGGCAAGTTGCGCGACACCATCTTCACCTTGAAGAAACACTATTTCAACATCAATTCACATTACGGCCAGACCGACCAGCAATCAATCGATGCCGGCAAGGAAAAACCGAAACCGGCCAAGCCGAAACAGAGTGCCGTATACCACAAAGTGAAATCAGGCGACAACCTCAGCAAAATCGCCAAGAAATACGGAACTACCGTAAAAGCCATCTGCAAACTGAATAAAATCAAGGAAACCAAGGTGCTGCAGATTGGCCAAAGACTACGGGTGAAATAGCACAACATGATACGCCTTGCCAATCAAAATGATATTGAAAACATTTTGGAGATTGTAGGCGACGCCCAACAATCACTGAAAAGACGCGGCATCGACCAATGGCAAAACGGCTATCCCAACCGCGAAAGCATACAAGCCGACATCGAAAAGGGTGTCGGCTATGTTTCGCTTTGGAAAGATGAAATCGCAGCATACGCAGCCATCATCATCAATGGAGAACCCGAATACAAAAACCTTGACGGAAAATGGCTTAGCGAGCAAGATTATGTAGTCATACACAGAATTTGCGTCAGAAAGAGCTGCACACGGCAAGGACTCGCCTCATACCTAATGCACAAAGCCGAAGAAATAGCCTTGCAAAACAATGCTCACAGTTTCAAAATTGACACACACAAAGACAACGGATACATGATGAACCTCTTGAAAAAAGAAGGTTTTGCATACTGCGGCGAAATCCATTATCCACATGGCGAAAGAATTGCATACGAAAAACTATTGCGCCCATAAAAATTGTATTTTTGCGTCTTAATTTTATCGACATAAGACAATCCCTTCATGCCTTTTATCATTCTTTTAACAACTATATATAAATCAATTGATTGCATTATCCTAAACCTTGTTAATCTGTTTGTAGAAACAAGTGACATTCACCATGCCATCATAGCGGCTCTGTGTGCGCTCATCGTTCTACTCATTGCTATTTACAGCATCTGCATTGAAAAAAGAAAACGCAAAAACAAGAGACGCGAAAAAGAACTGATTTTGGAATCGGACAAGCTACAACACAAAATCATTGAAAAAACTGCCGAAAGCAATGCCAAAGACAAACAAATCAAGGCATTGCAAGAAGAGCTTGATTCAAAATCAGAAGAGCATAATGCGCCCAAAATGCAATATGAAGAGAGAATGGCATTGCTAAAGCAAAACGGCAATTGTCGCAAACTGCTTGACAATGTGAAAAACGAATACATAAAATCAGGGCAAAACTATCCTAAACTGACGCTGACCGATACGCAAAAGGCCTATTTATTCAAAGCCGTCGACACAGCATTTCCCGGATTTTCAATGAAAATCATCGAGCAATATCCCCGCCTGACCACTTCCGACGTGTTTTATTGTTGCCTATATATCATCGGCTTGAATGAGAAACAAGCGGCAGCCATCACCGGCAAAACCTATCAGGCAGTTTGGGCACGTTCAGCCAAGATGAATGAGATTTTCGGCAGCAATGTCGACCTAAAACTCATCTTGAAGGACTTCCTCAGCCAATGGTGTTAATCAATTTGCATCTAACTATATTTCAAATCGATAACATCAAAAACTTTGATTTTCTTTGAATGTTTTATTTCATTTTTCCTTTGAGGCAAACATGTTGTTGATGTATTTTTGTATCAACAATTGTTAAAAAACAAAAAAATGAATTTCAAAGACATCCACATTGGAAGCAGAATACAACAAGTGATGAAAGACCAAGGCAGAAACGTCACTTGGTTTGCCAAACAGATTTGCTACGAAAGATCGAACGTTTACAAGATGTTCAAGAGAAAAAGCATCGATACCGATTTGCTTATCAGAATTTCCGAAGTCTTGGGACACGATTTCCTGAGCGAATATTTCGGCGACGGAAGACGATCAAGATGAAAGAGCATTACTCAAAATATATATACTTTTTTAACTATCTTAACTAACAAGAACAAGCCGCAGTACATGCGGCTTGTTTGTTTACGTTAGACAAAATCAATACATGAAATCCTGCGCGGTGAAGCCACCGTAATCGCCATCCAAGCCCAGTTCGGCTTTGGCTTCGTCAGAGAGCATGTCGATGCTCCAAGCCGGTTCGAAGGTCAGTTCGACATCCACATCCTTCACGCCAACAATAGCCGCCACACGTTCTTTCACAGCATTCGGCAAGACCTCGGCAACCGGGCAGTTTGGTGCCGTGACAGTCATCACGATTTTCACATTGCCTTCTGCATCAACATCAAGACCATAGACCAGATGCAAGGTCCAGATATCGACCGGAATTTCCGGGTCGTAGATGGTCTTCAAAACCGATATGACGGTTTCCTTTAATTGTGTTTTTTCTTCTTCTGTCATCATTTCACCTCCTGCAATTTAAACGCCTCTGCGTAAAGCATCATTTGCTTCACCATTGAGAGCAAGCCGTTGGAACGTGTCGGCGACAAATGTTCCTTCAGGCCAATTTCATCCAAAAACGACATGTCGGCGGCGAGGATGTCGCTTGGCGTTTGTCCCGAAAACACCTTAATCAACAGATAGATAATGCCTTTGGTTATGACGGCATCGCTATCGGCAGCAAAATAAATTTTGCCATCTTTCAATTCGGCGCTCAACCACACACGCGACTGACAGCCGTTGATAAGGTGCTTTTCGTCACGGTATTGGTCGTCGATAATCGGGCATTCCTTGCCCATTTCAATTAGCATGGCGTAACGGTCCATCCAATCGTCGAACATGGAGAAATCCTCCACAATGGAATCTTGTATTTCTTTGATAGTCATTATCTAAGCATATTTGCAGCCCTTTCAACTGCTTTTACAAAAACTTCAACTTCTTCAATCGTGTTATACATGGCAAACGAAGCCCTCACCGTGCCCGGAATGCCGAAATAAGTCATCACCGGCTCGGCGCAATGATGGCCCGTGCGTACGGCAAAGCCCATCTTGTCGACAATCGTTCCCAAATCGTAAGGATGAATGCCATCGATGACAAACGAAACCAGTCCGCTGCGATGCGGTGCCTGACCGATGAAACGCATGCCTTCAATTTGCGCAAGCCTTTCAACAGCCGTTTTCAAAAGCAAATCCTCGTGCTCGGCAACGGCTTTCCTATCCATGCTTTCAATGAATTTCACTGCCGTTTCAAGTCCCAATGCCGCACCGACATTTGGTGTGCCAGCCTCGAATTTGAAAGGCAATTTGTTGAAAGTGGTCTTTTCAAAACTCACCGTATCGACCATCTCGCCACCGAACTGATAAGGCGGCATCTTTTCAAGCCACTCGGTCTTGCCATACAAGCCGCCAATGCCCATAGGCGCATACATCTTATGACCCGAAAAGACATAGAAATCGCAATCCATGTCCTGCACATCAATGGGCAGATGCGCCATCGATTGCGCACCATCTATCACAACCGGGATACCATACTGATGTGCCATAGTGATCATTTCCTTCACCGGATTGATGGTTCCCAAGGTATTGGAAATATGCGCAATGGAAACGACTTTCGGCTGCTCTTTCAGCAAATCCTGATAAGCGTTTAAATCCAGGACACCATTGTCGTCCATTGGGACGACCAACAGTTCGCCATGATGCCGTTGGATCATCTGCTGCCAAGGCACAAGGTTGGAATGATGTTCCATCGCGGTAACCATCACCTTGTCGCCTTCTTCGATGAACAGATGTTCAAACGAAGTCGCCAATAGGTTCAGCGATTCGGTCGTTCCCCTTGTGAAAACGATTTCGTGCGCTTCGGGCGCATTGATGAACCTGGCCACGGTGATGCGAGCGTTTTCGTAAGCCTCAGTCGCTTTTTGGCTCAGATAATGCACGCCACGGTGAATATTGCAGTTTTCATTCAGGTAATAATCGCGCTCGCGCTCGATGACGCAAAGCGGCTTCTGCGTGGTAGCTGCATTGTCGAAATACACCAAAGGCTTGCCGTAGACCTGTTGGTTCAGGACGGGAAACTGCTGGCGAATGGATTGAACATCAAACATAATGATGGTTTATATTTTTGAATAATCGATGTCGAAATTATATTCTTTCGGGTGGCTGCAACGCAAGATGCAATTTTCGCAACTCGACAATTCGCCACGCAAACGGCGCTTAATCATGTCGTCGATGTGAATGCGCAAATCCTCAATGGCGATATGGTTGCTGATTTCGGCGGCAAACGCATACATCAGCAACATTCTTGCATCTTTCTTGCTGATGCCACGCTGCTGCATGTAGAACATGGCTTCCTGATCCAATTGGCCCGTCGAAGTGCCATGCGAGCATTTCACGTCGTCGGCATAAATCTCCAGGAAAGGCTGGGAATTGATTTTTGCCGTCGAAGTGAGGATGATATTGCTGTTGTTTTGCTGGGCATCGGTCTTTTGTGCGTCTTTCGCGACATAAACATGGCCATTGAAAACAGCCGAAGCCTCATCATCGACAATGCCCTTGAACTTGGTGAAACTCGAGCAATGCGGCACATTGTGATTGACTTTCAGATTATTCTCAACATGCTGCTTCCTATCGGTCAGATAAAGGCCATATACATTCGTTTCGCAGCCTTCGCCATCAATGTTGATGGTGATGTTGTTGCGCAAATCGCCACCATTGAAAGAAATGACCACGATATGCACACGGCTGTCTCTCAATTGCTTGATATTGAAATTCTGGGTCAGGGCAGCATCGTCATCGAGGTTCTGGATGCGATACATTTCGAAGGAAGCATTTTCGCCAACGACAATTTCGTAATCCTTGTTGCCTGCAAAATGCTCCTTGTCATCGTATTCGACGACCTGCAGTTTCTGACCTTTTTCTATTACAGTCCTGCTTTCCATCTTACTGATCCTTTAACCATTCGTAGCCCTTCTCTTCCAGTTCGAGAGCGAGGTTTTTGCCGCCCGACTTGACAACACGGCCATCATACATGACATGCACGAAATCAGGCACGATGTAATCGAGTAAACGCTGATAGTGAGTAATAACAACAAACGCATTATCAGGACGATGCAACTGATTGACGCCATTAGCCACAATGCGCAAGGCATCAATATCGAGGCCTGAATCGGTTTCGTCAAGAATGGCGAGACTTGGCTCTAACATGGCCATCTGGAAGATTTCGTTCTTCTTCTTTTCGCCACCCGAAAAACCTACGTTGACGAAACGGTTTTGCAGCTTTTCGGTGATTTCAACCATGGCCTGCTTTTCCTTCATCATCTTCATGAATTCCATGGTCGACAAGGCCGGCTGACCGTTGTATTCGCGCTTTGCGTTGACGGCAGTGCGCATGAAATTCTGAATGCTCACGCCCGGAATCTCAACCGGATACTGGAAACTCAGGAAAATGCCCATATTGGCACGCTCGTCAGGAGCCATGCCGACGATGTTTTTACCCTTGTACCAGATTTCGCCTTCGGTGATTTCGTAACCTTCACGGCCCGTGATGGCAGCCGCCAAAGTGCTCTTGCCCGTTCCGTTAGGGCCCATGATGGCATGGACTTCGCCTTCGTTGACGCCTAAATTCAGTCCCTTTAATATTTCTTTTCCTGCAACTGAGACATGCAGATTTTTAATGTTTAAAAGCATATTATATAAGTTTATTTTCTTTCGTATAAAAACAATTTACTCGTATTCAGTTCTATATAAGTCAAGTCAGTTTCGTTTTGAAGCCGATTGGTTGCAACCAGATGATTATGTTCACCAACAGGGTCAAGGCTGACCTTGCCATAACGCATGAAATAGGCATGATTTCCCCAATTGGAAAAATCTTTCTGAGGAATGCTTACTATTTCATTTTCATCCAAATATGGCAAGATTGACTTCATGTCTGTCAGCAATGCTTCATCGCGGCCATATTTCCCGATCTTGGTCAAATTCAAGGCCAAACCGACAATCAGAACCATTGATGACAGAATGATTACAGCTTTTTTCGGCTTTGCGCCTACAAACAATGTCTCAAACTGAATATGACCGGCAGCAAAACCAGCAAAAGCTAGAGCAAAGAATGGTAAGGCCGCCAACATATAGAAACCGCTCTGTTTCACGCTAATCATGATTGGCAGCACACCCGAAAGTCCAAGTGCGAGAAACACATAAAACCATCCGCTTGCACCATTTGACTTTGAATAATGTTTTGTAAAAAAGGCAACCAAAGAAGCCACAGCGACAATGGCCAAAGGTATTGCCACTTCGGATACCAAGCGTCCAACGATAAAGAAACGGCTATCAACCGTTTTTTCCGTCGTTATTCCTTTCAAGACCTGAATGTTAAGATAATCCTTAATGGCTGACAAAGCATTGGGCGACACAATGAAAAGCACGGTAAAACAAAATGCCAATCCGGCGACCAATAAAAGCGTATCGATTAAGGTATCCTTAAAGGATATTTTTTTGCCAAAAAGCCAGCAAAACAAAGGAAAAGCCAGCGGGAAAAGTCCAGTGAAACCTTTCGACAGAAATGCAAAAAACAGCATGACTGATGCAAGAAGCGTCCAACACAATTTGTTGCCTTCAATTCCATTCATCATGAAAAGAACCGAAGCCATGACAAAAAACGACATTGTTCCTTCCAACAGGTTATTGGTTGCGCTCCATGAAACTATCGGAATTGAAATCCAGAGCAAAAGCAGCAACCAACCCGATTTGAAATCGCCCGTCATCTTTTTCCAAACGAGACAGATTAAAAGCCCCGTCAGTATGAAAACGAATACGGAATAGATTTTTTCAACTGCAAGCGAGTCGCCGAACAATCTGAAAAACAGCGATTCCAAGGCCAAAGCCAAAGGTGGATGCTGGTGAAACACAGGATAAAGCGTTGCGGTATAAAATGGATTCCAAAGACTGCCTTCGTCCTGCGCCATGTTGCGCGAGATGCCTGCATAAGTCACCCCGTCGACGAACATGCCTTCGGCCAGCAGACTCCCGCTGAGGAGAATCAGCCAAAGTCCAAATGTAAAGGCAAACGGAACCCAATTAATATGTGCGGCTTTATCCTTCATAGAATGTCATTATCCGACGCTACCCTCCAAAGTAATCGACAGCAGTTTTTGAGCTTCGACGGCAAATTCCATCGGCAATTTGTTCAGCACATCCTTTGCATAACCATTGACAATGAGGCTGATTGCCTTTTCCGTCGGAATGCCGCGCTGCTGGCAATAGAAGAGCTGGTCTTCCGAAATCTTCGAAGTCGTAGCCTCGTGTTCCAAAATGCTGGAATCGTTGCCACACTGCACGTATGGCCAAGTGTGCGCACCGCATTTATCGCCCAAAAGCAAGGAATCGCATTGGGAATAATTGCGCGAGTTGACGGCCTTTGGCGCCACTTTCACCAAACCGCGGTAGCTGTTCTGGCTGTAGCCTGCCGAAATGCCTTTTGAAATAATCGTGCTGCGCGTGTTTTTGCCCAAATGAATCATCTTGGTGCCCGTATCGGCCTGCTGATAATTGTTGGTCACGGCAACCGAATAGAACTCACCGATTGAATTGTCGCCCATCAGCACGCAACCCGGATATTTCCAAGTGATGGCAGAACCCGTCTCGACTTGCGTCCACGAAATCTTGGAGCGGTCGCCACGGCAAAGTCCACGCTTCGTGACCAGATTGTAGACACCGCCCTTGCCGTTCTTATCGCCCGGATACCAGTTTTGCACGGTGGAATATTTCACTTCGGCATCGGTTTCGGCAATGATTTCTACGATAGCAGCATGAAGCTGGTTTTCATCGCGTTGCGGAGCCGTACAACCTTCCATATAACTCACGTATGCGCCTTCGTCAGCGACAATCAGCGTGCGCTCGAACTGACCCGTATTGGCCGCATTGATGCGGAAATAAGTGGAAAGTTCCAGCGGACAATGCACACCTTTAGGAATATAGCAGAACGAGCCATCGCTGAAAACGGCAGAGTTCAAGGCGGCAAAGAAATTGTCGGTGTAAGGCACGACCTTGCCCAGATATTTCTTCACCAAATCAGGATGCTGCTTGACGGCCTCGCTGAACGACATGAAAATGACGCCATGCTTCGACAAGGTTTCCTGGAATGTGGTCTTCACCGAAGTGCTGTCCATAACGGCATCGACGGCCACGCCCGAAAGCTTTTTCTGCTCGTCCAGCGAAATGCCCAGCTTATCGAAAGTGGCCAGCAATTCAGGGTCGACTTCATCAAGGCTCTGCTTTTCCTTGCGTTTGCGTGGAGCGGCATAATAAATAATGTCTTGATAATCAATTTCGGGCAAATCCAAATGGCCCCAATTGGGTTGCTTCAGGGTTTGCCAATGGCGGAATGCTTTCAGGCGGAATTCCAACAGCCATTCCGGTTCTTCCTTTTTCGCCGAAATCAGTCGGACGATGTCTTCGTTCAGACCTTTCGGGACGAAATCGGTCTCAATATCAGTCACAAAACCAAATTCATAGTCCTTGTTCGTGACCTCGGTAATGATATTATCTTTTGGATTTGACTCCATAATGTCTTAATTAAGAAAGATTTTAAATTAGGCCGCAAAGTTACGACAATTAGCCGAATAAACACTAAAATTCGTGCATTTTGAGTTTCGGTTTTTAAGGTTTTTCAAAGTTTTATCTATTTTTGCAACAAAGAAAATCCATTTATGTTCAAAAGAATCAAGAATAAAGCACTCAGAATCATACTATCATCCTTCATCTGCCTGATAGGTCTCATGATTGCCATCTATTTGATGCTTTATTTATCCGTGCCTAGTTACCATTTCAATGAGCCACGCCCATTTTCCGGCGAATACCTTTACAATCCATACCAGAATATCAATCCCGACCAATGGAAGAAATTCAATTTCCATTGCCATTCGCAGAAATTCTTTGGTCTGACCAACGGCCGCCTCAGCAAAGAAGAAGACATTGACAGCGTTTACCAATATCTGGGCTACGACCATTACGGCATTTCCGACTACATGAACATCAACAGACATAACGCTGAAAATGAAGGATTTATTCCAGCATACGAACATGGTTACGGACTGATTCACAAAACCCATCAACTCTGCATCGGTGCCGAAAAAGTCTGGCGAGTTGATTATCCGTTCATGCAAAACCTAAACATCAAGCAGCACACGATAAACAAATTGAATGAACACTCCCATTTTGTCGTCCCAGCACATGCTTCGTTCACCAATGGCTATAAGCCGAAAGAGATGAAATACCTGAGCAACTACCGCTTGCTGGAAATCAAGAATCCTTACGGTGATGCCCTTGCGCATTGGGATGTGGCTTTATCGAACGGACATCGCGTCTACGGCATCGGTGATGACGACACGCACAATGTGAAAGACCAACATGAAGTGGGACTCAATATGACCATCATCAACACGCAAGATCTTGAAGCAGAAAATGTTTATGATGCGCTAAACAAAGGCAAATCGTATGTTTTGGAACTCAACAATTACTTTTGTTACAACAAACCCACCGAATTCAAGAAAGAGCAAATCGCAAACATGCCTTATCTGACAAGGGCTGAATTGGTCGGTGATACGCTTTTCGTTGAAACCTCGGCAAAAAAAATGGAAGAAGTGTTTTTCATCGGACAAGGCGGCGACACGCTGGCTATACAAAACAATGTGAAAACCGCTTTTTATGTGATACAGCCAGAAAACACCTATATCAGGACAACCATCAATGTCGACAAGATTCATCTTCTTTATTTGAATCCTGTCACAAGACATCAAACGAAAAAAGTGATAGACATCAGGCTCGATTCCATCAATTTCGCACAGACAATATTGTATTGGATTGTCTATGCAGCCGTCCTCGTTGCCTCGGTTTGGTACATCATCAGACTGATCAAACAAAAACGCAAAACCAATGACCGTACTTGAAGACAAACAGATTAACAAGACACTTGTCTGGTTGCTCATTATCAGCGCATTGATTCGCGGATTTTTAGCAGCATGGCTGGAATTTGGCAACGATGAAGTCTATTATTGGACCTACGCCAAATTCCCCGACTGGAGCCATTTCGACCATCCGGGCTTGGCAGGTTGGATGATGCAGCTTTTCAGTCTCAACTTATTGTTCGACAGTGAGTTTTTCCTCCGCCTATCCTCCGTGGTTTTCATGACGGCCAACACCTATATCATTTTTCGGATTGGCAAGGAAATCAAAAACGCACAGACAGGCCTTTATGCCGCCTTGCTATATACCGCATCAATATATGCCTTTGTCATCACCGGCATTTTCATTCTGCCCGACACACCAATGAGCCTTTTCTGGTTGCTTGGTTTCTGGATGTTCGTCAAGTTCTTCATAGCAGAAACGCCTAAGAATCTGCATCTTATTCTTGCCGGACTTTTTTCAGGGCTTTGCATTCTCTCCAAATACACAGGCATTTTCCTTTGGGTTGGAGCCGGACTTTACATTTTGATTTTCGACCGAAAAAAACTCAAGAATCCTTATCTTTATCTTGCGTTCCTCATTTCAGCAATATGCTGTTTCCCAATAGTCTATTGGAACTACCAAAACGATTTCATCAGTTTCAGCTTCCACAGCGACAGGGTCAGCATTTTTGCAAAGCCAACCTTCGAATACATAGGCACCGAACTCGCAGGCGAGTTTTTCTACAACAATCCCGTGAATTTCATTCTCATCATCATTGCAATCGTTGCTTTGGTTAAGAGTAAAATAAGCATTGGAAAAACCATCAAACGCTTACTTCTGCTCACGGCTTTGCCAATGATATTCTTGTTTTGGTTTTTCGCCTTGACACGACCGACTTTGCCACATTGGAACGCACCTGCATTCGTATTGCTCATTCTGCCAGCCGCGCTCTATCTGAGCGAGAAAAAGACAAACCAAGGCAAACTGTTTCCAAAGTGGATTCAAGCCTCGTTAGCGATTACAATCATTGTGGCGGTTGTCGGTTCAATTGAAATCAAGACCGGCTTTATTCCTTTAGACCGAAACACTGAAGAAACTGAACTTGGCAAAAACGATTTCACCTTGGACATGTACGGATGGAGGCAACTCGGCGAAAAATTCGGAACTTTCCGTAGCGAAAAAATCAACGAAGGCACAATGACTGAAAACGATGCCATTGTCTGTCAAAACTGGTTCCCGGCCGCCAATCTTGATTATTATGTAGCCAGACCGCTCAACATGAAAGTCTTGGGATTAGGCCTTCCCGAAAACATTCATAAATACCTATGGATCAACGAAGCGCGCGGCGGATTGCAACGCGGAAACGACTATTGGTTCATTACCGATTCTCACTATTTCAACGACCCGAATGAAATCTATCGCTGGGGGATGTTTGGAAAAATTGAATTGATTGGTCAAATTCCAATTGAAAGGAACGGCAAAACGGTAAAGAATTGTTTCGTCTATAAATGCTCAAATTTGAGACATTTCCCAAAAGACCTACAATCGCTTCGCGCAGAGAAAAACATCTCCGAATGACACGAAAAAACGAGAGACTAGACAAGTCTCTCGTTTTTATTATGTTATAATTCTTTTATTCAGCGAACAGCTTTATGATGTTCAGAATCACTTCCGAAGCCTTTTCCATGCTTTCCAACGGAACATATTCAAGCTTGCCGTGGAAGTTGTGGCCACCCGCAAAGATATTCGGGCAAGGCAAGCCCATGAAGGAGAGGTTGGCTCCATCGGTACCGCCACGAATGGGCTGCACTTTCGGCTTCACGCCAGCCATCTCGATGGCCTTGATGGCACGTTCAACGATAAAGAAATGAGGCTCAACTTCCTGACGCATATTGTAATACTGATGCTTCAGTTCAAGTTTCACGACATCACCGTATTTCTTATTCAGAAATTCGGCAACCGAAGTGATGAGGGCTTTCTTCTCTTCAAATTTCTGACGGTCATGGTCACGGATAATGTACGACATCGTGGTCTCTTCAACCGTTCCGTTGATTTCGGTCAGATGGAAGAAGCCTTCGTAGCCTTGCGTGTAACGCGGGCGTTGCTCGACGGGCAACATGGCGTTGAGTTCCATGGCAATCAGCATCGAGTTGACCATCTTGTCCTTGCCATAGCCGGGGTGGATGTTACTGCCTTGGACATGAATCTTAGCAGCAGCGGCATTGAAGTTCTCGTATTCCAATTCGCCGATCTCGCCACCATCCATCGTGTAGGCATATTTGGCACCAAATTTCTTGACATCGAACTTGGCCACACCGCGCCCGATTTCCTCATCAGGCGTGAAGCCAATCTTGATTTCGCCATGCTTGAATTCAGGATGCTCCATCATGTATTGTGCGGCAAACATGATTTCGGCCACGCCAGCCTTGTCGTCGGCACCGAGCAAAGTCGTGCCATCGGTGGTAATCATAGTCTGGCCTTTATATTGCTGCATTTCAGGAAATTCGGCAACGCGAAGAACGATGTTCTTTTCGCCATTCAGAACGATGTCGCCACCATCGTAATTCTTCACGATCTGTGGCTTGATGTCAGCTCCCGAAGCGTCGGGTGACGTATCGACATGGGCGATGAAACCGATGGCAGGAATTTCCTTGTCGGAATTCGATGGAATGGTAGCCATCACATAACCAAATTCGTCAAGGTCTGCTTGGATGCCCATGGCCTGCAGTTCGTCGCGCAACATACGGAGCAAGTCGAACTGGCGCATGGTGCTGGGCTGTGTTTCGGAGTTTTCGTCGGAGGTCGTCTCAAC
>JAKSMU010000016.1 GCA_024400455.1 Bacteroidales bacterium | reverse complement strand
AGGTGTTGAATTCGGAATTTCTGATTTTTTGATTTGTGATTTTTTGATTTTTTGCTAGGAAAAAGTCCATTGATGGCTCCTTTGCAGCAATTGGCGTTCCCGCCAACGACTCGTTTACCCTAACGGGCGAACAGATTGCCGAGGCAAGGCTCTACAGCGTCACGGGCCAGCTCGTTGCCACCAAGCAGGGCAACGGCACGGAAAGCCTCACGGTGGACGTCTCCGGCCTTCCTTCGGGGCTTTACTTCGTCACCGCCATCGGCGAAGACGGAAGCCGAAGCGAGCTGAAGGTGGTGAAGGAATGAATTACATGGTTACCTTCACGCTCCCCAATGGGGATGAGTATTATGGTGAGTTTACAGTGGCTGAATGAGAACCATTTGTTCACAAAATAAACTTCGCAGAAAAAATTCTCAGAAAAGTTTTTACCTTTGCGGACAGATTATGGTACACGAATGTCTGAATTAACAACTATAAAAACATCATCAGTATGAAAAGAAACATCATAGGCCTTCTCGCAATCTTTGCGCTTCTGCCTTTCTCAAGAAGCTTTGCCCAGAATGACGGAATCATCTATACGGACTATGAGCCAGACCTGTGCGTCCGTGCGATTAGTTTGAATTATCCAAATGATACAATCAAGATTGATTTCGACCAAGACGGAACCACTGATTTTAAGGTTTTCATAAATATGCTCTCAACAGGAGAAATTGGCTTATTCTATATATCCATGTGGGAATACCGTTGGAAACTGTCGGATAACGATTTGGTAATTCAGGATGGCAACTGGTTAAGCCCACATCATGTAAGGCAAGTGTTGTTCTATGACCAAACCAACCATCTTTGGTTAACGCATATTGATTTTACCATCGGTTTCCGCAAAGAGATGGATGGCCACTATTATTATGCATGGGTAAATGCGTATGGAGACATAGAATATAATGCAATACAGGGTGTTTACCATAAAGTGTGGGCGTATGTCGACGATATGGCCTACTGCACCATTCCCGACTATCCATTGCGCTGGGGGCAGACTGAACTCAGCACAGGTGTGGGCGAAAACAGCGAAGGCGTTTTCGCCGTTTATCCCAATCCGGCAAAGCAAAGTGTTACCCTTATAGGCCAACAGATTGCCGAAGCAAGGCTTTACAGCGTCACGGGGCAGCTCGTCGCCACCAAGCCGGGCAACGGCACGGAAAGCCTCACGGTGGACGTCTCCGGCCTTCCTTCGGGGCTTTACTTCGTCACCGCCATCGGCGAAGACGGAAGCCGAAGCGAGCTGAAGGTGGTGAAGGAATGAATTACATGGTTACCTTCACGCTCCCCAATGGGGATGAGTATTATGGTGAGTTTACAGTGGCTGAATGAGAACCATTTGTTCACAAAATAAACTTCGCAGAAAAAATTCTCAAAAAAGTTTTTACCTTTGCGGACAGATTATGGTACACGAATGTCCTGAATAATAATTATTTAAATATGAACATTTAATTCAAAAAAGATGAACTTAAAATCATTAACAAGCATATTTGCTTTTTTTGCATGCCTTCTCGGACATGCCCAAGAGAACCGAATCATCTATGTAGACTTCGAACCTGATTCATGCATGTATGTGCCATCCTCCACATGTGATTTCTGGATTGATTTGAATAATGATGGAGATGCAGATATTCACATGAATCGTTATTGGACTTCAACTGCAATGTTCTTTGATATACATTCTCTCAAAGATAATCTTTCCTTGTGTTCTGCAGAAGAAAATGATACGCTTATGCAAATTCAAAATTGGAGAGACAAACTTTCTTTTGCGGATCGCCATGAATGTTGGGGATATAGGTTTGAAAAAGAAGGGAATTATTATTATGGTTGGTTTAGGACATACACTGTCAAACAGGGAGATGATAAGAGATGGTGTTTCGATAAATATGCCTACTGCACCGTAGCTAATTATCCTCTGCGCTGGGGGCAGACTGAACTCAACACCAGTGTGGACGAAAACAGCGAAGGCGTTTTCGCCGTTTATCCCAATCCGGCGAAGCAAAGTGTTACCCTTATAGGCCAACAGATTGCCGAAGCAAGGCTTTACAGCGTCACGGGGCAGCTCGTCGCCACCAAGCCGGGCAACGGCACGGAAAGCCTCACTATGGACGTCTCAGGCCTCCCTTCGGGGCTTTACTTCGTCACCGCCATCGGCGAAGACGGAAGCCGAAGCGTGCTGAAGGTGGTGAAGGAATGAATTGTTTTTTGTATTTTATTGGAAATCATAATAGAAAAACACTATCCTTGCCGTGTTGTTCACTTTGAATTTTGGCTAACGGACTTCACGAAGTTCAGAGGAATGGCACAAAAATGCTAAAAATAGAAGTCCCCTAATAATTATACCATGAAGAAATTGCAAATAATCTTATGGGGCATGCTTTTGATTTGCTGCCCAATGCAAGCCCAGATTCATGGCTGCGAATACGAGGTGGCTGGAAACGCCTTTTACGTTGAAACCGGTGATGTCAATGGCGATGGGTTCCCCGATTTGGTCATCGGACATGCAAACAATCCATTCTTGCCGACCCAGCAAAATGACGTGAAGATTTCCGTCATGCTCAACGATGGTGAAGGCGGCTTCTCCTTGTCGCAAGCCATTGACCTTGTCAACGATGGAAACATCCTGTTGCATGACCTTGATAATGATGGCTATCCTGACATCGCCATAATCCAAAATGCGGCGACTTCCAGTGAATCATCATGCCTTAAGGTCTATTACAATGATGGAACAGGGAGTTTTTCTCAATATTCCGACTTCGGACTTGTCAACGATCCAACGGGAGAATTGACAAATCTTTACACCCTCATAGTCCCCGCCGACCTTAACGGAGACGGATGGACTGACCTCATTGTTGGTTCGGAAACCTTAAGCAATTGCTATCATCACCAAAACATCTTGTTTAATGATGGTGAAGGGAATTTCCCGACGGCAGTGCAGTGGCAGCAGGAGACCCGCATCATTACCGTGGCCGATTTGAACGATGACGGCTTTGACGATGTGGTTGAAGACGGTGGTTATGTCTTTTACGGAGGGGAGACATTCCCTTCGGAGCCGGCTATGCTTGAGCCTGGCTTTGGCTTGTTCTATGATTCCCGCTGCCAGGTCATCACGGATTTGGACGATGACGGTGTGGCTGACATTTGTATCTTTAGGCGCATCGACGAGGAAACGACCGACTTGTATTTGTATAAAGATGGAGGTTCTGGAACATTTGCAATCAATAACACAATTCCTTTTGCCTTCCCTGCATCGTTGATGAATGGTGAATGCAACAATGCCGGAAATATGGCAAGGATGATGAATTTTGACGGCGATCCATATCTTGATATTATTGTCGGCATGGTCGCAGCAGACCAGTCCTATTTCTGCATCTTCAAAGGGGAAGGCCGAATGCTTCTGGAAGATCCTGTCATTTTACCTTATGAAGTCCCTCAATATATCACTGATTACGAAGTGGCGGATGTAAATGGAGACGGCCTTGATGATTTGCTTGGTGTGTACACCATATATGATTCCCCGACGAATGAGGCGAAATCAATACTTTTGGTGTTTTTCAATGATGGTCAAGGCAATTATGATGAAATTGATGAATCGGATGCTGAAACAAACATCACCCTTTCGCCAAACCCCACCAGCGGCCTTGTCCGCATCGGAGGCGGCAAAGCCGAAGAGATACAGGTGTACAACAGCCTCGGCCAATGGGTGAAGACTTACAGGAACTGCAACGAAATCGACCTGTCAAATCTGCCCGAAGGCGTTTACACCCTTCGCATCAGCAGCGAGGAAGGCTGCACCGCGAAACGAGTGGTGAAAATGTAACTTTGCAGTTTCATAAAACGTCTCAACAGACCCAAAACAATAAAGGCCAGCCCGAGGGCTAGCCTTTATTTATTATGAGAACTATTATTACCTGATGGCATAAGGGTCTAAATGTCAAAAATACCTGCAATAAGTTATTTTGATGTGCTTTAGTTAATTGGTATACAATATGTTAAGTGATTTCAAAAACAAAAAGCGAAAAAAAACTGTTTTTTGACTATGTTTGCAAAAAATATCAAATTATGTATTCTTACGAATATCCCCGTCCTTGCGTCACTGCTGATGCGTTGATTTTCAGAAAGATAAACAACAAATGGCACATCCTTCTGATTGAGCGCGGCAACGAGCCTTTCAAAGCTTGCTGGGCTATGCCGGGTGGTTTTGTCGAGATGGACGAAGACCTTGATACGGCTGCGGCACGGGAATTGCAGGAAGAGACGCATTTGGAAGGCATCGCATTGCACCAGTTGTATGCTTTTGGCGCACCTGACCGCGACCCGCGGCACCGCACCATCACCATTGCCTACTGGGGCATCGACAATTCCGAAAAGACAGCCACGGCGGGTGACGATGCGGCTAATCTACAGTGGTTTGCACTCGATAATCTGCCGCGTTTGGCTTTCGACCACGATAAAATAATTGCTAAAGCACTGGATACGATAACACTTGAACCTAAATAAACTATGAAAAAGTATCTCTCAATAATCATCGGATGCCTTATGTTGGCGTTTGCGACTTCTTGCGATCCGGTGGAGACAAACGATGTCGATCCGAATCAAATCTTCGGCAAATGGCATGATGGAACGGTCTACGAACGCTACGATGCCGACGGAACAGGGGCAACCTGGGACACCGCTGATGACGTCACCGAAGAGGAAGCGCAAACCTTCTCTTGGTCGCTCAACGGCACGCGCCTCGCTCAAGAACATCATGGCGAAATGAGTTTCGTGGTGTATAAGGAATACAATGTCACCAAACTCGATGCTTACAGTTTCAGTTATGAGGATGATTATGGCTTTGGCTATAGTTTTGTAAGGGTTAATTGATTTCATCATGAAAAAAGCACTCAAAATAATAGGAATCAGTCTGGCGTCGATCATTGTCCTTGCCATTATCGCTGTCGTCATCGCCTTTTCGGTGGTGACTTCGTCCAATAAACTGACCAATTTGGTGAAAAAGTATGTGCCGGAATTTGTCACTTGCGAGGTGCAGTTGGGCAAGGCCGACTTGACGATTTTCAAGACTTTCCCGAACATCGGCGTAGAGATTGACAATGTGGCGCTCATCAACCCGATGCAAGGCTCACCATCGGATACGCTGGCCAACATCGAAAAACTGATTGTATCGGCCGACTTGAAGAAATTCTGGAAGGAAGACGAGATTGTAGTTAGGAAATGTGTGCTGGAAAACGCTTTCGTCAACCTGTATACCGATGAAAACGGCAACAGCAACCTGAATGTCTTCAAAACCTCGGAAGACAGCGACACCACTGCTTCCAGTTTCAATTATCTTGTTAATCTTGAAGAAGTTAAGCTGAAAGATTCAAAAGTCATTTATACGGATTCGCGCTCAGCAATGAAGGCGAATGTCGAGGGTCTTAACCTGGATGTGAAAGGCAATTTCAAAGACAATGACATTGACGCGATTTTGGCATTGAATTCAGAAAACGTAACCTTGGATATGCCAAGCATCGTCCTCAATTCCAAGACTTTATCGCTTGATTTTGATGGCAATGTGAACGGTTTCAACCAAATTGACGGCACGCTGAAACTGGCCACGCCTGACATTTGCCTGAATTTGGGAGAAGATTACCTGAAAAACGATGCGCTGAATCTGACGCTTCCTTTGCATTTCTGCCTTGACAATATGTCGGGAACACTCAACAAGGCACAAATTGCTCTGAACAACTATCTTATCAACCTTGACGGCGATGTTGAAATTGCTGACAACAGTGACATCAATATGGATTTGGACCTCAGCACCAACACTTTGATTGTGGAAGATGTGATGACATATCTGCCTCAAAGCGTCGTTGAATCGTTGAGCGACCTGGAGTTTGCCGGAAAACTCTCCGTCACCGAGGCACAAGTGAAAGGCACTTTCAACGATTCCTTAATGCCGCTCATCACCGCTAAGGTGTTGACAGATAAGGCATCCGTGAACATTTCTAGCCTGCCTTATCCGTTTACCGATGTCGATTTGGAAGCCTTGTTGGATTTGAATCTCAACGAAAAATCGAATGTCGAAGTCTCCCAACTGACGGCAAAATTTCATGACACCAAACTGAATGTCAGCGGCTTTGTCAACGATTTGACTGACAATTTAAACTTCGACCTCAATGCCAAGGCCGATTTGCCGATGGCGGACATCAAGGGCTTCTTGCCGAAGAATGTGAAAGTTCAAGGCCGCACCGATGTCAATCTGGATGCCAAATTCACTTTGGATGATTTGATGAAATCTTTGGACGATTACAACCTCAACCGCCTGACAGCCAATGGTACGTTAAAAATCAAGAACTTTGCTTTTGATATGGACACCATTCATGCCAGTGCGCCGAAATTGGATGTCGACCTCATACTGCCAGCATCACGGAAGATAAAAGGCCGCAAAGGCGCCTATGTGGCATTGGCAAGCGGTGACTTGACAGCGCAAGTAGGCAAGGACATGAATGCCAAACTGAAAGGCTTTGCCTTGAATGCCACTGCCGATGATTTTGCTGACGCTGTGGAAAAAATCAATTTGAATGCCGACCTGAATCTCAGTCAGTTGGATTTCGTTTACGACACCATAAAAGTGAATGCCAATTCACCGGCCATCACTTTGGTGACCACGCCTTCGAAGCAAAAGTCGAAAGGCCTGGATGCCCGCGTCATCTTCAACAGCAAGCAACTCGACGGCAACATGGGCAAGGCTTATCTGCTCAATACCGAGTCGCTGAAAGTCACTGCGGCGGCGCATCAAAACAAGAACAAGGAAGATTTCCTGAACAAATGGAACCCGGAAGCCGATTTCTCCTTGAAAAACGCAGAGGTTCAAGTGGATGGCATTGCCGAAACCATCTATATTCCAAATATCGATTTCCTCTTCGATTCCCACGAATTGGGCTTTAAGAAAAGCACCATCAAGATTGGCCAATCCGACATGAGTCTGGAAGGCAATGTCGTTGGCATCAAGGAATGGATTGCCGACAACAACAATCTGATGAAGGGCGAGATGCAACTCACTTCCAATTTTATCAATCTCAATGAGATAATGGATTTGACATCAGGGCTGGGAAGTGACCCTGACACCTTGGCCGTGCAGGAAACCGAAAACAAGGAAGACAATCCTTTCATAGTCCCTAAGGGCATCGATTTCTATTTTGGCATCAAGACGAAGAAAGCCATTTACGATAATTTTGACTTGAACAACTTAGGCGGTCAGATGACGGTGAAAGATGGCACTTTGGTGCTTCAGGAAATCGGTTTCACCAACAAGGCGGCCGAAATGCAGCTCACGGCCATGTACCGCTCGCCGCGAAAGAATCACCTGTTCTTAGGTATGGATTTCCACCTGTTGAATGTGAAAATCAACGACTTGCTGACGATGATTCCTTACATCGATACCGTTGTGCCGATGCTGCATACTTTCGATGGCGAGGCAGAGTTTCACATTGCAGCAGAAACCTATCTGAAATCCAATTATCAGCCAAAGGTCTCAACCATGCGTGCTGCTGCTGATATCGAAGGTCAAAACCTGACGGTGAGAGACATTACCACCATGACCAAAATCACTGATATGCTGGATGTCAGCGTGAATGGAGAATACAAAATCGACAGCCTTGATGTCCAGCTTACGGTCTTCAAAGATCAGGTTGACCTTTATCCGTTCTTGATTTCAATTGGAAAGTATAAAGCCGTTGCATCGGGCCGCCAAAACCTCGACCAGACTTGCAGCTATCATATTTCAGTCACCGATTCGCCGCTGCCAACCCGTTTGGGCCTTGACATCACAGGCAATCTCAACAACTTGAAATTCAGTTTGGCTCCGTGCAAGTACAAGAACCTATACCGTCCGGAACGCCGCAGCGATACGGATAATATGACGCTTGAAATCAAGAAAAAGATTGCTGATTCGCTGAAAGACAATGTCTTGTAAGATGATAAACGAAGGCACAAAACGATTTGTCAAGGAAAACCTTTCGGCTGATGTCAGGAAACTGGCTTTGAAAAAAGCGCCCGCCGATGTCGATCTGCCTTTGGCATTGCGACAAATCGAGGCGAGGCAAATTCTGCAAAAGAAAGTGCCATCGTGGAGCGAAAACGACGATTTGCTGTTTCCGGTGCATCTTTCCGTTGAGCAATGTTCGTCGGAAGCCACGGCGACATACAAAGCGGACTTGTTGAAAGGCAAAAGTTTCGCCGATTTGACGGGCGGACTTGGCATCGACTGTCATTTCATTTCAAGGCATTTTGAGCAAGCCCATTATGTGGAGATGAATCCCGATTTGTGCGAAATTGCGCGGCATAATTTTGAAGTTTTGCAAAGTCCGATTCAAGTGTGGAACGAAACGTCAGAAACTTTTCTGTCGCATTGCGAATCATTGGATTGCTTTTTCATCGACCCGGCTCGCCGCGACCAATATGGGCGGAAAACTGTCTCCATTTCCGATTGCACGCCCGATGTGGTGCAGCTGCAGCAGACAATGCTTGAAAAGGCAGAGACCGTGATGATTAAACTGTCACCAATGCTTGATATTTCCAAAGCCTTGAGCGAGTTGAACCATGTGAAGGAAGTTCATATCGTTGCGGTTGCAAACGAATGTAAGGAACTGCTTTTCAGGCTTGAAAGAGACTTTGAAGGCAGCGTTAGGTTTGTTTGCGTCAATCTTTTGAGCCAGCAACCCCAAATGGATTTCACTATGGAAGCGGAGCAAGACTGCGTTATGGCTTTGGTCGATGGCGTGAAACGATATCTATATGAACCCAATGCCGCAATTATGAAAGGTGGCTTTTTCAAGTCGTTGGCGAAACGCACCAATACTTTTAAATTGCATAAAAATAGCAATCTATACACTTCTGATGATTATGTTCCTGACTTTCCGGGGCGCATTTTCGAAGTGGAGGCATGGGCGCATTATAATAAGAAAGTGAAACAAGTTTTGCTGGATGGGGTGGAGAAGGCCAGCATTGCGGCAAGGAATTTTCCGCTTTCGGTTGCCGAATTGCGCAAAGCATTGAAAATTGCCGATGGCGACGAAACCTACCTTTTTGCCACAACCTTGAAAGGCGAAGAAAAGGTGCTCATAAAAACGAAAAAAGCCTGATTTTTCAGGCTTTTTCTTTTTCTCAATAAATAATGTACACTTATCTTTTGTCGGGGATGCCAAACTTGCACCACCAGGTCTGATCGTACTTTTCCTTGATGGATTTCTTGACTTGCAGGGTGTGCTTTTTCAGCACTTCCATGGCTGCGTGGGCTTCTTCGCTTTTCTTGCGAGCCTCTTCCTGCATCTTGTCGAGTTCGGCTGACAAAGCTTCCAAACGCTTGCAGTCTTCTTCCATCTTCAATAAAATAGATTCGCTGGCACCAGATTCCCTTCCAAGACGCTGGTTCCTTTTCACACCTGTGAGGATTAACTTTGACTTTTCGAGTTGGTCTTTAAAAATTTGATACATGACTTAAAATTTGGAGGTGCAAAGGTACAAAATTCAAATTTATTTCCGTTCAAAAATGGCATCCTTTTTCTTGCCATTTGGTTCTATGACTTCGAGTTTGCTAATTGCATGATTTTGAACATTATCCAGAACGATAGCAGTGCGATAGTCCTTTTTTAGGGCGGTCAGTTTGATGTTTTTCATCGTCAGGCCATCGACATGACGCACGAAAAAGCCCCAGGCAGGCAGTTCCATGTGTTGCGAAAACTCGGGATAAGCCTTTGGCATTTCCGGGACTTTATCCAATTCGTCAAGGCCGACATAGGCATAATGCTTGTCGCCGCCGCCAGGGAATATGATTTCGATGTTTTCCAAAGTGACATTTTTTATCTTGCTATCCTTCAATCCGATAATTCCGCAAGGCGAAATGTTGCGCGGCAAATCCTCGACGGGACCTTCATATTCATAACCTGCATCGGGTTTGCTGGCCGCCACTTCGCAATACATATTACTAATGGTGATGCCGTTCATGAAACTCTGCTTGTCGCGGCGGGCTCCGACATTTAGGTAGATGGCGTTGCCTACATTGACGGCATTCAGTGAATCGACTAATATGTTTTCGCAAATGCCGCCGTCGACACTCTGAATGGTGATGGCGCTGCGATAGGTGTCGTAAACGCGGTTGTTGATGATTTTCACATTCTTAAATCCGCCTGCGCCCATGGTGCCGAACTTGATGCCGCTGGCACTGCTACGCGCCGTGCAGTTGCGTACTTCAACATTTTGGCAGATTTTCTTGTTGGTGTGCGACTTGAGGCAGATGGCATCATCGCTCGAGTTGATATAACTGTCTTTCAGCAGAAAACCATCGCAATCCACGATGTCGATGCCGTCGTTGTTCCAGAAAGCGCAGCTTTGAATCCTCACATTGTCGACCACCGTGTTTTCGCATTGGTCATACATGGTCACCCAATTGGCGGCATTCCGGAAGGTGACATTTTGCACTTCAATGTTTTTACATTCGCGGAAATGCAGCAGCCGCGGACGGAAACCTTCGCCCACACGGTCGTTGCTTAAGCGGTCGTTGATGACGCCGGCGTGAACCATTTCGGTGCAGTTGTTGCCCAGTTCGCGCCCTTGTCCATCAATGCAACCGCCGCTGTTGTAAACGCCGATGAGCTTGATGTTTTCCACGCCTTCTGCCATGATTAGGGCGCGGTCGCCGATGGCGTTGAAGCGGTCGTAGTCGAAAGGATTGGTGCTGCCTACGAGAATGGCACCTTCGACCAGTTCGATGGTGACATTCGACTTCAGATGGATGCTGCCCGTGAGGTAACGGCCCACCCAGAAACGCAGGGTGCCGCCGCCTTGTTCCGAAATCCAGTCGATGGCATACTGAATGCTGCGTGTGTTCATGGTGACGCCATCAGAGCGGATGCCGAATTTCGAGGCGTTGTAGATGGGTTTTGCTTCCTGGGCGGAAATGTTTCCTAGACCAACCAGGACCAAAAGGATTAATGTGATGATTGACTTTTTCATATACAGATTTCTTTTGCGTTTACAAAAATAGGTATTTTAATAATACACCTTCACCGGCCCTAACATTCCCATCGGCTGGTATTCCTGTTCGCGACCTTTGCGGTTGACATAAATTTTTGCCACAAGATTGTCCGTCATGGTTTTCATATAGTTGCCCATTGTCGTAACTACATGAATTTCAATCTCGTTGTTGCCTTCTTTTACAAAGTCGCTTATGTCGAACAAGCGGCGGCCAAAATAGCGGACTCCTGCCGACTGGCCGTTGACAAACACTTCGGCAACGCCTTCCACAGTGCCTAAATTAAGGATGGTGCGGCTTATTTCATAAAGTTCAAACGACTTTTTATAAACAATGGTGCCCGTGAAATGCTTGTAGTCTTCCAACTCTTTCAAATCGGTCAAAGTGTCGAAATGGGTTTCCATAATGGTATCGGTGCGGCTGTGGCGCAATTCAACCATCCAATCGTTTGATAAATCATTCACATTCAAATTGGTAGTTCCTTCCGAACAGTGACCTTTGGCGCGGCAATCCACACCAATGATTTGTTGCAAAGGTTGCCAAATTTGAGGTTTTTCTTCCCGATAATGCGGTTTTTCAAAGACAATGAGCAAGGATTCGACAGGACCTAAATTAAAGTTGTAACTTCCGTCATCATCCAATGGCAGCTTGAAGCGTTGGCCTGTCTGCAAATCCCAAATCCACGGATGCTTGCCTTTGGTGATTTCGCGGTTGAAGGTGATTTTCGTTTCGTGGGCGTCGTAGCGGTTTGAGTTGCTGATGAAAAGCATCTCGCTGCCGTCGTCAGTGGTGTAACGGTTTTGCATCACATATAAATTCGGTGATTCAATGTCAAGATAATGAGGCAGTTGTTCTGCTTTCATCAGGCTGTCGTACCAAGGCAGAAAGCCCTCCTTCGGCGGTTCGACAAAGACAAAATTATCCTTGAACTGCATCATTTTTTCGATGTTCGCCTTGACGATGGAATCTTTTTCTGCCACATTGCCACTCAATCCCAAGGATTTGTAAGGAATCGTGTCGATGCAAATCACCTTGCCGCCTTGTTTGGCAAATTGCAGCAGTTTTTCGGAGGTTTCGGGATGCATGCTTTCCACATCAATAACAAACAAAGTGTTGTATTTCCGTGCGTTATAACAAATGTTTCCTTTCTTGACTTGTGCATCATTGATGATGTTTTCGGTGACATAATCCACGCCGCCGCCGCATTTGTTGATGGCTTCCCAAATGAAGGTCTTGTAAGGTGCTCGCGTTACATTCGGGAAAGGCTCGTTTTGCATTCCGATGGTGCTCCACATGTCGTTTTCGGGATTCAAAATGGCGATGTCGGCATAGTAAGTGCCATGTTGAAAGGCTGTTGCGAGTCGAGCCTTGTATTCGTTATAATATTTGAAATAGGGCCACCAGTTGTTGTTTTCGGAGTAAAAGGCGCCGTAACGCAGCCAGCCTGGGAAAGCGACTTCCTTGTTCGGCGAATAATTGAAGCCGTGGAAAACGCTGTGCGTGACGCCCGAAATGGCGGTCTGGTCGCCGCCAAGTTTCAGTTGTTCCAAAGTCATGTTGAACACGGTGTAGGTGTTGGTCATTTCCTCGCAGCTCATCATGCGGTTGCCCGCCAAATGTGCTGCCGACGATACGAATTTGTTCACCATCGTGTAGGCGCGGCCGCGGCGATAGTCGCTTTCGGCCATCTCCTCGCCGGGCTTGTGGCGCAGCCAGTTTGTGGTCCACGATTCGCCTTCAGGGATGTCGTAGCCCATGGCGTTTTCCAGAGGATAAAAGCCACGGCCATAGGCTTGTGCGCGGGCTTTCACACCGAGATTGTGGCACCAAGTGAGATAGGTTTCGGTGAACCTTTCTTTCATCAGTTGTGCCTTGAAATCTTCAAAATCGTAGCGGGCGCGTTGCACTTTTTCATTCATTTCTTCGGTGACGGGCACTACGGCATCGTAATTCAAGGCGCTGCCCATCGATCCGATTTTAAACAAGATAAACGGAAGATAATCGGTTAGCTTATAACCATATCGTTTCTCAAATTCATCGGCCATGTCGCTCGTCCAGTTGGCGCCTTCAAGTTCCATGCTGTCGGTGAAAAGGGCGCGAATGTTATCTCTCAAAGGACCGATTCTGCCTTCGATGGAATCCGACATGTTGTAAAGATATTTGTTGACGGCTTCTGTGTCGAAATGGTTCAGCACGGGACCGGCCGCACCTGGCGCACCATTGATGACTTCAAGGAATCCGTTGATTTTCACCAAACTTGCCAAGGTGTATTCGCCTTCAGGCACTTCGATGGTGAAAATGCTGTCGGTTTGCAGGACGTCAATGCCTTGCGTAATGTCGGAAACGGGATTCGGATAAAGTTTCAGTTGCATCAACTCCTTCACACTGCCTTTGTAGGGCGAACTCACTTTCGGCATCGATTTTTCAAAAATGCTGTCACGGTTGATGGTGAGCATGCAAGGACCGGTGACAGGTTCGGCATAGTTGACTACAATCTGTGCACGTTCCTCGCCTTCAAGGATTTCAGCGCCGAAAGGCCAGCCCGAACCCACGATGAGGTCGCAAGTCATGTTCAGTTCCTTGGCTTTGTCGAAACACACTTTCAGCATGTCAATCCATTCGGGACTAAGCCATTGCAAGGATTCCTTCCCGATGCTGTCGCAATAACTTGGGAAAGCCACAGGATTGATTTCGACCCCGCCAATGCCTGCCTCTTTCAGCAATTCCATTTCACGCACCAGTTCATCGGATTCGACCTTGTCGCCATTCCACCACCAGCGTACAAAAGGATGATACTGTGATTCTGGGTTTTGGAATAATTCATATAACTGCTCGGTTTTCAGGTAGTTGCCTGGTTTTTTACTGCGGCAGGAAACGCCAACCAAACAAAGACAAAGAAATATGCAAAAGGCCTTAACGATTCTCATAATGATGGATGCTAAAATTGATTCTGCGAAGATAGAAAGATTTTTCCTATTTTTGCCGTTTTAAACCTAAATAGGTATGTACGCACTTTTTAAGAAAGAAATTAGCAACTTCCTCAGTTCGCTGATAGGCATCATGGTCATTGTTGTCTTTCTGCTGATTACGGGTCTGTTTCTCTGGGTTTTCCAGAGCGATTTCAATGTGTTGGATTATGGTTATGCCAATTTGGATAGCCTTTTCATCATTGCTCCATGGGTCTTTCTGTTTCTTGTGCCTGCCGTTACGATGCGCAGTTTTGCAGAGGAAAACCGTACGGGAACAATTGAAATGCTGTTAACCAAGCCATTGTCGGACTGGCAGATTATCTTGGCGAAATTCCTTGCTGGCGTGGCATTGGTTTTGCTGGCCCTGATACCGACTTTCATTTATTATTTCTCGGTCTATCGTCTCGGAATGCCTGTCGGCAACTTGGATAGCGGCGGCATCTGGGGATCTTATATCGGATTGTTCCTGCTGAGTTCGACTTTTGTCAGCATTGGCATTTTCTGCAGCTCGGTCACCAACAACCAAATCCTTGCTTTCATCCTTTCCGTGTTTCTTTGCGGATTCCTCTACATCGGATTTGAGTTCATCTATTCATTATCCTTGTTTGGAAGCATCGATTTGTTCATCAAGCAATTGGGTATGGCTTCGCACTATGGTTCCATCAGCCGTGGCGTGGTCGATACGCGCGATGTGCTGTATTTCCTTAGCGTGATTGTACTGTTTTTGAGTTCAACAAAACTGGTTCTTGCGAGCCGCAAATGGTAAGGAGGTCGATTATGGAAAACAAACGCAAGAGTTTAAAGAAAAGCCAAATCATTTCGTTTCTCGTTACTTTGGTGATAATCGTCGTGGTGAATGTGATAGGTTCTTTTGTCTTCACCCGTTTCGACTTGACGAGCGAAAAACGATACACGCTTTCAAATACCACGAAGGAGATTTTGGGCGACTTGAACGATTATGTCTATTTCAAGGTTTATTTGGAAGGCGACTTCCCGGCAGGTTTCAAGAAACTGCGCCGCGAGACGAAGGAAATGCTGGACGAATTCCGTGCTTATTCGAAATACATTGATTATGAATTCATCAATCCTTCCGATTTTGCCGATGCCTCCGAACGTAATGAGGTTTATCAGACTTTATATCAGGCGGGGCTGAATCCTACGGAACTGTCGGTGCAAAACCGTGACGGGTCTTCGAAACAGATGGTGATTTGGCCTGGTGCCGTTGTCAGCTATCAGAACGACAAGGACTTGGCCGTCGATTTACTGGAAAGTCAGATGGGCCAATCATCGGAAGAGGCTTTGAATGCTTCCATGCAGAACCTCGAATTCCGTCTGATTGAGGCGGTCAAGACGATCACGCAGTTGCAGAAACCTTTGGTTGCCTTTACCGAAGGTCATGGCGAATTGGAGGACAAGTATGTTTACGACATTATGCAGACCTTGTCGCAGCATTATAATGTAAGCCGTGTTGCCATCGATGGCCGTATTGATGCCTTGTTGCACCGCACCGAAGCCGATACGAATGGCAAGGTGCTGGCTTTCCCGAGCTACGATGCCATTGTGATTGCCAAACCTACCCAGCCTTTCGATGAGAAAGACAAGTTCCTTATCGACCAGTATATCATGCATGGCGGCAAGGTGCTGTGGCTTGTTGAACCTGTCATGGCTACCATGGACAGCCTTCAGACGCAGGAATCGACCATTGCCGTTGACATGGACTTGAATCTCGACGACATGCTGTTCAAATATGGCGTCCGTATGAATCATGATTTGCTGCTTGATTTGAATTGCGCCGCTTTGCCGGTACGTACGGGACAGGTGGCGGGTCAGGCCCAGCTTGAATATTTCCGTTGGTTCTATTTCCCGCTCCTGCAAACGGCATCAAATCACCCGATGGTCAGAAATATGAATGCCATCAAAGCCGATTTCGTCAGTTCGCTCGATGCAACTACTTCTGCCAATGGCATCAGCCAGATTCCGCTGCTGAAGACTTCCGACTATACCAAGGTTTCAGGATCTCCGGTCTTCATCACCTTGGCCATGCTGAAGCAAACGCCCGACAGAAGGATGTTCCCCACCAAGGGCCAGAATGTGGCTTATCTGTTGAAAGGTTCATTCGAATCGCTCTATGCCAATCGTTTGCCTCAGGAAATCGTCGAAAGTGAGGAAATGCAGTTCATGGACCAGAGCAAACCTACTTCCATGATTGTGGTTGCCGATGGCGACATCATCCGCAACCAGATTGATGTGAAGCGTCAGATGCCTCTGGCTTTGGGCTTCGACCAATACACGGGCAATACATACGGAAATAAGGAATTCATACAGAATGCCATCAGTTATTTGGTTGATGGTGAAGGTATTATCGACATACGTTCCCGTGAGTTGAAAATCCGCTTGCTTGACAAGACCAAAATCAATGAGTCAAAGATTAAATGGCAATTAATCAATACTTTGGCTCCTGTCGGACTGATTGTCGTGCTCGGCATCGTGATGGCTTTCATTAGAAAAAGAAAATACAGTAAAAAATAATTTCAGCGGTTATCGTTGCGTTATATAGCCGCATTTTAAAGTAGAAGAAAATGAAGAAAAACCTTCGCAGCATTATTTTGGCAGCAGTGCTTATCGTCATTGCAGGCCTTTTGATTTGGAATAACCGCTATCTTTCGACCATTCACGGGGATGCATCCGATTTCATGGTTTGGGACACGGCTTCGGTGACAAGAATTTACTTGGCTGACCGTATGGATTATGAGACGCTGCTCGAACGCCAGCCCGACGGCACAGGTTGGACACTTAACAAGGACTACAAGGCGCATCCAAAGGAAATACAGCAGATTCTGACCACAATGTACAAGGTGCGTGTGAGCAAGCCGGTTTCTGTTGCCAGCCACGACAATATTGTCTCACAGCTTGCCTCGAAAAGCACCAAAGTCGAAATCTATCAAAGCGTGCCGCGCATTAATCTCTTCAACAAGATAAAACTGTTTTATCATGAAAAACGCACAAAAGTGTTTTATGTCGGCGATGCCACACAGGACAGTTCCGGCACATTTATGCTGAAAGAAGGTGCCGATAAGGCTTATATCGTTTACATTCCGGGTTTCCGCGGCTTCCTGACCACACGTTTCACGGCTAATCCTGATGTCTGGCGCGACCATACCATTTTCCATGAATCGTTGGCCGACATTCAGTCGCTGACAGTGGAATTCGGCCGCCAGCATGAATCTGATTTCTGCGTTGAGAATACGGGAAGACATCAGTATAAACTCACACGTCTGTCTGACAATGCCGATTTGTCTTTCGATACTTTGAAAGTCATCAATTTGCTGTCGTCTTTCAGCGATATGCGTTTTGAAGTCCTGCTGAATAACATCATTCCTCAAAAACGTATCGATTCAATCACAGGCTCGCCTTATTTCCATAAATTCACTTTGAATACAAAAGACGGCCGCTCCATTCAGATGACGACATTTGAAAAACGCACGCAAGATGATTTGGGCAACGATACGCCTGATGGCCTTTTCACCGAAGATGGTCTCCCAATCGACCCGATTGACCACGACCGTTTCTATGGCTGGATTAACGATGGCCGCGATTTGGTTTTGCTTCAGTATTATGTTTTCGGTAAGGTGCTGAATGGCGTTGAATACTACGAGGCAGGTAACCCGATTTTGTATGAAATGAGGCACTACGAGGTGCTTGAATAATGAATTAAAAAAGCCGCCAGGGTTACCCACGACGGCCACAACGAGAGAAAATTGTTACAAAATCACTTATAAGACTAACGAAACGGCTTTTACCCTTAGTCTAAATAGTGATTTTTTTTGAAAAAATGAAGATCCTGCTGCTTGTCATAGGAAAAACGGACGAAGATTACTTGATAACCGGCATTAAGAAATATGTCGGCAGGCTTGGGCATTATGTTTCTTTCGAGATGAAGGAGATTCCCGACATCCGCAATCGTAAGACTTTGAGCGAGGAACAGCAGAAAAAATCGGAGAGTTTCCTTTTGCTGTCGCAGTTTCAGGCAGGTGACCATGTCATCCTTTTGGACGAAAACGGCAAGCAGTTCACATCGGTCGAATTTTCAGAGAACATCGAAAAACTCATGGCTTCAGGCAGCAAGCGCATTGTGTTTGTGATTGGCGGACCATACGGATTTTCGCAGGAAGTCTATGCCAAGGCCAACGCCAAGATGTCGCTTTCGCCGATGACTTTTTCGCATCAGATGGTGCGCCTGATTTTTGTCGAGCAGTTGTACCGCGCTTTCACCATCTTGAAAGGCGAACCTTATCATCATGTGTAATTATCTCAATGAAAATCAATATGAAACGAATCCTAAAAACAACGGTTTTTGCGTTCTGCATCATTCTTTTGGCTTCATGCAAGAAGGACTTGGACATGACCGTATTACAGAAAACGGTTTTGGAAGATTCTGATTTCACTTGCATAAAGGCAAATAGGGCTTGGCAAATCGAAATAGTGCAGGATGAAAAGTGTTTTGTCGAATTGGAATATTCGGCCTATTTGGAACCGCATTTGAAATGCGAAGTAACGGAAAACCAGATTCCGATGTTGGGCAATGTGCTGGAAATCGGTTTCACGGCTTCGGGGAATCTGGCATCTGGATCGGTGAATAAAGCGAAAGTGCATGTCGTTGACTTGGAATCGCTTGAATTGACAGGTGCTTGCAATGTGGATGTAAACGGCAGTTTTTCAAAGCGTTTCCTTGCTGTCCTTGACGAAGGCTCGGTTTGTGTTGGCGGTAATTTTCTTTCAAGTGTCAATGTCGAATTGAAGGGTGCTTCTTCGATGAAGGGTCTTTCCGGAGAGGGTTCTTTCGCAATTGTTTTGGAGGATGATTCGCATTTCGTCGGCAAACTGAAATTTTCACAGCCGGAATCGGTTTTCGCCGTTATGGCAAAGAAAAACTCGTCTTTTGTGAATCAGGAAAACAGTGAAGTTGCAGTTGCTGAGATTTTTTCCTCTGACAACAGTCTGGTTAATATTTCACAAACAATTATAAATGAGATTACCAATGTGAATTTGAGCGAAAATTCAGAAGCGATGATGCATGTGCGTGACGGCGCTTGCGTGGAAGGCAGTTTAAGCCGATCATCTACCTTGTATCATTACGGAAATCCCGTTTTTGCTCCTGATTTCGTATGCGACACAACATCTTTTGTCGTGAGACTTTAAGTTTGGTCTGATATTTGTAAATTATATCTCCGTTTTTATCAAACAAAAGTAATTATTCCTAATTTTGTCATCAAATTGAATTGAAATGAAAAAAGTGATTTCCCTTTTGATTGCCGTTTTCTTTACGACGGTGATGTTTGCACAAGTCAGTCTGCCAATCGATCCTAAGACGCAGAAAATCAGTTTCCAGAAAGTCATTCAGACACAGGGAACCAACGAAGAAGTTCACAACCGCATCTATTCCAATTTTCTCAATGCATATTACAAGAATGCTGCTAACGTGCTGCAACAGACCGATGTGAAGGTTTTCAAAGGTCAGCACAGAATGCAGCTCGACAATGGCGATGAAGTCAAGTCGAAGTGGCCTTGGATTACTTATCGCTTCACGATTGAAATCCGCGATGGCCGTATCCGTTACACCATTACCGATTTCATGCAGAAGACCCAGTCGAGCCATCCTTGCGAAGAATGGATGGATAAGGAAAATCCACAATATCAGCCAGTTTGGGATAGTTATCTCGAACAGATTGCAGCCTTTGCCGAAGATTGGGGCGCACAATTGGAAGAAAAAATTCAGCCTGAACAGCTTATTGAAGAGGAAGAATGGTAAATGGTATCGCGTGAACGCATAAAAAAAGGATTTTCCAAACTGCTCAAGGAGGAGAAGTTAAAGCTGATAGCCAATTACTTCGAGAATCCGGGCGAGGTGGTTTCCTTGTTGAAAAGCTACTGGCACTCCGACTCGAAGCAACAGCAGCTTTTCGATGAGTTCAGCGAGAACACGATTACCAATTTCTTTATTCCATACGGCATTTCGCCCAATGTGATGATCAATGGGAAAAACTACATCGTCCCTATGGTCATCGAAGAAAGTTCCGTCGTGGCTGCGGCCTCGGCGGCAGCTAAGTTTTGGGGCGAAAGGGGAGGTTTCCATGCCGAAGTGTTAGATGTCCGCAAAGTGGGGCAGGTGCATTTCGGCTGGAGTGGCGACAAGACGAAATTACAGGCCTTGTTTCCTGCCATCAAGGAACGTCTTTTGTCCGATACTTCCGCCATGACCGAGAAAATGGTCAAGCGCGGCGGTGGCATTTTAAGTTTCAATCTGATTGATTTTTCTGACCAGATTGAGGATTATTATCAGATTCGCGCCGAGTTCAACACTGGCGATGCCATGGGCGCCAATTTCATCAATTCCGTCTTGGAACAGTTCGGTCACAGTTTGCAGGATTTCTTTGCCGAGCAAAACAATCTCCCCGAAGCGGAACGCAAGGTGGAAATCATCATGACCATTTTGTCGAACAACACGCCTGACTGCCGTGTCAAGGTCTGGGTGGAATGTGATGTCGATCAGCTCGATGGCATTGATGAACATTTGTCAGGAGCTGAATATGCCCGTAAATTCAAGAAGGCTGTCGACATTGCGCATATTGACCCTTACCGCGCCACAACACACAACAAAGGCATTTACAATGGCATTGATGCCGTGGTGATTGCAACGGGCAACGATTTCCGCGCTGTCGAGGCGGCAGGCCACACTTTCGCTTCGCGTAATGGCCGTTACGAAAGCCTTTCTTCGGTCACGATTGAAAATAATGTCTTCCGCTTTGAATTGGAAGTCCCGATGGCATTGGGCACAGTCGGCGGCTTGACGAGTCTGCATCCTTTGGCGAAAAAGACCTTGGAACTTTTGGGCAATCCTACGGCTCCCGAACTGATGATGATTGCCGCCACAATGGGCATGGCAAACAATTTCTCGGCCGTCCGTTCCTTGACTACTAAAGGCATTCAGGCAGGCCACATGAAAATGCACTTGAACAACATTCTCAACCAGTTGCAGGCCACCGATGATGAAAAGCGCAAGGCACGTGAGTTCTTCAAGGACCAGACCGTTTCGTACGCAGCGGTGGAAAAATATTTGGATTCGCTGAGAAAATAAATATATGGTTATGGATTATGGGTGTCTGGTTATGGATTGTTGGTTATGGTTTACACTCATCACCCAACACCATTCACCCGTCACCATTTAATAAATAAGACAATGGTTTCCTTTCATTCCAACGGCAAGTTTCTTCTGACAGGCGAGTATCTCGTCTTACGTGGCGCATTGTCATTGGCTTTGCCGTTGAAATTCGGTCAAAGTCTTGAAGTGAAACCGCTTGATGGAGATGAAAACTTGCTGAAATGGACTGCTTTTACACCTGATGGCGTGTGGTTTTCGACCGATTTAAATCGTGAAACCTTACAAATTATTTCCGCTGATGACAGGGTAAAGGCCGAAAAACTTTCGAGCATTTTGCAGGCAGTCAAGCAATTGAATCCTGATGCTTTTTCAAAGCGCGGTTTGGAATTCGTCACCCGATTAGGTTTCAATCCCGAATGGGGCTTGGGTAGTAGTTCTACGCTGATTGCCAGTCTTTCGCGTTGGGCGAATGTGAATCCTTACGAATTGCTGCGCATGACTTTTGGTGGTTCGGGTTATGACATTGCTTGCGCAACGGCTGAGCAACCTGTTCTTTATCAATTGGTTGATGGGAATCCGCAAGTTGAATCTGTGAAATTTTCGCCTGTTTTTTCCGATAGGCTTTTCTTTGTTTATCAGGGTCAGAAACAGAGTTCTTCAAAGGAAGTCGGCAATTTCAAGGAAAGGATGCGGCAGATGAATTTTGAAAAGGAAATAGATGAAGTTTCCGAAATCACAAAATCATTGGTTTCCAATGTTTCGTTTGATGATTTCTGTCGTCTTTTGCACGAACACGAAAACATCATTTCCCATTGCATTGGCCGTGAGCCTTTGCAGCAGCATTTCCCTGATTTTGAGGGCACAATCAAATCATTAGGCGCATGGGGCGGCGACTTTTTCATGGCTGTCACTGAATGGGACGTCGAAAAAGTGAAGCGCTATTTCGCTGAAAAAGGCTTGTCGGTCGTATTCAAGTATAGCGAAATAGTATTGTGACCAAATTACGGAATAGGGAATATCAGTGACCTATATTGTCTCCAATTTTCCTCATTCCTATAAAGTTCGACGCTTTCTGCTGGAACGAATATGGCTTCCAAAGCATCACAGTTCTCAAACAGCACATAAACGTAATGGTCATTTGGACCAAATGGTGGTTCGGTACACTGAACGGTGACGGTCTTTAATTGCTGACATTCATTGAATACGCCATGGCCAAGATACATGACGGATTCAGGAATGACACAGCTTTCTATTCCTGTGTTATCGAAAGCATGGTCTTCAATTCCAAGGACAGTGTTCGGAATTACAATTTCTTTGATGGATGAGCATCCTTTCAGAACACCTGGTTTTATGACTTGGGTGTTGTCAGGAAAATGGAAGTCTCTAAGATTTTCGCAATTGCTGAAAGCATTTGAACCCAACAAAATGAGAGAATTAGGAATGTTGATGCTTCTTAATTCGCCACAATCCTTAAAAGCATTGTTTTGCAATTCAGTCAACTGACTGGGTAGTTCCACTTCAACAAGGTGATAGCATCCTTCAAAAGCGCTCGTGCTGATAATGGAAACGGATTCTGGTATTTCTACATAAGTCAGTTGGCTGTTAGTGAACATCTCCACGGGCAATTCGTTCAATGTATTGGAAAGTTTAATGTTCTTGATGCTGGAACTTGCAAAAGCGCGTCTTCCTATTTCTGTCACGGAATTCGGGATCTCAAGGCTTTTAAGTCTTTTGGTCCAGCAAAAGGCTTCTTCTTCAATTCTTTCCACTCCATAAGGAATGTTTACTTTTAGAGGTTCTTCTGCCCAGGAAAAAGCTTGCTTGCCGATAGCAACGACACGGTAGGTGTTGCCTTTATATTCAAACGATTCTGGAATGTCAATTTGGCCTGCATATTTCATGCCATAGTGAAACCATGCCGGACTAACCACTTCTGCTGTCGATTCATCAAGTAGCCGGAAGCAAACCCTCGTGCTATCATTGACTTTTAGTTCAACAAAGGTTTCATTATCTTGATATATGGTTTTTGTCTTGATGCAACTGGTATTGATGCTGGCAATAAATGTAATGGCCAATAGCAGGAGAATAAGCTTTTTCATTTTGATTAGTCTTTAAATCGTTTTTAATCAATTCCAATTAAATAGTATGAATAGAGGTTTTTCCATGTTGGTGCTAGTCTGTAACTTTCAATAGCTGTTCTTGGCACTTTGATGCCTATCAGGTTATCTTTGTTTATGATGACTCCTCCATGATCTTCAGTTCCAATCTCTGGTGGGACTTGTGATAGGAAAGTCAAGTATTTCGTGTAGCCGTAGAAGGCTTTGTAATTCACTTTGCGTACCGATGTGGGGATGGTTACAGATTCTGCTTTGCAGTATGAAAATGCCTCAATTCCAATATTTTGCAAACCATTGTGAAAAATTATTTCCGACAAATTGTGGCAACTGGTAAATGCATGATATCCAATGGCTTTTGTCGCAGGAGGAATATCGATTTCGGTTAGACCGCAAACAACAAAAGCTTCACTTCCAATGCTTTGCAGTGAATCGGGAAGATGAATCTCTTTGAGATTACTACATTCTCCGAAAGCGAGTTCTGGGATTATGGTAATGTTGTTCGGCAGAACGGCAGAAAGCATGCCTTTACATTTGTAAAAGGCTTTCGCGGCCATGGAAGTGACAGGAAATGTCTTTCCCATTGCTTCGATGCTTTCTGGAATGACAAGATTCCCTTTGAAAAGGTATTCCGATTCTTTGTCGTAACTCTCGTTATAGTAATAACTGTAATTCACAACCTTCAAGGTTGCGTCTGACATGACTTGAAAATAGAGACGGGATCCGTTTTCATAGATGGTTTCCAATATGGTGCTGCCATGTTGGTTGGTGGTTTGTGAATATGACACCATTTCTCCCATGTCGGGGTTAAAGTTGTCTTGTTTATAATCCTCCTTATTGCATCCGCTGAGTAAGGAAACCAGCAAAAAAAAGATTGACGAAAGGCAAGTGAGTCTTTTCATTACAATGAAATTTTATTTGTTGGCAAATATAGGAAAAAACAAAATGCAAACTTAGTTCCGTGTCGTTTTTTGTGCTTCCAGTTCCGTCAGTTTTTTGGTGATTTTAATGGCGAATGGCAATGCAATGATGAACGACATCAGATCGGCAATGGCTTGCGCAGCTTCCAATCCGGTGAGTCCCCATATCAAAGGTGCAATGAAAACGGCAGGGAGGAAGCAGATGCCTTGGCGGCACATCGAAAGCAGAGTGGCTTGCCATGTGTAGCCTATGTTTTGGAAAAGCATGTTGGTCATGGTGCAAAGTCCCATCAATGGAAATGCGACGCACTGCCAACGCATGGCGTGCGTGCCGACAACGAGCAGCTTTGGGTCTTCGCTGCGGAAAATAGAGATGATTTCGGGCGAAAAGATGAATCCTAAGGTTCCCATGAGAATTAGCAATACCAGTGACAAGTTGATGCAGAACAGATAGCTTTCCTTGACGCGGCCATATAGTTTTGCTCCGTAATTATAGCCGCATACGGGCTGAAATCCTTGGCCGAAGCCAAGCACGACGGAATAACAAATCATCATGATGCGTGTCACGATGGAAAATGCTGCAACGACCGAGGCTTCGTCGCCAGGCAAAGCATAATGCACGGCCATACGATTAAGGCTGATGGTGGCCACCACCGACAATGCTTGTCGCATCAAAGAAGGTAGGCCGCCTTTTACGATTTGGCGGTATGAATTCAGCGTTGGTGTGAAGTTCTTGAAACGGATGTGGACATTGCCTTCGCGCGTAGTGCCCCAAAGCAGCAGACACCAGCCGAAAATCTGACTGATGGCAGTGGCCAACGAGGCTCCGCTGACGCCCATGCCCAAAGTGAAAATGAAAATCGGGTCCAAAATGATGTTGAGAATGGCGCCCGAGGCAATGCCAATCATGGCGAAACGCGCGTTGCCTTGCAATCGGAGTTGGTTGTTGAGTGTCAGCGACGACATCATGAAAGGCGTGGCAATTAGGATGAAACGCAAATAGTCGTTGGCAAAGGGAAGAATAGTATCGGTGGCGCCCAAAGCCCGCGACAAAGGCGAGATGAAAATGGAGCAAATCAATCCTGCCAGAGTGCCGAAGATGAGCGGACTGAAAAATCCTGTGGCAGCCATTTTGCCTGCATTGTCACGTTGTCTTGCACCCAAAGCACGTGAAATGTAATTGCCCGATCCGTGTCCGAAAAAGAAGCCGCAGGCATTGATGAAGGCCATGTACGCGAACGAAACGCCCACGCCAGCGACTGCTTCAGTGCTGAGATGCCCAACGAAAAATGAGTCGGCCATATTGTAAAGGCTCGTAACCAACATGCTGATGATGGTTGGGATGGACATCCTCAGAATCAGTCTTTTGACTGGTTTCTGCGTCATCATCACATATTTTTCGTTGAGTTTCTGCTCGTCAAGATTCGTGTTCATGACCTTTATTGGTTAGCAGGTGCAAAGGTATTTATTTTACTATGAAAAAAACGACTAATCCAGCCCAAATTATGGTCCAAAGTGGCACAACGATGTTAAACTGTTTGTGAAGCGTCTTATGGTGAAAGGTTTTCATGCCCGCCCAGCATCCCAAGCCGCCACCAAAACGGGCGATGTTAAGCAAGGTCTTTTCGGGAATGCGTCGTGCTCCTTGCTGTTTGGCTTTTGCTTTGTCAATGCCATACATAGCAAAGCCGATGAGGTTGGCAATGGCAAGATATGCGAGCAGTATGGTCGGCGTTATTTTATCCATAGAGTAAATAAAAAAAAGTCGCTGAATCAGCGACTTAGTGATGGGTTTGTGGAGCATAACGGAATCGAACCGATGACCTCTTGACTGCCAGTCAAACGCTCTAGCCAACTGAGCTAATGCCCCATTGCGGCTGCAAAGATAGGAAATCTTTCTTTTGCGCAAGTCATTTGATGAAAAAAAATGTTCAAAATGTAAAATTCGCTGTATTTTTGCAGTCAAATAATCTCAGAATCATGAAATCCATACTGGACATATATAAAATCGGCATTGGTCCATCAAGTAGTCATACTATGGGCCCGCAAAAGGCAGCTCAGATTTTCAACGAACGACATCCTGAGGCATCGTCATTTGAAGTAACGCTTTATGGCAGTCTTGCGGCCACGGGAAAGGGCCATATGACTGATTGGGCCATTCTTAATGCCTTGCAAGCCCCAACTGAAATCGAATGGAGACCTGATGTCATCTTGCCATTTCACCCTAACGGCATGTTGTTCAGGGCTTTCGATGAGATGAAAAACGAATTGGATTCCTGGACAGTGTTTAGTATTGGTGGTGGCAACTTGGCCGAGGAAGGTAGTGAAAACGAATCGGCTGATATTTATCCGATGAGCCATCTTACCGACATTTTGGATTGGTGCGAAATGCGTGGCAGAACCTATTGGGAATATGTGTATGAATATGAAAACCAGCGCGAAGTCGAAAACTACATGATGGAGGTCTGGCAGGTAATGAAAGAAGCTGTTGAGCGCGGTTTGCAGGCTGAAGGCGTTTTGCCTGGACCATTGAATTTGAGCCGTAAGGCTGCTATGTATCATATCAAGGCTTCGGGTTACACGCATACTTTGAAGAACCGTGGTCTGGTTTATTCATACGCTTTGGCCGTTTCAGAAGAAAATGCTTCGGGCGGACGCATTGTCACGGCGCCGACCTGCGGTTCTTGTGGCGTGATGCCAGCCGTGTTGTATCATCTTTCGAGGAGTTATGAGTTTACCGACCAGCGCATCATCAAGGCCTTGGTGACGGCTGCGCTGATTGGCAACATTGTGCGCACCAATGCTTCCATTTCTGGGGCTGAAGTGGGCTGTCAGGGCGAGGTCGGCGTGGCTTGTGCCATGGCGGCAGCCGCTGCCAACCAGTTGTTTGGCGGCAGTCCGGCACAAATCGAATATGCAGCTGAAATGGCTTTGGAACATCACCTTGGCATGACTTGCGATCCCGTTTGCGGTTTGGTGCAGATTCCTTGCATCGAGCGCAATGCCTATGCTGCAGCTCGCGCTTTGGATTCAAACATTTATGCTACTTTCACCGATGGTCGTCATCGCGTTTCGTTCGACAAAGTGGTGGAAACCATGAAACAAACCGGCAAGGATTTGCCTTCGCTTTATAAGGAAACTTCACAAGGAGGATTGGCTCGTGGTTATTCGCAAATGCTATAATTTGGTTGCGGCTTTTCTGTTTCTGTCGCTGGCAGCTTCCGCTCAGGAATTACTGCCAAGGCAAAGTGTTGAAAATCATAAATATGGTTATGTCGATGGCAAAGGGAATTTTGTCATTGCGCCTGCATTTGAATATGCTACCCGCTTCAACGGCGATTATGCGGTAATTCGCGAAAAGGACAAATTTGGTTACATCAACTGTTCAGGCGAGGCGGTTGTTGAGCCAGTTTATTTCAAAGTCGGCGGTTTCAGCGAAGGTTTGTTCCGTGTTCAGCAAGAGGAGAATGGTCCTTGGTTTTTCCTTGATGAAACAGGAAGAAGGATTATGGAAACAGACTTTTATTATGTCGGCAATTTCCATGATGGTGTGGCCGTTTTTGCCGAAAAGGATGAAGATGGCGATGCCCATTACGGTTATGTCGACAAATCGGGAAACGTAATTGTGGAAGCGGTTTATAATTATGCTTACGATTTCAGAGATGGAGTGGGGAAGGTGGCTTTGGATTTGACTTCCGAAGAACCGCGTTATGGTTATGTAGGCGCAAAAGGCGATATTTTGGTGCCATGTGTTTATTCTGAAATGCAAGCAAAAACCGAACTGGAATCATTGAGATGATTTTTTGACTTTGTCATATTCTTTTTTGCCCAAAAAATAGTTGAAGATATGACGTGGATTTACTATTTTTGCGCCTCGTAAAATATTAAATCAACAAATTGTCATACTATATGAAAAAATTATCTCTTCTTTTTGTTCTGGTCATGTGTGGATTTATGGCCATGGCTCAAAATGGCCGCATTGACCTGAGGTCGACATCGCGTGCCGAAATCACCAAAAGTGACATGACAGCTCTCCGTGCTGTTTTTAGTTACGGATCAATCGAAAGTGTTGAATTTCAGTCTGAAAAAGGCATTTTCTCTGAAATCGCTTTGCCAGGTGCTTACCCTTCAGGCGAAATTGGGACTCCTGAATTGCCTGCCACCCACGAACTGTTAGCCGTTCCTTTTGGTGCCAATCCAACGGTTTCCATCGTCAGTTTCACGACTACCGATTACCGTCTTTCCGATTATGGCATCAACACCATCGTTCCTCACCAACATTCAGTCCGCAAGGACCAGAATCCCGAAGAAGTGGAGTTTGTCTACAATCAGGATGCTTATCAGACTAGAGCTTTGGCAACGGCTCCTGAAGCTTCAATCGAAGTTCAAGGCACATTGCGTGGTATCCGTGTGGGTTCACTTGTTGTCAATCCTTTGAGCTACAATGCCGCCACCAACACTTTGCGTGTGTTCAACGATATTGAGGTTGAAGTCAGCTTTGATGGCGCCGATTTCACTGAAACAGAGCGTATGTTGGTCAACACCTACAGCCCATATTTCGATGTGGTTTACAAGCAGATGTTCAACTACCGTCAGATTTTGGACGTCTACACCGATCATCCTGACTTGATGGCTTATCCGGTTCACATGCTTGTCATCGCGCCTGAAAACTATGTCAGCACTTTGCAACCTTGGACCAACTGGAAAACTCAGAAGGGTTTTGATGTAGAGGTCTATACCACCTCTCAGGCTGGTTCCAGCTATAACGCTATCCGCTCCTTTGTCCAGAACAAATACAACACTGGCGTCAGCGCAGGTGAAACACCAACCTTCCTCATTTTGGTTGGCGACGTGGCGCAAGTGCCGAACACCATAGGTAACGAATCGGAAAAAGTTACTGACCTTTATTATGGCTCGGTTGATAACGATGATTTCCCGGATATGTTCTATAGCCGTATGTCGGCAGAAAACACCAATCAGCTGACGGCTATCATCAACAAGGTATTGCAATACGAGCAGTATGCTATGCCTGATCCTTCTTATCTGAACAATGTCACCCTGATTGCCGGTTGGGATAGCTACTGGAATCCACGTGTGGGACAACCAACCGTCAACTATGCCACTACCTATTATTATAATACGGCACATGGTTTCAACCAAGTTAATGCTCACTTGAACCAAGGCCAATACAGTGGTTGCTACAGTTCTTTAAGCACTGGTGTCGGTTTCGTGAACTATACGGCTCACGGCAGCGAAACCAGCTGGGCTGACCCGACTTTCAATGTTAATGCAGTTAATAGTTTGAGCAATACCAACAAGTATTTCCTTGCTATGGGTAACTGCTGTTTGGCTGCTGACTTCGGCTATTATAGCCCATGCCTCGGCGAAGCCATGACTCGTGCCGAGAACAAAGGCGCTTTCTCTTACATTGGTTCCTGCCCTAGTTCCTATTGGTATGAAGACTATTACTTCGGTGTTGGCGCAACCCACACAATGAATGGTTCTACTCCATCGAACATTGAATCATCAACGGGTGTTTATGATGCTGTTTGGATGGATGACACTTATAACACTGTTTCTTCTATGGTCTTTGTAGGCAATCTCTCAGTTTGCTATGCACATGCTGGCAATTATCAAGGCAGTGTGAACAACAAATATTATTGGCAGTCTTACCACGTCTTGGGTGATGGTTCCATCATGCCTTTCCGTGTGCAGCCTACGCCTAATACCGTCAGTCATGCCCAGACTTTCCCTGGCGGTGCCAATGCATTCACTGTTAGTGCCCAACCTGGTTCGTATGTCGGCATTTCAAAGGATAATGTTTTGCTTGGTGCTGCTTTGGTACCTGCATCGGGTACGGTCAATGTGCCTATCACTCCTGTCACTTCAGGCTATGTGATGATTGTGGTGACAAAACCTCAGCGTCAGCCTTATACGACTACCATTCCGGTCGGCACAACGCAATATAGTGTTACCACCTCATCGAATCCTACCAATGGCGGCACGACCACGGGCGGGGGCACATTCAATCCTGGCCAGTCATGCACCGTGACGGCAACGCCAGCGATGGGCTACACTTTCGTGAATTGGACTGAAAATGGAACTCAGGTCTCGACCCAAGCCAGCTATACTTTCAATGTGAATGGCAACCGCAATCTTGTGGCCAACTTCACACAGCCAAGCTATACCATCACCACTTCATCCAACCCAAGCATTGGCGGATCCACCTCAGGTGGCGGCACCTTCGTACAAGGTCAGTCATGCACCGTTCATGCCACTCCTGCTTCGGGTTATAATTTCGTCAACTGGACTGAAAATGGCAATGCTGTCTCAACCCAGGCCAACTATACCTTCACGGTGAATGGTAACCGTAGCCTCGTGGCCAACTTCTCACCGGCTACCTATACGGTTACCACCTCGTCGAATCCTATCAATGGCGGCACGACAACAGGCGGTGGCACTTTCAACAATGGAGCTTCCTGCACAGTGACTGCAACAGCCAACCCTGGTTATACCTTTGAAAAGTGGACAAAGAACAATGCTATGGTCTCTACCGATGCAAGTTATACGTTCACAGTTACCTCTAATTGCAATCTGGTCGCTCATTTCGTGGCCGAAACCTACACCGTAGCTGTTACATGCAATCCTGAAATGGGAACTGTTTCTGGCGGCGGTATGTTTACTTACGGACAGACTGCTGCGGTTTCGGCAAGTGCCAAACCTCATTATGTCTTTGAATCATGGACTGAAAATGGCAACGTCGTTTCAACCGATGCCTTCTATACCTTTAACGTTACGGCAGACCACGAACTGGTGGCTACATTTGCTTCTACGGCAGTTGAAATTAATGTGATTGCTAGTCCTGCTGATGGTGGAACTGTGACAGGTGCAGGCACATACGATATAGGCGAAACCGTTACGTTAGTTGCCGAAGCAAACTGGGACTTGATGTATTATTTCTTCCGCTGGACGGAAAATGGCAATGAAGTGTCGGCCGATGAAGAATACACCTTTACCGCTGAAGCATCCCGCAATCTGGTGGCTGAATTTGTAAGAGAAGATGCCGTCGGCGAAAATGCTCAAGTTTCACGCATCTATCCTAACCCGGCTTCCGACAAACTGAACGTGGTTTGCAGCAGCAACATCAGCGAACTGAAGATTTATAACATGGTCGGCGCAATGGTCTACAGCCTCAGCGGTTGCGGCAACAACGCCGTCGTTTCATTGGCCGATATGCCGAATGGAGTTTACTTCATCCAGCTTACCACCAATGGCACCGTTGAAACACATAGATTTGTAAAAGAATAATCAGTTTGCGAGGCTTCGGGGTCTCGTGACCTCGTGACCCCGTAGCCTCGCAATCTCTAAATCCCTTATCATGAAGAAATTTGCAGTAGTAATGGCCGGTTGTGGCCGGAAAGATGGCACCGAAATCAATGAAGCGGTTTGCTTGCTGTTAGCGATAAGTCAGCATTTTTGCGAAGTGCAGTGTTTTGCACCAAACCGTCCGCAGACAGAAGTTATCGATCATTTGACAGATGAACAGGAAGCCAACGAGGAACGCAACATTCTGAAGGAAGCCGCCCGCATTGCCCGTGGCAAGGTACTGCCTATCGAGGAATTCAAGGCCGACGATTTCGATGCTTTGCTTTTCAGTGGCGGCTATGGCGTAGCTAAAAACCTCTGCAATTACGCTTATAAAGGTGCCGACATGGAAGTTCAGCCTGATGTGGCACGCGCTATCATGGAGATGCACGCAGCCAAAAAGCCTATCGGTGGCATGTGCATTGCCCCAGTGCTGTTTGTCAAACTGATTCCGGGTGTTTGCGTCACTTTGGGCAGCGATGGAACGGCAGATGCAGACAATGTCTTCAAGATGGGTGCTAACCATGTGCAGACCGAGCACGGCGACGTTGTTGCTGACAACGAAAACCGCGTTTTCACGACACCGGCTTTCATGCTTGATGCTACCCTGAAAGACATCTATGATGGTGCTTACAATCTGATTGATGCCATCTTGGAAGAGAAATAAGAATTTGATTCTTTATAAGAATGACAAAAGGCCGCCCCGATTGGAGCGGCCTTTTGTGTTTATAGCCATTACTGGAAATTACCAAGCGAAGAGCGGATATTCGTTCATCATCTTGTTGACTTCGGCCTTGACGGCGTTGATCTTGGCATCCGGAGCAGTCTTGGCGACTGGGTCGATGGCGCTGATGACGTCGTCGATCATTTCGACGATCATAGGCATCTTGTCTTCCTTCAGGCCACGGGTGGTGATGGCTGGTGTGCCGATACGCAGACCTGAGGTGAGGAATGGTGAACGGCTGTCGAATGGAACCATGTTCTTGTTGACGGTGATGTCGGCAAGGACGAGGGTATTTTCGACCATCTTACCTGTGACTTCCGGGAACTTGGTGCGGAGGTCAATCAACATGCTGTGGTTGTCGGTACCGCCTGAAATGACATCGTAACCCTTGTCGATGAATGCCTGAGCCATGACTGAAGCGTTCTTCTTGACTTGGAGGATATACTGGAAGTATTCGTCGGACAGAGCTTCGCCGAAAGCGACAGCCTTAGAAGCGATGACGTGTTCGAGAGGACCGCCTTGTACGCCTGGGAACACGGCGCTGTTGATCAGTGCTGACATCATCTTCACTTCACCCTTTGGAGTGGTACGGCCTTGTGGGTCTGGGAAGTCTTCACGCATCAGGATCATGCCGCCACGTGGACCACGGAGGGTCTTGTGTGTGGTGGTGGTGATGATGTGGCAGTAATCCAATGGGTCGTTCAGCAGACCGCGGGCGATGAGACCAGCAGGGTGGGAGATGTCGGCCATCAGGATAGCGCCAACCTGGTCGGCGATAGCGCGCATGCGTTCAAAATCCCAGTCGCGTGAGTAGGCTGATGCACCAGCCACGATGAGTTTCGGCTTGCATTCCAGGGCGATCTTTTCCATTTCGTCGTAGTCGACCATGCCGGTTTCCTTGCTGACATGGTAAGCCACTGGCTTGTAGAGCATACCTGAAGCGTTGACTGGGCTGCCGTGTGAGAGGTGGCCACCGTGCGAGAGGTCGAGACCCATGAAGGTGTCGCCTGGCTGCATGATGGCTTGCATCACGGCCATGTTAGCCTGTGCGCCTGAGTGAGGCTGCACGTTGGCAAAACGGGCTGCGAAAAGTTCGCAAGCGCGGTCGATGGCGATTTGTTCGCTCTGGTCGACGATTTGGCAACCGCCGTAGTAACGCTTTCCAGGATAACCTTCAGCGTATTTGTTGGTCATGACTGAACCCATGGCTTCCAAAACCTGTTCGCTGACAAAGTTTTCTGAAGCAATCAGCTCAATACCATGCATCTGACGTTCTTTTTCTTGACGTATCAGATCAAAGATTTTTTCGTCTCTTTTCATGTATGTGTGATTTTAAGATTTGATTTCTGCTGCAAAGGTGCGAAAAAATATTCTATTGCCGATTAAATCTTGCTTTTTTCTTTTTATATGGAGCAAATGCAATCCTTTTATCCCTACTTTTGCCGACAAATTTAAAACGTTTCGTTTATGAAGAAATATTTTGCCGTCATAATCATTCTTTCCCTTTTTGCTTCATGCTGCCATTCGGAAAAGGAGAATGCCGTTGAGAAAGAAACGCAGCAAGTTTCCGCCATCAATTATGCCGACACCGCTTATTGGTATTCGTGCGGCGACACGGTTATGCCTGCTGACATTTTCTATGTCTACCCGACAGTGGCCACGGTTTCGTTTGCCGATAACGATTCTTCGTGGTTTGCCGACATCGCTTTGCCGGAAGTGCGTGAAGAAGCCAATGGCAACCAACGTTTCAACAAGATGTTGTATGAAGGTTACAATTTCTATGCGCCTTATTACCGACAGATGATTTTCGATGCCTATCAACAGTCCGATTCTTGTGTACGGTCGTGTGCAGCATTGCCTGCTGGTGACATCAAGGCAGCTTTCCAATATTATATGGAGCATTGCAATCAGGATCGCCCGTTTTTCCTGCTGGGACACAGCCAGGGCTCGCAGATGCTCGTGGAACTGCTTAAGGATGGCATGACTGCCGAGCAACGCCGGCTGATGGTGGCGGCCTATTGCATAGGCTGGAGCATCACCGAAGAAGAGCTCGCCGCTTATCCCGAACAGCTGGTTCCGGCCACCGATAGCTGCAGCACCGGTACGATAGTCATTTTCAACTCAGTGACTGACCTGAAAGGCACTTCTCCTATGTTTGAAAATACCGTCGTGGGCATCAATCCATTGTCATGGACTACGGACACCGCTTTTGTGCCGCGTGAAGCACATCTGGGCATGGCGAAATATAACGATTCGCGCGACAGCATAGTGCTTTATCCTGCTTTTACTGGAGGCCGGTTGCAGCATCACATGATGATCTGCACTGATGTTGACTCCGCCTTGGTCTTTATTCCGGCTTATCAGGATTTCTTCCCCATGGGCAATTTGCATTTCGCCGACTCGTGGCTTTTTGCAGGCAATGTGAAGCAGAACATGGCTTGCCGTCTGCGTTGGTTTCAGGTAAATCAGAGCCGCTCTCCATTAGCGGCGACTGATTCATGAGGAAGCATGCTCCGAACTAAATGCGGAGTAAATTGTAGAGTAAATTAGCAGTAAATCTGAAATTTTCCTATTTTTGCACTTCAAATTTGAAAAACTTATCATCCGATGATTAACTTTATAGAAGAACTTACATGGCGCGGCATGATTCACACCGTCATGCCCGGAACGGAAGAACAACTCCTCAAGGAAATGACGACGGCTTACGTGGGCATCGACCCGACTGCCGACTCACTGCATATCGGCCACCTCTGCGGCATCATGATGCTGCGGCATTTTCAGAAGGCCGGTCACAAGCCGCTGGCACTGATTGGCGGTGCTACCGGCATGATTGGCGACCCTTCAGGCAAATCGGCTGAGCGCAACCTGCTCGACGAAGCCACCTTGCGTCACAATCAGGAGTGCATCAAGAAACAGCTCTCCAAGTTTTTGGATTTTGAAAGCGATGCACCTAACCGTGCCGAATTGGTCAACAATTACGACTGGATGAAGGACTTCACATTCCTGGCTTTCATCCGCGACATTGGCAAGCACATCACCGTTAACTACATGATGGCCAAGGACAGCGTGAAGAAACGTTTCAACGGCGAAGGCGATGGCATGTCGTTCACCGAATTCAGCTACCAGCTGGTGCAGGGCTACGACTTCATGTACCTCTACGAACACAAGAACTGCAAGCTGCAGATGGGCGGTTCCGACCAGTGGGGCAACATCACCACGGGCACCGAACTCATCCGCCGCAAACTCGGCGCCGACCAAGAGGCATTCGCTTTGACCTGCCCGCTCATCACCAAGGCCGATGGCGGCAAGTTCGGCAAGACCGAAAAAGGCAACATCTGGCTCGACCCAGCCAAGACCTCACCTTACACCTTCTATCAGTTCTGGCTCAACTGCTCCGACGAAGACGCTGCCAAATACATCAAGATTTTCACCATGCTGAGCAAGGAGGAAATAGAAGCTTTGCTGGCCCGTCACGCCGAAGACCCAGGCCGCCGCGAATTGCAGAAGACCTTGGCCCGCGAACTGACCATCACCGTACATTCCGAGGAAGACTACCAGATGGCAGAAGAAGCCTCACAGATCCTGTTTGGCAAAGGAACAGCCGAGATGCTGCACAAATACGATGAAGCCATGCTGCTCAATATCTTCGAAGGCGTGCCACGCGCATCAGTCTCACGCGAAACCTTGAACGCTGGCATCGGCATCGTCGATTTCCTGGCTGGCACCGAAATCTTCCCGTCGAAGGGCGAAGCCCGCAAGATGGTGCAAGGCAATGGCGTAAGTATTAATAAGGATAAGGTGGACCTGAACAAGACCATCAACGCCGACGATTTGCTCCGCGACAAATACATCCTTGTCCAGAAAGGCAAGAAGAATTATTATCTTGTCGTGGCCGAATGACGGATTGAAATCTGTTTGGGTCGTCCGTAGAGACGTGACATGTCGCGTCTCTACCAACCCAAACCAAATTCATACGACAAACGAAACGGAAGGGCGACCCCAATCAGGGCCGCCCTTCTTCGTTTTTTCAAACACGAATTGCCACCAATTATTCGCGAATTACCCATTAATTTACCTTGCTTCCGCTTTTTTTATTAACGCAATTTTTCACAGGCGATTCGATAATTATAGCTGGCCGATTATTTTTTGTGTTAATTTGCGACAATTTGTGTTTTTTAAATCATTATAAATCAGTGCAATCAGCGAAATTTGCGGTTTTAAACAAAAAAAATTGCATTTCCGACTAAGGGTAAAACCGAAGTTAGCAGTCATATAGATGTATTGTGCACAAAAATACATTGTTTTTAATGACTTTAAGTCGGATTTATACGAAGCAAAATCACCTCGCGGCAGGCTGTCTTTTCAGCACTGTTGCATTGTCATTTATCGGTTCTCCCCGTTCCGTAGCTTCACAACAATACACTTTCGCCAAAACCCTTTGTTCATGTCATCTTTTTATTTTACATCTTTTTGCAAAGCTTGCGGTTGTCGTGAAAAAACCAAACAGCAATTTAAGATTGACCTCCGCAGCTTCATGCTGTGGTTTCAATATTAAGTACTTAATAATTAATTAACCTATTCATTAACAAATTCAAATCACTATGAAAAAAGGAATTTTTTCTTTGATGATGGGTCTTATCCTCGCCTTCACAGGCTTGGTTAGGGCCAATGAGTTGACCGTCCATGACGGCACGACTCAAAATAGCAACGTACCTGCGTACGTTAGCTATTTTGATGATTTCACGAGGGCTCAGAGCGTGTATCCCGCTGCTGAACTCGCTGCAATGAATGGCGGTACAATTGAGTCCATCAAGTTGTACTGCACTTCAAGCAACATTCCGTACACTACGGTGTCCACCGCTAACGTGTATCTCACGGAAGTGGATTACACCAGCATTTCGGCCTACGTTCCGACGGCCAACTGCACTATGGTTTACTCGGGAACATTGTCGTTTGTTTCTGCTGGCAATGGTGGTGAATGCACCATTACCTTCAGCACGCCTTACACCTACAACGGCGGTAACCTGCTGCTTGGCGTTGAAAATGTGAATGACCTTGGTTACAAGTTCATTTACTTTTTGGGCGAAACAGTGGACGGCGCTTCTATTAGTGGCTATAATGCCAGCAGTCTCGCAAATGTTTCGGTTAATCAGCGCAACTTCCTGCCAAAGACCACTTTCACCTACGCAGGTGGTGGTCAAGGCGGTCAGACATGCCCACTTACAGTGGCTCCAGACCCGGCTGATTTCGGTTATCGTCCAAACGAATGCTGGATGCGTCCAATGGTTGTCACCCTCACCAACGAAGGTGCAGCTACCAGCATCTATGGCATTGACGTCAACAACAGTTACTTCGTTCCAGAGTCAATGGAAATCCCATTCGCTCTTGACAGAAACGAATCAGTTGACATCAACTTCGGTTGGACTACTGGCGAAGGTGAAATCAATGGCCGTCTGGTTGTTGACTACCAGAGCCGTACCGTCGCTTTGTTCGACATTATGGCTACGGCTTACACTCCTGTTTGCCCAGACGTGTTCGAAATGGCTCGCGTGGTCAACAGCTTCCCTTACACCGAAACCCTTAACGCAGGCAGAGTTCCGTTGTACGACAACTATCTGCTGCCTCCTACAAGCGTAGAAGATGGTCCTGACGCAGTTTGGAAACTCACTTTCACCGAAGATCAGCTCCTCAATGCTAGCGTTGATGGTGAAAATGGTAAGATTGCCGTCTACACCGAAGACTTCTACGAAAGCGTTTATGGCTTCGCTGGCCCAGACATCCAGAACAACTACACTGGCCCACAGATTGGTAATGGTGGTGGTGGAGCTGCTTCACTCACTCTTTACGAAGGTGCAACTGCCACTCAGTACTATAGCCCTGTTTTCACCCTCTACGGTGATGAACTTGGCGCCGCTTCACAGTGCATTTACCCAGCTGCTGAATTGGCAGCTATGAACGGTGGCACTATCAACAGCATGACATTCTACCTCTCATCAGTCAGTAACGCTTCTAACCTCACCGCTACTTGGAAGGGTTACATCATGGAAGTTCCTTACACCACGACAACCGAATTTGCCTATACACAAGGTCAGGTTATATGGGAAGGTCCGGTGAGCGTGATTGATAACCAGATGATCATAAACTTCAGCACACCTTATACATATAATGGTGGCAACCTGCTGATTGGTTTTGAGAACATCCAAAGCGCTGCTTACACAACTTGTAATTTCTACAGTGAACCTGTTACAAACGGCATTATCTACCGTTACCGTACAACTGGCGATACTAATATCAGCAGCTACCTGCCAAAGGTTACCTTTGATTACGCTGGCCGCAATGCAAACCGCGACGTTACCGCTAGCATCGAGAACTTGACCATGCTCCCAGGCACTTACTATCTGGTTGCTTCCGCTACAAGCGATGAATTCACCGTTGAAATCAACGCTGAAACACTGCCTTGCCCAGAAGAAATGACAGCAGAAGCCAACCTCGTCGCTCCATTGGATGACGAAGACGGCCTCGACCCAGCTGCCGTTGAACTGAAATGGCACCTCAGCGAATACGCTACAGAATATCGTCTCCGCTTCGGCTCCGACTACTACTGCACGGAAGTCCTCGTTGACTGGACACGCGACCTCGCTGAAAGCTACACTGTCCGCGACCTTTACAACAACACCAACTACTTCTGGATGGTTGAAGAACGCAACGATGGTTGCCCACAAGGCATCCAAAGCCCAGTTTGGGGATTCACAACCCACTTCAACGTTCCTACCAACCTGCACGCTACCAACGCTAATACACCTAACCTCTACGAAGGTGAAACTGTTAACTTGGCTTGGACCGCTGCTATTGACCGCACCATCCGCTACTACAACATTTACATGAACGACGAACTCATTGGCAGCACACCAATAAACAGCACGACTACCACATTCGATGTTGAAGGCTTGGCCTACAACATGGGTGGTTACACTTTCTATGTCACAGCTGTCTATGACGAAGGCGAATCAGGACCGAGCAATATGGTTACTATCTACTTCACCGGCGAAGGCGAAGTCGATGGTTATGTTTACGAACAAGATGGCATCACCGGCATCGCTGGCGCTACCGTTACCGTGACTGGTACCGATGAAGCTGGTCGTCCTCAAAGCTACACCTTCACCACTGGCACCGATGGTCACTATCACGGCATCATGCTGGCTGGCGAATACGAAGGCGTCGCTTCATGCGAAGGCTATCAGGATGTTGAATATGCTGAAAACCCATTCACTATCATTTATGGTGAAGTTACTGAAGAAATCAACTACATCATGAACGAAGTCTACGCTCCTGTCGCTCAGGTTTGGGCTGAATACTATCCGGATGCAGAAGACCCAGATAGCCCATACGTTGAAGTTTACTGGAGCAACTCTCTCCAGGCTGGTCTGATTGAAGACTTCGAAACTGGCGATTTCTCACAGTTCGAATGGAACATTCCTGCTCAGTATCCATTTGAAATCACCACCAACAACCCATACGAAGGCGCATACTGCATGCAGTCAACCAACTACAACGTGGCTTCTTCAACCTCATCAATCGATGTGACCGTTGAAATCCCTCGCGATGGTTTGATGAGCTTCTACAAGAGAATCTCTTGCGAAAGCAGCTGGGATAACGCTTACTTCTATATCGACGGTGCTCAGGTCGCTACCTTCACAGGCACAAGCGGCTGGGGTATCAAGGAAGTTGCTATTACCGCTGGTGTCCACAACTTCAAGTGGGAATACACCAAGGACAGCTCAGTCAACTCAGGTGAAGACCGCTTCTTCATCGACTACATCGACTTCATCCACGATCCAGAACCTCCTGTCCCAGGCGATACCTATACCTTCGACGATGGTACAATGCAAGGTTGGACCACCATCGATGCTGATGGCGATGGCCGTAACTTTATGGTTGCCAGCTCACTGATGACCGGTGCCGTCGGTCACAATGGCTCTGCTGACTTCGTGTTCTCACAGAGCTACGACAACAGCTATGGCATTGTTTATCCTGACAACTACCTCGTTTCACCTCAGGTGCAGCTTGGCGGTCAGGTGAGATTCTATGCTTGCGCACAGGATGCAAGTTATGCAGCCGAACACTTCGGTCTGGCAGTTTCCACCACCGGCAACACCAATGCTGCTGACTTCACCACCATCCAGGAATGGACAATGTCTGCTAAGAGCGTCAGCGCACCTGCCGGCAGAGGTAACCGTAGCGGCCGTGACCAGGGCGAATGGTACGAATATACTGTCGACCTGAGCGCTTACAGCGGCATGGGTTATGTGGCTATCCGTCACTTCAACTGCAGCGACCAGTTCTATCTCGATGTTGATGACATCACCATCGGCGAAGCTGGCAAGTCGCTCCGCAACGACCGTAGTTTCCAGTTCTATCGCGTTTACCGCACCAACTGCTACAACGATGGTCCATACATCATTCCTGACAACACCATCCAGTTGGTCAGCGAAGTTGTTGACACTGCTTACGTCGACGTGTCATGGCCAGATGCAGCTCCAGGCGTCTACAAGTGGGGCGTCAGCTGCGTTTATGCAGGCAACCGCGAAAGCGAAATCACATGGGTTGAACCTACAGTTGGCCGTCAGGTTGTTGAAATCGGCGATGGCACTGGAACAACCTATTATGGCCCATTCAACAGCTTGTGGGGCTACTCATTCGTTGAACAGATCTACACTGCTGCTGAAATCGGCATGGCTGGTACAATCAATTCTATCAGCTTCAACATGGATCCAGCTTATACCGCTCAGACCAACTCAGTCGAGGTGTTCATGAAGAACGTTTCGAGAAGTGCATTTGCTTCAGATGGAACTGAATATGAACCTGTCACAGCAGGCGACATGGTTTACAGTGGCATGGTTACCTTCAACGGCGGCTGGACAACCATCACATTGGATACTCCATTCCAATATGACGGCACCAGCAACCTGATGATTGGTATGCATGAATTCACTTCAGGCTACAGCACACGCTACTTCTACTGCACTCCAACGACCGACTATACTCTTGTTTCGTTCCACAGCGATAGCTCTAACCCTGATCCATACAACCTGGGTTCATTTGGTGGCAGCAAATACGGAAAAACGGATAGAACCAACATCCAAATGGACATCACTCCTGGCGGTGGCTCACAAGACGGCCTCCACGAATCAGAAATCGTTTGGTCTAACTGCCTGGATAAGGACATGTTCGTCAATCCAGTCGACGTTACTGTTCTGCTGAACAGCGCCGACAGCCCAGAAGGCGTTGTCGTTACCCTCACCAACCTCAACGAAGCTGAACGTGAAATGTATCCTGTTGATCCTGTCACTCTCGATGAAAGCGGCTACTATGCTTGGGATACCTTCCGTCGCGGCGACTATGCAGTCAGCGTTACCTTCGGCGATGCTTACGAACCAATCTATGACACTGTCAGCATTTGGGACGAAACACATCTCCGTTATGTCATGACCGAAATCCTCTACGGTGTTGGTAACATCTACGTTTCACGCACCGGTTGGGCTATGTGGGACGGCAATCTGCCTGGTCCTAACCCAGGTCCAACACCTGGTGGCGATACCGAATTCACTGATGACTTCGAAAATGGTCTTGGCAACTGGACTATGATTGACGCTGACGGTGACGGCCAGAATTGGTATCACAGCTCACAGAGCATGACCTACTCTTGCTACGACTACACAGGTTGGGGTCATAACAGCACCGATGGCTTCGCTATTTCTCAATCCTACACCGACTGCGACTACAGCGTGTACGATGCTGACAACTTCCTGGTCACCAACCAAAAGTACACAATCACTGCTGGATCAACCTTGAGCTTCTGGGCTGACTATGGCAATGACTCATATCCTGATTACTTCAGTGTGTGTGTTGCTACAGCCGACAATCCATCAGCTTCTGACTTCACACAAGTTTGGGCTGGTACTGCAAAGGCTGGTTCTAACGAAAAGGCTTCAGTCCGTCGCGACGAAAACCGCTACATGAACTGGCGTAATCACAGTATCGACCTCAGCGCTTACGCTGGTCAGAATGTTTACATTGCATTCCGTCACACCGATATGGACAACTATGAACTCTATATCGACGACGTTCAATTGACTGCTGGCGCTAAGAACGGTGGCGAACGTCATCTTGAATACTACAAGGTCCTCTGCACCTCAATCGACGGCGTGCCGATCTACAACCACAACACCGTTGTCCCAATGTGCCAGTTGGATACCAACGATCCATACCAGGCTCCTCTCGTAGAAGGTGACCACTACCTCTGCAAGGTCGCTTGCATGTACAGCACAGGCATGAGCGCTTGGAGCGAACCAGTTGAATGGGTCTACGAACCATGCGACCACTGGGGACCAGTCGACTTCGTCGACGCTGACGTCCACGCTGAAGGCAACCACATTGCTTGGGAATTCGAACACGGTTTCAACCCATACGATCCAGTAGGTCCTGTTCCTCCAGTGCCAGGCGAAGGCGACAGCTTCAGCGTTGACTTCGAAGGCGGCCTGCCGGCAGGCTGGACCGTCATCGACGGCAACAACGACGGCCTCACATGGTGCCTGACCAGCGACGTTCCTACGACATGGACCTACTATTCAAGCCTGACCCTCGACTGGTACCGCAACGGCACCAACGCCATCTGCAGCGGTTCCTACGTCAACGGCTTCGGCGCAGCCAACCCTGACGAATACCTCGTTTCACCACAGGTGACCCTTACCAACGGCTCAACGTTCAGCTTCTGGGCAGCAGCCACCGACGCCAGCTATCCTGCCGACCACTTCGGCGTGTTCGTATCAGACAACGGTACAAGCGACTGGACAATGGTCAACGAATGGACACTGACCGCCAAGGGTAACTATAAGGCAGGCGACCGCGCATCACGCGATGGCGAAGGCCTCAGACTCGGCAACTGGTACAACTACACCGTCGACCTGAGCGCATACGCAGGCCAGAAGTACATTGCCATCCGTCACTTCAACTGCTACGACCAGTACATCATGTGTGTTGACGACATTGAACTCTCTGCTGGCGCTAAGGGTGCTACCGCATTCGAAAGCGGCATGGCAGGCAATGCTTACGCTCTCAACATCACCGACGTCGCTAACTTCGACGAACGTGTTTATGTCCTTTACAACCTCAACAATGACGTTCGTTTCGACGTCGTCAATGGCGAAGCTGACGGTATGTTCATGATCTCAGCTGCTGCTGGTTACGAAGACATGGATCTCGAAGAAACCATCAACGACTTCATGTTCCAGGCCGACAATCAGTTCCGTATGATGGATAAGGTTCAGGCCGCTGACGTTGCTCGCGAATACAAGGCTGCTCTGCCTTCATCATTCGCTAACTCACTGATGATGGATCTCTACATCGCATCACGTGAAAACAACCTCTGCGAACTCGCTGCCCCATTCTGCACTGATAACGGTATGTACGAATTCCCAGCTGGCGTCAACGCTGGTAACGGTGAAACAGGTCCTGACTATGACTGCTTGTACACCACACCTAACCCAGCTTGGTACTACATGAGAATAGGCACTCCTGGTGATATGGACATCTACATGTACAGCACTCCTGGCGAAGACATCGACTTCTGCTGCTGGGGTCCATTTGATGATCCAACCACTCCTTGCCCGAATGGCTTGACTTCTGATAAGGTTGTGAGCTGCAGCTATTCAGCACAGCCAACCGAACACTGCATGATCCCTGCTTCAGCTCAGACTGGTGAATACTACATCTTGGTCATCACCAACTATTCGAATGATCCTTGCAACATCAACTTCAGCAAGGTTGCCGGTAGCGGTACCACCGACTGCGGCATCATGCCTGACGTTGAAATCATCGGCTTCCTCATCACTCTCGATGGCGAATACCTTGATATCGTTGGCCCAACCGTCCGCGAATACACTCACGAAGGTGAATTTGGCGATCACGTCTACTGTGTCCGTCCAATCTATCCTGGTGAACAGACTCTGCCTGACCACAACTATGGTTGGTCAATGGGCTGCCCAGTCTGCAGCGACGAAATCCCTCCTGTTATCGTTTGCGAAGCTGGCGATCCTATCCGTGGCGAATATGTCTGGAACAATGCTAGCGACTTCGGCGCTCTCATTTCATGGGGCGAACAGGCCGAACCTATCGCTGAATGGCTGTACTACGATGATGGCACCTACGCTACATCAGTCGGTGCTGGCGGCACCCTCTATTGGGGCAGCATGTTCCCGGCTAGCGCTCTGACTCCATACGCAGGCTGCAGCCTGACTCAGGTTGCCGTTTGCAGCAGCTATCCATGCACAGCTACGCTGAACGTCTACTACGGCGGCAACAATGCTCCTGCAACCCTCGTCCACAGCCAGAACGTTACCTTCTCAGGCAACAACGACTTCGACGAATTCACCCTCAGCGCAGCTCTGCCACTCGATGGCGAGAACCTGTGGATCACCTTCTACCAGAGCGGTGAAAGCTATCCTGCCGACGCTTGCAACGATACAGGCGACGCCAACAACCGTTGGGTCAGCGTCGACGGCAACAGCTGGCAAGACCTCGCAGCAGCCGGTCTGCCAGGCTACGGCTGGATGATCCGTGGCTATGTGACCAACATGGCTAAGGGCGGTGAAGTTGTCGCTCTCAACCCATTCAAGGGCAATGTCGGTGGCGAAATCAGCCACAGCACTGTGGTGAGCATCCCAACCGACCAGAGCTTCATGAACCGTGCAGAAATCGTTAAGTACAACGTCTACCGTTCAGCAGACAACGTCAGCTACGAACTCATCGGTTCAGTCAACGCAGTTGCCGGCCAGGACTACTACGAATACTACGATGCAACGGCAGTTGGCATGTACTACTACCAGGTCCGCGCTTTGTATGACAACGGCTGCGAATCAGAACCTGCAGCAAGCGAAGCCAACCCGGCTGACAACTACGTCATCGTTCTCGTGACGAGCGTTGCAGAAAACGGCGAAATCGCCCTGTATCCTAACCCGACCAACGGCAACATCACCATCCAGGCCCAGAACATGAACCGCATCACTGTGGTTTCAGTCCTCGGTCAGGTTGTGTATGATGCTGAAGTTGAAGGCAGCGAATACCATATCAACATGGCTCAGTTCAACGCTGGCGTGTACATGGTCCGCATCGCTACTGAAAACGGCGTTAGCACACAGCGTGTTACTGTCGTTAAATAAATGAAATGATTTGGGGTTGCGTAGAGACGTGACAGTCACGTCTCTACCGTCCCGAACCAAATCATATACGGCAAAACGAAATGGAAGGGCGACCCTGAATAAGGGTTGCCCTTCTTTGTTTTTTAAGCACGAATTACCATTAATTATTCACGAATTACCCATTAATTTTCTTGCGGCAGGAATCTCAAAGTGGAGCAAACCCAAGTTTGCAAGACATCGAAAAATGATTTTGT
>JAKSMU010000015.1 GCA_024400455.1 Bacteroidales bacterium | reverse complement strand
CTACCAGTCGGCATGTTGCCGACGGTGAGTTTTCAATAACCAAAAAAAAGGTTTTAGTTTCACTGAAATCACCGATTCACCGATACGCAGTGAGGTAATATTGCTTGCCTCAGCATAACTCATGCGCGCATGGTTCTGCGTTCAGCTTCGCAATATTTGAAAGTTTTGTGACAGAGAAAAAAATCCCAAGCGCTAAGCAAAACCGACAAAACAAAATTACTAAGCACCAACACTTTTTCAATTGCTTGTATGGATTATTTTTCTACCTTTGCACCCTCTTAATTACGTACGCACGCGTATAAGAGCATTATACCAATTTGAATATCAAATAATTAAATAATAAAAATACAGTATTATGACACGAAAATTAACTTTTTTGATTTTGGCGCTCTTCGCGCTGATTGCAGGCCCCGGACGGGCTGAAGTTGTCAGTGGCACAACTTATGAAACAAAGTCAACATCCTCCCTTCCTAATGGATGGACAGGGAATGGTGGAGGCACTTCCTACATTCAACTCACTAGTTCCTCCAACCACATCACCACAGACAATTTCATTCAAAATGGTTTTACCAGCATTGTCCTGAAAGCACGCAAATACGGTGGTCCTTCAGACGCTCAAGCTCTTATTACCGTATCTTGGTACGATGCTGCAACTTCAAATGAAACTGTATTGGGGACAATTGCTCCTACGAGCACAACGCTGACTGATTACACAATCAGTTCACCCACAAATCCGACTGGAAACACCAGCGGATACATAAAGATTCAATGCAAGGGAGCAAGCAGCAGCAAAGGTTCTGGCGTTTCTGAAGTCACAATTTCATATACAGCAGGCTCTTCCACCGACCCTTCAATCACCGTCAATCCGACAAGCATTGACTTGGGCACTGTCAACATCGGCGAAGAAGCCGAAGCCACATTCAGCGTGCATCAAGCCAACCTGACTAGCAATATCAGTCTCAGCGTAAACAACGGTAATCTTGACATCACCAATATTCTTGCTGGTGCTGACGACACAGAAGTCTCCTACACCTTCACACCAAACGCTTCTGGTACAATTTCCGATGTCATCACCATTTCATGCGATGATTTGGAAGAAAACATTGAAATTGCTGTTTCGGGAAATGCCATCGACCCAAGCCAAATCAGCTATGACATCGATTTTGAAAACGAGGCTACCGCCTACCCTGCTTGGACATTCACAAACATGACTTCAAAGCAAACCGGCAGTATCGAGGCCCACGGTGGAACCAATTACGGCACTACCGGTGGAAAAACCAGTGCTTCCATTACTACAAAAGCAGTAGTCGCTACCCCTGGCATTTTGACTTGTTTTGTTTCAAAGCAAACCACAAACACAACAGCTTCAACATGGGCAATTCAAGTTTCCACAGATGGTTCAGAATGGAATGATGTGACAACTACAAGCGCAACTGATATGGAAAAAGGAAAATGGAAAGAGTTTTCCGCCAATTTGAATTCATATTCAAATGTTTATGTAAGGATATATTATTCAGGTTCGACCGCTTACAGAAACATCGATGACGTAACTCTCACTATGGCAAGTAACGTTGCCACCCCAACCTTCACTCCTGCTGCTGGCATTTACGATGTAGCACAAAACGTGAGCATCGTCTGTGCTACCGAAGGTGCAACTATTTACTACACCACTGACGGCAATGAACCAACTAATGCAAGCACACTTTACGAAGGTGCCATTAATGTCAGCACAACCACAACCATCAAGGCTATCGCTTATGTCGGAAACGAAGCAAGTAATGTCGCCACGGCAGTTTATACAATTATTCCGACCTACGCAAGCCTTGCCGACCTCATCGCAGCCGGTGAACCTACCACCGCAGGCACCCCGGTCAATGTGACCCTCACCGATGAAACAATCACAGGCTTTTACACAAGTTCGGGAGATTACAGAAACGGAATTTTCCTCCAGGTTGGAGACCAAGAAATCGAAATCTATTGCCACGATGTCCCTGAAGAATGGGTTATCGGCGGCAAAGTATCAGGCACACTTGAGGATTGCACTTGGAAATTATATGGCGACACATGGGAACTTTGCCCTGACAGCTGGGATGATTTAACTTATTTAGGTCCTTCATTCGCCATCGAAATTGATGACGAAATGGAAAACGGCTCGATTGAGATTGAAGACGCCCAAGCAACCGCTACCGCCGGCACGGAAATCAGTTTCACAGTAACTCCAGACGAGGGTTATAGGATGGCAGCAGAATCATTAATTGTCATGGATGCTACAGGCGAAGAAGTGGAAGTCTCTGGTAACAACCCTTACACATTCACCATGCCCGCAAGCGATGTCACGATTTCAGCTGAGTTTGAATTGCTTCCCACAACGACATATCAATATTTGTATTCAGTAAATGGTGTTAGCGGTGATGAATTAGAAGCCCACGAAGGCGAATCCATCACACTTACTACAAGCGAAGATCTAAACGACGACTTCACCTTCGCTGGCTGGACAACCGACGAAAACGATGTTGAAAACATCCTGGCCGCCGGTTCATCATACATAGTTAATGATGAAGTGATTTTCTATGCAGTGTATGCAAAAGAGGGGCAATGCATTGGCGAAAAAACTGTTATTCTTGATGGTTCAACATTGTCATCTACTGCCACGACAGAAGAAACAACTCATACAATTGACGGTGTTTCATATAAATTCAGTGCCGGAGCAAAAAAACAAGCCATCCAAACTGATGCTGTGAACTACTTCAAGGATGGTGATGCAGTGCTGATTGGCAAGTCTGGTGCACACATCTATAACGACAATCCTTTCGGAGAAGGCATTACCAAATTTGAAATTTATGCCAATAAGGGAGCTTCTGCAAAAGTAAGCGTCGGCGTTTATTTCAGTACAATTGCAATCACAGAATACGCAACTGGTGAAAGCACTTGGACAGAAACATTATCAACAGTTGATAATGTTTATGATGCTTCTGGGAAATTGCCGGATGGTGCAAAATATTTCTGGTATCAGGTTACAAATGCGAACAACTCGCAGATTCAATTTAGGATTACATACAAGGAGCAAACAGCTACCACAAAATACTACACCCGCGTTTACGATGAGAACACCACCATTAATGATAACTTAACCGTTGCCGGTCCATCCATCATCCTGAGCGGCTACACCCTCACCGTTACCGACACAATGAGCAACACCGACCCTGCCAACCTCGTCATCGAAGATGGCGCACAGCTCTACTACACGAATGGAGAAAACGTCAATGCTACCTTCCAGAAGAACATCACCGGCTACACTGGCGATAATGACAACTACTATCTCATCGCCAACCCAACCGACAACGATGTGGTTGCTAACCTTACCTCTAACGAATACGACCTCTATTCCTTCGATCCTTGTGGTGACGAAGACGGCTATGAATGGATAAACGAGGAAGGCGAGGAAGTCTTTGTTAAGCCATATTCTAATGAGGATGGTTCAGCAGTGGCGGTGGGTTACCTTTATGCTAACAGCGAAGATGTCACTCTTGAATTTGCCGGCGTACTCAATCCTGCAGGTTCAACAGATATTGAACTCACCTATGCTGAAGAAGGCACAGGCCGCGACTTCCCAGGTTTCAACCTCATCGGCAACCCATACACTTGCGATGCTTACGTTAACGGTTACAACTTCTACACAATGGCGGATGGAGAATTCGTCATCAATGAAGGTTCGGCTACCATTGCTCCTAGCGAAGGTTTCTTTGTTGAAGCTACACCAGAAGACCAAAGCGTCACTCTCAGCACGACAGCTCCTGTTACAGCTCCAAACGCATTGAGCCTCAACGTCAGCCAGAACCGTGGCAATGTCATCGACCGCGCCATCGTCAACTTCAACGGCAGCAACAACCTGCACAAGTTCATGATGAACCCTGCACACACCAACCTCAGCATCGTTAAGGGCGGCGAAACATTCGCAGCCATCAGCACCGAAGCCGAAGGCGAACTCCCAGTCAACTTCAAGGCCGAGAAGAACGGCACCTACACCATCACGGTCAACACCAAGAACGTCGATGCCGAATACTTACACCTTATTGATAATATGACCGGCATGGATGTCGACCTGCTCAGCACGCCAAGCTACACCTTCGAGGCCAAGACTTCAGACTATGCTTCTCGCTTCAAACTGGTGTTCGGCGTGAACAATACCGCTTCGGAAAGTTCAGACAGCAACTTCGCATTCATGAGCGACGGCAATCTGGTCATCGACAACATCGAAGGCGAAGCCACACTGCAGATCGTCGACGAACTCGGTCGCATCATCAGCACCGAAACCGTCAGCGGCAGCTACAGCAAGGCCCTCAACCTGAAGGCTGGCTTGTATATCCTTAACCTCAATGGCATGACACAAAAGATTGTTGTTGAATAATAAATGATAATGACTATGTCACAAAACTCTCAAAACTATAGCAAAACTTTGTCTTGGGTAAGGAAGCGGCCAACCGGCACGCTTCCAACGGTGGCCCGGTTGGGCACCGTTTCAACCCATGAAAAACAGGTTTTGGAAATGTTTTGAAAGTTTTGTGATACAATTAAAAATATGAACAAATAATAAACACGTAATAAGAAATGAAGAAATTAGTATTGACAATTGCAATCGTTCTTGGCATGACATTTGGTGCTTCAGCACAGTATTTCGGCAACAGCCAACCTCAGGGTGGCGGCCTTTTCGGCCGTGGCGAAACACCTGATTACGGAAACGACAGAACTGCAAACAACCTGCCTCTGTTACCTAATCATGGTGAAACAGGCAATCAGGATGCACCGCTTGGTTCAGGCGCTTTGCTGCTCGTCGGCTTTGGCGCTGCCTATGCTTTGGCCAAGAAAAGCAGAAAAGAATAAGCCTAAGGGCTTGATTTAGGACAAAGGAGACGGCCTGTCGGGGCTGTCTCCTTCTGTTTTTCCATATCCTTAATTTTCAAACACATGACACCAATTACCATTGCTTATCAAACCTATTCTAAATTGTTGTATTTTTGCACAATATTTTCAAATATCGGCACGACATTTGCTGGCATAGAATTTTTTTATAAAAATCAACAAATCAAATAAAAGCGAACGACAAAAATGACAAGGAAACTTACCTTTATTTTAATGGCGCTCATGGCGCTGACCGGATTAAGATGCTGGGCACAAAGCGACATCTTCACCGAAGGTTTCGAAAACGGAATTCCAGAAGATTGGATTAACATTGACAATGTCGATAACATCTTTAAATCAATTTGGCATGAAACACCAGACGGAAGTCAAAATGTACATGGCGGAACAAAAGCTGTTTGTTCTTTCAAAACACGCATCGGAGATATTCCAGAAATCGACAGCTATTTAATTACCTCTCAACTCGGCTTGGGCAAACACGCTACGATGCGTTTTTGGATGAAACCTGAGGAAGGTGAGAAATTCGCCGTGCTTGTCTCTACAACAGGAACCGAGCTTGCCAATTTCAGCACGATTAAGCAATGGACTTCTACGTCAGATGGAATTGTGTGGAACGAATACAATGAATACACCGTCGACCTGAGCGCGTATGCCGACAAGGACGTTTTCATAGCCTTCCGGCATTTCAACACTTACGAAAGCTTAAGCGAAGACGCTCCAAGCGTTTACCTTGACGACATCACCGTCTTTTTAGGCAAAACTGCCCCGATTGCCGTTGATTTCGAAAGCGGAGCCATACCAGAAGGCTGGTCCACCATCGACAATGATTGCGACGAATACGACTGGCAAATCACCACTGAGAATGCACATGGCGGTTCGTATGCACTTGTTTCACCCAAGACTATTTCTAGCGATTACGCCGTCGTCGACAACTTCCTCGTGTCTCCACAGCTCGACTTAGGCCGAAACGCAAAATTGGAATTCTACGCTGCGCCTGATTTTTTCGAGGTTTTCGGCGTGTACGTTTCCACAACAGGGACCAATCCATCCGATTTCACCAAGATTCAACAATGGACTAGCTATAACAATTTCTATGACAAATACGCTGCTGACCTGGGCGAATATGCAGGACAGCAAGTCTACTTAGCCATCCGCCACAACAAAACATACAATAATTGGGACCCCGCAGATCCCGTAAGCAAGGTCTACATTGACGACATCACCATCGACTTGGGCGATTATGAAGAGAACTGCCACAATGTGTTTGTCACCCAGCCGCCATACGGACACGGCCAGATTTCAGCCAGCCCTACATTATATGTCAAGCAAGGCACCCAAATCAGCCTCACTGCCACTCCGGAATTCGGATACGGCCTCGACCAGTGGTTCATTGAGCCCGAAGTGGAACATGATCAATACGGATTTTCCATGCCTGACAACGATGTCAACGTAACGGCAAGCTTCAAGGCTTTGACTATGTGCGAAATCAGAATTTACGGCTACACTCCCGAAATCATCAACCCGTACGCAACTTATCAGGGCGAGGTCATTACAAAAGCTCCGGAAGGAACCGTTGTCACCCTTGAGTACACCATGGTTGACAACAGCTATGAATTGGACCATTGGGCGGTCAACGGCTACCGTATCGAAGGCAACACTTTCATCATGACTTATCCAAACGCCCTTGTTGAGCCGGTGGTCAAACTGCGCCCGCGTTTCGCTGTCACCATTGACGAAAACATCGAAAACGGAAGCATTACGGCCACGCCAAACGCCAACATCCTGGGCGGCACCACGGTAACACTCAACATTACGCCTGCAGAGAACTACTCCTTGTACACATTGACCGTGACCGACGACAATGGCCAGCAGATTGCCGTTGACTGCAAAAAGTTCACGATGCCGGAAAGCAATGTCAGCGTTACAGCAACCTTCATGGAGTCAGTCACCGTAAACGAAGGGACCGCGACAAGCCAGAAATCCCCCGCTTACACTTACGGCCTCAACATCTCCGCCATCTCGCAATTCATCATTCCTGCCAGCCAGCTCACTTCAATTGAGGCAGGCGGAAGAATCAATAGGATCATGTTCCATGTCAATCCTGGAAGGGATCTCCCTGTCACTGCTTCATACGAGAAGTCGTACGACGGCTACATTACCGAAGTAGACCAAGAAACAATGAGCGATTTCATCAGCCTCGATGACGAAGGCGCCACCAAATTTTTCGAAGGTCACCTGATAACTTCCAACGGCAACACGGAACTGTGCTTCGACTTCAGCACGCCATTCATCTATATGGGCGGCAACCTGGCAATCACCTTCAATCAAACGACATGGGGAGGTTATGATTATACGAAACTCGACTTCCTTGGCATAGAGAAGGACCAAGACTACGGTGCTATTGCATGGTATAAAGATGTTTACGAAAGCGAAAAACTTGAAAAACTGGCATTCGCCCCAATGACCACCTTGTTCTACACGCAAGGCGATGCTCCGGAATACACCATCAAGATGCACTCGAATGGCGTTGAGACACAAAGCACGTTCACCTACGGTCAAGCACTTCCTGACTGCGACAACACACCCGAAGGCCTCAGCTTCTGCGGCTGGACGACCACTGACATTGAGACCTACACCAGGAATGCACCGGCTTACGTTACGAAAGCTTCCGACTTCACCGATGTGTATGCCGTATTCAAATATGTTGAAAATGTCACTGAATTGTATGGGATTATAAAAGACGGGGATGTTGCAGGCCACTCTGATCTGTCAGTCGGCGACCAGCTGGTCATTGCAAACGAAAGGAAGGGCAAAATACTTTGCCAAAGGAGCAACTCATCCAATAATCATTTTGAAAAAAGCAATGTCAGCATTTCTTGGGGCAAAATCGACCTCATTCCATCTGATGCAGTCATTTTCACCGTCAGTGGCGAATCTGGCAATTGGAAATTCAACTTCAACGACAAATTCGACGGGCAACAGACCTTGAGCGATGATTCAGAAGGAAATTTAGCGCCCGCCAATATGTGCGGCACCTCGGCCTGCAACACATGGAGCTATATTTATGACTACAATTTCACCATCTATCCAGATGATCGCCTTAATCTCATAAAAGACAGCCAAAACGGCCGCTACATAGCATACGATAACAATCTTGAGCGCTTTAATACCGTTGCAACCATCGATAAAGACACGTATCAAGAAGCCGAATTTTACCTCGTACATAGCAGGGAAGTTTCCAAGACCTACTATATGACTAAAGTGCTCACCGATGGCGAAGTAACCGACGCAAACACAAACAACATCATTATCAAGGATGACCGAAGCCTTACCGTTACGGGCAGACTGGAAATGAACGCCAATGGCTTGTTCAGGAATGAAGATGCCGCCAACTTCGTGTTTAAAGATGGCGCCCAATTCTACTACACTGGCACAGAAGCCATCAACGCCACCTTCGAAAAGGACATCACCGGCTACAGCGACACCAGAGACAACTACTACCTCATCGCCAACCCGACAGACGAGACAACTGTTGCCAACCTTACCAACAACAGCTACGACCTCTACACCTTCAATCCAGCAGGTGATGGAGAAGGTAATGAATGGATCAACATAAAATCGTCGCCATCCGTTGCAAATGGCACCGGTTACCTCTATGCAAACAGTGCTACCACTACCCTCGAATTCGCTGGCAATCTCACTCCTGCAGGTTCAAGCAACATTGAACTCACCTATGCAAATGCTGGCGAAGGCATCGACTTCCCTGGTTTCAACCTCATCGGCAACCCATACGCTTGCGATGCTTACGTTAACGGTTACAACTTCTACACAATGGCGGATGGAGAATTCGTCATCAATGAAGGTTCGGCTACCATTGCTCCTAGCGAAGGTTTCTTTGTTGAAGCTACACCAGAAGACCAAAGCGTCACTCTCAGCACGACAGCTCCTGTTACAGCTCCAAACGCATTGAGCCTCAACGTCAGCCAGAACCGTGGCAATGTCATCGACCGCGCCATCGTCCGTTTCGATGGTGCCAACGACCTGCACAAGTTCATGCTCAACCCTGACCACACCAACATCCGCTTGGCTAAGCACGGCGAAGAATTTGCAGCCATCAGCAGCGAAGCCGAAGGCGAAATCCCGGTCAGCTTCAAGGCCGAAAGAAACGGCAGCTACACCATCACCGTCAACACCGAGAACGTGAATGCACACTACATCCACCTCATCGATAACAAGACCGGCATGGATGTCGACTTGCTCAGCACGCCAAGCTACACCTTCGAGGCCAAGACTTCAGACTATGCATCACGCTTCAAACTGGTGTTCGGTGTGAACAATACCGCTTCGGAAAGTTCAGACAGCAACTTCGCATTCATGAGCGACGGCAACCTGGTCATCGACAACATCGATGGCGAAGCCACCCTGCAGATCGTCGACGAACTCGGTCGCGTCATCAGCACCGAAACCGTCAGCGGCAGCTACAACAAGGCCCTCAACCTGAAGGCTGGCTTGTACATCATCAACCTCAACGGCATGACACAAAAGATTGTTGTTGAATAATAAATGAGAATGAATATGTCACAAAACTTTCAAAACATTTCCAAAACCTGTTTTTCAGGGGTTGAAACGGCGCCCAACCGGGCCGCCGTTGGAAGCGTGCCGGTTGGCCGCTTCCTTACCTTGAACAAAGTTTTGCTGTGGTTTTGAAAGTTTTGTGATACAATTAAAAATATGAACAAATAATAAACACGTAATAAGAAATGAAGAAATTAGTATTGACAATTGCAATCGTTCTTGGCATGACATTTGGTGCTTCAGCACAGTATTTCGGCAACAGCCAACCTCAGGGTGGCGGCCTTTTCGGCCGTGGCGAAACACCTGATTACGGAAACGACAGAACTAACACCAACATGCCTCTGCTGCCTAATCACGGCGCCTCAGGCAATCAGGACGCCTCTGTTCCGCTTGGTTCAGGCGCTTTGCTGCTCATCGGCATGGGTGCTGCCTATGCTGTAGCCAAGAAGAAGGGGAAAGAATAAATGAGAATGACTATGTCACAAAACTTTCAAAACATTTCCAAAACCTATTTTTCATGGGTTGAAACGGCGCCCAACCGGGCCGCCGTTGGAAGCGTGCCGGTTGGCCGCTTCCCTACCTTGAACAAAGTTTTGCTGTGGTTTTGAAAGTTTTGTGATAAATATGTCTCTCCAAAATGCTGAAACAAAGTAAAAAAGAACAAGTTTCAGATTTTTTTCTTCAAAAAAAGCTTCCATATCAGAAAAAAGTACTATTTTTGCAGTCGCAAATCAGATGGTGGATGTAGCTCAGTTGGTTAGAGTACCGGATTGTGGTTCCGTGGGTCGTGGGTTCGAATCCCACCTTCCACCCCAGATGAAAGCAAAAGCGGAAAATCAGTTGGTTTTCCGCTTTTTTTGTCGCAAAACAAAAGGCACGGATTTCCCAAATAAATTGTATTTTTGCACGCTAATAAAATAAGGTATAGGAAATGGCAAGAATCATGGCTATCGACTTGGGGAGAAAACGCTGTGGCGTTGCCGTCACCGACCCATTGCAGATCATCGCAAACGGGCTGACGACGGTGGAGGCCGCCAAACTCCCTGATTTTGTGGTCGATTACGTAAAGAAAGAGGAAGTGGAAACCATCGTCATCGGCGAGCCGAAAGACATGCACAACAACCCCTCCGACTCCACGCAATACATCGAACCCATCATCAACCGCCTGCGCAAGCTGCTGCCCGACATGAAAATCGTCCGTTACGACGAACGTTTCACCTCGGTCCTCGCCCACCAAGCCATGCTCGATGCCGGACTGAAAAAGAAACAGCGGCAAGACAAGACCTTGGTCGACACCATCAGCGCAACTATTATCTTGCAATCGTATATGTCGTCTTTAAATCGTTCTTTGTAATGGTTATCGGTTGTCGGTTATCAGTAATCGGTTATCAGTTATCGGTTATCGGTTGTCGGTTGTCGGTTATCAGTTATCGGTTATCAGTAATCGGTTATCGGTTGTCGGTTATCAGTAATCGGTAAACCGAAAACTGTAAACTGAAAACCGTAAACCAGAAAGTCAAGAAAACAAACGAATAAACAATTCAACTACAAACAATTAAACACAATAATGATATTACCCATCGTAGCATACGGACATCCGGTCCTCAAGGCAGTAGCCGCTGAAATCGGCCCTGACTATCCCGAATTAGACAAACTCCTACAAGACATGTGGGAGACGCTGGCCCATTCCGAAGGCGTCGGTCTGGCCGCTCCTCAAGTCAACAAATCCATCCGCCTTTTCATCGTCGACGGCAACCCGTTCTATCCCGACTACCCTGACGGCAAAGGCTTCAAGCAGGTGTTCATCAATGCCGAAATCCTCGAGTTCTTCGGCGATGACGTCACTTTCAAGGAAGGCTGCCTGAGTGTGCCCAACATCTTTGAAGAAGTCGTCCGCAAGGACAAGATCCGCATCCGCTACCAAGACGAGAACTTCGTGGAACACGAAGAGGTGCTCGAAGGCATCCGCGCCCGTATCGTCCAGCACGAATACGACCATCTGGAAGGTCACGTCCATGTCGACAGAATCGCGCCCCTTCGCAAGACCCTCCTGAGCGGCAAGTTGCGCAACATCTCGGAAGGCAAGTGCGATGTAGACTACAGAATGATTTTCCCGAAAAAGAAGAATAGAAGATAAAACACAATTAAAATAATAAACGATGAAACAATTCATTAGATTCACAATGATTGCTGCACTGGCTGTCACGATGATGGCTTGCGGCAACGGCAAACTGAATGTTGAAGACCTGAAGAAGGCAGAAAAAACGCTTTTCAACGAAGACATGACGGCTAACACGGAAGCCGTTCCTGGCGTTGTCGACATGTTCTGCCAGTACGTCAACGAAAACCCTGAAGCCGAAGACGCCCCTGAATGGCTGTTCAAGGCATTGGAGATTGCTGTCGGTTATCTCGAACCACAGAAAGCCATCGAAATCGAGGAACAGCTTTACAAGCAATACCCCAATTACGACAAGACCCCTGTGGGCATGTTCATGCTCGGCACTATGGTCTATGAAGACAAGTTAGGCGAACTGGGCAAGGCCAAGATGCTCTATGAAAAGCTGATTGCCGAATATCCGGACAGCGAATTCGCACCTGTGGCTGAACAAGCCATCATCAACCTCGGCAAGACCCCGGAAGAGATCATCCGCGAGTTCGAAGAGAAGAACATCATCGATTCCATACCGGCTATTTGATTTCCGACATTAGGCGACCACACGAAGGAGACTGACGCAAGTTGGTCTCCTTTTTTGACATACTCCCCTCACCATGAAGCGTCACTCCCGCGCAGGCGGGAGTCTTATCTTGATTTCCGACTAAGTGTGGTTCGAAAAGATTAGGGGCTCATGATATGTTTTTTCGACACTGAAGTTTGGAATGAGATTCCCGCCTGCGCGGGAATGACGCTGTCGCGATGCAGAACGCTGTCGCGATGTGAGACGCTATCGCAAAGTGGGACGCTGTCGCGATACAGAACGCTATCGCGACGTGAATTGCAAGTTCACTCAAGACACTATCCCAATTCCTCATTGATGATTTCCGCAAACATGTTGATGCCCGCCTCAAGGATGGCATCCGGGAAATCATATTCCGGATTGTGCAAGGCAGGTTGGGCATAGCCCGAACCCAGTCCGAAGAAGCCTACCGGACACACGGCACCGAAACGGCCGAAGTCCTCCGACCAGCGGAAAGGCTCGGTAAGATGACCAAGACTGAGTCCCAAACGCTTAGCCGCATTCTCGATGACCGTCACATTGGCATCGCTGCTGTTGGTGGCGGCAAAAGCCTCGTGCATAGAAAAACTGAAATCGAACAGATAGTCCTTTGCCTTGGCTTGGCACAAAGAAATGACCTGGTCGGCCAGCAGTTCAAGATGCTTATCATCGAAGCTGCGGAGCGTGAGCCAAATCTCGGCATGACCCGGTGCCACGCCAAAGGTCTCTTCGCCTAAGACGGCATGCGTGATGACGAAAGTGGTCAAAGGCTTCACTTCCTTCAGCATCTCACGTTTCTTCTCCAGCTGATGGATGAGGACGGCAAGCAATTCCGATGGATTCTTGCCCGTTTCAGGTTGCGAAGCATGTGCGGTCTTGCCCTCAAAGACCAGTTTCAAGCCGAAGGAAGCCGCGGCAAAACAACCTTTCCGGACTAAGATCTGTCCCGCCTCGAACCCCGGCAGGTTATGCAGACCGTATGCCGTATCGGGCAGTATTTTTTCGAATTGCGGGTCACGCAAGATGGCTTTTGCCCCTTGTCCCGTCTCCTCGGCAGGCTGGAAGAGCAAGACGATTTCACCTTTTTCCGGACGGCAATCGGTCAGCAGGCTTGCCAAGCCACACAAAATGGCAGCATGGCCATCATGCCCACATTTGTGAGAGACCCCCTCATGCTGAGAGCGATAACTCATATTATTCGGTTCAGGGATATGCAAGGCGTCGATGTCGCCACGGATCAAAACACGCTTGCCCGGCTCTTTTCCTTTGTACAAGGCAGCCAAGCCATAGCCCCCGATTCTCTCAATCTGCAAATCGGGATTCGTTTTGCTAACCCATTCATTCAGAATGCGATTGGTCTCTATTTCCTGTTCGGAAAGCTCTGCATTTGCGTGCAGCAGGTGTCTCAGTTCGATGATGTCTTTCATGCCTGCAAAGGTAGGGATTTATCTCCTTGGAAGGTTTTTATTTTAGGGACTTATTTACCTGTTGGCACAAACAAAAACAATAAAAACACTTTGCCATCAATCCATTCGCTAGGCGAATATGCCGTGTAGGCGAATCCCATGCCGTTCAAGCAAGCTTGACGTCCTGTCCTTCACCTCCCCAGCAGCCTGTCGGCCAAATTGCTGGCAAAGTAAAAAACATGAAAAACAAAGTCCTTCAGAAACCAAAGTTCCATCCTATTGAAAAATGTTTTTCGGGCAAGGTTTTTGTTGTTTTTTACTCTTGTGGGATGAAAGACCCGCAGGGAATTATGCCGTCAAGGCAAATCAAAGGCTAAGCCTGGCTTGAGCCTTTGGGTTGTCTTGGTGGCATGAAGGCTCTGAAAGAGCTCATCCCGCAAGAGTGTTTTTTTTGTTTTTGTCAAAAGAAACAGTGGAGGGAAGCGGCAAGAACTTTTTGTGCCATCAAGTATAGAGTTCCCTTATTTTATCATCAGAATATTTCCTATTTTTGTGCCATAAAATCATGGAAAAGGAAAAGACACAGATACAATCACCCAAAGCCCTTGCCTGGCAACGGTTCCGCAAGAACAAGCTAGGCATGGCGGCCTCCTTTTTCATCATCGTTTTTGCTCTGCTGGCCCTTTTCGCTTACTGTTTCATTCCCGATCCGACACCCAATGCCAACCGCCAGCTGCTGGAACTCAGCACACAGAAACCCGGTTTCGAGGTTGACATGCTGCTGATTCCGAAAGAGAAACCCAATCCGAAGCAGTCGTTCTTCAAGACCCTGCTGCAAGGCAAGCCCGACGATTACATCTTCGTCCCATACGACAGTTTGAGAGTCAGCGATTCGCAGACGGAAGTATTCCTTTTCAACCCGGAACAGAGTGGTGCTGTCAGGACTGAAACCTATAGCAACCAAGAGATTACGAAGAAAAACTTCAGCTCTCAAGCCGATGCCGAGAACTACATTCTGCGCCACTGCACGAAACACCAGAAGTTCCTTTTGGGCACCGACCAGTTCGGTCGCGATTTCCTCAGCCGCCTTGTCTTGGGCAGCCGCATCAGCTTGACCGTTGGTTTCATTGCCGTGTTCCTCAGTCTGCTCATCGGCATCACCGTCGGCAGTCTGGGCGGATTCTTCCGCGGCAAAGTCGACGATGTGGTGGTGTGGTTCATCAATGTGGTGTGGTCCATCCCTACCCTGCTTTTGGTCATCGCCATCACGTTTGCCTTGGGCAAAGGCATAGCGCAAGTTTTCATTGCCGTCGGCCTGACCATGTGGGTCGAGGTGGCGCGTATCGTGCGCGGACAGATTCTCTCCATACGCGAGACAACCTTCGTTGAGGCAGGAAAGGCATTGGGGTTCAAGGACATCAGAATCATCTTCAAACATATTTTGCCCAACATCATCAACCCGATTATCGTGGTTTCGGCGGCCAATTTCGCTTCGGCCATCCTTTTGGAAGCCGGCTTGAGTTTCCTGGGCATTGGCGTCCAGCCCCCCATGCCATCGTGGGGCAGCATGATCAAGGAAAACTATGCTTTCATCATCCTCGATGCCGCCTACTTGGCTATCCTTCCCGGCATTGCCATCATGCTCTTGGTTTTGGCTTTCATGCTCGTCGGAAACGCCCTTCGCGATGCCCTCGACGTAAAAAACTAGGGCAAAACACCTTATATTAATATAATTATCGTATCTTTGCACCCTCAAAAATTAGCCTACACGCGGGTGTGGCGGAATTGGTAGACGCGCTAGACTTAGGATCTAGTTTCGGAAGAAGTAAGGGTTCGAGTCCCTTCATCCGCACAAATTAAAGAAAATCAATAAGATATAAAATGAATATTGTACAGACAGAAAAAGGAGAAAACCTTATCTCCATTAAGATGAGCGTTACTAAGGAAGATTACGCAAAAAGATTAGACGAAATATTAAGAGGTCTGAGACAAAAGGCCAACATGCCAGGTTTCCGTCCAGGCATGGTTCCGATGGGCATGATTAAGAAGATGTATGGCACACAAGCCAAGATGGAAGCCCTGAACGACATCGTTTCAGAAAACCTCAACAAGCATATCACTGACAACAACCTCAACCTGCTCGGTTACCCGCTCAACGACCCTGACCAGCAGCCAGCCGACCTCGACAAGCAGGACGACATGGATTTCTGCTTCGAAGCAGCCATCAGACCAGAGGTGAAAGTCGACCTTGCCAGCATGGAAATCGAAGCCGCTAAGGTGCTCGCTTCTGAAGAAGAAGTCAACAAGACCATCGACACCATCATCGAAAGAAATCCTAACATCGTCCACGCTGAAACCGTCGGTGAAAACGACAAGCTCGAACTGAAGGTTTGCGAAGCCGAAGACGGCAAGGAAGTCGAAAATGGCTTCAAGAAGAGTCTCTTCTTCCACATGGACCAGATTAAGGACCAGGCATCGAAGGACATGCTCATCGGCAAGGAAGTCGGTGCTGAATTCATCTTCAATTTCGCCAAGGCTCTCGGTTCAGACGAAGCAGCCGCTAAGGTTTTGGGCGAAGACGCTCCAGCCGACAGCGATTTCAACATCATCATCGACGACGCTACCCGCGAAGAAAAGCCGGAACTCAACGAAGAATTCTTCGAGAAAGTGTTCCCAGGCAAGGGCATCAAGGAACTTGACGCTTTCAAGGCTGCCGTGAAGGAAGAAATGGAAAAGCAGTATGTCAACGAAACCGACCAGATCCTCTTCAACCAGATGATTGAAAAGCTCGTCAGCGATGTGAAGTTCAACCTGCCGGATGCATTCCTGAAGCGTTGGATCGTTGAAAACGGCCAGAACAACATCACTGCCGAAGACGTTGAAGCCAACTACGAAAGCAACTATGCAAAAGGCTTGCGTTGGCAGATCATCGAAGACGCCATCGTGAAGGACAACATGGAACTGGTTGTTAAGGACGAAGAACTCCGCGCCTTCGTGCTCAAGCAGATCTTCCCTGGCATCGACTACGCTACCCTCGATGACGAAATGAAGGGCCGCCTCGACAGCATCGTCAACAACATGATGAAGGAAGAAGAGCAGATCAACAACGCCAAGAACCAGCTCGCCGACATCAAGATGACCCAGTTCCTGAAAGAACACATGAAAGTCACCTACAAAGAGACCACTTACGAAGACTATATCGAAAGCCTCAAGAAGGCCAACGAAGCAAAATAATACTAACTAAAAAACAGAACCATTTATGAACAACGAATTTCAAAAGTATGCTACCAAGCACTTGGGCATCAACCCATTGGGTTTGGAACAGTACATTTCAAGAATCAACAACAACGGTTACATCTCGCCAACCGTTATTGAAGAACGCCAACTCAACGTGGCCCAGATGGACGTGTTCTCACGTCTGATGATGGACCGCATCATCTTCCTTGGCACCGCCATCGACGACTATGTGGCCAACATCATCCAAGCCCAGTTGCTCTTCCTCGAATCGACCGACCCGAAGCGCGACATCCAGATTTACCTGAACTCACCTGGCGGCAGCGTTTACGCAGGTTTAGGCATCTACGACACCATGCAGTTCATTCAGCCTGATGTCGCCACCATCTGCACCGGCATGGCCGCTTCGATGGCAGCCGTTCTGCTTTGCGCAGGCGCTCCTAAAAAGCGTTCCGCATTGGTTCACTCACGCGTCATGATCCACCAGCCTATGGGCGGTGTGGAAGGTCAGGCCACCGAGATTGAAATCACAGCTCGCGAAATTCAGAAACTGAAGAAGGAACTTTACGAAATCATCGCCCACCACTCAGGCCAACCTTACGACAAGGTTTGGGCAGACTCCGACCGCGACTACTGGATGATTGCATCGGAAGCCAAGGAATACGGCATGATTGACGAAGTACTTATAAAGAAATAAGCATGGCGACTAAAAAAGGAGGCGTCTGCTCATTTTGCGGCAAAAAATCCAGTGAGGTGAGACTCCTCATTGAAGGACTTGACGCCAAGATTTGCGAAAAATGCGCAGAACAAGCTTATCTCATCGTTAAGGAACAATTTGGAAATTCAGGCAAGGGCAATCCCTTGTCTGGATTTTCATTGAAGAAGCCTCAGGAAATCAAGGCTTTCCTTGACCAGTATGTCATCGGACAAGACGAAGCCAAACGCACTTTGGCCGTTGCCGTCTACAACCACTACAAGCGCATCAGCCAAAGAGTTACTGACGACGAAGTCGAGATTGAGAAATCGAATATGATTCTCGTAGGCGAGACCGGCACAGGCAAGACCCTGATGGCCCGCACCATCGCCAAGATGCTCAACGTGCCATTCGCCATTGCCGATGCCACTGTCTTGACCGAAGCCGGTTATGTAGGTGAAGATGTGGAGAACATCCTCGTCAAGTTGCTGCAAGCCGCTGATTACGATGTGGCTGCTGCTGAGCGCGGCATCGTCTTCATCGACGAAATCGACAAGATTGCCCGCAAGAGCGACAACCCGAGCATCACGCGTGACGTGTCGGGCGAAGGCGTTCAGCAGGCTTTGCTGAAACTCCTGGAAGGCACTGTTTCGAATGTTCCGCCACAAGGCGGCAGAAAGCATCCTGAACAAAAGATGATTCCTGTCAACACGAAAGACATCCTCTTCATTGCAGGTGGCGCTTTCGACGGCATCGAACGCATCATTGCCTCGAGAAAACGTTCCAACGTGATTGGCTACAGCAGCGACACGACCGAAGTCCTCGACAAGAGCAATATGCTGCAATACCTTGCCCCTGCCGACCTCAAGAAATTCGGTCTCATTCCGGAAATCGTTGGCCGTCTGCCGATCATCACCCACCTCAATCCGCTTGACGAAGCCGCTTTGAAGCGCATCCTGACCGAGCCGAAGAACGCCATCGTGAAACAGTTCCAGAAACTCTTCAAGATGGATGACATCAACCTCATCGTGGAAGAAGGAGCCTTGGACTTCGTCGTGGAAAAAGCCGTGGAATTCAAGGTAGGCGCCCGTGGATTGCGTTCCATCATGGAAGCCATCCTGAGCGATGCCATGTTTGAAATGCCATCGGAAAAGACCAAGAAAGAACTGGTCGTAACACGCGAATATGCAGAGCAAAAGCTCAACAAATCAGGAATCGCCAAACTTCATGCAGGCGACTGATTGCTCCGCAAAGCTGTATTGATGAACAAAATGGTTGCCCCAAAAAGGGCAACCGTTTTTTTTGGCACAGAACTTGCAATTAAAAAGACATCATAAACTTGAATCGTCATGAAAAAAATTGCTTTCATATTTATTCTTGCATTACTCAGCATGAATGTCTCTGCACAATTGGCAAGCAATACCCCAGGCAAAATCAAAATCAAAAAGATTGCAGTTAAACCCGCAGAAAAAGTCCCTGCTACACCCAGTGTGATTGATTTTTCAAGCGACCAAAGCAAAGTGAGCGTGGTTTACGGCAGGATTGACGAAAATGGCGACACCTTGCTGTTTGTCAATCTGCCCGAAGTCAACATCAACCTGATGAACCACTATTACGAAATCACTGAAACCGCCTCAGGACGTCGCTTGGTGCGCAATGTCAGGAAGGCCTATCCATACGCAAAACTTGCCGGACAGAAATTCCACGAATACGACACCCTGCTGTTGGCAGCAAGAAACGATGCCGAACGCAAGCAAATGATGAAACAGGCCGAAAAAGACATTACGGATCAGTACACTGCCGAGTTGAAAGACCTCACCATGACGCAAGGAGCCATTCTCATCCGCCTGATTGACCGCGAAACCGGCGACACATCCTATAAGGTATTGCAAGAACTGAGAGGAAAAGTCAGGGCTTTGTTCTACCAAGGTTTTGCAAGGCTTTGGGGCTACAATCTGAAAACGGAATACAATCCCATGCTGAACCCTGAAGACGACAAAATCGAGACCATCGTGACGCTGCTCAACTTGGGAGCAATCTAAAGAAGACAAAACAAAACAGGCTGGCCCGATGGGTCAGCCTGTTTTTGTTCATTTAAGGCACAAGGCCTCAGTTTTTTAATTGATTACTTAAGTCCGTTTGTCTTCAGATATTCCTGCAGTTCAGCATTTTGCTGATCGATATAGTCAAGGATTTCGTCACGGCCGACCTTCTTTTCCGATGAAGTGATGAAGATAGGCGGCAGCTCTTCCCAATCCTGCAGGAGACGCTTTTTGTAAGCCTCCACATTGGTGTTCAGTTCCGTTTTCGACAGTTTGTCAGTTTTTGTGAAAACAATTACAAAAGGCACTTGGTTTTCGCCCAGCCACTCCATGAAACCAATGTCGCTGTTTTGCGGTTCGATACGCGAATCGACAAGGACGAAAGTCGTCATCAGATTGCGACGACGAGAGATGTAATTGTTCAACATGATGCGCCAGTCATCGCGCATTTTTTTCGACTGCTGTGCAAAACCATAACCCGGCAAGTCGACCAGATACCATTCATCGTTCACCACAAAATGATTGATTGTTATGGTTTTTCCTGGCTTCGACGAAGTCTTCGCCAAGTCCTTGCGCTGGACCAACATATTGATCAATGACGACTTGCCCACATTGGAACGGCCAATGAAAGCATATTCAGGCATGTTGTCCTTGGGCAGTTTGTCGAATTTGGTATTGCTACACAAAAAATAAGATTTCTTAATAATCATCAGCTAAAAATGAAATTTTCGTTTTTCTCGTATGTTAAATGACGCTCGATCTTATCCTGATACATATCGGCAATCGTGACCAAGATGCCAGTCTCCTCAACATTACCGAAAGGAGGATTCAAAGCCGTTCCGAACGAACGCATGGTCGACGAAAGGCTCATGTAGGCATTTACCAGAGGAGGGACAGAAGCTCCCCTATCCCGGACACACTTCGTCAAAACCTTATAGTCGTCACGATACGAATCGGAAGTGAAAATGCTTTCCAGTTCCTTCCTATCCATAGTGATCGGCAAATCGTATTGAGGCAGAGGATGCATCAAGCCTTCCGTATCAGGGAAATGCTTTTGCATGAAATAAAGGATCATGTCGCGCGACTGCCTTTCGAGCTGAGGATACATCGTGACCTTGCCGAAATAATACTTTGCCGTAGGATAAAGGTCTTGCAGCGATGCCAATCCGTCCCAGAGGTTATCAAGAGAATAAAGACCCTTTGCCAGACTCTTAGACGGCTGATAATCAGGTTGCACAAACGAGCGGCCCAATTCAATCGTAAAAGGCAGATATTCCTTTACGAAACGCTCCGAATAATGAAACAACTCAGCTGTTGGCGTGTTGACTTGCCCCTGTTCGTTGACAGGCAAACCGTCGCAAAACAGGAAACGATAGCCGCCAACGATAGCCTTGTCGACCGGATTCCAAACAATCAGCTGATGGAAGCAATTCTCCTGGCAGACATCGAACTCATCGAGGTCGCAATCCTGTCCCGTTCCACCGCCAGAATCACGGAAACTGATTTCACGCAAACGTCCCACTTCACGCATCGTGTTGGGCGCATTAAAGGCCGAGAAAACATAAATCTCGTTGCCACGGTTGTTCGTCTTACGGAACAACTTGTCGGGAGTCAGTTCCTTTTCAATCAGTTCGACCGGAACTGGGTCAATTATACGCTGAATCATATTTCATATTCTTTTTGAGGGTCAAAAGCCTGATTAGGATCATTTGGCAGATTATATGAGAATCTTCTTAGTTTTTCAGCCCATTGGGCATCCGTAAACCGTTTGTCAAAAGACTGATAAGGTATCGGTTTGCCGAAGGTGATGGTCAAGGTCTTGTTGCGCTGTTTGAACAGTTCATCAACCAAAAAGGCCATTTCAATGTTCACCTTGATATGCAAAAACTTACGGATTCGAGCCAGGTTATAGAAAAAGTTGGAATTGCGTCCATCAATGTGAACAGGGACCACATCGCGCTGGTAGGCCTTCGCCTTGGTCACAAAAGTCTTTTTCCAATCGAGATCCATGATTTTGCCGCCTTTGGTTTTACGCGAGCAGAGTCCGAAAGGGAAATAGCATACCGTAGCATCGCCCTCGAAAGTTTCGTTGAAAACCCTGATGTTTTCCTTTCTATTGGCGACATCGTTACCCACCTTATTAACCGGAATAAAGATTGGACGCAAGTTGGGCACGAAGGTCAAGAAATCGTTGACCGGAGTGATCACCTCGCCACGATGATTGCCAACCACACCAATAAGCGCCATGCCATCCAAGCCACCCAAAGGATGATTCGATGCCACGACGATGCGTTGACCTGCCTGCAAGTTCTCCGTTCCGTTCAAGACCAATTTCAAATTGAAATCCTGAACGACAGCATTGATGAACTCAACACCTTGCAAGTCCTTGAACCGGACCAAGATGTCGTTGATGTCATCCTCATGCAACAAACGCTGAATTCTTCGGAAAGCCCATTCCGGCATGTGTTTCATCAGTTTAGGCACCTTTGCCGTGAACACTTTTCGCAAGTCAATTACTTTTTCCACAGATGTTTCCATAACAAAAAGCTACGAATTCGAAGCACAAAAATAGAAAAAAGGACGCATAAACGATTCATTTTAAAAAAAAACTATGTCAATTTAAGGGATTCGTCACCGAAACGAAACAAACCACAAGCATCCGAGGGCTTCCGAAAAAACTCAAATACTTAATTATCAAATAATTCACAATGACCGTTGAAAACTTTTGGCCGAAAAAGGAATAAAAAGTGGGGGAAAGTGAAGTTCAGTGGGAAAAAATGTAGTACTTTTACACCCTGAAAACAAAGAAAAGAAAATGAGTTACCCAGTAGGATATTTCGAATGCAAGCTTGACTCAAAAGGTCGTCTTCTGGTTCCTGCCGATTTCAAGGAACAGATGGGCGCGCAGATTGAGGAAGGTTTCGTATTGCGTCCTGCCATGAGTGAAAAAGACCATTTTCTTGAACTTTACACGCGTCAGGACTGGGACAACATGCAGGACGATTTGCGAGCAAAAGTGAATCGTTTCAACCCGACACACCTGGCTGCACTCAGAGCCATCAACGATGGCGCACGCTTCATAAAGCTTGACGCATCAGGCCGATTACAGATTCCTAAAGAACTGATTCTGAAGGGTTCATTAAACAAAGAAGTGGTTATCTCTTCCGAAACCCTGAAGATGGAAATTTGGGATAAGGGCCTTTACGACGAGGCCATGCAAGCCGTTGACAACGACACCATTTTGAAGACACTTCAAGAACTCATTCAATAATCAGGAGGGCCACACGATGTATCACAATCCAGTCATGTTGAACGAGTGCATCGAGGGCATGAACATCGACCCTCATGGTGCTTACGCAGACGTCACCTTTGGTGGCGGCGGTCATTCGCGCGCCATTTTGGGACGCCTTGACGACGGCCATCTTTACGCTTTTGACCAAGACGAAGATGCGGCAAAGAACGCTTTTGACGACCCACGTTTCACTTTCATTCCGCAGAACTTCCGCTACTGCAAGAACTTCCTGCAGCTTTACAACGGAGGTCCCGTCGATGGCATTCTGGCCGACTTAGGCGTTTCGTCCCATCAGTTCGACACGCCCGAAAAAGGTTTCTCGACCCGTTTCGAAGGCCGCTTGGACATGCGCATGAGCCAAACCAACCCGATTGATGCCGCTGCCGTTGTCAACACCTACGATGCCGCCGCATTAACCCGATTGTTCAGCCTTTACGGTGAATTGCAGAACGCCCATTTCATTGCCAACGACATCATTATGGCAAGAAATGCCGAGCCTATCGAAACCACCAGCCAACTGAAAGCAGCCGTTGAAAAGCGTCTGCCCAAAGGCAAGGAGAACAAAGTGCTTGCTCAGATTTTCCAGGCCTTACGCATTGAAGTCAACCAGGAGCTGGACGCCCTCACGCAATTCCTCAGCCAGTGTGCCGACATGGTGAAGCCCGGCGGACGCATCGTCATCATGTCGTATCATTCGCTGGAAGACCGTCTGGTGAAGAATTTCTTCAAGACAGGCAATGCCGAAGGCAAGGAAGAAAAAGACTTTTTCGGCAACCTGCTGACACCTTATAAATTAATAACGCGCAAACCCATCGTTCCAAGCGACGATGAAATTGCAGTCAACAGCCGTGCAAGAAGTGCAAAACTCAGAATTGCAGAAAGGAAATGACGATGAATAAGAACAACAAGAAAAGCGGCAGCCTTAAAGACGTACTGAACGGCAGTTTCTTGACGAAGAAGACCTTCTCGGAACTGTTCGCCTTTATGTTTTATGTCGCCATTTTGCTGATGGTGCTCATCACCAACACTTATCTGGCAGAAGAACGCACCCGTGAAATTGCGAAAAACGCCAAGGAACTGAACGACCTTCAAGTTGAATACATTCAACTCAAGTCGTCCATCATGCAGAACTCGAAGCAATCGGTCCTGGCCACCCGTCTCGCCCCATTCGGCATCAAGGAGACCACCGAGCCTTTAAAGAGAATACCTATGGAATAATTATAGAAAAACAATAAAACAATATAAAGATTATGAGTTCAGAACCAAGAACAGAAAGTTTACGAAAATCCTACCTGATGTATGCGGGGGTACTCCTGTTTGCCATCGCCATCATTGCGAAAATCATTGTTGTACAGACAAAAGACAGCAAGGAACTCGTAGCGTTGGCGGAGAAAAAGGAGTACCGCATCAGGGAATTGGAAGCCTCAAGAGGAAACATCCTTTCGTACGACGGCAAGCTGATGGCCACCTCGGTTCCTGTTTTCGACATTTATTTCGATGCCAGCGTCGTCGACATGGATCTGTTCAGGAACAACATCGACAGCCTCTGCACCGTCATGGCCGAAGCTTATCCTCAAAAGAGTGCCAAACAATGGAAAGAATCGCTCAGCACAGCAAAAGCCGAAAACAAAAAGTATTTTCCAGTGGTCAAAGGCATTTCGCTTGAACAATACCGCAAGATGCAGCAATACCCCATCTTCTGCAGAGGGCAAAACCGTGGCGGCATTGTGGCAGAAAAAAAGTCACGACGCGTCAGACCTTATAACGAACTGGCTGGACGAATCATTGGCTATGTCAACGAAACCGAAAATCTTTATGTCGGCTTAGAAGGCGCTTACAACGACCAGCTGAGAGGCCAAAACGGACAACAGCTCGTCAGACGCCTTCACCACAGCAACTGGATCCCTGTCGGTTCGGACGACGATACAGAAGCCAAAAACGGCAACGATGTCGTGACGACTTTCGATGTCAACCTTCAAGACATTGTAGAAAGCGCACTCCACAACACCATGGTGACAAACAAGGCCGAGCAAGGCTGTGCCATTCTCATGGATGTTGAGACCGGTTACATCAGGGCCTGCGCCAACCTCAAGCTAAACCACAAAAACGGCCAATACGAAGAATCATACAATTTCGCCTTAGCCGAGCGTTACGAACCCGGTTCGGTCTTCAAAATCGCTTCCATGACCGTGCTTTTCAACCAATACCCGAACATCAAACTGACCGACATCGTCAACATCGGGACGGGACCGATTGTGTTTTCGAAGCGTGTCATGCGCGACGACCACTCTTTTTCAAAAGACGGACGTGCAACGGTTGCCGAGATCATCGAGCAGTCATCCAACAAAGGCACTGCCGTGCTGATTACCAAGCATTTCATGGCCCATCCTGAAAAATATGTCGACGGACTTTACGCCTTAGGTCTGAACAAAAAGCCCGGCACGGGACTGGCCGGTGAAGCACAGCCACTCATCAAGCATCCGACCGACACCGACAAGAACGGTAACAAGCTTTGGTCGAATGTTTCATTGCCATGGATGTCAATCGGTTACGAGGTGAATGTGACGCCAATGCAAATCATCACGCTTTACAATGCCATTGCCAACAACGGCAAGATGATGAAGCCACAGTTTGTAAGCGAAATCCGTCACGGCAACCAGACCATCGAAAAATTCGAACCCGTTGTCCTCAACGAACAGATTTGCCCGCCTGAAAACGTAAAAATGCTGCAATGCATGTTGGAAGGCGTCGTGCAGAGAGGCACCGCCAAGCGCCAGTTGAAAGACAGCAACGTGCTGATGGCCGGCAAGACCGGAACAGCACAATACTGCCATCCGAACTTAGGCTACAGTTACCGTGACCCGCAGACGGGCAGGCGAGAATACAACACCACTTTCGTAGGCTACTTCCCTGCCGACAAGCCGAAATACAGTTGCATCATCGTCGTCAGCCGCGCGCATGGCCAATTCTGGGCAGCAGGCGGTGTTTCCGCACCTGGTTTCAGGGAAATCGCCGAAAAGGTTTACGCTATGCGTCTCGGCATCGAAGAAGACTCGATTTCTGCAAGCTACACAACAGACATCGCCGAAACGCCAACACTCATGCACCATTCGGAAGCTGCCAGTTTCCTCAGTGGGATGGAAGCACAATTCACCGATTACAATACCGACGGCAAGGAATGGGTCACCATCAACAGGTCTATCGATGGTTCAGCCCGCATCGATGCCGCCGAACTAAAAGACAACACTGTTCCTAACGTCATCGGCATGAATATCACCGACGCCCTTTACCTTTTGGAAAGCCGCGGCATCAGCACCACATTCACAGGTGAAGGCATTGTCAGCGAGCAATCACTGCACCCAGGTGACACTATAAGAGGAACCCGCAGTATGGAACTTAAATTAACCAGGAAATGAAAGTCAAAGAGATATTAGTCAACTGCAATTTGCTTGAAATTGTCGGGAACAAAGACCTTGACATCAGCAGCATTTCATTCGATTCGCGTAAAGTCGAAAACGGCACCTTGTTCTTTGCCGTCAGAGGGACGCAAGTCGACGGACACAACTACATTGAGAAAGCCATCGAAAAAGGCGCCCTCGCCATCGTGTGCGAAGAGCTGCCTGCAAATCTTAACGAAGCAGTAACTTATATCAAGGTTGACAATTCCGCCTATGTTTTAGGCGTCAGTGCCTCAAATTTCTTCGACAATCCATCGAAAAAGCTGAAGCTCACAGGTGTGACGGGGACAAACGGCAAGACCACCATCGCCACCTTACTATACCGTCTTTTCACCGATGCAGGCTATGTGTGCGGTTTGCTTTCGACCATCGAGAACATCGTTGACCACGAAGTCATTCCATCCACACACACCACACCCGACCCAATCGAACTAAACGCCTTGCTCAAGAAAATGGTTGACAAGGGCTGCGAATACGCCTTTATGGAAGTCAGTTCGCACAGCGTCGACCAAGACCGCATTGCAGGCCTCAATTTTGCCGGCGGCATCTTCACCAACCTGACCCACGACCATTTGGATTATCACAAGACGATGGCCAACTACCGCAACGCCAAGAAGAAATTCTTCGACAATCTGCCGTCCAATGCTTTTGCAATCACCAACTTAGACGACAAGAACGGTGCCATCATGCTGCAAAACACAAAAGCCAAGCGCCTGTCATACGCATTAAAGCATGATGCCGATTTCAAAGGAGTGGTCTTGGAAAGCCATTTCGACGGCATGATGCTCAAGGTAAACGGCACGGAACTATTCACGCAACTTGTCGGCGGATTCAACGCCAGCAACCTGCTTGCCATATATGGAGCCGCCATCGCATTAGGCTTCGACAAGGACGAACTATTGGTCGAAATCAGCAAGCTGAAAGGCGCCAACGGCCGTTTCGACATGGTACATTGCGAATGCGGCATTGTAGGCATTGTCGATTACGCCCACACTCCCGACGCCTTGGAAAATGTCTTGAAGACCATCAACGATGTGCGTTGCCACAAGGAGACTTTAATCACGGTGGTAGGCTGCGGCGGCAACCGCGACACCACCAAGCGCCCGGAAATGGCAGCCGTGGCCGCAAAAATGAGCGACAAGGTCATTCTGACCAGCGACAATCCACGCAACGAAGACCCCGACGAAATCATCCGACAGATGAAAGAAGGTCTTGACGAGGAAGCCAAACGCCATGTGCTGAGCATCACCAACCGCCGCGAGGCCATTCGCACTGCCGTGGCTTTGGCCAGCAAAGGCGACATTATCCTTTTGGCAGGCAAAGGGCACGAAAACTATCAGGAAATAAATGGAATAAAAAATCATTTCGACGACAAGGAAGAATTGTCGGAAGCATTAAAGGAGAAATAAACCATGTTGTACTATCTTTTTCAATATTTGGAAGGGAAGAGTTTTCCGGGTGCTGGAATGTTCACCTACGTAACATTCAGAGCAGTGGTAGCTGTCATTTTAGCACTGGTTATTTCCATCTGGTTCGGCAAGCGTTTCATCAGCTGGCTGAAAAGCAAGAATATCGTTGAAACCCAACGCGACGAAAAGACCGACCCATACAACACGGGGAAAAAAGGCGTCCCGACCATGGGCGGTGTCATTATCATCGCAGCCATCCTGATTCCATGCCTTCTCGTCGGCAAGTTACACAGCGTCTACATGATCCTGATGATCATCACTACACTCATTTTAGGTGGAGTAGGATTTGCCGACGACTACATCAAGACCTTCAAGAAACGGAAAGACGGCATCAAGCCTATCACAAAAATCAGTTTCCAGATACTTCTTGGACTCATCGTCGGACTCACCTTGCGTTTCAGCCCGGCCGTCACCATCAACGAGAAAGTTGAAGTGCGCATCGAAGACAATAAAGAAGTCGTTGTCAAGACTCCCGATGTGAAATCCACACGCACCACAATACCTTTCTTCAAAAACCACGACCTCAATTACGCCAACTTATTCAGTTTCATGGGACCAAGAGCAAAATACATCTGCGGATGGATATTCTTTGTCCTATTGACAGTTTTCATTGTGGCAGCCGTTTCGAACGGATCGAACCTCAACGATGGCATGGATGGCATGGCGGCAGGCAATTCGGCAATCATCGGCCTAACGCTGCTAATCTTTGCTTATGTTTCGAGCCATGCAGTTTTGGCCAGCCACCTCGATTTGATGTTCATTCCAGGCAGCGAAGAAATCGTCGTGTTTTTAGCAGCATTCGTCGGAGCCTTGGTCGGTTACCTTTGGTACAACTCCTTCCCTGCCCAAATCTTCATGGGCGACACCGGCAGCCTGACCATAGGCGGCATCATTGCCGTCACGGCACTCATCATACACAAGGAACTGCTGCTGCCTATTCTGTGTGGCGTGTGGTTGCTCGAAGTCCTTTCCGACCTCGACGTGAAACTCTTCCTGAAGCGCGGCAAGAAGCACAGAATCTGGAAGAAAGCACCTATGCACGACAGTTTCCGCACTTCGATGGAAAGCTTCAAGAAAGTCTGGCCAAACAGCACCGTAACCTTCAAGGGCGATGGTTCGGTTCATCACGAAGTGAAAATCACCATCCGTTTCTGGATTGTGACCATCCTGTTAGCTGCACTTACCTTATTAACATTGAAAATCAGATAATTAAACAATATTAAAGATTTAGAGATTATGACCTATTTTGAAGAATTAAGCAATTCGCGCATCAAACATGCGGAAAACATGGCATCTGCCATCAGCTCGAAAGTGCTGCAAATCAGAAAAGAAAACATAAAGCAAAGCCTCAGCGACTACGGCATCCTCGGTCATAGAAAAGAATACGTGACCACAATTGACGAAGTGATGTATTTCGACGATGCCAAAGCCGAAAATGTGAACGCAACATGGTTCACCTTCGAAAGCACGACAAAGCCCATCGTTTGGATAGCTTGCGGCAGCAACGAAAACATCGACTACACCGACCTGCTGTTGATGGCTAAACAAAACGTAAAGGCATTGATATGCCTGAGTGACAAAAATGGCAACCTCAAGAATGCCTTTGAAAACTCGATTCACGAAATCTACGACGCCAAGGACATGGACGAAGCCGTCAGGATGGCCTCAATCGTAGCACAAGACGATGACATCGTTGTGTTTTCACCTGCCAGCAAGTCAGCTAAGCAAAACGAGACTTTTGAAGAAAGAGGCAACCAATTCAGAAACAGCGTAAAGCAAATTGAAAATGAATGGCATCAATAAGATATTGAGAGGCGACAAGGTCATCTGGATTCTGGCATTACTGTTGGGCATCATCTCGCTAGTGGTGGTCTACAGTGCAGCCAGCGCCCTCGTAGTGCGCAACTACGACGGCAACACGGGCCGCATGCTGATGAAGCATGCCGGCACGCTGTTCCTCGGCTACCTGATGATGTACATCGCCTACAAAATCGACTACCGACGCTACTCCACGATTTTCAAATTCGTGCTGTGGCTGTGCGTACCTTTGCTGCTCTACACCCTGCTTTTCGGCAGAAACCTCAACCAAGCATCCAGAACAATCAATGTGTTAGGTTTCTCGTTCCAGCCAAGCGAATGGGCGAAGATTGCATTGATCACCTACATATCAAGGGAATTAGTCGTTTTGGGCGACCAGATTCACGATCTGAAGACCATACTGAAAAAAATCGCTTTGCCGATTTTACTTGTCACCGGGTTGATTTTCACCGAAAACCTTTCAACGGCACTCATCCTGCTTACAGCTTGTATTGTTTTGCTCATTGTTGGCCGTGTGAAATTCACGCACATTCTTGCAATCGGAGCCTTAGGCGTCATGTTGTTAGGATGTTACATAATCTTCGACAGTGCCAAGACTTCCATTTACAACAACAGAGCCGACAAACAGATTTCCGAATTGGCCGAAGGCGAAGCCGCAAGCGACATCGAAATATCGCATAAGACATCACGTGTCAAAACATGGGAAAAGCGTATCAACTCCATGTTTGAAGGCAACGATTCGCTAACCGACCCTTTCGATGACCACCATTACCAGCAGACTTACGCAAAAATTGCCGTGGCGTCGAGTTCATTTTTCGGCAAAGGACCAGGAAAGAGCGAACAGCGCAATTTCCTGCCTCACCCCTATTCCGATTTCATTTTCGCCATCATTGTGGAAGAATATGGAATTCTGGGCGCCATCGTCGTCATCATGCTTTACATCATCATCTTTACCAGAGTGATGCGCATCATGAGCAAACGGCCCTTGACATTCGGCGCCTACATGTCGTTCGGACTTTGTTTCCTGATGATTATGCAAGCCATGATCAACATGGGCGTTTCAATAGGATTGCTTCCCGTCACCGGGCAGCCGCTGCCATTCATTAGCATGGGCGGCACCTCAATCATGGCAACCGGATTCCTTCTCGGCATGATTCTGAGCGTAACCAAAAGCATTGAAGACGAAGAAAACGAAACAGCAGAAAACGCTGAAACTGAAATAGTAACAGAAAACACTGATACAAATGAAAGAGCAATTGAAAGTTGTGATTAGTTGCGGTGGAACGGGAGGACATATTTTCCCAGCCATAGCAACAGCCGATGCGCTAAAACGCCAGTATCCGAACACCGAAATCCTTTTCATCGGCGCCTTAGGCCGTATGGAAATGGACCGTGTACCCAAAGCAGGTTATCCCATCAAAGGATTATGGATTAGCGGTTTGCAGCTCGACAAATCCATTTTCAGTTTGCCATTCAAACTCATCAAGAGCCTGAAAGACGCACGCAACATCCTGAAGGAATTCCACCCCGATGTTGTCGTAGGTTTCGGCGGATTCGCCAGTGGTCCGACACTGAAAGCCGCCAACTGGCTCCATATCCCGACCGTCATTCAGGAGCAGAACTCCTATCCTGGCAAGACCAACCGCAATGTCGGCAAAAAAGCCAAAGCCATTTGCGTCGCCTATGAAAAAATGGACCAATGGTTTCCTGAAGAACGCATCCACCTGACCGGCAACCCGCTGCGTTCCATCATTACGACGGGCGGCACCAGAGAAGAAGCCGCACAATATTTCGGCTTGAATCCAGCGAAGCCCATCGTGTTACTCGTAGGCGGAAGCCAAGGCGCCCTAGGCATCAACAAAGGCATCAGCGCCCGCATCGAAGCTTTCAAGAGCAGCGACATGCAACTGATTTGGCAGACCGGCAAGTCGTACATCGACAAAGCCAACGAAGAAGTCAAGCAGCACAATCTTGAAGACAAGGTAAAGCCAACGGTCTTCATCGACAGAATGGATTTGGCCTATACCGCAGCCGACATCGTCATTTCGCGTGCCGGAGCCATATCGATTTCGGAACTGGCATTGGTACAGAAGCCCGTCATTTTCGTTCCGTTGCCAACTGCAGCGCAAGACCATCAGACCAAGAACGCACAACGTCTGGTCGATGCAGAAGCCGCCATCATGGTCAGAAACGATGAAACCGAACTGATACTGGTCTCCAAAGTCCAAGAACTGCTCAGAGATAAAGAAAGACAACAAAAAATGAGACAAAACATCGCTGCCTTCGCACGGCCAAATGCCGCCGAAGACATCGTAAACATCATATTGCAAGCAGCAAAATGAAAACAGGCGAAGGACATAGCATCTACTTTTTAGGCATCGGCGGCATCGGCATGAGCGCCTTGGCGAGATATTTTCACAGCTTAGGTTACGCCATTGCCGGTTACGACCTCACACCTTCCCCACTCACCAAACAATTGGAAAATGAGGGCATGGCGATCCATTATGAAGACAACCCAAACTTATTGCCTGCCCTCATTGATATTGTCATCTACACGCCCGCCATTCCGAGCACATCAAAGGAATTGGCAGAAATCAAACGTCGCGGACTGCCCATGATGAAACGCGCCCAAGCTTTAGGCGAAATCTCGAAAGGGAAATACACCATAGCCGTCGCTGGCACGCACGGCAAGACTACGACAACCGCCATGACCGCCCACATACTCTGCGAATGCGGCAAAGACACGACGGCATTCATCGGCGGCATCGCCAACAATTTCGACAGCAACCTGCATTTAGGGAAAACGGCAGAAAGCCTTCTCGTGGCCGAAGCTGACGAATTCGACCGCTCCTTCCTGCAACTGCATCCAAACATCAGCATCGTGAACTCAATCGATGCCGACCATTTGGACATTTACGGTGACAAGGAACATTTAATCAAAAGTTTCAACGACTTTGTCGCACTCACCGAAGATGCCGTCATCTATCGCGAAGGACTGCCGATTAACGATTGCAAACACGGCATTTGCTTCGGCTTTTCGCATGACTGCAATTTCTATGCAGACGAAATTGTTTCAAGTGAAGGCACAACGAGTTTCACCATTCATGGAAACGGCGAAACAACACGCATCACGATTGCCATGGCAGGCCTACACAATGTGATGAACGCCACAGCCGCTTATATTGCGGCCCGTCAAATCGGAATCGAAGGTGTAGGCATTGCAAAGGCATTGGCAAGTTTCAAAGGCGTGCGTCGACGCTTTGACATCAGAATCAACAGTAAAGAACATTGCTACATAGATGATTATGCACATCATCCTGAAGAAATAAAATCATGCTTGTCGGCCATAAGAGCATCTTTCCCTAAACGAAAGATAACGCTTGTCTTCCAGCCACACCTTTTCACTCGTACACGCGATTTCATGGAAGAGTTTGCCAACACACTGGCAATGGCCGACGAACTGATTTTACTCGACATCTACCCGGCCCGTGAACTGCCAATTGAAGGCATCACCTCACAAGCCTTATTGGAAAAAGTAAATCTGCAAGCCAAAACGGTCTGTCCAAAAGAAGACCTCATGGCGCTCATCGAAAGCAAACGCCCGGAACTTCTCGTCACAATGGGAGCCGGTAATATCGACCGCTTTGTTGAACCTTTGGAAAAAATGATTGCGACATGGTAAAGAAGATATTGAGCATATTGGTTTGGGTTATCACTGCTGGAGGCATTATCACGCTGTTCATTTTCAGCCGCATGAACTACCTTTCAACCCCGCTGAAATCCATTTCAATCAGCATTGAAGGCGCCTCCGGACACGAATTTGTCAACAAAGACACACTGCTTTGCGAAATCAGCAGCATTTGTCACATCGACTCAAAAAACAGCATCGGCAACATCAACATGCTACAGATTGAACGGCATCTGAACAACAACCCTTGGATTGAGAAATCAACAGCTTACATTGGGCTGGACAGCATACTTTACATCAACCTCAAGGAATACGAACCCGTCCTGAGAGTCTTCAACAAGTCAGGTAAGTCGATGTATGTCACCGAGCAAGGCGTGGTCTTCCCTACAAGCAAGACTTACACACCCCGAATTTTGGTAGCCAGCGGCAATTTCGATTTTCCGACCGACACAAAGATGAACGATTCCATCTACCAAAGCAGCGGCATTGGCGATGCGCTCCACATTCGCCAAGCCATTCAGAAAGACGAGTTCATTCAGTCTTGCATCGGGCAAATTTTCCGCAACAACGCTGGAGAATATGAAATTGCCGTAAACGAAGTGAACGCGCGAGTCATTTTAGGCGACACTTGCCAAATTGACGACAAACTACTAAAAATGAATACTTTCCTCAAGCACAAACTTGGCAGCGAGGAACTCCATAATTACAGCATAGTGAATTTAAAGTTTAAAAATCAAATAGTGTGTACAAAAAAATAAAGTTATGAGTGAAGGTAAAATCATTGTCGGTCTTGACATCGGCACCACGAAAGTTGCCTGCATCGTGGGTAAAAAATCAGAAAGCGGCAAAATTGAAATCCTTGGTTATGGCAAAACCATTTCGACAGGTGTAAAACGCGGTGTAGTCACCAATATTTTCGAGACTGTCGACGCAATCAAAAAAGCCGTAAAGGAAGCTGCAGACCAATCAGGCGTTGACATCTACACCGTGAATGTCGGCATTGCCGGACAGCACATCAAAAGCCTTCAGCACAGAGGCGTGCTGATGCGCGATGACAGCGACAAGGAAATCACGGCAGAAGAACTCGAAAAGATGCGCCAGGACACCTATAAGATCAATATGGTTCCGGGTGAAGAAATCATTGGCGTTCACCGCCAAGAAACCTATGTGGACGGCGAAATTGCCGACAATCCTGTAGGCATGCTTGGCAGCAAGATTGAAGCCAATTTCCATGTCATCATCGGTCAGACCGCTGCAGCAAAGAACATCATAAAGTGCATTGAAAGCGCCGGCTTGGAAATGGACAACATGATTCTTGAACCAATCGCATCAGCCGAAGCTGTTCTAGCTGAAGACGAGATGGAGGCTGGCGTTGCACTCGTCGACATCGGCGGCGGCACCACAGATATCGCCATCTTCAAAGATAACAAGATTTACCATACGGCAGTCATTCCGTTTGGCGGCAACATCATCACCGACGACATCTGCACAGGTTGCTCCATTATCAGGCACTATGCCGAAGACGTGAAAGTGAAATTCGGTTCCGCCTTGGCCAGCGAAAACCGCGACGATGAAGTGGTTTCGATTCCAGGCATCAGAGGCAGAGAAGGCAAGGAAATCTCTTTCAAGAACCTGGCAAACATCATCCAAGCCCGTTTGGACGAAATCTTTGAAATCGTCAATGTTGAGATCCAGAAAGTCAATGCTGACAAGAAACTCATTGCCGGTATCGTTCTTACCGGTGGCGGTGCCTTGATGAAGCACATCAACATGCTGGCAGAATTCAGGACCGGAATGCCTGTTAGAATAGGCCATCCAAATGAACACCTAGCCGAAACCACCAACAAAGAGCTGGCCAGCCCAATGTATTCCACCGGTATCGGTCTTGTCATCGAAGGCATTGCAAGAGCCGAATTAAGCGAAATGCTGGAAAAGGAGAAAAACAGCAAAGCACCTAAAGAAAAACCAGCAGCCGTTTCCGAGCCAACAGAACCTGTGATTACAGAGCCTGTCGTGACCGAAGAAAAGCCGAGGGGCCCTAAAAAGCCACACAAAGGATTCGATTTCAAGAAAATTATCGACACCTTCGGGACCATCTTTACCTCCGACGACATCAAATAAGCATAAAAGCAATACGAGAGAAACTATACAAATCAGCAAAACACCGACAACATGAACGATATGTTTACACCTATATCACAGGACAGACCTAACTACATCAAAGTCATCGGTGTGGGCGGCGGCGGCGGCAATGCCGTCAACCACATGATGGAAGAAGGCATCCAGGGCGTGGATTTCATACTCTGCAACACCGACCACCAGGCCTTGATGAGAAGCAGCGTCCAAAATAGGGTTCACCTTGGCGAACGCGAGTTAGGAGCCGGAAACGACCCGAACATCGGCCGTCAGGCAGCCGAAACCAGCAAAGACGAAATCAACGCCTTATTGGATGAAAACACGAAGATGCTTTTCGTCACGGCAGGCATGGGCGGTGGCACCGGCACTGGTGCTGCGCCTGTAGTAGCAAAACTTGCCAAAGACAAAGGCATCCTGACCGTCGGCATCGTCACCATGCCGATGGAACGCGAAGGCCGTCGTCGCAAGATGCAGGCACAAGCCGGCATCGAGGAACTGCGCAAGTGCGTCGACACCCTGATTCTCATCAGCACCGACAAATTGCGCGACCAATACGGTGATATGAAACTCTCCGAAGCCTTCCGCAAGGCTGACGACGTGCTCACGACTGCTGCCAAAGGCATTGCCGAAATCATCACCGTGCCCGGTTACGTCAATGTCGACTTTGAAGACGTCACGACCGTCATGCGCGACAGCGGCAAAGCCATCATGGGTTCAGGCAAAGCCGAAGGCGAAGGCCGTGCCGAAAAAGCCATCAAAGCTGCCATCAACTCTCCTTTGCTCAACGACTCCGACATTGAAGGCGCCAAAAACGTGTTGCTGTACATTACCTCAGGCACCAACGAAGTTTCACTCGACGAAGTGGATGAAATCCTTGCCATTGCAACCGACGCCTGCGGCAACACTTGCGATGTGATTTGGGGTAACGGAACCGACGAAAGCATCGGTGAAGCCATTGTCGTCACCTTGATTGCCACAGGCTTCAACCACGACACGCACACCACAACGAATCACACACAGACCGTCAGTCCAAAAGCAGAGCCAAATCCTGCAGCAGCCAAGAAGAGATACGACATCAACGGCAATCTGATTCAAGAAAGCAAGACCATAGAAACGCCTCAAGTTCAGCAAACAGAGCAACCCGTTATCCAGGAGCCCGTTGAGGTCGCAAAACCTGCCCCTGTCGAGGAACCTGTTCCCGAACCAAAGGCAGAGGAGAAGGCAGAAGCCATGCCTCAAGAAGAGCACAAACCAGTCGTTCACAGTCTTGATGAGGAAACGCCAATCGAATTCACATTCGACGACCCAGTCATTACACCTGCTCCAACACCTGCTCCAGAACCAGTCGTTCCAACAACCGCTCCCGTCTACACCACACAACAGGAAAGCAGACCAAGTGTAAAGCATTTCGACAATCCTTTCCACGAAGACAACGACAATGATGGTTTTGAAATCACCTCAAGAGTCATCACACATGAGGAACTTGAAGCCAAGCAAGCCGTCACGGTCAATGTCATCACGATGGAAGAACCTAAAAAGGCCATCGACCCGAAGGAAGAGCTGAAAAAACAGCGTCTGAGAGCTTTGAGCATGAACTTCAGGACACAGAAGGGTTTGGAAGAGTTGGAAAACCAACCGGCTTACTTGCGCAGGAACATTGACTTATCTGCAAACGATAACAACGACCTGTCACATTATTCAAGTTCAAGCAACGGATTAAGTTCGGAAAACTCATTCCTGCACGACAATGTAGACTGAATCATCTATCATCGATAAAAACTGAAACAAGGTCTAAAATTTAGGCCTTGTTTTGTTTTATACAGTTTAAAGCCGTATTTCATAAGAGAAAGATTATATTTGCAGCAAATTATCGACAATGAGAACAAGAATTGCATACCTAGCAACCCTATTTGTTTCATTCTTATGCTTAGGAAAAGCACCTGCACAGTCCTATTCAAATGATTTTGAGAACCTTAACGAATGGCAAACGCCATGGCTCAACATTCACATCATTGAAGACAGTACGGCCAGAAGCGGCAACCATCTTTGTATCTGCGACACGATAAACGAATACGGATTTGGCGCTCTAATCGAAACGGAAGGGCAAAACCAAAGCCTTAACTGCAAATTTGACTTTTGGTGCAAATGGAAAGAAAACAATGGCGACTGCAACATCGTTGTCAGCATCGACAACGAAAACGGCAATCTGTACTGGCAAGGTTATCCGCTTTCAAGTTTGGCAAACGACAGTTCTGATTGGTTTCAGGTAACGCTTGACTTGAATTTTCCGCTCGACTATTTAAAAAACAGCACCACCGCAAAACTTTACATCTGGAATCCCAACAAAAGCGCCATTCTCATTGACAATGCCAATTTAGACATCCGAACCATACACACATCCTATCTTCCCGATTTCGTTTCCGAAACCGATGACAATCCAAACTTTTTTACACTAACAGCAGACGAGCAAGCACTCTCCTATCCTATTGTCAACCTTTTTGAATACATAATTGATGAAGACACCATAACCGAATCGGTAACCAAGTGGGATTTCATTAAAACCAACGATGACAATTCTGCTCAATACCTATCTGAATCAAGTCTAGGCAAGACCTACCTAACCGTTTCCAATAATAGCAGCGAAAAGACATGTCAAGTTGAAACGCATTTCAACAAAAAATGCAAACTGCTGCGGCAAGCCATTGTCGTACCTTTCATTGACAGCATTTTAACCATTTATAAGAAGAACCAAAAGGTTGACAGTATTGGTTTCCAAAACGAATATTACCTTGACCGTGAAGGTTTTACAATCGGAGAAGGCGAACGAAACATTACAACCTATCACAACACAAAAATCTCATCCCTTCAATTTGATGCAGCAAAGCGAACCGCCTATTTCAACATCGACTATTGGCGTGACCATCCGCTCATTCATTATCCACTCAACAACGACACCTCCGATTATTTCCAGAACATTTCCTGCAAAGAAATTGACGGCAACACGATTATAAAAGGTGAATTTACGCTTTTCGTCGGCACCGAAATCAAGGTTATGCCACGCATTATGCCCGTTTGGGACGGTTACGAATCAGCTTTTATTTTCACAGAGCATGCCGACTGGACCGACATTCGCACACATCGTGCTGTATTATTTGGAAATGAGCATATTACAAGACCAGAAGATGCCGTTGGCGGTTTCGTTTATTTCGGTATCCCTGTCACAAAAAGCGTGTTTTTCAACAATCCCGATGGCATCACCAACAGCCAGACTTCCGATGGAAGATTTCCTGGTTTACACGCAACCATCAAAACTGACAATGAGTTTTATCAACTGCTCAAATCGCTGAAAGGCATTGGCTTTGACATTTGTCTGCACACGCCAGAGCAATACACGACTGTCGGAAATAATCTCAGCAAGGCACTTAAATTCATGGCAAATGAATTCGGTTCACCGACCTGGATTGACCACGGCTATAACAACGGATCACAAAACAACCGCGAGAATCTAGTTTGCGACGCCCTTCTCCCCGATGCGCAGCAATACGCAGAAAAGCTATGGAAGAAGAACAATGTCAGATATTTATGGAATGCCTACTACGAAGAAAACCGCATGGAACATTTGAATTTCGACGGGCATTTCGTTCAGCCTTACGATGGTTTCGGCGATGCCATGCCCAACCGGCAAATCACCACCCTGCCAAATGACGATTATTTCCGCCTTTGGGCAACGCCATCGACATTGGAAGTCAACACGGACGACCAATGGTATTACTATTTTGAGGCAAAGCGGCTGCAAAGACTCGTTGACAATCACAACGTTTTCATCACGCACACCTACCCTGCCTGGACCGACCCCGACCGTGCTTTCTGGCAATATAACGAAGACAGCACCGCGGTGGCCATGCCCGGATTCAATTTCGCGCTCCAGCAAATCGCCAATCTCCGTGACGAAAAGAAAATGCTGCCGACCACAATTCAAGATTATTTGAGTTTTTATGAGAGTCTGCTTAACGTAGATAATAAAATTTTGAACGACAATACCATACAATTAACAAACAATGGTCAAGACATAAAAGGCTTGACATTGCTGAGCGAAAACCCAATTCAAATCGAAGGAAAGAATATCGAAACGCGCCAAACCGAAGAAGGTCATTTCACCTGGTTTGACCTGAACAAAAACGAAAAAGTAATAATTCAGATACAATGAAACGCATATCAATTTTCGTGTCGGGAAACGGCACCAACCTTCAGCGCATCGCTGAATATTTCTCAAACAACCCAGACGTTGAAATCGTCAACGTGGTTTGCAACAACCCCAAAGCTTATTCCATCGAAAGAGCCAAAAACCTTGGCATTCCGTTGAGAATGGTTACAAAAAAAGAGTTCAACACGCCTGAATTCACTCAAGAAATGCAAAAACTCAACTTGGATTTGATTGTCCTTGCGGGTTTTCTGCTTCAGATTCCCGAAAGTCTCGTCAAGGCTTTTCCGAAGAAAATCATCAACATCCACCCTGCCCTTTTGCCAAAATATGGCGGCAAAGGCTTTTATGGCGAGCATGTGCATGAAGCAGTCGTTGCTGCAAAGGAGACTTATTCCGGCATTACGATTCACTATGTGAATGAACTTTACGACAGCGGAGAAATCATTTTCCAGGCAAAAATCGCCTTAAACGACCACGAAACGCCCGACACGGTGGCGGCAAAAATCCATGTTTTGGAGCAAGCCAATTTCCCCGTCATCATCGAGCAAGTGCTGAAAGCCCAATAAAAACAAAACGACCTGCCAGATCTGACAGGTCGTTTTTGTTATCTCTTTTTATTCCGTCGGCAAAGCCTTGAAACCGTTGCCCATGATTTCGGAACTTTCGATCACATTGACGAAAGCATTCGGGTCGAGGAAACGGAGATTGGCTTTCAGCTTCACCAAATCGGCACGGTTCAAAGTCACATAAATCATCTTGCGCTCAGCACCTTGATATAGGCCGCTGCCTGCGAAAACGGTACCGCTGCGGTCAAGGTCCTCGATGATGAAATTACGGACTGCATCAATTTCATCCGTCACGATAAACGCTGTCTTATAGCTCTTCACACCTTCGACAACCAAGTCAATGACCTTGCTTTCAATCACAATCAGAAGGATTGAGTAGATAGGCAGACGCAGTTGGTGGAAAGCGATAAACGAAGTCAGGGTGATGCATGAGTCGACGATAAGGACAAGCGTTCCCAGCGATATCTTTGTATATTTGTGCAAAATCATGGAAATGATGTCGCTGCCTCCGGAAGTTGCTCCCGACTTGAACACCAAGCCAATAGCAACACCATAAACCAAACCTGCAACCAAAGTGTTCAGGAAATAGTCAGGCACAAAAGCCAGGCCCTTGACCGGTTCGTTCAGCAAACCATCGTGGATGACAGGCTGATAACCCCAGAAAGTTTCGAGCAACCATGTGAAAGCAAATATCAAAATGGTGGAAATCACCGTCTTGGCACCAAATTTCGGCCCCAAAATCCAGGTTCCAATCAGCAGCAAAGGAATATCCATGCAGATGGCATAATAGGAAATCTTCCAAGGCCACACGGTGTTCAGCACGTTTGCCAAACCGTAAGTTCCGCCAGGAGCCAGCAAATAAGGATTCACAAACATCACATCGCCCACTGCAAAGAGCAACGAACCAAACACCAAATAAAGATACGCAACGACTTGTTGCTTCAATTTTGCTTTTTCCATAGTTTTAAAACATTAAATTACAAATTGTTAAACCAAAAAGGCCTCTACCTTTTTTGAGGGTGCAAAAATACAAAAAAGATTCATATAAATTGAAATCAAATTCCAGCATCATTTCGCTCATGTTTTTGTATAAAACACACAATAATTCCCTCATCTTTTTGTAAAAAATATGCAATAATTCCCTCATCTTTTTGCAAAAAAAAGCATATATTGTGCAGCACAAAAACATTCATATTAAAACATACAAATCAGAATATCATGTATTTGAAAAGAAAAATAGACGATTATCTGAAGAACTGATTATCCAGACATTACAGCCGGAATAAAGCTTTGTTACGGCAACATTGGGCACGAAAACGACATTTACACATTCCCTTATTTCTGTGCCTTCCTGCTGAAACGATACATGATGGAAGCGGAGTGGTAAAAACAACAGCACCCGTCCCAAAGGGCAGGTGCTGTAAAATTATCAAACGACAAAAGGCTTAGTTTGAAGTCAACACCATGCTGATTTCCAGTTCTTCTTTCCAACTGCTTACCGTCATCATGACAGTCTTGTCGCCGTAGGCATAGAACCACATGTTGCCCATGTCTTTATTCTCATTATAGGCTTCGTAAGTGTCGCATTTCGGACCACGGCTCATTGCACCGGTGTCCCAGTCCATCTTGACAGGATAGTTACCATCGGATGTAACGGCGAGACACTGATTGAAGAGGGCTTCGGCTTCGGCTGCTTCCGAGAGACCTTCGACATTGTATTTCACATTGAGGTTGTTCACCTTGTTAGGACTCTTAGCCTCAACGAGTTTCCAGCCGTCCTTCGGGCTGAGGTCAACACCGAAGATGCCTTTGGCAATCTCAAGGTAGTTGTCGTTGGTGACGTTCTTGAGGTCGGTGGCCGCATTGCCAGTATAGCCATGGACACCTTCTTCAGGGAGGTCGAGTTCCTCAACGATTTCGGTAGCGGTTTTTTCATCAATTCCGCCTTCAGTTTTCTTTTCGTTTGACGAATTGCCGCACGCGACCATCAGGCCCATGCTGGCAACGCACAAAAATGCAAATGCAAGTCTTTTCATAGGTAATTGTATTTAATTGTTAAGGTTTATTTCTTCACGAACTCGACGCGGCGGTTCTTGGCACGGCCTTCATCGGTGCTGTTATCAGCGATAGGTTCGCTGCTGCCTTTACCCGAAGCAGTGAGACGGCTTTCGTCGATGCCCATTTCCACGAGTTTGGCGACGATGGCCTCAGCGCGTTCTTGTGAAAGCTTTTGGTTGGTGGCAGCCGAACCGGTAGCATCGCAATGACCTTGTACTTCGAAATTGAGGGATTCATCCTCATCCATGAGATTCTTGATGCGGTTGATTTCGCTCATCGATTCAGGCTTGATGGTAGCCTTGCCCGTGTCGAAAGTGATGCCGTAAGTGATAATCTTGCCATCGGTGGTCAAGCGGTCGTAGAGCGGTACTGCACCCTTGCAGATACGGAAATTGGTGACGTAGTTCACGCCATGGTCACTCCAAAGACGGCTTTCAAGTTCAAGATAGTTAGGAGCCTTCATGTTAGGAATATTGATTACACGGGTGCCATTGATATAGGCCTTGAAAGCACGCTTGTTGAAGGAGATGGAGAGGTGGTTCCATTCGCCATCAACCAACAATGCCGAAATGTCGGCTTCAGAACTTCTTCCATCGCCATTTGTGGACGTGTACCAACACTGTACTTCTTTCACATCAGCCGTATGCCAGTAGAATTCCATAACTCTTCCATCCTCTTCTGAGATAAAATCCATTCTATAGTGTGAGCGTGAATACAGGCCTTCTTTAATGGTGCTATTGTCGCCAGCGAAGAAATCGCATTCAACGGTGAATTCGTCAGTGAGATAATTGCGAGGATTCTTCATGAGCGGAGCCACTCTGGTAGTATTGTCCTGAAAATCGAGAGCCATCTTGCCATCGAATTTCACCACTTCGGAAACACCACCGATAAGGTCCCACTTGCTTGGGAACTCGCCCAACTGTTCGCCAACGAGGTCGTCGTCGAAGATAATCTCATCGCCAGGGATAAAGTCGCACTTGGAGTAAGCAGCTTCGATGGTTCTCGGTTGCTTGGCCTTACTCTTTTTGGAACTCTGTGATGTGGCTTCTTCTTCATCGTCAATTTCCTCGGCCTGTTCCGCATCCTTATTCTTGTTCTTTTTGTTCTTATTGAAGGCATCGTCGATACCCTCATCAATCTTGCGGTTGATCTGGTTACTCACGGCGCCCTCGGCAGCACGGGCTGCGCTTTCGCCTATACGTCTCAGGATTTGTGCATTGGCTGGCATCATGACAGCCAAACATGCGATAGCAATTAAAAATAGCTTCTTCATTTTTAGTTATTGAATTAAATTGGTTGAACTTCGTTAATACATAAATTTCGGGGCAAAAATAAGGATAAAAAACACAATTGGGAGCAAAAGTCATAGTTTTTTTAAGAAACTGCAACTTTGAAGCAAAAAAGGTTGGCTCATCTTGTGTGAACCAACCTTATTAAGACATACCCAACGCCAAATTTACTTCAGCAGTTTCACCTTCAACGTCTCAATCATATCGACGGTCATCTTGTCGAGGTCGTACTTCGGGTTCCAGCCCCACTCGTTGCGGGCGCAGCTGTCGTCCATCTTGTTCGGCCACGAATCGGCGATGGCTTGACGGATTGGGTCAAACTTGTATTCCATTTCAAAGTTCGGATAGTACTTCTTAATGGCGTTGTAGATGATTTCCGGGTCGAAACTCATGCTGGTAACATTGAACGAGTTACGGTGAATGAGTTTGGTAGGATCGGCTTCCATGATGTTCACCATAGCATCCAATGCGTCAGGCATATACATCATATCCATATAGGTGCCTTTGCTGATTGGGCAGATGAACTTTTCGCCCTTGACGGCTGCGTAATAAATTTCCACAGCGTAGTCGGTGGTGCCACCGCCAGGCAATGTGAGGTTTGAAATCAAGCCTGGGAAACGGACGCTACGGGTATCGACGCCAAAGCGGGTGAAATAGTAATCGCTCAGCAATTCGCCAGTCACCTTGGTGACACCGTAAATGGTGTTAGGACGCTGGATGGTATCCTGAGGCGTATTGTCGCGAGGTGTCGAGGTACCGAAAGCACCAATTGAAGAAGGTGTGAACACAGCGCAGTTGAAGGTGCGGGCCACTTCGAGGCAATTCACCAAGCTGCCGATGCCGACGTTCCAACCCAGCATAGGATTCTTTTCTGCCGTTGCAGAAAGGATGGCTGCGAGGTTGTAAATCGTATCGATGTTGTATTTCTTCACGACATCAACAATCTGCATGATCTGCGTTGAGTCGATTCTCTCAAATGGTCCGTTTTCAACGATTTCGCCCGTCAACTGACGGAGGTCGCTGGCAACAACATTCTCATTGCCATAAATGCCACGGAGTTTCTTAACCAATTCGGTTCCAATCTGTCCGCCGGAACCAACAATCAAAATCTTTTTCATTGTAAACTATTTTAGACAACGAGGTTTCGAGGCTACAGGCACGAGTTCTCGCATTCCCGATGCCTCGCAACTCCATTATTTCAAAATTCCTAATTCCTTACCAATCTTTGTGAATGCAGCGATGCACTTGTCAAGGTGTTCGCGGGTGTGAGCTGCACTGACCTGAACGCGGATACGAGCCTGTCCCTTTGGAACGACTGGATAGTAGAAACCAGTGACGAAGATGCCTTCTTCCTGCAACTTGGCGGCAAACTTCTGTGACAGCGGAGCGTCATAGAGCATGACAGCGCAAATAGCTGACTGTGATGGTTTGCAATCGAAACCAGCTTCCGTCATCTTGCTGATGAAGTAGCTAGTGTTTTCATGCAGACGATCTTGCAGTTCGTTGGTTTCGCTCATCATTTCGAACATACGGATACCAGCAGCAACCAGACCTGGAGCCATTGAGTTGGAGAACAGGTATGGGCGTGAACGCTGACGCAGCATGTCGATGATTTCCTTACGGCCAGTTGTGAAGCCACCCATAGCGCCACCAAATGCCTTACCGAGTGTACCGGTCAGGATTTCAATCTTGCCACGGAGGTTGTAGTGTTCGGTAACACCACGGCCTGTGCGACCGACGACACCAGCTGAGTGGCTTTCGTCGACCATGACCATAGCGTTGTATTTCTGAGCCAATTCGTAAATTTTGTCGAGTGGGCAAACATTGCCGTCCATTGAGAACACGCCATCGGTAACGACGAGGCGGAAGCGGCAACCCTGAGCATCCTGAAGTTGCTTTTCAAGGTCAGCCATGTCAGCATTAGCATAGCGGAAACGCTGTGCCTTGCAGAGGCGGACGCCGTCGATGATGGAAGCGTGATTCAAGGCATCAGAGATGATGGCATCGTCTGGTCCGAGCAATGGTTCGAAAACGCCACCGTTTGCATCGAAGCAAGCAGCATAAAGGATGGTGTCTTCGGTGCCGAAGAATTCAGCAATCTTTGCTTCGAGTTTCTTGTGAAGATCCTGGCAGCCGCAGATGAAACGGACAGAAGCCATGCCATAGCCACGGGCATCCATGCCTTCCTTGGCAGCCTGAATCAGTTCAGGATTGTCGGCCAAGCCGAGGTAGTTGTTTGCGCAGAAGTTGAGGCAAACCTTGCCGCCAACCATGATTTCAGCGCCCTGAGCGCTTTCAATGATACGTTCATGCTTATAAAGGCCATCGGCTTCAATCTGAGCCAATTCCTTCTTCAGATACTCTTGAAAGTTTGTGTACATCGTATGATATTTTTAAAGTTAATTTCTAAGAGTGCAAAAGTACGAAAAGCATTGGAAAATTGTTCTAAAAATGTTGG
>JAKSMU010000014.1 GCA_024400455.1 Bacteroidales bacterium | reverse complement strand
TACTTTTCATCTTGATGAAGTAAAAAATTTAAGAGGCAAAAATACGAACTTTTCATATGATTTGGGCAAGAAAAATTCATTAATAACAAAAAGGCGACTTTTCAGCCGCCTTCTCATAATGATTTCTCAGTTTTTATCTCTCATTCAGATTTAAAATGAACCCTTGTCCTTCACCCGTCATGATTTCGGGAAGTTTGCCGTCCCACTTGCCAATCCATTCAAGCTGAACGATTTTCGGGTTGCTCGAAACGGAAGCGCCTTTTATCTTCAGGGCTTCGGCCTCACCTTCGGCATTCAGAATCTGGATGTCCTTTTCGATTTCGGCCTGCTTCTTCAGTTCCTCTTTCTGTTTGGTCACTTCGGCAAGGGTCAGGGCCTTCTGTTCTTCCAGTTTCTTCTGGTTCAGGGCACCTTCATATTCGCTGTTGTAGTACACTTCACGGATGTCAATCTGGTCGAGGACAAGATGATACGACTCGATGTCTTTCTTCATTCTTTCCAACACGATTTCCTGAATTTCTTCACGGCTCGTGCTGTATACCTGAATAGGCGTGTATTTGCTCGTTGTCAGGGCAAGTGCCGATTTCAGTTTCGGCTTGATTACGTTTTCCTCCAGCCAATAGAAGCGTCCGTTTTCCTTGCCGTCGGTTTCCGAAACATTGTCGTAAATCCACCAAGCATATTCCGGGTCGATGCGCCACGAGGCACTGATGTCGAAACCCATCTTGATACCGTCGATGGTTGGCGTCCACACGGTTTCGGCTTGCGTTGCGTCGGCCTTGTAGGATTTGTAATCCGGGTCATTGTGGCCGACTTCGGTGCGCTTAGCGCAGGTGTAGACCTGTTCGGTCTTATCCATGGTCTCGACACGATACCAAGGCAGAATGGCGTGCCAACCTGTGTAATAGGTCTTCTGTTTCACACCCGAAGGCGTAATGACCACGCCACATTCCTGAGCAGGAATAATGGTCAGGAAACTGGTGATAATGATGACAATGACCGGAAGAATAAACAGCCAGATTGAATTGAAGAGCAGCTTATTCTGCGGATTGGTCTTGTTTTTGATGGAACGGTTGTACAGTCCTGCAATGAGGCTGTAAAGGATGATTGCAACTGCAATTGTGGTGACGATTTTCATGATACCTGATTTTTGTGATTAACATTGCAAAAATAGAAAGAAAAATCCACACCGATTTGGGTTGCAAGGTTGTATTTACAAAACATCACACTGCCAAAAGCACCAGCAACTGTGCCGTGAAGATACGCAGGAACATCGTCAAAGGATAAACCGTAGCATAGCCCATGTTCGGCAACTGGTTTTCCTCGGTGCTGCCTGTGGCTTTCTGCTGTTCGGCGGCAACGGTGTTGGCAAAGGCCAAAGTCGGCGGGTCGGTGGTGGCGCCGCCAATCACGCCCATCAAAGTGTAATAATTGACTTTCAGCACCAGGCGTGCGAAGATGCCGACCAGCAAAGTAGGCACCATGGTAATGATGACGCCATACAGAATCCACATATAGCCGCCCGCCTTGATGGTGTCGATGAAACTGCCGCCGGCACCCAAACCGACAGCCGCCAGGAACAAGGCAATACCCACTTCACGCAACATCCAGATACCATGGCTGCCAGTGAAATCAGTGTCAATCCAGCCTTTTTTCACGCCAATCCAACTGACCAGGATGGCCATCACCAATGGGCCGCCTGCCAAACCCAACTTGACCGGTGCCGACATGCCAATCGGGACAGGAATCGAGCCTAATACGATGCCCAAACCAATGGTCAGGAAAATAGGTATCAGCAAAATCTTATGGCGTTGTGCAGCGGCTTTCGTGGTCTCGCTTTTCGGTGCCCGCACATCTTCCTGATTGGCATCCGACATGGGTTCGTTATCCAGTTTCACCTTGCATACAGCACGGATAATCAAGCAACTGACTATGAGGCCGACAACGCCCAAAGGATAAGCCACGGCATAGCCGTTGGCTATCGTTTCGGGACTGCAAATGCCCAGTTCGCCGACCGTCTGCTGCGCCGCCGACATGCCCGGCGTGTTGGTAATGGCGCCCGTGTAAACGCCAGCCATCACTTCTAAAGGTTCGTCGCTGAAACGGCTAATCAATACTGTGGTCAAAACGCCCAAAGCGACAATGGCAATGGCGCAAAGATTGAGTTTCAAACCGCCTTTTTTGAACGAAGCAAAAAAGTTTGGTCCGACCTGAAAGCCAACGGCAACGACAAAGAGTATCAAACCGAACTCCTTGATGATGTGCAACATTTCGCCATTGAGCGAAATGCCCAAGGCACTCAGAATGATGCCGATGAAAAGCACCCAAGTGATGCCCAGCGAAACGTGAGCGACTTTCAGTTTGCCCAGCAGCAGACCCAACACGATGGAGACTGCCAGATAGAAGACCGTAGGGCCGACGCCCGAACCTGTGAAAAGTGATAACATGATGCCTGTTTTTAAAGGAATTGCCCCGCACAAGCAGGGCAATTCCATATTTGTAATATTTTATGATTCAATATCAGTCGCCCAAGGTAGCCACCATGACAGCCTTGATGGTGTGCATACGGTTTTCGGCTTCGTCGAAAACGATGCTGTTCTTTGATTCGAACACTTCTTCTGTGACTTCGATGCCGTCGAGACCGAACTTAGCGTTGACATCGCGGCCAACCTGAGTTTCGAGGTTGTGGTAAGCCGGCAGGCAGTGCATGAACTTGCAGTTCGGGTTGCCTGTCATTTCCATCATCTGCTTGTTGACCTGGTAAGGCATGAGCAGGTCGATGCGCTGCTTCCATACTTCAGCCGGTTCGCCCATCGATACCCAAACGTCGGTATAGAGGAAGTCGCAGCCCTTGACGCCTTCGGCCACGTTATCGGTAACGGTGACCTTTGCGCCGGTTTCCTTGGCGATTTCCTTGCAGGTGTCGATGAGTTCCTGATTTGGCTGCAATTCCTTTGGAGCCACGATGCGGACATCCATACCCATCTTGGCGCCACCAACCATCAGTGAGTTACCCATGTTGAAACGGGCATCACCGCAGTAAGCGAAAGTGACTTGGTTGAGCGGTTTGTCGCTGTGTTCCTGCATGGTGAGGAAGTCAGCCAGAATCTGTGTCGGGTGGAATTCGTTGGTCAAGCCGTTCCAAACCGGAACACCGGCATACTGAGCCAGTTCTTCAACGATATCCTGAGCAAAACCACGGTATTCTATGCCATCGAACATACGGCCCAAAACGCGGGCTGTGTCTTTCATGGATTCCTTAACGCCAATCTGTGAACCGGTAGGTCCAAGATAAGTGACGTGAGCACCCTGATCCTTAGCGGCGACTTCGAAAGCGCAACGTGTACGGGTTGAGGTCTTTTCGAAAATCAAGGCAATGTTCTTGCCAGTGAGGTGTGGTTGTTCGGTTCCAGCATATTTGGCAGCTTTCAGGTCGGCAGCCAATTTGAGGAAAAACTTTATTTCTTCCGGTGTGAAGTCCAAAAGCTTCAGGAAGTTTCTGTTTCTGAGGTTAAAAGCCATTTCTTTTTATTTTTAATGAGTTAGACAATTTCTGAAAAGTGCTGCAAAGGTAGGATTTTTTTCAATCAGAAAACAGCATATAGTTTCCAAAAAATAAAAAACGCTATTTTTGCCCCATGATTATACTTGACAACATTGTCGTCACCGACGACTTTCTGAATGCACGATTCTGCTGCAATTTAGCACTTTGCAAAGGCGAGTGCTGTGTGGCTGGCGATGCCGGCGCACCTTTGGAAGATGCTGAAATCGGTCTCATCGAAGACAACCTCGAGGCCATTAAACCTTATATGCGGCCCGAAGGCATCAAGGTCGTTGAAGACAACGATGTCTACGACTATGATGATTTCGGCGAATTGGTCACGCCGCTCGTCAATGGTGAGGAATGTGCCTTCGTTTATTTCCACGAAAACGGAACCGCTTTGTGCGCCATCGAAAAGGCTTATTTGGAAGGCAAAACCGATTTCTGGAAGCCGATTTCATGCCACCTTTATCCTATTCGTCTGATGGAAAAAGACGGCTTCACGCACATCGTTTATCACGAGTGGAGCGTGTGCACGCCCGCCAAACGCAAAGGCGAAAAGGATGGCATTCCTTTGTACAAATTCCTGAGAGGCCCTATGATTCGCAAGTTCGGCGAGGATTGGTACAACCGCCTTGTCGCCTTGATTGAGAAAAAATAATCACAAGAGCAATAAAACTGAAGTAAGAAAAATGATTTTGTCTTACTTTTGCACCTCGTATTAACTTTTTTAGACTTATGACAAATCCAGTTGAAGAAAACGGAACAGAAAAGAAATCGCTGAATTTCATTGAAGCGATGGTTGAGGAAGACCTCAGAAACGGTAAGAACGGCGGACGCGTACAGACCCGCTTCCCCCCAGAGCCTAACGGTTATCTTCACATCGGTCATGCCAAGGCTATCTGCCTCGACTTCGGCATTGCTGCCAAACACGGCGGCGTGTGCAATTTGCGCTTCGACGACACCAACCCTACCAAGGAAAACATGGAGTATGTCGACGCCATCAAGGAAGATATTCAATGGCTTGGCTACCAGTGGGGTAACGAATACTATGCTTCCGATTATTTCCAGCAACTCTGGGATTTTGCCATCAGATTGATTAAGGAAGGAAAGGCCTATATCGACGAACAGAGTTCGGAAGAGATTGCGGCACAAAAAGGGACGCCTACACAACCTGGCACCGAAAGCCCTTACCGCAACCGCCCTATTGAAGAGTCTCTGGACCTGTTCAACAAAATGAATAACGGTGAGATTGAAGAAGGCAAGATGGTGTTGCGCGCCAAAATCGACATGGCCAACCCGAACATGCACTTCCGCGATCCTATCATCTACCGTGTTGTGAAAACGCCACATCATCGCACTGGCACCAAGTGGAACGCTTACCCGATGTACGACTTCGCCCACGGTCAAAGCGACTTCTTCGAAGGCGTCACCCACTCGCTCTGCACTTTGGAGTTTGTGGTTCACCGCCCGTTGTACGATTATTTCGTCGACGAACTGAAAGAAGGCAAGGATTTGGATGACAACCGTCCACGCCAGACCGAGTTTAACAAACTGAACCTCAATTATATTCTGTTAAGCAAACGCAATTTGCTCGTCTTGGTCAACGAGGGCCTCGTGAGTGGCTGGGATGACCCGCGCATGCCCACGATTTGCGGTTTCCGCCGCCGTGGCTACACGCCATCGGCCATTCACAAGTTCATCGACAAGATTGGTTACACCACATACGATGCCTTGAACGATTTCGCCTTGATGGAAAGCGCCATCCGCGAAGACCTCAACGCAACGGCAACCCGCGTGGCTGCTGTCGTCAATCCGGTGAAACTGATTATCACCAACTATCCTGAAGGTCAGGTCGAAGAAATGGAAGCCATCAACAATCCTGAGGACGAAAGCGCTGGCAGCCACAAGATTGAGTTCAGCCGCGAGCTTTGGATTGAAAAGGAAGACTTCATGGAAGATGCTCCGAAGAAATATTTCCGCATGACCCCTGGCAACGAAGTCCGTCTGAAGAACGCCTACATCGTGAAGTGCACGGGTTGCAAGAAAGACGAAAACGGCGAGGTCGTCGAAGTCTATGCTGAATGTGACCCTGAATCGAGAAGCGGTCTGCCAGGCGCCAACCGCAAGGTGAAAGGCACCATCCACTGGGTCAGCTGCAACCATTGTCTGGAAGCCGAAGTGCGCATGTACGACCGTCTTTGGAAGGTTGAAAATCCGCGCGACGAACTCGCACGCTTGCAGGACAGCGGCCTCACACCACTCGAAGCGATGAAGGAAATGATGAATCCAAACTCTTTGGAAATCCGTCCAGTGTGCTATGTGGAGAAATATCTCGCCGATGTCAAGCCACTCGACCATTTCCAGTTCCAGAGAATCGGTTACTTCACCGTCGACAAGGACAGCACAGCCGATCATCTTGTTTTCAACAAGACCGTTGGCCTGAAAGACACATGGGCTAAGGCACAATAATCAGCTAATTACCAATATCAGCGATGACTTCCCTGTCATTAGGGGAGTCATCGTTTTTGTATGAGGAAAAAAAATTCGTTTTTTTCCTTGCGCTATTAGAAAAAATAGTATTTTTGCAGCCGATTTCAGTGCCCAATGGTGTAATGGCAGCACTCCTGACTCTGGATCAGTCAGTCTAGGTTCGAATCCTGGTTGGGCAACAAAAACAAATCCCTAATCGGTTATCAATCGGTTAGGGATTTTTCGTTGTAGAGATGCAGCAGACACCAATAATTAGAAATATCATGTCATTACCGAAGAAGCATCAACGGTTCACAATATCACATATATAATAAAATAAGTTACTCCACCACCCACCGGTCGATGTTGCGGCAGGCCGTGCTGAAATTCACGCCGACCTTCACAATCTGGCGTCCATCACTCAGGAAAGGTTCGGCATAGCCTTTCTCAATAATCTGTGCCAAGGCTTCCTCCGCCGACTTGTTGAACTTGAATTCGAAGATGTAGATGTAGTCTTTCGTCTTCACGGTCATGTCCAGGCGGCCCTTGTTGGTGTGGCTCTCTATCTCCACATGGTAGCCGCACAAGGCGGTGAGGATGAACATCACGCTCTGGAAATGGCGCTCCTGCTGGGGTTCCAGCTCATAGGGGCAGGCGCTCAGAAATGACTGCAAGCGTTCCATGAAGCCCTCAATGTCGCCCTCGCGCAGCGAGCGCACGAAACGGCTGATTTCGAAGCCTGAACCGACAGCATCCACGTTGGTGTAGCTCGGGATGAGGAAACGCACGAAACCCTGGCGCACTTCCTTGTTCGGGAAGCCCAGTTTGTACAAGCCGAATTCCTCGTCATAGCCTTTTATCGTAAGGTAGCCGCTCTGGTAAATCACCGGCAAGGGATTGGTTGAGGCAATGTCAACGCTGTTCAGCACGTCGCTCACGACTTCTTCCTTCTCAATGCCTGATAAGTTGTATTGGTGCTGTTTCAGCAGTTCCACAAGGTAGGTCGGTGTGCCGGTCTCGAACCAGTAATAGTCAATTTTTTTGTTGGCAAAGGCGTTGAGCAAACTGAACGGGTTATATATGCCCGGAAGTTGCTCCTCGCAGAAGTGGTAGCCATCGTAGTTCTCGCGGAGTGCAGCATAAGTCTCATCAACCGTCATATTCTGGGCAGATGCCAATTCCGCCACATCTTCCTTGAAATTGGTACGCAATTCCTCCTCCGTGATGCCGCAGATGTCATGGTACTGTGGCAGCATGGAAAGGTCGCGAAGGTTGTTCAGGTCGCTGAAGACGCTCACCTTGCCGAACTTGGTCACTCCTGTGAGAAATGCGAAGCGTATGCATCCGTCCATCGACTTCAAGGCTCCGTAGAAGCCTTTCAGCGTGGCGCGGTAAGCCTCCTGCAATTCCGTGTTGCCGATGGCCTGAAGCAACGGCTTGTCGTATTCATCGACCAATATCACCACCTGGCGGCCAGTCTTCTCATAAGCGCGCTTTATTACGCCTTCGAAACGCATACCAAATTCCCGTTCTTCATCTGCCTTTCCATAGACTGATTCCCAAACGGTAAGCTCCCGGTCTAATTTGTTATGCAAGGCTCTTTCGGTTCCATACTGCTGCGTGTTCAAGTCGAGATGCAGCACGGGATATTCCGTCCAGTCGTGCTCCAACTCGGCGATGGCGAGACCTTCAAAAAGTTCCTTTTTCCCCAAGAAATACGACTCCAAAGTATTCAGAAACAGACTCTTGCCGAACCTACGCGGACGCGACAGGAAATAATACTTGCCTTCCGTAACCAATTTGTAAACGATGGCAGTCTTATCCACATATTTGAATTCCTTGTTCCTCAGGTCTTCAAAGCTCTGTATTCCGATAGGCAGTTTCTGTCCCATAATCGTGTTGTTTTACCGTTTAATGTGCAAAAGTAAGAAAATGTTTGGCAACAATATACAATTTGTCCTTTTAATAACCAAAACATTCAAAACCAATAAAATTTGGGAACTCTATACTTGATGGCACAAAAAGTTCTTGCCGCTTCCCTCCACTGTTTCTTTTGACAAAAACAAAAAAAACACTCTTGCGGGATGAGCTCTTTCAGAGCCTTCATGCCACCAAGACAACCCAAAGGCTCAAGCCAGGCTTAGCCTTTGATTTGCCTTGACGGCATAATTCCCTGCGGGTCTTTCATCCCACAAGAGTAAAAAACAACAAAAACCTTGCCCGAAAAACATTTTTCAATAGGATGGAACTTTGGTTTCTGAAGGACTTTGTTTTTCATGTTTTTTACTTTGCCAGCAATTTGGCCGACAGGCTGCTGGGGAGGTGAAGGACAGGACGTCAAGCTTGCTTGAACGGCATGGGATTCGCCTACACGGCATATTCGCCTAGCGAATGGATTGATGGCAAAGTGTTTTTATTGTTTTTGTTTGTGCCAACAGGTAAATAAGTCCCTAAAATTTTCCCTATCTGCCTCTGATTCTCGTAACTACTCGATTCTTACCCGTAGAACATCGGAGATGCGGAACCCGATGCCCCCCGATTAGGGGGAATCGGATAGGGTAAAAAGATTTGTGAGAGATTTAGTTACGCTGAAATCGAAGATTCACCGAAGGTAATGCAAAGCATTTGTGAGAGATTTGTTTCCAAAAAAGTAAGATATACCACTATGGGTCAAAAAGTATATGATTGCCTATTTTTAATAAGTCCTGACCAAAAGATCCTGATCGTTTTCCTTGTATTCCAACATGTTGGCAGCCAGATTGTCGGCCGACTGCACTAATGAGCAAAGCGGGCAGATCTCCTTGGCGGCGTTGTAGTTGCCCTTGATGTCGGGGCTTTGGAATGGCAAATCCCAAGCACTCATGTGCCAACGCATGGCCATGATTTCCTCATCGCTTAAGTCGAAGCCCATCCTCAGCACGACGATGACCGACTTCTCGCCATGACCAAGCGGAAAACTGCTGTAATCCACCTCGTAGCCGTCGTAATCCTCCCACACGCCATAGACGTTCTTGCGTTTCTTCACCGCTTTCTTGTAGATGTCGGCCTTGCACACGTCATGCAGCAGCGATGCGATGATGACGCTGTCTTCCGGAAGGTGAGGTTCGATTTCGGGTTTCATCTCAATCATCTGCTTGCGCAGCATGAGCGCCACCTTGCACACATTGAGAGAATGTTCTGCCAGTCCGCCAGCCTCGTTGAGATGGAACTTGGTTGAAGCAGGAGCCTCAAAGAACCCCAGTTCCTCCAATCCATCAATGACATCTTCGATGTATTCGCGTTTGGTTGATTTCAACAACCTGACAATTTCGTCTTTGATTTGAGTGTTTGTCATAAGATTTGATTATTAGTGTTTTAGATTATTACTCTCCTTCCACAACCTTGATTTCATCTTCCGTCAGGCCGTAAAGTTGATACACCATTTGGTCAATCTGCTTGTCGGTGGCGGCGATTTGAGCGGAAAGGGCGTTACAATCCGTCTTGTATTGGTTGAAATAGTCTTCCCATTCGTCCTTTTGGGTGAGAGTGAGGCTGATTTTCTGCTTCTTCAGTTCGGCAAGCAAGGTCTTGAAATCGGCTTCATCGAAACGCTCCAATGCAGCAGTGACTTTCTGGATGCCAAGGCTTTCCTGCAAACGGTGGATGAAACGGTGGCGCTTTTGATGCAAGGCTTTCACATTTTTCATTTGCAAGTCGGTCATTTCGATAAAAACCTGCTGGTTAGCACCTTCAGGGATGCAGAAGTTCTCGAAATAGACTTTGCGGATTTCACGACGGTCATCACCCAATTCAGGACAATTACGACGAATCCAAAACTTTGCCAAATTCGAGTTAAGAATGGCTACTAGGAATTTAAGTGAGAAACCATCGTCTTGAGAGGTAATCATAAAAGTCTTATCGTTCCCGAAATAACCTTCCTCGTCATAAATGAATGGCAGATATTTGGTCATATTCGGATACATGATTTTGGGCTTGGAAAACTCTTCGTAATACGCAATGGTATCTTGTGTTTCAAACCAATTATTAGGAGTTTTTTTCCTGGCTCCTTTTGCTCCACTTTGTTCCAATCTTTCAATGCCGAATGAAAGCAAATGGTTTTTGATTGCCGGATAATTATCAATGTCTATGTGCAGCGAAGGCAAAGTCGCAATCAAATATTGGTCAACTTCATCCGGCATCCAAGCCTGTATATCTCTTCCTCGAAGCAGTGGCTTGATGATTTCTGCACTTTTTGGATCTTGTTGAATCAAGGCTTCTCTTGTTTCTCCATCGATGAAGAAAGCATCATTGTAACCGGTTTTGATGCCGTAGTTGATAGTTATCGGCAAATCTTTCAAAGCCTTTCCATTATTAATCTTATCAAAAACAGCCGATGAATCATTAGGGATTGCCCAGGCATCTTCACCGAAGGATGCAGCTTTTTTATTTTCCTCAAAGAATAACTCGATATCCGAAGTGTCCTTGCAGGCACAAGCATAGGTATTACCAGAATAAGGTTCTTTTGAAAGCAGTAGAATCTGAGGGTCAACGGTTGCATCCTCAAAGACAGGGACTCCAGGAAAGTCTATCAAAATGTAGGGATTAACCATGCTCGTCAAATAGCGTCTTAGCGGAATACCATAATTGACTTTTAACCATTTATTGGAAGCGATAAAGCCCAACAGACCTTTTCGTTTGAGCAATTGGCAGCCACGCTCATAGAACAAGCAATACAAATCGGATGTTTTACTGAAAACCTCATAACCACATTCCTCATATTTTTTGCTCATTTCACCCATGGTTTGCAACTGCACATACGGTGGATTGCCAATCACTACGTCGAAGCCGCCAGAATATTCCGGGCGGAAACCTTCGTCGATGGAGACACAGTGTGGATATTCCACATCGAGGGGCGGAAGGTCGTGGTGCTCGCGGTTGGTTTGGATATAGGCAATGGCATTGTAGAGGTGTTCTTGGGACCGTATAGGGGTGCAACCGAATTTTTGTGTCCACAGCGAGCATTGCGTGCGGCCTTTTTTCGGTCTTTTTTCGGGGACGGTATCGGACACGGCAGTCTCGTCCGGCAGGTTCTCGGCGGCGGGTACGGACAACGGGTCGTGACCCGTTGTTGCTACCGCCGTCCTAGCTGCCGCCGTCTCGGTTTCCGCCATCGGTATGGTTCTCCCCATAGCGATGTTTACGGCTCTCGCCGTCATCGACTTTATCTTTCCTACAATTCTCGGAACTTCTTCCTCCTCGCACACGAGCAGTAAGTGCATGTGGTCGAAACAGATATTATAGGCCAATACATTCAGCTTGTCCTCTGCCACAATCTTCGCTACGGTTTCCGTAATGATGATTTCTTCCTGCTCGCTCAGCAACATCGGTTCCGGATAGGGGCGTGTGCCATGGTCGCGCAGTTGCCTCACTTTGTATTCTATCATCCGGTCGGAGGTACGGCTATCGTGTACGGCCGTAGTGATGTGCCAAGGAAGCTTTTTCTTCTCACGAAACACGGTTGGGAATTCCTTCTCCCAGCAAAATGCCTTTTCGCCTGCAATCTTAGTGTCGTCAATCAGCGAGTTGCCGCATTTGATGTTGTTGTTCAACGAACTGAGTTTCCGGTGCGGTTTTGCGGTACGAAGCCACAACGAGAGCTTGGCAATCTCCACGCTCTCTTCATTGATGTCAACACCGTAAAGGTTGTTTTCGAGGATGGAATTTTCAACATTCTGGAACACGATGCTTTCGCCAGCAACCTTGGCTTGCATTTCATCAATCAGCTTGTGCTCGGCCATGAGGAAATCCAAGGCTGCGTTAAGAAATGCTCCGCTGCCACAGGCAGGGTCACAGATGGAGATTTGCAACAGCCAGTCACGATAGGCATCCAATTTTTGAATCAAGGTTTTCTTTGTCGATAACTGCCTTTTCTTATCAGCAAAATACTCGCTTTCGTCGATTCCAAGTTCCGATTTCTTTTCCTTACAGAGTTTCCCAACCGTATTTTCAACGATGTATTTGGTGATGTATTGTGGCGTATAGAAAACACCATCTTTCTTGCGTTTGCTTATCGTGGGCGCTTCGCCCTGCTGCAGTTTTGTGGTGATTTCCTCGATTTCGGTCAATGAGTTTTCAAAGATATGGCCGAGGATGTTCACATCGACATCCGACGCAAAATCGTAGTCGGATAGTTTCTTGCAATACTTTACGAGAAGTTCATCTGTGATAATCAGGCCGTCAAGGATTTCATCAGGTTTGAAAAGTCCGCCGTTATAGGCAAACACTTCAAAGTTCTTTCCTTGAAATCCCGTGTTCATATAGCCGAAATACTTCTTCAGGCGGTTGTAGAACGGCTGGTATTCATCCAGATCCTTCAGTTTCTCCCATTGCTCGATGATGAGCATGATGGAGTTGGGTGGCAAAAGGTCTCTGTCCTCGGCAAAGAAGATGAACAGCAGCCGGTCGAGGAGTTTCTGCGTCTTCTTGAATAGTAGGATTTTGTGCTCTGTATCGTCGGTTGGGTTGTTTTTCAATATATCCTCAAACAGCTCACGCTTGAAGCTGGAGTAGTCCTTATAGAGTGCATTGGTGATTTGTTCCTCGTTGTTTAGGCTTGCCTCCTTGATTTGCTTTGGCAGGTTCTTGACTATGCTCTCGTATGCCAGACAGATCCAAAGCCTTGCAAAATCGTCTTTAGTGAGACGGAACAGGTCGAACTCCTCGAAATCAACAGCATTGTCAATATAAAACCTCAGTTTCTCAAAGTTGGAAATCACAACATAAACAGCGTCCTTGTGTTGGCTTTTGTAGTTGAACGCTTGAGCCTCAACCTTCCCCAAGTCAGTTGTCTTGTGGTCTTTCAGCTCGATTACACCTACGACTTCTCCATCTGCCAAAATCGCTCCGTCTGCCTTCTTGCTGTTGGTCTCGTTCTTCTTCTCGGTGATGAGGTTGAAATCAGGGTCAGGGTTCAGCGTGTATCCCAGAATATTCACAAACAATTCCCGAAGGAAACCTTCCTGAAATTGTTCTTCCTTGCTGTTTCTGATGTTTTCCTGCCTTTTGGGATTGAGGAAGTAATCTGCAAATTGACGATAGCTTTTCTCAATTCGGTCGGGGTTAAGGCTCTCGGTGTATTTCCTAAGAATATTTTTCTGAAAGATTTGCATGGCAGATAAGGTGTTTGAGGCGGTAAAAATAGGGAAAAAACATAAAGGTTCTATTCAATTTCGCCATAATCAATAGCCGGTTGTTTCGATTTGATAGCATCATCTTTGCAAGATCATTCCATTACATTCATCCTTCCCCCATCTCCGCATCCAACCCCTCATCCTTTTTCTCCGCAACGCTCTTGGTCATCTTCACTGTTGAAGCATCTTGTTTTTTCTGCATCCTCTGCTTTTTCCTTCTTAGTGCAACCTTGCGCCTCTTGGCCTGGTCGCTTAGGATAAGCTGAAACATTCTCAGCATGGGGCCATAGGCTTCAGCATCGACACACGACATGGCTTTAAGATAGTCACCGATTTTGTTCATCAGCTGCGCCACATTGCGTTTCAAAGACTGCAATTGCGGGCTGTTTTTTGCTGCAACAGCAGATTCTACCATTTCTTCACGGCGCTTCGACACATCTTCTCTTGCTTGCTCGAGGAGCGACAAGCGGCCCGACAATTCGGGTATGGCTTCAACATGAAATAGCATCGCTGGTGTCGTCAAGTCACGCAGCATGAGTGACGAGTTCGTCATCTTGCTCGCTATACACATGTGGCGAAAACCGACATAGCTGTTCAAAACCCTTTCGACCGCCTTGGCATGTTCCACCAAATCGGCATCGCCTGTGGCCAGACACGACTTCACCAAAAGCCTGATGCTCACGATGCACTTGAGCAAGGCGTTAGCCTGGTCTTTAAGCCCGATTTTCTTCGACCTGTCGCATATACGGTCCATCAATTTTTCATTAGCCGCGTCAAGTTCAGCCTTCCATCGGGTCAAAGGTTCGTCAAGTTCGCATCCTTCCATGAATCTCAACATGCGATCTGCGGCAGCATATACTTCGAAAGGCGATTGGTTTTGATAGGTTTGTTGCATAAAGATTGTGTTTCGGATGCAGCCGTCCACTGCATTAGAGTTCTCACAAGGGCACCACGGACGGATGATGCACGTCAAACTTGCCACACGACACGACGTCGGGGAGAGTTCGAAGTGCAAAAATAAAAATTTTCGAACGCACAAACAGGTGTTGAGGGCAAAAAAACGGTTGATTACAGTCTTTCAGCCCATGTAACAGACACAAATCACGTAGAAATACTCTTTTCTGTAATTGAAACATGCTAAAATCACACGAAAACCCTCTTTGAAGCACTTGTGAAAGACCGAAATCACATGAAAATACTCTTTTAGACTACCGTAAAAGACCAAAATCACTTGTAACAAGTAATTTTAAGTCCTGGATTATGTCAGATTGTTCTGAATCCAGCACTTTTTCACACTCATTGTGTCACTTTTCCCTAAATCCAACACTTTCCGGCACACATAGTATCGGATAATTCTGAATCCTGAACTTTTTCAAACTTGGAGTGCCAGATTATTTCACATCTTGCACATTTCAACACTCCGAATGTCATTTCTCTCTGAATCCTGCGCTTTTTCAAACTGCTTGTGCCAGATTTCTCTGAAACCATCGGTTTGTCACATTCGTTGTGCCAGATTCTTCTGTTGTTAGAGTTTCGACACGCTGCCTGCCATCATTTCCTCAACTGCATCCTGATTCTCGAAGCCAGAATGTCGACCACCACAGGACTTGAACCGCGTGGCAGAATGATGTCGGCGGAACGTTTCGTTGGCTCGATGAACTGCTGGTGCATGGGCTTCACAAAAGTCTGGTAATGACGCAACACGTCTTCCCAAGTGCGGCCACGCTCGGCAATGTCGCGGCGGATGATACGCATCAGACGCTCATCGCTGTCGGTATCGACAAACACCTTGATATCCATGCGCTTGCGCAATTCCTCATTGGTCAAGACCATGATGCCTTCCACGATGATGACTTCGGTGGGCTGCACATGGATGACTTCCTCTGAACGGGCACAGGTGACATAGGTATAAATCGGCATCGGAATCGTCTCGCCGTTTTTCAGTCGGTCGAGGTGCTCAATGAGCAGATCCCATTCAATGGCATCGGGATGGTCGAAGTTGATTTGCTTTTTCTCCGCAGGCGTGCGGAACCCATTATCGTAATAATAAGCGTCTTGCGAAATAACTGATACTGAGTTTTCAGGCAATTGGTTTACCAACTCCTTGACGACGGTGGTCTTTCCCGAACCCGAACCGCCTGCTATACCGATGACTAACATGATGCTCTACTTAAATTTGCCACAAAGATAGGAATTTTTGCGGAAATACTCTGCGTTTTGCAAGTTTTGTGAAACCAAAAAAATCATGTCTCTCTTTTTTATATTTTTGCTGAAAATTCAATGCAAATGAAAACAATCGAAAAGATACTTAACTGGTTGATTTTAGCATCATTACTTGCCGTTATTGCCGTTTGTATTTTCAAAACGGAAAAAAGCGATGCCACGGAAAGCCTTCCAAGCATAGAAGTCTCGGAAATTCAGGATTTGTTTCCCGAAGCCCAGCAACTCCAGTTTTTAGACACTTCCTATTTCGCTGTCAAAAACACTGAAAACGAAACGATTGGAACCGTCTTGCTTTCATCGCCTTACTCCGACCACATCAAAGGCTATGCAGGAAAGACCCCTTTGCTCATTGCTCTTGATAATGACGGCAAAATAATGCAAATCAAATTGTTAGACAATCAGGAAACGCCGGGATTCCTCAAAAACGTTATCAATGCCGGCTACCTTGAATCGTGGAACGGCCTTTCGGCTGACGAAGCCTTGCAGAAAAACGTCGATGCCGTCAGTGGCGCGACCTATTCATCGAGAGGCATTCAGAACAGCCTGAAAGCGAGACTGGCAGTCGTGGCAAGACAAAACATCGTTGAAACCACCGACAACAGCGCACTTTTGCCTAACATCTGCATTCTGATTGTCGTCATCCTAGCATTGATCTGCTTTTTCAATCCTCAGAAGACCAAAACCTTGCGGCTTATCACCTTATTGCTCTCCATTGGAATCATTGGCTTTTGGCGCAACGCTTCAATGTCGTTGCTGAAATTCTACAGCTGGCTCACAAGCGGCATCTCATGGCCTTTGGAATGGGTGCTCATCGTGATTTTCGTCTTGGCGGTGTTGCTGCCTTTGCTCACGGGAAAAGCCTTCTACTGCACCTATCTTTGCCCGATGGGCGCCTTGCAGGAAATGGCCGGGAAAGCCTGCAAGAAGAAAGTGAATCCTTCAAGAAAAGTGACAACCGTTTTGCTTGTCATCAGGAAACTGTTTTTGCTCACCTTACTCGTATTGGTTGCGATAGGCGTTGGCATCGATTTGGCTTTCGCGGAACCTTTCAGCGTGTTCAGCGTGAAGAGTATCAGCGTGTTCAGCATCGTTTTTGCCGCCGTTGTGCTGGTGGTTTCGCTTTTCATCAACCGCGCTTGGTGCCGTTTCCTCTGCCCGACGGGCTTACTATTTGATATGGTTAGGAAAATCAAAGCTAAGCACCAATCATAAAATATTGGTATGGTATTTGTATTTTGATTCCTTGTTTAATACTGGAATCAAGATGAAAAAATTACTGTTATCACTGAGTTTACTGCTTGCCTTGACCTTTTCGGCCAACGCACAAAGCATAAAGCGGCCTAATCCAAACCACCATCACCATCAACACATGGTTTATTCACGGCCGGCACCACATAGACATGTGCAACACATTCCCGATTATGTCGGCGATGTGCGCCTTCACATCATGGGTTCTATCGGCGACGGAGACCTGATACAAATGTTTCACCATTATAACCCCGACATGTTTATGTTGGGCGGAATGCTTGAATACCAAGCCGGAAGTGCTGTTGCCCTTGGCCTTGGCGCCGAATTCTATGGCAGTTACTGCGGTTGGAACCTGCCTTACCCCGAATTGAACTATTACACCTATTCCTTGCCCGTCTATGGCAATCTGCGTCTGATGATTCCGTCAGGAGAAGTGCGTCCGTTCATTGAAGGAAGAATAGGCTACGCCATTCCATTGAGCAGCGCTTTCAGCTATCATTACAACACCAATTTGCAAGCGGCAGGATTATACACCGGAGCCGGAGTAGGATTCATCGTCGGACAATCAAGCTTCAGCTTTGGCGTCAATGTGACTGATCTGTACGACATGGGCAACACAACACCAGGCAACAACCGCCAAGCATGGGACTACTTCAACGATTATTATTTCCGTTACTCCTACGCTTTCGGCCTTTAAACTAGCACCTGAAAATCAAAACATCATATTATGGAAAAAGGCGGCATTGGCCGCCTTTTTTGTATTTCTAAGGTGCAGCATCCCTACATGCGACTAATGATATTTGTCGTCGAAAAACCTTCCACCAAATCAACGGTCACGACCTTGCCGCCTTTGGCGGTTACAATGTCGTAACCCACGATTTCCTCGGGTTTGTAATCGTTGCCTTTGACCAAAACATCGGGTTGCACCTGATTGATCAATTCGTAAGGCGTATCTTCAGCAAATAACACGACGGCATCGACAAACTGCAGCGCCGAAAGCAGCAAAGCCCTTGACTGCTCATCGTTTACAGGACGCGTTTCACCTTTCAGCCGTTTGACCGAAGCATCAGTATTCAAGCCGACGATAAGCACATCGCCCAAATCGGAGGCTTGCGCCAGATATTCCACATGGCCACGATGCAAAATGTCGAAACAGCCATTGGTGAAAACTATGGTTTTCCCTGCCGAACGCCATTCGGAAAGCCTTGTTTCCAAATCCTGACACGAAAGCAGCTTATTCTTGATTGTTGACAGCGTTTCCATTGGCTTTATTGTTTTGGTCTTCAAGTGGCTGAAAAGAGAAATAACGATTAAAGAAATAACTGAAGAAAACCGAAATGACGGAAATCATGATATACGACAACACCGGCATGATGTGGAAGAAATCGACGAAACACTTCAAGCCACCGTACACCAGGAAAGTGTTGCAAACCGTGACGATGAAATAACGGAAAAACTGTTTCCCGGCCGTCAGATTCGATTTCGAGAAAGTGATGTTGCGCTGCAACCAGAAACCTGTAGCGAAAGTGATAGGCCATTTCAGCACCAAAGTCGCAATGTGAGGCGAAAACGCAACAAAACCCAATTCCCAGATGTTGCCTCTGAAAATGAAGTGATAGATAAGATAATACAATATCCAGTCGATGACGAGATTGAGGCCGCCCATGAATCCGTAGCGGAAAAACAAAAGGCTGAAATAACGCTGGAAAGGCGGATAAAAGAAGTCGACAAACTTCCATATAGCATCCTGCATTTTTTCTCTTATTCTCGCCATAACTTTAAATTAACGCGCAAAAATAGGAAATATTGGAGATTAAATCCAAATCGTGTCGAAATCAGCGAGCAATTGCTTGGCTTTTTCCTTATCATCGGTGAAACCCAAGACATAACCGCCGCCACCCGAACCGGAAATCTTCACGCCAAAATGGAAATCATAATCCTGTTCGAAAAGGTGCAAGGTGTTTTCCGTAATCATCGGACGAAGGAATAGCAACTGTGCCTTGGTGAGTTTTGTCAAAGAAGCAAAAAACGCTTCGTTTGAGCCATCAATAAGGTTGTTGATGCAATCCGTCACATGAGGAACATAATCCCGCTGAAATGCGCTTAAAAACGCCTCATCTTGCCTTTGTTCCTTGAAGTGCTGTACCAATGGACGCGTATTGCTCTTGATTTTCGTATCGATTAGGCAAATGTGGATGTCTCTTTTCAAAAAACCGCCATTCACGAGTTCGACACCTTGCGGTGAAATGCGGAAAGGCTTGCCCAAATAACATTGCAAAGGATCGATACCCGAACTGCTGCCGTGGAAATAACTCTCCATTTGACCGAAAATGGATTTCAACTCCATCAAGTCATTAGTATGCAGTTTGGCATAACGGTCGTAAACCGCAGCCACCAAAGTTCCCGAACTGCCCAAGCCATAACCAGATGGAACATTTGAACTCAGGTTCAATCCAAAGTTCAAATCCCTTGACAAGGCATCAATATCAATAGAAGCAGAAACATTCTTTATATCAGCAAGATAATCACGGAAACGGCAAATGCTTTCATTCGATTTCTTTGCCCTCAGCATAGTAAGTTTGCTCAATTTCCAGCGGGCAGAAAACTTTTGCAAAGGAACCATCAAAGCCGTTGCATCGAATATCATGGAATACTCGCCGAAAAGAATGACTTTGCTATAATAGGATGTACGCATTTCTCTTTAAAGTTAATGGTTATGGGTGACGGGTGAATGGTTAAGGGTTTCGGTAAAAAGGTTCAAAATTGTTCAAATTACTTTCCACTTTCCATTCTCAACTTTCCACTCTCAACTTTCCACTCTCAACTTTCCATTCTCAACTTTCCATTCTCAACTTTCCACTCTCAACTTTCCACTCTCAACTTTCCACTCTCAACTTTCAACTCTCAACTTTCAACAAATAAACAGTTAAACATCAAACAATTCATCAATCTCTCATCTTTCCACTTCAATTTTCTTTGGTCCGTTGCCGACGCAGTCCTTAATCCATTTCGAATCAGTGCAATACCGGACAAGGCTTTCGTTGATGAAGGTTTCTACGGAACCGGCATACTGTTCAGGATAGAGCAGATGCACATTCGGGCCGGCATCCAAAGTGAAACACAGAGGCACATGCGTTTCTTCACGATACTGACGCACTGCATTGATGATATTCAACGAGTTGGGCCTCATCAAAATGTAGGAAGGATTCGAACACATCATCAGGGCGTGGAGCTGCATGGCTTCCGATTCGGTGATTTGCATGAAGGTCTCCAAATCGCCGTCACGCAAGGCAGCCAGCAGACTTTCGATGTTGCGGTTGGCCTGTGCATAACGTGCCGCAGCATACGGATTGTTTTCCATCAGCGAATGTCCGGCGCGACTTGAAACGGATTTTGCCGCATCGCTGACAATGAGAATGGCATCGCGATATGTCTTGAATATCGGATTTATCTGATTTTCAAGTGATACTGCATATTCATCAGAACTTGTTGCAAACGCATTCGTTTTACCCCACAAAGCCATGACAGGAAACACCGAACGCGAGGCGCTTCCCGAAGCGATACGCGCAAAACAGGATGTTTTCTGCAAATCGATGTCGGTTTTGCCTTGCAGCATTCTGTCAATGTCCAACAGACACAAAACCAAAGCACTCATCGAGGATGCCGACGAGGCAATGCCCGAAGAATGAGGGAAAGAATTGCTGCTGCTGATATTTAAACTTAAATGATTCAGCCATGGGAAATCCGCTATATGATCAAGCATGAATTTCTCAATCTTTGCTGCAAAAGCCGGATTTTCTTTCCCTTCAAACTGAAAGTGAAGCGAGAAATGGTCAGAAACATCAAAAGACATTTCCGTTTCGGTCCTGCAATTCGACAAAGTGAAGCTGATAGACGGATTTTGAGGCAACTGTACGCCTTTTTTGCCCCAGTATTTCACCAGGGCAATGTTTGACGGACTTTGCCATTTCACAGTTCCGTGAAAATCAGAAGGAATGTTGGCTTGACAATTCATGCTTTGACAAATATAAAAAATGCCGAAATGTGAATTCCGGCATTTACAGTTGTTTCTGATTTTGCTAATTTATTCAGCTTCGGCAGGTGTTTCTGCAGCAGGTTCAGCTGTTTCAACTGCTTCTTCCATTGGGAGAGCAGATTCTGCAGCAGCAGGAGCCATAGGAGCTTCCATTGGCTTTGCGATTTCGCTTTGGAAAGCATCACCTGATTTTACATTCTTTGGGATAGTCACGCTTGAAATCAAGCAGAGAACTACCAGAATGGCAGCCATAGTCCATGTTGCTTTTTCAAGGAAATCGGTTGTCTGACGAACACCCATCACCTGGTTTGCGCCACCAAAATTGGAGACCAAACCGCCACCTTTTGAGTTCTGAACCAGAACGATTAATCCTAATAAAATACTGACAATCAGGATTAAAACTACTATTAATGTATACATCGTTTATGAATTAATTGTTTAACTTCCTTAGTTCTTCAATTTGGGCTGCAAAGTAAACACTTTTTTCTGGATATTTCAAGCATAATTTTTGATAGATTGAAATTGCCTTTTCCGTATAGCCCTGTTTGGCATAAATTTGGGCCAAAGTCTCGCTCACAATGTTCTCCTGATCGGTGATACTGTTCTGTGCCACGGAGATCGGATTGAAAAATTCAGCCTTAGGTCGTGAGATGCTCGGGTTTTCAACGATGAACTTATCGATAAGTTCTTTTCTAGAAAGCTTTTTCGGTGCAGATTTATCCTCATCCTTATGCTGTTTTTCCGCTTCCATCTCTTTGAGGCGGGCCGCAATGATGGCTTTCAGCTCATCAAGCGACTTGCGTTTTTCCTCAAGCAAAGCCATCTCGGCGGAAAGTTCTTCCTGGGTTCCACTAAGATCAATTTCCGGAATGATGAACACCTTCTCACGAATGATGGAACCTTCTTCCGCTTCTTCTGATGGTTCAACAGTCTCAACGGAAGTAAAGAATTCATTTTTTGGCTTATACTCATCTGGCAGTTGCGGCAATGCCTGCTGATTTTCAAGGCGGCGCTTCGCAATAAGCGAAAACAGTCTCAATTTGTCGCGGTTCGGAACAATGCTGGCCGCCAATTTCAGTTGCTGCTCGTATTCAGCACAGTTTTCGTTCTGATAGGCAATGGCCAACAAAGCCTGACCGATGGCAAAATAAGGATACTTTGCCGTCAAAGCTTCCAATTCGTCAATGACTGCACCCTTTAGTTTCTCCGGTTGATTTATGTATCCTATTAATGTATTTGTTTCCAATGGGTTATATGTTGTTCAAATTTGTTCAAGAGTCAAAATGAGATTCCCGCCTTCGCGGGAATGACGGCCTCGAAAAAAGGCCGTCTAAAAGTCAAAAAGTCAAATCGTCCAAATGTCTAAATGTCAAATTGTCCAAAAACCCCCTCTACCAATTCACCAATGCTTTATTGAAAATATCCTCCACAAGTGCCTCGATAATCGTCGCCGACAGGGTTTCCTGCACGGAATTCAAATCCTGGTCGCTGGGATAATCCTCATATCTCGAAAATGTGCTTTCAAAGTCTTTCGTGTCATCGATACGGTTCGAGAACCTGACCTTTACGGTAATCGTAAGTCGGTTCAAAGCAGCCGTTTGTCCTGCCGTAATGGCGATTGGCGTAGTCTGATAGTTCGTGATTTCACCTTCGAAGGCAAGATCACCACCATCGTCAACCATGTCGAGCGTTGTCTGATTCATCATCGCATCGCGCAAAGCCGTGGTAAATTCATTGCTCAAAGTCGGGCTGACAAGCTGGGCGTGATTGGGAAAATATTGCACCGATACGGTTTTGGCCTCGGCAGGAATCGATGCGCCTGAAAAGGAATAAATGCCGCAGCCTTGACAAACGAATGCCAAAACGATGCAAACTGCTGCTATGATGCGTGATGATTTCATTGTTTGTTTCCTTGAATTAAATACCAATCCACCCACGAATCCATCTGGCTGACAGAATTGGGGCGCAATATTATCTTCCGTTCATTATCAAGCAAATAAAATGTAGGCGTGGCAAATACGTGATATTTTTCCACTATCGGACTGTCCCATTTCTGAAAATCACAAACGCTGATGAATGGGAAAATATCCGTGAAATTGTTGAAAGCATTTTCATCTTCGTCAAGCGAAACGAAAACGGTTTCAACGCCGTGCGATTTCCATCTTGCGTAAAGATTAGTCAGTTTCAGCAGTTCCTGTGGGCACTGCGGACACCAGCTGGCACCGAAAACCAATAAAGTATAGTTGCTTGATAGTTCTGAAAGTCTTCGTGGAGATTTTGCATAACTTGGAGCTTTCACCGCCGATTTGAAATCAAAATCCGGCGCCTTATTGCCGATTTTCATTGCACGGTAACTCTCTAATTGTGAGGCAAAATCATCATCAAGCGTGCAACCATGTTCGTTCAGCAGTTTCAAGGCCAAGTGTTCGGAAGCAGCGAAAAGACTGCGTTTTTCCAAAAACTTGAACAGATATTCGCTGATGACATTCAGTTTCGTCTCGTCTTTCAATAGGTTTTCCACCATGCAATCGATGGAAATGTTCATTTCCTCAGACAGTGATTCCAAAATTTTTCCGCTGTTCTCGATGAGCCAGAAATGATTATCGATGGTTTCTTTCAGCAAGCCGCTTTTTTGCAAACGCTCATCGCAATAATCGATGTTGCGTAGAGCAGTCACGGTTTCAGGAATTTCATCGGTGCGATATTGCGCAATGGCGGGAACCGAACTGACCAGTTTCCGCATGGGCAAATACCAGCCAATGTAATCGTCGGAAGATGTATTAAGAATCCAGAATTTCTCTTCTTCTCCCTTTATCTCCGCTTGCGCCCACAAAATGGCCTGCTTCACGTCCTTATGCTTTGCAAGAATGGCATTTTCCTCATAGAGCTGTTCCAGAAAACTCCACGCATTCAATGCCTCTTCCCGAACCGGATGCTCCGTGGCATATTGCGCAAAGACCTTATTTTGATGGCCATTGACGATTTCGATATTTTCCGTATCAGCAAAGTTTCGGCCTTTCAGTTGCAAGTCTTCATTTTCGGCCAAGACGACCAAAAAAGTTTGGTTACTTTCCGATGCAAGCATTGCCATGCCACAATCATTTCCGCCGAAAGAAAGGCAGAAACCGCCTTCTGTGTTGGCGGTCGTGCTATTAACAATATAGGTGTCGAAACCGGAAAAACCGACCAGACTGATTTTCTGGCCGGCATAATCCGAAAACATGCCCGTGACGGTGTTTTGTGCAAACATCGTCGACGTGATGAACACGATTATATTGATGAGCAATGCTTTTTTCAAGTGAGTTTCTTTTTATTTATCAAGAATTAGAGAATTAGAGAAACGGACAATGTGCTACTGAAGTTCCGTGCGCAAGCGCACTCTCGAATTTGAGGGGCAAAGCCTTGTAATCTTTTGATTCTCTTTTTCCTGCACGAAGTGCCAACTTCAAGCAGGACGGAAAAAACATTCTCTAATTCTCAAATTCTTGACAAGAAAAACATATCAATCCTTAATGCAGCGCACGGAATAACCGTAAGCGCGGTATGGTGAATAGAACTCAGCATGAGCGGCATCGAAATTCAGGCGCGAAGCCTTGGTGCCGTCGACGGTGCTGGTCCAATAGAAACCATTGCTGCCAGGGAGGACGAAAGCGCCATTGTTAGCCTCGGAATAGTGGCGGCCACCAGCGCAAGGCAGTTTGAGCACCGATGTGAAAGCACCGTTCAAATCCATGCTGCTCCAAGTGTCGCGCTCGGCAGTCCATTCGGCTTCAGTAGGAACGCGGAATCCGGCAGGGCATGGATTGTTGATACCGTTGACACCTTGCCAAAGGTTATCATTCTGCGTGCTGCGCCAATCGTGAGGACTGGAGGTTGTCAGAATGAAAAAGCTGTGACCAGGGTTGTCGCCATCGCTCAAAGTGGTGGTGCAGAATGAACCTCTGTCCTGATGGCCATCGTTGCCGCGACCCCATTGGTACAAGTAGCCGTATGAACTCAAATCATCAATGCTGGTTGCCACTTGCGAAGCACCGAGATTGCGGTCCATCCATTCGGCTCCCGTGATTGGATTGATGACCGTGGTAACATCACCTGAACCACCGACCCATGAAGGAACGCCATTGACCATTGTCAAGGTTGCGCCATCGCTACCGGCAGGAATGACAACCCACTTAGAACCATCCCAATACTGCATGTCGCCAGCATGGTCGCCTGACGGGACATTGCCAGCATACAATGCGTAAGGAACGCTCAGTAATTGGCTTGTGCCCGAAATGGTGTAGTTGTTCAAAGGTGCTTCAACGGCGGTTTCCGTCTTCACAAAATAAGGACCATTGGCCCAATTGATGTTTGCGAAATTGCCGGAAACGACAGTACCTGCACCGATTTCAAGGCTTGCCAAGCCATTGCCGTTGGTGGTTGGGGTTTGGGTCTCGACATATACGGCAGTGCCGCTTGCCGAACCTTGCAGGATGCTGATTTGCATTCCAATTTGCGTATTAACGACCAATTCATTTGCACTGTTGCGAATGACGGCTTGATAACTCATTTTCTGAGGTGCCTGGGCAAAAACCTGAGCTGCCACGAGGACCAGTGCCAAAACTGATAGTATTCTTTTCATATTGACTTATCTTTTAATGATTTTAAATGTTTTCACTGTTTTGTTTCCTTGGTTGACTTTCACGAAATAAGTCGCTGAAACCAAACCTTGCATATCAATATTCGTTTGATTTTCAGTGATTTTTTCCGATTTCAGAAGTCTTCCATTCATGTCAAACAACTGATATGACAAATCGGAAATTTCATCCGATGATGTCAGGTAGAGATAATCCGTTGAAGGATTTGGATAGACCGACAGATTGATGTTTTCGGCGTTATCTGACACCGATAGCACCGAAATTTCGTAAGGTTGCTGCACGCCTTGCGTCACCGAGCCGTTTGCTCCTACATTGGCGGAGAAAACCATTTGGCCGACGGAATAACTCACCGAGCCTCCATCGCCTGCGGCATTGCCACCTGCAGCGTTCATGCTGACTTGCGCACGCAATCCGAACGACACAAGCAACATGGCAAGCAAAACGCTAATCTTCAAATGTTTGTATTGCATTTAACCTCCTAATTAAGATTCAATTTGATATTCCTTAATCTTTCTGTAAAGTGTCCGTTCGCTGATGCCCAATTCCTTGGCGGCTTCCTTGCGATGGCCTTTGTATTTATCCAAAGCTCTGATAATCATATCTTTTTCATTCTGAATCAAGGAAAGGTTATCGGGTTTTGGCTGTGCTGGTTCCTCGGTGGAAATTATTTCCGTGAAATCCTCCTGTTCAATATATTCCGGCTTCTTTTTTTCAACATGTGTCACGACGGTTCCCGTTTCGCTAACGTAAGCCACCTGCGAAGCAGGAACATAACTCTGTTCCGGTTGATGGCCATTCATCAAATTGTTGACGGTATCGCGCAACTCAGTGATGTCCTTTTTCATTTCAAAAAGCAAGCGGTAAAGAATGTCGCGCTCCGACAGGCCTTCCGTCGATTCGTCTCTTGGAAGCAAAACCAATGAAGTGGAAATCCTGTTAGGCAGGTATCTTTCCAAAATCTCAGGCGTGATGACACGTTCCTTTTCAATGATGGAAATCTGGTCGGTGATGTTTTTCAACTGACGGATGTTTCCATCCCAACGGTATGATTCCAACATCTTTACAGCCTCTGGCGATAGGGAAACAGCTGTGCTGTGGCTCTTTTCGGCGAAATCGGAAGCGAACTTGCGGAACAATAGGTAAATGTCGCTCTTACGCTCGCGCAATGCCGGAATGTGAATCGGAATCGTGTTCAAACGGTAATACAAATCCTCACGGAACTTGCCTTTTTCGATGGCTTCGGGCAAATTGACATTGGTAGCGGCCACCACGCGGACATCGGTTTTCATCACCTTTGAGCCGCCGACTTTAATGTATTCGCCGTTTTCAAGCACACGGAGCAGACGCGCCTGGGTCGAAAGCGGCAATTCGCCGACTTCATCCAAAAACAAAGTGCCTTTGTCGGCAATTTCAAAGTAGCCTTTGCGGTCGGCGACGGCACCAGTGAAGGAGCCTTTTTCGTGACCGAAAAGTTCCGAGTCGATAGTACCTTCCGGAATAGCGCCGCAGTTGACGGCAAAATATTGTCCGTGCTTGCGGGCGCTGTTCTGGTGAATGATTTTCGGGAATACATCCTTACCCGTACCGCTCTCGCCCGTAATGAGCACGGTGAGGTCAGTCATGGCAACCTGTGTGGCAATCTCAATGGCATGATTCAGTTGCGGATCGTTGCCGATGATGCCGAAGTTTCTTTTAATTGATTGTACGTCCATATCAGTTTTTGGTTATTGGTTCTTATCTCAAGACAGCATTCAATTGTTGTTCAAGTGCGCTTTGAATCTTGCTCATGGTCTTTTCTATCACCTTATCAGTCAATGTGGTGGAAGTCGACATCAGGACAAAACTCATGGCATATTGTTTCTTGCCTTCCGGAATCTTTTCGCCTTCGTAAACATCGAAGAGGCTCATCGATTGCAGTATCTTGTTTTCTGCCTTCATGGCGACTTTCTTCACTTCGTCGAAATTGACATTCTTGTCGAAAATCATGGCGAGGTCACGGCGGACTGATGGGAATTTTGGCAGTGCGACAAACTGAATTTCAGCGACCTTGGCAATGCTTTGCAGCATCATCGTCCAATTGAAGGTAGCATAGAAGACATCTTTCTTCACATCGAATTGTTTCAAGGTCTTCTTGCTGAGTTTTCCGAATGTCACAATTTCTTGACCGTCAATCATGTAAACGGTTGAATAATCGAAATGAGGCAGCGTACCTTCCTTGGCTTCAATGGCGTTGAGGTCGAATTTCATGTGCTGGAGAACGCTCATCACATATTGTTTCAAATCGAAGAAATCGACAGCCTTGGCCTGATTGCTCCACAGTTCCTCCTGCTTGTTACCCGTGAGGAAAAGGTCGAGGCAATAATGCTCGCTGTAAGGCGTGAGCGTGTGCTGCATATCCTGAACAGCCTTAGAATCAAAGAAATAGACATTACCAAACTCGAAGAATTTCATGTCGTTCATCTTGCGGTTCTGGTTGAAGGCGATAGATTCGAGGCCGCCCCACATCAGGGTCTGGCGCAACACGTTGAGGTCGCTGCTCAATGGGTTCAGAATCTTCACGTTCTTGTCTTCGTCGAAAGCCTCGAAAGCAGTGCTGTAAGCGGCTTTGGTCAGCGAGTTGTTCATGATTTCGTAGAAGCCATTGGCCACCAGCATGTCTGAAATCTTCTGCTGCAACTTGTTGGCATCAGGCTTGTTGGTGCGGCTGATGGAGGCGTTGATGCGGGTCGGAATGGCGATGTTGTCGTAGCCGTAGATACGCAGGATTTCCTCGACTACATCGGCTGGACGGGTCACATCGACCTTGCAAGTAGGAACATTGATGACAACGTGCTCATCATTTTGTTCAACAACCTCACATTCAAGGCTCTTCAAGATGTTGACGGCTTGCGTCTTGTCGATTTCCTGACCGGCAACCTTGTTCAGATAAGCAAATTTCAAATCGACTTGTGCAGGCTTGAAATCACCGTTTTTCACATCCTTGATTTCGGATGAAATGGTTCCGCCAGCCAATTCCTTAATCAGCATGGCAGCGCGTTTCAGGGCAAAAATGGTGATGTTCGGGTCGGCGCCGCGTTCATAACGGAACGAAGCATCGGTCTGAAGGCCATGATATTTTGCCGTCTTACGAATGGATGTCGGGTTGAAGTAAGCGCTTTCCAAGAAGACGTTGGTGGTCTCCATCGTGACGCCTGATTTTTCGCCGCCGAACACACCTGCGATGCACATAGGTTCCTCGGCATTGCAAATCATCAGGTTCGTATCGGTGAGTTTGCGTTCCACGCCGTCCAAAGTGACAAAAGGCGTGTCTTTCGGCATACATTTCACGACGATTTTCTTGCCAGCGACTTTGTCGGCATCGAAAGCGTGCATCGGCTGACCAACTTCCATCAGCACATAGTTGGTGATATCGACAATGTTGTTGATGCTACGAATGCCAACGGCAGCGAGGCGGTTTTTCAACCAAGCCGGCGATTCGGCAACCTTCACGCCGCTGATGGTCAAGCCTGAATAACGCGGGCAAGCAGCCGTATTTTCAACCTCGACTTCAATATTGTTATTGATGTTTTCAACCTTGAAATCATCGACTGAAGGGATGACAAGATGATATTGCGTAGTCTTTTCGCGTTGGTTGAGGGCAGCCACGAGGTCGCGGGCCGAACCAATGTGTGAGGTGGCATCGGAACGGTTGGCGGTGAGGCCAATCTCGATGGTATAATCCTGTTCGACAGGGAAATAGAAAGCGGCAGGCTTGCCAACTTCGTAATCGTCAGGCAACACCATGATGCCATCGTGCGAACTGCCAAGCTGCAATTCGTCTTCGGCGCAAATCATGCCTTCGGAGACTTCGCCACGGATTTTGCCTTTCTTGATGGTGAAGCTCTCGTCGCCTTTCCAAAGTTCGCAGCCGATGGTTGCCACTAAAACTTTCTGTCCGGCAGCCACATTAGGCGCACCGCACACGATGTGCAGCGGTTCGTCGCCGCCACAATCGACTGTGGTGATGTGCAAATGGTCGGAATTGGGATGCTCAACGCAGGTGAGCACCTTGCCCACCACGACGCCTTTCAGCGAACCCTTGACGGATTCGAACGGGGTGAGGTCTTCAACTTCCAAGCCTGTTGATGTCAGCACTTCGCTGACCTTTTCTGCCGAATATTCGCAATTGATGTACTGTTTCAGCCAGTTATAAGAAATTTTCATTGTATGATTGTGTTTTAATTTATTTCGTTTACAAAATGGCAAAAATACGAAATTCTGCCAAAATGTCACCTTTTTTGGAAAAATAATGTCGGTTAGTACATTAATAACCGAAAACGATGCTTTTTACAATTCAATTCACCACAAATTGACCATGAATTTTCATTAATCATTTTAGGAATTAATGAAGTGTAGAAAGAAGGATTATTCCCAAAACAAAGCCTCCGCCACGCCATCGGCGAAGAGCATTTGGGCATCGGTGAGGTGAAGAAATTCATTGGTTTGGGTCAGCATGCCTTGCGAAAGGGGTTTCTGGGCTTGCTTGAGGCAGAAATCGGAAAAACGTTTGCCCATTTCGCGCTCCATGTATTTCAGGTCGCAGCCCCACATCGTGCGGAGCGAGGTCATCACATATTCGTCGTAACGCTCCTCGGGCGTGAGAATCTCCTTTTCAAATAAATTGGGGGAATCATGAGACGCAATGTATTGCGACAGATTGCTGACATTCCATTGGCGCGAAACGCCATCGAAAGAATGTGCCGAAGGACCGAAACCCGCGTAGGGCGTGCGGTTCCAGTAGGAGCAATTGTGCTTTGAGCGAAAACCTGGCTTGGCAAAGTTGGAAATCTCGTAATGCAGGAAGCCGTTTTCCTTGGCGCGCTGGCAGAGAATCTCGTAATCGCGCACGGCATCGTCCTCATTTACAGGTTGTAATTGTTGCGATGCAATCTGTTTGGCTAAAATCGTGTTCGGCTCAACGGTGAGGGCGTAGGCCGAAAGATGCTGGGCTTGCGTTTCGAAAAAGAGGTCGAGGTTTTGGTTCCATTTTTCAGCCGTGGCAGTTGGCAGGCCGTAAATCAAATCGAGGGTAAGGTTGTCGAAACCAGCTTGTTTCGCCCAATTGATGCATTGCTTGGCATGGTTGGAATCGTGGCGGCGACTCAAGTATTTCAAATCGTCGTCGAAGAAACTCTGGATGCCGATGCTCAGCCTGTTGATGCCTAATTTCCGCAAGTCTTGAAGATAATCTGGATTCAGTGTGTCGGGGTTGGCTTCCAAAGTGATTTCGGCAGCAGGATTCACCTTATAATGACGGAAAAAACTTTCCAAAATGCCTTTTATTTCTTCGACCGAAAGGACGGAAGGCGTGCCGCCACCGAAATAAATGGTTCCGATTTCCTCGCCATTCAGATAGTCGGTGCGCAGTGCGATTTCGGTGTGCAACGCCTCCAAAAAGGCCGATTTCTGCTTTTGCGAAGCAATGGAATAGAATCCGCAATAGGCGCATTTCGAGTTGCAGAAAGGAATATGGATGTAGATGCCTGCCATGCTGCAAAGATAGAAAAAAGCCCCGCATCAGCGATGCGAGGCTTTCGTTTTTATCTATAAGTTACGATTATTTTTCGCACTTTTTACCTTCGCAGGTGATAGCTTTGTAAGCAAGACCAGCGAGAGCAGCGCCTACGAGAGGAGCCACGATGAAGAGCCAAACCTGACCCATGGCGCTCCAACTTGCGCAGTCTGAGAAGAGAGCAACGCCGAGTGAACGGGCTGGGTTGACTGAAGTGTTGGTCAACGGAATGCTGACGAGGTGGATGAGGGTAAGGGTGAGACCGATGGCGAGGCCAGCGAACTTACCGTTTTCGTGACGGCTGTCGGTAACGCCAAGGATGACCATCAAGAACACGAAGGTCAGGAGGGCTTCAACCAAGAAAGCACCGCCGCAGCTGATGGCTTGATAGTCAGCATTGCCTGTAGCAGCTTGGAATTCAGCGCCAAAACCATTAGAAGCGAAAACGCCAGTAGCACCAACGCCAGTAGCTTTCCAAATGCAGAGCAGGATAGCGCCAGCGATGATAGCGCCAACGAATTGAGCAACCCAATAAATGAGCATTTCCTTAAGGGTCATGCGGCCATTAGCCCATACGCCAAAGCTGACTGCTGGGTTGAGGTGTGCGCCTGAAATGTGACCGATGCCGTAAGCCATAGCAACGACTGTCAGACCGAAAGCGATTGATACGCCGACGAAACCAGCATGGCCAAACAAAGCTGTGCCGCAACCGCCGAAAACCAAAACGAATGTGCCGAAAAGTTCGGCGAAGAATTTGTTACAAGTCTTCATAACTGTTTAAATTTTAATTAGTTAATTATTAAGTTGTTTTACTTTTCATTGATCAATTATATAATTTATTGACTTTGAAATCGTGCAAATGTACAAAATAAATGATACTATGCAATTTTTATTACAAAATCTCATCTGTTTTAAGACAAAACATCATGTGATTTCCCTACAATATCGCCGAGACCTGGTCGATATAATTCTTGCTGACCGGAATATGAGCGGCATTGGGTACATCGAGCACAGCGTATGTGAATTCCTTGTCTTTCTGCAACACCTTCACATGCACCTTATTGACGAAATACGACCTGTGGCAACGCACAAGACCATTACGCGAACACAAATCCTCAACCTTTTTCATCGAATTACGCAAAGTATAAATGGACAGTTTCTCATCTTCCATATAACAAATCTTGAGGTAATTCTCATCCGATTGAATGTAAAGGACCGCTTCCGGAGCAACCAGAAGCTTCACATTGCCTCTCTCATCCATGAACCTGATTTTCTCGCCCGTAGTCGCATTGGCGGCATTTTGGATGCGCTCTTCCTTATCCAAGCCAATAAAATACAGATTGATAATCACATACGGAATAATCATCAAAATGGAAAGATAGAGCAAAGAATAACCGAAAAACCAAAAATAAGCATGCGACTGATGCCACATCAGCCAAAGGTAAAGCGCTGTAAATCCGGATGAGAATACGACCTCCGACATTGAGCACAGATAGCACTGCCGCCAAATGAAATCATTTTTCCCGCACAAAACCATCATCACGATTCTGGCAATGAGCATCACTACCAGAACGATGCAAGCTATCATAGTGACATGAAAGGAATACTCCGAAAACGTAATGCCTATTTCACGCAAACCCGAAGGCCAAAACAGCAGGAGAAAACCCAGCACGAAAGCCGGAATGCCTATGATATGGGCAAAAAATCCACTCGGACGGAAAAACTTTTTCGGTACTTCGTTCATTATTTCTTCATTTTTCTGAGTTGCAAAATTAATAAAAATACCTTTATACCCGATGACAAGCCCTTTAAAAACCTAAAGACACAAAAACAACAATTTGTTCAACAATATTTCATTTTATTGTAAATCAACAACAAAACCGACAGCAAGCGACAACAAACGCTTACAGTCGACTACAAACGTTTGTTATCGGCTTTATTCTTGACAAACGCTTTTACTTTGCAGCGTCAAACACAACGAAAAACGTTGAACTAAAACGATAAACTTACAAATTTCTAATTACTAACAATTAAAACCTTACAACAATGAGTACAATGAGAAATTCGGTCACTCTGATTGGCCGCCCGGGTGCTGACCCGACAATGAAGACCTTCGAAAACAACCGCATGGTGGCTCACTTCAGCCTTGCCGTCAACGAACCTTATCAGAACGCGCAAAAGGAATGGGTTAACAACACGCAATGGTTCAACATGGTGGCTTGGGACAAAACTGCCGAAAACCTGTCGAAACTTGTCCGCAAAGGCCGCCGCATCGCCATTACAGGGAAATTGCGCACACGCGACTGGACCGACAGCAACGGCCGCCACGAAATCACCGAAGTGCTTATCGACGACTTCTTCTTGATCGACCATGACAAAAGCACCGCATATCCTGAAACACAAACCAACTAAACACGATAAAAAATGAACAAAATGAGAGACTCGACTCTGATGAGCCGCCCCGACAAAATGTCGAAAATCAGAATCCGTTACGAAAAGACGAAGATGAAAAACGGAGTAAGGTTAAGCTATACCGAAATCTTTCCTTACGACCAACTGACCATTGATTGGTATGAAGCGTAACTACAGAGTGGCCGGTCTGACCGACTGGCCGCTCTTTCTTTTTTCCATGATGTCGCGCCTCAATTCATCAAGATTCCGCCTGACGGAAAGACTTTCCTGGATGGAAATCTCATGCAGTTCTATCATTTCCAAAAACGGGTCAAAGTCCTTAGTCAAGTCAACCAGGAAAGCATGTATGACTCCCTTAATGCCACGGATACCCTTGACAAAGTTTTGCAGACGATCCTCAGCGATTTCATTACGAATGATAAGGATGTAATCGACATGAGGCGACAAATTCATCCATGATTTTTCCTGACGGGTCAAGGCGACCAAGTCATAAACATTACATTGTTCGCCTGCGGAATGATAATAGAACGAGAAATCAACACCTTTGATTGGAATATCAGCATAGCGTGTCAAATCGAGGCACAATGCCTGATTGATATTCCACGCCATCTTATAATCCAACAAAGTCGTATTGATGCCAATGACCTTGATGTCATCGAATGGAGCGATTTGAAGTTTTTTTCTAGCCACCATATCCTATTATCTACGCTGCAAAAATAAACTACTTTATCCGATTTATGGGACAAAAATTCAAGTTTTTTTTCGTGAACTGGAAAAATTATTCAGCACTCACAATGCCACGTTCAAGGAGCATGTTCCAAGTCTTTTCGGCAGCGAGTTGTTCCGCACCTTTAATGGAATAGTCAGAAGCCTGGCCAAACTCTTCGTCATTGATAACGACTTGAACGACATAGAGTTTCTGATGATTTGCACCATTTCCATTCAGTAAGTTGAAACTCGTGTGTTTCTTATGCTTTTGCGACCACTCCAAGAGTTTGCTCTTAAAGTTCACATCGGTTTGCTGCAACTGGTCCAAATCGATATGCATCTTGATGATGCGATTGATGACAATGTTTTTTGCAAACTCAAAACCCCGGTCAAGATAAATGGCGCCCATGAGTGCTTCGAAGGCATTGCCGCCTATGGAACGGAAACCGCCGCCCGTATCAGGTGCATGCTTGATGAAGTCTTCAAAACCAAGCTTTTGCGACAACTTGTTCAGTGAGGCACGGCTTACGATTCGCGAACGCATCTCAGTGAGAAAGCCTTCCTGTTCGGTAGGGAACTTGCGGAAAAGGTAATCTGCAACTACGATTTCCAAAACGGCGTCACCCAGATACTCGAGGCGTTCGTTGCTGAGACGATATTTGCCGACTTTCTCATCAGAGACCGATTTGTGGGTAAATGCCAATTGATACAAAACGACATTGCGAGGATAGAACCCCAGAATGTTATTGATATACTCTGAAAGATGCTTATCAGAGGAACGCTTATATGCCAGGAAATCGCGAATGGACATTATTACGCTTCAAACTTTTTAAATATCAGCGTGGCGTTATGACCGCCAAAGCCGAATGCATTCGACAATGCGTAAGTGATATTTCTTTCACGAGCCTTGTTGAAAGTGAAATCAAGGCGGTTGTCAATGGCAGGATCATCATCAAAATGGTTGATGGTAGGAGGAATGATTCCGTTTTTGATAGCCAAAATCGCAGCTATTGATTCGATGGCACCTGCACCACCCAACAAGTGACCTGTCATTGATTTGGTGGAGTTGATGCTGATGTTGTAAGCATGTTCTCCGAAAACCTGCAGAATGGCTTGAGGTTCCACGACATCACCCGCAGGCGTTGATGTGCCGTGTGTATTGATATGTTCAATTGCCTCTGGCTTGATGCCTGCATTGTTCAGAGCACGCTGCATGCTCAACCTGGCCCCATAACCCTCGGGGTGAGGGGCTGTGATATGATAAGCATCGGCAGAAGTGCCGCAACCAACCACTTCGGCATATATTTTTGCGCCACGCGCCTTGGCATGTTCCAATTCTTCGAGGACAAGACAGCCACCGCCTTCACCCATTACGAAACCATCACGGTTTAAGTCAAAAGGACGGGAAGCGGTCTGTGGATCATCGTTACGGGTCGACAAGGCATGCATTGCGTTGAAACCTCCAACGCCACATTCACCGATAGCCGATTCCGAACCACCAGCCACGACAACCGAAACGCTGCCACAACGAATGTAATTGGTCGCCTCAATGACAGCATTTGCTGAAGAAGCGCATGCCGAAACCGTAGCGAAATTCGGTCCGCGGAAACCATGTCTTATAGAAATAAGGCCAGCAGGCATGTTGGCAATCATTTTAGGGATGAAATAAGGATTGAAATGTGGCGTTCCGTCACCTTGGCTGTGTTCAATTATGCCAGCATAAAGACTATTTACACCACCAATGCCAGAAGTCATGATGACACCAACTTCATCAAAATCAGTATTTTCCGGTGTAATGCCTGAATCCTTGATTGCCTCGTCAGCCGACACCATCGAAAACTGCGCAAACAAATCGTATTTGCGCACATCCTTTTTTTCAAAGAAGTTCAATGGGTCATAACCCTTTACTTCACAAGCAAAACGGGTTTTATACAAAGAAGAATCGAAACGAGTAATCGGTCCGACCCCATTGGTTCCATTAACAAGTCCTTTCCAAAATTCCTCAACGGTATTTCCGATTGGTGTGATGGCACCAAGGCCAGTGACTACTACTCGTTTCAATTCCATAGAAATCTTTTTTCGATTATTCTTTGCGCAATTCTTCAATGAGTTTCACAGCGTCACCAACGGTAACGACACCTTCCTGTTTGTCATCAGGAATGTTCAAGCTGAACTTCTTTTCGAAATCTGACATCAGTTCGACTTGGTCGATTGAATCAGCACCCAAATCCTGAGTGAAACTTGCTTCCATTGTTACTTCTGCTGGATCAACACCGAGCTTTTCAGCGATAATCGGTACAATTTCATTTAAAATTTCTGACATAGCTTTCAATTTTAGTGTTTTACAAAGGCGCAAAAATAAGACTTATTTCCATTCAAAAAACCATTTTTTATCATCTTTCAGACAATCAACAGTTTAAAAAATAAAAGCGGTCGCATCAAAGCGCCAAAATTTCTCTCGTTTAATTTTCGCGGCAAAAATAAGACTTTTTTCTCATGCAAGGAAATTTTTGAACAAAATGACGAAGTTAGCACTTAACTTCGTATTTTTACCACTTCAAACGACAACGCTATGGAAAATCAACAGAAAAAACTGTTCCTTTTAGATGCTTACGCATTGATATACAGAGCTTTCTTTGCTCTCAACAAGAACCCGAGAATCAATTCGAAAGGTGTCAACACATCGGCTGTGATGGGTTTTTTGAACACGCTTTACGAAATTCTGAAAAACGAAAAACCGACGCACATCGGCGTTGCTTTCGATGTTTCGTCGCCTACGCAGCGTCAACAGGAGTTTCTCGATTATAAGGCCAACCGCGAAAAAATGCCCGAGGACCTCCGCGCTTCCATTCCTTTTATTATTAGGCTCATTGAGGCTTTCAACATCCCGATTTTTGCCGTCGAAGGCTACGAGGCCGACGATGTCATCGGGACTTTGTCGAAAAAAGCTGAACAGGCAGGATTCATTACCTACATGATGACGCCCGACAAAGATTTCGGACAATTGGTCACCGACAAAGTGATGATGTATAAACCTGCCAAATTCGGTGAACCGGCTCAAATTTGGGGACCGAAGGAAGTCTGTGAACGCTACGGCATCAAGGAACCGAAGCAACTGATTGATATTCTCGGTCTTTGGGGCGATGCTGCCGATAATATTCCAGGAATTCCCGGCATCGGCGAGAAGACGGCATCGGCTCTTGTGGCGCAATATGGCAGCGTGGAAAACCTCATCGCACACGCCGATGAACTAAAAGGAAAGCAAAAGGAAAACGTCGTGAATTTTGCCGACCAAGGCATGATGTCGAAAATGCTGGCCACCATCAATACGGAAGTACCTGTGGAATTTGACGAAGATTTGCTTACGGCAAAAGAACCCGATGTGCCAAGCCTAATGGCGCTGTTCGAAGAATTGGAATTCCGCACTTTTGCCAAGCGTTTTTTGGACGACAGAAAGAAATCACAGCCCGATGAAAATGCTGTGAAAACCGTCAAGGAATCCGCTCCACAACCAACTCAATCAGGACAATTTGACTTGTTCAGTCAAGCGGAAGAGCCTTCGGCAGATTTATCACTGTTTTCCGACAAGGATTCTGCCAAAACACTGGAACACAATTATATCCTCGTTGAATCGGAAGCCGAAATCCAACAATTGGCAAATCGGCTTTCCATGGAAAACCATGTCGTTTTCGATACCGAGACCACCGGAATTGATGCCTATTCTTCCGATTTGGTCGGCATTTCGTTGGCCGTGAAAGCGCACGAAGCCTGGTATATTCCCATGCCTGCCGATTATGAAAGTTGCCTGAAAAAAGTCAGCTTGCTGAAACCTTTGTTGGAGAACGAAAACATTCTGAAAATCGGGCAAAATCTGAAATATGACATTTCCGTGTTGCGGCATTATGATGTTAAAGTCAAAGGCCCTTTGTTCGACACGATGATTGCGCACTATCTGCTTGAGCCTGAGCAACGTCACAACATGGATTATCTGGCCGAAGTCTATCTGAATTATCTTACCATTCCGATTGAAGACCTCATCGGCAAAGGCCGTGCGCAACGCACCATGCGCGAAGTGCCTGTTGAGACCGTCAAGGAATATGCTGCCGAAGACGCTGACATCACATTCCAACTGTATCAGAAACTGCTGCCAATGCTGAAAGAAAACGGCGTTGAAAAACTGTTTTACGACATTGAGATGCCACTTGTTCCAGTTTTGAGCCAGATGGAAGCCAACGGCGTGAAAATCGACAGCGCGAATCTGAAACAAATCAGCGATGAGTTTGGAGCAGAGATTCAAAACATCGAAAATCAAATCTATGAATTGGCAGGAACACAATTCAACATTGGTTCGCCGCGACAATTGGGCGAGATTCTTTTTGAAAGGCTGAAGATTGACGAAAAGGCAAAAAAAACCAAGACTGGCCAATATGCCACGGGGGAAGACGTGCTGCAGAAACTGGCATCAAAACATCCGATCATCAACTTGATTCTGGATTACCGCTCATTCACAAAACTGAAATCAACCTATCTGGATGCCCTTCCTGCTTTGATAAATCCCCGCGACGGATTGATTCATACCTCTTACAATCAAGCTGTTACGGCGACGGGCAGATTGAGTTCCAACAATCCTAACTTGCAGAACATTCCAGTCCGCACCGATAACGGAAAGGAAATCAGAAAAGCATTCGTGCCACGCAGTGCAGAATACACTTTGCTGGCCGCCGATTATTCGCAAATCGAGTTGCGCATCATCGCTCATCTCAGCGGCGACAAGGCTATGTGCGAGGACTTTAGGTTAGGTCACGACATTCATGCCGCCACTGCCGCCAAGGTGTATCATCTGCCTTTGGAAGAAGTGTCGAAAGAGCAGCGCCGCAAGGCAAAAGCCGTGAATTTCGGCATCATCTATGGCATGTCGGCTTTCGGTTTGGCTGAGCGGCTTGGCATTTCGCGTGGCGAAGCCTCCGACATCATCAAGATGTATTTTGAAGAATATGCCGGCATCAAGGAATACATGAACAGCAGCATTGTTTTGGCGCGTGAACGTGGTTATGCCGAGACCATTTTGGGCCGCCGCCGCTATTTGCGCGACATCAATGCATCGAACAGCGTGGTGCGCAATTTTGCCGAGCGCAATGCCATCAACGCACCGATTCAGGGCAGTTCCGCCGACATGATAAAAATCGCCATGAGCAACATTCACAAGGAATTGGAAGCAAGAAACATGCGCTCAAAGATGATTCTGCAAGTGCATGACGAACTCGTTTTCGATGCTCATCTCGATGAACTTGAGCTGCTGAAATCCATTGTGGAAGACAAGATGGTGAATGCCATGCCATTGTCGGTTCCCGTCATTGTGGAAATGAATACGGGAAGCAACTGGTTGGAGGCGCATTAATAAAAAAACATTATTTTTGCAACAAATTTCCAATTATGGCCATTCCAAGGGAAAAAGTTGAAGAAATATTGCAAGCCGCTCGCATTGAGGAAGTTGTCGGTGAGTTTATGACCTTGAAAAAACGCGGGTCAAATCTCATTGGCTGCTGCCCCTTCCATAACGAGAAGACGCCTTCGTTCAATGTGAATCCGGCACGCAACATCTTCAAATGCTTCGGCTGCGGCAAGGCTGGCGACTCCGCCAAGTTCCTTATGGAGCACGAGCATTTCACTTATCCCGAAGCCTTGCGCTATCTGGCCAAGAAATACAACATCAAGATTGAGGAAAAGGAACTTTCGGCGGACGAAATCATGGCGCAAAGCCACCGCGAGAAAATGTTCAACATCAACGATTTTGCCAACAAGTACTTCACTGATTCACTGTGGAATAACGACGAAGGCAAAACCGTCGGACTGGCTTATTTCCGCGAACGCGGTTTTCTCAATCCCATCATCGAACGCTTTCAGCTGGGCTACTGTCCGAAACCCGAAGATGCCTTCACTTCGCACGCCATCAAAAATGGCTATTCCAAGGAGTTGCTCATGGAAATGGGCCTCACCAAGGAAGGCAAAAACGGCCTTTACGATTTCTATCACGGCCGTGTCATGTTCCCGATTCACAATGTGACGGGCAAGGTGGTCGGTTTCGGCGGCCGCACCTTGTTCACCGATAAGAAGATTGCCAAGTATTTCAATTCGCCTGAATCGGAAATCTACCAGAAGAAAGACACGCTTTACGGCATTTATTTCGCCAAATCGTCCATTGTGAAAGAAGACTGCTGCATTTTGGTGGAAGGTTATTTTGATGTTTTGAGAATGCATCAGATTGGCATTGAGAATGTTGTGGCAAGTTCGGGAACTTCGCTGACCATGGAGCAAATCAAGCTGGTGAAGCGTTACACGAAAAACATCACCATGCTTTACGACGGCGATGCTGCTGGATTGCATGCCGCCTTGCGTGGCACCGACATGATTCTGGCCGAAGGCATGAACGTGCGCGTAGTGGTGCTGCCTCCCGAACACGACCCCGACACTTTTGGAAAAGATTTTTCAGTCGATGAAGTCAAGCAGTATCTGCACGACAATGCCAAGGATTTCTTGCGCTTCAAGACGGAATTACTGCTGAAAGATGCTGAAAACGACCCGATTAAGCGCGGCCAGGTGATTCGCGACATTGTGGAGACCATTTCCGTCATCCCTGACAATATTTTCCGCGTCACTTATGTCAAGGAGTGCAGCCGGTTGCTCGATATGCCTGAGCAGACCCTCACCAACGAACTCAACAAGTTGCTGAGAGTCAAGTTTAAGAAAGAACTTGGGCAAGAAGGCGAGGCTTTGCCCGAAGAAAAAACCGTTGCGCCAAAGCAAGAAGAGGAACACATTGAGGAACAGCTGCCTGCCGGTTATTATCAGGAACGCGAACTGGTGAAATTCATGCTCATGTATGGCAGTTCCACGTTTTTGGACGAACGACAAAATGAAAATGGAGATATGGTTTCGGAACAGGTGTTTGTCGCACAATTCATTATCGATGATTTGCTAGCCGACGGCATCACCTTCATAAACGAAACCAACCGCAAGATTTTCAACATTTTCAATCAGACCATCGATGACAACAACATTCCCGACGACCAGTTTTTTGTTTCGCACGAAGACCCCGATATCGCGCAATTGGCCGCCGATTTGCTCTCAACGCCTTACAAGTTGGACCAATGGGAGAAGCACGGCATTTTCGTGAAGAAAGAGGAAGATGTGCTGAAAATGGCCGTTCTGTCAACCATTTACCGCTACAAAGACCTCGTCATCGAAAGCCGTCAGAAAGAAATCGAGGAAAAACTGAAGACTGCCGACGACATCGCCGACCAGTTCATGCTGCTAAAACAAAAGAAGGATTACGACGAAATCCGTTTGCAAATCAACAGGGAGTTGGGCATTGTCATTGCAAAATGAGTGGTTAATTTTTCCACCATTCAGAATAAAACCCTATCTTTGTCCCAAATAATCGAACAATCAATTAAAATCATATCAAAATGAAGAAAACATTATTCCTGTTTCTCGCATTGGTTCTGACCGTGGCTTTGCCAAAGGCCAATGCTTGCACCAATTTCCTAATCACAAAAGGCGCATCAACCGACGGTTCCTGCATGATTTCGTATGCTGCCGACTCGCATGTGCTTTACGGCGAACTTTATCACTATCCGGCTGCCGACTATCCTGAAGGCACCATGCTCGACGTCTACGACTGGGACGGCGGCATGTATCACGGCCAAATTCCACAGGTGGCACACACCTACAATGTGGTTGGCAACATGAACGAATGGCAAGTCGCCATTGGCGAAACCACTTACGGCGGCCTTGAATGCCTCTGGGGAGGACAAGGCATCATCGACTACGGTAGCCTGATTTACATCACTTTGCAACGTGCTAAGACCGCACGCGAAGCCATCAAGATCATGGGCGATTTGGTTGCAAACTATGGTTATGTCAGCGAAGGCGAATCCTTCTCAATCGCCGACACCGAAGAATGCTGGATTCTTGAAATGATTGGCAAAGGCCCACAGAACAAAGGCGCCGTTTGGGTTGCCCGCCGCATCCCTGATGGCTATGTCTCAGGTCATGCCAACCAAGCCCGCATCACCACTTTCCCGCTGGCTTCAAGAAAATGCAAGACCAGCATCACCTACAAGAACATCGACAAGCTCTTCAAGGATGCCAACATCGATTGCGTTTATGCCGATGATGTCATCAGTTTTGCAAAGGAAAGCAAACTTTATGATGGTCCTGATGCACAATTCTCATTCTCAGATGTGTATTGCCCAGCTGATTTTGGTACAGTCCGTGGCTGCGACCTGCGCGTTTGGGCCATGTTTAACAAAGTTGTTGACAACATGAATGAATACTGGGACTATGCCACCGGCCGCAACATCAAGCGTGCCCAGCCTTACACAGCAGGCATGTGCCAGACCCCGGCCAATTTCCCAACCAACCGCATGCCTCTTTGGGTGCAGCCTAAGCAGAAAGTCAGCGTGCTCGATATGATGGACTTCATGCGCGACCACCTGGAAGGCACTGAATTAGACATGTCGCAAGATGTCGGCGCTGGTCCATTCCACTGCCCATACCGTTGGCGCCCGATGGATTGGGAAGTCGATGGCGTTTCTTACGTTCACGAACGCACTACTGCTACACAACAGACCGGTTTCTCATTCGTAGCACAATGCCGTGGCTACTACCCAGCCCCACTCGGCGGCATCATTTGGTTTGGCGTTGACGATGCCGACAACTGCGTCTACTGCCCAATGTACACCTGCATGACTGAAATTCCTGAATGCTTCAGAGTTGGCAACGGCTCGATGAGCGAATGGTCGGAGACCTCCGCTTTCTGGACTTTCAACCAGATGAGCAACTGGGCCTACACCAAATACGACTATATCCATCCTGAAATCGAAAAGGAACAATCTAAACTCGAATCCGATTGGGTGAATAACACCGTTCCCGCCATGGACAACAGAGCCAACGGTTGCAAAAACCAAAAGGAAGCCATCCGCATGTTGACCGAATTCTCCAACACACAGGCCACCAAACTTTGCCAAAGCTGGAAGAAATTCTATCAGCACCTCTTTATGAAATATATGGACGGTAACCTCAATACGGTTGCTCCTTCACAGCCCAACCAGAAATATACGCCTATCAACAGCGATCACCCGAAATACAGTGATGAATACTACCGCATCCTGATTGAAAAGACGGGCGATAAATACAAGGCATATTAATAACCGTAAGCTGTAAGCTTGGCTTACGCTGACTGTTTGAAATGACAAATGCCCATCTCGGTTGAGGTGGGCATTTTGCATTTTTGACGGGCGCAATAAAAAAACAAAGCTGCCGTTTGTTTTTTGTTGTATTTTTACCACCAAATTTCTAATCGGAGTGAAGCGGTTTCTAATCATAGCGTTGTTTCTGTCGTGCTGCCTTTTCGCACGGGCGCAAGGAGAAGATGCCTTACACAACGACCGCATCCATATCTTCGGTTATATCGTCACTTCCGACAGTCTCTCCCCCGTCCGCAACACACATGTCATCAGCAAGATGGCACATTGCGGCACCATCTCAAACCGCAATGGCGAGTTTTTTGTCCCGACCAAAAAAATTGACACGCTTTGGGTCAGTTGTGTGGGTTATGCCCGAAGATTAATACCCGTTGATTCGACGAGAGTTCAAGACACCTTATTGATTCGTCTCCGCCACGACACCATCACCCTAAAGGAAGTGAGCATAAAACCATTTTATGACTACAACACATTTAAGGAACTGGTCATCAACGCACCGACCATTCCTTTGCCACGCGAAATACAACGCCTGAACGAAGACCTCGATGACTATTGGGTACGGCATCCGAAAGTAAACAACAACGGGATGCCGACCGTCACGGCCAGTCCGGTCCAGTATCTTTACGACAAATTCAACGCCTCGGCACGACGCCAGGCCCGCATCCTGCGCAACCGGCGCATGTTCAACGAAGTGCTGAAAGAACAAGGCCGGACCGACGAACTCTTGCCCGATTCACTGGATTATTCCGTCGATTACCGAATCTATGATTTTGGCGACGAAGAAGATAACAAGCAAGAGAAGAAAAAAACGGAAAAGAAATACATACGCTTAGGAGAATAAATCATGAAATTCCGCGAATGGCTCGATTGCATCATTAACCTTTTCTATCCGCGCGTGTGTGCGGCTTGCGGCGATGCCTTGCTGAAAGACGAGGAGACCGTCTGCCTGAAATGCCGCTATCTTTTGCCCAAGACAAGCTACGAAAAGAACCCAGAAAACCCTTTAGCACAAGGTTTTTATGGCCGCGTGAAATTTCATGCCGTCACGGCGTGTTTCTTTTTCGCCAAGCAAGGCAAGGTGCAGCATCTGATTCACGAACTGAAATACAAAGGCAACTGGGAAGCCGGCGTTTTCCTCGGCCAGCAATTGGGCGAAAGCATCAAGGATGCACCGCTTTTCCAAGGCATCGATTATTTGGTGCCCGTTCCCTTGCACCCGAAACGCGAGAAGAAACGCGGCTACAACCAGAGCATGATGATAGCCCGAGGCATCTCAGAAATCACCAACATTCCCATTGGCGACAAATACCTGGTTCGTGTGGTGAACACCGCCACCCAAACCAAAAAATCGAAAGAAGAACGTTTTCAGAATGTGAAAGACATTTTCCAGGTCTGCCACGCCGAAGAACTGCAAGGCAAGCACATTCTATTAATCGACGACGTGCTGACCACGGGCGCCACGCTTGAATCGTGCGCACACAAATTTGAAAACATTCCAGGCATCACTATTAGCGCGGCTACGGCGGCTTGCGCAGGAAATTGATTGATTTGCCACGCAACGTTTCTACTTTTCCGTGTGTGTATTCGAGCGCGTGGACTTGATTAGCCGTATCCGAAAGCGATGCTCCTCGTCCATTGCCACCGTGTCTATTGGAGCCGGAATTTGGATCTCCGCCACCTTCGGTGCGGAAGGCTGCCTGTGGTTCTCTTCCCGGCATCCCGCCAGCAGCAGGGCGGCGGTGGCCGCCGCTGCTGCCGAAAGGGTAAGCTTGATTGCTGTCTTTTTCATCGCTTGACGATTTTCTGTATACTCTTTACAAGAAGAAAATAGAGACGTTGCGCGCAACGTCTCTATAAATCAACCAACAGCATGTGTTGGAACTATCCTGTTTATTTGCCAAACCAGTTGCCCGTCCAAGTGATCTGCTTGGTAAAGGTCGGGGTTTCGGAGTCTTCGTAATACTCGATGGTTGCCGAGCCGTCCTTGCTGAAGGATCCCATGTAGATAGGCATCGAAACGAGTTCGTTGTGGCGCTGTGCCTCGATGGTGAAGCCTTCCGTGTTTTGTTCGGTAACGAGCCAGCCGTTGTTGAGGCTCGTGCTGAAGTGGATGTCGCCCGTGACCTTCACCTTGAGGTTCCTTCCCAGAGGCGTGATGGCGGCCACGACATAGGCATGGGTGCCGTCGAACCGGGTCGCTTCTTTCACGAGGATGTTGGGCACCGCGCCTTCAGGACCAATTTCCGGATTGGGAGAAGCCATGTCGGGATAGATGTATTCCGCAACCAGTTCCTCGTGTGCGGCCTGGAAGAGAGTGATGTACGACTCAAAGTCGGGGATTTCCACGTCAAGTCCGAGTCCGGAATAGTAATTCGAGAGGCGGCTCCTGATGTATGTCTGGTTCTGCAGCGAGATGTTGTAGAGCATCGTGTCGACCAGGGCTCCGTTGTCGACGCTGCCATTGTCGGCGAAGTCGGTGGAGAGGTTCGTCATGAGCCAGGTCAGTTCTGCGGGAAGGGTCGGGATCACCGCCAGGTTGTTTGAAGGCCTCTGCAGGATGATGGAGAAAGCCAGCAGTATGGCGTTGAAGTCACCTTCCGAGGCTATTGACATCTGTTCGAAGCCTTGGCTGAAATGTTCGGTCACGCCGAGGAAGTCCTGGAACTCGCCTTCTGCCTGACGTTTGGCGTCGGCGAAGCTCTTGCCTTCGCGGACAAGGGTTTCGATGCGTGCCTTGGTGATGTGTGTCAGCACGTTGATGTTGACGGTCTTGGCGTCATTCAAGTCGGCGATGGCCTGCAAGGTAATCTGAGCCGGCGAGAGTTCGCCGAGCACCTCGTTGTAGTAGAACCCGTTGCCGGAGAGCAGCGCCAGGTTCGACTCCATCTCGATGTTGCTGAGGCCGAAGCTGCCGTCGTCGGAAGTGATGGAAGTGGTGAACGACTTGCCGGTCTGTGCGAGGCTCCCGTTAAGTTCGTTGACGGTGATGGTGGCGCCGGTCACGAAAGGGCCTTTCTGGGCCTTGCCCGAGAAAGAGTAATTGCCGCCTGTCTCCTCCTTGGAGCATGAGACTAGGGCCAGCATTCCGATGAATGCAAGACCCAGGGTTAAGATTCTTGTCTTCTTCATTTTTCTTTAATTTTAAGGTTAATATAAAATTGTTATGATTCATTCATTCCTTCACCACCTTCAGCACGCTTCGGCTTCCGTCTTCGCCGATGGCCGTGACGAAGTAAAGCCCCGAAGGAAGGTCCGAGACGTCCACCGTGAGGCTTTCCGTGCCGTTGCCCGGCTTGGTGGCGACGAGCTGCCCCGTGACGCTGTAGAGCCTTGCTTCGGCAATCTGTTCGCCCGTTAGGGTAAACGAGTCGTTGGCGGGGTTTGGATGGATGGCGACAAGAGCCGTTCCCGTGTCTTCCTCCACGCCCGTCAGGCTGGTCTGGCCCCATTGCAATGGATAGTCGGGAATGGCGCAGTAGGCCATCTTGTCGACATATACATTTCTACCAATAATGTTAGGATCTAATTTATAGTCGCAATATGTAAACATCCATCCATAGGAAAACATGTCGCCAACCTGATGACGAAAACCTATGTTCTTTTGGAAATATTCACCTGTGAAAACAGTATGATTATAAAATTGCTCCTGGCGCTTCCACACCAAAGTATCTGAATTCAAAATGGTATTCCTTTCCGATGGGCATATTTCCCAACCAGGCATCATGTGTATAACACAGAGGAGCGCACCGTGTTGAACATAACCAGAAATCCACATATCAAAAGCGCCATCATTGTCAATGTCTACTTTCAAGGAATCATTAGTGATAAACTGGCAAGTGTCAGGCACAAAGTCCTTGTAATAGAATTCATTATTTTGGGCTATAGCATAAAAGTTCAAGAGCATTGCTAAAACGATGATAGATAATTTCTTCATGATTTGAGTTTTTTTAATGATTTATATTGTAGCGTTTATTTCTGGAGTATTTTTCAATCTTGACATTCTTGTTTGATTACAGTAAATTCGGCACCTGCATCTATTTGGAACGTTCCTGTGATTTCAAAACTATCAGTAACTCGCAAAGTCATTTTGTCGTTTGTATCAATCACAATATTTTCAAAAGGGATGATAGATATGGATTTTTTAACAGCATATTCAAAGCTATCTAAATCCGACTGGCTGGCAATAGTTTCATCGGTATCGCAATCGGTCTTTAACTGATAAACTCTTATGGAATCAATTGTTATTTCATCTCCTTTTCCAAGCTTTCCTTCTTCGCTATGGGCGAAACAAAATGCTCCCGAAAGAACCAAGCAGAGCATCAGAATCATTTTTTTCATCATTTATTAGATTTTAAATCACGATGCAAAAATAGAGTAGGCTCCAAAACCCCGCAAGAAAATGATGGTTCGGAAAGGTTCGGATTTTTGATTAACGTCTTGTTAATCAATTTAGCAGAAAACATTCAGCAAGATCCCTTAAAGTATTGGAAATGTTGTTTTCTCTACCAAAAACATTTCGCAGTTTGGTACTGCGCTCATTAACCGTGTTATAGGCGCGCTGCATCAAGGCGGAAATGTCGGCATCGGTCAGGCCAAGCAGATAGAGGCAGCAATAGTCGAGGTCGCTGTTGGTGAGTTTCGGATAGGCCTGCTTGAGACGGACGGTGAACTGGTTGAAATGGCGGTCCGCTGCCAGACGCAAGTCTAATAGCTGCTGCTTGTCCAAAGCGGAATCCTTATAGACGGCATAATCCACTTTCGCCT
>JAKSMU010000013.1 GCA_024400455.1 Bacteroidales bacterium | reverse complement strand
GTCCATTTTCTCTTCAAATTTGCGGCAAATATACAAATATTTATCTGATTATCAAAGAGTTTTATTTAGAAATGCCCTTCTATATCTTTTATAAAACACACCCAAGCCTACTCTCAATGACTTGGTCAAGTCAATAAATTTATGATTATATACTTTTCGACCTATGTTAACTGCCAAAGTCTTGTCAGTCGGTGGGCACATCTCGATTAGATACGATAAGTTGACAAAACAAAGGAATTTCTTATTTTCTGAACTTTTTATGAAAAATCATAATGCTTGTATTTGTGTAATAAATTCATCATCAATAACATAACAAATTTTATTTTTTCAAAAAATCATAAATCATAAATCACAAATTCCGATTTCAACATTAAACGACCCTATCTGCTATTTCTTCACCTTATAATATTATAATTAATAATATATTATTAATTAGGTATATATAGCCAGCAAAGAGCAGCAACCAGCAAAATCATTGAAAAACGAATTTGTGATTTTTTGAAAAATGATTTTTTTATTTTTTCTGCCTTCCTCCTGCCAAGGCTATACCAAGGCCGTACCAAGGCTGCCTCCGCATCCAGCCACCTGCCGCTTCCCTCCCACTCCGCTTCGCTGCGCATCGGAGAAAACACTCAAAAAAATGCCGGACGGTGTGCAAAAAACACAGCCTTGGTATTGTGATGGTGGCGACCTAGCATATTGTCTATGTTAGGGTCTAAAAATATATAGATGCCAAAAACAAAGGCGAGGCCGTCTCGAAATGCTCTCATGTCTCAAACAAACGGTTTTTATTGGATCTCGAAAATCAAACTATGTCCGATAGTTTAAAAATCGAGTTTCATGCAAATCAAACTATGTCCGATAGTTTGAAAATCGAGTTTCATGCAAATCAAACTATGTCCGATAGTTTGAAAATCGAGTTTCATGCAGTTCTAACTATGTCCGATAGTTTGAAAATCGAGTTTCATGCAAGTCAAACTATGTCCGATAGTTTGAAAATCGAGTTGAACCTACTTGATGGTATGTCCCATAGGTCTTGCTTTTTCAAACCTTATGCTTGAAACAGATTTGCTTTCGTTAGTTATAGTCCAATTGGGCGTTGCAAAAAGGGTTTCTTTAGAAAAAGCAGAATTTCATTTCTCCAACTCTACGATTTCATGCACCTATAAATAATTTCCTCTCCCCTACGCGCCAAGTGCATACGCTCGCGCTGGCTTTCCGGGAGTTCGTAATACAGGCGGTCTTCGGTGACATCGAAGCCGGCCTTGCGCAACACATCGGCATAGTCGCGGCCAAACTGACGCACATGGTCGTATTGGCCAAAGAGGCGCTCGCGCTCCTTCGGGTCGGTGATGCTTGGGTCTTCGAAAGTATCCACATCAGGGTTGATGGGCACCAGCAGAATCGCCCAGCCGCCGGGTTTCAAAATGCGCTTGATTTCGGCAAAAGCCTTGTTTGCATCGCTCACATGCTCCAGGACATGGTTGCAGATCACCACATCAAAAGTATCGTCAGGCTGCTGAATGGCGGTGACATCCAAATGCAGGTCGGCAATCGGCGAGTCGAGGTCGGCAGTGGTGTAATCAAGGTTTTTCAAGGCACGGAAACGCTTGAGGAAGGGCTGTTCGGGCGCAAAATGCAAGACCTTCAAAGGCGCCGTGAAGAAGTCGGTCTTTTCTTTAAGATACAGCCAAAGCAGACGATGACGTTCCAACGACAAGCATTTCGGGCACAAACGGTTATCCATTGCCACGCCATAGCCGTAGGGCAAAAACTTGCGGAAATGCGAGCCGCAAACGGGACATTCCACCTTGTTGCCCCAATAGAAAGGGCGAATGAAAAAACTGAACACATAACTCAACTTGATGAGCCACTGACGCGGAAAAATGCGTGTAAAAAAAGCGATTAACTTCTTCATGATGCTACTTTTGTGTCGCAAAAATAAACAATTCTCTATATTTGCACCAAATTTATAAGCATGCAATTTTCAATCATCATACCCGTATATAACCGGCCGCAGGAAGTCGACGAACTTTTGGAGAGCCTTTGCCTTCAGACGCTGAAAGATTTTGAGGTGATTGTGGTGGAAGACGGTTCAAGCGAGACCTGCGAAGACATCTGCAAAAAATACACGCAACGATTAGACTTGCATTATTATTTCAAGTCGAATTCCGGTCCTGGCCCATCACGGAACTATGGTGCGGAGCGCAGCCACGGCGAATACCTAATCATCTTAGACTCTGATGTTATCGTTCCCGAAAACTATCTCCAGATTATCCACAATGAATTAGCTGCCGAACCCGTTGACGCCTTTGGCGGTCCCGACAAAGCACACCCCTCGTTCACGCCCATTCAGAAAGCCATCAACTACTCCATGACCTCGTTTTTCACGACGGGCGGCATACGCGGCGGCGGCAAGAAACTCGACAAATTCTATCCGCGCAGCTTCAACTTAGGCATCCGCAGAGACGTTTACGAAACATTGGGCGGTTTTGCGCCCATGCGCTACGGCGAAGACATCGACCTCAGCACACGCATTTTCAAAGGCGGCTATTCCTGCCGGCTTTTCCCCGAGGCCTTCGTCTACCACAAACGCCGCGTGAAATTCAGTTCGTTTTTCCGTCAGGTGAAACATTCCGGCAACGCCCGCATCGAACTGAAAAAGAAATATCCCGACACTTTCAAACTGGTACACCTTCTGCCTGCGGCATTCGTCTGCGGCAACATCTTAATGGTTCTCCTCGCCATATTCTGGTCGTGGCTTTGGTTGCTGCCCATTGGCCTATACATTATCATGGTTTTCATTGATTCGCTGCTGAAAAACAAGAATCTAAAGGTAGCCGCTTTATCCATCATTGCTTCCTATTGCCAGCTTTTCGGCTATGGAATCGGATTCATTGAAACGTTCTTTAAAGACTTGTTTGGCAAAATGTAAATTTCCAACCAATAAAAGTTGTAAATTCGCAGCTTAAATTATTTGACATGGGAGGCCTACTATCAATATTACTTATCATCGTCCTATTTTTCTATGCTTACAGTCTAATTATCAAACTGATATTTAGGCACAAGATGAAGAAAATCGAAAAGGAAATGCACAAAAACGGATTCGAAGAACCAAAAGAGAAAGAGCAAAAGATACACGTTGACCCCAACATTGGGGAATATACTGATTTTGAAGAAATTGAATAAAATCCATCAACAATGAAAATAACACCAAAAGACAACAACACAAGAAGCACTTTGGGCATCATCATTGCCATTATCTGCTTCGCAGTCATCACCTTACTGTATTTCAGTCCGATTTTGGAAGGGAAACGCATCAAGCAACACGACATTGACATGAGCCGTGGCATGTCGCAGGAAATCATCGACTACCGCGAAAGCACCGGCGAGCAGACCCTATGGACCAATTCGGCCTTCGGAGGAATGCCCGCATGGAACATTTCCGTGCGTCAGAAAGGCAACCTCACCGACCCTGTTTACAGAGGCCTTTCGTTAGGTTTTCCCCACCCTATCGGTTCCGTATTCATCAGTATGTTAGGATTTTTCATTCTCTTGATGGTACTCGATGTCAACATCTGGCTCAGTTTTGCGGGCGCCATCGCCTACGGATTGACCTCCTATTTGTTCATAGTCATCGGCGCAGGCCATAATGCCAAAGCCATGGCCATGGCATATATGGCGCCGGTCTTGGCGGGTATCCTGCTCACCTACAAAGGAAAATACCTTTGGGGCAGCATTCTGACTGCTTTCGCCATGGCATTCCAAGTCAGGACGGGACATTTGCAAATCACTTACTATCTGCTGCTTATCGTCATCTGCATCGTCATTGCCGAACTGATTAGCGACATCCAGGAGAAGAAGTTGGGGCATTTCTTCAAGGCCTCGGGCGCACTGGTGGTGGCAGCCATTATCGGTGTCTTGACATTCTCCACGATTCTCTATGCAAACTACGAATTCGGCAAGGAAACCACGCGCGGCAAACCGGTTCTTACCCAAAACGACGGCAACCAGACCACAGGCCTCGACCGCGACTACATCACACAATGGAGTTACGGCATTGGCGAGACTTGGAGCCTGATGATACCTAATGCAAAAGGCGGTGCCTCGGCATACATTGGCAACGACAATCCTGCGCTTGCCGATGCCGACCCGCAGTTCCGCTCCAGCATCGCGCAAAGCAACGCCTATTGGGGCGACCAGCCCGGCACAAGCGGTCCGGTTTACGTTGGCGCCATCATTGTTTTCCTCTTCGTTTTGGGCTGTTTCACCGTGAAAGGCAAACTGAAATGGGCATTGCTCATTGCGACCATACTATCCATCTTGCTCAGCTGGGGCAAGAATTTCATGGGATTCACCAATTTCTTCCTCGATTTCGTGCCTGGCTACGACAAGTTCCGCGCCGTTTCCATGACCTTGGTCATTGCCGAAGTGTGCATGCCGCTGCTCGGCATTCTGGGCTTGGCCGAACTGGTAAAAGACCAAGAACAATTCAAGAACAAGGCAAAATACCTCTACATTTCGTTGGGCATTACCGCTGGTTTGTGCCTGCTGTTTTTCGTCGCCCCGAAACTCTTCTTCAGTTTTCTCAGTCAAGGCGAAGCCGAGCAGTTTGGCGAAATGATGTCGGGCAAGGACGGTGCTATCTATCAAGCCTTTGCCACACAACTTGAAGATGTGCGCGTGGCTATCTTCCGCAAGGATGCCATCCGCAGTTTCCTGTTCATCGTCCTTTCAGCCGTGCCGATTTTCCTCTACGGAAAAGGCAAACTGAAAGCCACACCTGCTTTTCTCATCCTCGCTGCACTGATACTCATCGACATGGTTCCCGTCGACCGCCGTTATCTCAACAAAGACAACTTCATTGACAAACGCCAATACGAAAAGCCATTCACCGCATCGGCTGCCGACAAGGCCATTCTGAGCGACCCGAATTTAGACTACCGCGTCATCAACCTCACGAAGGATGTCTTCAACGATGCCAGCACCTCCTATTTCCACAAGTCGGTGGGCGGCTATTGCGGCGCCAAACTGCGCCGTTATCAAGACGTGATTTCGGAATATTTAGGAAATGAAGTCCGCAACTTCAATTCCATTTTCAAAAACGTCAAGACGGAACGCGACCTCGTTGAAAACATGGAACAGCAGAAAGTGCTCAACATGCTGAATACCAAATATGTGATTTACGACCCAAATTCCGAGCCTCTGCAAAATCCATGCGCCTTTGGCAATGCCTGGAGCGTCAGCGACATCAATTGGGTAACAACGCCAAACGAAGAATTCGATGCCATCGGCACAACCGATGTCCGCTCGACGGCTATCATCAGCAAGGAATTTGAAGGCCAGATTGGCAACTATAAAGCAACCGACAGTCTCCCTGCACAAATTGCAATGACGGATTACCTGCCTAACAAGCTGACCTATCAGTTCAACGCTTCGGAAGACAAACTTGTTGTTTTCTCCGAAATCTGGACCAAGCAAGGCTGGAAACTCTTCGTCGACGGCGAAGAGCAGCCATTGCTCCGCGCCAACTACCTGCTGCGTGCCGCCCTGATTCCAAGCGGCAGTCACGAATTAGTCATGCAATACGACATTAAGGCCTATCACACTGGCAACACCGTTGCTTTCATCAGCTCACTGATACTGATTTTAGGTCTCGTCGCCGCCCTTGTCATCACCTTTAAAAACAAGAAGAAAGCCGAAGCATGAAACGCGTGCTGATCATCACATATTATTGGCCACCATCGGGTGGCAGCGGCGTTCAGCGTTGGCTGAAAATGTCGAAATACCTGCCCGAATATGGCTGGCAACCGGTGATTTACACGCCCGAAAACGCCGAATATCCCGTTGAAGACCCTTCACTGCTGCAAGACATCGCGCCTGAAGCGGAAGTCATCAAGCGGAAAATCGTGGAGCCTTACAGTTTCTACAAGCAGCTCTTAGGCATCAAGAAGGAGCAGAAAGTGAAAGTCGGGTTCATCAACGAAGGCGAACGCAAGCAAGGCTGGAAGGAAAACCTTTCACTTTGGATTCGCGGCAACCTGTTCATTCCCGACGCACGCTGCTGGTGGGTGAAACCTTCAGTACGTTTCCTGGAACGATACCTCAAGGAGCATCCCGTCGATGCCATCATTAGCACCGGACCGCCCCACTCCATGCATCTGATTGCCATGAAGTTGCACAATGCGCTCAACATCCCATGGGTTGCCGATTTCAGAGACCCTTGGACGGAGATTGATTATTACGACCAACTGCACCTGACACCTCGCTCCGACCGCAAGCAGCACCAATTGGAACACGAGGTGCTCACCCAAGCCGACCAAGTGGTCACCGTGGCTCCCGACGGTGCAAGACGGTTAGAAGCCCTTGGCACATGCAATGTCAAGACCATTTACAATGGTTTCGATTGGAATGACGAAGACCAAGACGCTGAAACACGGCCACAAAACGAGAAGTTCAACCTGACTTATATTGGCGTCCTGTCGAAGATACAAAACCCCGAAAATCTTTGGGAAGCCATCGGCGAACTCGTCGAAGAAAGCGAATCGTTCGGCAAGAAACTGCAAATCAACATGATTGGCCAGATTGACCAATCGGTCGAGGCTGCCTTTAGGAAAGCCAAGTTGGAACAACATGTTGTCTTCAAACCGTATATTCCACACAGCCAAGTCCTTCAAGAGCAGCAATCCGCCGATCTCCTGCTTTTGTTGCTCATGCCCGAAAACACGCCGAGAGCCAAAGGGCTGCTAACCGGAAAGCTGTTTGAATACCTTTCTTCGGGCCGCCCAATCCTTTGCATCGGCCCTGAAGACGGTGACGCCGCGCACATCATCAACGAAGCAAAGGCAGGCTTGACTGTCGGTTTTGAGGACAAGGAAAAAATGAAAACCGCAATTAAAGGACTTTACGATGCATACAAATCGGGCACTCTAAAAGGCTGTCAAAACGAAGCCATCGAAAAGTATTCGAGAAAAGCGTTGGCCGGTGAGTTTGTGGAAATGATGAATAAAATCATCAACTAGGGGAAAAACTCACCTGCCCTATTACAGGCCCAGATACATTTCACACAAGTTCTTCCCATCAACGGCCCAATTGTACCTTTCGATTACAGCCTTACGGCCTTCCTTCACATAATCATACAAACGGTTGCGATCGTTATACAGTGATGCTATCGTTTCCGCCAAAGCATTCGCATCGTCATAACGATATACAATTCCACTATTAGTCTCTGTCACAATACGTTCCAACGGATTGCAATCAGATACGACCATCGGGATTCCAGCATACAAATACTGGAAAATCTTATGCGGAATAGTATTATCTGTATGTCCCGACTTGATATGAGGAATCAGAGCCACGCTTGCCGATTCGTACACATCAACAATCTGACTAAAATGCTTAAAGCCATGAACGGTCACCATATCTTCGACTTGGAGTTCCTTGATCAACTGTTTGATACTATCAAGATAACTTCCGTTACCAACCAAATCAAAATGCACATCAATTTTACGGCTTTTCAAGATTGCCAAAGCCTTGACTACATATTGGATTCCTCGATGATAGTTGATTCCTCCAACATAAAGCATCCGGAAAAGTCTTGTATCAAAGTCAGTCCTTTCAATCGGGTCAAACTGTTCAACATTCAATGTGTTAGAGACCACAAAAATCTTTTCAGCGGACACGCCCAAAGCATTTACCCGATCCTTTGCCTCATCTACGACAACAATAACCCTATCGGCCTTCGAGCACATTTCCACCTCGTACTTAACCCATTGGTTGTTAGACGACAGGAGCCTCCCAAAAATTGTATTCGTATGCGTTGACAATTGTAAAAGGACCGGCCAATTCTCATGCATATCTAGGACAAAACGGCATCCGTATTTACTTTTAGCCTCAAGCCCCACTTTTGCCAAAGGTAAATCATGAACATGTATCACATCAAAGCGATTTTCTCTGAAAAGGCTTTTCACTATCCTTCGCCAAAAATTGAAATACATCGGGAATTTTAGCACTGCCACGCTTGACTTGTAAACAAGCTTTGAAATTGGGAACCTGTGAATCACACAATTTTCAGTTTGCTCCACAAGAGGTTTCCCTTGCTGTTGAAGACAAGCAATATGCACTTCATTACCGGCAAAAGCTAATGCCTTGATTTCGTTTTCCACCCGTGTATCGGGCGGAAAAACATGATCCAACAACATCAATACTTTCATATCATTCAATTTCATGGTGCAAAAATAAAAAAAAACATGTCATTCTTAGAATAATACTATATTTGCACAACTTTAAGATGATTTCTACCATGAAACAAACAAAGAACTTTATCATTTCATTGCTAATAGCATTACCTCTGTTTTTGTCAGCACAACAGGCAGTAAACATCGGCGACATCCTTTGCACCGACGGGAGCACCGTTAGTATTAACGAATTTGCCTCATCGGGCAAAACTGCTTTGGGTGTGGTGTTTTACGTCGATGATTCCGAACAGCACGGATGGGCTGTCCATTTGGAATACCAAGGAAAAACACCTTGGTGCTATCAGTACATCGATGTTCCTGAATTGACAAACATCAGGAAATTCCGCGATGCCATCAAAGACACCGACGGTTATAACAACACTAAAATCATCAGAAATTACAGCAATGCTTCGGTTTTTCCAGCAGCCTGGGCTGTTGATTTCGACAACGGATGGTATCTCCCTGCGGCTGGACAAATCCGGCAACTTTACGGTTACATACCCGAAATCAACCAATCGCTTAACACTGTCAGCGGTGAGCCTTTTATTCTTTCTTCCAACTGGTGGATTTGGGCTTCCACTGAATGCGATAGCGAAGGCGCTTGGGACATCAATTATCTTGGCTCAGAAGGGCATAGCAAAAAAGTATCACACGATTTTTACGTTCGCGCTGTCAGAACTTTCTAAAAACAAATCATCATGAAACATTTCCTTTTCATCCTAGTTTTAATATTAACTACACCAGCGCTCATCTTCGCCCAGAATTTCAAAATCGGCGACTTAGTCACAAACTCCGACGGCAGTAAGGGCATTGTGTTCTATATAAACGCAGACCGCACCGACGGTTGGATGGTTGCCCTATCAGATTTGCAGACTAATAATTGGGGACTATCAGACCACATAACTAACATCAACAGTCACAGTCTTCCAAACGAACTTCTTGAAGAAATCGATGGTTTTGCCAACACTGGTTTAATCAGAGGATATCATTTCAGCAATGGTTATTCAGCCTCATACGGAGCCGGAATCGTTGACTATGAAAAAGGATGGTATATCCCAACCGCAGGACAATTGATGAAACTTTGCAGTGTTTTAGACAAAGTTAATGACAAACTATCACTTGCTGGAGGCTCTAGACTACAACTAAAACCTTATTTTTCAAGTTCTGAGGCATCGTATTCTGCACAAGTCTGGGCTGTCGATTTCGGTAATAGCAGCCATGACTGGGGTGGTCAGTTTGAGACCCATTACAAAAACGAAAGTGCCTGTTTCCGAGCTGTAAGAAATATTATTTTCTCAAAAGCTCCTACCATTGCCGACATCAATATTCCTGACAGTTTTTGCGAAGGCGAACCATTACATCTTCAAGTTCCCACAACACAATTTGCTGATTCTCAAGGCTGGCAGATTTCATCTGACGAGAACTTCACCGAACCAATTGCCTACAATGGTCAAAACATTGATTTTTCATTCGACGGATGGTTTATAAGGTATTTTGCTTCCAACGAATTTGGAACCGTTTACAGCAACATTATACAAATCAACATTCTGCCTGCTCCTTTCATCGGCGAAATCCAAGGCGAAACACATTATTATTACACCGATTTTGGCGAATTCGACTATTTCATCGAACCTGTAGAAGGTGCTTACCTTTACGATTGGAGCATCGACAATCCGGACTGGACCCTCAGCAGTTCATCTCAGTCGCCAAGTTGCACCCTTGGCATTCGAAGCAACGGAGTCGGAACGCTGACGCTGAAAGTCCATTCGGAATGTGGCGTTTCGGAGCGGCATCTTGTCATCCACCACGATTTGTTGCCCGACCTCATCATCTTCCCCAACCCTACCCGTGCCGATTTCACCATCAGGCTGTGGGGCATGAAAGGCGATTGCGTCATCCAGATTTTCGATGTCACGGGCAGGCTCATCGACACTCTGAAGGCCGATGCCGTAGTCAACGGAACCGATGTGCCTTATTCCTTGAAGTATAAAGCCGGAGCCATGTATTTGGTGCGCATTGCCAACAACAATTACACCATTACACGGAAAGTGGTGAAATGGGAACCATAATTATTTTCCTGTTTTTTTATTTCTTATCAGAAAAACACTAACTTTGCACCATTCATTAACAAAATATAGCACTATGAAAAAGACAAAGAACTTTATCCTTTCACTGTTGCTGACATTACCTATTTTGCTGTCAGCACAACAGACAGTTCACATTGGCGACATCCTTTGCACCGATGGAAGCACCATTAGCGTCAGCGAATTCCCATCATCGGGGAAGACCGCCATGGGTGTAGTTTACTACCTTGACCCATCAGGATTGAATGGCTTAGCCGTCAACCTATACGACGACGCCACCGACATCCAATATGGAGGTTACGGCGTGGATTTCCCTATAACCGACATCGAAGAGTCGCGCAAGGCAATCTATGATTTCGATGGATACTCGAACACCGAAGCCTTGAGAGGCATGTATGGCGGTTCTTACTACTATCCCGCAGTATGGTGCACCGATTTCGACAATGGCTGGTACATTCCCGGAGCAGGCGAACTGCGATTGCTCTACAACAACATCCTTACCATCAACAGTTCACTTACCGCCGTGGGGGGCACAGCATTATTTGACAACACCGACAATTATTGGACTTCGACCGAACGTACCCCCTACCACATGCACGACATGAATAGAAAAGGCAACTTGGGCAACTACACCAAAACGATGGCCTCCAACCCTGCTATTTTAGGAGTTAGGTCGATACGCAGCTTCACCACAAACAGCAGCGGCATTCCTATCGGAGAACTTATCGTCAACGACGACGGCAGTGAAGGCATTGTCTTCTATTTTAATCCCGACGAAAAGGCATACTGGATGGTTGCCTTAGACGATGCACCTTCCACGTACTCATGGGGCGACCATGACGATTCGCCACTAAACAACCACGACCCCGAAATTATATTTAACCTGCTGAATGACAGCAATGGCTTTGGGAACACCGAGACATTGCTCAACTATCAAAGCGGCAGTTCATACGCCGCCTTCCAAGTCGATTTCGAAAACGGATGGTATCTACCATCAGCCGGACAACTCTCAAAATTATTCGGCGCACTGCCCCTTATCGAGAACTCCATCTATATGGCAGGTGGTTCGTTGATGGATTCTGACCTATACTGGACCAGCACCGAATGCGATGAAGACAACGCCTGGTGTGTTGATTATGGATCTACCATCTATTATGGTGGATATTACCAAAAAACGAACAAAACAACAAACGCCCATGTTCGAGCCATCCACGACTTCGACCCAGGAGCCTTGCAGCCTATCGTCGGCGAAATCATCACGCCGGAAACCATTTGCGCCGGTTCAAGCCTCGAACTTCAAGCCCCAAGCACACAGCACGCTTCGCGCCAAGGATGGCAAATCGCAGCTGACGAAAACTTCACCGATGTTCAAGTCTACAACGGCGAAGCCCTTGACGAATCATACAACGGCTGGTATCTGAGATATTTCGTCTCCAACTTTTTGGGAACCGTCTACAGCAACACCGTACAAATCACGGTCTTGCAATTCCCAACAAGTTCATTCGAAATCTCCACCTGCGGCTCATACACTTGGAACAACGAGACTTACACTGAAAGCGGCACTTACCAACAATTCTTCCCAATGCCAAACAGTTGCGACAGCGTTGCCACCTGCTATCTGACCATCTGGCCAAGCTACACGGACACTTATAACATCACAAGCTGCGATTCCTACACTTGGAACGACATTACCTATACACAAAGCGGCGATTACGAGCAGGCCTTCACCTCGCAACACGGCTGCGACAGCATCGTCACAAAGCACATCACCATCAATCATTCGACGAGCCACGAGTTCATGATTAACACTTGCGACAGCTTCATCTGGAACGGCACGGAATACGGCGAAAGCGGCGATTACGAACAGACTTTCACTTCTTCAACGGGCTGCGACAGCATCGTCACGCTCCACCTCACTATCGAGACGTTTGAAGAAATGCAAGCCATAGAAGGCGACGTTGAAGTCGACACCTACCTGACCTCCACCAGCGTCTACACACAACCCGGTTTCAGCAACAGCACATCCTATCAGTGGATTCTTCTGCCCGACCAAGCCGGAACCGTGGCCGGATTTGGCAGCACCGCCATCGTCACCTGGAATGCTGACTATCAAGGCGAAGCCACCCTTGGCGTTGGCATCGACTCCCCTTGCGGTGAAGGCTATAACACCCTCACCATAAACGTAAAGAGTTCGTTCGACGTCAACGAGAGCAGCATCAACGCAAAAATCTATCCAAACCCGACCTCCGGCTTCATCAACATTGAAGTTGCCGGAATGCAACGTATCACGGTAATCAACACCTTAGGTCAAGTTGTCACCGACATTGAACTTGAAGCTGACACGACAACCATCGACATGACCCGATTCGGCAAAGGCCTGTATGTGATTCGCATCCAAACCAAAGAGGGTTCATGCACAAGACGGATTGAGGTGGAATGATTATTTCAGATGAAGCCTTTTCAATCCATTGTCAATCAAATCATTGACAGACATTGAGATTTTCAGTTTATAGACCGTCGTCATTCCAAGTATCAGGAAGACGACGGTTTTTATTGCGCCATCAATCAAGAGGCCAAAAATCGGTTTAGCAAAAAGACCGGCAAACCATGGTGTCAGAGTAATTGTCCATATCCAATTCAGGCCAAACAGCACCAAAATGACAGCCGAAACGGTAAACATCTTTTTCGTCAACGGAGAAACTCCGATTTTCCATTTGATGAAAGCCAAAAGCATGACGAAATAGACAATGTATGACAAGGTGTATGCCAAAGCACCACCGTTGATGTCCCATTTCGGCACGAAATACCAGTTCATGAAAAACGACATCAAAGTCAGCAGAATGGTGAAAATCAGCGAATAATAATAGTATTTGGAATAGCTCAGCACAGTCGTCGTAATACCAAAAGTGGAATATATCAACCTTCCGATGCAAAGCAGCAGCACGGCCCATTTGCCTACGCTATAGACTTCGCCATTAGGCAGGATTCCGAAAAGCAAATCGATGTTCGTCCAAATGACAAAAAAGACGAAAGCACCAGCCATATACTGATGCAACGCCACATTCTTGCACAACGAATCAGCCTGTTTCACATCCTGTTTTGCCATGGCTTCGGAGATATGAGGACGCGAAATGGCGCCTAACGAACGATAAGGCATCTCAACCACAGCAGCAATGTTGGTGGCAATGGTGAACACGCCCGCCAAATGGAAGCTCACTTCGCCCGCCACAAAAAACTTGCTCAGCATAGGAATCACATTTCCAGCCAATGCCGCAGTAATCATAAACGCAGTGTAAAACAGGAAATCGCGCTTCAGTTCCTTCTTCACAAAACCCTTTTCAATTCTGAACGACACCCTTTGCAGCGACAGCAGATAAATGATGTTAACCAATGTGGAAAAACCATAGAAAACGCAAAATGAAACAACAACACCTCTGAAACTGAGCACTTTGTAGAAATAAAGCAGATAGACTGCCAAAGTCATCACACGCAGTCCGACCTCACGGATGAATTTCGGCACCGAAATACGCAACAGCAAATTGCTATTAGTCTCAAAAACAGAAATATAGAGCATAAAAAGCGCCAACGGAATGACGAAATAAACATACTCGCCAAAAGCCGTTGAATCTTTCGTAAAATAACCGACTATCGAATTTTTGAAAAGCAGGAAAACGAACAGGAAAACGGAAAAGCCTACAAGCGGAACCAGCAAGGTCCAGCCGAAAAAGCCATGGTCGCGATGGGCTTCGTCCTTGAAATGCGGATAATAGCGCATTGCCGACGAATTGGTGCCCAGCTGAGCGATACCCGAAAACAGCAAGGCACACTGGAGCAACACGTCGATGAGTCCTATTTCATCGGCTGTCAAAGCCTTGGTCTGGATGAAGAAAGTGGTGACAATACCCACTGCAACACCCAAATAGGTGGCCAAGGTGCCTTTGATGCTCTGTCGTGCTACGATGCCCATTTTTAAATTAACGCAATCAATGCGCCTGTTCTTCGGAATCAGATGTTGTATTATCGTTTTGGTTTTCGCTGCCGGAAGAAGCGCCTTCGAGTTCTTGCTTTACGAAAGCACTGTAAGCCTTAATGATAAGATTGCAATCTTTCTTTTCCTCGTTCAGTTTATCGATGAGTTCCTGTCTCTCCCTTATCACATTCTGCAAATTGGCTATTCTTCTGTCACGGTCCTCATTTTCACGCGAAAACACATCAATGCGTTTCTTTAAATCCTTGATAACAATCTCCTTTTTCCTGACTTCATCTTCATCGACGCTGAGTCTGTCCGTCTCACGGCGGATTCCTGAATTCAAGTCGTTGCCAGCCAAAATGACGATGGCAAGAATCCAAATCCACATCAGCAAGATGATAAGCGTTCCAATGGAACCGTACAAGGCGTTATAGCGCGAGAAATTGGAGATATAAATATTGAAACCTATCGTGGCTAAAATAAACAAACCTGTAGTCAGAATTGATCCAGGACTGAAAATGACGAAATTGCGGAATTTATTCCCATTCTTTCCGGGACGTTTCAGTTCCTTGCGGTATTGCTCGTTAAACTTCACATTGCCAAAATAATAAAGCGTTGCCACGGTAAAGCACAAGGCAAATATCGTGACCAGCCAGCGAAGCAGGTTGAACAAGAAGAGGACGAACCCGCCTTTCAATATCCTTTCAGTCACCAAAAACTTTAGGCCCAAGCCACCGACCGAAATCAAGACGATGGAGACGACAATCAACGCACCGAGAATTAGCAACATGATGATGGCAAACAGCCTTTGCTGCAGCCAACTCTTCAGCGTGAGTTTCTTTTCACGAAGATAATCGGCATACACATTGCGGAAACCATTGAAAAAAGCCACCACGCCGCTTGATCCAAAGACCAAGCACAACACGATACTTACCGAAAGCAAGCCATCGTGAGGCTGATTCATGATGCCATCGATGGTATCGGTAACAAAATTCAAAGTCCCCGAAGGCAAAAATGATGTCTGAAGGAACAACATCACCCTTTCATATAGATTCGGGATTGGAATATAAGGTATCAGAGTGAAAAAGAACAAGATAAGTGGAAACAAGGCAAGGAAGAAATTGAAAGCCACGCCTGCCGCACGATCCAAAGTACGACCTTTGGTAAAATTCTTGAAAAAGTCCAAGATTACATCCAATAACGGAAGTTTTGTCCCCGGAAAGCGAACCACACGAAGCTTATTGTCATCCTTGTAGTACCATTCCCTTACGTCACCGATTTTATCTGAGACCCAAGACGCAATTTTGCCTTTTTCTTTCTTTTTCACTTCATCTGCCATATTTCGAACTTTTTAGGCTGCAAAAATAAGTTTTTTACATCAAAAAATATATTTTTGCAAATAATATGAATAACGAAACCATAACACACGAAGGAATCATCACGAAAATCGGTGATGAAGTTTTGGAAATCAGGATTTTGTCGAAAAGTGCCTGTGCAGCCTGCCATGCCCAAAGCGCCTGCTCGATGAGCGACATGAAAGAGAAAATACTCACTGTGCCACGCCCGAAAAACCATGATTTCCAATTGATGCAGAAAGTCAATGTCAAGATGAAAGTGAGCCAAGGCAACAAAGCCGCCATTCTAGGCTATCTGCTACCTTTCATTTTGATGATGGCCGTGCTTTTCACACTCATCGGCTGCGGTCTCGGCGAAGGATTGTCAGCCCTTTGCAGTATTGCCGCGCTCATACCTTATTATATTATCCTCTATATGCGCCGCGACAAATTGAAGAAGCAATTCAATTACGAAATAGAATGAAGCATCTTTCGCCAGAATTATTCACACTATATCAGCAACATACATTTTTTATATTAAAAAAAACAAAAAAAAATCTTGGTCAAAAAACGAAGATTCCATATTTTTGTATGATTTTTTGCTTTCAAGCAAGCACATCAATCATTTTATACTAAATCAGAACATTAACCCTCAAAACTATTAAAAAAGTGAACAACATTCTCATCATTTCACTACTGGTATTAGGTATTTTAGGAGGCGTTTTGGCGGTGATCCTTTATTTCGTAGCCCAGAAATTCAAGGTGGAGGAAAACCCTCTCATCGATGAAGTGGCAGAGTGCCTTCCTGGCGCCAACTGCGGTGGTTGCGGATTTGCGGGATGCCGTGCATTGGCTGAAGCCTGCGTGAAATCAGCCGCCGAAAAAGGCAACATCGACGGATTGGCTTGCCCTGGCACCAACATGCAGACGGTTGCCGACATTCTCCATCTTACCATTGCCGCTGCCGAGCCGAAAATTGCCGTTGTCCGCTGCAACGGTTCTTGCGCGAACTCACCGGCTAAGGTTCACTACGAAGGTGCCGACATCTGCGCTTTCGCCAACACGTTGTATGCAGGCGAAGGTGGCTGCTCGAAAGGTTGCTTAGGTTTAGGCGACTGCACCAAGAAATGCCCATTCGACGCCCTGCACATCAACAAAGAAACGGGGCTGCCCGAAGTCGATGAAAAGAAATGCGTCGGCTGCGGCGCTTGCGCCAAGGCCTGTCCTCGCGGCATCATCGAACTGCGTCCTCGTGGCAAGAACGACCGCCGCGTCTACGTCTGCTGCTCCAACACCGACAAAGGCGCTCTGGTCATCAAGAATTGCAACGTCGGCTGCATCGGCTGCCAAAAGTGCGTGAAGACCTGCCCATTCGAAGCCATCGAAATGCGCGGCAACCTCGCCTACATCGACCCAGCCAAGTGCAAGAGCTGCCGCAAGTGCGAAGAAGTTTGCCCGCGTGGCACCATCCATGCCGTCAACTTCCCGCCTCGCAAGCCAAAAGCTGAAGAACCTGTCAATCAAGAAGTAACCAACGAAAATAAAGCTAACGCATGAATCCTATAAAGACTTTTCCAAAAGGTGGCGTTCATCCGGAAGAAAACAAGCTTTCGGCTGACAAGCCTATACAGAATTTCCCAATGCCGAAGCAAATCATCGTCCCGTTAGGGCAATGCTTGGGTGCGCCCGCCGACCCAATCGTCCAGAAAGGCGACCACGTCCTCACCGGACAGCTCATCGGCACGGCAAAGGGTTTCGTATCGGCCAACGTCCACTCCCCTGCCACCGGCACCGTCACAAAAATTGACGTCGTGATGGACCACACAGGCTACTACAAACCTGCCGTTTTCATTGATGTCGACGACCAAGAGCAATGGATTGAAGGTTACATCGACACCGATGAACTGCTCACAGAAATCAAGCTCGCGCCTAACGAAATCATCAACAAGATTAAGGAATGTGGCATCGTCGGTATGGGCGGCGCAACCTTCCCGACCCATGTCAAACTGATGATTCCTGAAGGCAAGAAAGCCGAATACATCATCATCAACGCTGCGGAATGTGAGCCTTACCTGACTTGCGACAACCGCCTGCTGCTTGAAAAGACCAAGGAATTTTTGATGGGTGTCAAGATTCTGATGACCGCCGTCAACGCACCGAAAGGCATCATCGGCATTGAGTGCAACAAGAAAGGCGCCATCGAATTGCTCGACAAGACCATCAATGAAAACCGCGAACTCTACAAGGACATTGAGGTTCAGCCATTGAAGACCAAATATCCGCAAGGCGGCGAAAAGCAAATCATCAAGGCCATCACCGGTCGCGAAGTCCCTTCGGGCAAACTGCCTATCGAGACGGGTTGCGTCGTGGTGAATGTGGCTTCCACCTTCGCCATCTACGAAGCCGTCCAGAAGAACAAGCCACTGATTGAGCGTATCGTCACAGTAACGGGCAAGTCGGTCAAGAATCCAGGCAACTACCGTGTGCGTTTCGGCACGCCTGCCAACCTGCTCATCGAAGCAGTTGGCGGACTTCCGGAAAACATCACCAACGTCATCAACGGCGGTCCTATGATGGGTAAAGCCGTGTCGGTCACCGATTTTCCATGCATCAAAGGCACATCTGGCATTCTGCTGATGACCACCAACGAAGCGCAAGACCGTCATCAGACCAACTGCATCCGCTGTGGCCGTTGCGCCATTGCATGCCCTATGGGCTTACAGCCTTTCCTGCTCAACAAGCTATCGAAGCTGAACATGTTCGACGAGACAGAAAGCAACCACATCATGGACTGCATCGAATGCGGTTCCTGCGAGTTCACCTGCCCCGCCAATATTCCTTTGTTGGACTATATCCGTTACGGCAAAGCCAAGACTGGCGCCATCATCCGTTCACGCAATCAAAAGTAATTAGACTATGAATCAGTTTACAATATCCGGTTCGCCTCATGTTCATGCGAACGAAAGCACGAGAAGAATCATGATTGATGTGCTGATTGCCCTTATGCCAGCACTTCTCGTCGCCATTTACTATTTCGGATGGTATGCCCTGCGCCTCACAATCGTTTCCGTAGGCACATGCGTATTAGCCGAATGGCTCATTCAGAAATTCCTCATCAAAGGCCCTGTCACCATCAACGACTGCTCAGCAGCCGTTACTGGCTTACTGTTGGCCTTCAATGTGCCAGCCAACCTTCCCGTCTGGATGGTTGTTGTTGGCGGAATCGTTGCCATTGGCGTGGCAAAAATGCCTTTTGGCGGTTTAGGCAAAAACCCGTTCAACCCAGCACTGGTTGGTCGTGTGTTCATGCTCGTTTCCTTCCCTGCTGCCATGACCACTTGGCCACAGGCACAACCCATTTTCCAAAATGGTTTCTTCGCTGATGCCGTCACTGGTCCTACGCCATTGGGCATCCTCAAAGAAGAAGGTCTCACAAACAATCCTGAACTTTTAGACATGGTTCTCGGCAACCGCGGCGGTGCTTTCGGTGAAGTCTGCGCCATTGCCCTGCTCATCGGTGCCATCTACTTGATTTGCCGCCGTGTCATCGAAATCTTCACTCCTCTGAGCATTTTGCTGACCGTTTTCATCTTTGCCGGCATCTGCCACCTCATCGACCCAACCACTTACATTGCACCTGTCTATCACCTCGTTTACGGTGGTCTGATTCTCGGTGCCTTCTACATGGCAACCGATATGGTGACTTCGCCAATGACCATTCGCGGCAAACTATTGTTCGGCTTCGGCATCGGTGCCATCACGGTCATCATCCGCCTGTGGGGCGCTTATCCGGAAGGCGTTTCCTTCGCCATCCTGATCATGAATGCGTTCACTCCACTTATCAACAAGGCTTTCAAGCCCTATCGTTTTGGTGTTGTCAAACCTTCTAAAAAACAATAAGCCATGGCAAAAAGAGAATCCACACTTAAAAACATGCTCGTCAGCCTGTTAGTCATTACGGTTGTCACGGGCGGCATTCTTGGCTTCGTGTATTCAATCACCAAAGATGCCATCGCTGAAGTTGACCTGAAGAAAAACCAGGCCGCCATCGAAGAAGTTCTGAAGACTGATGTTGAAATTGCATCGACAGAAGTGACTGAAATCGATGGATTGACCTATAACTGCGCTTACGATGCACAAAACCAACTGATTGGCGCCGCCATTAAGACTTTCTCGAACAATGGTTTTGGTGGCAAAGTCGAACTTATGGTCGGCGTGCTTGCCGATGGCACTATCAACAAGATTTCGGTGCTATCGCAAAGCGAAACCCCAGGTTTGGGTGCCAACATGACGACACCTAAATTCAAGGACCAATTCAACGGCAAAAATCCTAACGCATACAATCTCATGGTTAAGAAAGACGGTGGCGATGTCGATGCCATTACCGCTGCCACCATCAGTTCGCGCGCTTTCACCGAAGCCGTCAAGCTTGCCTGCGATAGTTTTGAAGCCAACAAGGCACAATTTGTAAAACAAGTTTCCGAAACAATCGATGCTCCGGCAGACGCAGTTTCAGAAATTACCGATAATGAAGAAACAACAGAAATCACGGAAGGAGGAACTGAAAATGAGTAACAATTTACAGACTTTCACCAAAGGTTTACTGAAGGAAAACCCGACCTTAGTTTTGTTATTAGGTTGCTGCCCGACTTTGGCCACCACCACGAGCGCCATCAACGGCATGTCGATGGGTTTGGCGACCACATTCGTGCTTGTCCTTTCAAACATCTTCATCTCCTTGCTGAAGAACTTCATTCCCGACAAAGTGCGTATTCCTTGCTTCATCGTGGTCATTGCCTCGTTTGTGACTGTCGTACAACTCGTCATGCAAGCCTACGTTCCAAGCATTTATGAGACATTAGGTCTTTTCATCCCGCTGATTGTGGTGAACTGCATCGTATTGGGCCGCGCTGAAGCTTTCGCTTCGAAAAATCCGGTCTGGCCATCGCTGCTCGACGGTCTCGGCATGGGTTTAGGTTTCACTTGCTCACTTACCGTTTTGGGCTGCATCAGGGAATTCTTGGGCAATGGTTCCATTTTCAACCTTGCCATTATGCCTGAAACTGCCAAGATTCTGGTGTTCATCCTGCCTCCTGGCGCATTCATCGTCTTAGGCTTCGTCATCGCTATTGTCAACAACTTGAAGAAATCCAAATAATTACGGCCATGAAATACCTCATTATCATACTTTCGACCATTTTGGTCAACAACGTCATCTTCTCGCAATTCCTGGGCATCTGTCCTTTTTTAGGCACTTCGAAGAAGACTTCAACCGCATTGGGTATGGGTGCAGCCGTCATCTTCGTGCTGACGCTCTCCACCTTAGTCACATGGCTTGTCAACCAGTACATTCTTCTCCCATTAGGACTTGAATTTCTGCAAACCATAGCGTTCATTCTCATCATTGCCGCATTGGTGCAGATGGTTGAAATCATACTAAAGAAAATCAGTCCTTCACTTTATACGGCATTAGGTGTTTTCCTGCCTTTGATTACCACCAACTGCGCCGTGTTGGGCGTTTCGCTGACCGTAGTCACCAAAGAGTTCAACTATGGCGGCGTAGCTCACATGCTCAGTTTGGGCGAGTCCGTCGTTTATGCAGCAGGCATTGCCTGCGGTTTCGCACTGGCACTGATTATCTTTGCCGGCGTGCGCGAACACATCGAACTGATGGAAGTTCCGGAAGGCATGAAAGGCACCCCTATCGCCCTGATTACCGCCGGCATCCTTGCTTTGGCATTCATGGGATTCACGGGAATCGTATAAGTAGAGACGCGACTCTCGTCTAAAGATTGCAAAAGGCTGCTTCCTTGAGGCAGCCTTTTTTCGTTTCTTCAAAGAATTTCACCATAAAAAAATCCTTTTTTCTTTTTTTTGCAAAAAATAATCGTATTTTTGCCATTTGTAATATAATCATACACTTATGAAAAAGCACATTTTCATCGTATTATTCTTCTTAGCTGTTTTCGGTGCTAAGGCCCAAACGCCTTACGAAAATTATGCCAACGATGGTATTTCGTTTGATTTCAGCAAGATTGAAGACATTCGTTTCAGGATTTATTTCATGTACAACCTGCAACACGACGGGCAGTTCTCCATCATTCAAGATGAGAACGATGGCATGTACCTCATCTTCCCAGCCGGAAGCGGCACAGACTTGTCGGATGCTTTTGATGCATATTATAATACCAAGCTTACCGATTTCGGCCTGCTCAGCAAGACTGACATTGATGAACACATGACAGAATGGAAAAGCGGCATTGCCAGTGCCGACATGACCTCCATCCTGATGGACTGGTTCCTTCGCCAAAGCCGTGTCGACAATGAAACATGTGCCAACTCACTGCCTTTCTGCACTTCTGAAACAATTACGTTCGAAGCTGCAAACACGAGCAGCACAGCAAATGAACCCGGCATGGATGATGGCTGTATCGGAAGTTCATACAATCCATCCTTCTACCACATGAAGATTCGCGTGGGCGGACAGTTCATCATCCACATGGAAGGCCACGACCCAATTAATTCGGGGGTAACAAGAGACATTGACTTCTGCATGTGGGGACCTTACACGGAAGCAGAAGTAATGGACCACTCGGCTTGTACCAACCTGTCGAGCGGCAAAATCATTGACTGCTGCTACTCGGCTGATTATACAGAGGATTGCTACCTTGGTTATACGGATGGCCAGCACCATCACAACACCGGACATGGCAACATCAACTACCATTTACCTGAAGTTGACGAATATTACATTCTGATGATTACCAACTATTCGTGCGACCCTTGCGTCATCAGTTTCTCCAAAACTCCAGGCAGCGGTCCGGGCGAAACCGACTGCGGCATTTTGCCAGGCATCGTCACCAACGATGGTCCTTATTGCGATGGCGAAACCATCCAACTTGATGTCAACGAACAGCCAAACGGCACCTACCAATGGACCGGACCTGATGGATGGACTTCAACGCTGGCACACCCCACCCGCGAAAACGCCACTGTAGCCATGTCGGGATCCTATTCATGCACCACCACCGTAGGCACAGAGACCACCACCGCCACCACCGAAGTCATCGTCAGTGCCATACCTGAGCCGACGGCTTCTGCACAGTCAACATACATCAACTACGGTTCCACCACACAGCTCAACGTCGACCCAGGCGTGCAAGGCACATTCAGTTACCACTGGGAACCTGAAGACATGGTCTCCGACCCTGACATTCAGAATCCAACGACCGTAGCGTTAACCAGCACGCAACAATTCACTGTCACCGTCATCAACACCAACGGCGGCACTCAATGCACTGCTTCCGATGACATCACCATTGAAGTAGGATCAGGTCTATCCGTCACTGCTTCTGCTGATGAATATGAGCTCTGCGAAGGCGAATCGACCACCATACACGCCTTCCCTACAAACGGCACCAACAATTACTCCTACAGTTGGGAGCCTGCCGAATTGCTCAACAATCCTAATGCACAAAACCCGGTGGCTTCACCAAGCGTCGGCACCAACACATTCACCTGCCACGTTGACGATGGCATGGTGACACGCGATGCCAGTGTCGTAATTTTGGTTCACCCCAATGCAGAGCCATATCACATCTATGACTCAATCTGTCCCGGCGACACCTATTATTTCAACGAAGTGCCATACACAACCGCAACCGAGACATCTTACATGGATCACACACCATTCGGCTGCGACAGCCTCGTTTATCTCCATCTTTCATTAAACCCGACCTACAACCAAACCATCACAATTGACACCTGCAACGAATATGAATGGAATCCTATGGGGAAAACTTATTCCAACTACACATTGAACGGTTACCCCATCACCAATGAGACCATCACAAGAAACGGTGTCTATCAAAGAACCTACGAAAGCGCTCAAAGATGCGACAGCGTGGTCACGATAAACGCAACATTCAGATACTCTCCACGTCCTTCAGAAGTCTATGCCGATGACACCATTGCCCCACACTGGGTCATTCCTTCAACCGAATTCCAAGTAAACTCCTACTTATTCCATGTCTACGAGCAAAACATCAACTGCGTTTGGGATAGTGTAACATGGCAATGTTTCGACAGCCACGGCAACGAATTATGGTCACTTGAGCCATACATTGACAACACCTCTTTCTCCAGCAACAGATACTACTGCAAACTCTACGTACTCAACCACGTAGACGACACGGTCACTCTGAGAGCTACCGCTTACAATGGCTGCGAGCCTACCGGCATAAGCCAAGAGACTTGGATGGTATGCTCCTTCTACGGCACAGAAGAACAAACTGCAACATCAGCCAACTTCAACGTTGTGCCTAATCCGAACAATGGTGAAATGACCCTCAACTTCGACATGCTCACCGGCAAAGTCAACATCAAGGTGTACAACATGAAAGGCGAACTCATCGATAGTTTTGAAACACTCAACGAACCTGGACGCAACAGTATGACTTACAGCATGAAACAACGTTCTGCAGGCATCTACTACTTCGTAGCGGCAACCAAGGAAGGCACTATCACCAAGAAAGTCATAGTAACCCAATAATGGCATTTTTCAAAACACAATCTATCGCAAATAATCAAACAATTAAATAAACGTTCCTTAAATACACCATCAGGTATGAACAGAATCGCTAAACTTCTCTTAATCGGCTTCATGCTGCTGACATTGCCGATGCGGTTTTTTGCACAAAACCAAATCAAAATCACGGAATACAACATACACAACATTCCAACCATCGAAGAGAGAGTGTTTATAATGCACTCCATTGCCAATAGCGGTTATTACTGCTACCAAGCAAGTGAAAAGCCGAACACAATTGACATCTTTGCAGCCAACGACAATGTCCTTGACACCCCGGAAGCCGATTTCGATTTTTTTCTTGACAATCTCTATGAAGACTGGGCGGCTTTCAACAACCTGGACAAAATTGAGCGTGGCAACCTATTTGTCGAATGGCGCTACGAATTAGGAGAGTCTATTTTCCTAATGCTCAACGAAGACTTCAATCGTCAGTTGCGCGACGGCAACTCGACCTGCGACGGAGCTTTGCCATTCTGTACCGACAACGGTTTGTACCAATTTCCTGCTGGAGTAAACGCAGGCAATTTAGGCTCACAAGTCTCCCCTTACTATTGTAGCAATTTTATTAGACCAGACGGAAGTTCCTCAAATTGTTTATACACCACACCAAATCCTGCATTCTATTATATGCAGATTGATCAACCTGGTAACTTGAACATTAAAATCTACAGCAGTCCCAGATACGACATCGATTTTGACTGTTGGGGTCCATTCCCAGACATAAACACTGCCTGTAGTCAATTATCATGCAGCAACATGGTAGATTGCAGTTATGCAGGTGGAAGTCAAGACGAATTTTGTCATATCAACAATGCCCAAACCGGTCAGTATTACATATTATTACTTACAAACTATGGGAATAGCGCATGCAACATCATGTTTGAAAATATCGGCACCGGCACCACCAACTGCGGCATCATGCCACCATTGGTCGATAACGATGGCCCGTACTGCGTAGGCGAAACCATTCACCTCACAGCTAATGGTCAAGCTGGTTCAACATACAGTTGGACAGGTCCAGGAGGTTTCTCTTCAAACCAGCAAAACCCAACCCGCACAAATTGCACCATGGCCATGGCCGGCACTTACACATGCACCATTTCAGTAGGTTCGCAAACTAATAGCGCAACGACAGAAGTCGTTATTTACCCACAACCAACCGCAAACTTCAACTACACCTCGGTTTGTAAAGGCACTCCGACCCAATTTACCAGCACCTCCACCACAAACCCATCAGGCCAACAGATGACTTACCGTTGGAACTTTGGCGACGGTGGCACCAGCAGCGAGCAGAATCCTTCACACACTTACGCACAAGCTGGCAATTACAATGTCACACTTACAACCACCACAGGTGGCGGAGCCTGCTCCAGCCAAAAGCAGCAGACTGTTCCTGTTTATGCAGCTCCAACAGCATCCGCATCCGCCTTGCCTAACGTTGTCATGTATGGCGGCACATCACAACTTTCAGCTAGCGCTGGTACTGCCGGCACCTTCAACTTCCATTGGGAACCAGCCAATAAAGTTGTCAATCCGAACTCTCAAAACACCGCAACCATTGGTTTACAAGCTACGACGACATTCACCGTCACCATCACCAACCCACAAGGCGGATGCAGCAGCTCGGCACAAGTCACTGTCAGCATTGAAGGTTCAGGCATGACGGCCATGGCCTCAGCCGACGCCTACGAACTCTGCGAAGGCGAATCAACCACCTTGCACGCAACTCCTTCGGGCGGCACTGGCGACTACACCTACACTTGGACTCCAGCCAACACATTAAGCAACCCGAACATACAGAATCCTGTGGCCACACCTCCTGTCGGCACCACTCAATACACTTGCCAAGTCGGAGATGGTTACACCACACAAAACGTTTCGGTCAGCATCATGGTTCATCCTAATACCGAATCACATCCTAACATCTCCATCTGCCCTGACGATGTTTACAGTTTCTTCGGCCAGGACCTCAACGAACCCGGTTCATACAACTACACCACGACAAACCAGTTCGGTTGCGACAGCACCGTTTACCTGACCCTGGAACATTATGAAACATACGAAACTCCAATGGTAAGAAGCATTTGCAATGGCGACGCCTACGATTTCTTCGGTCAGCAGCTCACCACGGCAGGCCAATACCAGCACACCCTTGAATCTGTACACGGATGTGACAGCGTCATCAAGCTCACGCTTCGCGTGAATCCGGTTTATGAATACGACATTGAACGCTCATTCTGCGCCGGAAGCTATTATCCTTTCAACGGTCAGAACATCACCCAACCAGGAGATTACACTTACAACGGACAAACCGTGCTTGGCTGCGACAGCATTGTCCACCTGCACCTTTCACTCACCAATTACAACTCGAAAGTGTACGACATTGAAAGATGTAATCAGCCATACACCTGGCCTTCTACCGGCGAACATTTTGAAGAAGTCGGAGAATACTTCCGTGTTGACACAATTCCAGGACCTACCTGCGACAGTATCGTCACTCTGAATCTTAGCATTCACCAAGACTACCCGAATGTCAGCTTCAGCATTACAAACTGCGACAACTACACATGGGAGAATTACGGAGGCCGTTCTTACATTGAAGACGGACAAACCTATTTTGCCGGAAGAACGTATGACCATTCGGGCAATTACATTAGAAGGTATCAATCCATTCATGGTTGCGACAGTATTGTAACCATGCATCTTACAATCAACGGAAGCATTGTCAACAATCTGCCTGCTGAAGAAGGTTGCGACCAGGTTGAATGGCCAGAAGCAGGCATCAGCTTTGTTGAATCAAGCACCCAATCACATCTTTTCACCACTGTTTTAGGATGTGATAGCCTTGTCAACAGGACCGTAAACATGGAATACACGCCAAACCCGACCACCATTGAGCCAACTGATGCCAGTAACACGGCTGGCCACTGGGTCATCACGGCAACAGAATTCCAAATCAACTCATACAAGTTCTCATTCAGCGAGGGCGCACATCCTGCAACCTGCCACTGGGACTCGATTCAATGGAGCTGCTCAGCCGGCTGGCCTTTCGACATTCTTTACAACGGCCGTGGCGTTAACCTGTATGTGCTGCAATACACGCCAGATACCGTTTGGCTTAATGCACGCGTATTCAACAAATGCGCCCCTGAAGGTGTCGACCGCAAATACTGGCTCATCTGCTCCTTCTACGGCATCGAAGAACAGTCCGAAAGTCTTGTCAATGTCGATATCGTTCCAAACCCGAACAATGGCGAAATGACTTTGAATTTCGAATACCTGACCGGCAATGTCAACATTAAAGTCTACGACATGAGAGGCAACCTGCTCGATGACTTTGACACCTATAATAATATAGGGCCAAACAGCATGCGTTACAATATGAAGGACTACTCCGACGGCATGTATTTCTTCGTTGTATCAGGCAAGGAAGGAACCGTAACGAAGAAAGTCATCATCAACAAGTAACAACACTTCAACAATCCTATCAAAAAAAGCAGCTTCGGCTGCTTTTTTTTGTTTAATCAATCAAACGCAATCGTTTTTTTCATATATTAGCGGATTAAACGCAACATCTTAACACAACATCGCTTTTATTTGTAACACAATAAGATACAAGAAAAACAAGCCTAAACTTCACCAATATGAACAAACAGGTCCGATTAACATTGGCTTTTATTGCATTGCTTTTTGCCTGTTTCACAACGGCAAAAGCACAAAACATATCTACTCAAGGCAAGGAATTCTGGGTTTCGTTCATGACCAATGGATTCCGCACAAACACTGATTTCGTGCCGGCATGGGTTAAGACACAGGTTTTGGTTAGTGCCAAACGCAACTGTTCAGGGACCATTTCAAATCCCAATACCGGCTGGAGCCAGGATTTCACCGTTAGAGCCGGGAACATCACCAAAATCGAAATTCCGGAAAACATCGCCTACCACGATGTCAACCACAACGAATCGGTGCAACCCCGAGGACTGAAAATCGTCACGACCGACACGACTTCGGTCTATTGCACAAATATCGCAAACAATTCATTCGACGCCTCATACGTCCTTCCCATCCACGCTTTGGCTGACGACTATCTGATTCAATGCTGCGAACAATCCAATACAAGTTATGAATTCGGTGCATACGAAACCAGTTCCATCCTTATCGTTGCCGCCGAAGACAATGTCACCGTCGACATCACACCATCGACCCGCACTTTGGGTGGACATGCTGGTGGTGAAGAGTTTACCATCGAACTTCTGCAAGGACAAAGTTACCAACTCCGTTCACAAAGCGGACGCGACCTCTCAGGCACACGCATCACCGCACGCGACTGCAAGAAAATCGCCGTCTTTAACGGCAACACACTCACTTGCGTCCCCGACAACATGGACAACGGATACGACCATGTTTTTGAACAAGCCATGCCATTACACTCCTGGGGAAAGAATTTCGTTGTCACGAGTTCGAAAGACCGTGTCCGCGACCAGGTGAAAATCACATCATCAGCCGACAACAATCAAGTTTTCAAAAACGGAGAACTGCTTACCACCCTCAATGCCAACGAAAGCTATACTTTCTTCATCACGTGTGAAGAAATCTCATGCTATTTGGAGACGACCTATCCTGCTGCCGTTTTCCTATACAACGACACCAGCCGCGACCAAAACTATTGGGGCGAATTCGGCGACCCTTCAATGCTTTGGATTGCACCAGTCGAACAACGCATCAACGAAATCACATTCTCCACTTTCGACGACGTGGAAGCAGAAATCCAAAATCACTATGTCAACATCATCGTTAAGTCGGAAGACATCGCAAAAGTTTATTTCGACGACCAGCAAGTTTCCCCTTTGACTTTCTCTCGGGTTCATGGCAACGATGATTACAGTTGCTGCCGCATGGAAATCAGCCATGCCGTGCATCACATTTCATGCATCAATGGTTTCAACGCTCACGTTTACGGATTCGGACACGCCAAAGGCTATGCCTACATGGTCGGCTCCAATGCCAGCGACTTGACTTGCAGCACCTTAATCAACGGCACCATTGTCGGTCCCAACGATGTCTTCCAATACTGCGTTGACGAAGAAGCCACATTCTTTGCTGAAGTCAACTATCCGGAATATAGTCTGGAATGGGACTTTGGCGACGGAACGACAAGCACGCAGAACCCAGCCACACACACCTATGCCAGCAAAGCATTATATGATGCGAAGCTCATTGTAACCATTCAGGGAGGCACTTGCGATGGCAGCGCTTCCGAGACCATCCCATTCACCGTAGACGCCACCCAAAAATATGCCGATCCCGTTTACAACGAAATTTGCTACGGAGAAGGATATTTCGAGCATGGTTTTTCCATTCCGCAAATCCTAAACGACACCATTTTAGGCAAACTTCAAAACAGCGCCTCCACTCCGAATTGTCAAGACAGCCTGCTTATTTATCTGTCCGTCAAGCAACCTGACAACATCCTTTTTGAAGAAAGCACCTGCTGGATGGATGGCGGTGGCACTTACATCGAGCATGGTTTCGTACTTAACTACGACCATCCCGGAACCTATACCGACCATCATGAATTCACGAATATTTACGGTTGCGACAGCATCGTGACAATCATCCTTAATGTTGCAGACAAAATCACGAAGACCTTAAACGAACACTGCTGCGAAGAATCATACCTATGGGACGGGACCACCTATAACGATCCCGGAACCTACCAAAAACAATATGTCACAGCCCATGGTTGTGACAGCATCGTGACGCTCAACCTCACTTTTGGACATCCTCAGAAACTGGAATTCGACACGATTGTGTGCGGCAACTTCATTTGGAACGGCCAAGTTTACGAAGACGCCCCCGGCTACCACGAATACATACAAGTTCTTCAAACACACGACAATTGCGACAGCATTGTCACTGCCAAAGTTATGCTTTCCGAAGCCGTTGACGGAATTATCCACCACGAGAATGCCTGCAATTCCTTCACTTGGAACGAAGTCAACTACACGATGTCTGGCAATTACACCGCAAGCCTAACCTCACAATTCGGGTGCGATTCAACAGCCCACCTTTCGCTCAACATGAACTACACACCATCCACATGGGACGGAATGGTTTATGCCCATGACACCATTGCGCCACACTGGGTCGTTACAGCGACTGAATTCCAAATCTGCTCCTACGAATTCAGCATCAGTGACCAAAACTACTTCTGCCAATGGGATTCTGTGGTCTGGAGCCTCAGTTCAAGCGGGCACGACACAATCAATTGGCCACTTGAACCTTACGTTTCGGAGGCCAACGACCATCACAGTCATTGCAAACTATATGTCTTGGATTATACGGAAGACACCATATTCATCCATGCCACCGTCTACAACGAATGCAATCCAGAAGGCGTGACTTTCTCCAACTGGATGGTTTGCTCGTTCTACGGCACCAATGAATCAGAGCCAAGCGACAAAATCAGCATTATTCCAAATCCAAACCGCGGCGACATGGAACTTCGGTTTGACAACAACCAACCTGAAGCCGAAATAAGGGTCTACAATATGGCAGGCACACTGATTGACGCTTTCAAAACAAGCAACACCTCAATGCGTTACTCGCTTAAACAACACAGAAACGGCATTTACCTCTTTGTATTCAATATTAACGGAACTATTTCGACTCACAAGGTATGCATTTCACAATAAAAGCACTCAAATATTCGTTTCACGACCAAGAAACAGCATTTTTTGAAAAAAAAAACCTAAACAAGTCGCCCATAAAGAATAAGTTTTTATATTTGCCAGATTTTAGATAAAAAGCACCTAATATTCACATTTTAGTAGAAATCGAATGAAAAGACATCTGAAACATTCACTACTGATTTTCGCCTTGGCAGGATGCCTCACATCATGCCTTAAGGATGAAAACGCCACGGTTCTCTATAGTTCGCAAGAAATTCCCGACATCAATTATTTCATGCCTTCATCACTCTTGAATTTAATGGGCAACGAAAACCTGCATTTTGGGGACGAACCGCCAAGAATTTCCGGCACATTTTACGCAGACAGCCTGGTTGTCCAGCGAGTGAAATACGCCGACACAACGATGAACATTCATTCGGTCATTGAAGGTAACCAACTGTCGAATTCCTACCTTAACATTTTCGAACAGCACAAAGGCATCATCAAGTGCGAATATACTGCAATCCGAAAAGTAAGCAGTTTCGACATATACGAATTTTCAAGAGTGGATTCCACCCATTCACACTTCCGCTCATCGAGTCATCCGCTTACAGACAGTCCGATAAAGCCCATCTATTTCGAGGGCTCCAAAATCGACCTCGATGATTTCCATCGCGCCTACATTATGGGCGAAGGCAACGACTTTACAATGTATTATTATGAAGTCCTGTGCAACTATGCGCCACCTACCGTTCCTTTCAATGTCAACAGTTTCTATCCCGTCATTGCCAATATCATTTCCGGCACTTTGGATGAACGCAGTTCAATCCAATATGACTCGCTAAACAATCCAACCGACACAATCAAGGAACAGATCATCAAGAATTTCATTTGGGGCAAGGAAGTTCTTGGCTATTTCAAGGATGGTACGTCATTGCAGCAAATCATCGAACAAGGCATGCAGCCAAAGTTAGGCGATGCATGGTATATCAAAAACAGCGGTGTCAATGTATATCAAAAGCCATACGAAGGAGATTTTTAACCAACCATACTATATCTTGAAATGAAAAAGCTTAACACCATATTATTCAGTTTTTCTTTGATTTTCTGCACATTAACAGCAAGTGCCCAATTCAACAAACCAATACAGTCACCTAGTGCCAGAAAGCAATCAACCGATGCGACTTACAACATCGGCCTCGTGGGGGGCGGCACCCTCACCCAATGGATTCATTTTGGCGGCACTGGCACCCATTATAGCGAACCTGTCGGCAAATGCTTAGGATATATGGGCGGACTTTCTATAGAGCGCATGCTCGGAGGAAACAAATCCATTGGCATTGAAGCCATGTATGCAATGAGAAATGTTGAACTCACCTACAACAGATTCCATTTCCCAATTGCCATCAACGATTGGAATGATATTGTAAAAACGCTTGACGCCACATATAACGAAATCGTCGTCCAAGCTCCATTCACACTCTATTTGGACAACACACCAGGAGCTACCATTCGCCCGTACATATTTGCCGCGCCACGCGTTACAGTCATCCAAGACGGAGGCAAAACTTTTTGGTGCAAAAACAACCTCACAACAGAAACCGTCGTTTACGATACAGTCGGAATCAACACCTCCAATTTCATGCCTTTTAACATAGGCGTTGTTGCAGGGGCAGGTGTCCTTTTCAGAATCAACACCAACAACTACTATTTCCTGATTAAGCTTGACGCATCATATCATGCCGGCCTTATCAACACTTTCTCAAAAGACGAGAAAGAAGATGCTGTTGAAACAGTTATCGGCGCCGGTTATATCGACCCGACATTGCTCGGCAAACGCTTCAGCGGTAACGCCGACCTGAAGGCAACCTTCCTCTTCCCTCTGAAGAAGCAACTCAAAGGCGCATGCATGAGATGGGGAGAATATGACTAATCAAGCGGAAAAACTTTAATAATACGCACAAATGGAGACTTGGAAACCGAGTTTCCATTTTGTCGTTTTTAATATAAGCAATAACAAATCAATCACATACAATCATGAAAAGAAGTTTTATCAAGACCTTAGCCATTGCATTGCTCGCCCTCACGACGGGTTATGCAACAGCACAAACCTTCACTTATCCCGTGAATGGAGCAAAAGGATTCTCACTTACCGAAAAGACAAGAGGTAACGTTTCCATCAACTACAACCTCGGTGAGTTTTCTTTTAACAACCTAAATTACAAAGGCGAAGACATGTCGGAAATCACAATTTCCGCCATCACTTTGCCTAACAATGCAGGTTGCCCGAACCTTCCAACCGAAAGCCGTTTCATTGCCATTCCGCAAGGCGCAACTGCCAAACTGAATGTGGTGAGCCTCGAAAAAGAAGTGATTCAGAACGTCAACATCGCTCCGGCACTCAGAATCCAAGCTGAAAGCGAAGAACCCGACATGAACTATGTAAAAGACAAAAAAGTCTACACTGCCAACGCCAACTATCCTGAAAATCCATTCGTGATTTCAGAGACGACTTCATTGCGTGGTGTCGACGCCGTAGTGGTTTCCATCACCCCATTCCAATACAATCCTGTAACAAAAGAACTTACGGTTTATTCCAACATCAAATTAGACCTTCAGTTTGAAGGCGGCAATGGTGAATTTGGCGACAGCCGCCTGCGATCACCTTACTGGGACGGCATTCTCTCTGCCGAACTAATGAACTACGACCAGTTGCCCGTCATTGACTATTCAGCACGCATGCAACAATGGCTTCGCGACGATGCCGAAGGCGCAGAATACATCATTGTCACTCCTAACAACGACGAGTGGGCTCCATATGCCAACCAACTGAAAGAATTCCGCACCAAACAAGGCATCATCACCAAAGTCTACCGCCTTGACGAAATGCCTGCAAATAGCACAAACGAACTCAAGACCTGGTTCCACAATGCCTACAACACTTGGGAGATTGCTCCAGTAGCTGTTTGCCTCCTTGGCGACCACGGTTCGAACATGGCTCAATACATTCCTGCCGAAACCGTGCCTCATCCTTACGAAGGCACCTGCATCACTGACAACGGTTATGCCGATGTGACAGGAGACAATCTGCCTGACATGGTCTTCTCTCGTCTGATTGCACAAAACGCAGCCGAACTGCCAATCTTCGTTGGCAAACAAATCGAATACGAATACACCAACGTGAATATGGATCCCAACTTCTACACACGTCCAATCACCGCATTGGGCTGGCAAACAGAACGTTGGTTCCAACTCTGCTCAGAAGTGGTCGGCGGCTACATGCGCAGCAAGGGCTACGACACCAACCGAATCAATTGCATCTATCAAGGTAATCCGGGCTCCATCTGGTCATCGGCTGAAAACACTAACAATGTGGTCAATTATTTCGGTCCTAATGGGACGGGCTACATTCCACAGGCTCCAAACGAACTTGGCGATTGGAACAACGGTTCACCTGAATTGATTGTCAATGCTGTCAATGAAGGCACTTTCTGGCTGCAACACCGCGACCACGGTCTGGAAGAAGGCTGGGGCGAACCTGCCATGCGCAACAACCATGTTGCACAATGCAACAACGTGGGCAAGCTGCCTTTCGTCATGTCAATCAACTGCTTAACCGGCAAATTCAACTATAGTTCCAACTGCTTCTGCGAAGCATGGATGCGCCGCACCTACAATGGCGAAAATGCCGGTGCCGTCGGTGTGCTTTGCCCAACCGAAGTCTCCTATTCCTTCGTGAATGACGCCTACGTTTGGGGCGTTTACGACCTTTTCGACAGCGATTTCATGCCGACATACGGTCCATACGCAGCAAAATCCGACAACTGGATGCCCGCTTTCGGCAATGTGGCCGGCAAGTATTTCCTGCACCAAAGTTCTTGGCCTTATAACAATTACGACAAAGACATCACCTACACGATGTTCACAGCCCACTGCGATGCTTTCTTGCGCATCTATACGCAAGTTCCACAGGAAATGGAAATCATCCATCCCGAAGTCGTGCTTGCCGGATTAGGCGAAATCACCATAACCGCTCCTCAAGGTTGCACTGTTAGCTTGGTGAAGGAAAATGCAGAAGGCGAATGGGAAATCCTCTCTGTGGCAGAAGGCACTGGCGACCCAATGAACATGGAATTTCCTGCACAAGTCCCTCCTACCCAGATTCACATTGTGGCAACAGGCCAGAACTACCTGCGCTACGAAGCAGTGATGGACGTCATTCCTGCCGACGGCCCATATATCGTTTTCGACAGCAAAGTCATTCACGATGAAAATGGCAACGGACAAGTCGATTTCGGCGAAAACATCAGTCTTGACGTTACCATGAAAAATGTCGGTTCTGAAAACATGGATGCTTTCTCTGCCACCATCAGCAGCGAATCGGAATATGTTACCTTAATCAATAGTAGCGCCGAATACAACAGCATAGCTCCGAACCAGGCCCAAATGCTCGAAAACGCATTTTCCATGAAAGTTGCCAACAATGTTCCTGACAACACGAGCAACCTCTTCACCATCACCGTTGCTAACGGAGAAGACACCTATATCAGCAATTTCAGCATGAAGGCATACGCTCCTGTGTTCAAAATCAGCAACATGAGCATCACTGAAATTGAAGGCAACGGCAACGGACGCCTTGATGCCGGCGAAACCGCCCAACTCAATTTCACCTTTGAAAACAAAGGACATGCCGATGCCGCATCAACTACAGCAATGCTCAGCATGTTGTCACCTTACATCACATTAGAAGAAGACGAAATCGAATTTGAAACCGTAGCCGCAGACGAAATCTTAACTGTCACCTACAACATCACCATCAGCGAAGAAACGCCAATGGGATACACTTGTCCTATCAATTTCAGAGTGATTTCAAACAACTATGGCGACGTCAAAGAATTCACCATCAAGGTTGGCCTTACCATCGAAGACTTTGAAAGCAGCGAATTCGGCGAAGGCTGGACCAACGACACTCAAAAGCCATGGCGCATCGTCAGCGAAGACCCATACGAAGGCGAATACTGCGTGCGTTCAGGAAGCATCTCCAACAATAGCCATACGGAATTGACCCTCATACACGAAGCTGGAAGCGATGATGAAATCTCATTCTACTACAAGGTCTCATCAGAACAAAATTACGATAAGATGCATTTCTACATCGACGGTGTTGAAAAAGGCACCTGGTCTGGCAGTTCAAATTGGACTCAAGCATCATATCCTGTCAGTGCAGGCTCACATACCTATAAATGGTCTTATACTAAAGACACAAGCGTCAGCAATGGCAGTGACTGCTGTTGGATCGACTACATCTCGTTGCCTTCGCCAAAGGTTATGGCAGGCACCGCTGGTCCTGACGTGGCCACCTGCGAAGACAGCGATGCACAAATCATCGGCTACGCCATCTACCATGACAACCTTACCTGGACAACCGCCGGCGATGGTACATTCAACGATGCCACCATCACAACACCGCTTTATACACCTGGTCCGCAAGACCTTGAGGCCAGAAGCGTGGTGCTTACCGTCACAATCACAGGCCAAGGCGAAACCATCACCGACGACATGACGGTGACTATCACTGAAAATGTGGAAATCTCGGATGCACTTGCCGACTATTCCTACTGCGCCGTCAGCGAACCACAAGAGATTGGCGTTGAAATCAGTGGCGACTACACATCCTTCACTTGGAGCACTTCAGGCGACGGAACATTTGAAAATGCTGCCGAACTTATGACGACCTACACACCAGGTCCTCAAGATATTGAAAGCGGCGTCACATTGACCGCCACCGCACAATCCGAAGGCTGTGGGCCAAAAGATTTCATCTATCCTTTTGAAATGAATCCGATGCCGGAAATGACTTTAAGCAGCGAGTCGATAGAAATCTGCGAAGGCGAAAATGCCATCATGGACTTCACCATGACAGGTTCGGCCGGAACAATGGGAGCTTTGCCCGAATTTACCTTTGGAGTACAAGGCACAACGAATAATGCCCATTCCGGCGCCAACACACTTGACTTAGGTGTACTTGAAATAGGCACACATGAATTCAACATCAGTTGGGTCTCCAACATTCACTGCACCACCGATTACGAAGCCGGCGAACTCACCTTCACTGTCAACGTCCATCCATTGCCAACGCTTCAAGTCGCTAATCCAGAACAGACCATTTGCGAAGGCGAAACCGCATCATTCGGCATGACTTTGAGCGGCACCGCTCCATTCAGCATCAGCGCCGATGGCATGGACGATTTCACAGCCGATGCCAACGAATTCACGCTCAACCTGAATCCAGAAGAGGACATCAACGCAACCATCACCAAAGTCACCGATGCCAACGGCTGCGAAACACCTTTAGACATTACACTGACAGTCAATGTAATCACCGACGGATCGCTTACGCTTATCGGTGACCTGAATCCTGACGCATACTACACGCCAACATCGACTTACACGCTTGAAGAAAACATTCCTGCCACCTGGACCATGAATCCAACTGATGCTGGCTCACTGGTTCCCGCCAACGACGGCAAGAGTGTCGACATCACCTGGACTAATGGATTCAAAGGCAATGTCAGCCTCACCGCAACGCCGAACATAGGTTGCGAAGCAGAAGGCACGACCTTCGAAATCATTGTCAAGAACTCGACAAGTGTCAACGAAAACGCCGTTGAAGCCGCTATCTATCCAAATCCGACCAATGGCAATGTCACCATCAAGGCCGACAACATGCAGCGTATCATCATCGCCAATTCACTTGGCCAAATTGTTTACGATGCAGAACTTGACGGCAGCGAGACAAGCCTAAACATGTCGCAGTTTGGTGTAGGTATGTTCACTATCCGCGTCATCACCGCTAACGGCATTGGCACACGGCAAGTGACTGTTGTAAGATAAACTAGCACAAGAAAACAAAGACAAGGAAACAGGAGACAAAGTCATTCCCCTGTTTCCTTTTTATCTATCAAATAAAACCTCAATATGAAAAAACACAACTCTATTTATGTTGCATTGCTGTTGACATTGATATCTTTCCAATCAACGGCTCAAACCTTCTCATACCCCACAAAAGATGTCAAAGGATTATCAATTGTGGCAGAAACGAAAGGCAACATCGAATTCGACTACAATCTTGGAAGTTTTTCATTCAATAATTTGAATTACAAAGGCGAAGACATGTCGGAAATCACAATTTCCGCCATCACTTTGCCTAACAACCCAGGTTGTCCGAACCTACCCACAGAGAGCCGTTTCATCGCCATTCCGCAAGGCGCAAAAGCAACCCTGAATGTCGTCAGTTACGAAACGGAAATCATCCGAAACGTGAACATTGCGCCGGCAAGAGAAATTCAGGCCGAAAATGACGAGCCAAACATGGATTTCGTGAAGGACCATGACATTTACACCACCAATGCCAATTTTCCGAAAAATCCATTCGTGATTTCGGAGACGACCTCATTGCGCGGTGTCGATGCCATGATGGTTTCCATCACTCCTTTCCAATACAATCCTGTGACAAAAGAACTTACCGTTTATTCCAATGTCAAATTAGACCTTCAGCTTGAAGGCGGCAACGGTGAATTTGGCGACGAGCGTCTGCGCTCGCCTTATTGGGACGGTATTCTTGCAGCCGAACTGATGAACTACGACCAGTTGCCTGTCATCGACTATTCAGCACGCATGCAGCAATGGCTCCGTGACGGTGCCGAAGGCGCAGAATACATCATCGTAACACCCAACAACAACGCATGGGCTCCGTTTGCAAAAGAACTCAAAGACTTCCGCACCAAGCAAGGCATCATCACCAAAGTCTACCGTCTTGACGAAATGAATGTCAGTTCCATCGCTCAGTTAGAGAGCTGGATTGACAATGCCTATAACACTTGGGAAATTGCGCCTGTGGCCGTTTGCTTCATGGCCGACCATAACACCGACATGACGCAAGGCATTCCGGCACAAACCGTCAGCCATCCCGAACACAGCACTTGCATTTCAGACAATCCTTACGCCGATGTCAACGGAGACCATCTTCCCGACATGACCTTTTCGCGTTTGGTCGCATCAAATGCCGATGAATTGTCGGTAATCGTTGCAAAACAAATAGGATACGAAACGACTCCCTGCATGAACGAAGACTTTTACAACAAACCTGTCACGGCTTTAGGATGGCAGACCGAACGATGGTTCCAACTCTGCTCGGAAGTCATCGGCGGTTATTTCCGCAAAAACGGGAAAGAGACCGTGCGCGTCAACACCATTTACCAAGGAACGCCAGGCGAACAATGGTCAACGGCACAGAACACTTCCGATGTGGTCAATTATTTTGGTCCAAACGGAACGAACTACATCCCTGCCCGACCTTCTGAATTAGGCGGCTGGTATGGCGGCGAACCCGAACAGATTGCTGCCGCCATCAATTCAGGCACCTTCATCGTTCAGCACCGCGACCACGGTTATGAAGACGGATGGGGTGAACCCGCTTTCCGCATCCCTTATGTCGACGCTTTGACCAATGTGGGCAAATTGCCTTTCGTGTTTTCCATCAACTGCCTCACAGGCAAATTCAACCACGAGCCACGCTGCTTTGCAGAGGCTTTCTTGCGTCACACCTACAACGGAGAACCTGCCGGAGCCGTCGGACTGCTCTGCCCTACCGAGACATCATATTCCTATGTCAACGACTGCTTCGTTTGGGGCGCCTTCGACCTCTTCGATCCGAATTTCCTTCCGACATATGGTCCATACGCCACTTACAGCGGCAACTGGATGCCTGCCTTCGGAAGCGTTGCCGGCAAATACTTCCTATATCAGTCTTCATGGCCTTCAATGCCTAACTACAAGGAAGTGACCTACCAAATGTTCACCGCACATTGCGATGCTTTCCTGAGACTTTACAATGAAGTTCCTCAAGAGATGGCCGTCGCTTACCCGCAAGTAATCTTCAACACTGCCACAAGCATCGACATCGATATTCCTACAGGTTGCATGGCAAGCATTGCCAAGGAAAACAACGGCAATTGGGAGATCCTTTCCACAGCACAAAGCAACGGCAGCACGCTTCACCTGAGCATTGCCCCACAATCACCTTCCACTGAATTGCTGCTCGTCTGCACGGGACAGAACTATCTGCGTTTTGAAGAACCTATCAGAGTGGTTGCCGCCGGAGGTCCATATATCGTTTATGAAAACGAAATCCTCAACGACGAGAATGGCAACGGCCGACTTGAATTCAGTGAAAATGCCTCATTCGACATCACACTGAAAAACATCGGAAATGAAAGCATGAATCCTTTCAGCGCAAGCCTGACCACCGAATCACCTTACATCAACATCACTAACGGCAGCGCACAGTTTGGCAGCATGGCGCCAAACCAAACCTTGACCGTTGGCAATGCCTTCTCTATCAAAGTGGCTGACAATGCGCCCGACAATACCGACAACACCTTGAACATCAATGTCGCAAACGGCAGCAACACCTACACATCAAAGTTCTATGTCAAAACCTTTGCCCCTGCTTTCAAGATTGGCAACATCAGCATCACCGAATTGAATGGCAATGGCAACGGGCGACTTGACGCAGGCGAAACAGCGAAACTGTCGTTTGGCTTTACCAACGAAGGTCACACCAACGCTGCCCAGACCACAGTCACCCTTTCGTCGTCCGATGCTCATGTGACCGTAACGACCAGCGAAAACACTTTCGAGTCAGTCGCTACCAACGAAAGCAATACCGCAGCGTTCAACATCAGCATCAGTCAGAACACGCCAGATTGCTTCCTTTGCCCAGTCGTGCTGAAAGTGAAATCAGGCGAATACGAAGCTGAGAAGGAATTCATTCTCAGGATCGCCCTTATCATCGAAGACTTTGAGAGTGGCATTCTTAGCGAAGGTTGGAGCAACGACGCCTCCTTCCCATGGGTTTTCAGCGAGAGCGACCCTTACGAAGGCAGCCGTTGCATGCAGTCGGCAGCCACTCCAAATCAGAGGCACTCCGATTTGACGCTCGTTCACGAAGCCACTGCCACCGACAGCATCACCTTCTATTACAAGACATCGAGCGAAGAAGACTGCGACCAATTGCATTTCTACATCGACGATGAGGAAGTAGGCTGCTGGTCGGGCATCAAAGGCTGGAAGAGAGCCGCATTCCCTGTCAGCGAAGGCACGCACACCTACAAATGGTCGTATGCCAAGGATTTCGTCCAATCATCCGGCGAAGACCGTGTTTGGATTGACTTCGTCACCCTGCCATTCCTTGAAGATGTCGCCGAAACCGAGGAAATCATTGCCAGCGAACCCTCGGCATATCCGAATCCTACAAGCGGTCCTATCACCATCAAGGCAGATGATTTGAGACAAATCACCATCACCAACATCCTTGGACAAACGGTTTACAATGCAAAAGCAGCAGGCCAAGAGAAGCAAATCGACCTATCTCAGTTCGGTACAGGCCTCTACACCTTGCGCATCGTCACAAGCAATGGCGTCTACACCCAGAATGTGAACGTAACACGATAAGCATACTAATCCTTTCCATTTCATGGTTTATAACGAACAAAGCCCCGGCTTGCGCCGAGGCTTTGTTCATATCGTGAAACCGTTTTCCGGATTATTTCTTAACGCCCAAATTGTAAGTCAAATTGAAACGCAAAGTGTTTTCAAGCGGGCTGGTGCCTGCGCGAGCGACAGGGATAAGATAAGAAATATCAAGGTTAAACACATTGTACTTCAAGGCTGCGCCCAAAGTAACGTATTTACGGTTGCCTTTCAAAGCCGTTTCATTGAAATAACCGCCGCGGACAGCAAAGGTATTGTTGTACCAGTATTCGATACCACCACCCACATTGATTTCACAAAGCTCTTCATATCCGACACCGATATGGTTCAATCCATTATCCAAGTTAACTGACACACCTGGAGCATCATAAAATGACTGAATCATACCAGCAACGACTGAAACATTATCATCCTTACCATAGAACTCATCCTCATAGGTAATTGGAGGTGTAGGAACCAAAAGCTTAGAGAGGTCGGCTGTGAAAGCCAAGGTGTTGTATTCGTCGAGTTCGAGTTTCAACTGAGCGCCAGCGCGCAATGTGGTAGGGATGAAATCCTTCAATTCAGATGATCCATTGTAACTCACCTTGCTACCGATGTTGGTGATGGAAGCGCCCCATGCGAAATCGGCATCAACAGCATCGAACCATTCAACAGGTCTCTTATAATAGACACCAATATCAGCAGCCACTGACCAACCGACTTGAGCGTAGTCAATTTGGCCTTGAGTCAGGTTGGAATAGATGTATCGGCCAGAAACAGCACCGGCAAGATAATCGCCCAGCATACGGGAATAACTGACATCAATGGCCCATTCGTTAGGTTCGTATGTTCCGATGTCAGTACCTTGGTCGTTAGTGAACTTGATGCTACCACAGTCAAAATAACGCAATGTAGCAGCCAAAGCCGAACGGTCGGTGAGTTTCTTCTGGAAAGCGAGATAAGCCAAATTCATGTCGGAAACAAGGTGCTGCAACCAAGGGCTGTAACCAAGACCAATGCTCAAGTCTTCCTGCATATAGACATACTTAGCAGGATTGTAGTGCATCGAATATACATCAGGGTCGGTAGCCACACCACAATCACCCATAGCTCCACCACGGGCATCAGGGGCAATGGAAACGAAAGGCACTGCCGTCGTAATGACATTAGGGCTGTTGGCGACATCTTGCCCAGTGATATTTCCACTGCTTTGAGCAAAAACATTAGCTCCTGCAAAAACCAGGGCTGCTAAGAAAAGATTTCTGAATTTCATTTTAATCTAAAATTTGAATTAAACGTGCAAAAATAACGATATTTCATTTTGATTATTGTATCGTCTTAAAAAATTTATCTCACGACCATCATTTTCTGATTTACGGAACGTTGGCGTCCTAAAGCATCCGTTATGGCAAGACGATAGAAATACAGTCCGGTGCGAAGCGGTGCCGACGAACATTCCTCAACGTTCCAGCGGATAGGTTCCACCACATTGTCAACCACATTGACAGTCTGTTCCTTATGCGAAATTTGGTGGCCCATCACATCAAAGACATCCAGAACGACATCCAACGGCCCATCTTCGCCATGATGCGTCAAAGTAATCCAAGTTTCTTCGGAGAACGGATTCGGGTAATTTCGTACCTGAGCCAGGAATATTTCGTCATCAGTCACGGTAAACCAAAGTTCCGCCTCCGTCGAATTGTCCTGCGTATCCCAGACGCGCAAGGTGAAAGCATATGTGCCCGGTTCCAGATCAGCGATTGGGACAGCCACACGGCCACGGCGATAGTCGTCCATAACAGGTTCGTAAATTTCGTTGAGACACATATTCTGCATTCCTGCGACATTGCCATTCAAGATAATGTCACGGCCAAGACTGAAATCATAATGATAGATTCCCTGCGCATCGTACAAATCGGCATAAAGCACGCCTTGGTTAGCCACGGTATCGCCATTTCGGAAAGTCGGTGCATTCCAGTAAAAATCAATCTTCGGGCCTTCATTATCGCTGACCATGGTCGGGTCGACACCGCCTAAGGTGACATTTTCGAAAACTCCTATGGCATCCACCTGACGGATCGAATCGTAAGCATAATAACTGAAACGCGGCGTCCCTTCCTGCAAATTGATGTCACGAGGCACCTGGAAACTGATGTTAAACCTGCCTTGTTTCACCGATGCCTTGCCTTGGAACAGCACATCATTGAAATAGGAGAAGTCTCTCACCTCAGCATCTTCATTGCCTAAAGTATTGAATACTAATTCCTTATCAAAGAAACGCAAATCCACCTCTCCGTTGAAAGCAGCATCCAAGCTGCCATCGGCTTTCCTGATTTCGCCCTCAAGGCTCACCATGCTCATGGCATGAAGCGAGACTTCCTGACTGAGGTCCTGCCCATTCATTCTAACCGTCTCCACCTTCTCGGCAGGAGCAGCAAAACGCAAGGCCGGATCGCCAAAGAACACATAAGCGATATTTCTGCTAGTGAGAGTGGAATTGAAATTGGAGTCATCAGCCTTTGCGTCTCTAACGATGTCGCCAAAACGCGATGGCTTTTCACCATCAGGCACATACAGCCTCCTCATCAGCGCCTTACCCAAATTGATGCTATTCGGCCCCTGTGTCGGACGTACCGTCGTCAACATGGCAACGGAGCCACCCGTAGGCAAGGTGAACATCAATTCGCCAGAAGAGACCATGGATGGGTCGTCGAACTGACTGAATTCGCAAGTTGCCGTCAGCATGAAAGGCATGCAGTCATAATTCGTCATGAGCGGTATGTCGGTACTGGTAAACATCTTTTCGTCCGTCAGACCTCTCAGACCACCGTGTCCGTGATACTGCATCACCAAGACGCCTTGCTCAAAACGGCGCATCAGTTCGGCATTGGCATCAGGAGCAACAATCCCCGACGGCGAGTTGTATTGCTGATAAGCATCCAAATAGACTTTCTGCGCATTCATCTCAGGTTTTTCTTCCTTCACAATGTCACAACACGACTCAGCATGACTGACGAACTCATTGATATTATCATCGGCAGTGTACAAATGATTGGTTCGCCATGGGCCATGGGTCGAGGAAATGTCGGCATAATGATAGACCTTTTGAAGCACCGTTTTTGCTTCTTCAACCGTTGCGACAGGGAAACGACCTATGCCTAAGTCGACATGTCCGGCGCTGTTTTCGCCTTCGTTATTGTCCATCAAGCCATAAAAATCGTCGGTGCAGAAACTGAACAATTGGTTGATGGAAGTTTCGGTCTGATAGGGCGGGACCAAATTTTTGCCAAAGCCTTTGATGTTACGGAAATCATACGAACCCTTGCCAAAAAGCAGGACATATTTCAGTTGGCTTTCGCTTCTCTGATAGACCATACGGATGAAATTGCGGATGCCTGAAGGGTCAGGCGTGCCCGTTCCGAACTCGTTGTAGATCTGATCCAAATCGGCCACCACGCAACGTAAACCATCTGTCTGTTCGTGGTATTCGGCCAATTCCTGCGCCTGTTCCCAAAACACGTTTGGCGTCACGATAATCATATCGGTTTGCGACACAGCGTGAAGGTTCTGGTTTTTCACAGGAGTGATTGATGCCACCGGCAATGCTGCCGACGGGTTAAAGGCAAAATAGCGGCGCTCGATTTTGCGTTCAATGGCAAACACGAAATTGTCGGAACTCATGATGCCTTCCTGAACAAAAGGACGCAATGGATTGCTGACATCCCAGACCTGAAATTCGCGCGACATATTACGCACCCAAACGGCACTATTGTCATGGATCAATTGGTCAGGTCTCAAACGGAACGGGAAAAGGTTGCCGACACACTTCAACTCACGCCAAAAAGTGAACTCCACATAATCGAGATAAAGCATATGGCTGATGACTTTTGGCTGTAGCATGAGACAATAATTGATTGTGTCGCTCTCACACTGCATCTGTCCGGATTGTGTCTTTTCTTTGCCGTATGCATTCGAGTTATCGCTGACTTGTCCTATCGTCCCATCAGAAATCAAATGGTTGTCGTTGGCCCAGATGTCAAAATGAATCGAACCATTTTTGCTACGGCCCATCAGAACAGTCTTATAACATACCGGTTTGTTTTTTACCAGATTCGGGAAAACGAATTGAAGATTCAAAATCGTATCAGTTGAATTCAATTGCTCGCCGTACCAAGTCCTGCCCGATGAAAAAGGAGACATCAATTCGGCTTCATGATAAGCAAAATCTGGGAATTCGGAAATGACATTTGTGGCACTTTCTATGTCGACGGATGGCTGAGATGCGATGCGGAGCCCCTCGACGCCACTATCGGCACAGAAATAATAATAGGTAGAATCGGAATATGGATTCCTAACTCTATCATATTTCAAGTCGACACTGCCAGCCACTTTCCAGCAAGTAGGATCTTGTCCATAGAAAAGCACATAATCATCAGCATCGAAACGGCCATCCTCTGCCCCACTGACGTAAACAGCCATTTCGGTCAAGTCATCATAGTGCTCATCGGCGTTTTTCTCGGGCAAAGCACCTGCCACATTACCGAAAATGCGGATTTCATTAGGATTAAGTGTTCCCATGTCGATGCCCATGGCTTCAAGCGTCGCATAATCCAGTTTATAGATGCCTTCTTCAGCGACGGCCATCTTATGCCATGTATGTTGGCTTAACACCGACTGCGACACATAGTTTTGACCAAATGCTGTTATTGAGAGCGATGCGATTACGGCAACACAAAGTCTGCGCAAGGCACCATATAGTTTCACATCAAATTTCATTTTCATTTGCTAATAACAAGTTTTGATGACACGGCTTGGGTTTCGCCCTTGTCGTTGGTGGCGACAATACGATAGATGTAGATTCCGTTTGCCAGAGGAGCGCCATTGCTGGTGCAGGCATTCCAACGGATGGGTTCCACACGCGTGGAAGTGCCGGCGACCTGTTCGGAAATCCGGTCGACAAGCCGTCCCATCATGTCGTAGATATAAATCTGCACATCCATATTGTTTCCAATCTGGTTGTGTTCAAATACAAAACCCGTTCCATCCGTCACAGGATTAGGAACATTATACGGATTTTCAATCAGCATCTCCGCGCTGTTCGTAACGGTGAAATCGATGCTTGCGGTGTTGCTGTTGTTATAGATGTCCCAGACCTTCAAGGTCAAGGTATAGTCTCCATCCGGAAGATTCAGCATTTTGTAGGTTATGGTTCCCTTGCCGGAATTGCCCGTTTCGGAGACGAAGCAGTCGTTGAGGTTATAGGAAAGGTCGGCAGCGCCCGTCAAAGTGGCGATGATGTCGTGGCCAATGCCCGCTCCCGTGGTGTTGATGCCGCTTTCGTCCTCGACAAAAGCAATCAAGGTTGGATTTTCGCCGACTATGCTTCCGCTGACAAAATAAATGTCATCGATATGCAATTCTATCTCTGGCGGCATTTCGTCAAGGACTGCATCTTCGAAGAAACCGCCCACGATAAAGCTTTCGCATTTGCCGTTAGCGTCAATTTCGTTATTGGTGGCATAATAACTAACCATTCCAGTTCCATAGGAATAGGCGATGTCACGCGGCACCGTGAAACTGATGCTGAAACGACCATTCTCAACCACAGTTTCACCTTTGAAAATGATGCTGTTGCGAAGCTTAAAGCCGACGGTTGACGAGTTTTCGCATTTTGCCACCAAATCGGATTCCTTATCGTAGACCGTGACATAGACCTTGCCATTGAAACCCGTTGCCAGCTGGCCGTCATAGTCCTTCACATAACCCTTGATTTCGACAGGCTGCAAAGCGCTGATGGTATCGCTGTAAACAGGGAAATACTGCCAAAGCGAATCGGAAATCAGAATGGAATCCTGCCATATTTCAGGACGCTGTTCATTGATGCTTTCCGTCTCCACCTTCCATTTCGGTGCGGTGATGCGCAACGCAGGGTCGCCGAACAAGACATAGCGTTTCTCTTCTTTTCTGCCAGTAGATTTTGCCATACGGTAGACATCGCCAAAGCATGCAAATTTGCCATCCGTCAATTCAAACAGATGATTATAAATGCCCTTGGTAAAGGCAGCATTATCACCGCCTCCCGTAACCCTCGAAGTGGTGAACATGGCAATCATGCCGCCATACTGGTTCAAGAAAGCATATTCGCCGATTGAAGTACGGTTATGGTCGTCATAGCGGCTCACCTCGCAAGTACCGGTAATCATCACAGGATACATAGGGCCGTTGTGCCACGAATCGACATCCTTGCGTTGCAGAATACGCTCTTCCGATAGCTGCACCTCGCCACCATGACCAATATAATTCATCACAAGCGCTCCCTTCTCAATCCTATTATTGATAGCTTCATTCACGGCAGGTGCCAAGACACCATTAGGCGTCGGGACTTGCTCGTACGCACCCAAATAAATCTTGTCGAAAACAAAATCCGCACCGCCCGAAGTCTTTATCCGTTGCTCGAATTCCTCGGGATTATCCACAAACTCCTGCGTATCATCATCAGCGACAAAAGCCACCACATTACGCCAAGGTTGCATGGTGGTTTCGTTTAAGGCAAGGTAGTTTTCTATCTTATCTACCATCTGAACGGCTTGTTCCAAGGTTGAAACCGGCATACGGCCAATGCCAATGTCGGCCAGCGAATAGTTGATGTCGCCTTCGGTCACGTCGAAACAACCGAAATAATCATCCGTCACATAACAAGTATTGATGTTAAGCGACGCCATCGATTCGAAAGACGGCACAAAACACACCTTACCAGCACGGTTCTTGTAATCGAATGAGGCATCACCGAAAAGCAGCAGGTATTTCAGCTTGCGATCGCTATCCAAATAAAGCATGCGGCAGAAATCGCGGATGGCGGATACATCCATGGCGCCACAACCAAACTCATTGTAAATCTGTTGAGGCGTAGTGATATAAGTCACCATTTCAGGGTCTTGCACTTCGTGGATGGCCTTGACGCGCTCAGCCTGACTCATGAAATCGGGGTGCGTGATGATGAGATAATCGACATTGCGCAAGGCATGAAGATTTTGGTTAGCCACGCTGCCGAAATCAACCGTTGATAGGAAAGACGTGCCATCAAAAGCTATGAATTCATTGTCGGGCGATCCATTTGTATTGAACGAGAACACCGAACCATTGAGTTGTCCGGGAAGTGTTTTAGGCTCGACAGGGTCAGTCACATTCCATACCTGCATTTGCTGCGAAGCGTTGCTCACGCGATAGGCATACACCTTATTAATATTATCTTTTTCCGGGTTGCGGAAAAGCATCTGTTTGCCCGAAAACTTCAGATGGCGCCATGCATTGACAAGGATGTAATCGACATACCCCACCGAAGTTGAGTTCGTCGAGGAACTGACATGATTCAAGGTGACCTTGACCTTGTCCTGAGCCGGATATACCTTCATGTAACCGCTAACAGGGACGGCATAAGCATGCCCTGTTGAGGTGGTGGCACTAATGGAATAGGAGGCATGATGATTGCCATCGACCAAAACCTCGAAACTGGCCGGATTGAAATTCCTTCCCGCCAATTCCACATGCAACACACACTGACGCGAGGTGATGATGTTTGGAAAATCGAAATCAAAATCCTTGCTGATATTGCCATCCATAAAATCGCCATAATAGCTACGGCCCATGTTATTCAGGTTGGATTCGTCCGATTCGTGCACCTTATAATCAAGGAATTCCTCCACGGTTTCAGTAGCGGCGCCCGTTGGAGCATTGGCATTTGCCATGCGGCGACCTCTGCCCAAACCCGTTGTTAGGAAAGCGTAGGCGTAATCGTCGTAGTAATTCTGGACATGTTCGTAACAATCATAGGTCTGCTGTTTCTGCTTATATTGCCAGCACACCGGACCGCGTCCATAAAACAAGATGTAATCATCCCTATTGAATTTGCCGTCCGATTCGCCTGCAACATAAATCGGGATTTCCTTCAAATCATCATAGCGGGCATCCTTGTTCAGTTCAGGCAACACACCACCACCATTATGATAGATACGGATATCGCGCGGATCAATGGCATCGACATCAATGCCAAGAGCAGAAAGTTCGGAATAAGTAATCTTGTAAATGCCAGTCTCTTTCAAACCCAACTTATGCCAATCGCCGGCAGACAGCACCGATTGCGTTGCATATTTCGATTGTCCCCAAATGGCAGCCGGAAACAATGAAAGCAAGGCCAAAAAGATAAAGGCAGCACCTTTTGTATTTGTACACATATTTTATAATGTCTATTTTTTCACGGAACGAAAATACAACCTTTTTATTGTAAATTGGCGATTTTAGCAGAAAAAAGTTTTTTTTCAAATAAAATGTGCGCTATTTCATAAAAATGTCGTAAAATTGCGTCCGATTTTATACTCTCTAAAAATATTTCGCAGGGAGCACAATATTGACAGACAAAACGTGTTATTAAAAGAACAAATTTTATCAACGATGTATAAAAAATCAGGATTCAAAGCATTAGCAATTA
>JAKSMU010000012.1 GCA_024400455.1 Bacteroidales bacterium | reverse complement strand
CCCTGCCGCGCCGATGATACTGCATCCGTGTGGGAAAGTAGGTCGCCGCCCACCCATACGGAGAGTTCAATTGAGCTCTCCGTTTTTTATTTGGTTCTTTTTTTGATGATTATTATATGTGGCGACTATTGCGCAGGGGCGCACCTCTTCCCATTCCGAACAGAGAAGTTAAGCCCTGCCGCGCCGATGATACTGCATCCGTGTGGGAAAGTAGGTCGTCGCCCACCCTTAACGAAAAAAGCTCATCTTTCGATGGGCTTTTTTTTGTTTCCTTCAACAAATCTTTTTCTTCTTTTATTCTATCTGCTTTCCTTTTTTCTCTATTTTTGCTTTCAAATTGTAAATGATGAGAGAGTTGTTGACTCGCACACTTTCCGGAATTGTGCTGCTTTTAATCCTCCTCGGATGTCTGTATTTTGCATCGTCAGGAGCTTTTTCTTTGCTTTTGTTGTTTATCGTCGCAGTGGGGACTTTCGAAATGTTTCGTCTTCAAGGTCTTCATGGAAATTCCCATTTTGTTTTAGGCGAGATTTGTGCTCTCGGCTTTTATGTCTTTTCTTCATTAGTGGCTGTAAAGTTGTTAACGCCTAAATTCCTTTCTTTAGACTTCATTTTCTTAATGATACCTTTCTTACATGCCCTTTTTTCAAAACAATTTGACTTCAAGCATATTGCATCTTTCCATTATGGTTCGATGTTGTTCCTAAGTCTACCTGCTGCATTGCTGAATTATATGTTTAGCCATGATTTCCAGCTTGAATTGTTTGGCAGTTACTTAGGCGCTGGTTTGATTCTCTTGTTTTTTGCATTGCTTTGGACAAATGACATTTTTGCTTATCTGACAGGTTGCCTTTTAGGCAAACATAAACTTTTTGAACGTATTTCTCCTGGAAAAACTATTGAAGGCAGTTTTGGCGGCTTGTTCTTTACGGTATTGGGGATGTGTATCTTTTGCCATTTTGCTGACTGGATGCCTTATTTGACTGGTGTGGGTTTGGCAGTTGTTGCTGTTGTGTTTGGCACTTTGGGCGATTTGTGTGAGTCTATGCTGAAACGGCAGGCAGGTGTGAAGGATTCCGGAAATCTGATTCCAGGTCATGGCGGCATCCTGGATCGTTTTGATTCCATTATGTTTTCAGTGCCTTTTGTTTTCACTTATTTGTTATTGATATGAAGAAACTAAAGATAAAGGAACGTATTCATGCCGAAGGCGCAATGGTGATTCTGTTTTCAGCCTTATTCGGGGTTCTGGTGATTGTTCTCCTTAATGTCTTTCACCCTCAGCAGACGTGGTGGCATTTCCTGACTTATCTTCTTGTTTTTGCTTATAATTTCTGGACAGTTTGTTTCTTTAGAATCCCAATTTACCGTCAGACTACTTTGCTTGAAAACGCTGTGTTCTCGCCTGCCGATGGCGAGGTGGTTGTCAATGAAATTGTAAGGGAAAGTGAATATTTTGAGGGTGAACGCCGTCAGATATCGATTTTCATGTCGATTTATAATGTGCATGTGAATTGGTTTCCGATGGATGGCGAAGTTACCTATTATAAATATCATCCGGGCAAGTTTCTTGTGGCTTTCAATCCAAAATCGTCGACGGATAATGAACATAATACCATTGTCGTTAAAGATAGCAAGGGTAGGGAAGTCCTGTTCCGTCAGATTGCGGGATTTATGGCCCGCCGCATCGTGTGTGAACTGAAACCAGGCGACGAGGCCCAGGCTGGCGAGGAATTCGGCATGATCCGTTTCGGTTCCCGTCTCGATGTCTTTCTGCCCGTTGATGCCGAGGTGAAGGTGAAAATTGGCGACAAGACCCGCGGCAAGGTTACTGTTTTGGGTGTCTTGAAATAAATTCCTTTTTATAGGATTCCTTTAATATCCAATAAGGATTTCACTTCGTAGGTCGTGCTGCCTTCGTGAACTGTTCCTGCTGCATTGAAAAAGATTTGGTCGATGCCGGCGGCACGGGCGCCATCGATGTCAACTTCCATCTCGTCGCCAATCATAATGCTTTCTTCGGCAGTTGCTTTGGCTTTGCGAAGCGCGAAACGGAAAATTTCAGGATTGGGTTTCTTTACGCCGACTTCTTCCGAAACAGTCAAAGTGTCGAAATAAGGTTCCATGCCCGAACCACCCAACTTGGTGTGCTGGATTTCCTGAAAACCGTTGGTAATCAGGTGTAAATGATATTTCGGCTTCAGATAGTCGAGCAGTTCCATTGTGCCGGGAATGAGGCGGATGATGCGAGGCGAATGGTATTCGTAATCGCGGCCCAAGTTGTCGGCGAGTTCGACATCGTGAATGTCGTAAACGGCAAGCGGCTGGACGAAACGCTCGCGACATAGAAATTCTTTCGTGATCTTATCCTCGCGGTAAAGTTCCCACATCTTGGCGTTGATGGGATGGTAGATTTCGTGAAATTCGTGCGCGGAAGGGATGCCTAAGGCTTTCAGATTGTATTGGTCGTAAATCATCTCAAAGGCCACTTCTGCGGCGGCATCGAAATCCCAAAGGGTGCGGTCGAGGTCGAAGAAAATATGTCGGTAGTTTTTCATAAGTGCTTCTTAATCATTTGTCTTTGCCATTCGAAAAGTGCTACGGCTGCGGCGTGACTTACATTGAGCGAGCGGGTGGGGCCTGGAACGGGGATGTAAACCGCCATGTCGCATTGACTTAACAATTCTTCGCTGAGACCTTGGCTTTCGCTGCCTACGATAAAGGCCACATTGTCGGGCAATTCGGTGTCGTAGATGCAGGTGGCATCGTCGGCAGTCTCGATGGCGACTATGGTCTTGCCTTCAGGAACGATGTTGCGGAGATTCGTCTCTTCGGTGAAATACCATTTTATGTTGCCACGGCTTGAAGCGGCGGCGCGGCGCACCTTGCCCAGGCTGTGTTTCGATTCCGTGCCCAAAAAGCACATCTCAGAAGCTCCGATGTTATCGGAAATGCGAATCATGGCACCCATGTTGTCGGGGGTCATCAGATGGTCGGCGATGACGATTGGGTGGGGAATGTGTTTGTAAATGTCCTCGGTGGGGATTTGCTCGAAGAGGTCGTTGGATTTGATGTAAGCCATTATGCGTTCGTTTGGTCGGCAAAGATAGCGTTTTTATATGACTTTCCTTGCCATGTGTCTCTTTCTTCCATGCGTTTTTCGATGCGGGCCAGCACTTCGTCGTAGCGGAGCTTCATCCAAGGTTCGGAAAGAAGGTAACGCGGCGGCACTTCGCCTGCAAAACGCTCGATGACGATATTGGGATTCAACCGTTCGGTGAAATCGATGACGAAGTCGATATATTCCTCTAATTCAAACAGATGAAAAGCTTCCTTGTGCTGCAGGTATTCATCGGCCATGGTCGTGTTCTTGAAGATTTGCAGCTGATGGAATTTCACCGTCGTCAAAGGCAGTTGTGAAATGATGTCGGCTGCATCGAGCATCATTGGCTTGGTTTCGCCAGGCAGACCGAAAATGAAATGTCCGCCGCAGGGCAGATTGTAGGCTGCGGTGAGTTCGACTGCCCGTTTCGCTGTGGCGAAATCGTGGCCGCGGTTGACGTGTTTCAAGGTCGCATCGTAAACGCTTTCGATGCCGTATTCCACAATCACGTAATGCGTCTTTTGGATTTCGGCGAGATATTGCAATATGTCTTCGTCAATCAAATCGGGGCGTGTGCCGATGACGATGCCTGCGATTTCAGGGATTTCGAGTGCCTGACCGTAAATCTTTTTCAGTTCGTCAAGTGGCTTGTAAGTGTTGGAATAAGGTTGAAAATAAGCCAGATACTGATTGGCGCGACGGTAACGGCGTTTGTGAAACTCAATGCCTTCTTCAATCTGCTGGCGAATGGTTTTTTCGGGACGGCAATACGATGGGTTGAAGGCGTCGTTGCTGCAAAAGGTGCAGCCGCCGGTGCTGATTTTGCCATCGCGGTTTGGACAACTGAATCCTGCATCGATGCTGATTTTCTGGACGCGGCTGCCAAACTGCTTGGTGAAATAAGCGTTGTAGCTGTTGAAACGGCGGGTGTCGCCCCAAGGAAAGGTCTTGCTTGTGGTCATTCTGGTTTCGCGTAATTGGGATTGTTGATGAAATCCTCGTCCGTCAAAGTGTTGAGGAAAGCCTTGAGTTGCGTTTTTTCTTCTTCGGTGAGCCGTACGCCGCCTTGCATGACATGGTGCATTAGCGGACTGATTTGGGAAGAATATTGCACGCTGTCGGAATAAAACGCGATGATTTGGTCGAGGGTTTGGAAACGTCCGTCGTGCATATAGGGACCCGTTAAGGTGATGTTTCTTAATGTCGGTGCTTTATAGGCCCCTTTGTCGGATGGGTCGCCGGTGATGGAAAAACGGTCTTGTGGATCGGTGAAGGTGTTATCCAAGCCGTTGTTATAGAATAAATTAGTTGTGAAAAGTGCATTACCGCCTCCACCGTGGCAGTGGAAACAATCGGCACCTTCTTCCGTGACAAACAGGAGGTAGCCGTTCAGTTCTTCTTGGGTGAGTTGCTCCTCGCCACGCAGGTATCGGTCGAATTTGCTGTCACAGGAAACGAGGCTCCTGACAAATTGTGCGATGGCTTTTTCGATGTTGATAAAAGTGATTTTTTCGCTGCCGAAAGCCTTGAAAAACAAGTCGGGATATTCCTCTGTCGATTGCAATAGTTGCACGATTTGTGCCGTGTCGCCGTTGATTTCGTTTTCCGCTGTCACTGCTGCCAAAACCATGTCTTCCAGACTTGCCACGCCGCCGTTCCAGCCTAAGCCCGTTGTGTTCCAAGCTAAGTTGATCAAAGGCAGCATGACATGGTGTGTACCCATATCGCCGTGTCCGCTTTCAAAGCCGTTTTCCTGATGGTGGCAAGAAGCGCAATTGGTGATGCCGGATGCGTCTTGACGCCCGCATAACCTGTTGTCGTAGAATAACTTTCTGCCCAAAGCAACGCCTTCTTCGGTCATCGGATTATCGTCGGGAACATTGGTGCGGGTGGGGAAGTAGGTGGGCGTTACGATGGCGTATGGCGTAGGCTCGTAAGGCTTCTCATTTGTCGGCTTGCAGGCGCAAATGAGAGAAATCAATACTATGAAAAGCAATGATTTTTTCATTCGTATAGGCATGAAATTATTTCAACACTGAACACATCCTGACCGTTTTCTTTCAGCACTTGCTGTGCCGCCTGGTTCTGCATGATGGCCCCACCCCATACGTTGAAATCATAGGTGTGCGGGTTGCGGAACCAATTGGCGATATCCATATTGATTTGCAGTGTGTTATGTTCTTTGCCCGTGACATGAAAAGTCTCTTCAAAAGGAATTTCCACTTGGAAATAGTTTTGGTAAAACTCTGTCAAATCTTCGTTCTGTCCGATGCCGAGATGCACGTTTATAGGTGAAAGACAACCATTTTCATCAAGCCACTTGCCGTTGAGTTTCATGTAATGATAGCCGCCGCCAAGCGGTTCCGGCCAAAACATGTCGGATTCAGGCGGATTGACGAAAAGTCCGTTCTGGTTGTCGTTTTCATCCAATCCAAAGGTGAAACGCAAGGCGACATATTGTCCGACGGGAATGAATTGAGACGCAAATGTTTTTGCCAGATTGTCGTTTTCGTCAAGATAAAAGATATGGCTGTCTTGGTTTATCGGAAGCCATTTCCCTTCTGCATTTTTGATTTCAATGTTGGATATAAACCATTGTATTTCAGTGATGAGGAATTGATTACCTGCTTCGTTTTGATAACACAATGAATCGGTTACAAGTTCTTTTCCGTCGACAGAATAATGAATGATGAGGCCAACGGATGATTCTTTTGGCTCTTGCTTGCAGGATGCTAGAAACAGCAATATTATAAACGTTAATATGCAAATCTTTTTCATGAAACGGATTTTAAAATGCAATGATACGCTTTTTCGTCCGAATAGTGTATTTTTGCAGCAAAATATTTATGGATATGGCAGTATTTAAAGTAGGCGATAAAGTGAATTTCATCAGCTCAGTGGGCGGTGGTAAAGTCACGAAGATTATAGATACACGCATGGTTATGGTTGAAGTCGAGGATGGTTTTGAAATCCCGACCTTGATTACGGATTTGGTCTTAGATTACCGTTCGCAACCGCAAGTTTCGCATCAGCAGCAGGTGGTTGACAATGTGCAGAAGGAAGTACAGGCCAAGGAACTTCTCGAACAGGAACGCGCCGATGCAGCCCGCAAGGGTGAGTTGCGCCGTTTTGCTAAAGAAGCTGAAAAAGAGGGCGTTTATCTGGCTTTCATACCACACGAGCAGCAGTGGCTTCTGACGGGTGCTATGGATGTGGTGCTCGTCAACCATACGCCTTACGAGATGCTTTATACCTTCACGATAAAGGAAGAGGAAAAGTTTGTGAATGTGGATTATGGTCAGGTCGACAAACATGAAAAAGTCGTGATTGAATCCATTTCACGCGACGATTTGGAATATTGGCTGAATGGTATCGTTCAAGCCGTCTTTACCAAGGAAGAGTCTGATAACGTGCTGCTTCCGTTGAACGCGCCTTTCTCGTTGCGACCGGGCCGTTTCTTCAAGGAAGGCAGTTATGCGGCATCGGGCATTCTCGGCGAAAAGGCTGTTATGATTTGTCTTTCCGAACTGGTTGCCTTGAAGAGTGGCGATGGCGATTTTGCCAAAATCATGAAGGAAGGCATTGGTTCACAGGCCGCTAAGAAGGAGTTGGTGAAGAAGGAATCGCCTATCGACAAGCACAGAACCGCCCCGGGCGAGGCTACTGTGGATTTGCATATTGGCGAATTGGTCGACAACATTTTGGGCCTTTCAAGTCACGATATGTTCCGCATCCAGACAGATTATTTCAAGAAGATGCTCGACAGCGCCATCGCTTCGGAATATACTAAGGTGACTTTCATTCACGGCGTGGGCAATGGTGTCTTGAAAAATGCTATCATCGACGAACTGAAAAACTACAAGAATACCGAAAACCGCATGGCCAGTATCGCCAAGTTTGGTGTGGGCGCCATCGATGTCATCATCACCGACAAGCAGAAAGATTGATGCTCTATTCCGTTGATTATGAGTTGCCTGTCGGCAAACTGACTTTGGCTGCCGAAGAAAAGGCACTTGTGGGTTTGTGGATGGAAGGGCAACGCTATTTCGGTTCTTCCTTTCAAGTTGAGACTTTTTGCCATGAAATTGTTCCAGTTTTAAAAAATGCCGTATCGTGGTTAGATGCTTATTTTGCAGGTGGAAAACCATCGTTGGAAAATATGCCTTTGTCGCCACAAGGAACTGATTTCCAACTTTCGGTTTGGAAGGCATTGTGTACTATTCCTTACGGAAAGACAAGCACTTATGGAGCCATTGCCCGACAATTGTCTGCTGAATTAGGCCGTAATGTCTCGCCTCGTGCCGTGGGCAATGCCGTAGGCCATAATCCGATTTCCATCATCATTCCTTGCCATCGTGTAGTAGGTGCTGACGGCAGTCTGACGGGTTATGCGGGCGGTTTGGAACGGAAAAAGTATCTTTTACAGCTTGAAGGTGTGAATTTGTCTGCCCCAGTCAAGAAAAACTGTAATTTTGCAAATAATAAGAATGAGTAAATGCTAATAACAATGAGAAAAGTATTTTTATCCTTGATTTTATCGGTCCTCGCTTTTGTAGGCGTGGCCAATGCACAAGTCAATCCGTTCAGCACCTCATCGGGCTACCTTTTCAGCACCAATGTTGACTGGACGACAATTCATTATGGCCTTTGCCGTTTCACCGATGGCTTTTCAAACATCGAGTATCTTAGTTCTGCCGATGGTTTCTTTGGCGGCTCTGCTGCCGTCGATGGCGTGATGTATGGCACCAACGACCAAATGTTTTTCTACAAGTTCGATTTAAACGATGGTTCCATCATACAAAAGAAGTCGACCAACCACTATTGGTATGACATGGCTTACGACTACACGACCAGTACCATGTATTGCATCCAGGAAAACGGTTTCGGTAAAATTGACTTGGAAACGGGTCATTCTACCACGATTCGCACCTATGCCAGTTTCTATTTCTGGGCCATCGCCTGCACCAGCGGCGGCACGCTTTATGCCATCGACATGGACGGCTATCTTTACCAGATTGTGAACAAGGAAACGGGCGATGTCTATTGCATTGGCAATACAGGCCTGGCTTCGCAGTATCTCTGCTGTGCTGCCATCGACCCAAATACCGACATCATGTATTTCCAATATTGCACCAATACGTGCGACAAGCTCTATTCCATCGATTTGGAGACGGCCCAAGCCACATTCATCTGCGACTGCGATGAACTTTCAGGCCTGACCTTCGATTTCGAATACGATGCCGTGAGCGAAAACGAAATGAATGTCAATGTCTATCCAAATCCCGCCGCTGATTATCTGACAGTTAATGCCGAAAATATCAGTCACATTACCGTTATCAACACCTTGGGACAAGTCGTCAGCGACATGAAAGCCGAAGGCAACGAAGTGCGCGTGGATGTGTCGCATCTGCCAGCTGGCAATTATTTCGTGAAGGTCAGGACGGAAGGGAAGATTAGGACACGGAAGATCGCTGTGGGAAGATAATCATCTGAATACGAATAAAATAATAAAGCCTCGGCCAATTTGACCGGGGCTTTTTTTTGTGGTGAACCCGCAGGGAATCGAACCCTGAGCTAAGGAACCGGAATCCTTTATTTTATCCATTAAACTACGGGTCCTTTATGAACTGCAAAAATAGAAATTATTCCTTCATAAAAGGTCTTGCTCGTGGAAAAAACTTATTTTTGCAGATTATATAAATCGTTTTGATAACCATTTAAATACTGATAAAATGAAAGAATCTTTCTTTTTGGTGATGCTCGCCTTTTTGGGGTTGGGCCAAATGAATGCGCAGAATTTCTCGGTTGAAAACACCTTCCTTAATGCTCCAAATAGGGGAGTGACATACACTTACGATTTTGAAGGTGAACTCGTTCTCACTGACTGGACTACCATTGATGCTGACGGCGATGGCTATGATTGGTTCAATGGCCGCGTGTTAGGCACCGAAATGGGTCACAATGAAACCGATGGCTGGGCTTGCTCGGAATCCTATCAATATCCAAATGTCTTGACACCAGACAATTATCTCGTTTCGCGCCAGTTTTTGGCCAGCGCTGATGCCAGCATCAGTTTTTGGGCTTGCTCGCACGATGAAATCTATCCTGAAGAACACTTTGGCGTGGCAGTTTCGACTTCGGGAAACACCGATCCAGCTGATTTCACGACCATCGCCGAATGGACCATCCCGAACAATTGGAACAAAGGCCAAAGCGAATGGACAGAATACCGTGTCGATTTGAGCCAGTATGAAGGACAATTGATTTATGTTGCCATTCGCCATTTCAACTGCACCGACCAATATAAATTGGATGTGGACGATGTCACCATCGTTGCCGCTGATTATGATGCTGTAAGTGAAACACAGATTGAGGCTTGCGTTGCGCCGAATCCAACGCAAGGTCAGGTGACCGTCAAGGCTGATGGCATGAGGCAAATCACCGTTTTCAATACGCTGGGACAGAAAGTCTTCAGCTTCGCTGTCGATGCCGACCAGGTGACGATGGATTTAAGTCGGTATGAAGCAGGCGTCTATTTTGTGCGCATCGAGACTGAAAACGGTTGCGCAACGCAGCGTGTGGTGGTCGGCGAATAATCCATTTGTGCAAAAGACACACAAGTCATAAAAACTATTGAAACTTTTAAGGTATGCCCCGATTAGGCATACCTTTATTTTTATCTTTGCAGCGTAAATGCAAAATGTCATGGCGCGGAATCAGATGTATAAATATGTGTGGTTGGTGAGGACCATCTACGATGCAAAGCGAATCAGCTTTGAGGAAATCAACTGGAAATGGCTTGACAGCGATTTGAGCGAAGGTTTGGAGATTCCTTTGCGCACTTTCCACAAATGGCGTGCGGCCGCGGAAGAAATATTCGGAATCAACATAGAGTGCGACCGCAAGGACGGCTACCGCTATTACATTGAAAACCGCGAGGATATCAAGGGCAACAGCATCCAGAATTGGATGATGGACACCGTTTCGGTGAGCAACATGCTTGTGGAGAATATCGCCTTGAAAGACAGGATTTTGCTGGAAAATGTTCCTTCGGGCAATGTGTATCTTTCCCCAATTTTGTCGGCGATGAAGTCAAGCAAGACCATCGAATTTGTGCATCAGAGTTATTGGAAGTCAGAGCCGTCGGTCTATACCATCGACCCGTATTGTGTGAAGATTTTCCGTCAGCGCTGGTATGTGGTAGGTTTCAGCCATTCGCATGGCGAAATCCGCATTTTTGCCTTGGACCGCATTCGTGAAGTGAAGATTTTGGACGCGACATTTGTCTATCCTAAAGATTTCTGTCCCGAGGTGTTTTTCGACAGCAGTTTTGGCGTCATCGTGATGAAAGACATGAAAATAGAAGATGTGAGGCTGAAAGTCAGTGCTTTGCAAGCCAATTATCTGCGCTCTTTGCCTTTGCATGAATCGCAAGTTGAAACGGAACGCAATGAAGATTATAGTATCTTTGCCATGCGAATCCGCCCGACATGGGATTTTCAGCAGGAAATCCTGCGCAATGCCGACGAAATGGAAGTGCTGGAACCGCTTTGGTTGCGCAAGGAAATAGCGGAAATCGTGAAACGGATGTGGAATAAATATGAGGAAGATTGAAGCTGATGCGGAGGCTTGCGCGGCGATAGCTTTGAAGATATTGTGAATTTCGAAGAAATAACACTTTTTTTACAGAGGTGTGCCCTCATTAGGCGCACCTCTGTTATAATTTTGTACCCGAAATAAAACTTCGCTACGATGATACTGGGATGCAATTATTTTTTAGCGGCACAAGCAAAAACGGAAAATTTCCTATATTTGCAGCCGTTTTATGGAAATAGCGACAGCTATTGTGGTTCTGTAGAAAGAAATCGCCAATTTTTGAGACAGGAACTGCAATGGGTTTACGCCAGTTTTAGGCGTACTCTACCTTGTATTTCAGTGTCTCGTGGCGTTTGGCGATGCCTTTTCTACCTGAAACGGGGAAGGGTACGCTATATCTGTATGTGAAGGCATTAAAAATCAATGAATAAAACGCGGTTCCGAAAAGCGTACAACAGAGTAGGATTCAACAAAAGTTGCGCCCGACACGGATTTAGGGCTGGAATCATGTTTACTTTAAATTTTCCAAATGGCAATGTTCAGACTTACAACTCTTACGGTGAGTTGGTGAATGCGGCCCGATTGCTTGGTGGTGAGGAAAAACGTATTAGCGACAAGGTCTATGTTTTTGTGCCTAAAAAGTAAGTGGCAAGCAAAGGGAAGGGCGCTTTGGTGCTCTTCCCTTGAAATTCACAAAAACGGCATAAACGGCCATCAATAAAAATGTCAAGATAATACTCAAACATTGGGTATGAAATAATTGTAAGGGAAAGAATCTTTGAAATGAATTTTTTTTATCTTTGAAGCGAATTAAAAAAGCTAACTGTGGAAAGTATTAATAACCTATTAAATACACTCTTCGATGAGTGGAAAGAATCCCTGATTCAAGAATATGGAAATCAGCAAGAAGTCTTTTTTACAAGAGATGGGCTGATGTACAACAACAACATGTCTATTGAAGCCTCTGATTTGGCTTGGAAAAATAGTGACAAGCGTATCATGTTTATCCTAAAGGATCAGCCATCAGTTGAGAGTGACGATGATGCGCGGTTGTGGGTTAGGACAACTGTCATGGATAATGTCAAGGAGCAAAAGCAGAAGGAAGCCAACCGCACCTTGAAGACAAAATTTCTCAGAATTATTGCCAGATTGTTCTGGGGAGTTTACAATTCGAATAAGGAATGGCTGTGTTGGTTCAACGAAGCGAAAACTGAGGATATAATATCACTTGTCAACAAGGTGCCATTTGCTTTTGTTGAGAGCAAGAAACTACAAGGGAAACCTGAGATAAAAGATAAGGAACTAAGTGAGCATCTGTCAAAGTTTGGTGCTTTTTTGCAACGAGAAATCGATATTCTAAATCCTAATTTTATTGTGTGTATGGGACAACCAATTTATGATTTTGTCCTAAAATTCTTCAAAGAAAAAGGATGCGTCACAAAAGTTTACCGAAATCTTCATGTTTATGAAGCAAAGAAAGAGAATGAAAAAGTAACAATTCTTTATTCAGGACATCCAAGTAGCCGTTCATCGGAACAGGCTATATATGATGGTGCAATGGAATGGTATCGTTACTATATTGACCCGAACTATGCTAAGTTATGTAACAAATAATGTGTTTCTTAGCTTTCCTATAGCATGAAAAAACTGCATTTCATAAAAGGTGAAGAAAAACAAGGTTTTTGACTGATAAGTATTTTTCTCAAAAGTTTTTACATGTGCCCGTTTTTGGCACAAGCATCTTTTACTTTTGCTGCCGAAATCAAAAAATACTGTAGATTATGGCATGCAAAAAAGAACAGAATGAGCCTGTTGCCGACATCGAGGAACTGGCAACTGTAAAGGCAGACGACACAATCATTTCCAATATCGAGCAAATAGTGAACATCGCTGTCGAAGAAAAACTTGGCGACAGTGTGTTTCAACAAGCCCAAGCGAATCTTGAGTTTGTGGCAAACCGACTCGGCATCAGCCAACGACAGGCATTGCTTTTCTCCTTGTTCGTTGAACTCAGCAATTACAAAAGAATTGACTCCAGCGACATCGCTTCGTTGACGCGGTGTCGAAGAGTGCGCGTCTTGTCACTGCTTTCGGAAGACAAAGCTCTCGTTGACAAAGGGCTTCTGGTTAAAAGAAAGCATGATGGAGAATCCGATTACTTCATTCCTTATGATGCGTTTAACGCCATCAAAAACAATGAAACATTCGAAAATCATAAGAAACAACTCAATATAGACGATTTTTTCGAGGCAGTAATGGAAATGTGCGACTATGCGGAAAAAAATAATGAGAACTTTCAGGAAAGTGTTGATGAATTGGTTGATTCCAATATACATCTCGACTTCTGCAAGGCTTTTAGGAAGTATTTTTGTGTGGGCGATTCCGAAGGTGCGTTGTTTATGGTTTTCGCACATAAGTTAATTAATGAAGACGATGATGATTTAGGCGAATACGGCTGGGAGAAATATTTCTGCAAACGGCGTGTGCGAATTTTCCGAACCGAATTTGATAGGCGAAATTCATATCTGGTTGAAAACCATCTTCTTGAAGAGGTGGGGACGGATGGAATGCGCGACAATTATTACCATCGTATTACCAATCAGGCCAAAGATGAGTTCTTCGTTGGAATGGAAGGCCTGAAATGTGAGTCAAAGAAACAGAAGAACACAAAAGAATACACTTCAATAACTGAAAAGAAACTGTATTACAACGAAAATGAGGAGAAACAGATTGCGCAGCTTACAGACCTGTTGTTGTCACAGAATTTCACCCGAATACAGCAAAGGCTTACGGAAAGCGGCTTGCGCAAAGGGTTTGCCTGTCTGTTTTATGGAGTGCCAGGCACGGGCAAGACGGAAACGGTCTATCAGATTGCAAGAACGACAGGCCGCGACTTGATGGTAATAGATGTGGCAAGCATCAAGAGCTGTTGGGTGGGTGAAAGTGAGAAGAACATTACCGAATCGTTTTTGCACTACAAACAGTGTGTGGAATCGTGCCGCAAGGAAGGTAAGAATGAACCGATACTGCTGTTCAACGAGGCGGATGCCATTCTCAGCATACGCAAGGAAAGAGCGGAGAGTGCAGTGGATAAGATGGAAAACTCCATTCAGAACATCATTCTTCAGCAAATGGAATGTCTGGACGGAATAATGATAGCGACGACCAACCTCACGTCAAATCTCGACAAGGCATTTGAAAGGAGGTTTATTTACAAGATAGAGTTTTGCAGACCGACAAAAGAAGTGAAATGCGCTATTTGGAAGTCGATGATGCCTGAACTGACTGATGAAATGGCTCAGCATCTTTCTGACAGTTTTGATTTCAGTGGAGGACAGATAGAAAACATTGCCCGAAAAAGTGCTGTTGAAAAGATTCTCAGCGGCAAGAACCCAACCGAAGTCCAACTGAATGAATTCTGCCAGCAGGAGGCAATCAACAATACGAAATTTAGAAAGATTGGGTTTTGAATTGCAATCTTGGAAATAAGTCGTACCTTTGTGAGTTGAAAAAGAGAATATTATGTCAGATAAAAAAGAAATCAAGGCTTGCATAGCCTTCCTCGAAACCAATCCGAAGATTGAATACAATCCTTATCCTTGCTATCCAGCAGAGGTCACGCAGGCGTTGGGTTTTATGGAGCCAGATTATGATTATCTGTCGCATTATGATGTGCTCATGGAATCGGGCAAAACGATTGAGGAATACGATCTGGACGAACTGAAAACCATGTTCACATTCATCAATCGGGGTGAGCGCTTTTGCGATGGACACATTGCGACCTTCGTCGAAAACGGTGAGTTGCTGCGGCTTTTGAAGCGGATGTTAGAGATTGCGTGATATGGATTTCTCTCTCATAAAAACACAGAATGCCGACAAGGTCTGCTATTTGATTCTACCCGAAGGCGTTTCAAAGGATTTAAATGATGACTTGCAGGAACTTGCAGAGCTTTTTTCGCTTTCATTCGTCATGGTTGAAGGCGCCGATTGGAACGATGACCTGACACCTTGGCCGGCGCTGGGCGTGTTCAAAAAAGCAAAGTCTTTTGGCGGGCGAGCTTCGGCATTTCTGACGAAATTGTGCAACGAAATCGTGCCGAAAGCGGAAGTCGAATTGGGTTTGACAAATCCGCAAAGGACCTTGATGGGCGTGTCGCTTTCGGGGTTGTTTGCTGTTTGGACGGCTTTCAATACCGATGTCTTTCAAAATGTTATCAGTATTTCCGGCTCATTGTGGTATGATGGTTTTGCCGAATGGGTGAGGACCCATGAGATTTCGCCGAAAGTGGAAGGCATTTGCCTTCTGTTAGGCGAAAAGGAGAAAAACGCCAAGGAAAAACGGATGGCGACGGTGGAGGAGAAGACTACGGAAATCGCAGCCATACTAAAGGGAAAGTGTCAAGGCAAAGTCGTTTTCGAGCTGGTGGAAGGCACGCATTTTTCGCCCGTCGTGCCGCGAATGGTGAAGGCGTTGTCTGCAGTCTTAGGTAAATGATATTTAGAGATTCAGTGTCCCTTCAGCCACCACGCAACAAGGCCCGCCAACCATTATCTCGCATTGTAAATCGTTGCTCGATAGGGTAGTGGCAATCACCGATGGGCGTTGCATGGCTTCGCCTTGCAGGAATGCGCATCGCGCTGGCGCCTTGATGATGCCGTTGTGGTATAGGTAGTAAGTCAAGGCGGCGTTGGAGGTTCCGGTGGCCGATTCCTCGTTGATGCCGTAAAGCGGCGCGAAGTTGCGCACATGGGCGGTGTAGCCATCTTCGCTTAGGGCAAAGGCATGGACGCCGACAACTTGCAATTTTTCGCTCAATTCGCTTAAGGCTTTCATGTCGGGACGAAGGTTTTGCAAAGCCTTGATGCTGGCGACAGGAAGCATAATGTCGGGCAAACCTGTGCTGACGATTTGAACGGGCAAATTGGTTGTCTCCGTTAACCCCATAATGGAAGAAAGTCTATTTTGTTCGGTATCGCTGAGTGTGGCGATGAGCTTTGGCTCAGCCATTTGCATCATGGTGATTGGCCCGGCAACGACTTTCAGGTCACCGGACAAAGTGTGGTTGAGATAGCATTGTCCTTCGTGGAGCATGCCGTTCTTGAAGAGCACGCCGAAAGTGGCGACGGTGGCGTGTCCGCAAAGCGGCACTTCGCCAGTGGGGGTGAAATAGCGTGTGGTAAAACTGCCGTCGGTCTCTGCCTTGACAAAGGCCGTCTCGGAATAACGGAACTCCGCTGCGATGAGGCGCATGGTCTCGTCCTCAAGGAATGGCTGTTCGGCTTCGATGAGCACCACGCCAGCCGTGTTGCCGCCGAAGGGCTTGTCAGTGAAGGCGTCTACGATGTAATAACTCAACATATTGATGTGTGTTTGTGAGGGTGGCAAAGGTTGTAGCAAAACGTATTTCTTGTTGGAAGAGATAGCCCTTCAATGCGTGGCGTCGTGGTCGGCCTTGCGGATGAGCACGCAGAGCGGTATGGTCTCCGATTCCTTGTATTCGCTTTTGTAGTATTGGTACGACGGTTCGTGTTCGTTGCCCATGTGCCACCAGATGGCCATCATCTCGTTGTAGTTGAGCGGAAAGCCAATGGTCTTGATGAGCAGCATCATGGAGCGGCGGCCATGGCCAAGTTTGCGCTTCTCTTTGTCGCATTGCGGCTCGCCGTCTTTCATGAAATACACGTCGTGTTTGCACACATCGTGGAGCAGCGTGCTGAGCGTGACGCTGTCCTCGGGCAGTTCTTCTGCTGTGGCTTTGCCCTCGGCTATCCATTCGCTCCTGAGCTTCATGGCTAGGTCGTAGACTTGGAGAGAGTGGTGGGCCAGTCCGCCTTCGACATGGTTGTGAAAGCATACGCTGGCCGGCGCCGTGAAGTAGCTTTTCTTTTCAAGCCAAGTGATGAGTTTCTCCACGCCACTGCGGTTGGTGGCTCTGAGCAGGGCTTCGACCCTTTCCTGATCGGTTTGTGTTTCCATAGATAGGTGTTGATTTGGGTGCAAAGATAGGGTTTTGTGCGAGAATGGAGGAAATGTTTCGGAATAAGTTAGGAATTAGGAGTGTTTAGTTCCCTAAGTTTGTCGAAAGGGCGTTTTGGTGGATTCAGAGGATTTGAGATGAAAGAAAACGACACCTGTTTCGTGTTGAAAGACAATTGATGCGTTCTCTCAGGCATCGATGAAGATGGCGACGTTTAAAAAAGCATTTTGCACGATAATATTATCTACACCTTGTGCGATGCATAAAAAACTCCGGGGGCATCATGCGATGCCCCCGGAGGCCTATTCTTTCTCAAGTGTGGCGTTTCAGGAATTGGCAAAAGACTGAAACAAATTGTTAAGCTTTAGTTTAAAAAGACTAAAGATGACAAATTAGGATGCGTTCTCAACGTGCATGGTCACCGCTTCGCTTTCAGTCCTTGGACTGGCAGGAATGGCGGGTTGCTCCGTCATGGCAGGCTCAACCGAAATCGTTGTCGGGGCGGTCTTGGCCTTCGATACGCCTTTGCTGTTCTCGTCGCTCACGATGGAGCTGTAGACTTGCAACAGGGGTGTGTAGGCCGCAGCATCGATGGCAGCCATCGACTCCAAGTAATTGCCGATGGTGTTGAAGACTTCGATGACGCTTTTCTTCAAGACTGGCAACGGATCGAGATGCTGTGCGTAGCCGCTGGCGGCATCGACTTCCAGTTGACGCAGGTTGAGGTCGTCGAGGGCTTGCGCCACCAATTGCACCTTGGCCGACAAACCTTCCAACGCATTGACGTGCGGCAGCACCTCGGGCGAGTTCAGGTTGTTGAGCAGCGAGGCCGCGTCGTCTTCCTTGCGGGAGACGTTCTTGCGGGCGAAGCTGCCGTATTCAGCCATGACTTTCAGCACGGCAAGGGCATGTTCCTTCTGCGAGGCGTCGCCCGTGTAGCGGCAGGCGTCCACAGTGTGCTCCATGGCGACGATGCGCTCGGTGAGTGCCTTCGACTGCTCACGGATGCCTAACTTGACCGTGGTGATGTGAAGCTGGTTCGACAATGAGGCCTTGGCTGTGGTGAGCTTGGCCTTGCAGACGCTGAGATTGGCGTCCAGTTCGCAGCCGTCCATATAGGACAGCATACGCGCTGCTGCGTTGCTGACGTGTGCAGCAGCAATGTTTTGATTCAGACGTTTCATAGAAAACGTTTTTGTGGTGTTGTCCCTGACACCGGTTTCTGATAAATAGCGTCGTGGGGCTGCCGACGCACCCGATTCATTTTGAATCGTTCCGTTACTGCAAGTTGCACCTCTTCGAATCAGGTTCAAAGAGGCTACGCGCCCGATGCACTTCTTGGCTTTTTCAGTTGTTTTGCTCCATCGGTAGGACCGAAATTCGACTTTTCGAGGATTTGGTCCGTGCATAGGTCTTTTTCCTCGACTTCTCGAGGATTTTGTCCATCGCAAGGTCTTATTTCTCGACACGTCGAGCATTTCAGTCCATCGGCATGACAAAATGTTCGAGATTTGGGACATTATGTCATGCGTGAGGTCTTTTTTCTCGACACGTCGAGCTTTTTGTCCTTGGGTCGGACTTTTTTCTCGAGAAGTGGAAATTTGGTCCGGTAGGAGGAGCTTTTCAGGCGAAAAATCCAAAAAAGAAGCGTGGGGCAAGGCTGATGGCTTGGGCGGGAGGCCTTTGCCATGCGTGAAGATAACGTTTCCGCAACCATGCGGAAGATACAGATCCCAATCAGTAGTGGGATATGGGACATCCTCAGCGGCGAAAACTTTGCCGCTGCCGTTAGGAGAGACCGCTTCGGACAGGCGGTCATCTATATCGTTTCTATGGATAGAAGAGTCAGATAGGTATGCCGTGCAGTTTTTTATATTCCACATAAGTCATCAATTTTTTAGTCGTTCGGGGGCCGCGACAGGAGAGCTTAGCCTCTTGCGAGGCGACGACATTCGCGGCAAGAGGTTCCCAAGCCCCTTGTTTTCCTGTCGCCAACGCTGTTCCGTGTCTATAGGTGTTCCTCATAGAGTGTGTAAATATCAATAGGCAAAAGTAAAGCATATTTTATGAATGCGCCACTTTTGGGACAAAATTTTTTATCAACAAAATTATCAACATGGTAATTGTTTGGAAATGATGTGAATGATGTGGTAAAAATTGGAAATGGCATACGACACGCTTTGCGGTTTGCTGATTTCTGAAATATGCAAAGCCCGCTTTTTTTGCTGAATTTTTTCTGAAAGAAAGCGAAAAATGCTATTTTTGCATACTCTATAAGTAGATAATTCGAATGCTGAAATAATTGACTGACTGCGAGAAGACAAAAGTATTTCAGCAAAAAAATAACGCATACCATGACAGTACAGGAACAACAGGCAAACGCAAAAGCTTTTATTGAATATTGGACCAATCGCGGCGACGAAAAAAGCGACACGCAACAATTCTGGACCAACCTTCTCACTTCAGTTTTTGGTATTACCGAACCGCAAGCGTTTATCGAATTTGAAAAACGGGTAAAACTCACCCACACCAGTTTCATTGATGCTTACATACCTTCAACCAAGGTGTTGATTGAACAAAAAGGCGCCGACATCGACCTCCGTAAAGGATACAAGCAAAGCGACGGGGCTGTGCTTACTCCGTTTGGTCAGGCAAAACGATATGCCAATGAAATGCCTTATTCGTCGCGTCCGCGTTGGGTGGTCGTCTGCAACTTCCAGGAGTTTCTTGTCTACGACATGGAAAACCCCAATGGCGAGCCTTATTCCATACTGCTGAAAAACCTTGAAAAAGAATACTCGCGCCTTTCGTTTTTGACCGATGAAGGCAATATCCACCTTAAACGCGAAATGGAATTGAGTATTAAGGCTGGTGAATTGGTCGGTAAAATATACGACGCCTTGCTTGCTCAATATAAAGACGCGACAAGCACCGAAACGCTAAAAAGCTTGAACGTGCTTTGTGTCCGTTTGGTGTTTCTGCTTTATGCCGAAGATGCCGGGATTTTTGGTGTAAAGAATATGTTTTACGATTACATGGCGCGTTTCCAGGCAAGAGATTTCAGACGTGCCTTGATTGACTTATTCCAAGTTCTTGATACGAAAAAAGAAGACAGAGATGCCTATCTTGATGCCGATCTGGCTCAGTTTCCATACGTAAACGGCGGCTTGTTCTCGAAAAACGACATTGAGATACCGCAATTTACCGATGAGCTTCGCCAACTGATACTCGACAAGGCAAGCGAAGACTTCGATTGGAGCGAAATTTCGCCTACCATTTTTGGCGCCGTGTTCGAAAGCACTTTGAACCCCGAAACACGACGCTCGGGCGGCATGCACTACACCAGCATCGAAAACATTCACAAAGTAATTGATCCGTTGTTTTTGAACGATTTGCGCGATGAACTGGAAGACGTTAAGGCTGAGCCAATTGCAAAAACACAGCTAAAACGCGCAAGTGAATTTCAAAATAAATTGGCTTCTCTCAAATTTCTTGACCCGGCGTGCGGCAGCGGCAATTTCCTGACAGAATCGTATTTGAGTTTGCGCCGATTGGAAAACGAGGCGATTCTGATGCAAACCAAAGGACAGATGCAGATGGGTTTTGAAGAGACAAACCCTATAAAAGTTACCATCCACCAGTTTTATGGCATTGAGATTAACGACTTTGCCGTTTCCACCGCAACAACCGCCCTTTGGATTGCCGAAAGCCAAATGCTGAAGGAAACGTCGAAAATCATTCAGTTCGACCTCGACATGTTGCCGTTGAAGACTTACCACAACATCAAGGAAGGCAACGCTTTGCGTGAGTCTTGGACAGAATGGACGGTTGATGAGGAAAATCCAATTGTAATTGCTGCACAAGCAAATGTATATCCTATGTCGGAGACACCACCCACTATGGTTCAGGAACCTGTCTTAAAATATTCCAGCATAGACTTGTACAGCGACGAAATCAATCTTCACACAAAACGGAAAGAAGTCGAGACCTACCATGTCGATTTTAACTACATCATGGGAAATCCGCCTTTTGTGGGTGCCAGACTGATGAATGAAAGTCAAAAGCAAGACATGATTGACATTTTTGGAAAGAAATGGAAAAATATTGGCAACATGGACTATGTTTCAGGCTGGTATTACAAAGCGACAATACTGATGAGAGATAACAATATCCGCACGGCTTTGGTTTCAACCAATAGCATAACCCAAGGCGAGCAGGTGGCAAATCTTTGGAAGCCTTTGTTCGAAAATTATGGTATTCAGATTGATTTTGCCTACCGCACATTCCGTTGGGACAGCGAAGCCAGCCTCAAAGCCCACGTGCATTGCGTAATTGTCGGCTTTTCGGCGTGCCAGAGCAAACAAAGGACAATTTATACCGAATCGGCGACACCTATACAAGCACAAAACATAAATCCGTATCTGATTGATGCACCAATTGCATGGATTGAAAGCAGAAACAAACCTTTGTGTGATGTGCCAGAAATAGGAATTGGAAACAAGCCGATTGATGGTGGCAACTATTTGTTCACCGAAGAAGAAATGCATGAATTCATAAAGAAAGAACCAAAGGCGGAACAGTATTTTAGAAAATGGATTGGGGCAGATGAGTTTATAAACCGTTGGTTCCGTTATTGCCTATGGTTGGGAGATTGTACACCAGGTGAATTGCGTTCAATGCCAGAATGTTTGAAGCGCGTTCAAGCTGTTCGCGATTTTCGCTTGGCAAGTAAAAGCGAGGGAACACGTAAAATCGCTGACAAACCGACTCGTTTTCATGTCGAAAATATGCCAGATGGAAATTATATGTTGATTCCTAGAGTTTCGTCAGAAAAACGCAGATATGTCCCTATTGGCTATATAAATGATGGCGTATTAAGTAGCGATTCTGTTCATATTACAACCAACGCCACCCTCTACCATTTCGGCATTTTAACCTCAAATGTCCACATGGCATGGATGCGGGTTGTTTGTGGAAGATTGGAGATGCGTTATCGTTATTCAAAAGACATTGTCTATAACAACTTCCCATGGCCAACGCCAACCGAGGAGCAAAAGGCTAAAATTGAGCACACGGCACAGGCTATATTGGATGTACGTGCAAAATATCCCGAGAGTTCGTTAGCCGACTTGTACGACGAAGTAACCATGCCGCCAGAACTGCGCCGCGCCCACCAAGACAACGACCGCGTTGTAATGGCTGCCTACGGCTTCTCCACAAAAATGACCGAAAGCGAATGTGTGGCGGAATTGTTTAAATTGTATGAAGAGCTGGTGAAGTGAGAGAATATCAACAACCGCGAGAACGTGGAGCGGGGCGAGGACGAAAGGGGCAAGTTCTATAAGGTGTATTACCGGAAGGAAATGTAAAAAACGGGAAATCACATTCGGCTGCCAAATTTCCCTACCTCACCCTCGGGTTATAAAACTGCCCATGTTTCTTGGTCTTGCCGCCAAACTGAATGGCAAATTTCGGGCAGCGGTGCAGGCAGCCTAAGCAGAAGGCGCATTTGTCGGAGGTCCAAACAGGCTTGCCTTTTTCCAACTTGATAATGCCCGATGGGCACAGTTTTTCGCAAAGGCCGCAGCTGATGCAATCCTCGCTGACGGTGAAATTCAGCGTCGTCTGCTTCTTATATGATGGGTAGACCAGTGGCGTCAATGGCGTGAAACCTTTGTGGCGGTTGAAATCGCCCTTGGCTTGGCTTTTCACTTTTCCGATGATTTCGTCAATCTTGGGTTCGGCGGCATCGAGAATTTGTTCCATCTTGGCTTTGTCGCTCACATCGAACATCGGGGTCCAGGTGTCGGGCATGACGACGGAGAACTGGGCGTCGGTCTTCCTGCCGAGTGCCTTTTCAAACATTTTTCCTGCCGCTCCCGTGCTGCCGCCGCAGGTGAAGACGAGATAGACGTAGGGCCAGTTGCTCATTCTAAAGTCTTTCAGGAAATTTATGACGATGTTGGGAATGCCCCAATAGTAGACGGGCATCACGAAACCGAGTGTCTTGCTGTCGGTGCAACGGATGTCGGTGGTTGCCATGTCGCAGAGGGTCTCGTTGAGTGCTTCTGCAAGTCTTTGGGCCACATATTTGCTGTTGCCCGTGCCGGAAAAGTAGTAAATCATAGTCTGAACATTTAATTGAGCAAAAATAACCGAAAAAGACGGAAATAGGTTCAATTGAGATGAAAAAAATCACCGCCAGTCCAAACCGACGGTGATTTTTCGTTGTAGAGAAGCGTCTCCCAATGGTTTTTTATAATCTAACAATCTTTTGCATCATGGAGCCCGTAGCGGTCTCGATTCTGACGAAATAAATGCCAGTGTTGAGGTCGCTGATGGTGTAGTCGTCGGCATCAAGGTCGATATCTATGATGGTCTCGCCGCGCATACCGTAGACCGTCAATTTGGTCATGCCTTTGCAATTGATGTTGAAGGCATTGTCCGATGGGTTAGGGTAGATGCAGGCCGAAATCATGTTTTCTTCAACGCCGAGGTCTTCTATGTCGACGCAGGCAGGTGTGGAAGCTGGTGATGAGCCTTCGATACATTCGCTTACCACGGTGTAGCAATGATGTCCGTTTTCAACGTTTTCATCAATGTAATTGGTGGCGGTGAGTTTTCGGCAATCATCGTGTTGTCTCTGTAAAGGGTGTACGTCAGTGCTGAACTGACGCTGTTCCAAGTGATGATGACATTTGTCCCATTGACGATAGCCTGCACGTTGGTAGGAGCGGTGCATGGGTCAGCGGTGGTGGCGCAAGCTTCGTTTGAAGGAGCCGAAATGTTGCCATCGTCGCAGTTGGTCTTCACCGTGTAGCAGTATTGGGTGCTGTAATCCAGGTTGCTGTCGGTATAGGTCGTGCCTGAAAGATTGTTGGCAATCATGGTTTCGCCTCTGAATACACTATAAGTTCCTGCGGATGGAGAAGCTGTCCACGACAGGTTAATGGTGCTTCCTGTAGCCGTTGCCGTGAGGTTGGTAGGTGCTTCGCAGCTGCCGCCGGCTTGCGAGGTGAGGGAGACATCGTCAAGGTCGATGAGGTAAATGTTTGAGCAGTAGAAGTGGCGGATGGCGATGTAGACGTTCTGTCCGGCATATTGGCTGAGGTCAATGTTGTGTTCGTGCCAAGGACCTTGGTCGTCGTCGCGTGTGCCTTTGTCGTTGAGGTCCCATTCGGCGATGGTGGTGAAATCATCGGGATTGGTGTTGCTTGCAGTTGAGACGGCTACGCCGTAATGTTCGCCAGGGTAGACGTACCAGTCTAAGCAGACATAGAAAGTGAACACGGATGTCTCATCAATGGCTACCAGAGGTGATACGAGGAAGTTGTCGGGATAAAGTCCCCAACGGTTCGTTTTTAATGATGAAGCCCAGCTTTCGGAATAGGCATAACGGGCGCTGCCGTTATGGCCGTCGCCTTGCACTTGAAGCGCAGATGAGTTCGTCCAGTTGTGACCGTCGCCGTCGGCATCGATGGTGGTCATGATGCCAAGGGTGCCGTCTTCGAAACCTTCGGAGAAATTGCTGATGGGAGTTTGAGCTTTTCCTAAACTAACTAGGGCAAATATGATCATAGTTAAAAGAAGTAGATTCTTTTTCATTTCAGATAGATTTTGTTATTGTATTTTGTTGACTGATTTTCTACAAATGCCTGATAATAAGCACTGCAAAGATAATAAAGTTTTAAGGTGGAGAATGAAATGATTGAAAAATGAAAGAGGATTTTAGTCCATCACTGAGCAGGAAATCGTCCCGTTGTCGCATTTGATCACGCGCGACGGATATTTTTGCATCAATGTGTAATTGTGGGTGGCCATCAGTACGGCTGTGCCGCTTTCGCTGATTTTGCGGAGCAAGCGCATCACGTCGATGGTGGTTTCGGGGTCGAGGTTGCCGGTGGGCTCGTCGGCGAGAATGATGAGCGGGTCGTTGAGCAGGGCGCGCGCAATGGCAATGCTTTGCTGTTCGCCGCCGGAAAGTTGGTGGGGCATGCTCTGACGCTTGTCTTTCAGCCCGACTTTGTCAAGGACTTCGTCGATGCGGTTTGAGATTTCATCTTCTTCTTTCCAGCCGGTGGCGCGCAGCACAAACTCAAGGTTGGCTTCAACCGTGCGGTCGAAAAGCAGTTGGAAATCCTGAAAGACGATGCCGATTTTGCGGCGCAGATAAGGAATGTCGCGGCGACGAATGTCAGTCAAATCGTATTGAGCGACAAACACTTTACCGTCTTTGGCGGGCAATTCGCCGTATAAGGTTTTCAGAAGCGACGATTTCCCGCTGCCGGTCTTCCCGATGAGATAAACGAATTCGCCTTTGCAAATGGTGAAAGTGACATTCGACAGTATCAGGTTGCTTTTCTGAAAGATAGATGCGTCTTCAAGTTCTATGATTGGTGCGTTTGCCATAATGTGTTCGTTTTGAGATAAATGAAAGAAATATTGTGTTTTTTACCAACTTCCGCTGGCACCGCCGCCACCAAAATGGCCGCCGCCAAAGCCGCCGAAGCCACCACCACCGAAGCCGCCACTGCCGCCGCCAAAACTGCCTGGTCCTGGCATGAAGATGACATGGCCGTTGGAGCCGCCGCCGGAATATGTTGTGCCTCCTGACGACTTGATAACCAGTATGATGATAATGATAATGATGATTAATGCGATGATGGAACCGCTGCCATCGCCGTTTGTGTAATCATCGGCTGTGAATTTTCCGGAACACAAGTCCATCATCACCGTCACGGCATTGTATATGCCTTGGTAATAATCGTTTTCCTTGAAATAAGGAATCATTTCCTTTTGTATGATAGCACTTGCTGCCGCATCGGTGATGTAAGGCTCCAGACCGTAACCTGGGCTGATGTTGACCTGCCCGTTGCCTTTCTCGTTTTTCGGTTTGACCAGAATGACTGCGCCGTTATCTTTTGCGCCTTGTCCTACGCCCCAATCGTGACCCAATTGCGTGGCAAATTGCGCGACATCCATGCCATGAAGGTCGTCGACCAAAACCACGGTAAATTGCGTTGAAGTGGAATCGTTGTATGCCACAAGCCTCCGTTCCAAAGTTTCGATTTCGCTGTAACTCAATGTGTTTGTGAAATCGTTCACCAAACGTGGCGGATAAGGTTTGCTCGGAATCTGAGCCTTGATTGTGCTGCAAAGCACAAGTAAAAGGCAGACCCAAAACAACCTAAAAATCCCATCAGTATGTGGTCTCGCAGTCTCGCAGTCTCGCAGTCTCGTACTCTCGCTACTCTCCGTATGATATTTCGTCACTGATTTCATTGATGTCGTCGTTTTGATAAGGAAAATAAGTCTTTAGTTTCTCGCCGCAGCGCAAAATGCCAGCTTCCAAGCCTTCTTCAAAAAGGCCTTCGCAGAATTTGGCGGCCATCATGTCTTTTACATCGTTCCAGAAGTTTTCTTCAACAACTTGGTTGATGCCTTCGTCGCCAAGGATGGCAAACTTGTGGTCTTTCACGGCGATGTAAATGAGCACGCCGTTGCGAAGTTTTGTTTCGTTGAGTTTCAACTTGTTGAAAACCACTATGCTTCGTTCTTCCACATCGCCTTTGCAATGGTTCTCGATATGCACCTTGATTTCGCCCGAAGTGTTGCGCTCGGCAGTCTTTATGGCTTCAACGATGCGTTGGTCTTCTTCTCGGTTCAGTATGTTTTGTGCGGTTGACATAAAAAAGCATTTGACTGCAAAAATAGTCAAATGCTTTTAATTATGCGATTGTTTTATGTGAAATTGCGAAAAACTTGTTCCGAAAAAGCGGTATTACAGTTTCTCCATATTGCGCTTCACGAACTCGCTCAGTTCCTTGCCTTTCAGCAGGTTCTTTGAAAGTTGCGCAAGGTCGTAGATTTGCTGAATCGTGGTGGTTCGTTCTTCTTCGCTCTTGTCCATCAGGCCGGCGATGACAGGGTTGTTGGCATTGAGCATCAAGGTGTAGCTGTCGGGCATTGAGCCGTAGAACGACATGCCGCCGTTCAACTGTTCCATTTCCTTCATGCGGCGCATCCATTCGTTTTGCGTGATTTCGACAGGTGCGTCGGTTTCGTTTTCGTTGCTGAATTCAACGTTGAAACGCATCTTGTCGATGACTTTTTCAAACTCGGCCTTGATGGCATCTTTCTGTTTGTCATCGAGTTTCGATTCCTCTTCCTTCTCTTCGGTGACGATGAGCTTGTCGGTCGGGGCGGAGTCGACGCGGGCAAACTGCGTGCGGCCTTCGTTTTTCTCGCCTTCCTTCTGCTCGTAGGCGCTGATGAAATGGCTGTCCAGAATGCCGTCCATCATCAGCACGTTGTAGCCGCGTGACTTGGCGTTTTCGATGTTGGTGTATTGGTCGTCGGCATCGGTGGCGTAGAGGTAAACCAGATTTTTGTCCTTGTTGGTCTGCTTTTCCTTGATGAGTTCCTTGTATTCCTCGATGGTGTAATATTTGCCTTCGGTGTCCTTGAAAAGGAAGAATTTTTCGGCGCGTTCGTAGAATTTCGGGTCGGAAATCATGCCGTATTCAATGAAAACACGGATGTCGTCCCAGTTCTTTTCGTAGGCTTCGCGGTCTTTTTTGAAGAGTTCTTCGAGTTTTTCGGCGACTTTCTTGGTGATGTAGGTCGAGATTTTCTTCACGCTTTGGTCGCTTTGCAGGAAACTGCGGCTGACGTTCAAAGGAATGTCGGGCGAGTCGATGACGCCGTGAAGCAACGAAAGGAATTCAGGCAAAATGCCTTCTACTGAATCGGTTACGAAAACTTGGTTGCAATAGAGCTGAATCTTATTGCGCTGAAATTCGTAGCGGTTTTTCACCTTTGGGAAGTACAAAATGCCGGTGAGGTCGAAAGGATAATCCACGTTGAGGTGGATGTGGAACAGCGGGTCGCCGAAATTCATCGGGTAGAGGACGTGATAAAACTCGTCGTATTCCTCGTCCTTGATTTCACTCGGCGCTTTTTTCCAAAGCGGAGCTACATCGTTGATAATCCAAGGCTTTTCGACTTCGCGTGTCTTGGGCTCTTTCTTTTCTTCCTTTTTTTCTTCGGTAGCATCGTCTCCAACCACTTCTGCGTCTTCAATCACATCTTCAATTGGCTCCTGAACTTTCTTGGTGCCAAACTGAATCGGTACGGGCAGGAATTTGCAGTATTTGTTGAGCAGTTCGCGGATGCGGCTTTCTTCCAGAAATTCCTCATCGCCTTCGGTCACATAAAGGATGACATCGGTGCCGCGGTCGCCCTTCGGGATTTCGTTCATCGTGTACTCTGGACTTCCGTCACATTCCCAAATGACGCCGTTTGTGCCTTCTTCCTTGCACGATTTGGTAATCAGAGCCACTTTCGAGGCAACCATGAAAGCGGAATAGAAACCTAAGCCAAAATGACCGATGATGTTGGCCGATTCGGCTTCGGTCTTGGTCTTGAACTTGGCGATAAACTCTTCAGCGCCCGAGAAAGCGATTTGATTGATGTAGCGGTCGACTTCCTCGGCGGTCATGCCTATGCCTCGGTCGCGCACGGTGATGGTTTTCTTCTGCTTGTCGACTTCAACCTTAATGGTGAGGTCGCCGAGTTCGCCTTTAAACTCGCCGGAAGCAGCCAAAGCCTTCAGCTTCTGGCTGGCATCGACGGCATTGCTGATGATTTCGCGAAGGAATATTTCCTGGTCCGAATACAAGAATTTCTTAATGACAGGGAAAATGTTTTCTGTCTTGACTCCAATGTTTCCTGATTGCATATCTTTGTGTTTTTAGAATTTTCTGCCGCCTATCGGTCAAATAATGTGCCAAGCCGAAAACTGACATTTTGTCGCAAAAAGAGTCGCATGTATTTCCTTTTTCCTTAATTTTGACGTTTCAAAGAAAATCAAATAATACACTTAATAATGAAAAGGTTATCTTTATTTCTTGTCTCAATGCTGATGAGTTTTGTTCTGTCGGCTCAAGTTCTTGTGAACGAGACTTTTGAAAATGGAAACACTGTTGGTCAGACGCCAACGGGTTGGATTTGCAACGATGGCGGTTGGAAAGCCGGCATCACTATTCCTGATGACAATGAGGCGCGTGGAAGGAAGCCTCATTCCGGCGACTGGTATATGTATGCCACCTACAACACCGATGTGTGGATTTATAAGGAGATAAACGTGACTGCCGGAAACTACTATCGCGTTTCGTTCTGGTACGCCACTTGGCATGTCGATCATTTTAATTTGGAAGTCAAGGCGGGTGCTAATGCTGCTCCGTCGGCGATGAATGTTTCAGTTTTGCCGCAGATGGTGGTTGCCAATGAGGAATTTGAACAGACTTCAGCGGTGTTTCAGGCGCCAAGTTCAGGCTCGTTCTACGTGGGTTTCCACAGCGTGGCTGACAACGGGCCGTGGTATTTGTCGATAGATGACATCATCATTGAGCAGACCAATCAATACAATTTCTATGCGGAGCAACTCACGCCCGATACGACTGCCTATTTTGGCGAACCTGCCTATCTGCGTTTCCGCATCGACAATACGGGACAAGAAATTGAGACGGTGAACTTTGGCAACGCTGGCGATTTAGACTGCAATTTCTTTGTCAATGGCGCACAGGTACAGAATGTTACGATTCCGTATGCTTCGTCGGTTGATGTCGTTGCCGCCGTTACGCTTCCTTTGAATCTGACTCCAAACCAGGATTTGCATATTCGTCCGGTGCTGACTTCAACGCACAATTCTCATAGCGAACAATTGGATTTCCTTGTCACGGCTTTGGAACCTTACAATGATTTCCCGTTGGAAGAAGGTTTTGAACAAGCCTTCCCGCCATTTGGCTGGTTGAATCAGGCAACAGTCGGGGATAGAGCTTTTGACCAGATTTCGGAAGGTTCCACGCCTGATGCTTTGCCGCATGATGGCAGTCAGTTCATGGCGCGTTTCTACACCTATACCAATGCGGCTGGCAATAAGGCTGAACTGGTTTCGCCGAAAATGGAGTTGAGCGAAAGCGGCAATATCGTCCGCTTTTGGATATATCGAAACAGCAACCACAATATCAATAAAGCCGACCGTGTCAATGTGTATTTCAACACGCAGCCGAACACCGAAGGCGCACAACTGCTTGGTACTGTGCATCGTTGCACGTTCATGGACCCTGTCATTGCTGATGTTGATGACTGGTACGAATATTCCTATCAGTTCGATTGTCCGTCGGATTACGGCTTCGTGATTTTCGAAGGTTGCAGCGAATACGGCTGGAACCTTTACATTGATGATGTTTTCATCAGCAATTCCGCTGTAGATAATAATCCGCCGGTTGTGGTCTCAGTGGCTGGCAATCACGAATATGCCGATACTGAAATGAACCTCACTTTGCGTTTGCGCGATGCTTCTGGAATGCCGAATACCTTGAACGCCACTTATACCATTTGGGGTGTTACGAATAACTTAACTTTCACAAAGTCAAGGGGTAATTATGATTACACGGCAACGATTCCTGCTTACGACAACCACACGCACGGCACAATGATAGTGCAGCTTGTTGACGATTTGGGCAATAGTGCCGATTCGGAGGAAATTCCGATAACTTGGGATTATCAGCGTCCTTTGCTCTATGAACCTTTCGACGAATATGATATCCTTTCCATCCCTGAAGGCTGGTCGCAGCAAGGCAATGAAACCATGTGGCAGTGGTGGGTGCTTGGCCCAACATATTATACCGATTACGACGAAAATGCGTTTTATGTCGAACCTCATTCGGGAAGCAGACATGCCGTTTTGGAATGGGACGATTATGATAATGCGCCACAGGATCAAACGCTCGTTACGCCAACATTGACTATCAATCGCCCGACGACCTTGACTTTCTGGACTTGGGTGCAATATGGTTCACCTTATTATGATCATTATGCAGTCCGCGTGCTCGATTGCAGCGAAGGTACTTGGGAAGACAAATGGGATGCAACCGACTTGCCATACGGACAAATCAATAAATATGAAGAGCCGATTTCCATCAATTTGGATGAGTATCAAGGCAAGAACATCAAGATTGGCTTCCGTGGTTACAACGATTTTGGCGAGTTCTTGGCTTGGGATTGGTTCGTTGATGATGTCAAGGTTGTTCCGACTGACACTACTGATGTGAATGTCAATGAAATGCCTGATTTGAAACTGTTGGTTTATCCGAATCCTACGACTGGAAAAATCCATATTGAATCGGAAAAACGCATCGAAATGTTACAATTGATGAGCGTGAATGGCCTTGCCATTGAAACGAAACGCATGGATTGCTCTTCGCTTGACATGGATTTGTCGGCTTATTCCAAAGGCCTTTATTTGCTGCGCATCGTCACTGCTGATGGTGTGCTGACAAAGAAAATTACCATTGAGTAGGACTCATTTTTCGCTATTTTTGCCGCAAATTTCAAATCATGCAGAATCCGATTGAAAAATTCATGGCGCGTGTGGCTGAATCACTCGAAAAGGGCGATTTCGTCAAAATGACGCTGAGCAAGCCTGCGCAAAAGCACGACGAATTGCGCAATGTGTATGTGAAGCCTGTATTAATAAAAGGTGCGCGCCTTTTCGCTTTCACCTATCGTTACGAGCGACGCGACGAAGTGAAAAACTACGATGCCGCACAGATGCTCGAAATCCTTGCCGAAATGGTGCCACAGCGTTTGTTGAACGCTTCGCTTTTTACTGTAAATGAGGACGTAACCTTGCTTGTCAGCTTGAAAGGAACGGCTACGATGCAGACTAAAAAAGTGCAGGAATGTCGTGAGCAGAACCTTGAACACGACAATGTGAAAAACCGTCTCATCAATCCGGCAAATCCTTGGTGGTTCCAGCTGGGACTGACCACGCGCGAAGGCAAGGTGACGGCTGACATGCAACATAAGTTCAAGCAGATTTGCAAATATACCGAAATCGTTGAAGGTTTGCTGAAAACGATGCGATTCGATGGTGCCGTCCGCATTGCCGACATGGGGGCAGGGAAGGGGTATCTCACTTTTGCCTTGCATGAATTCCTGACGCAAAAAATGCATCTTAATGTCGATATGAAAGGTGTTGAAATCCGTCCCGATTTGGTGCAGAAAATCAACGAAATCATCAAGACGGATAATCTGCAAGGCCTTGAATTTGTGGAAGGTGCAATTGACACGTTCAACTTCGATGGCCTCGATGTGCTGATTGCATTGCACGCTTGCAATACGGCCACCGACGATGCTATTGCTTCGGGCATTATGGCGGGAGCAAAACTTATTGTGTGCGCACCATGCTGCCACAAGCAAATCCGTCAGGAAATGGAAAAGTCGGGCGTGTTGAATTCGATTACGCAATACGGCATTTTCATGGAACGCCAGGCCGTGATGATAACCGACACCATCCGTGCCTTGATTTTGGATTATTACGGCTACAAGACGCAAGTCATGGAGTTCATCGAAATGGAGCATACGCCTAAGAATGTGCTGATTGCAGGCATCTTCAACGGCATTCCTTCAGAAGCGAAACGTGCCGCCATTGCCGCCCAAATTGCCGATTTGAAACGTCAATATGGCATTCGGGAGCATTTCTTGGAGGGACGAATGAATCTGTCGCTATAATAGCTTTTTTAAAGATAACAAAAAAACAGCTCGTGATTTCACGGGCTGTTTTCGTTGTGTGTGTTGGTCTTGTGTTATCCGATAAATTCCTTCTTGAAAGCTTCGACCAGATCGAGTTTCTCCCATGCGAAAAACTCAACATTCTTGAAAATCTTGCCATCTCTCTTGAAGGTGTCCTTGTCTTCATAGAAGACTTCCACTTCGCGTGTTTCGGGCTGACGTCCAAAATGTCCGTACGAAGCGGTCTCTTTAAAAATCGGGTTGGTAAGGCCGAAGCGTTTGACGATATCATACGGGCGCAATTTGACGATTTTTTTGATGCGTTCTGCAATTTCGATGTCGCTGAGTGTCTTACCGTTGGCATCCTTGACATGGACCGTGTTTTCCGTGTTGATGTAGAATCCGACGGGTTCAGCTTTTCCGATGGCGTAGGCAATCTGTACAAGAGCCTGATCACAAATGCCGGCTGCCACAAGGTTCTTGGCAATGTGACGGGCAGCGTAAGCTGCTGAACGGTCGACTTTTGAGGAGTCTTTTCCTGAGAAAGCACCGCCGCCGTGAGCGCCGCGTCCACCATAGGTGTCGACGATGATTTTACGACCAGTGAGACCTGAATCACCATGAGGGCCACCGATGACAAACTTGCCTGTCGGGTTGACTAAGAGTTTCATATCGTCGCCGAAAAGTTTGCGCAAACGTGATGGTAACTGACGTTTTACTCTTGGAATCAAGATGTTGCGGACGTCATCTTCTATTTTCTTCAACATGACTTTATCATCGTCAAACTCGTCGTGTTGCGTTGAAATGACGATGGTGTCGATGCGCAGTGGTTTCCAACCTTCGCCGTATTCCACGGTGACTTGCGATTTTGCATCGGGACGCAGATATTTCATCTGACGGCCTTCGCGACGGATGACAGCAAGTTCGCGTAGCAGACGGTGGGAGAGGTCGATGGTGAGCGGCATGTAGTTTTCGGTTTCCTTGCAAGCAAAGCCGAACATCATGCCTTGGTCGCCGGCACCTTGGTTTTCGGGAGCATCGCGTTCAACGCCTTGGTTGATGTCGCCTGATTGTCCGTGAACTACGGAGAGAACACCGCAGGACTTTGCATCGAACTGGTATTCCGACTTGTTGTAGCCGATTTTTTCGATGACGTCACGCGCAATGTCTTGAATTTCAACATAAGTGTTCGTCTTGATTTCGCCGGCAACGACGACAAGACCGGTGGTGACTAGAGTTTCGCAAGCCACTTTTGCAGAGGCGTCGTGACTTAGGATTTCGTCTAGGACGGCATCCGAAATCTGGTCGCAGATTTTATCCGGATGACCTTCAGAAACTGATTCTGATGTGAAATAATAACCCATAACAAATTGTTTAACTGTTGATTAAAAATTTGCGGAAGGTTTGTGAGATTGAAATGCGGGAAAAAACATTGTTTTAGCATTTTTTCTTGTGGTTGCAATCAAATCAAATCTTTCCACGTGAATTGTGCCGCAAAAATACGGCTTTTTTGTGAAATGGCAAGGGTGGGTGAGCGTTTTTATTTTTAATGTGCGGTTTTCAACTTATGTGAATTGTGCTTTTTCAAAGCTTATCGTTTGACAACTTATTAATTGCAGTTTGTTGACGACTGAAAACATTTTCTTGAAAAAACGCTTGACTTATCGTTTTTATTTGTAATTTCGTGCACCTTTTTGCGTAGAACAAATTATTAACTTATAAATACAGAAATTATGCAAAACATTGATTGGGCCAATTTGACATTCGGCTATTATCCAACAAATTACAATGTCCGTTGCTACTATCGTAACGGTCAGTGGGGCGAACTTGAAGTCAGTTCAGAAACCAGCATCAACATTCACATGGCTGCTACTTGCTTGCACTATGGTCAGGAAGCTTTCGAAGGCATGAAGGCTTTCCGCGGCAAGGATGGCAAAGTCCGTATCTTCCGCTTAGACGAAAACGGCAAGCGTTTGCAATCATCATGCGATGGCATCATGATGGCTAAGTTGCCTCTCGATAAGTTCGAAGAAGCTATCGTTAAGGTCGTGAAACTGAATGCAGAATTCATCCCACCATACGAAACTGGCGCATCACTTTATATCCGTCCATTGCTGATTGGTACCGGCGCACGCGTTGGTGTGAAACCAGCTGATGAATATCTGTTCCTCGTGTTCGTTACCCCAGTCGGTCCTTATTTCAAGGGCGGCTTCATGGCTAACCCATATGTTATCACCCGTAAGTACGACCGTTCGGCTCCTCTCGGAACTGGTATCTACAAGGTCGGTGGCAACTATGCAGCTTCTATGCGTGCTCACGTCGAAGCTTGCCATGGTGGTCAGTATGCTTGCGAGTTCTATCTCGATGCAAAGGAAAAGAAGTATATCGATGAAGCTGGCGCTGCTAACTTCTTCGCTATTAAGGATAATACCTACATTACTCCAAAATCAACATCAATTCTTCCTTCCATCACCAACAAGAGCTTGATGCAGATTGCTGAAAGCCTTGGCATGAAGGTTGAACGCCGTCAGATTGCTGAAGAAGAACTGGCTACATTTGAAGAAGCCGGCGCATGCGGTACTGCAGCTGTCATCAGCCCTATCTCACGCATCGATGACCCTGAAACCGGTAAGTCATACGTTTTCGGTGACGGTAAACCAGGTAAGCAGAGCGAAAAACTCTACAACAAACTCCGTGGCATTCAGTATGGTACTGAACCGGATGAATTTGGTTGGATTACTATCGTTGAAGGCATCTAAATTGAATAGAAATAGAAGAATAGCGAGCAATCGCTGAAAATGTGCCTCTTTGGGGGCACATTTTTTTATTAATTTTCAAAAAAAGTGTGTTTTTATTGGTGTATATGTATTATTTTTGTGCCCAAATAGATTCAATTAATTAAATACAAGTTATTATGAAGAAATTTACCCTCGCCTTATTGGCAGTGCTGGCTTTTTCTTTTTCACTGAAAGCTCAGCAGTACGTTTCTACGACACCATCGAACAGAAACGTCATCCTTGAAGAATTCACTGGCCGTAACTGCGGTTATTGCACCGACGGTCACAGAATTGGTAACGAAATCATGGCCGAATTTCCTGGCAGATTCTGGGCAATCAACATTCATGATGGTGGATATGCTCCAACCTCATATCCTAACTTCAATACGACTGATGGTCATACCATTGCTTCTGGTTTCAGCATCAGCGGTTATCCTACAGGTAATGTCAACCGTTCATCAAACGTTTGCCAGGATAGAGGTCAGTGGAGAAGTATCGCTGTCCAGCAGATGGGTCAGGCTGCCGAATGTAACATTGGCGGTATGGTCGTCGTGAATCCTGCTTCACGCATTGCAACAATCACTGTTGAAGTTTATTACACTGGTAACAGCACAGTCGATGAAAACTATCTGACTGTTGTCATGCTTCAGGACAGTATTCTTGGTTCACAGTCCGACTATGGCAACTACAACCCTGGTCAATGGGTTGGTAGCCAGTATTGCCACATGCACATCTTCCGCGATGTTGTGAACAGCACCAGCGCATGGGGCGATGCTATTTCTCCAACTACTGCAGGCACTTTGATTACCCGCACCTACACCTACGAAATTCCTGAAACTATCGGCTCACCAAATGGCGTTGAAGTTGATCTTGACAACATTATTTTCCTTGCATACGTTACCGAACGTTTCCAAGGCACTCCAACCCGTCCGGTGTTGACAGCTAATGAACTGGATATGGTGACTGGTTCCGACGAACCAATCTTCCCATTCATTAAGAGCGTCTCTCAGGAATCAGCAAGCACTTGCACACACAGCAAGATCGTCAATGTTAAGGTCCAAAACGGCGGTACCGAGACCTTGACTTCCTTGAAGTTTGAAGCTGAACTTGAAGGCGAAACCGTTTCAATGGGTTGGGAAGGCGAACTCCCTCAGTATGGCATCGAAACAGTTGAAATCCCTGTTGAAGTTCCGTTTGGCTCACACAACATTACTGTGAAAGTCATTGAAGCCAATGGCACTCCTTTCAATGCTGAATCAAGCGCTGCTGTCAGCTGCCAGGAATGGACTGATGTTGAAATCGATGGCGAAGAAACCGAAATCGAACTCCAGCTCATGCAAGACAAGTTCGGCAACCAAATCACTTGGGAAGCTACCGCTTCTGACGGCACTGTCCTCGCTTCAGGTGGCCCATACGCAATGCTGATGGGTGGCACAGGCACTCAGCTCCACATCGAACGTTTCACTGTTCCTGCAAACGAATGTGTTAAGTTCTCTATTTATGACAATGTCGGTAATGGCATGTGCTGCTCATATGGTCATGGCTACTTTATTCTTTATGATGCAAATGACAATGTTATCTTCGGTGATGAAGACGATGGCGAATTTGGTAGCGAAGCTTCTACTCTGATTTCAGTCAAGGGTCAAGCTCCTCAAGCTACAGTCGGTGAAACTGAAGTTGAAATGATCACTGAAATTGACGTTAATTTCCTCAGCTCATTGGATTATGTCGGTTATCCTGATGAAGTCGGTTTCGAATACAGAAAGGTTACAAGCTCAACTGTGAATACAGTTGTCGGTATCATCAATGAATTCAAGCAAATTCTGGCTTCCGTTGAAGGCCTTGATGAAGCAAGCATTTATATGGTTAAGGCTTATGCCATCGTCGAAGGCCAGACCGTTTACGGCCCAGAAGCAACATTCAACACTGGCACTACTGGCATCAATGAATTTGAAAACAGCGTGAAGCTTTATCCTAACCCAACATCAAATGTACTGAATGTTGAAGGTGCAAACATTGCAAATGTTGAAGTTTACAACGCTATGGGTCAGTTCGTCCTTTCACAGGAAGTTGAAGGCCAGGCTCAAATCAGCACTGCTGCTATGAACAACGGCATCTATTTCATCCGCATCTACTCACAGAACGGTGAAATGCAGACCAGAATGTTCTCAGTCGCTAAGTAATTTGAGTTACTCGTTATAATCAAAAAGCCGTCTCGTTTCGGGGCGGCTTTTTTTGTTGTTGCGACAATGGCTTTTCATAAAAAAGACTGACTCCTATCGAAGTCAGTCCTGTTTTTTGTTGCTAACCAGAGCGAGTTCAAATTATTTCTTTCTCTTTCAGCAGGACAGCCATTTGTTCTTGCAATTCCTTGGCTTTTTCGCCGGCGCGGATGGCGAAATCGCTGCCATTGGAAGCGTAAATGATGCCTCTTGACGAGTTGACGAGCAGACCGCATTCATTGTTCAGCCCGTTTTTGGCAACAGCTTGAAGGTCGCCGCCTTGTGCACCAACGCCTGGCACTAAGAAGAAGTAATCGGGCAACATCATGCGGATTTCGCCTAATTCTTCAGGGTGTGTTGCGCCAACCACAAACATCATTTTTTCGGAGTCGGCCCAAGTGGTTGCGGTTTGCAGAACCTGCTGGTGCAGCATCTTGTCGCCAACGCTGAGGTATTGGAAATCCTTTGAGCCGGCATTGGAAGTCAGGGCCAGAAGGACGACCCACTTGTCTTCAAAATTGAGGAAAGGCTCAACGGAATCCTTGCCCATGTAAGGCGCAACGGTGAGGGCGTCGGCTTTCAGCGTGTTGAAGAATGCCTTGGCATAGTTTGCAGAAGTGTTGCCAATGTCACCGCGTTTTGCGTCGGCTATGACGAAGATTTCAGGATAGTTGTTGTGGATGTACTGAATGGTGCGTTCCAAGCTCATCCAACCTTTTGTGCCATACACTTCGTAGAAAGCCGTGTTGGGCTTGTAGGCAACGGTATATTGTGCTGTTTTGTTGATAATCTGCTTGTTGAATTCAAAGACAGGGTCTTCCATAGCCAATAATTCCTGAGGAATCTTGTTGATGTCGGTGTCCAATCCAACGCACAAAAATGATTGCTTCTGCTTGATCTGTTTTAAAAGTTGTGATTTATTCATGGTGTTGTGTTATGATTCTATGTTTTCCTTCAGTCGTTCCGCGTTTTCGGCCATTTGCAGTTTTTCGATGATTTCGTTGAGGTCGCCATCCATTACTGCGGAGAGGTTGTAGACGGTCAGTCCTTCCACGCGGTGGTCGGTGACGCGCCCTTGCGGATAGTTGTAGGTGCGAATCTTGGCCGAACGGTCGCCGGTTGAGACCATGGTCTTGCGCTTTGCCGAAATGTCGTTGATGTATTTCTGATATTCCATGTCGTAGATGCGGGTGCGCAAACGCGACAAGGCTCTTTCCTTGTTCTTTGGCTGGTCGCGGGTCTCGGTACATTCTATCAGGATTTCTTCCGATTCGCCTGTGTTCGGGTTTTTCCAAACGTAGCGCAGACGCACACCCGATTCGACCTTATTCACGTTCTGACCGCCGGCGCCACTCGAACGGAAGGTGTCCCATTTGATTTCGCCTTCGTTGATTTCCACGTCAAATTCCTCGGCTTCAGGCAAAACCGCTACCGATGCCGCCGAAGTGTGGATGCGGCCTTGGGTCTCGGTCTTTGGTACGCGCTGCACGCGGTGAACGCCCGATTCAAATTTCAGGATGCCGTAAACGCCGTTGCCCGTCACGTTGAAGTCGATTTCCTTGTAGCCGCCGCTGGCGCCTTCGCTGACGGAAGTGATTTCAACCTTCCAGCCTTTGGCTTCGCAATATTTGGCATACATTCTGAACAAGTCGCCGGCAAAGAGACAGGCCTCGTCGCCACCGGTTCCGGCACGGATTTCCATGATGGCGTTCTTGCTGTCTTGCGGGTCTTTAGGAATCATCATCACGCGGATGTCTTGCTCCAGAACATCAATGCGCGATTGTGCCGACTCGATTTCGTCGACAGCCATTTTGCGCATTTCTTCGTCTTTTTCAGTAGCAAGGATTTCTCGGGCTTCATCAATGTTGGCTTTCAATAACTTATATTCCTTGAAAGCGGTAACGATAGGCTCCAAATCCTTGTAATCCTTGTTGAGCTTGACGAAACGCTTCATGTCGCCCGCAATGGCAGGGTCGGCGAGTTGTTCGCCCATTTCCTCCCAACGGTGCTTGATGGTTTCTAATTTTTCAGTGATGTCCATTAATATTCAAATACGCCGTATTTACTCTTGATAGTCAAATGCTTTCTGTCTGAAGCCTCTACGTGACCGATAATTTGGCTTTCAATGTTGAACTGCTTGGCAATGGCAATCATTTCGTTGGCGGCCTTTTCGTTGGTGTAGATTTCCAGACGGTGTCCCATGTTGAAGACCTTGTACATTTCGTGCCAGTCGGTGCCCGATGCTTCCTGAATCATGCGGAACAAAGGTGGCAGTTCCATCATGTTGTCTTTCACGATGTGCAGCTTGTCGACAAAGTGAAGGACTTTGGTCTGCGCGCCGCCGCTGCAATGGATGATGCCGTGAATCTGTTTGCGGAATTCTTTGAGAATCGGTATCATCAGAGGGGCGTATGTGCGGGTAGGGGAGAGAATCATCTTGCCTACATCAACGCCTTCGATTTCGGTCGGGTCGGTGAGTTTGTGCGGACCAGAATAAATCAAGTCTTTCGGAATGGAATGGTCGAAACTCTCTTCGTATTTGTCGGCGAGATAGTGGTTCAGCACATCGTGGCGGGCTGAGGTCAGGCCGTTGCTGCCCATGCCGCCGTTGTAGTGGTCTTCGTAGGTGGCCTGTCCCGATGAGGAAAATGCCACGATGCAATCGCCTGGCTGAATGTTGTTTTCTATGACTTCATCGCGCTTGATGCGTGTGGTGACGGTGCTGTCGACGATGACGGTGCGTACCAAATCGCCCACATCGGCAGTCTCGCCGCCAGTGAGGTAGATGCCAATGCCCAAATTGCGCAGCTTTTCAAGGAAGTGTTCCGTTCCGTTAATCAAAGCCGAAATGACTTCGCCAGGAATGAGGTTCTTGTTTCGGCCAATGGTCGAGGAAAGCAGCATTTTGTCGGTTGCGCCAACGCAAATCAAATCATCGGTGTTCATCACGACGGCATCTTGCGCCACGCCTTCCCAAACCGACATGTCGCCGGTTTCTTTCCAATAAAGATAGGCCAACGATGACTTTGTTCCGGCACCATCGGCATGCATGATATTGCAATACTCGGGGTCGTTTCCCAAAATGTCGGGAATGATTTTGCAGAATGCATTGGGGTACAAACCTTTGTCAAGGTTTTTGATGGCATTATGAATGTCTTCCTTTTCGGCGGAAACGCCTCTTAAACTATATCTCTGATTATCCATTATTTAATGATGAGTTTCTTTGTCTTTGTATTGAATTCGAAGTTGCCTAACTGTTTCATCGTCTTTTGGCCGATGACCCATTCTTCAATCATTCTCTTCACTACTTTCACTTCCACATTGTAGAGTGAGCGGCCGGCAATCCTGACTTCACGGATGACGATGATGGCGCCATCGGCAATGCTTCCGGTGCTGAGCAGCTTATCGACTTCGCCTTGGAAATTATCGGCGGTAATGCGTCCGTCGTTCAGCAGTTTCAAAGCGCGTGATTCCGAAATGCAGAAGTCGGCGTTTTCGCTGTAAGTAAATGGCTCGTTGTAGCCATCGACGTTGGCGAAGAATGTGATATAACCCTTTTGGCTGACGTTGAACATCTCGCTGTTATCTTCCTCAGGGTTGATGGCAATGTTAACAGTCTGGTTTTCATTGATTGTTGTGCGCGGCACGAAGTCTTTGCTCAGAATCCTGAATTCCGTACGTCGATTCATTTGGTGTGCGGCTTCCTTGATTTCCGTGCTTGGCAGTTTGTTGATGAATTCTTCAGTTAAAACGGTGCCGGCTTTGAAGGTGTAGCCTTTGACGGTCTTGTCGTTCATCAAGGTTCTTGGGATTCTTTCACCATAACCTTTTGCAGTCAGGCGCATTGGGTCGATACCTCTGATGATCAGGTAATCGACGACGCTTTGGGCACGCTTTTGCGAAAGGATGTCGTTGCGTTCTTCGGTGTCGCGGGCATCGGTGTGTGAGGCCAATTCTATGGTGATGGTCGGGTTGATTTGCAGAGTCTCAATCAAGCCTTGCAACGAGTCTTCAAACTGCGGCTTGAGGTCCCATTTGCCCAAATCGTAAAGAATATCGGGCAGCATGATTGGCTCCTGAGGAATCGGCTCGATGGCATATTCCTTTTCAAAATCCTTGCTGAATTCAAGGCCAACGGTAGTCTCTTGTGCACTGAAAGTGAAATAGTTGTCTTTGTCAATCGTGATGTCGTAAGTCGTGTTTTTGTTCATCTGGCTTTCGCTGAAATTGAAATAACCCTTGTCGTTGGTGCGGGTCATGTTGTTCGAGCCATCGGAACCAATCATGCGAACTTGTGCATTGCTGACAAACTGTTTGGTCTTGGCATCCTTGACTGTGCCAGAGAAGGTGAAAAGAATCGGAGGTTCTTCAAAATAGTAGATGTTATCGATGCCACGGGTGTTACCGCGGTTCGATGAAATGAAGCCTTTTTCATCTCTCGGGTGGAACATGATGGCGAAATCGTCGCCCGTCGAGTTGATAGGCGATTTCAAGTTGCGCGGTTCACCCCAGTTGCCGGCGGTGTCCATTGAGGTGACGAAAATGTCAAGTCCCCCCATGCCGCCGTGACCGTTTGATGCAAAATACAGTGTGGTGTCGTAGCGCAGGAAGGGGTACAGCTCATCGCCCGCAGTATTGACCTTTTCGCCGAGGTTGAAAGGCCTGCCGAAAGGTTCTGTGGCGTTTTCTCGTGTGGTAATCCAAATGTCTTTGCCGCCAAAACCGCCTTTGCGTTCGGCAGCGAAATACATGATGAGTTCATCATCTGAAAGGGTAGGGTGGCCTACGATATCCAAGGTGTCTACGCTTGTGATCTGTACGGGTTGGGCATTTGAGAAAGCGCCACCGCTTTTTGAAGCTACCATAATTTGGCAGCCGTTTTTGCGGTGAGCTCCATTCTGGCAGCGTGTGAAATACAATTTCGTGTATTTTGAATTCATGAACGGAGTGCCTTCGCTGGCTTCCGTGTTCACGCTTTCGCTTTCGTCGGCTAAGACTGGCGTACTCCATTTGCCTTGACGGTCTTGCTTTGAGGTGAAAAGATCGGTGAATTCTTGACCGGTAATGCCATCCTTCTCTTTGCCTGTTGAAGCGTCGCGGGTTGAGGTGAAGATAATTTCGTTGTAGTTAGAGTTCGTCCAGCAGGCAGCAAAATCAGAGTCCTTTGTCGAATTTACTTTTTTGAGTTCTGTCAATTCGTATTTCGATGGGTTGTCAATCCATTCCTGAATGAGAGCAGTCGATTCTGCTCCTAATCGTCCGCGTGGGTCGTCGGGTGCTTTTTGTGCGTAAATTTCGTAGTTCTCAATGGCTTCTTTGTACTTGCCGTTTATCTTGTAGGTGTCGGCAGCATACAGGTATACTTCTGGATGCGAGTTGACGAAGTCAGTTTTTAATACGCGCTTGTAATAGGGTTCCGCACGTTTTGTCAGGCCGATGAGACGATAACATTCACCGATCTGGAATGTGATGCGGTTGCGTTCGTCCTTTTTGCGGCGGGTCTTTTTGTACGCTTTTTTGTAACGGTCGACGGCCTCAGTGTATTGTTTTCTTCCAAAGGCTAAATCGGCATTCTTTGCAGGGTTTTTCCTTTGGGCGTATAGGTCAGTGTTCAGAAAGACGAACAGCAGCGACAAAACGATAAGTGTGTATTTCTTCATAGTTGTAAATTCTCTGAATGATAACGCAATTGCTCTGCAAATATTGCAGGATACAACAAACCACAAAAATACAATATTTAGATGAAATGACGAAAAATTCACAAACAAAAAAAATCCCGCCGTGGCGGGATTTTTTGCAAGCAGATTGAAGGTTATAATTATTTGAATTATTTCTTCAGAGATTTGGCATTTTCTTCAATTGCCTCATCCTTTGCCTTACCCTTCATCAGGACGTAAGCGAATGGGGTTGAGAGGAACACTGAAGAGAATGTACCGGCGATGATACCAACCAACAGGGCGAAGATGAAGCCGCGGATGGTGTCGCCACCGAAGATGAAGATGGCCAGCAACACGACGAGGGTAGAACCTGAGGTGTTGAAGGAACGTGTCAATGTGCTGTTCACTGCGTTGACCATGTTTTCTTTCCATGTAGCCTTCGGGTGGTTATTGACGTTCTCACGGATACGGTCGAAGATAACCACGGTAGCATTGATGGAGTAACCGATGACGGTCAGAACAGCAGCGATGAAGCTCTGGTCGACTTCCATGGTGAATGGCAAGACGTTGTAGAACAACGAATACATACCCAACACGAGGATGGTATCGTGTGCCAATGCCATGATGGAAGCGAGACCATACTGCCATTTTCTGAATCTGACGACGATGTAGCAGAACATCAGAGCCAAAGCAACGATGATGGCGATGATGGACTTGCGGGTAACGTCGCTAGCAATGGTAGCACCGACTTTCTGAGTACTCAGGATACCGACGGTTTCGTCTTCTGATGAGAACTGGCTCATGTTAAGGTCTTGATTGTAAAGGCCCTTCAAGTTGTCATACATGATGACTTGGATAATTGAGTCAACAGCAGGATTATCGTTCTTGATCAAGAACTTAGTCGTGATCTTCACTTGACCATTTGTACCGTAAGTCTTAACTTCTGGGGTTGACCAATCTTCAACTTCTTGGTCGTCTCTCATTTCAAGAGCACTATGAATGGCAGCCTTGTCAATGTTGACATCGGTCAATGCTTGACGGACGTCTTCAACTTTCATGTTTGAGTTGTCGAATTGGACAACGTAGTTACGGCCACCAGTGAAGTCGATACCAAGGTTCATGCCTCTGATGGCGAGAGAACCGACGCTGATGACAACGAAAATACCAGCGATGATGAAAGCGGTCTTGCGGAAGTCGATGAAATCGAAACTTGTATTCTGTAAGAAGTTGCGGGTAGCATTGGTGGAGAAGGTGATATCCTTTTCCTTTTCAAGCATACGGGCAAAGATAAGTCTTGAGATGAAGATAGAGGTGAACAATGAGGTCAAGATACCGACGCAGAGGGTGACAGCAAAGCTGTGGACAGGACCAGTACCCAAAATGATCAGGATGACACCAGTAATCAAGGTGGTGACATTACCGTCGATAATGGCTGAGTAAGCGTTCTTGTAACCTTCATCAATGGCGAGTTTCAGTCCCTTACCATTGCGGACTTCTTCCTTGATACGTTCAAAGATAATAACGTTGGAGTCGACGGCCATACCTAAAGTAAGGACAATACCTGCGATACCAGGCAATGTCAAAACTGAACCGAGGCAGGCGAGAACGCCAAACAGGAAGAATACGTTCACCAACAGGGCAATATCGGCAACAAGACCTGACTTGTTGTAGAAGAACACCATGTAAACCAGAACGAGGATGAAAGCAAACACCATTGACCACATACCTTTCTGAACGGCTTCCTTACCGAGTGAAGGACCAACAACCTGTTCTTCAAGGATACGTGCTGGAGCCGGAAGTTTACCAGCTTTCAGAATGTTTGCCAAGTCTTGTGCTTCTTCAATGGTCATGCCGCCACCAGAGATGGATGAACGACCGTTCGGAATTTCATCGTTGACATTTGGATAGCTGTAGACATAGTCATCAAGAACGATGGCAATCTGTCTGCCGATGTTTTCACCGGTGAGGCGCTTCCATGTCTTGGCGCCTTCGCTGTTCATCTGGATGGTAACTTCAACTTGGTTGTTTTGACCATAGTCCTGACGGGCGTCAGTGATGACTTCACCGCCGAGGGCAGCCTTGTTGTCGCGAGACATTTTCAGAGCGACGAGTTCAAGGAATTCAGCATCACCTTGTGTGATTTCTGGCTTAACGGTCCAGGCAAATTTCAGTGTGCGAGGGAAGATGCTCTTGGTTTCAGCCAACATTTGGTTGATGACAGCGGTATCTTTCACTTGAGCAATACCGATGCGTGCTGTTGCACCAGCAACAACTTGACCTGCTTCATTCTGATAATAAGAAGGCTGGAGGTAAGCGAAGAGAGGATTGTTTTCTGCGAACTGGTTGATTTGTTCTTCTTCTGAAAGCTCTTCTTCACTTTCTTCATTCATCTGTTCAAGGAGGTCGGCATCAGCGGTGGTGTCAGCTTCAGCGACTTCAGTTTCAGTGGCTTCTTCTTCAACAGCGACTTCTTCACCTTCTGTTACTGGAGTTTCTTCTGCAGTTTCAACAACTTCTTCTTCAGCTGCTTCTGTATCCAATTCGTTCTTAGCCTTGTTGTTTTCGGCTAATTTAGCATTGGCTGCATCGAAATACTGAGCAAGTTCGTTGAAGTTGTAGGTCTCCCAGAATTCCAACTGAGCGGTGCCTTGCAAAAGTTTACGGACACGCTTTGGATCCTTGATGCCAGGAAGTTCGACGAGGATGCGGCCTGAACTCTCCATCTTCTGTATGTTAGGCTGAGCAACGCCGAAACGGTCGATACGGGTTCTCAAAATCTGGTAGGAACGATCGATAGCGCCATCGCTTTCTTCCTTCAAAACCTTCAGGACTTCATCGTTGCTTGAGTTGACGGTGATGCCTTTGTCTTTGAATTCATACAAGAAAATGGAAGCAAGTTTTGCGTTAGGATCAGCCTTTTCGTAAGCTTCGCCGAACAAAGTTACGAAATCGCCTTCACTATTTTCCAAGCCTCTGCTGGCTTCTTCCATTGCCTGGAGGAAAACAGGATCTTGTGAGTGGCCTGACAGTGCGTTGACAATGTCCTTAACGGAAACTTCAAGGGTGACGTTCATACCGCCCTTCAAGTCCAAACCTAAATTGATTTCTCTTTCCTTTGCATCACGATAAGTGAACTTCTTAAATAAGAGGTTGTAAACATTCGTGTTGCTCACCGAGTCCAAATAATAAGTCTCTTTTGTCTCTTTCAAGGCATTGAGTTCTGACTCGTCTCCATTTGCAAGCTTGCTAGCTTCTGCTTCGGCATACTTGACAGCCTTCTTTTCAACTCTCTTGGTCACCAAGGTGAATGACAGCTGATAGAGGAAAATCAGTCCGAAGATGATGGCTAACGCTCTAATTGCTCCTTTGTGTTGCATTTTAAACTTAATTTAATTATTTGACTTTTAATTTATTATTGTTCTCTCTTTAATGTCTTTGCACTATTATGAGGGTGCAAAAATAGAACATTTCTTTTCAATTCCCAAAAATAATTGAAAATGCTTTTCATTTTACTATTTAAAAAAATCCCGTAATAGCGTTTAATTTGTTGATTTATATTTATTTATATTTTAACCACTTGAAAATTTCCTTGTAAGAAAGTTTTTTGCCGTACATCAGGATGCCTGTGCGGTAGATTTTTGCAGCAAACCAGGTCATAAAGACGAATGTCGCGACTAACAAAACCACCGAAAGTGCTATCTGCCAAATAGGCACGCCAAACGGAATCCTGACCATCATCGTGATGGGGGAGGTGAAGGGTATCATCGAGAGCCAAAGGCCTAATTGTCCATCGGGATTGTTGATGATGTAGAACGAGGCAATGAGCGCAACGATGAGTGGTACTGTGACTGGTAGTGTAAACTGCTGTGAATCGGTGTTGTTGTCGACCAGCGAACCGATGGCGGCAAACAGTGTGCCGTATAGTAGGTAACCGCAAATGAAGAAAACGATGAAACACAGAATGATGGTGCCGAAATCGATGCTGTTGGCTATGCTGACCACTTGCTGAATGGTTTCGTTGCTCATGATATCTGTCGTGTCAATGCTTTGCGTCATTACCGTTCCGCTTGAAATGCTTTCGGGATGGGTGATGCCGACAGCTGCCGAGAAACCAAAGTAAATGGCACCGGTGAGCAAAATCCACATCACGAATTGGGTCAGGGCGACAAGCGAAACGCCAATGATTTTACCCATCATCAGTTGGAAAGGCTTCACCGAACTGATAATCACTTCGATGATACGGTTGGTTTTTTCTTCCGCCACGCCATTCATCACCTGTCCGCCAAAGTTGATGATGAAAAAGTAGATTAGGGTTGCCAGAATGATGCCTAATATGAATTGCACCTCCGTAAATGTCTCTTTTTCATTGCCTTCGTCGTCCATGCGCATCACCGATAGGTTGATGTCGGTCTTTACGGCATTGACAATGTCGGGGTCGACGCCGGAAGCAATCAGCTTCTGCTCTTCGATTTCTTTTTTCATTACCTCCCGAATATAGGTGTCAATGTTGAGCGGAACTTGCCTTTTGCTGTAAAGAATGGCATTTGAAGGTACGTTGAGTTGGGTTGGAGGAATGTAAAGCGCCATGTCGAAAGCACCTTGATTGACCATTTCCTTTACGGAGTCAATGGGTTGTCCTTCAACGATGATGAAAGTCTGTTCCGCGTTGTTGGTGAACCGGTCTTCAAACCAATGGCTTCCGTCGACAACGGCAATGGTCCGGCGTTCTTCGCTTGAATTTAATGCCAAAAGAATGGGAACGATGTATAAGGCGGCCAAAAGGATAGGACCGAGGAAAGTCATGATGATGAAACTGCGTTTGCGGACGCGGGTCAGGTATTCGCGTTTGATGATGAGTCCGATCTTGTTCATGATGCTCGGTTTTTGGATTGCACTTCTTGAATGAAAATATCGTTGATTGAAGGCAACAGTTCCCTGAATGAAACCAATTCGCCTAAATCAATAATGCTGTGAATCAGCTCGCTGTCGGGATTCTCTAGGGTCAGAAGCGTCTCGTCGCCTTCATTGCACACCTTTATATTATTATAGGTGTCGGTCAATGCTTGCAGTTTCGATTTGTCGCTGATGCGGATTCTGACTTCCTTGTTGTGTGTGTCGAATTGCCGTTTGATGTCGTTGACGCGACCTTCCAAAATTCGTTTTCCGTTGTTTATCAAGGTGATGCTGTCGCACATTTCCTCAACGGAAGCCATGTTGTGGGTCGACAGAAGGATAGTAGCTCCATTTTGCCGCAACTCTAGAATGGATTCTTTCAGCAAATTGGCGTTGATGGGATCGAAGCCGCTGAAAGGCTCGTCGAAGATGAGGATTTTCGGTTCGTGAATGATGGTGGTGATGAACTGAATCTTCTGCTGCATTCCCTTGCTGAGTTCCTCGATTTTCTTGTCCCACCAGTTGCCGATTTCAAATTTCTCGAACCAGAATTTGAGGCGTTTTATGGCTTCGGGTTTGCTGATGCCTTTCAGTTGGGCAAGATAGATGGCCTGTTCGCCGACTTTCATTTTCTTGTATAGGCCACGTTCTTCCGGCAAATAACCGATGGTGGCAATGTGCTTTTGCGCAAGTTTTTCGCCGTTGATAAGCACTTCGCCATTGTCGGGAGCAGTAATCTGATTGAGAATTCTGATGAGTGTTGTCTTGCCGGCTCCGTTTGGACCTAAAAGGCCATAGATGCTTTGCTCGGGCACTTCCAAACAGATGCTGTCGAGAGCCAGATGGTCGGCATAACGCTTTGTGACATTTTGAACGGAGATGTTCATGGTCAATTGAAATAATCTCTAATCCTGTTGAAGAAGCTCTTTTCCTCGTCGGTCGGATTGGGCTTGAAATTCTCCGATTTGGCAAGTTCTTCCAGCATTTTCTCTTCTTCCTTGGTCACTTTCTTCGGAATCCAGACGTTCACGTTGACCAACATGTCGCCACTGCCGTAACTGTTGATGTTCGGCAAGCCTTTGCCTCTCAACCGCAAAACCTTTCCGCTTTGTGTGCCAGGGGCGATTTTCACGCGTACTTTTCCATCGATGGTCGGGACTTCGGCTTGTGTGCCGAGAATGGCCTCCGGAATAGTCAGGAAAAGGTTATAAATCAAGTTGCTGCCGTCGCGTTCAAAATCCTTGCTTTCTTCTTCTTCGATGACGACAATCAAATCGCCGTTGATGCCGTTGTGTGGACCTGCATTGCCTTTGCCGCGCACGGTGAGTTGCATGTCGTTGCCAACGCCGGCTGGTATTTCGATGTCGATGATTTCCTCACCTTTCATGATGCCTTCGCCCTGGCAGTGCTTGCACTTGTTTTTGATGATTTGTCCCGTTCCGCCGCAGGTAGGGCAGACCGATGCCGTTTGCATGGCACCAAAGAAAGAATTGACGGTCTGCACGACTTGACCTCTGCCGTGACAGGTCGGGCAGGTTTCGGTTGCACCGTTTTCCGAGCCGCTGCCGTGGCAATGGTCGCAAGTCACATATTTGTTGACCTTGATTTTCTTTTTCACGCCCTTGGCGATTTCCTGAAGGTTGAGTTTCACCTTGACACGAATGTTGGAACCGCGCTGACGGGCAACGCCACCGCGACTGCTTCCGCCGCCAAAACCGCCAAAGTTGAATCCGCCGAAATCAAAACCGCGGCCAAACACGCTGTTTAGGATGTCGTTCAGGTCGAAGTCGCCGAAACCGCCACTGAAACCTCCGCCACTGGCGCTGCCGCCATTCATGCCGGCAAAGCCGTAACGGTCGTAGCGGGCGCGTTTGTTTTCATCGCTCAAAACGCTGTAAGCTTCAGCCGCTTCCTTGAACTTCTCCTCGGCATCCTTGTCGTCAGGGTTTCTGTCGGGGTGATATTTCAGGGCCAACTGACGGTAAGCTTTTTTTATCTCTTCGGGTGTGGCGCTCTTGCTGACGCCTAACACTTCGTAGTAATCTCTTTTTTCAGCCATAATTCTTTGTTTTTTGTTGGTTTTCGGTTATCAGTTTTCGGTTATCGGTTTCTGAATAAACAGTATAAACTGAAAACTGTGAACTGAAAACTGAAAACCAATTATTCAATTTAATTTCCAACCACCACGCGGGCGAAACGAATCACTTTGCCGTTCAGTTTGTAACCTTTTTGAATGACATCGAGCACTTTGCCTTTTTGATCTTCAGTCGGAGCAGGGATAAGGGTCAGGGCTTCGTGTTCATCGGTGTTGAATTCTGCGCCCATGGCTTCGATTTCTTCCAAACCTTTTGCCTTTAAGGTGTTCTTCAATTTATTGAAAATCAATGTGACACCTTGCAGGTCTGCTTCGTTGCCGTTCTTTTCCATGTTTTGCAAGGCGCGTTCAAAATCGTCGAAAACTGGCAGCAAATCCTTGATGACGCCTTCCGATGCGGTGGCGGCCATGTCGAGTTTTTCCTTTGCTGTGCGTTTGCGATAGTTGTCAAACTCGGAGAAAATGCGAAGATATTTGTCGTTGAGATCCGCGAATTTGGCTTTTTCATCCTCGATGGCTTTCTCTAGCTCTTTTTCATGAGCGTGTCTGCCTTTATGTCGCTTTTGTTTGTCATCTGAAGTCTCTTCAACAGTGCTTTCCTGCTTTTCTTCAGTGACGGTTTCTTCAGTTTCCATATTTTCGACGTTTTCCTTTACGGTTTCATCGTCTTGAATTTCAGTATTTTTGTTTTCTTCCATTGCTGTTTGATAATTAAAAATGCACTTGGTTTTATCAAAAGGTTTGCCAAGTGCAATATTTTGACAAAATGTCAGTAAATTTATATTCTCTCAATCTTAGCTCCCAAAGCATTCAGACGTTGGTCGATGAACTGATAGCCGCGGTCGATTTGGTCGATGTTGTCGATGATGCTAGTGCCTTCGGCTGACATGGCTGCAATGAGCAATGCCACACCGGCACGGATGTCGGGCGAACTCATGCGCAAGCCTCTCAATTTGTGATGCTTGTCCAATCCGATGACGTTAGCGCGGTGTGGGTCGCAAAGGATGATTTGTGCGCCCATGTCGATGAGTTTGTCGACGAAAAACAGACGGCTTTCAAACATTTTCTGGTGAATGAGGACCGTGCCTTTGGCTTGCGTGGCGACCACCAGGACGATACTGATTAAGTCGGGCGTGAAACCAGGCCACGGGGCATCGGCAATAGTGAGGATGCTGCCGTCCATGAAAGTATCGACTTCGTAATGCTCTTGTGCAGGAATGTAAATGTCGTCGCCGCGGAATTCCATCTTGACGCCAATTTTGCGGAATACGTCAGGGATGCGGCCTAACTGTTGAATGCCAGCATTTTTGATTGTAATTTCGGAACCGGTCATGGCGGCCATGCCGATGAAACTTCCGACTTCAATCATGTCGGCAAGCAAGTGGTGTGTGGTGCCATGCAGTTGCTTGACACCTTTAATCTTTAACAAATTGGAACCGATGCCATCTATTTGTGCGCCCATGCTGACGAGCATCTTGCAAAGCTGCACCAGATAAGGCTCGCAAGCAGCATTGAAAATGGTGGTCTCGCCTTCGGCCATGACTGCTGCCATGACGATGTTTGCCGTACCCGTGACGGAGGCTTCATCCAAAAGCATGTAGTTGCCTTTCAGACCTTTAGGAGCCGTGGCTTCGTAGCAAAGGTTGGTGTTGTAGTTGAATTCTGCACCTAGATTCTGCAAGCCGATGATATGCGTGTCGACGCGACGGCGACCGATTTTATCACCGCCAGGTTTCGGCATGTAAGCTTTCCCGAAACGGGCCAACATCGGACCGAGCATCATCACGCTGCCGCGCAATTTGGCCGCTTTTTCACAGAATGTTTGTGTCTGGAAATAACTGAAATCGATGTCTTTAGCCTGCAAGGTGACTTGGTCGTAGGAAGGACGTTCAACCTTGACGCCCATGTCCGACAGCAATCCAATCAGGTTGTTGATGTCGAGAATGTTCGGCAAGTTGTTGATAGTCACTGGCTCATCGGTCAAGAGACTGGCGCAGATGATCTGCATGGCTTCGTTCTTCGCGCCTTGGGGAACGATTTCTCCTTGGAGTTTGCAGCCGCCTTGTATTCTAAAACTACCCATTTTTCTTTTTTTTTGTCGGTTTTCAGTTATCGGTAATCAGTGTTAAAAAGTTCAAATTTGTTCAAAACTATTCACTTTGAATCGCCGTTTCGACAAGCTCAACGAGCTAACTACTCCTCACTCCTAATTCCTAACTTTTAAACTTTCCACTTTAACACTTTCCACTTTAACACTTTCCACTTTAACACTTTCCACT
>JAKSMU010000011.1 GCA_024400455.1 Bacteroidales bacterium | reverse complement strand
CGGTTGATTTCGATGCCGCTCTTGTTGAGCTTGTCCATGAACACGCTGTAAGACATGCCATATTCACGGATGGCTGCATTGATACGGACGATCCACAGGCTGCGGAATTCGCGTTTCTTGTTCTTTCTGTCGCGATAAGCGTAAGTTTGACCCTTTTCGTAAGAGTTCTTCGCCACAGTCCAGACATTCTTTCTTGTACTGAACTGACCTTTGGTCTTTTTCAGGATTTTCTTGCGTCTAGCTCTTGAAGCTACTGCATTGACTGATCTTGTCATTTTTCAATTTTTTTCGTCCAGCGCCTCGCCCTTTTCGAGAACTTTTCTGCTGAGACAAAGTTAAACATTTAATTTAATTACAGTTGAAGCATTGCTTTTACGTTCTTTTCATCAGCGCTTTCAACGATAGCGGTGTGATCCAAGTTACGTTTTCTCTTCTGGCTCTTCTTGGTCAGAATGTGGCCATGATAAGCATGCTTTCTTTTCAGTTTACCGGAGCCCGTCAATTGGAAACGTTTCTTAGCGCCGGATTTTGACTTCATTTTAGGCATTTTACAAATAATTTATTTAATCGGTTAAAAATGAGTTATTTCTTTGTCGTTTTCGGAGCCACCATCATCTGCATGCGCTTGCCTTCCAACTTCGGCATAGCCTCGACCTTACCGAACTCTTCAAGTTCTTGCGCAAACTTCAGCAGCATGATTTCCCCCTGATCCTTGTAGACGATGGAACGTCCCTTGAAGAACACCTCAACCCTAACTTTCGAACCTTCCTGTAAGAAACGCTTGGCATGATTCAGTTTAAACTCGAAATCATGGTCATCGGTTTGGGCTGTGAGTCGGATTTCCTTTATCACGACTTTGGTGGCCTTTGCCTTGAGTTCCTTTTGCTTCTTCTTCTGGTCGAAAATGAACTTCTTGTAGTCCATTGCCTTACAGACTGGAGGATTGGCATCTGGAGAAATCTCAACTAAATCAACGCCGAGTTCTTCAACAATCCTCAAAGCCTCTTTGATTGGATAGATGTTGGTTTCGACACCCTCACCTACTAACCTGACCATCGGGGCCTTGATTTCTTCGTTCACCCGATGCTGATCTTCGTCCTTGCCTTTAGCTGGCTTCTGCGAAGGTTTTCCCTTTGGTGGAATCTGTGCTATGGTAGTAATCTCCTATAATTAAGTTATCTTTTATTTCTTTCGTCTTCAACTTGCTTGTTAATCATAGCTGCAAAGTCTTCGACGCTCATCGAGCCGAGATCGACCTGACCGTGACGGCGGACTGACACTGAATTTTCAGCCTCTTCCTTTTCACCGACGATAACCATGTAAGGATATTTCTTCATTTCGGCATCGCGGATCTTACGACCGATCTTTTCGTTTCTCTCATCAATGAGGGCGCGAATATCGGACTTTTTCAGATACGATTGCAAATTTTGTGCAAAATTCATGTATTTTTCGCTCACAGGGAGGATTATCAGCTGATCTGGAGCCAGCCAAAGCGGGAATTCGCCTGCGCAATGCTCTAACAAGACAGCCACGAAACGCTCCATGGAACCGAATGGTGCTCTGTGAATCATGACCGGACGGTGCTTTTCGTTGTCAGCGCCAATGTAGGTCAAATCGAAACGTTCAGGCAGGTTGTAGTCGACCTGAATGGTACCCAACTGCCATTTACGTCCGATAGCATCCTTCACCATGAAGTCAAGCTTCGGGCCATAGAAAGCAGCTTCGCCGTATTCGACGTGTGCCGGCAGACCTTTTTCCTGACATGCTTCCTGGATAGCAGCTTCAGCCTTTGCCCAGTTTTCGTCAGTGCCTACGTATTTTTCATGGTTGTTAGGGTCACGGAGTGATATTTGAGCTTCAAAGTTCTTGAAATCAAGGGCCTTGAAGATGATTTCGATGATTTCCATCACGCGGATGAACTCGTCTTTCACCTGGTCGGGACGGCAGAAAATGTGAGCATCGTCCTGAGTGAATGAACGCACACGGGTCAAGCCGTGCAATTCGCCGCTCTGTTCATAACGGTACACGGTACCGAATTCAGCGATACGGACAGGCATATCCTTGTATGAACGCGGTTTCCACTTGAAGATTTGGCAGTGGTGAGGGCAGTTCATCGGCTTCAGCAAGTATTCTTCGCCTTCTTCAGGAGTGGTGATTGGGCGGAAACTGTCGGCGCCGTAGTGCTCCCAGTGACCTGAAGTCACATAAAGCTGTTTGCCACCGATATGTGGAGTGATGACCTGTTCGTAACCGTAATCCTGCTGGATCTTAGTCAGATAATCCTGCAGACGCAAACGCAATGCCGTACCTTTTGGCAACCAAATCGGAAGGCCTTTACCCACCAATTCATTGAACATAAAGAGTTCCAACTCACGGCCCAGCTTACGGTGGTCGCGTTTCTTGGCTTCTTCAAGGAGGACGAGATATTCATCCAATTCCTTCTGCTTCGGGAAAGTGATACCGTAGACACGGGTCAACTGCTTGCGCTTTTCATCGCCACGCCAGTAAGCGCCAGCGAGTGAAGTCAGCTTCACAGCCTTAATGAAACTCGTGTTCGGGATATGAGGTCCGCGGCAAAGGTCGGTGAAATCGCCATTCTTATAATAGGTGATGGTGCCGTCTTCCAGTTCGGAAATCAGTTCCACCTTATATTCGTCGCCTTTGTCGGAGAAATGCTTCAAAGCCTCTTCCTTTGTAACGTCAATGCGTTCAAAGGTCTGTTTCTGGCGTGCTAGTTCAAGCATCTTCTTTTCAATGTTGACGAGGTCGGCTTCAGTCAAAGTGATGTCACCGGTATCGATGTCATAATAGAAACCGTTGTCGATTGAAGGGCCAATGCCGAATTTCACACCTTTATATAATTGCTCGATAGCAGCAGCCATCAAGTGAGCTGATGAGTGCCACATGGCGGCTTTACCTTCAGGGTCATCCCAAGTGAAGAGTTGGATTTCAGCATCTTCGTTGATGGCGCGGGTTGCGTCCCATTTCTTACCATTCACGCTGGCTGCCAATACGTTGCGAGCCAAGCCTTCGCTAATGCTCTTAGCGATGTCCAATGGCGAAACGCCTGCTTCATACTGTCTGACGCTCTTGTCAGGAAATGTTATATTAATCATAATAGGTATACCTGTTTTTGAAAACGGCTGCAAAAGTACAAATTATTTCGATTCAAAAGCACTGATTTTTTGTCCGTTGAAAGTTTTTTTTCTGTACAAAACATTATTTTTTACCTTTGCGGTCAAATTATTCAAAACCATGAAAAGACTTCCGCTATTTTTTCTCTTGATTTTTGCAGCATTCAGCAATGCATTTTCTCAAAACACAACAAACGGCATTTCTCAATCAGAATTGGCTCTTGCCTTTGCTCAACAAAATCTGGCACTGAAAGGATCTGATATAACGGCCTTACAAAGCGCATCATTTTTCATCTATAACATAGACAATCAAGGTTTTGTCATCGTTTCAAGCAGTAAAAACCTGCCTCCTATCCTCGCCTATTCCGACAATTCCATATTTCCAAGCCTCGACGAAGCACCCGAAAACATCAAATGGTGGATGGAGCAATACGAAGAAATGAGCCGTTATGCCGATGAACATCCCGAACTGACGCCCGATTTCATCAAGCAACAATGGCGTGATTTCGAAAACGGCAGACTCGTATTTAATAAAAGAGGTGTCAATCCGTTAGTTCACACACTTTGGAACCAGGACTGCTACTACAACGAATACTGTCCGACGGCCTGGGGCGGCCCTTGCAACCGCGTTTATGCCGGTTGCGTGGCGTGCGCCATGGCTCAGGTGATGAAATACCACAACCACCCGAAGCAAGGCTATGGCACCCACTCCTATCATCATAACACCTACGGACAACAGACGGCTAATTTCAATGAAACCGCCTACGATTGGGACAACATGCCCGACGAAATCTATTCGCACAACGATGCCATCGCCACGCTGATGTACCATTGCGGCGTGAGCGTCAACATGAATTACAGTCCGAGCGGTAGCGGCGCACAATCGAAAGATGTGGAAACCGCCTTGCGCAGTTATTTCGGTTATTGCAGCGCAACCTACAGAGAGCGTTCGAAATATGAGTTCGAAGAATGGCGCGACATGGTGCGCAACGAACTCGACAATGCCCGTCCCATTTATTATTCCGGCGCCAACAGCAGCGCTGGCCATGCCTTTGTCCTTGATGGCTACAATGCCAGCGACTACTACCATTTCAACTGGGGATGGAGCGGCTACAGCAACGGCTATTATTCGCTTTACGATGTGAACGGCTGGACCAACAGTCAGGCTATGGTCGTCAACATCAGGCCAATGGTCATCAACAGCGATGAAAACGGAATCATTTATGTCAGTCCCGACGGACAAGGCGACGGTTCTTCATGGGAAAACGCCACCTCGGAATTGCATTTCGCCAATGCGCGCAGCATCGACGGAGTAAAAATCTGGGCCAAGAAAGGCACCTACTACGGTGATGACACCGACCCCGAAAACGCTTTCAGCATCACCTACGGCAACCGCATCTACGGCAGTTTCAACGGCGACGAAGCCCCCGACTACGACCTCTCGCAACGCGATTTCGTCAACAACGCCTCCATCCTTGATGGCCAGAGCGCGAAACGCGTCTTGAACCAAGCATCCGCTTTCAATGCAGGAACAGCCGCCGTTTGGGACGGTTTCACCATCACCAATGGCGCAACGGGTTCAGGAGCAGGCGTTTACCTCAACGATTACGTTACCCTTTCCAATTGCACTATCAACAACAATCACGCTGACATTTACGGCGGTGGCATCTACATCAATGCGGCTTCTGGCAATAGCAAAGTCATCATTTCGAACTGCACCATCACCAACAACACCACTTCCATAGGTGCTGGTGTCTGCGACCGTTACGGAACCGTTTTCACCAACTGCATCATTTGCAACAACTCGGCTTCCACCAAGGGCGGCGGTTTGTATATCTACAACAATGCTGAACCCACTTTGAAAGGCTGTATCATCAGCAATAACACCGCCAAAAACGGCGCCGGCATGTATGCCCGAGGCAAAATGACGGTCACGAACTGCAATTTTGTGATGAACGATGCCCTTGAATCGTCGGGCGGCATTTTCAGCGAAAACCGTTACAGCAAATACACGAACTGCATCGTTTGGGGCAACAAAGCCAACGGCACCGACAATCAGATTGACGGTGAAATGAAAGCCGACTATTGCGCCGTTCAAGACAATTATGAAGGCGAAAACATGATAGTTTTGTCCGCTGAAAACGAAAGCGAAACGCCAGATAATTTCGTCCGTTTCGCACAACCCGCCGAAGGCGCAGGTGCCGAATATCACGATGCCGACTGGAGCCTCATGCCACGCAGCATCTGCCTCAATGCCGGCAAGCCAAACACAACCGGCTTAGGCGAAAACGACCTCTTCGGCAATTTCCGCATCCAAAACGGACGCATAGAAATAGGCGCTTTCGAAAGCTGTTCGCCGCTCAACGTGATTGACCTCACCACTTGCGGCAGCACCTACAATTTCAACGGCACCACTCTCACAGAACCCGGCTATTACACAACGGCTTACGAGACTGCCTTCTGCGACAGCATTGTAGGTCTGAACCTGACTTTCAATCCTTCCTCAATGGAAGTTACGATTTCAGGAAACACACAAATCAGCATTGGCGAAAGCACCACACTGACAGTCTCAGGCGCAGACAGCTACCTTTGGTCAACAGGCGAAACAACAGCATCCATCACCGTTTCGCCCAGCCAAACAACCACCTACACCGTGACAGGCTACAACAACGACGGCTGCGAAGCACAAGCCGTGATTACCGTTGAAGTGAAGTTTTCCGACATTGTCGAAAACAGCGTTGCTGCCAAAGTCTACCCCAACCCGACCAAAGGCAACATAACCATTGAAGCCAATGGCATGCAGCATGTCACAATATCAAACATTCTTGGACAAACGATCTACGATGTTACTTCTAACAGCGACAGCATGACACTCGACCTGACACAGTTTGGCAACGGCATCTTCATCGTCCGCATTTCCAATGATAACGGCACTTGTGTGAGACGCGTAAGCGTTGAATGACAATAAGACAATTTATTAATCATACATCATGAGAAAGATTGCAACCACACTTTTCCTTATCCTCGTTTTTGCCTTCGGCACGATGAAGGCTCAGAACATTGAAAACCTTTACGTTTCAGCCACAGGCTGGGCGCAATGGGACGAACTTGAAAATGCCGACGGCTATATGGTCCGCATCGACAACCAACAGGAATTCGAGATTGAAAAGCACTACTTTCAACACCAAGTAAATGATTTCCAAGATGGTGAAAGACACAACATCATGGTAGCTTCTATCTTTGACGGCACCATTGGCAACTTTTCCAGTTTTGACTGGATTTATTCCTCATGCGAACATTACGAAGGCTTCGTCAGCGTCCCACAAGGCGGATGGCAAGGCGACGACATCGTGCTCAACTGGGAACTGCCACAAGCGCCTCAGGACGACAGTTTCTTTGAAAGTTTCGAAACCGGCATTCCGCAGAATTGGGGACTCATCGATGCCGATGGCGACAACCACTGGTGGTACCTCGCCTCAGTGTTCATGCCAGCCCCACAATACACCTTCTTCCCTCACACTGGCGAAGACATGATTTGCTCAGAGAGTTTCAGCAACATGATTGGTGTTGGTGCACTGCATCCCGACAATTACATCGTCACTCATAAAGTCCATGTTACTGAAAGTTCGACCTTCAGTTTTTGGGCATGCGCTCAAGATGCCAGCTACCCATTTGAGCATTTCGGAGTTGCCGTTTCTTCAGAGAGCCAGACATATCCCGCCGATTTCACCATGTTACATGAATGGACACTTTCTGCCAAAGACAACCGCAACGGCACCTGGTATCAATACACCGTTGATCTCAGCGCTTATGCCGGCCAAGAAGTATATATCGCCATCCGTCATTTCAACTGCACCGACCAGTTTTACCTCAATGTGGATGATGTGGAATTCAGCAACAATGGAACCTCAGCAGCAGGAATCATCGGAACGCTTATCATCCGCGACGGCGAGTCGTACGACATCGTCCCTGGCGATACCAACTCCTATACTGATGTCGCCCCAGACCACATCGATCATGAATACAATCTGCGCGTTATATACGACGGTGAAGAAAGCGATTTCACGAATTTTGCCATGAGCTGCGAAGAGATCGTCCTTGTGGCCGACCCGACCAATGTGGATGAAAACAACTACAACCGAATCTCAGTATTTCCAAATCCAGCCGTCGATGCCGTCACCATCCAGTGCGAAGGCATACAGCAAGTCACAATCTTCAACAGCATCGGGCAAATGATGTTCACATCGGAAGCCAATGGCAACCAATTGCAGATAGACCTTAGTGGATTTCAAGTAGGATACTACATTATCCAGGCACGGACAAAAAACAGTGTGATGACAAAAAAATTGATTGTTGAGTAGTATTTCCGTCCTTATCACTTCACCCTAACCCGTCTCAAATCCAGCAAGTTAGTCGGATTGCTTCCCAAGCCTTCCACCCTTTTGTTGACGAAACGCAAAACCTCGTCGTAAAAAAGCGGCACGATGGGCGCGTCTTCCATCATCATGGCATCCATCTGGCGGTAATAGGCGGCACGCTCATTAGCATCGGTACAAGCCATCGCCTTGGCATACAAAGCATCGTATTTCGGATTGGAATAATGCGTATAATTCGGTCCGGCTGGAGCGAAATTCGCCGTGGTGAACAACGAAAGATAGTTCTCTGCGTCAGGATAATCGGCCACCCATGAAGAGCGGAAAAACGAAAGGCTGCCATTGGCGCGCATACTGCGCATCGTAGCCGGCGGCATCACCTCCATCTTGCATTTCAAGCCCACCGCCTCGACTTGCGACTGAACGAATTTTCCAATGTCGGCATATTCAGCCGTAGTGGAGAGGTTCAGCGTGTAACCTTCCAAATCGTTTTCACTGACTAAACGCTGCGCCTTTTTCAAGTCATAATCGTAGCCAATCGTGTTGTCAAAACCCGGCAAACCTGCAGGAATGATGCCGCCCGTAGCCGCCTCGCCGATGCCGTTGCGCAGATAGCGCAGCATCTTCTCTCGGTCGATGGAATAGTTCACCGCCTGACGCAAAGCCTTGGCACGTTCAATGCCCAGAACATCCTCTGAATCAATGTAAAACGAAATGTATTCCGTATTCAGGTAAGGTTCGGTAATGAGATAGATTTTATCCTCATATTTCTGGCGAAGCTGGCCATCATAAGTCAAAAGTTCGTCCTTATAACGCGCATCGATGCCCGACATGAAATCGAATTTCCCTTTGACAAATTCAAGGAAAGCGACCTGTTTGTCGATGAGGAAACTGATGGAAACGGCATCCAGATAAGGCAACCTCTCCCCTGCCTCAAACTCAAAATAATCAGGATTCTTGCGGAAGACGAGCTTCACGTTTTCCTTCCAATACTGGAACGTGAAAGGACCCGTCCCAACCGGATGATTTCTGAATGCATCGCCATAATATTCAACGGCTTCGTGCGGCACCACCGATGCGTAGGTCATCGAAAGAATGCCCAAAAACGGCGGAAATGGATTCGACAATTCGATTTGGAAAGTGCTGTCGTCGACTGCCGTGAAAGCATAACCGTCATCGTCATGTTTCACCGAAGCAAAAATCCATGAGCCTGGCGAATTTAACGATTTGTCAACCACACGGTTATAGGAATAGACCACATCATTTGCCGTCACGAAACGCGGTTCCGAATAGGCCTCAGATTCATGGAAAAAGACATCGTTGCGCAAATGGAAAGTATATGTCAGGCCGTCCTCGCTGATCTCCCAGCTTTTGGCAATCATCGGAACGACATTCATGCTGTCATCGAAAGCCACGAGGCTGTTATACAACTGGTTGCAAGCCCAAATGTGAGGCAAATCCTTGGCATAAATCGGATCCAAAGTCAATATGCCCGCCGATTCGTTGTATTTGAAAATGGCAAGGTTTTCATCGGAATTTTCCGTTCGATTGCATGAAAATAACATCAATAGAACAGGCAATAATAACAAGCGACTTGTTTTTCCTATTATTTTATTGATTATCATATCATTAAATCAAACAAATCTACAAAACCCCAATTTTCAAAGGCTTTTTATTTCATCTTAAATCCAATCACCTCGGCATGGAGGTTAGTCAGATATTTGTTATAGTCGAGGTCGTTCTTGTCCTGTTCCTTTTCGAGGGCGAGGTCGAGCACTTCCATCATGTTTTCCACATAATGGAAATTCAGACCGCTCACATAGTCTTCCTTGATGTCGAGGATGTCGCGTTTGTTGTCGATGCAGACAATCAAATCGGTGACGCCATTGCGTTTGGCTGCCAGCATCTTTTCCTTGATGCCGCCAACCGGCAACACCTTGCCTCTCAAGGTGATTTCGCCCGTCATGGCTAGCTGACCTTTCACCTTGCGTTGCGTAAAAGCAGATGTCAAGGCCGTCAGCATGGTGATGCCCGCCGACGGGCCGTCCTTTGGCGTTGCGCCTTCCGGGATATGAACATGGACATTCCAAGTGTCGAAAACATCAGGCGAAATGTCGAGCTGCGAAGCGTGCGACTTGATGAACTCGTAAGCAATGGTAGCCGATTCCTTCATCACATCGCCCAGATTTCCGGTCAAGGAAAGATGTCCCATGCCACGGCTCAAGCTGACTTCGATGGAAAGAATCTCACCCCCAACTTGCGTCCAAGCCAAGCCCGTTGCCACGCCTGGCGTGCTGTGCTTCACCTCGTCTTCATCACGATGCATCGGGACACCCAACACCTTGTTTAACAATTCGGCATTGACTTTCTTTTCAAATTCGTCTTCCGTCACCACTTGTTTGGCACGATAGCGCATGACATCAGCAATGCGACGTTCCAAATTGCGCACGCCGGCCTCACGGGTGTAATTGTCAATGATTTGCATGACAATATCCTTCGGAAAAGTGATTTCCGTCGACTTCAAGCCATGCTCCTGCAACTGCTTTGGAATCAGGTGACGCTTGGCGATTTCATATTTTTCCTCGCGCAAATAACCGCTTAAATCAATGATTTCCATACGGTCGCGTAAAGCGGGATGAATGGTCGAAAGGTTATTGGCCGTTGCGATGAACAGGATTTTCGACAAATCGTAATCCAGTTCAAGGAAATTGTCGTAGAAAGTGGAATTCTGTTCAGGGTCAAGGATTTCCAGCAAAGCCGCCTGCGGATCGCCGCTGATATTGTTGCCGCTGACCTTATCGATTTCATCGAGCACAAAGACAGGATTGCTTGACTTCACCTTACGCAAATTCTGAATGATACGGCCCGGCATGGCGCCGATATATGTTTTTCTATGACCACGCAATTCCGATTCATCGCGCACGCCACCTAATGACATTCTGACATATTTTCTGTTCAAAGCCCTTGCGATGGACTTGCCCAGCGAAGTCTTACCCACACCGGGAGGACCGACAAGGCACAAAATCGGGGCTTTCATGTCGTTTTTCAACTTCAAGACGGCAAGATGCTCAATGATTCTGTCCTTGATCTTATCCAAGCCAAAATGGTCAGCATCAAGCACTTTCTGCGCACGTTTCAAGTCGAAATTGTCTTTTGTAAATTCATTCCACGGCAAATCAACGAGATATTGCAGGTAATTCAGCTGTATGCCATATTCGGCAGCCTGCGGGTTGGTGCGTTCCAGTTTCTTGATTTCACGGTCAAAGACCTCAGCCACTTCATCCGACCATTTCTTCTTTTCAGCTTTGGCCATCAGTTCCTTGATATCCTGTTCGTTAGGCGTTCCGCCCAGCTCTTCCTGAATGGTACGCAACTGCTGGTTAAGGAAATATTCACGCTGCTGCTTGTCCATATCGACACGCACCTTGCTTTGAATCTGTTGCTTTAGGTCAAGCATTTGCTGTTCGGTAGTCAAGACACCCAACAAGTCGGTTGCCATTTGCGTGATGTCGGTCGATTCAAGCAGCATTTGTTTGGTCGGCAAATCCATTTCCACGTTGCTTGCCACGAAATTCACCAAGAAAATCGGATTGTCAATGCTCTTGATGGCATAACTTGCTTCTTCCGGCAAATGCTGTGATTTAGAGATGATTTGAATCGCTAAATCCTTGACAGACTGCGCTAATGCATTAAATTTCCGCGTATGTGGATAATCCTTAAAATCGGGATATTCAGTCACCTTCGCCTTAATGTAAGGCTCAATTTGCGTAAACTCTTGCAATTCGAGGCGGCGTTTACCCTGGATGATGACCGTCATATTTCCGTCAGGCATCTGAATGGTCTTGATGATTTGCGCCACCGTACCTATTTTATAAAGATCGGCCGAAGTGGGTTCCTCGACATTGGAATCCATTTGCGCGACAACGCCAATGGCCTGTTTCTTCTTATAGTATTCCTTGACCAATCGCACCGATTTGTCACGGCCAACGGTAATAGGAATTACCACGCCAGGGAAAAGCACTGCATTACGCAGAGGCAGAATGGGCAGTTCTTCTGGGACTTCCTCATCCATTCCGAGGCGCGCATCTTCAATCGTTAATACAGGTATGAACTCGCTATTAGCGTCGGTCAAATCATTCATCAGAAAATCATCATCGCGGTATTTCATAGTATCGGATAAATGCCAAAATGTCAGTAATATGATTTAGTTATAATATGGCAAAATATTTAGCAAATTATGTGCCACGCTCTGCAAAGCATAAAAAAAGCCCCTGCAAGCAGGAGCTTTTTTCTTTAATGCTGATAGAAACTTATTTAGCTTCTTTCTTTTCCAAGAACTTCTTGTACTTGTTGTTGAATTTATCAACGCGACCAGCTGAGTCGACGAGTTTCATCTTACCAGTGTAGAATGGGTGTGATGCACTGGAGATTTCGAGCTTTACCAATGGGTATTCGTTACCGTCTTCCCAAGTAATGGTATCCTTTGTGTTGATAGTTGAACGAGACATGAACATGTAGTCATTCGACATATCTTTGAAAACAACCAGACGATAATTCTTTGGGTGAATGTCTTTTTTCATCTCTAACTTTCCTTTTTAATTTTGAGTGTGCAAAAGTACAACATTTTATTGAACTGGCAAACACTTTTGGAATATTTTTTTTTGAGAGTCTCCATTGGATGGTTTTTAAAGCACAATTTGACTATCTTTGCACAAATTTTCAAGCCAATGCGACTATTCGGACTTATCGGGCATCCGCTCAAGCACTCATTTTCAAAGGATTTCTTCAACGAGAAATTCCAATACGAAGGCTTAGATTGCCGTTATCAGAATTTCGACATGAAATCTATCGACGAAATCACACCTATTATAAATAGGTATCCCGAACTTTGCGGCATCAATGTGACCATTCCTTACAAGGAAGCCATCCTACCCTATTTGGACGAAATCGACGAAACCGCACAGGAAATCGGCGCCGTCAACGTGGTGAAAATCAAGGACGGGAAAATGAAAGGCTACAACACCGATGCCTACGGGTTCAGCATGCTGCTGGAAAGAGCCTTGAAAGGTCTGACAATTGAAAACGCGTTGGTTCTTGGCACAGGCGGCGCTTCAAAAGCAGTGCAATATGTACTGAGACAGAAACAAATACCCTATTCCACAGTCAGCCGTTACGCTGAAAAAGGCGATTTCACCTACGACACGCTGACCGACGAGACACTTAAAAAGAGCCTACTCATCATCAACGCAACGCCTTTGGGCATGTCGCCACGAATTGAAGATTTCCCTGAAATCAATTACCAGGCCTTATGTAAAAAGCACATTCTCATCGACTTAATCTACAATCCAAAGCAGACCGCTTTCATGGAATTGGGCAAGACTTGGGGCGCAAAAGTTTACAATGGCATGCAGATGTTGGAAGAACAGGCCAAGAAGTCGTGGGAAATCTGGAACGAATAAACAATTGAAACTATGGATTTTAGCATACAGATAGCGCAAGAACTGAATCTTTCGTATTTTCACGTTGCCAATGTCATTCAACTTTTCAATGATGGCGCAACCATTCCTTTCATAGCCCGTTACCGCAAGGAAATGACCGGTTCGATGAACGAAGAAGTGGCGGCCGCAATCCAAAAGCGTTTGGAACAACTCACCGAATTGCAGAAACGCAAGGAAAGCGTCATCAACTCCATTCGCGAACAAGGCAAACTGACCGACGAATTGGAACAGAAAATCCTAAATGCCAAGACTTTGCAGGAAGTTGAAGACCTCTACCTCCCTTACAAACCAAAACGTCGCACCCGTGCCGCCATCGCGCGCGAAAAAGGCCTTGAACCTTTAGCCGCTCAAATCATGGCACAAAATGTCGATTTCGTCGACAAAATCGCACGTCGTTATATAGATGCCAACAAAGGCGTAAACGATGTCGACGAAGCCATCGAAGGTGCCAAAGACATTATGGCAGAATGGATTTCGGAAAACATTGCGGGACGCAATCGCATCCGCAAGATTTACCACATGCAAGGCGCCATCACGTCAAAAGTCGTCAAAGGGAAAGAGGAAGATGGCAAGACCTACCAACAGTATTTCGATTTCAGCGAACCGATTTCCGAAGCGCCATCACACCGCATTTTGGCCTTGTTTCGCGCCGAAGACGAAGGCATGCTGAAAGTGAAAATCAATGTCGATGACGATTTCGTACTCAATTCGTTGGACAGCATTTTCCTGAAAAACGACAACGAAGCCTCTGAAATCGTGCAAGATGCCATCAGCGATTCATGGAAACGTCTGCTCGAACCCTCAATTGAAACCGAGATCCGCGCCTATTATAAGGAAAAAGCCGACGAGACTGCCATCAAGGTCTTTGCTGAAAATCTCAAACAATTGCTTCTAGCCTCGCCTATGGGGCAGAAACGCGTCCTTGCCATCGACCCTGGGTTCCGTACCGGATGCAAAGTCGTAGTTCTCAGCGAGACAGGAGCTTTACTACATAACGAGACCATCTATCCACATCCACCGAAGTCAGACACTGCGGGTGCCACTCGCAAAATCAAGAGCTTAGTCGATGCTTACAGAATCAAGGTGATCGCCATCGGCAACGGAACGGCAGGCCGTGAGACAGAAGACTTCATCAAATCCATTAAATTCGACCGCGACATCATGGCCGTGATGGTCAGTGAAAGCGGTGCATCAGTCTACTCGGCCTCGAAAATCGCCCGTGACGAATTCCCCGATTACGACATCACGGTGCGTGGTGCCGTCAGCATTGGCCGTCGCTTGATGGACCCATTAGCCGAGCTCGTGAAAATAGACCCCAAATCCATTGGAGTCGGTCAGTATCAGCACGATGTCGACCAAAAGCTTTTGGGCGAAAGCCTCGATCAAGTGGTTGAAAGTTGCGTGAATGCCGTTGGCGTGGAACTGAACACCGCCAGTCAGCAACTGCTGTCGTATGTCAGTGGCGTTGGTCCGCAATTGGCCTACAATATCATTGCCTACCGCGAAGAAACAGGCGGTTTCACCAGCCGCAAGCAACTGCTCAATGTGCCACGTTTGGGCAACAAAGCTTACGAACAATGCGCAGGTTTCTTGCGCATCCACAACGGCGAAAATCCGCTTGACCAAAGTGCCGTACACCCGGAAAGTTACCACATCGTGGAAAAAATGGCCAAAAAGCTGAATGTCAAAGTCAAAGACCTCATCGGCAACAAGGATTTGATTGCACAGATCAATCCGAAAGACTTTGTGGAAGATAATTTCGGAATCGAAACGGTCACCGACATTTTAAGTGAATTAGAAAAGCCAGGCCGCGACCCAAGAAAGACTTTCGAAGCCTTTGAATTTGATAAAAACATACGCACAATCAACGATTTACGAATCGGAATGGTGCTTAACGGAATCGTCACCAACATTACGGCTTTTGGTGCTTTTGTCGACATAGGCGTGCATCAGGATGGATTGGTTCACATCAGCCAAATGTGCGACAGATACATCAAAGACCCGAACGAAGTCGTTCATCTCAATCAAAAAGTAAGGGTCATGGTCAGCGATGTCGATGTCAGTCGCAACAGAATCAGCCTGACGATGCGAAATATTGCATCGCAGAATTAAAATAATCTCCTATTTTTGCCGTTTAGAATTACAAATCAACACAATATGAAAACAAAGAGATTCTTAATACTCGCACTTTTATTATTGATTATCACGCCATTAAGTTCACTGAAAGCTCAGATAGTCAAAGGTGAAGTCTTCTTTGGCGGCAACGCATGCCAAGTCGATGGCGACGAATGCTACGGTTACAAGAAACTAGGCCTCCATGCCGGAGCAGGCGCCTTGGTTCCTGTCACCAATTTCATGGATATCGGTCTGGAAGTGCTTTTCAATCAGAAAGGTGCGTTTAAAAGAGACAGCATCCAATACGGCAGCACCTACCCTCACGCCTACAACTTGAAATTGAATTATGCCGAAGTTCCGCTCATGGTCTACTTAACCGACAAAGACAAGTTTTCAGTAGGTTTCGGCGTGTCGTACGGACGAGTTGTCGGCATTGACGAGAAAATCGACCGTATTTCTTCCGGAACAGGCGTTGGCGACGGACATCTTTACTGGAAAAACGGCTACGATGGTCCCGATTTAGGCGACATCACAAACTTGGAGCAATTGGGCGAACTGTTTTACAAAGATTTAGGTTTTAACGACACCATCCATATTCCACAGTTTGTTGCGAACTCCAACACCTACAGTTCCAACGACATTTGTTTCTGCGCCGACCTTCGTTGTAGGATCTGGAAAGGTTTTCATGCCGAATTAAGATATCAGTACTCTTTAAAGCCCATACGCACAAGACTTTACTACCAGAACATCACCGAGACGCTGCCAAGCCAAATCAGGTTGCAGAGAAACAATCTCGTCACACTCCGAATTGTTTACATTTTCAACGAACCAGACGGCAAGTCAACCGACAAGAAGCCAAAGACAAACAGCGTCTACTAATTCAACTCGCTGATTATAAACACATAGGAAAAGTCAACCTAAATAATAATCCTTTAGGAAATCATCATATTGCGCCGTGAATTTTCCATCGGCACCACGAATCACAAAAGATGTCGTCAGAATCGTTTCTGACGGCATTTTTTTCAATTCCAAATTGACACGGTTCGGTTCCTTCCCTTCAACAGGAATGATTTCCATCCTTTTGCTTTGATAGAATCCGAATTTCTCGGCATCTTTCAGAAATTCAGCCGATTCAGTCACAGGCAACACAACCGCAAAACGGCCATCATCTTTCAACAATCTGGAAGCAGCAGCGCACAATTCAGCAAACGACAAGGAATCATCAGTATGACGCGCCATGTTTTTCCGCTCGGTCTCGCTTTTGTAGGAATTGATGAAGAATGGCGGATTTGAGATAATCAAATCATATTTCGCATCTGTTACATAATTACGGATATCAGATTGACACGCAGATAGTTTTTCGCTCCATTGCGATGCTGAAAAATTGATTTTAGCCTCTTCGACAGAATTTTCGTCCAAATCAACTGCATCAATTTTTCCGGCTCCTTTCTGAGCCAACATCAATGGCATAATGCCACAACCTGTACCAATATCCAAAACATAATCAGCAGGATTCACTTCCACCCAACGCCCCAAAAGCACAGCATCTGTACCTACTTTCATCGTCGAACGATGATGAAAGAGGCTGAAATGCTTAAAATGAAACGGGCGCGCATCAATCATCCTAAATACATGTCTATCAATCCTTCCGGAGCTTTCACATAGAGTTTCTTTTCCTTGCGGTCGACTTTCTGGATCACCTCATCAAGGATAGGAATCAATACTTCCTTGCCATCCTTAAAAACCTGGATGATGGCCTGCGTAGGATATTCCAGGATTTCCTTTATTGGTCCCAACTCCCCTTTTTCAGCATCAACCAAGGCAAAGCCAATCACTTCATGAAAATAGAATTGTTTCCCCGAAAGTTTCGGCAGCATCTCCAAAGGCAAATACACCGACTTTCCGACATAAGCCTGCGCTGCTTCTAAAGTCTTGACATCCTGAATGGTAGCGAAAAACTTGTCACCACTCATAATCAGTTTCTCGACGAAAAAAGGCGTCAACACTTTATTATATTCAAGATAGAAATACTTCATGTCGAGATAGGCAGACGGATCGTCAGCGTCAATCTTAATCGTCACCTCACCTTTTATGCCGTGCGTCTTGGCAATGCGGCCCAGATAAAAACAATCCTCTTTTTTCATTTTGTCAACTTTTCGTGCAAAAATACTAAAACAAAACACTACTTTTGCAAATAAATCCGTTTTACGATGAAACTCAAACAAGCCACCCTTATTTCAACCGCCACACTTTCGGCATTAACCGCTTGTAACACAAGCAAAAGCGAACAGCAAACCGCAGAAAGGCCGAACATCGTTTTCATTCTGGCTGATGATTTAGGGTATGGCGATTTCGGTTGTTTCGGTCAGGAAATCATCAAGACACCCAACATCGATGCCTTAGCCAAGACAGGCATGATTTGCACGCAAAGCTACTCCGGCACCACCGTCAGCGCACCATCGCGTGCCTGCCTCCTAACCGGCCTCAACAGCGGCCACGCCCCAATTCGCGGCAACTTTGAAATCTATCCCGAAGGCCAAATGGCGATTCCAGAAAACACCAACACGATTTTCCGTCTTTTCAAAGAAAACGGTTATGCCACGGGCGTTTTCGGCAAATGGGGCTTGGGCGCGCCCAAATCGGAAGGCGCACCTGAAAACCAATATGTTGACGAGTTTTTCGGCTACAACTGCCAACGGCTTTCGCATAGCTATTATCCCGATTATCTCTACCATGACTCGACGCGCATTGAACTGAAAGCCAACGCAAAAGCAAACAACGGAACTTACGCACCCGACACCATTCAGCAACTTACGCTGCAATTCATTGAAAATCACAAAAACGAGCCTTTCTTCCTTTTCGTGCCTTGCATTTTGCCCCACGCCGAACTGATTGCGCCTAACGACAGTCTGCTTCAGCAATACGAAGGCAAATTCAAGGAAACGCCCTACCAAGGTTGCGATTACGGCTGCAAATCGTTCCGAATAGGCGGCTATGGTTCTCAAAAAGAGCCTCTTGCCGCATACGCTGCCATGGTGTCGCGATACGATTCTTATGTCGGGCAGATTGTTGAAAAACTGAAAGAAAACGGTTTGATTGACAACACTCTAATTATTGTCACATCAGATAACGGTCCCCATTGGGAAGGTGGAAACAATCCCGATTTCTTCAACAGCAACGGCATCTACCGCGGTTACAAACGCGACCTTTACGAAGGCGGCATCCGCATCCCTACCGTGATGGCTTGGAAAGGCAAAATCAGTTCGAACACGCAAAGCGATTTCATGTTTGCCTTTTGGGATTATCTGCCCACTTTTGCCGAACTCATCGGTGCGGAAAAACCCGACTGTGACGGCATTAGCATCAAGCCTTTATTACTTGGCAAAACCCAATCAGAACATGATTACCTCTATTTTGAATTTCAAGAAAACGGTGGTGCGCAATGCGTGAGAAAGGGCGACTGGAAACTCATCAAGCTCAATGTTAGTAACGAGCCTTTTTATGAACTTTACAATATCAAAAACGACCCTTCAGAAACAAACAATCTGATTGACAGCGAAAAAGAAATAGCTGAAGATTTAAAGCAAATTCTTGAAAGCGAAAGAACCGACAATCCAAACTGGCAGTTCTAGTTTTTAAACTCATTGAAAATGAACAGTTTTTCTAAAGTTGAACAAAGCTTCCTGAAAATTTCAGGCATCGATAAAATCAGCACAACGACACCTTATATTGTTGCGCCCGACCTGCCGAAACTCAGTCTGATGATTGCATTGCGCTTCATCGAATGGGTATCAGAAAACCCTAACGGCGTAATATGTTTGCCTGCCGACAAACATGCGAGCCTATTCATTCGTTTCACACATCAAATCCTCGACAATTGGGACACCAAAGAAATCAGGCAATTGCTTAATCAACATGGCATTGGCGACATCCAGAAACCCGATTTGAAAGGATTGCATTTCGTGCAAAGCGAAGAGTTTTACCCGATTTCGCCCTTGCAGCATAACTCAGCCTATAATTTCGTGATGGAGAACTACATCCATGGTTTTGGTTTGGATATTGAGAAAGCCTGGCTTATCAATTCCGACGAAATCATGCTTTGCGGCGGCAAGACCTATAAGGAAATCTTCCCCGATTGCAAGATTGACCTAACCTTGCGTTACCGGGAAGCAAAGAACGAAAACGAGGAAGCCATAAAACAATCTATATTTAAAATCGACGACTGGTGTTCGCGCTACGAACACAAAATCAGAAAATTAGGCGGCATCGGATTCTATCTTAGCCCCATCGGTCCCGACGGGCACATTGCCTACAACATCAAAGGCTCCGACCTGTTCACCACAATGCGTCTGACCCAAACGAATTTCGAAACGCAAGCCGATGCAGCCACAACCTTGGGAGGCATCAATGTGGCAAAAGAACGCTTGGTGATCACAATCGGCCTGGGCACCATCACTTACAATCCGAATGCCACAGCCATTGTTTTTGCAGCCGGCGAGTCAAATGCGGACATTGTAAAGGCCAGTTTGGAAAGTAAGATGACCGCCGTCTATCCTGCTACCGCACTGCAACGCCTTTCAGGAGGTCGCTTCTATCTCACCGAAGGCAGCGCCTGCAAACTTGAAGACTCCATCGAACGCTATTACACAGCAACGCCATGGAATTTCGAGAAAACCGAACGCGCCGTCATCGACCTTTGTAACCGCATCGACAAATACGCACATCATATCACCATGGAAGATTTGCTTAACGACAAATGGTGCCGCCTCATTCCCGACCTCAGCCTAAACACCGTCAAGCAAGTCATTGATTCCGTCATTCGCAAACTCAATCACGGCAAGATCATAGATGATTCACAAACCATCTACCACACCGGCCCACACCACGACGACATCATGCTCGGCATTATGCCTTACGCCAACCGGCAACTGCAACCCATAAGCAACGATGTACATTTTGCCGTGGCAACATCAGGATTCAACTCAGTTACCAATAATTTCGTAATCAATACATTACAATCCTGCCTTAAACTCATCGACAGCGGACTGATTCAGATGTTCAAATATCCCGACTTTTTCAGCGAAGGCTACAAACACAAACGCTACAAAGACATCTACCATTTCCTCGATAATTGCGCTCAGAAAAACGAGGCAGAAAAAACAAGAGGATTGTGTCACCGTGTCATTCGCGATGCAGTGGAGATTTGGAATCTAAAAAACGAAAACGAAGTTAAAAGCTGCTTCATCAATACAATCAACGAGTTGAAAAGCAGTTACGATGGCAGCAAAAACTCCCTCGAAGTGCAATTGCTGAAAGGCAGGTTGCGTGAATTTGAAGAAGAACTGGTTTGGAACTATGCCGGTGTTGAAATCGACAACATCCATCACTGGAGGCTGAGTTTCTATCAAGGCGACAAGAACCCCGACAACCAAGATGATGTCAACAGCATACTGCAACAATTCAAGCTATATAAACCGACCATCATCAGCTTGGCCTTCGACCCTGAAGGCAGCGGCCCCGACACGCACTACAAAGTGCTGCAAGCCATTGCTTCCGCCATCGACTTGTGGAACAAAGAAGAAGACCTTTCAAAACTGCGCATCATCGGCTACCGCAATGTGTGGTTCAAGTTCCACCCAGCCGAAGCGACCATGATTGTCCCTGTTTCGATGAACGACCTGGCCATCCATGCGAAATCGTTTGAAGAAAGTTACCTGACACAAGTGGAAGCCTCCTTCCCTAGCCCGGAATGTGATGGACCATTCAGCGAAATTTCAAGAAGGATTTGGGTAAAGCAGCTGAAACAGATTCAGCACATCTTAGGCAAAAACTACTTTTACGAAAACGAAGACTCACTCATCCGCGCCACCCACGGTCTGATATATCTGAAAGAAATGACGGCTGATGAATTCATTCAGATTGCAAAGGAACTGAAGAAGCGCTCGGAAGGCGAAAATATCATATAACACCACAAAAGAGGCTGGTTTCATTGAAATCAGCCTCTTTTGTTATGCAATAAAAAAGGGTAAGCTACTTACATCGCACCGCTACAACCACCTACCCTTGCTACCTTCCGGTCCTGGGGGATTTCAGCAGGAGCTGGTCGTATAAGACTTACCCGATGCAAAAGTACGGACTTTTCTTCAACTAGCAAGCAAATTTTGAAGAAAAATGCCGTTTGTCGTTTATATCACTGATAATAAAGTCTATAAAAAATCAGTAACCATAGCTTGATCCGTCGAAACAATGCGTGCAAAGACATTCTTTTGGCAAGCCGATGGCATTCACCACCCCATCAAGCGTATTGAATTTCAAGGTATCGACGCCCAAATGCTTGCGCATCATCTCCACCATGTTGGCATATTCCTTTGAATGGCAATCACAGTAGCGTTCAATATTTTTGTCATTTGAACCTTCAATTTCCTCAATATAACGACGCGTAGCCAGTTCCATCACGTTTTTCGACGCTGAGAAATTCAGGAATGGGCAACCGTAAAGCAAAGGCGGGCAACTGATACGGATATGCACCTCTTTGGCACCGAAATCGTAGAGCATCTTCACATTGTCGCGCAACTGTGTGCCACGCACAATGCTGTCGTCACAGAAAACCACACGTTTTCCGTCCAGCAGCTGGCGATTGGCTATGAGTTTCATCTTAGCCACATGTTCCCTTTGCTTTTGGTTCACCGGCATGAAACTGCGCGACCAAGTAGGCGTGTATTTCACAACGCCACGCTTATATGGCACCTTTTTAATATTAGAATAACCCAAGGCCATGCCGATGCCCGAATCAGGGATGGCAGAAACATAATCAATCTCAACATCATCGTTTTTACCTATTTCAATGCCTTCGCGGTAACGGGCTTCCTCAACATTGACACCTTCATAGTCAGTTACAGGATAGCCATAGTAGACCCACAAAAACGAACAGACCTGACTCTTCGAATTAGGTTTCTGCAACTGCTCAACGCCATCCATGGTCACCTTGACGATTTCGCCTGGAGCGACATTATAGCAAGTCGTATAATCCAAATTGATGTAACTATGGCTTTCCGAAGCCAAGGCATAAGCATCTTCCTTTTTCCCAACGACAATAGGCGTGCGTCCATAAAAGTCGCGGGCTGCGATAATGCCATCGTCAGTCAGAATCAACATTGAGCACGAACCCTTGACAAGTTTATACACATTATTGATTCCATCGACAAAATTCTCACCTTGCGTGATAAGAAGAGCAATCAATTCGGTTGGGTTGGTCGAGCCCGAACTCAGTTCCGCAAAATGCTGACGATTGCTGAGACAATGGTCCACCAGTTCATCAAGGTTATTGATGCGTGCCACTGTTGCAATGGCAAAGCGGCCTAAATGCGAATTGACTACGATAGGCTGCGCATCGGTATCGCTGATGACGCCAATGCCCATATTGCCTGTGAATTTTCCAATTTCATCGCTGAATTTCGTTCTGAAATAAGAGTTTTCAATATCGTGAATGGAACGGTGAAAGAGATTATCCTCACGCGTCACCATACCGGCTCGCTTCGTACCAAGATGAGAATGATAGTCAATACCATAAAAAAGGTCCGTTGAACATGGTTTGTGTGAGACAACGCCAAAAAAGCCACTCATAAAATATTGTTATTTAATTGTTTGTAAAACAATAATGTTGATTTGTTTCTGCCTATAAGGCAAGCGCAAATATACGGCATTTTCTCTGAAAACCTAAAGAAATAATTGTTTTTTTTACGAAAAACATTACTTTTGCCGCCAAATCAATGAAGTATGTTTCTAAAACTGTATAAAGAAAATCCAAATCCACGCTACATCAAGATGATTCTTGAGTGTCTGGCTGATGGCGGAATCATCATTTTCCCCACTGACACCATCTACGGTATGGGGGGCGGCATCAGCAACCCCAAAGTTCTCGACCGCATCTGTCAAATCAAGGGCATCCGCAAGGAAAAAGCCAACTTCTCCTTCATCTTCCACGACCTGAGCATGCTGTCGGAATTCACGCGTCCTATCAGCAATAATGTGTACAAGATGATGAAGCGGAATTTGCCTGGGCCTTTCACTTTTATTCTGGAAGCCAACAACAATGTGCCACGCATTTTCCAAAGCAAAAAGAAGACCATCGGCATACGCATCCCCGACCAGCCAATCATCACCAACATCGTGAGTGAATTCGGTTCTCCTATAATGACTACATCATTAGTCGATGAAGAAGACGAAATGGGCGGCTATTTGACCGATCCCGAAGAAATCAACGAACGATACAAGGACATCGTTGACATCATTATTGATGGCGGAGCGGGCGAAAACACGGCAAGTACAGTCGTAGATTGCACTGATAATGAAATACTTATTGTACGACAAGGGAAAGGCATTCTCGATTAAAGATTTTTTTTGCTCAATTTGTCTTGACATATCAAAAAAAAGCGTACTTTTGCAACCGCAAAATCAAGGATGACTTGGTAGCTCAGCAGGTAGAGCATCACACTTTTAATGTGGGGGTCCTGGGTTCGAGCCCCAGCCAGGTCACCAAAAGCAAACAAACCTAATTGACAATAGTCAGTTAGGTTTTTTCTTTTTATCAATTCTTTCCTCTTGTGTCAACCAAACATCAAAACCACGGTTTTGCATCATTGCAATTCCGTCTTTTCAAAGTTTAGCCTTGATTTGCCAAACAGCACAAGAAAAAAAAGCTCCAACAAACACTAATATTGCATTTGTTTTTTATTTTTGCAGTTTTAAACAAGAATATTCATCAGTATAAATCAAATTCACGTCTTATGAAAAGATTATTCCTACTTGTAATTACATTGCTTTGCATGGGATATGCAAAAGCTCAAATTTCAGCAACACGACTCATCGTGGATACCGATGGTAAGAACGCGCAATCCTCTCAATATTGCCTAGGCTTACAACAAGCCTCGATGGGGATTGAAGTTTGGAATGGATATAGCACGGCTAAAACCGTGTCTTTGTCATTCAAACTGACTGCTCCAAACGGGAAACTGATTTCAACGAAACCATCACAAGCGAACTACACAAGTAAGCAGGATGCCAATCTGGCTCCCGGAAAGAACAGGGTTGCATTGCCTTCATTAGCAGGAACTACAACAAGCTTGTTTACGGAAGGAACTTACAAATACGAAATTGCATGCGACGGTACGATCCTCTGTCAAGGCGACATTATCGTTGAAAAACAGGCAAAGGACAATACACCAACCGTGGTTGTTAACACTCCAGAGACACCTCATCAAGAAGAACCTGCCACCAGCACAAACAACGAACCTGAGACAACCGCTATCGCAGTTCATCCGCAGCAGCCAACCGTTTCAGAGGAAAAGCCGCAAGTCTCGGCTCCATCGGCCATAACGCCTGTAGCTCCAAAACCTGTCAAGGAAAAGGAGCCGATGAAATTCCATTTTGGATTAACTGGCGGCATCACATTGCCTTCAACAAGCGTTTCGGCCAATGGTCCGTTGAGCAGCGTAGTCGATTACGGCATGACTGACATTGCTGGACTTGACACGAAAGAAACACCTAATTACGTCTTCGGTCTTGGTTATAGCGCAGGTGCATTCGTACAAATGCCACTGATTAAGGGTAAGAACCTTTTCTTGGAAGCCGGTGCCCAGCTTGCTCATTATGGCTATACGAATGAGTTCAATAATAGCGGTGATATTGTTGTTACGAGCGACGATTGGATTTGCGTTATGGACTATGCCAACAAAGAAACATATTCGATGAACTATGTCAACATTCCGGTTATGGTGGGTTATGAATTCGGCATCACCCCTCTTTTCCGCATCGATGTGAAGACCGGACCTGTTGTCGGAATCTTGGCTTCGGCAAAACTCAACTGTGAAGGCCATTCAAATTGCGAAATCTACACCTTGGATGGTGCTCATTATGGTAATGCCAGCAGCACCACTTCCGGTACGGTCAATTTGACGGCTGGGGCTTATGATTTCGAACAATGTTTTTCGACAGGTGCGGCTTCTACCTATCATATTAATGGTGAAACAGCTGCTACTCCATTTAATGCCATCAACGCAAGTTGGCGTATCGGTGCTGGCGTTGGCGTTGGTCCGGTTTCCGTTGATTTGAATTATGACCTTGGCCTTATGAATGTCGGCAATGACCAGTATTGGAACAACGCACAAGGTGGACGCATTCCAGGGTTACTTTTCTTTGGTGAAGGCATCCCTAGCCAAGCTCCTATCAAAGATTATGTGCAGAAATTCAGCAGCGTTTCCGTTAACCTTTCCGTTAGATTTTAAATCATAAAAAATAGATCAGCTTTATGAAAAAGATTTTTTTATCACTAGTTTTTGCGCTGTTTGGCATGGGTCTCTTTGCCAACACGATTGAAGAACTCAATCTTTTGCGTTACGATGACATCGAATATCTAGTCAACCTAATTATGAATTCGTATTGCTTCGAAGATTCAAACGGGAACACAATGCTCCTGCAAATTCCCAACGCATCTGATTTCAAAGCAACAGTCACCACCGACGATGGCAACGATTTAGTCTATTTAAAAAACGGATCTGTGATTGAGTGTCAGATTATCAGCCAGACCAACGAAACCATAGTGGTCCGTACCACTACCGGCAACGAAATCTCACTCAGCATGAGCAAAGTGGAAAAAATCGTCACGCAGTTTGTCGATGGCGATTACAACTTCACGATTACCACTGAGTATCCAAACATAGCGGGAAACGTCGCTCCCACTCCTGTGCCTGTCGCAGTGAACAAACCAAGCAACGGAGAAGAAATCACCAAAGCGGAAGATTTCAACCTGAGCACATTCCCATACCTGACCCGAGTAAAAGCTGCCGACTCACCCAAAGAAGCCGGGAAGCCGAAAATGGCGCGAATCGACCATTATGTGGGTGATGGCGTTGATTTTGATGCTGTTGAATTTCAAAAGTTCATTGAAAAGTATTGCCCAGACGCCGCGCGTCAGTACAAAAAGTTCAGAACCAATACACTAGCCGCTTCCGGAGTATCACTTGTTTTTGCCATAGGTGCCATTTTCAATTTCTGGGGCATTATCGACATGTTAGTTATTTGCGGTGTCGATATCTTCCTTTTAGGCAAGATGATATACCACATGAACCGTCCGCTTAAAATATATAACAGCGAATACGCCAACCAGCCCGTTGCATTTGACCAAAATGCAAATGGCATCTTGATTCCACCAGTGGAACAACCTGTATATACTTTGGTGCCAGCATCTACCGGAGAATAAAAGGATGAAATAGATTCACTAAAAAAGGCCACAGCGATGTGGCCTTTTTTAGTTTAGAAGAGCAGATATACCCCCAGCACCTTTCATCGGTAAACCGTTCGCATAGCCCATCAAGACCATGTTATCAACCCACCCTGCAGATACTAGGCACAAAACATGAACGATGGAAAGATATACAAAAAAAACGGGCGAGGCTTCAGCCTCACCCGTTTTTAGATTGATATCATCTATCTATTAAGATGATTATTCAACAATGCGATAGAAAGAAACGCGGCGGTTGACACCTGACTTGAGGTCGCCAAAAGCTGTGGTCTTACCTTTACCATAATCAGTGAGGCGTGATTCTTCAACACCAAACTTAATGAGTTGGTCCTTCACAGCGTTAGCACGACGTTCTGAAAGCTGTTGATTGTATTCTTCGCTAGCGGTATAGTCGCAATAACCGACAACGCTCAAACGAAGTTCAGGATTTTGCTTCATGACATCGGCGACAGCCTGGATCTTTTCCATTTGGTCGGCAGCAATTGCATAACTGTCATTAGCGAAAAGAACTGAGAAAGGAAGTGCGCGGAAAGCGACATTGTCGTCAGCGATGCCATTGATAGCAGCATCAAGTTCTTCATCATTGTTATTGGCAGCAGCGGCTAAAGCAGCATTAGCGTCAGCAAGCTGTTGTTCCAAATCACCAACGCGCTGATTGAGACGTCCTTCTTCCTGTTGAGCGTCATTTAATTCGCCATTGAGCTGGTTTACCTTGTTGTAAAGAGCGTCCAGCTCTTCTTGATTGAACTTTTTTTCGTTAGCAATCCTTTCTGCATCTTTAGTTGTTGGGCCAAAACGATACATCAAGCCAACAGCAACAGAACCATGAAGGTCATGGATATAATTAAAGTCCGGAATATCAGCAATGTTGTCAACTACGTATTCAGCATACACAGTACCATGTTTGCCAAAGTCCTGACTAATGCCGAGACCACCTTGCCAAAGAACAGCATAGTCGCCATATCTTTCGATGCGGAAAAGGCTTTCGAGACCAGCACCTGCCAAAGCATAAATGGAGAATCTGCGTTCAGGATCGTAACCCTTGATAGCATCGTTAATGCTGAACTTGACGTCAGCAGTCAATTTGCCGTAACGGTCATACCATGTGCCATCACCAAGATTTTTCTCATTTGTGAAGAGACCTGGCATAGCACCATGCAGACGCACATCCCATACATGATTCAGTTCTTTTTCGAGCACAATGCCGAAACCAGCATCGGTAGCATGACGCCAATCAAAGAAGTCGCCATTGCCATACTGGTGATTGTAGATTGCTTCTGCTCCAAGTTTCCAGTTGCTCCAGAAGCCATAGTGTGGATAAACATTGTCTTGTGCCTTAACATTCAAACCGAGCAAAAGCAATGCCACCACTGCGATTAAACTTTTTTGTTTGTTCATAATGATAATTTGTATTTATTAAACTGATTATTAAATATCTATACCACCAATTTCATGGATTGAACCATCAAACGCAAAAATCATCGCAAAAATAAAACATTTTTCAATACCAATGGCAAATTATTTATACAAATCATCAGGAGTAAAGTTATCGTAAGAAGGTTTTGAGGTCTCGTCCATGTTTACATAATCTTCCTCCACCTGTAACAATTCATGATTGATGACGAAATGATTCACAAACCAATCGAAAACATCAATTGTCGGGGTGAACATTCCGGCAACGCTATGTCCATACCCCTCATAACGGCGGAAATAATAAGGATAGCCAAACTTTTGGAAACGCGGTGCCAACTTGGACGAACCGAAGAAACCAGTTGAAAACAGGCGAAGCTGCTTGTAAGTCACAAGCTTATCCGATGTTCCATGGAAAAACATGGTTGGTGCAGGTTCATGATTAGAGTACTTCACTTTACCACGTGTTGAGAAGATAGCTCCAGCATAAGAAGCGACTCCTGCCAGGCGGAAATCGGCAGGCAAAATGCCGGCATTGAGGAAGCCATTACACAACGAATAATTGGTTTGGAGCACCGTGATGGCCCCCGCGCTGCTGCCCACAAGGACAATCAACTGCGGATTGACACGCAATTCCTTTGCATTTTCAACCAGATAACTCAAGGCAGAAATAGCATCTTCCGTCGCCATGTTAATGGCCCTTTCGACCGGTTCGTGATTAAACAAGCCCAAATCCTTTTCACCCTTCAAACCCAAACGGTAGTCGATGGCAACTGCCACATAGCCATGTTTTACAAGTTCAAGGCAATACTCCTTTGAACTCGCATCATTTCTTTCGCCACTGATGAAACCACCTCCAAAGACATACATAACCGTCACCGTGCTTTCATTGACATTTTCCGGCGTATACACATCCATAAACAGTTCCTGACCGTTTTTTTCCGCAAACTTATAAGTCTGCATCTGTTGGGCGAAAGCTTTAACACTTAGCAAAGCAATTGCAATTACAAATAAAATCCTTTTCATAGTTTATTGTTCGTTTTCAAGTCTCTTATAGTATTCCTTCAGGAAATCAGGCAGTTGGCGCATGGCAACCTGTTCACGCCATTGCTTACGCACATCTTGAGCCGGCACGCCGAAAACCGCCTTGCCCGGTGCAATGGATTTATCGACAGCCGATGTAGCAAGCACCACGGCCCCCTCGCCTATCACCAGATCCTTGTTGACGCAGACACGCCCCCAAAGGATGACATCGTCCTCAATACGTGTAACGCCGGCAATGGCGGCATGGCTTCCAATAAGGCAATTACGGCCAATGTAGCTGTCGTGTCCCACCTGACAATGGTTATCCATCTTTGTACCATTATTAATGATAGTGTCGGAAGTCACGCCCTTGTCGATGCTGCACAAGGCTCCAATTTCAACATCATCGCCTATGACGACGCGGCCAAAGGACTCAAATTTCTTATAACCTTCGGGACGACGCTGAAAATAATAGCCGTCAGCGCCAATCACACTGCCAGAATGGATAATGACATTGTCGCCGACCTCACAATAATCGTAGATGGTGACATTTGGGTGGATAACGCAATTCTTGCCTATCTTACAATGATTGCCCACAAACGCTCCCGGCATAATGTATGTTCCCTCGCCTATTTCGGCCGTCGGACTGACCGGTTGGGTCTGCGGCTCAAACGGACGGAAATGGCGCAAGATACGGATGAAAGCATCAAACGGATCATCGTGAATCAAGAGCGCCTTCCCTTCAGGGCACTCCATGCGCATGTTAATGAGCACAACAGTAGCCGCCGACTTGAGCGCCTTTGCATAGTACTTAGGATGGTCAACGAAAGTGATGTCGCCGGCTTCCACCTTGTGGATTTCATTCAATCCGGTGATTGGGAAATCAGGATCGCCGACATATTCCGCATCAATTAGTGCTGCGATAGCTTTAAGGGATGTTTGTGGTATTTTCATTGGCTGACAGTTTATTGACTATAACGGATAAACCGAAGATTTGTTGTAAGAAAAAAGCGCAGAACCGAAAATTGGTGTCTGCGCTTTTCACATATCGTTAGAAAAGCATTACGCTTTAACGCGTTCGCAATATTCACCGGTACGGGTGTCAACTCTGATCATATCGTCATTGTTGATGAACAACGGCACCTTAATGACTGCGCCAGTTTCAACGGTAGCTTCCTTCATGGCGTTGGTGGCGGTATTGCCCTTTTCGCCAGGTTCAGTGTAAGTCACTTGAAGGACAGTCTTCACAGGCATTTCTGCGTAAAGGATGGTTTCGGTTGAAGCGTCGACGACGACATCAACGACATCATTTTCCTTCATAAATTTCACGCCGGTGATGTTTTCTTCCATGATCGGAATCTGTTCGTAGGTCTCGGTGTGCATGAAGATATAGTCTTCACCTTCTTTATAAAGGTATTGGTAAGGACGGTGTTCAACGCGGACATCTTCCAGCTTCACGCCAATGTCGAAACGCTTTTCAAGCACATTGCCGCTGAGCACATCCTTCAATTTGATACGCATGATAGTGTTGCCTTTACCTGGCTTAACGTGTTGGAAGTCAATGCAGAAATAAATCTTACCATCCATACGGATTGCACTTCCAATCTTTACATCTTGACTTAACATAGTATTTCTCTTTTAATTATGAATTCTAAAAAGCGGTGCAAAAATAGTGTAATTCAGCAAATTCTCAAAGTATTATTGAAAAAAATTGTCAACAGACACCATAAATTTGTACTTTTGAAGCAAATTTTTAAAGTCATTAAATATGAAAAAACACAGTTTACCTTTGTTAGCCATGATTACCTGCTTACTCGTATCGTGCAACACGCAAAAGCCTGAGACTGAACCTCAAGGCAAAGAAAAAATCGGTCCAAAAGAAATGACCCTTCAATCGGATGTGATGACCCCTGAAGTGCTTTGGAGCATGGGGCGCATCGGCGAATCGAGCGTCTCGCCCGACCACAGCCAGGTCGTCTTCAACGTGACTTATTACAGCGTTGAGGAAAACCGCAGCGGTTCAACGCTTTACATCATGAATGCCGACGGCAGCAACTGCCGCGTGCTTTCCGATTCAAAAGTCAGCGAATACAGTCCGCAATGGCGTCCTGATGGCAAGAAAATCGGATTCCTTTGCGCCGAAAGCGGTTCGATGCAGATTTGGGAAATCAACCCTGACGGCACTGGCCGCGAACAGATTTCCAACGAACCAGACGACATCAACGGATTCCTTTATTCACCTGATTGCGCTCAAGTCATTTTCTGCAAGGAAGTGAAGCTGAACGAAACGGTTGCCGACATCTACCCTGACCTCCCGCTTTCATCGGGCCGCATCAACAACGACTTGATGTACCGTCATTGGGACCAATGGGTCGACACTTTCAGCCATCTTTTCGTGGGCAATATCAGTTCTGGCAAACTCGAGGCCTCATTCGATGCCATGGCTGGCGAAAAATGGGAAGCTCCGGTCCGTCCTTGGGGCGGCATGGAACAGGTGCGCTGGATGCCTGACGGACAGAGTTTCGTGTACTGCTGCCGCAAGAAAATCGGCAAGGAATATGCACTTTCAACCAACACCGACATCTACCAGTACATCATTCAATCAGGCGAATGCCGCAACCTTACCGAAGGCATGATGGGCTACGACATGAACCCCGTCATTTCGCCCGATGGCAAATACATGGCTTGGGAAAGTCAGGAACGTGATGGCTATGAATCCGACAAACAGCGTCTCATGGTCATGAACCTTGAAACCGGCGAAAAGACAGACTATTCCGCCGACTTCGACCAGTGCTGCACGGGCTTCAGCTGGGCTGATGACAGCAAGACCCTTTACTTCATCAGTGACACTTACGCTACCGACCAACTTTATGCCTTGACCCTTGAAAACGGTGAAATCCGCAAGATTACAGAAGGCACACACAACTATGTTTCAGTAGCCTACGCTGGCGACAAGCTGATTGCCGGCAAACAAAGCATGAGTCACCCGACGGAACTTTTCAGCGTCGACCCTGCAACGGGCGAAGCCACACAAATCACCACCGTCAACGACAACATTTTCAATCAGCTCACCATGGGTAAGGTTGAAGAACGCTGGATTAAGACTACCGATGGCAAGGACATGTTGGTTTGGGTGATTTTCCCGCCACATTTCGATGAGAGCAAGCAATATCCAGCATTGCTGTATTGTGAAGGCGGTCCACAGAGCACGGTGAGTCAGTTCTGGAGCTACCGTTGGAATTTCCAAATGATGGCTGCCAACGATTACATCGTCGTTGCTCCTAACCGTCGCGGTCTGCCTGGTTTCGGCCAGGAATGGCTTGAAGAAATCAGCGGCGACTATGGCGGGCAGTGCATGGAAGACTACCTCAGCGCCATCGACGAAGTTTCGAAGGAGCCTTACATTGATGAAAACCGTCTCGGCGCCGTTGGTGCCAGCTTCGGCGGCTTCTCGGTGTATTGGCTGGCAGGCCACCACGATGGCCGTTTCAAGGCTTTGATTGCCCATGATGGCATGTTCAACCTTGACGCACAATATCTTGAAACCGAAGAAATGTGGTTTGTCAACTGGGACCTCGGCGGTGCATTCTGGGAGAAGGACAATGCCGTGGCTCAAAAGTCATACGCTCAGTCACCACACCTCTTTGTCGACAAATGGACGGCTCCAATCCTCGTCATTCACGGCGGTTTGGATTACCGTATCTGCTTCACACAAGGCATGCAAGCCTACAATGCAGCCGTGCTCCGTGGCATCGATGCAGAATTCCTCTATTTCCCGGATGAAAACCACTGGGTGCTGCAACCACAGAATGGCGTCCTCTGGCAAAGAAGATTCTACAATTGGCTGGATAAATATTTGAAATAAAATGTAGAGACGCGTGCGTCTGAAATGAAAAAAAATCAGTCCTCGAATTTTTCGGGGACTGATTTTTTATATAATGAGACTCCCGCCTTCGCGGGAGTGACGCTATCGCGTGTAACACCTTTGAATTCTTTAAAGTCTTTGCCGCACTACCTCGAAGCAGACAATGCCAGTGGCAACGCTGACATTCAGCGAGTCGATGTCGCCTGGCATCGGGATGAGCAGATGGTCGTCGAGGCGGCTCATGTAGGCAGGACTGATGCCGTCTTCTTCCGAGCCCATCATCACGCAAAGCGGACCTGTAAGGTCTGACTTCCACAGGCTTTGCTTGGCTTTCTCGGTGAATCCGACAATACGCAAACCACTGGCTTTCAAGAAATCCATGGCATCCTTCATGTTGTCGACACGACAAACATTGATGGCTGACAAGGCTCCTGCTGATGTTTTCATGGCATCGCCATTGATGAGTGCCGAGCCTCTTGACGGAATGACGATGGCATCGACACCGGCAGCGTAGGCTGTACGGGCGATGGCACCGAAATTGCGCACATCTGTGACACGGTCGAGCATCAGGATGAACGGGTCGCGACCTTCTTCGAAAATCATCTGAATGACTTTCTCAAGAGGCTGATATTCGATCGGACAAATGAAAGCAATGACACCCTGGTGGTTCTTGCGCGTCAGACGGTTCATTTTTTCCATCGGGACATATTGAACGGGGATGCCATTGGCGCGGCAATAATTCGAAATCTCTGAAATCTCAGGGGCACGCACGCCATTCTGAATGAACACCTTCTCTATTTCCTTCTGTGCACGAATCAGTTCCTGAACCGGATGCACGCCGAACACCATGTTGTTTTTGTAATTGTCTTCCATTAAGTGTGAATTTGGCGGCAAAAATAAGCATTTTTCTGTTTGGAGCGAAAAGTAGGGACGCAATGCTTGCGTCCACAAAGGCGAAAAGTGCAGTTTGAAACAAAATATTGTTTGTGTCGGTTTTTTTATTACTTTAGCAATTTATTATCATGCATATAATTATAAATATAATATTTTGACTATGAATACATTAAAAAGCGTCAAGATGCTTGTGGCAACCATTTGCCTTTTCTTTTTGTGCCAGGTGAAGGCGCAAAACACATCACCAGAGCCACTATCGGGCAATGAATTGACCAAAGATTTCATCTCGGCCAACCTCATTTATCCCGAAGAAGAACTGGCAAACAAAAACAGCGGAAAAGTCGTGATTGCCTTGCACATCGACATAGATGGCAAGGGCAGCAACCACCAAGTGAAATCATCGTTTAGCGAAGCCGCCTCCCCCATTGCGCTTGATTTGGTAAAGAAAATCATCTGGAAACCAGCCACCAGCATCGCGCTCCCCGTTGAATCAGACTTCGAATATACCATAGATTTCAACGCAAAGAACTACAACCGCTACTGGAAAAAGCACGAACGCATTGCCATACCTTTAACATTAGAGGCCGATGACAGTTACGAAATCTTTGAAAACAAGATGCTTGAAGAATATGCCCAACCGTATTTTGCCGATGGCAGCAATATGGGACAATACATCTATGGCAATCTCAGGTTCCCTGCAGAAGCTCAGGAAAGGGAGATTCAAGGCACAGTGAGATTGAGCTTCATAGTTGAGACCAACGGGAATGTGTCGAACATCATCATTGTCAACTCGGTGGGCGGCGGCTGCGACAACGAAGCCGTCCGTCTGATTCAGGAAACGCATTGGATTCCAGGCATTAAGAATGGAAAATATGTGAGAAGCCGCAACATGCAGGACATCACCTTCCGCATCGGACAGAGAAATTATCAGGACGGAAACAGCTATTAAGTGGAAAGTGATAAAGTGTTACAGTGGAAAGTATGGACACAATGCTTGAGTCCAAATGTGTAAAGTACCACAAGCCATTTTTAATTATTGAATTTTTTTATTATAAATATCAAACCATTAAATCACACATTAAATGAAAAAAGCAATTTTTACCCTCATGATGGCCGCATTGGTTTCGGTCTCATTTGCACAAGAAAACACAGAAGCAAAACATTGGACTAACAAAGGTACCGTTGGTCTGAATTTCGCCCAAAGTTCCTACACCAACTGGGCAGCCGGTGGTCAGAACGCACTGAACTGGATTGGTACGCTGAACTATCAGGTGAACTATGCCAAGGACAACTTCAAGTGGGACAACACTTTGAACATGGCTCTCGGCTACAGTTATTTCAATTTCACCCAAAAGCCTATCAAAACTGACGATAAGATTGAATTCACATCACTGGCAGGTCTGAAAGCCACTGAAAAGCTGAACTACAGTTTGGAACTGGCTTTCCGTTCACAGTTCGCCAATGGCTTCGATTATGCCACCGATTCAATGACCCGCATTTCCAAATTCTTAGCCCCTGCCTACATCACCTTAGGTATTGGTGCCGAATGGGTCCCGAACAAATACTTCTCACTGAACTTCGCTCCTATCACCGGCCGTATCACCATCGTCAACGACCAGACTCTTGCCGACCTTGGTTCGTATGGCGTTGACCAAGGTTATTTTGACCCTAATGACACCTTGCAATGGATTCATGGCAACCGCGTCCGCTACGAATTCGGTGCACGCGCCGTGGCCAAGCTCGACATTCCTTTGGCAAAGAACATCAACTTCAACTCGAAGCTTGAACTCTTCTCCAACTATCTCGATCATCCGGAACGCATCGACGTCGACTGGCAGAACCTGCTGCTCCTGAAAGTCAACTCATGGCTCAACTGCAGCCTCTCCACTCACCTCATCTACGACTACGATGTTCCTTTCTACGAGACAGTTACAGGACTTGGCGGACTTGAAGCACAGCAAAGAATCGAAGGTTCAAAGGTTCAGTTCAAGGAAGTGCTGAGCTTGGGCGTCATGTTCAACCTCTAATCGAAGCACAAGATTGCGAGGCTGCGGGATTGCGAGACTATAATCTCGTGTTCCCGCGACCTCGAAATCTAGTAATCTTTCATTCCCATGAAAAAGATAGGCATCCTTTCCGACACGCATTGCACCATCATTCCACAAGTGTACAGTTTTTTCAAAGATGTGGATGAGATTTGGCATGCCGGCGACATTGGCAACATCGAGACTGCCGAACAACTGGCGGCATTCAAGCCATTACGCGCCGTTTACGGCAATTGCGACGACCACATTGTCAGGATGCAATATCCTGAAGACCAATTCTTCCACATAGAAGATGTAGATGTCTACATGACGCACATCGGCGGTTATCCTGGGAAATACATGCCAGAAATCCGCTATATTTTGGCTGAAAAGAAACCCGACCTCTACATCTGCGGGCACTCCCATATATTAAAGGTGATAAACGACCCGAAACTCCACCTGCTCCACATCAATCCGGGAGCGGCAGGCCAGACTGGTTTCCACAAGAAAATCACGATGGTGCGGTTCGTTATTGACGGAAAGACCTTCAAGGATATGGAAATCTTCGAAATGGACAGGGACAGGGCGTTTTAAGAGACGCTCTGCCATTAGGACAAAAAAAACTCCGCTTCAGTTTTGAGGCGGAGTTTTTATTATGCTCATACTTGCATCAGAAGCTCAATGTCAGGCCTATGCCGCCGGGCGTAAAGCCGAAGCCAAGGTCTGCGCCTTCATTATTCGACTGATCACCTAAATGCATATTATAGATGTTTGCCGCCTTCACGACATGCCTGTCAGCCAGCGAAGAAAAGCCCAAGCCAATAGCCACACCCCCAACGCCAATTCCTGCCAGATATGCAGTAGTTGTGTCAGCGTGCCCCGTTATGGCATCTCCAATAGCATAACCGATGCAAAAACCGCCAATATAACTAAATATGTAACTAAACACCTCATCAGTTTTTGCCAGTTGCATCTGTTTTTTGGCATCACGATCGGCATCCACAATGCCCCTTATTTGATTCACGGAGAGCTGGATACCCGACTTTTCAAATTTGTGGCCGCCCAAAACCTTAACCATGGAAATCGAATCGTTGTTCGATTGTGCAAACGATGCCGACACGCCAAAGGCCATCAGCATTAGGAATAATAATGTGAACTTTTTCATAGTATATAAATTTTTGAAGTTATAATAATCTTATCTATCAACAAATCATCAATTTGTCTTCACCAGTTTCAATGTCTGGCTGCCATATTCCGACTGTGCCGTAATGAAGTAAACGCCAGCGCCCAGTTCATTCAAACGGTTTTCCAACGAGGTGTGATTCAAGCCATTGAAATGGTGGTCAAAGATGAAACGGCCCATGTAATCGTAAACGCTAAGTTCGGCTTTCACGCCTTCTTTCAGCACAACCTTCACATTGCCAACGGATGGATTCGGGTAAACGCTGATGATTTCAGAGACCTCGCTTGGCAATTCGTGAACAGGAAGGATATCCAATCCTTTCACGAAATCAGGGATGCCGTAACCATATTTATTGCCTGGATTTTCGAAGCGATCGGAACATTCGCGCACAGCATCGCGGATTTCGGCTGCCGTAGCATTCGGGAATGCCTGCCAGAAACAAGTCACCATGCCTGCCATGACTGGGCATGAGAACGAGGTGCCGCTGCCATGATAGTAACCGCCATCGGAACTGGCAACATAAGTGTCGTATCCCATAGCCATCACATCCGGCTTGATGCGGCCATCGTAAGTTGGGCCAACTGAACTGAAATACGCACGGCTGCCATTTTCATCGACTGCACCAATCGTAAGCACGCCATCAGAATCGGCAGGAATGCCTAAGGTGCATTCTCCGTTCCAGCTGTCGCCCTCGTTGCCAGCCGAATTCAGGCAAACCATGCCACGGGTAGCGGCAATGTTGGCACCGATGGTCATCGGAGCGGTCTGACCGTCATAATGTTCGAAAGGATGGTTCCATTCCGACATGTCGAAATCGATATAACCCAAAGAAGTGGAGCACACATCAACGCCAAGGCTATCGGCATATTCGGCGCCCGAAACCCAGTTGTATTCCTCGATGATGTTTTCATGATTACCATCTTCAGTATGAATCAGATAGAAAGAAGCCTTCGGCGCTGTTCCGACAAAAACATTCGGTTCGTAACCGCCGATTGTACTAAGGCATGAAGTGCCGTGAGAACTTTGCGTATAGACCGAGGTGCTGCCATACACAAAATCGCGCGTACCCAACAGACGGCCTTCTTCCCTCATGTTGTCGAATGCAGGATGATGTTCGGCGCCGATGAAACCACCATCCAAAACGGCAATGACCATGCCTTCGCCCTGATAGCCGCTATCATGCAAGGCAATGCCGTTCAGTTGATTGATTTGCGTGTAAGCGCCACCATAATAACCTCTCATCGGATTTTCGGCAGGCGAGAAATCCATTTCCTTAGCCAGCCAGCGTTCTTTCATGCGCTGGGCTTCAGGATTATTGACGCAAGCCCTTGTGGTTTCAACAAATTCCAAAGCACGAACAGCTTCAAGGATATCAGGATTGGTGATTCTTACCGTCACGCCATTCAGCCATTTCGACGGGTTGACAAGTTCAGCGCCACAATCGGCCACGGCTTGCAGATACTGAGGATTGACAGGAATATCGTATTCATCAATGGCAATGCCCTGATTGGCACGGCGTTGCAAAGCCCTTTGACTCAAATAAGCCTCCGGATTATCAATGGAATAAGGCGAGTTATTCTTGTCGGTGAACTGAATCCAATAGAAATTCGATGCGATTTGGGCATTTGCCACGAATGCAATTCCTATAAAAAGGAGTAAAAAAGACAGTCTTCTCATTGCTACATTATTTAATTAGGTGCAAAAATACATTATTCTTCAATCCGTATTTCAGCATTATTGATTATTTTTGCCGAAAATTTTCAGTCATGCGTATCGACATCATCGCCATATTTCCAGAAATGTTTGAAGGTCCCTTCACCGAATCCATCATCAAACGCGCCGTCAACAAAGGCATCGTTGAAATTGGATTGCACAACCTGCGCGACTACAGCACCGACAAACACCACAAGGTGGACGACTATTCCTTTGCCGCCGGAGCCGGCATGGTGATGATGATTGAACCCGTCGACAACTGCATCAGCCAGCTGAAAGCCAAACGCGATTACGATGAGGTGATTTACATGAGTCCCGATGGCGAATTGCTTGACCAGCCAATGTGCAACCAACTCTCAATGAAAGAGAACCTCATCATCCTTTGCGGGCATTACAAAGGCATTGACGAGCGCATACGCGAACATTTGATTACCAAGGAAATATCCATCGGAAACTATGTCCTTTCAGGAGGCGAACTAGGCGCAGCCGTTTTGGTCGACAGCCTTGTGCGCTTGATTCCAGGCGCCTTAAACGATGAAACCTCTGCCCTATCCGACTCTTTCCAGGATGGTTTGGTGTCGCCACCCGTCTACACGCGGCCACGCGAATACAAAGGATGGGAAGTGCCGGAGATTCTCCTTTCGGGCAACGATTTGAAAATCCAGGAATGGAAATTGGAACAAGCCATTCAGCGCACCAAGGAACGCAGACCTGAAATGTACGAAATTTTCAAAAAAAGTGATTTATAAGCGTTTGTATTCAAATATTTTGTATATTTGCACCCGTTTTTGAAGGAAAAATATACAAAAATATATACAAATGAGCAAAAATTCATTAATTCAATTCATTGAGGATCAAATCGTTGTAAAAGATTTTCCGAAGTTCAGACCTGGTGATACTATCACCGTAACTTACAAGATTGTTGAAGGTGACAAGAGCCGTCTTCAGAAGTTCCAGGGCATCGTCCTGAAGCACAGCGGTTGTGGCAAAACTGCTACATTCACTGTCCGCAAGATTGCTGCCAACGGCATCGGCGTTGAAAGATGCTTCCCAATCGCTTCACCTATGATTGAGAACATTGAACTGAACAAGGAAGGCGTCGTCCGTAGATCACGCATCTACTACCTCAGAGGCCTCCGCGGTAAGAAAGCTAGAATCAAGGAAGCTCGCCGCTAATTTCACCTCGCATCTTAACAAACTAAAAACAAGCTCCGATTTTCGGGGCTTGTTTTTTATTCGGGGAAATTTCATATTTTTGCGCATTATAAGCATCATGAGTTACTACAACACCAAAAAGAAAAAACGCCAATGGCACAGAGAGCCGCTCATGCTCCTGTTGTACCGACTGATAGCCATTCTTTTGCTCTTCAGCTTCAGCCGTTGGATGCTCTACATGCTGAACATGTCGTTTTTCCCGAATCTGCATCTCTTTGAGTCGCTGCGGCTTTACGGTTACGGCCTGCGTTTCGACCTGGTCGTATTGGCATACATCAACATTCCCGTCATTCTCTACTACACCCTGCCCTTCAAATGGACTTACAGGCGCAAGCCACAGTTAATCATCGACATCTATTACATTGTGGCAAACAGCCTTATCGTCGCGCTTAACCTCGTCGACACCATTTATTTCCGTTTCATCGGCAAGCGAATGACATCGGAACTGTTCCAGTTTTTCGGCGATAAAGACGAGAATGTCGGCGGCATCATCGGACAACTCGCCGTCGACTACTGGTACATGGTGCTGTTTGGCATCCTTTCCATTCTCCTCATCATCGCCTTGGCATCAACCACCCGATTGGAAAAAGACGAAAGCCCAAACCCAACAAAATGGCGCACCGGACAAATCATCAATCTCTTGATTATGGCGCCGCTGACCGTGCTGGCCTGCCGTGGCGGCATTCAGTCGAAACCCTTAAAGATGATTGACGCCTTGCAATACACCGAGCCCCATCATGTCCCAATCGTGCTCAACACGCCATTCACCATTGCCAAAGGTTCACAAAGTCATGTGCTTCAAGAGTTGAATCTTGTCGAAGACTCCGACTACGAACCCATTGTCGGCATCAACCCACCTGTGCGTTTTATGGCCAACGACAGTCTGGCCTGCGACACCCTGCCCGACAATGTGGTGCTGATCATCCTCGAAAGTTTCGGTCAAGAGATGATTGGCTATTACAATCCGCTTCATGCCAACAACCTAACGCCGTTTTTAGACTCATTGCTGCGCGAAAGCCTCACCTTCGACGGACGCGCCAACGGCCGCCGTTCCATCGAGTCACTGCCTAGCATCCTCTCGGGACTGCCTTCGCTCATGGAAGTCGACTTCCCCACTTCTTCATATTTCAGCAACGACCTTGACGGATTCGGAGAAAACCTGAAAGCCCACGGCTACAGCACCTCCATTTTCCATGGCGGCAACAACGGGACAATGAATTTCGACATCTTCTCGCAACAAGTTGGTTTCGATGATTATTACGGAAGAGACGAATACAACAACGACGACGACTATGACCACAAATGGGGCATTTTCGACGGACCTTTCCTGCAATATTTCGCCAACAACCTCGACACGATTCGCCAACCATTTGCTTCCATCGTCTACACCCTCTCATCACACCATCCCTTCAACCTGCCAGAAGGTTTCGTAATCCCACACGACACCTACAATTGGAGCAGTTTTGAAAAAACCGTCTATTACACCGACTGCGCCTTGCGCGATTTCTTTGCGACGGCAAAAACAAAAGAATGGTTCAGCCACACCTTGTTTGTCATCACTGCCGACCACGCCAACACCGAGCACTTCGACCATAATTTCAACAATGTGTGGGGCATGTATGCCATCCCTATCGCCTTCTATTATCCAGGCAAAATTGATGCATGCCAGACCGATGAAATGGCTCAGCAAGTTGACCTCGGTCCCAGCATTCTTTCGGCACTCCATGTTGACGACACCATCTTCACCTTTGGCCGCAATCTGTTCGATACGATTCAATCGCCTGAATGGGTGAGCTATATCAACCAAACCTATCAATACAGCGACGGTCACTATCTGATTCAATCGGATGGCGCACAAGCAGTCGGCGTGTTCAACCTCGACCAAGACAAGGCTGTGGAGCGCAACCTCATCAACCACATCCAGTGTCCCGACCTGCACCTCAGACTGCAAAAGCAATTGCAGTCGTACACCAACCGCATGATAAACAACAAACTGATTTATGAACAAGCAACAGATTCGATTCATAATCAACCCAATATCGGGGAAAATCAGGAAAAAGAACCTGCCTGAGAAAATCGCCGAAAACATCGACTCCGAACGCTACGATTATGAAATCAGGTATTCGGAACATGCCGGTCATGCCAAAATCCTGGCCCAGGAAGCCGTTGCAGAGCAGTTCGACATCGTGGTTGCGGCAGGCGGCGACGGCAGCATCAACGAAATCGGCGTGCCTTTGATTGGCACCGATGTCGCATTAGGCGTCATACCCTGCGGTTCGGGAAACGGATTCTCGCACCATGTCAATTTGCCGATGAATGTTTCAAAAGCAATCCAAGTCATCAACGAAGGAAAAAGACATAAAATCGACACCGTGACCGTCAACGGCATTCCTTTCATCAGCATTGCAGGCACCGGCTTCGATGCCAAGATCGCCGACGACTACGCCAAGGACCCTCACCGCGGATTCGACACCTATTTAAAATATATCATCAGGGATTTCATCACTTACCAGGAACAGGAATACAAAATCATCCTGCCCGACCGAACAATTGAAACAAAAGCCTTGTTTATTGCTTTTGCCAACTCCAACGAACAAGGCTACGACATCCCCATCTCGCCACACGCAAGCCTGCAGGACGGAAAAGTCGACCTGTGCATCGTGCGCAAGCCCAACCCTTTGGAACTGCCCATCATGGGCGGCTACATGATAGACAAGATGATGGACAAGGCGCCAAAAGTGGAAATCATCCAGACAAACGAAGCCCGAATCATCAGGGAAAATGCCGATGTCATCAATATTGACGGCGAATCCGTCATGACGGAAAAAGATCTCGATATTAAAGTAAAACCATTAAGTCTCAATATCATAGCATGAAAAACAAAGCCAATAAAGACGGCATCGTCTACTCCACCAACCCCGATTTCGTTTTCGACGAAGAGGAAGAGACCGTCACCCTTGAACCCGCCATGCAAAACCTGCGCGTGATGCTCGACAAGAAACAGCGCGCCGGCAAAAAAGTCACCTTAGTGACTGGTTTTCAAGGCTCCGATTTCGATTTGGCAGCCTTAGGAAAAGAACTGAAAACCGCATGCGGCGTAGGCGGCAGCGTGAAAGACGGCGAAATCATCATTCAAGGCGATTTCCGCGAACGGATTCTCAACATCTTGATTCAGAAAGGATACAGCAAAACTAAAATCAGCGGCATATGACTCAGAAATACATCGACATACTCACCTCGATTGGCGAGCATTTCAACTTTGGTGACGAATTGTCACTTGGCATTGCTGAAGGCATTGCTTTTCTCACTATGGTAGCCATCAGCGTCCTGATTACTATCCTAGTCAGACTTTTCATCAAAAAAACGGTATACAGAATCATAAAAAAGACCAGCACGAAGTACGACGACCTGCTCATCGACAACAAGATACTGTTGCGTCTGTGCCTGCTGATTCCTGCCATTATGATCAAACAGCTGTGCGACAACTGTCTGCCCGACTTCCCCGTTGCCATCGCCTTTTTCCGCTATTTGGTGAAGATATACGAGGTCATGATGTACACCCTTGTCCTCGACGCCTTCGTGAACACGATGGCCGACTTTTACAACGCCTTCAACACCGCCAAAGCCAAGGCAAAGCCTATCAAAAGCCTTGTCCAGGTCATTAAAATCATCTTGTACATCGTTTGTGTCCTGCTGGTCATCGCCCTGCTGCTTGGCAAGGACATCAAGACTATCATCATCGGCTTGGGCACCCTTTCCGCCGTCCTGATGCTCGTCTTCCAGAATCCAATCCTAGGCTTTGTCGGGACCATCCAGATGATGTCGAACGACATGCTTCGCATCGGCGACTGGATTGTGATGGGCAATGCCGACGGTAATGTACTGGAAATCAACCTGACAACGGTGAAAGTGCAAAATTGGAACAACACCATAACGACCATTCCGACAAGCACTTTGGTCACCAACCAGTTCACCAACTGGCGTGGCATGAGCGACGGCGGAGGCCGCCAAATCAAACGTAGCGTCAACATCGACATCAGCACCGTTAAGTTCTGCACGCCAGAAATGATTGAGAAATACAAAAAGTATTCACTCATAGCACCTTACATAGAAGAACGCGAAAAGGAAATCCTGGAATACAACGAAGCGAACCGCGTCGACACAAGCCAAATCATCAACGGAAGGCAGCAGACCAACCTGGGCATTTTCCGTGCCTACCTGCGCGAATACATCAACCGCAACCCGAATCTCAACCACGACATGATGATGCTTGTGCGTCAGCTGCAACCCACAGAAACCGGCATCCCAATCGAAATCTACGTTTTCAGCAGCAAGAAAGAATGGATTGACTACGAAAACGTCCAAAGCGACATCTTCGACCACGTTTTGGCCGCAGCTCCTATGTTTGACCTGAGAATCTTCCAGAGACCATCATCCAACGCAAGCAAATCATGAACTCCGGAGTCGAACTAACGAAACGCTACCTCAAGCTGATGTTCGGGCAACTGCGTGACGCCAACGAACAGCAAGTCAGAGACGAAATAGAGCATTGCCGCCGCGACAATGTCCGTCCTGTGCGCGTGCCCCGCAAATTCCGCGATTATTTCGCCGAAGACACCTATCACGGCGAGGGGTACGACATGCAGTATTTCAGCACCATCCCCGAAAACACATCCCGAAAACTGATATTGTATTACCATGGCGGCGCCTGCATCTACCAGCCCGTCTTCTTCCACTGGTGTTTCATTCACGACATCTCATTGCGCCTGCACTGCCGCGTCGTGATGCCCATTTACCCCAAATCGCCCGATTACCATTGTCTATTCTCGAATACGCAGCTGCTTCATTTCTACCGCGATTACATACAGCAACAAGATGTTGACGAAATCATCCTCATGGGCGATTCCGTTGGCGGGGCCTTTGCCTTGCTGCATGCCCAGCTCATTAAAGAGAACGGATACAGGAAAGCCGACAACATCGTTCTGCTCTCCCCCAGCCTCGACCTGACCTATTCGCGCGAAGCGGAGATGAAAGCCTACGAACCGCTCGACCCGATGCTGAAACTCGACCGCGTGAAGATTCTGACCGACCTCTGGCGCGACGACCTGCCCGCCGACAATTACTGGGTCAGTCCGATATTCGGCGACTTGAACGGTTTAGGGCGCATCTCTATTTTTGTCGGGACGCACGAAATCCTTTATCTCGATTCCGTTGCGCTAAAGGAAAAATTGGCTTCTTTGGGCGTGCCATACGATTATTTCGAATACGAAGGCATGTTCCACACCTTCCCGCTCTTCCCGATTCCCGAAGGGTTCGATGCCTTGAAGAAAATCGTTGGAATAGTATTGTAGGGACATAAATCTGACAAGAATCTTTCATAAATGGGTTTTCCTTGCTGCGCTGCGCTTGCTGGAAAAAGTTTCGGGGCGGCACAAACTTGTTTTTTGTTCTCTAATTTTTACTTTTCTCGGTTTATAAACAACATAAACCTTCATTTCAATGCGAGATTCAATACAGTTTGCCAAGCAGACCATCTTACGCAAAAAGGACCGACCCGAAAAGCAGGTCAGTCCTTTTGTTTTCAAGCAATGTGTCGCCGTCTTACAGCACCACAATCTTCTTGGTGAATTCTCTTGAACCGTTCAAGGCCTTCACGAAGTAGACGCCTTTTTCGTTGGCGCTCAAGTCGATTTCGCCTTGCGATTCGATTTGGCTCTGCTTGACGCAACGGCCTGTCATGTCATAAACATTGACATTCCATGAGCCTTCGCCCAAATCGAGGGTGAAGATGCCCTTTGAAGGATTCGGGTAAATGTCAAGACCTTGGCTTTCAATCTCACTGGCGCCGAGGAAACCGTTGCAGTAAACTTCAGCGGCAAGTTCCGTTGCGAAAGCACCCTGAGTGCCGCCACCTTTAAACAGAACCTGGTTGTCGCTGCCTTTGATTTGGAAGAAACCGCCGTCCCAGCCCAAGCCTTCTGAATCGAGGACCGCGATACGGTAGCAGGAAGCGTTTGGAAGAACCACTTCGAAAGTATAGGCATGGTTGGCTTGTTCAAAGGTGAAGGTTTCGAACACTTCGCCTGTCGTCATATCCGTAATGACCATCGACTCGCTTTCGGGTGTTCTGCCCGATTTCAGCTGAATCTTCATGTAGCCGTCCATTTCAGGTGCAGCAGTCAGGGCAACATGGCCAAAGTTGTCGGCCATGAACTCATCATCATGACCGTTAGGCATGACAATGCTGAAATCCAGCTGTTCACCATTGTAAGAAGTGAAATCCTCCAACTGGACATCAACAGATTCGCCCTGAGGCAAAGAACCGAACCAACCCTGTTCCATCTCAAAAGTGCCAGCTGTCACTTTTACAATAAACGATGTAACCGTCTCTCTGCCAAAGTTTTTCACGGTAACTACCGGATGTTGCTCGCCAGAGCAATTCTGTACGGTAACGACATCAATGCCTTTCAACACCAAGTCGTAATCAAGGTCTAAAGCCGTCGACATGCGCACGGCCTGATACACTTCCTTGGTGCCTGAATAATCCTGCACCCATGCGGTCAGGTAGCAGTCTTCCTTTGGATAATTCAATTCAAAGGTCTCGCTGATAGTCATGCTCGGGCCAGAGAACACGGTTCCCGTCTGCGTAGGAATCATGTCGCGGCAAACATGATGCAAGCCTTGCATTCCCTGCCATGAGACATCAATGTTGCACTGCGTGAGCGCAATGAACACACGCACATTGCTTCCATTGCATTCGCCCACCTGGTTGACCGTGCAGTTCACGCGGCAAAGACCGTTTTCGGCAGGTTCCATGCTCAAGTCGATGGTGAAAGGACTAGTCTGGTTGATGCGCTGGTTGTAACGGCTCAGATAAGCGGAATAATTGCTTTCCGAGGCGCCGCCGCCGCCCGAATGACTCAACAGGCCATCTGTCTTCAAGGTTGGATAACTGTTTACACCATAATAACTTGCACGGGCATTTGTCTCGTTGGTGTAATACTCTGGACGAGAGAAGGCACTGGTGTGATAAGCCACAGGCGCAATGGCCTTGCCTTCCTCAAGCAATTGGGCGATGCCATTAGCGGCAGCCGGACAGTAAGGGCATTGAACCCCGGTGAAGACTTCAAAAAGCACACATTCGCGTGCCACGTTATCCTTTGTCTGGGCGGTTGCAAACGATCCCATCAGCAAAGGAAGAATCATTAAAAAGATAGACTTTCTCATTGTAAATTGATTTGGTGCGGCAAAGGTACGATTTTTTACTATTTTTGCCGAAACAATTTCATTAGAAATGCAGAAACTAAAATCCTTACTTCACGAAGAGCTTTCAGGCTGGAAAGCCTTCGACGTTATTTGGCTGGTGTTGTTATGCGCCATCATCACAACCGTCACCTTATTGACCACTGACACACAGGGATTTATCGCATCGCATCCCGATACGGCACTGAGCGTCAGCGCCATCAGGACCTGCGTAATCTGTTCCATTATTGCCGCCATTCTCGGCGTTATCAATGTCGTTCTTGGCGGAAAAGGAAAACTGTCGAATTACTTTTTCGGCCTGATCAGCGCCGTTTTGATGATTTACATCAACTTCATGGTGAAGAACTACGGCATCATGGCGGTCAGCGTTTATAATTTTGTGATGCAGTTTGTCGGGTTCTTCAAATGGTCGAAAAACATGAACAAGTCGACGCACGAAGTCAACAAATGCCACATGACGAAAAAGGAAAGAATCATCTATTTCTCCATTTTGACGGTTGCCACCATAGTCCTGGGGCTCATTTTCCGCCAGCTGCCCAACGAAAACCGTCCGTTCATCGATGCCTTCATTACCTCGGCACAAGTCTTGTCAATGATTCTGATGGTCAAGATGTTTGCTGAACAATGGTGGCTTTGGATTGTTATCAACATTGCAAGCATCTACCTCTTCCTGACCTCACGGGAAGTCACCTTCGCCTTGGCATTGATGTATATGGTGTATTTCGTCAACTCCATCGTGATGTGCATCAAGTGGGAAAAGGAAGCCCGAGAGAATGACAAACTGTTAAACAAATAAACAACGAAACATTATGGAAGACAAAATCACTGAAGTTTTCATGGGCAACGCCGTTGAAGCGGAGTTCATCGCCAAAGTATTGGAAGACAACAACATCGAATACCTCATCCGCGACCTTGAGAGAGAGAGCCGCATTGCAGGCTGGGTGGCCGACATCATCCCTCTGGAGACCTGCAAAGTATTCGTCTTCGAGAAAGACTACGACCGCGCCATGGCCTTGCTGAAGGAAATCGAGAACGCTCCTTTCGATGAGAGCGAGATGGAAGGAGAAGCTTAATTCGAAATTTCACAAAACCTTCAAAACATTTCCAAAACCTGTTTTTCACGGGTTGAAACGGCGCCCAACTGGGCCGCCGTTGGAAGCGTGCCGGTTGGCCGCTTCCTTACCTTAAACAAAGTTTTGCTGTGGTTTTGAAAGTTTTGTGAGACAAATCATTTATTGAGCAATTTGAGCAACTCGTCACGCTGCGAGAGTCCCGTCTTGCGCCACAACACCTGTCCGTTGCGGAAAAGCACCAAGGTAGGAATGGAATAGACCTTCTGTTTCAGTGCAATCTCTTGGTTTTCATCCACATCGATTTTCACAATCTTGATTCTCCCTTTGAAGTTCTTCACCAAGCCCTCCAAAATCTTCGATTGCATCTGGCAAGGACCACACCATTGTGCCCAGAAATCAATAAGGACTGGCTGTTTGCTGTTTATCAGCGCGTTAAATGTCGTTTTCATATCGTTTTGGTTTTTGGTTACAGCAATATAACAACGCTGAAAACGTTTTGTTTTTGAGTATTTTCACTATCTTTGCGCCCAAATTGGCAAAAATGATTCAAGCACAAGGCATATACAAATCTTTCGGCAAGCTGGAAGTCATCAAAGGCATTGACTTACAGATTGCTAAAAAGGAAATCGTGAGCATAGTGGGCGCTTCGGGGGCCGGCAAGTCTACCCTTCTCCACATCATCGGTACATTGGACAAAGCCGACCGCGGACAACTCATCATAGATGGAACCGAAGTCAGCAGACTCAACGACACCGCCTTGGCCGCTTTCCGCAACCAAAAAATCGGTTTCGTGTTCCAGTTCCATCACCTTCTGCCTGAGTTTACCGCCATCGAAAACATCTGCATTCCTGCCTTCATCGGCGGCACTTCAAGGAAAGAAGCCGTGGCACGCGCCGAGAAACTGCTTGAATACCTGAACCTTACCGACAGAAAGCACCATAAGCCATCGGAACTTTCGGGCGGCGAACAGCAGCGCATTGCCGTGGCACGCGCCCTGATCAACAACCCCGCCGTGGTCCTTGCTGACGAGCCTTCGGGCAACCTCGACTCGAAATCGGCACAGGAACTGCACCAGCTGTTTTTCCGTTTGCGCGACGAGATGCAGCAGACTTTCGTCATCGTGACACACAATCCGCAATTGGCCGAAATGTCGGACCGCACCATCACAATTAAAGACGGGAAGATACAATAAAAAAAAAAGAATCGCCGTTAACCGAAAGATATACCTATTTAGATAATGAAAAGACACATCATATTCTCAATGCTTTTAGGCGCATTTGTCGCCTGCTCAACTCCACTTTTGGCCCAAACCACAGAGACTTACGAGTCGTTGATGAAGAAAGGCAACGACAAATTCAGCGCAAAAGACTACATCAGCGCCAAGACCTATTACGAGATGGCCCTCAAGCAGAAAGCCAACGACCCCACCGCCAAGCAGAAGCTGAACGAGGCCGTGAAGAAAATCCAGGAAGACGGTGCCCGCCAGGAGATTTTCTACGCCCATTTGGACGAAGGCGACATCCTCAACGGTCAGCAACGCTACGAAGAGGCTTTGGCTGAATACGAAAAAGCCTTGGCCGTCTTCCCCAACGACAAATATGTCACCGCACAGGCCGAAGCCATCCGCGCCATCCTGCAAGAACGCAAAGACAAGCAGGATGCCTTCGATACCGCTATGAGTCAGGGCGAAAGCCTTCTGGCAGAAGAGAATTACGATGCCGCCATCATGCAGTTTGAGACCGCCATCGGCATCTTCCCTAACGACAAGCTGCCCAAGGAAAAACTGGCCGAAGCCCGACAGCAGAAACAACTCCACACCGACAAGGTGAACCGTTTCGACAAGATCGTCGCCGATGCCAACAACCTCGCCTTGCGCAAAAACTACGATGCCGCCATCAGCAAACTCGGCGAAGCATTGGAACTTTTCCCCAACGACACCCAAGCCTTGGCAAAACAACGCGAATGGCAGGGACTGAAAGCCCAGAAAGACCAATACGAAAACATCATCGCTTCGGCCGAACAATATTACGAAAACAAAGCCTACAAGGAAGCTAAGGCACAGTTCCAGAGCGCGCTGGCCGTCGTCCCAGGCGATGCCTACGCCAACGACATGATCGCCCGCCTCAATCCTTTGATTGAAGAACAGGATGCCGAAGCCGCCCGTCTGGCCGCCGAAGAAGCCGAGAGAGCACGTCTTGCTGCCGAGGCCGAAGCTGCACGCATTGCTGCTGAGGAAGAAGCCGCACGTCTGGCCGCTGAAGAGGCAGCCCGCATCGCTGCCGAAGAAGCTGAAAAGGCTCGCCTGGCTGCCGAAGCCGAGGCTGCACGTATCGCCGCCGAACAGGAAGCCGCTCGTCTGGCTGCCGAGGCTGAAGCCGCTCGCATCGCCGCTGAGGAAGAAGCTGCACGTCTGGCCGCTGAAGAAGCCGCACGCATCGCTGCCGAAGAGGAAGCCGCACGTCAGGCTGCCCTCGCCGCCGCCGAAGCGGAACGCCAAGCCAACATCAGCGCCATCCTGACTGCTGCCAACGAATTGTTTGGCAATCAGGATTATGCCGCTGCAAAGATGAAGTATCAGGAAGTCTTCGTCATCGATGAAGGCAACGCCACGGCAACGGCTAAGATTAAGGAAATCGACAACATCTTCGCACAGCAGGCCGCCGAACTGCAGCAGCATTACGACAACGCCATGGCTGCCGGCACACAGGCCGTGACTGCACAAGACTACGCTACGGCCATCGCCAAATTCGGTGAAGCCCTCACCTACAAGCCCAACGACGAAACCGCCACGACACAGCTTGCCGCCGCACAGAAACTTGAAGACGACCGCATCGCTGCGCTGCGCGTACAATACAACGCTTTCATCAAGGATGGCGACGCCAACTTCAAGGCTAATGTCTTCGACAAGGCCATTGAAGCCTACACCAAGGCCGAGGAACTGAACCTCGAGACCTACCCTACCGAAATGATTGCCCGCATCAGCGAAATCATCGAGGCTAACAAACTCTATGAACTGAACAACGAGTATATCACCCTAACGGCCGGCACGCCGAAACGCTTCGATTTCAACAAGATTGAGATTGGCGTGCGCCGCAGCAACTATATCATCATCAAGGCACGCAACCCGCACCCCGAAAAGACCTTCCCGATGATTGTCTCCTTCGGCGGCGAAGGTGGCAAGAACGGCGGTTTCGTGCTGCCTATCCCCGATAACGAGGAAGAAAAGACCTTCATTTTCCGCATTGGCGCACAGTACAAGTGGTTCAGCGAGGACAACACCTGGATTGAAATCATCAGCGAGAACAACGATGTGGAAATCGGACTGGTGGAAGTTTCGAGAAGCAATTGATTGAATTTTTCTCATCAATCCGCATCAACGATAACCGCTATTTTCCTATCTTTGCGAAAATTTTTAGTCACAATGGAAAAAAGCGATTGTTGTTACAATTCATATCTTAACATTCTCAAAGAAGAATTAGTGCCAGCCATGGGCTGCACCGAACCTATTTGTCTGGCTTACGCCGCCGCCAAGGCACGCAAAGTGTTGGGCAGCGAACCGAAAAGAGTTGAAATTCAAGCCAGTGGAAACATCATCAAAAATGTGAAGAGCGTCATCGTTCCGAACACGGGCGGCCTGAAGGGCCTGAAAGCCTCCGTTGCTGCAGGCATCGTGGCCGGCAATCCCGACAAGGCTCTGGAAGTCATTGCCAGCGTCACGCCGGAACAGAAACAGGAGATCCAGCATTTCCTCGACACCATCCTGATGACCATAGTCCCGCTGAACCTGATTGCCCGCCTCGATGTCACCGTCACGCTTTACGATGGCGAACATTCCTCAAGCGTCAGAATAGCAGGCTTCCACACCAACATTGTGAAGATTGAAAAGGACAACGAAGTGCTTTTTGAAAGCGAAGACACCAGCACTAACGCCAACCTCACCGACCGCAGCTGCTTAAACATGGCCAAGATATTCGACTTCGCCAACACCGTCGACCTCAACGACTTGCGTCCGCTCATCGAGCCGCAGATCCGTTGCAACAAAGCCATCTCGCAGGAAGGCCTGAAGAACAACTGGGGCGCCAACATCGGCAGCACCTTGCTCAGCTACGGCAACGATGTCCGTCTGAGAGCCAGGGCATGGGCGGCAGCAGGCAGCGACGCCCGCATGAGCGGCTGCGAGATGCCGGTCATCATCAATTCGGGCAGCGGCAACCAAGGCATGACGGCTTGTCTGCCAGTGCTCGCCTACGCCGAAGAATACAAGGTTGACGAAGAACGCACCATCCGTGCCATCGCCTTCTCCGACCTGGTCACCATTCACCAGAAGACCGGAATTGGCCGTCTGTCAGCCTATTGCGGTGCCGTCAGCGCAGGTTGCGCCGCAGGTTGCGGCATCGCCTACCTGATGGGTGCCGACCTTGAGACCATCGACCACACCTTGGAAAATGCCGTGGGCATGGCCGCCGGCATCGTATGCGACGGCGCCAAGCCATCGTGCGCAGGCAAAATCGCCATGGCTGTCGACGCAGGCATCCTCGGCTACGAGATGAGCAAGACCCACAACCAGCTTCTCGGCGGCGACGGCATCGTCGGCAACGACGTGGAAGAGACCATCCAGCACATCGGACGTCTCGGCCGCAACGGCATGAAGGAAACCGATGCCGAGATTCTGAGAATCATGGTGGAATAATGTCACAACTCACTGAAAACAAAATCATTTCGCGCGCAGAAAAAGCCAAGTCTTTTTTCACGCAAGGCTATAACTGTGCGCAGTCGGTCTATATGGCCTACGCCGACCTCTTCGGCATGGATGTCACCCAAGCCGCAGTCATTGCAGCGCCATTGGGAGGCGGGATGGGGCGTTTGCGCGAAGTATGCGGCGCCTGCAGTGCGAGTTTCCTCATCGCAGGACTGGCCGTCCCATGCGACGACCCTAATGACGCCAACGCCAAGAAAGCGTGTTATGCCATGGTGCAGCGTCTCGCCGAGAGGTTCCGGGAAGAGAACGGGAGCATCATCTGCCGCGAATTGCTCGGATTGGGCGAGAAGAGAGAAAGTCCTGCCCCATCGCCCCGCACGCCGGAATATTACAGGAAACGCCCTTGCGCGGAACTGGTCTATCACGCTGCGCTGAATGTGGGGAAAGAGATTATTGCAGTCCGATAAAAGAAAGACTCCCCTTCGGGGGATGGAGTTCGTGAGGCATTGAGACGAACAAAAAACACCGAGGGCATCAAAGCGACACCCTCGGAGTTTCATTTTCATTCGTCTTTCCGTTTCTTGCGCCATTGGTTCTTCCCCACCTTCTCTATCAGTTCATCACGGTTCCAGACATAGACCATCTGCCGCATACCGTGGTTTGACAAATCCGGACGCAATGCGAGAATATCCTGCATGGAGAACTCCACAGGCAGTTCATCGAACAGGCTCTTGTTTTTGGTCTTCCTGCCCGATGCCGTCAGCACCGTGACGTTTTCAAGCAGTTGCTCGCCGAACAGCTCCATCTGGTATTTCAGCGCATATTCCGCCATCAGTTTGGCGAAGTCGACACAGGCCTTGCTCTCGGGTCCCATTTTCAGCGGGTCGCCATCGTTCTGCAAGAGGTGGAACACCACCCCGCAGCGGAAGCCGATGACGCAGGCACGCTTGCGGAAGGTGTCGCGGACGATGTCCTTGTCGGCGCGCGCCAAGGCTGCTTCTTCGTTGCACCATTTCGTCATCTCCTTGCGGAGCCGCGGCGTGTCGACGAAGCCCTTGTAGGACGACAGCAAATTGACAGCCTCGTAGATTTTCTCATCAATCATCGGGTCGCGCTCCTCGTAGGTCGGCATGTCCTCGAAGTTACGGCTCGGCATCATGCTGAACAGGATGCGCCCGCCCAGGCCGTTCTCCACGTTGTCGGTGACAAAGAGTTTCTTCACCGCGCCGTAGGTGCCGAGAATCGTCCAGTTGTAGGCCACGTTGACCATGCCGCTTTCGGAGTTGTCCGACACATAGTCCTGTCCCCACTCGCCATTGTCGAAGGCCATGCGGTAGAGGTCGTATTTGGCGCTCCACGATCCTGCGCCGTTGCTCTTGCGCAAGGTGTCGAGTTCCTCGCCGAAGCTGAACACATGACGCCCGGCGGCATTCTTCATGCGCTTGAGCAAGCCCGAATTGGATATGGTGACGGCTACGCCCTGCACGAAGGTCTTCGGCTCGGGCGGCAGTTTCTCGTTGGCCTTGCGGCCTTTCTTCAGCTGCTTGTATTCGTCTTCCTGCTGACGTGCCTCGGCATCGGCGGCTTTCATGGGCTTGCGCCACACCTCCACCACATCCTTCACGGCGCTCTTGCCCGAAGCCTGCTTGCCATAGACCACGCACATCATGTTGAGGCGCTGCTGCTTGCCGTCGCAATATTGGTAGCTGACGTTGGTGGCGTAGGTCATGGCCAGGGGCATTATGCCGCACAGGATGGGCACCTTCACCTTGTCGGGCACGCCTAACAGCGATTCGTTCAGTCCAAGGGGCAGCTTGGGCAGACGCGCCAGATATTCCTCGTCGTGCGGGTCGTCGGCATCGTCGGCGATGGCAGGCGATGGCGTGGCGGCATCTTGCGAAAGGTCCTTGTCGCCCCCCTCCTTCAGCATCTGATACAGCAGCACCTGCAGGTCGCGCGGCATCTGCGATGAACGCTGGGCGTTGCATGCGCTCTGGCACAGCGACAACACCTCGGCATCCGTCAGGCCGCAATGCGGAATGGCGGCAGCCACCACCTCGGCCTTGAACTCGGTGATATAGCGCAGGCTGAAAGCCAGCCGGTGCAGCACCGTGTTGCGCTCGCCTTCCTGGGGCAGGCCGCCGTTGGACTTCAGCCATTCCATGGCGATGTCGGTCAGGGCAAGGCCCTTGTAATGGGTCTGCAATCCCGTAGAGACGTTGCGTGCAACGTCTCCATCCAATTCGTTTTTCATTACGTTGCGTGTGTCGTCTGCGGGTTCGTCTTTACAATTGTTTTCGCTTGCAGTGTTTTCCATGGTCCAGATGTTATCATCCATATAATAGAAATAGGTATGCGGCACGAGATAAGAGAAACGCGCCAGGTCCTTGACGGCTGCATCGATGGCGAGGCCGGTCTGCTGGGCAAACCAACGCTGGTTTTCCTCGATGCTGTGGCAGTCCTTACGGCATCGCGCCACCACACGCAGGCCATGGCACGAAGGGGTGCAATGCACGGCCATCACGCCCAGTTCCACGAGGCGGTAGGCGATTTTCTCCTGATAGACGGCTTCGGGCTTGTCGATATGGTCGATGTCGACGATAAAGAGGCCTGTCGCCACGGCCTCGTCGTTCTTGCGCCGTCCCTTGGGGAAATCGGCCTGCCAGGTGATGCCCGGCAGCCTTTTCTTCAGTTCGCCGCGTTTGCCGTTGTCAGGTTCGTTAGCAATCTGTTGGTAAAGCGGCAGCAGACCCTCGTTGTGGGTGGCGGCGAGGAACAGCTCCCTGGTCAGGAGCTGTCCCTTTGCACTTACCGATTTGAAGTAATATGCCATGGCGCCATCAGTATTCGTTCAACACCTTGATTTTGCTGATGAGACAGACCACCTCAAAAACCATTTGTCTTTGCAGGGTGTCGAGGTCCTGTGCGGAACTGAACTCGGCGCGAAGGCTGTAGTTGCCGTCTTTCAGCACACGGCTTTTCAACACCTTGCCTTGGTAGAACACGGGGTTTGGGGCGTAGCCGCGTGTGATTTTACCTTCCTTGTTGAAGACGAAGGCGTCGCCGTCCTGCAGCAGTGCGCCCATGCCTGTGTGCGGTTCCTTGGGCTGCATTTCCTTTCCGTCGTTGTTGTAGATGACGAGACGGATATTGTTGATAACCTGCTTCTTCATGGCTCAGTCTCCTATCCTTTCCAGTTTCCAGCAATTGAGGTCGGTGCTCCAGGCGGTGGTGCCGTCGGCTTTCTGAAAGCTGTGCGCCTTCAGGTCGATGGAGGCCAGCCATAAGCCGTTGTAGGTGCCGTCGCTGTCGACGCGCTGCGCCTGCAGCAAGGCTATGACGGCTTCGTTGCGTGTGCGGCACACCACGCTCTGCGGATACTGCCCATCGGCTTCCTCCACCACGAAATCGGTGGAACACCACGGCCGGTTGGTTCTTGAACTAATCCCGCTCTGCATCGGGGAGATGTGTTTTATCTTTCCTGTGAATCTTAACGTATTCATCTGTTTTGAACTTAATGATTAAACAATTCCGTTATGCCTTTTCAGCCGCGTCGCCGCTTAGAGCCTTGGCGGGGAGCATACGCCTCAGGCTCTTGCTCCCAAGCGGTTTGCGACCGATTGACGGGGCAAAAATAAAGTGAGGAAAGAGGGTAAAACGAAAATTCCCAGACTTGGGAATGAATCTGGGAATTAGGGCATGAAATGGGAATGGATATGGGAATCGGCGGGAATCTCATTCATTCAAAAATCGCCAGAAATCTCCTTGCGACTTCGACAAGGCGGGCGGTTTCGTCGGGCTGGCCGTCGGTGATGCGCCATTCGGGATATTTCCCCGAAATGATGATTTTACGCAGCATGCTGTCGCTCGGCAACATGTCATGGACTTTCGCGGAACAGCCCTTTTTCAGCAATTGCACGAATTTTGTCGTCTGTATGTCACCATAATACCCTTTATCCAACAGCACCTGACGAATGGCGGCCAAGTCTCCTTTTTTCCGGATGACATCCTCGTCGATGAGCTGTTCCACGCAATGGCAAATGCGGTCCTCGCGCGAGCCGTCGCCGTCATCCGCTTCGTGCATTTCGGGTGTTGGCTGTCCTTCTATTTTTCCGATATAGACATTCTGGTTGTCGTGGATGTCGTGGAAATTCACGGTGCATCCCGGTGAAATGGTGATGTTCATGGGTTGGTGGTGTTTATGGTGTTGTTATGATGATATTCCGAAATGTTGACTGTGGCTCCAGGCATCACATTGATGACGGTCGCCGCCGGTCTCACCTCGTCGGGTTCAGGCTTGGGCACTTCCCGCCTCACCGCAATCTGACGGTTGAACTGGCTGCCTGTGCGCGGTTTCAGCAGATGGCTCACCAGGCCATAGTCGTTGCAAAAGTCGAGCATACGTTTCATGTACGAGAAAAGGCCCGATTGCCTCGCCATTCCTTTCAGTGCATCGGTATCGTTGCGCGGCGGCGCCTCGCAGCGCGGCAATGCCATCAGTATGAGCCAAGCCACGGCCACGGCGGCATAAGCCGCCCTTGTCCCGCCTACGCTTTCGCAGAGCTGGGTTTCGCATGGCGGCTCACCATTCATCATGTCGATGGCGATGCCTTGAGCCAGGTTGACGATATCGACGGCCGACAGACCCGTAGCGGCCACCTCACAGTCCGCCTCGGCGAGGCACTCGCCCAGCAGGCCGAAGAAACCGCCCTCTTCGGTATAGCTATCCATATCGCGATAGCCGACAAAGTCCGTTGTCCGTGATAACGCACTGATATTCATTGCAAAGGAAATGATTTTCTTCAATAAATCTTATCCTTGCAAAGATATACGCATTTTTTGAAATCAGCGGAAAAAAACTGCTTTTTTTACGAATTCTGAGAACTTAATTCAAATACAAACTCCGCTGGAAGCCATAGAAGGTGCTTTTTGCCACATCCAAACCGCCAAGGGCTGCTATGCCGTCTTGAAGCGAACCGTATTTCAAACTCATGATTTCAGGCAACTTGCTTGTGCCCAATTCTTCAATGCCTTCGCTGATGTAGAGCCGTATGACATACTTGACGAAATCCTGCTGCTGAGCAGTCAACCCCGAAACATAAGGCTCGGTGCGCTGCACGCGCTCTGCCCTTTGGATAGGCTCGACATTGAAGGAAATGTATTCCAGCACATCCAGCAGGTCGCTGTCGTCGGCATCAATCAAGGTTCTGATGCGGTTGAGCGTTTCCATGTCGTAGCCAGCATCGCCCATCTTTTCCAACAGATTTTCACGGGTCTTCGGCGAAGACCATTGTTCTCTCAGGTCTTCAATGGAAGTGTAGAACTCAGGCATCTGGCCGAACATCGCGTTCAGGAAATCCTCTGCGCTGACAGGTCGCCCATCTGCACCCCAAAACATATCCGACTTGATGTATCGGATGCGCCTTGAACGGCCATCCGACAATCGGATTTCAAGCCTTTCAGGGCGTTCCTTTTCCGAATCATCTTCCTCTTTTCGGGTCTTGCCATAGGGGGCTTGTCCTTCGTGGGCTTCAAAACCGCCACTATCTTCGTCGGGGTCAGGGTATTGGGCTGGCTCGTTTTCACAGGTGCATGGATTGTTGCCACACACGGGGCAAACAGGCTCTCCATCCCAAGTGGGGTCTTGGAAATTCTCGTAGGCCTTCACGAAATCGTAGATGGTGAAGTAGTACTTGCCATCGTAAAGCCTCGTCCCTCTGCCAATGATTTGCTTGAACTCAATCATGCTCTTGATGGGGCGAAGCAAGACGATGTTGCGCACGTTCAAGGCATCCACACCCGTCGAGAGTTTCTGCGAGGTGGTCAATATGGTCGGGATGGTTTTCTCATTGTCCTGAAACTCTTTCAGGTATTGTTCACCCTGCTCGCCATCGTTGGCCGTAACGCGCACGGCATATTCGGGATTGCCTTTGTGGAAGCGGTTTATCATGTCGCGGATTTGCCCCGCATGATTCTGCGTGGCGCAAAACACGATGGTCTTCTCATCGGGTCTGATGTATTTCATGAACTCCCTCACGCGGGCTTCATCGCGCTGCTTGATGTAGATATTGCCCGAATAGAAATCGCTCTCGGTATAGACCTTGGTTTCATCCACCTCGCCCGACAGGATTTCGTCTTCGGGACTGTAGATGTAATCGTCAATCGTGCCTTGCATCTTACAGTGTCGGAATGGGGTCAGGAAGCCATCGGCAATGCCTTGTTTCAGCGAATACTGATAGATGGGGTCGCCAAAATACTTGTAGGTGTCGGCGTTGATTTCCCGTCTCGGCGTTGCGGTCAGACCGATTTGCACGGCTGGACTGAAATATTCAAGGATTGCCCGCCAAGTGCTTTCGTCCTTTGCGCCGCCACGGTGACATTCGTCGATGATAACGAGGTCGAAGAAATCGTTGGGGTATTCGCCAAACACAAAATTGCCATCCTCGCCCGTCATAAAGGTTTGGAAGATGGTGAAGAACACAGAGCCGTTGGTAGGCACTTTTCCGCTTTTCCTGATGCTGTCGGGCTTGATGCGCACAAGGGCATCGGGGGCGAAGCCAAAGAATCCGTTGAAGGCTTGGTTGGCCAAAACGTTGCGGTCGGCAAGGAACAGGATGCGGGGGCGGTTGCCCGTCTTCTTCACATTCCATTTGGTTTGAAAGAGCTTCCAAGCGATTTGGAAGGCAATGTAGGTCTTGCCCGTTCCCGTGGCAAGGGTCAGCAGGATGCGGTCTTTGCCCGATGCTATGGCAGCAAGGGTCTTGTTGATGGCGATTTCCTGATAGTAGCGCGGATTCTTCGTGCCATTACTGAACAGAGGCTGTTCGTTGAAACGGTCGCGCCATTCGTCGGCATCGCCGAAAGTCCATGACCACAGTTGTTCGGGCGTGGGATAAGCCGAAATTTCCTGTTCTTTACCCGTTTCCATATCCATGGCGTAAATCTTATCGCCGTTGGTGGCATAGGTGAAGCGGATGTTGAGCATCTTGGCATATTGCTTGGCTTGGGCTACGCCTTCGCTCACATCCTTCTCGTCGCTCTTGGCCTCAACCACAGCCAACTTCACGCCCTTATAGGTCAGGATATAGTCGGCCTTCAGGGGCTTGGGGGCAACGCTCTTGCTCACCCTGCCATTGGTGATGGCATATTCCACGATGATGTGGCTCTGCTCAGCCACGTTCCACCCTGCCTTCTTCAATGCGGGGTCTATCTTGTTCAATCGGGTTTGGGCTTCGTTCATTTTTTATGAAATTTATCCTCGTCCCAACGGACAGGGTTGTTGTTGATATAATTTGCAATATTATTGTATGCCAATTGGTTGCGTATGATATGTTCGTAATAATTGCGTTGCCACAATCGGCGGTCGAATGGCGGCCAACCCAATTGTTTCACGCCACGAATGTATTCGTTTGTTGACATTGTTTTGAACCATTGCACGACCCTCGCTAGGGGCGAACCTACGTGTTCGCCCAATGTGTGTTCGCCCAATGTGTGTTCGCCCAATGTGTGTTCGCCCAATGTGTGTTCGCCCAATGTGTGTTCATTCAATGTGTGTTCATCATCAATTAACGGGCGGACACACAGGTCCGCCGATGACGGGCGGACACACAGGTCCGCCGATGACGGGCGGACACACAGGTCCGCCCCGACGGGGACAGCGACAGCAGCAGAAGATGTGTTTTGCCAGATGCAATGAAAATGGTTGGGCATGACAACCATTTCAAGACAAACGATGTCGGGGAATTTGTTTTCCGTTTCGTAATACCATCGTTCCACCATGCGTCCGGCATCGTTCAATATCATATTGCCATTATTGATTTCACCGAACATCATTTCGCGGTTTTGGACACAAATGGTGACGAAATACAATCCCGCCGATGCGTAATCGTAGCCTTTCAGCCGTATGGAACGGCGGTGGTGTATGTTGGGGTCATAATGGGTCATTTCTATCGGGTTATGATATTGTTCTTGTTTTTCTATATTTCTCCGTTAAACGCCTTCCGCAGCAAGGCCTGTTTCAAATCGTCGCAAAGGCTTTTTTACAAATTACCACATTCTTTTCCTTAGCCAGTCCAAAAGTTCCTGTCTGTTTGGCAGATGCAACATATAGGTTGAAACAAATAAATTTTCATCCATACCCGGAGCGGCGTATTCCACAGTTTCCTTGCCGGCTTCTGCACATAACAATATACCCACAGGCGGATTGTCACCATCTTGCATCATATTTGCCTTGTAATAATTCACATACATGTTCAATTGCGCCAAATCGGCATAGTTTAACTTTTTTGATTTCAGTTCGATAATCACGCCACAATGAAGAACCCTGTTGTAGAACAGCAAATCATAGAAATAGTATTCGTTGTCGATGAGGATTCTCTTTTGCCTTGCCTCGAAACAGAAGCCATAGCCCAATTCCAAAAGGAATTCCTGAAGATGGTCCATTATTGCACTTTCCAAGTCCGATTCCTCAACCACATCTTTTGCAGGGATTCCGAGAAACTCAAAGGTGTAGGGTGACTTGACAATATCTGCAGTACAAACCATTTCGGCTTTTTGATTGGCCAATGCAACAGCCGCTTCCTTGTTTCGACTCAAGCCGGTACGAAGATACAAGCTGCTATCAATCTGCCGTTTCAGTTCGCGGCTGCTCCATGCACCGTTGATGCACTCGATTTCATAGAAAGCCCGTTCCAAAGGGTCTTTCATTGGCAATAACAACACCAAATGGCTATACGACAAACGGTTGAAAATCTTTTCAGGAGGCACTTGTATGGATACCGCCTTAGATTCTGCAAGCGGCGCTTGCAGAATTTGTCCTTGCAATTGTGCAACCAGTGGTTGCCAAATTGTAACTTCCTCATCCTTAATTGCTTGCAATTGTGCAAGCGGTGCTTGCCCAATTGGGAGATTGGCCAAAAGGAAACTTTTCACCTCGCCCAACAATTCGGGAAAAGTGAGGTAGAATTGGCGGTATAGGTTAAGGTTTCGATACGAAAAGCCTTCGCCCCGCAGCCTCTCCGCCAAAGTTTCAAGGATTTTTTCTCCGTAGGCGGCGCGGTCTTCGCCGTGTTGCTCGTAATGGAAGATGCGGTAGCCGATGAGCCAGTTGCGAGCCGTAACATGCTGGTTGATGGCGCGTGTTGCGTTCTCCTGCAAACTGTTGCTGAGGGCTTGTATGTCGTTTGCCAGACTGTTTATATTCATAGCTGTAGTTTATATTTCTCCATTAAACGCCTTCCGCAGCAATGCCTGTTTCAAATCGTCGCAAAGGCTCAGGGTCTTTTCATAGTTCGCTTGAAGGGCTTTGCATTTCTCGTTCAAGGCGTCGAGGCGGGAAACAATGGATTGTTGGTCTTCCATAGAAGGGAATGTAATAGTCATATTTCCAAGGTTCGCCTGAGAAAAAGTTGGAATTGCCGTCCCTGAAACAAATTCATCAAACCTTGCTTTAGAATACGGGGTTCTGAGATAATAATTAAGGAAACGTCTGTTTATGTTTATATTTTTCAACACGACGAACTGAGGATTGATTGTGGCTTTGTGTGGAAGATTTCTAACCAAAGCACATTTGCCATACGAAGAACCTGTTTTAACAAGAAGAATGTCATCATCAAAAATCATTATTTCAGGTGATTCTTCGTACTTGAACCAAGAAATGTATGTGACTTTATCATAAACCATTTCATTATCAACGATATTTGACGGGCTTAATGTTATTGCTCCATCAACTGCATTATCCACTAAATCATTACGAGTATAACCTCTATATCCGATTCTACCGAAAACAGAACACACATCTTTGATGGTCTTTTTTTTCCACCCCTCTTTCGGCTCCAATTCCTTCTTCAACGCCGCCTGAAACAAGTCCTTTGCGTTCTGCAAGTTTTGCTCAGCGTTGGCTTTCAGGGTGTCAATCTTGGCAAATTCAGCATCCAACAGGGAAACGATGCGTTGCTGTTCGGAAAGTGAAGGGATGGGGACGGGTGCATCCGTTAAATTACCCAACTTGATGTATTTTATTGTTGCTCCTATCGCTTGTTTCCTTAATGTTGTAATGTAATTTGAGAGAAACAGAAACAAATACTTTACATCCAACTTGGTTTTGTCGTTTGATTCAATTACGTAAGTACGCTGATAGGCGTTAAACTTTCCTTCATAATACTTGACGTTTAAATCTCCATTACCTGCCACTAAAACGCATTCACAATCAAACGCATAATTATTTATTCTTAACGGATTAACCGAACAAGTGAAAAAAGGGTATAGCCCATCTTTAACTTCTGCATTAGCATCAAGCCTTCCTGTTCTCACTCTGCACAAATCACCAAGTCTTATTATCTGCCAACCTTGTTTCATAGCATCCCAATGATTTCATCCAACAATGTTTGGCTGTCATTAGCCAATGCCCTGATTTCGTCTGCTATCTGTTGAGGTGTACGCTCATCCACAGTCTCTACCTTGTTTGGGTTCTTGGGCGAGAGGTCATAATTCTCATTCAAGTCGGCAACATTGATGCTCCATGAGTTTTCGCTGTCGGCCTTGGTCTTCTGCTTCTCCACAAAGTCAGCAAGGTCGTTTTCGTTGAGCGGGTCGGTCTTGCCCAAGGTGCGGTCGAGGTTGAGTTGGTAGAACCAAACTTTCTTGGTCGGCTCACCCTTCTTGAAAAACAGCACAATGGTCTTCACGCCTGCCTGGAACACGCCTGAAGGAAGGTCGAGAACGGTGTGCAGGTTGCAGTCTTCCAGCAGTTTCTTGCGCAAGGCAACGGAAGCGTTGTCGGTATTGCTCAGGAAGGTGTTCTTGATAACAATGCCCGCTGAGCCGCCCGCCCTCAGGTACTTGATGAAGTGCTGCAAAAACAGGTAGGCCGTTTCGCTCGTCTTGATAGGGAAATTCTGTTGCACCTCGGCACGCTCCTTGCCGCCAAACGGAGGATTGGCAAGGATATAATCGAAGCGGTCTTTCTCCTGCACATCGGCAAGGTTTTCGGTCAAGGTGTTGGTGCGTGTAATGTTCGGGCACTCCACGCCATGCAGAATCATGTTCATCATCCCGATGATGTAGGCCAAGCCCTTCACCTCTTTCCCGTAGAAGGTTGAAGTCTGCAAGGCACGCTCATCGGCGGTCTTTTTCACCTTGCCATGCATATAGTTGTAGGCCTCGCAAAGGAAGCCCGCTGAACCGCAAGCACCGTCATAGACCGTCTTGCCAATCTCAGGATTCACTACCTTCACAATGGTTCGGATGAGTGGTCGAGGCGTGTAGTATTCGCCCCCGTTTCGCCCTGCGTTGCCCATCTTGTTCAGCGAAGATTCATACAGGTAAGTGAGTTCGTGTTTCTGCTCTGATGTTTGGAATTTCAGGGCATCCACCTGTTCCAACACATCGCGGAGGTTGTAGCCCGATGCAATGCGGTTACGGATTTCGCCGAACACCACCCCTATTTTCGCCTCAATGCCCATGCCCGTCGAACCTGTAAAGCGTTTCAGGTAAGGGAACAACTTGCCGTTGACAAACTCAATGAGATCGTCGCCAACGAGGGCATTATGCACATCATACTCGCCTGTGGCGGTACGAGGCATCGCCCAATCGTTCCAGCGGTAGCCCTCGGCAATCACGGGGTTATAGGTCATGTCCTGAAGTTCGGCTTCCATTCGCCGTGTCTTTTCAAGGTCGTCCAAATATTTGAGGAACAGAATCCACGATTTCTGCTCTATATAATCCAATTCGCTGCCACATCCCTCATCGGTGCGAAGGATGTTGTCGATGTTCTTAAAAGTCTGTTCAAAAGCCATAATCAATCGGTCTTGCCTTGTTGCAAGGTGTTATTGGCTACAAAAATACACTAATTTTGTTTTTTCATCACTTTTTATGACAAAATCACAATACTAAAATCATCCAACAAAATCATTATCAATAATATAACAAAATTCATTTTGTCAAAAAATCATTTGTCATTTTGTCACAATAAGCAAATTCAACCT
>JAKSMU010000010.1 GCA_024400455.1 Bacteroidales bacterium | reverse complement strand
GAATTTAACTGTTTTGATTTATATCCACGCCCGGCCGTATGGCCGGGCTTTTTTTATATATATTTCCTTTTTTTATAAAATTTCCTTTTTTTTCGCTTTGCTTTCCAATAAAGTTGTATTTTTACAAATTCAAATATTGGCAAATAGTAAATACATAACAATATGAAATTCATTATATCAAGCGTTAAGCTTCTGAAGAGTCTGCAAGCCCTGAGCGGTGTTATTGGCTCAAAAAACAATCTGCCGATTCTGGATGATTTCCTCTTTCAGCAGACCGAAAATGGACTGAAAATCACGGTTTCCGACCTTGAAGTCACTATGAGTGTGGCCTTGCAGCCTGACATGATGGAAGGTGTTGGCGAAGTGACCATTCCGGCACGCATTCTGCTCGACATCATGAAGAATTTTCCGGATGTTCCGATTACTGTTTCCATTAATCTCGACAATCTCGCCGTCGAACTCATCGCCGGTGAAGGCCGCTACAAGCTGGCGGGTCACAAGAGCGACGAATTTCCACAGGTTCCAGTCATGGAAGATACTCAAATGTGGGAACTCCCGGCCGAGGCTTTGGCTGCTGGTTTTGAAAAGACGGTTTTTGCAACAGGTACTGATGAATTGCGCCCGATTATGGCCGGCGTGCTTTTAGAAATGAGCGAAAATTACTTGACTTTTGTTGCAACCGATGCGCATAAGCTGGTTCGTTACAGAAGATTGGATATCAAGTCAGATACGCAAGCTTCATTCATTATGCCAAAGAAGCCTATCAACCAGTTGAAGAGCATTCTCGGCGGCATTGCTGAAGAAAATGTCTTGATTGAATTCAACAAAACTAATGCTTCATTTGTGTTTGGCGACTATACTTTGGTCTGCCGCTTGATTGAAGGCCGTTATCCGAACTATGAGACCGTCATCCCAAAGAACAATCCGAACCAGATGCTCATCGACCGTCAGGTGTTCCTGTCGGCTATCCGCCGTGTTGCCGTCTTTTCAAGCAAGGCAACGCATCAGGTGCGTTTTAGAATCTCTGGCCAAGAAATCATATTAACTGCTGAGGACATCGACTTCTACAACGAAGCTAAGGAACGCCTCGCTTGCAGCTATACGGGCGACGATATGGAAATCGGCTTCAACTCACGTTTCTTCCAGGAAATGTTGGGCAACACTGGTGCTCAAGAAGTGAAACTCGAAATGTCGGCTCCGAACCGCGCTGGTATCCTCACGCCAGTCGAAAACGAGAATGAAAACGAAGATTTGCTGATGCTGCTCATGCCTGTGATGCTGAATCAGTAAGGTCTTTTGCTCTTATATGAAATAAAAAAGTCCGCTGAATTAGCGGACTTTTTGTTTATAGTCTGATTAAACTTTTTACAGTTCCGGACCAGCAGCGACAAGAGCTTTACCAGCTTCGTTTGTCGTGTATTTTTCAAAGTTCTTGATGAAGCGGCCAGCGAGGTCTTTTGCCTTTTCTTCCCAAACGCTTGGGTCGGCATAGGTGTCGCGTGGGTCGAGAATCTTCGGGTCGACGCCTGGCAATGAAGTAGGCACTTCAAAGTTGAAGGTAGGAATAGTCTTCGTTTCGGCTTTGTTGATGCTGCCGTCGAGGATAGCATCGATGATGCCGCGGGTGTCGCGGATGGAGATGCGCTTGCCTGTTCCGTTCCAGCCGGTGTTGACGAGGTAAGCCTTAGCGCCTGATTTTTCCATCTTCTTCACGAGTTCTTCACCGTATTTGGTTGGGTGGAGTTCCAAGAATGCCTGACCGAAGCATGCGCTGAAAGTAGGAGTAGGTTCAGTGATGCCGCGTTCGGTGCCAGCCAATTTGGCGGTGAAGCCGGAGAGGAAGTAATATTTGGTCTGCTCAGGTGTCAGGATGCTGACAGGTGGCAGCACGCCGAAAGCATCGGCGCTGAGGAAGATGACATTCTTGGCATCAGGACCTGCTGAAACCGGACGGACGATCTTTTCGATGTGGTCGATAGGATAGCTGACGCGGGTGTTCTCGGTCACGCTCTTGTCGGCGAAGTCGATCTTGCCTTCAGCATCGACGGTGACATTTTCCAGCAAGGCATTGCGCTTGATGGCGTTGTAGATATCTGGTTCGCTTTCCTTGTCGAGGTTGATGACCTTGGCATAGCAACCGCCTTCGAAATTGAAGACGCCGTTGTCGTCCCAGCCGTGTTCATCGTCACCGATAAGCAGACGCTTAGGGTCGGTCGAAAGGGTGGTCTTGCCTGTGCCAGACAGACCGAAGAAGATGGCGGTATTCTTGCCTTCCATGTCGGTGTTGGCCGAGCAGTGCATCGAAGCGATGCCTTTTAGCGGCAGATAGTAGTTCATCATGCTGAACATGCCTTTCTTCATTTCGCCGCCGTACCAAGTGTTCAGAATGACCTGTTCGTGGCTGGTCACATTGAAAGCGACGCAGGTGCTGCTGTTAAGGCCGAGTTCCTTGAAGTTTTCAACGGAAGCCTTCGAAGCAGTATAGACGGTGAAGTTCGGCTTGAAGTTGGCCAGTTCTTCAGCGCTTGGCTTGATGAACATGTTTTCAACGAAATGAGCCTGCCAAGCCACTTCCATGATGAAACGGACGGCCATGCGTGTGTCCTTGTTGGCACCGCAGAATGCGTCAACTACATAGAGGTTCTTGTTGCAGAGGGCGTTTTTGGCGATACCTTTCACGGTAGCCCAAACTTCCTGACTCATTGGGTGGTTGTCGTTCTTGTAGGCATCGGAAGTCCACCAAACGGTGTCTTTCGAGTTCTCGTCCATGACGATGTATTTGTCCTTAGGCGAACGGCCGGTATAAATGCCGGTCATCACGTTGACAGCGTTGAGTTCGGTCAACACGCCTTTGTCGTAACCTTCCAAAGATGGATCCATTTCATCCTTGAAGAGTTGTTCGTAGCTTGGGTTGTAATAAATCTCTTTCACGCCGGTGATGCCGTATGAGGCCAGCGCTTCTCTGATTTCTTCGATGTTTTTAGCCATATTTTATTTCTGTTAATGTAAATCCGTAATTAAATAAATGACTGTTTAGTTTTGCAAAGATAATGAATCTTTGATAGGATAGAGACAAACTGCTGAAAAAAACTTAATTTTCATTGAAAGGGCTGCTGTCTTTCAATCCTTAAACAAACAATTCAACAACTAAACAAAAATCAATTCAACATGTTTATCTTGAAATATTTTTTCCTTATCACCCATTCGTAAATCAGCCAAATGGCGAAATAGCCATCGGTTACAATTCTGTATATCAAGTCGATGTTATCCGGCAGATGAACGAACCAACGGACGACCATCAATATCAAGTCAATGGTGAAAAGCACGTCCCAAAACTTTTCCTTGTCGGTGAAAGTGACTTTGTTCTCGCCCTGTTTGATGTCGATTTCGGCCTCTGCAAAGATGAAAGGGAACATGCTCTGAATGGTGAGCTTGTATTTCCCGCAAGGGATGCCGCTGATTTTCGCCTTTTTCTTCATGATGCAAAGCTGCTGCCCGTTGAAGAGAATCTTGTGCGGAAAGCTCATGCCCATCATCGAAGATTTGTCTTCAATTTCAAGGTCGCCTTTCTCAACGATTTCCAAATATTCTTCTATAGACATGACATTCAGGGGTTTCGTTGCGCAAGTCCAAATAATTCTGGTGATAGTCTTCGGCAGGGTAGAAGGCTTCGGCTTTGCGAATCTTTGTCGCTACCTGATAGCCCATTTCGGTCAGTTCGGCGATGACTTTTTCGGCTGTCGCCTTTTCTTCTTCCGAAGCATAGAAAATCGCCGAAAGATACTGGCTCCCAATGTCAATGCCTTGACCGTCGGTCTGCTCAAAGTCGTGGATTTCAAAGAAATACTTTATCAACTCTTCATAACTGACCTTGTCGGAATCGTATTCCAATTCGATGGTTTCCAAATGCCCCGTCGTTCCCGTTTTAACGAGTTTGTAACTCGGACTGACGACCGAGCCGCCCATGAAACCGACGGTGGTTTTCAAAACTCCGTTCAGGCGTTTGAAATAGTATTCCACGCCCCAAAAGCAGCCTGCTGCAAAATGTGCCTTGTTCATCATAACTTTTCCTGCATTGAATAAATACCGCTTAATAAAATCAGTTGCCGGTCTTCCTCTTCAAAGGCATAGCCAGCATACATGTCGGTGACAACGTGCTTTTCGTTGATGAAATATTTTGTCGGACAGATGCTTAGGTTCATGCTTTGCGCATCTTTCTGGTCGATTAGATAGACCTTGCTGTAGTTTTTTTGCAACTGCCAAGCGTAATCCATCACTGCGTTTTGGTCATAATCTGCGTTGTTTTCCACGAGGCAGAAAATGTCGATGCCATCCATTTCATCTTCCAAAGCGCGGATGGCATTCGGGAAGTCGACTTCGGCATCGCGCTTTCCCCAGCTGCTGTTGTGTGCGCTGAAAATGACGACGGAAGGATTCTGAATCAGCTTTTTCAGGCGGAATTCTTTCCCGTCAATGTCCTTGACCTTGATGTCGGGAATCGTCTTGCCGATGGTGGCGCGTTGCTGGTCGGTCAAAATCCTTTCGTTAATCTCTTGACTTTCAGCTTCTGTGAGGTTCGTTTTTCCCTCGTAATATTGGCTGATGTCAATAGGCGTGATGGTGTTGTCGCTGCGGTTGCAGGCGATGAAGGGAAGAAGCAGGGATAATATTAATAGGTGTGGGTGTTTCATAAGTTATTCTCCTTTAAGTCTTTTGATTTCCTTGTCAAAATCGGAAACGTAGTTTTGGTCTTGTATGACGCGGAATGTGTCGTATTCGTGTTCTGCCTTGATTTTTGCTTCCAATGCTGATACGCGGCCAGAATCTTCTAACAGCGGACGTTGTGCAATGTTGATGAAATCATCCAAAATACGGCTCCAATCTGCCATTGTCGTTGGAATTTCCTGTTCGGCGCGGTCTTCAGCCAAATCAAGATATGCCGATACCAAACGGTTCAATGAATTGATTTCCTTTTCAGTAAGATAGTTTTTTGCAATTGTGACATCGGATTTCAGGATTTTTCCATCGGGTGAGTTTTTCCATGTGGTAAGTCCCATGTTTGGCTTAGTTGCATCGGCAGAATCATAAATGATTTCAGCTGCGGTTTTGCCCGAAATGGCCCAGTGCATTTTGTTTTGTACGGTGGCGAAAAAAGTCCTGGTTTGTGGTGCATCTTTGTCATAATCGATGGCCAAAGCGTATATATCAGTAATTTTCTGATAAAAACGACGCTCGCTGGCACGGATTTCCCGAATTTCATCGAGTAATTCCTTAAAATAGTCGTGGCCAAATGAAGGACCTTTTTTTAAGCGTTCTTTGTCGAGGACAAAACCTTTTACGATAAATTCATTAAGTGTTTTTGTCGCCCAAATGCGGAACTGTGTCGCCTGCTTGCTGTTTACCCGATAGCCAACGGCAATAATGGCATCAAGATGATAGAAATTCGTTAGATAGTTTTTCCCGTCAGCAGCAGTTATTCGAATTTTTCGAATAACTGAATCTTCTTGTAATTCATTGCTTTGGAAGATTTCTTTCAGGTGATAGTTAATTGTGTGAACTTCAACGCCGAATAATTCTGCCATACGTTTCTGTGTAAGCCAGAATGTGCCGTCTTCGTATTGGACCTGTACACTGACACTGCCACTGTCTGTTGTATATAGTATGATGTTGCTGTCCATAAAACTGCCTGTATATTTTTTTCGGTTACAAAAATAAATGTTTTTCCCGTAAAAAAGCAATTTGTCGCGCCTTATAAACACAAAAAAGGGAGACGTAGCGCGCTACGTCTCCACAAAATATTTCATATAATCCACAAGGATTTATTTCACGCCAAGTTTCTTGGCAATATCTTTTGGCAGTGCATCTTTATGCAGGACGATGTTCATGGTCTTGTATTTGGCGTAGGCTTCCGAAACGTACCAAATGCCATGGTAGTCGCCAGCATCGCCCCATGAGTTCTTGCCCATGAAGTATTCCTTGCCGTTTTGGTCCTTGGCCTTGCCAAAGATGAGCAGACCGTGGTCGTCGCCAGTCTCCCAGTTGTCGAAAGCCTCTTGACGCATTTCCTGGGTGGCATCAATTTCAGGCATAGGCTTGGAAGTGAGTTCTTTGCGACGGCTTGCAGCCGACATGCCCAGCCAGTGCGCCATATCGGAACCTGAGAGTTCCATGGCCTTGTCGGCATCTGGATACACGGCAACGCCTTTGCCCGTGAAGCCTTGTTCGCTCACGTCAGCGCTCCATTGGAAGGTGTAACCCTTGTCGATGGCGTATTGCATCACTTCCATCAGCTCGTCGATAGGCAGGTTGTAGTAAGGGCAGCCACGCCAGTTGTCTTCGATTTCGAGGGCAAATGGCTCGTAAAATGGGTGATGGGTATAGGATGTCAAAGTGATGTAGTTGTCGGCTTCGAGGCCCAACGACTTGGCATATTCCTGTGGGGTCATGCCGTTCACTTTTTCAGGATATTTTCCGAGATAAGCATCGTAGATGCCTTGCAGACCTTCTTTCCAAACGGGGCTGAGCTTGCTGAATTCGCCTTTGGCGATGGCTTTCACATAACCCGTAGCGGCAGCGTCGAGTTCGGTGTGGTTCGGCAGAGTGCCGCCATAGCGGTTGCCCGGCATGTCTTCCTGACGGACAAATCCGTAGTGTTCGAGGCAATAGAGCACGTCGCCGCATTTGCCGCCTGGAGCCCAGCTAGCGTTGCCGTGCAGACGGACGTATTTCTCAGCGCGGTCCATCATGGAGTGGCTGATGACGAACATTTCCGAAAGGTCGACATCAACGCCTTTGATGCGCAATGCTTCGGCTTCCATGAGGGCGATGCCCGAATGTGCCCAGCAGGTCGACGAGCGGTTTTGGTCGCGGATGCCGGTGATAGGCGCTTCCTTAATGGTGGTGAACTGGAAGCCTTCTTCTTTCTTTTCATCTTGTGCCTGGACGGCTGTGAATCCCATCATCAGCGCCATGGCGAGGAACAAATGCTTTTTCATATTGATAGTGTTTTAATTGTTTGCGTTTAAATATATGTCTTATTTTCGGCAAAGATACAATAAAAATGTGAATGGCAAAATTGTATCTTGCAAACAAAAAACAGCCTCCGTTTTCCCCCAACTCGATACACCACCATCGGCTCGCCGTTCTCGTCAACAACCTTTGAAGCATCATCAGGAATTATTTTTCCGCTTCCGTCCGATTTGTCAACTCCTTTTAGTAATTTTGCAGCGGAAATAGAGTTGCTTGATGTGGGGGTAGAGTCAGCACTTGTTGTATGCGATGCCCCACTTTCACCGTCAAGCAGCTCAATTTCAGTTACTTCATAACTATAAGCCTTTGTCCTTACATTTATGTCTTTATAACGTTTCACGGTAGTCTTCACACGATACGTTTTGCCGTCAATGTTGATTGCACCGAACAATCTGACAATATCGTTCAATTGAGCATTATTGTTTTTGTCTTCATGTATCTCACCAACAATTGAACTCTCAATTATCTTAGGCATCACGCGCAATGCTGAAAGATGAACATCCTTGTTTGTGCTCTAGTAGAATCTGTTTGAGCCGGTTTCTTTTCCTCTCGTAACAATTACGATTCCAACATAATTCTTATCGGCAATCTGCACTGGTGCGGCAAAAGTGAATGAATCCTGATTGCGCCCCTTGTATTTCGATTGAGCGTCTATAATACGTGGAAAATTATTGTTTCATTTTGGTGAATTTGCGTTTGTTATGAAAAAGATTTCTATTTTTGCAGCGGGAATTTACCTTGAAAATCCAAATCTCTAATTGGAATATTCAAGTAAAATCCAAATCGGTAATTTAAATTTTAAAGGAATGTATAACCGCATATACCCAATTCAAGACGACATTCAGGAAATGAGTGTCTTTCTGTTTGGAGCCAGAAAAACTGGAAAATCGACTTATCTCCGCTCCCGGTTTCCACAGGCTTCTTACATCGATCTTCTCAATTCTTCGTTGCGTTCGGCTTACCGTAATCGTCCCGTTACGCTTTATGAGCAGTTTGCAGGCAAGGATGCCGGCACTATTGTCGTCATTGATGAAATACAGGAAGTCCCGGAACTGCTGAACGAGGTGCACCGTCTCATCTCGGAATTCGACATCCGTTTCGTCCTTTGTGGCAGCAGTGCCCGCAAGCTGAAGCGGAAGGGTTACAACACCCTTGGAGGCCGCGCCTATCCGTGTACGTTTTATCCTTTGGTGAGTGCCGAAATTCCCGATTTCGACATCAACCGTGCGGTCAATCAGGGCATGTTGCCGCAACATTACCTGTCGCCAAATCCGGCAAGATTACTGTCGGCCTACGTCGATGCCTATCTTCAGCAGGAAATCAAGGCTGAAGCCATCGTGCGCAATCTGGATGCCTTTGAACGTTTCCTCGAAGTTGCCGCACTCACTGATGGGGAAATGGTCAATTACAGCAACATCGCCAGCGACTGCCAAATCAATTCCACTTCGGTGAAACAGTATTTCGATATCTTGCAAGACACCTTGATTGGCTTTATGATTCCTGCTTACACCAAGACGGTGAAACGCAAACTGGTACAGGCGCCGCGTTTCTACTATTTCGATGTGGGCGTTGCCAATTATCTTTTGCACCGCAAGAATCTTGTCCGAGGAACGGTTGAATACGGCCACGCTTTTGAGCATTTGGTCATTCAGGAACTTGTCGCCTACTTGGGCTATTCGCATGACCGTCGTCGCCTCAGTTACTGGCATACTTACGCGGGTAACGAAGTGGATGCCATTATCGGCGATGCGGAGCTGGCCATTGAAATCAAGTCGGTGGAGACCGTGCAGCCCAAACATCTGAAAGGGCTGAAGGCATTCAAGGAAGAACACCCCGATTGCAAGCTGATGATTGTTTCCCTCGATCCCATAACGCGTAAGTCGGAGGATGTTGACATGATTAATGTCTATGATTTCCTGCGGATGCTTTGGAACGGAGAATTGTTTTAGCAATTGTCCGAAATCAAACTACCTTTTATGTGTAGCTCAATCCTCCAAATCGAATAACAAAACAGCCTCTGTCTCCAGAGGCTGTTTTGTTTTGTAGAGACGCGATTTATCGCGTCTCATAAATCATTTATTGGTTTAGCAACCGCGTTCCTTGTTAATGGCGGCTTGTGCTGCGGCCAGACGTGCAACAGGTACACGGAATGGTGAGCAGCTGACGTAGGTCATGCCGGCATTGTAGAAGAATTCGACTGATGCAGGATCACCACCGTGTTCACCGCAAACACCGCACTTCATGCCTGGACGGGTGCTGCGACCACGTTCAACGCCGAGTTTCACGAGTTGGCCAACACCTTGCTGGTCGAGGGTCTTGAATGGGTCGGCAGCGATGATCTTTTGGTCGATGTAGGTGTGGATGATTTCGTTCACGTCGTCGCGTGAGAAACCGAGGGTCATCTGGGTGAGGTCGTTGGTGCCGAATGAGAAGAACTGAGCCACTTCTGCGATTTCGTCAGCCATCAGGGTAGCGCGTGGGATTTCAATCATGGTACCGTAGAGGTAGCTGATCTTCACACCGAACTTGGCTTCCACTTCAGCCTGGATCTTGTCGGCGATAGCCTTCTGGTGTTTCAATTCCTTGACGTCGATGGTCAGAGGAACCATGATTTCGAGGTGTGGATCGTAACCTTCAACCATCAGTTCAGCGGTAGCTGTGAACAGGGCGCGGAACTGGATTTCGGAAATTTCAGGATAGACGATACCGAGACGTGCGCCGCGGAGACCCATCATTGGGTTCACTTCGTGCAGAGCGTCGATTCTCTTCTTGATTTCTTCGAAGGTGATGCCTCTTTCGGCTGCCTTAGCACGTTGCTTTTCTTCGGTTTGTGGAACGAATTCGTGCAAAGGTGGGTCCATCAGACGGAAGGTGAGAGGCTTGTGGTTCAAAATCTTCAGGGTGCTCTTAGCGGCTTCCTTGATGTGTGGCTCAAGTTCGTTCAGAGCAGCCAGACGTTCTTCCTTGTTGGAAGACAGAATCATGTTGCGGAGAATATCGAGAGGTGTAGCACCGTTCTTGCCGTAGAACATGTGTTCGATACGGAACAGGCCGATACCTTCAGCGCCGAAGTTGACAGCGTTTTGGGTGTCTTCTGGAGTGTCAGCGTTGGTGCGGACGCCCATGCCTTGATACTTGGCAACGAGTGCCATGAATTCCTGGAAGCGTGGGTTTTCTGATGAGTCGATCATGCCAACAGCTTCGCCGTAGACATAGCCGCTTGCACCATTCAGAGCGAGGGTGTCGCCTTCGTTGAACTTCTTGCCAGCGATGGTGACAGTGCGTTCTTCCATGTTGATCTTGACAGCGTCGCAACCAACGATGCAGCACTTACCCCAGCCACGGGCAACCAAAGCAGCGTGTGAAGTCATACCACCGCGAGCGGTAAGGATACCGTCGGCTGAACGCATGCCTTCAACGTCTTCTGGGTTGGTTTCTTCGCGGACCAAGATGTTCTTAATCTTCTTGGCAGTGTATTCCTTTGACTTTTCGCTGTCGAGGGCGATGATACCGACGGCACCACCAGGACCTGCAGGCAGACCCTTAGCGATGACGGTGTGCTTCTTTTCGTCAGCGGCGTCGAGGATTGGGTGGAGGAGTTCGTCCATTTGGGCAGGAGCCACGCGCATCACCACTTCCTTTTCGTCGATGAGACCTTCGTGCAGCATGTCGAGAGCCATGGTCAGGGCAGCGATACCGGTGCGCTTACCGACGCGGCACTGCAGCATGTAGAGTTTGCCATCCTGGATGGTGAACTCGATATCGAGCATGTCGTGATAGTTTTCTTCAAGGATGCGACGGACTTCGCAGAGTTCCTTATAGGTTTCAGGCATGAGTTCCTGCATGGACTTCATGTGCTTGTTCTGCTCGTTCTTGGTGTCGTCGTTCAGCGGGTTAGGAGTGCGGATACCAGCAACGACGTCTTCGCCCTGAGCGTTGATCAGCCATTCGCCATAGAATTGGTTGTCGCCAGTGGCAGGGTTACGTGTGAAAGCAACGCCGGTAGCTGAGCCTTCGCCCATATTACCGAAGACCATGGTCTGCACGTTGACGGCAGTACCCCAGTCATCCGGAATACCTTCGATGCGGCGGTAGGAGATAGCTTTCTTGCCGTTCCAGCTCTTGAACACGGCCTTAATGCCGCCTTCGAGTTGGGCTTCAGCGTCATCAGGGAATTCAGTGCCGAGCACTTCCTTGATGCGGACCTTGAAGTCTTCAGCCAGTTGCTGGAGTTCTTCAGCCTTGATTTCGGTATCTGATTTGTAGCCCTTTGCTTCCTTGAAAGCGTCGAGCATATCGTCGAGTTGCTTGCGGATGCTCTTGCCATCAGCTGGTTCGATGCCTTCAGCCTTTTCCATAACGACGTCTGCGTACATCATGATCAGACGACGGTATGAGTCGTAAACGAAACGTGGGTTGTTGGTCTTCTTAATCAAACCAGGAAGGGTCTTTGAGCAGAGACCGATGTTAAGGACGGTATCCATCATGCCAGGCATTGACTTGCGCGCGCCTGAACGGCAGCTGACGAGCAGCGGATTCTCGGCATCGCCATATTTCATGCCCATGATGTTTTCCATGTTCTTCATGCCAGCGTGGACTTCGTCCATCAGGCCAGCAGGAAGTTGGCAGTTGTTTTCGTAATAAGCTGTGCAGCACTCGGTTGTAATTGTCAAACCGGCTGGAACAGGAAGTTTCAGCAGACACATTTCTGCCAAGTTAGCGCCTTTACCGCCTAACTCGTTCTTCATCGAAGCATTACCTTCTGCGGTCTTGCCGCCGAAAGTATAAACGTACTTTGTCATTGTTTGAAATGTTTATTGTTGATAAATACTAAAATTGCTCTAATTTTTAAGGGTGCAAAATTAGTGAATTATGGAAAACGAAACCTTGGTTTTGGCAAGTTTTTTCGAAAAAAAGTGATTTGTCTTGCCATATTGTCAGTAATCCCTCTTTTGGAATGTTTTTTGACTACCTTTGCGGTCAAATTGAAATCAAAATGGGAGATAGTTCATACATTGTTATTATAGCCATTGTTGCAGTGGTTTTATTTTTCGTGTTTAGAAAATCGAACAACAAGAAAGAACAACAAAATCAGAAAGATAGTGGAAATTCAGAGTCATCGTCAACAGTGGTGAGGAAGAAAAACGGCTATTCCAAATGGGTCGGTGCCGGATTGGGATTCATTTTCGGCGGCGGCATCATTGGAGGCATCATCGGCTATGTGATTGGCAATCTTTTCAGCGGCTGGACCGAAGAGGATGTTAAGAAAAACATGGGCAGCACGGCCCAACAACGCGATTTCAACGTCAGTCTTTTAGTGCTATCGGCTGCCGTGATGAAAGCCGACGGCAAAATCATGAAGTCGGAACTCGATTATGTGAAACGCTTTTTCTTGCAGAATTTCGGTCAGCAGCGGGCTGAAAACTATATCAAGATGCTGCGCGAAATCCTCAATCAGGATTATAATCTTTATGATGTTGGCCGACAAGTAGGGCAGTACATGGATTATTCCTCGCGCCTGCAACTTTTGCATTACTTGTTTGGCATTGCCGATGCCGATGGCATCATGGCAGACCAAGAACTGAACGTGCTGCAAAGCATTGCTTCGTATATGGGCGTTACAAGTTCTGATTATGAGTCGATTAAGGCCATGTTTGTGAAGACGGTCAACGAAACGGAAAATGCCTACAAGATCCTTGAAATCGACCCGAATGCCACCGACGACGAGGTGAAGAAAGCCTATCGTGACATGGCCAAGAAATATCATCCCGATTTGGTCAGTCATTTGGGCGACGAGGTGCGCGAAGCCGCCGAAAAGAAATTGCAGGAAGTCAATATTGCTTACGAATCAATTAAGAAACAGCGCGGAATGGCGTGATTGTTTCCAAAGAAATAAACAAAACGGGGCAAAACCAAAAGGTCTTGCCCCGTTTTAATTATCGAAATATCAGGTGTTTATTCCACAATCATCTTTTGTGTCATGGTCGCTGAATTTGATTTGATGCTTACGAAATACATGCCTTTTTCAATGCCTTCCAAATTGATTTCGGTAAGGCCGTTGCCTTGGGCTTGGTAAACCATTTGTCCGAGGCTGTTGTAGATGGCAATTTCGCAAATCTCATTAGGCAGGTCAATGCTGAAGTTGCCCTTGTTCGGGTTAGGATAAATGGCTGTGCTGCTGACGCTTTCTTCAACATTGGTAATGATAGTGGTAGGAGGGAAGACCACATTGTCAATCCAGGCGCAGTCGCTGCCGCTGTCCATAGCAACATCCTTCGAATAGCTCCATTTCAGTTCGTGTGTGCCTGCAGCGATGGCGTATGTTTCTTGGCTCCATGCCACTTCGCCTGACCAGTTGCCTTTTTCCTGACCATCGATGTAGAAAAACAGTTTGTCGTAATTGGCTTCCGATGACACCTTTTTATAAAAACTGATTTCGGTGTTCATGGCCGTTGTGATTTCGATGCTGAGTTCTACTTTCTGGTTGCCGTTGATGTTGCCCGATTTGGCGCAATAATCGCCTTCGAATGGATTTTCGGAAACCACTCTCCAAGGATTCGTGTAACCGTTGAGGTTCCAGTCGAAACTGCTGAAATCGCCTGTTTCAAAGCCTTCAGTGACATTGCCCAATGGAAGCACTTCGCTGTATTCGAGTTCGTAATTGCCTGATGTAACGGTGATGATGAAATTGTAGGCCACGCCAAGTTCGGCATCATCGGCAACGGTGAAGGTGAAGTCTGCATCAAAAGTGCCGTCGGCTTCGACATTGCCGATATTGAATGTGGTTTGGATGGCTGCAACTTCGTCAGGAGGCAAAATGTGCATTGTGGTTGAAGGTGCCATGCTGCCGCCGTTATTGATGCCATTGATGTGCAAGGTGACGGTCTCGCCAGGTTCGATGCAGCCATTGTTGTTGCCTTCCGAATCATCGACAACGATTTCGGCGATAGCGAAATCTGGGGCATGCAGGGTCATGTTGAATTTGCTTTGCCATGTGTCGGTGCCATCGGTGCAGGTCAGGATGAACTGGGTTTGGGTGTCGTTTGGCACGGCATCGCTGATGGTCACGCTGAAAGCATTTTCAATGTCTAAGGTTGCGCCGCCATCAATGCTGCTGATGGTTTCGGTGCCATCGATGATGGTAACGTATTCTGAATCAGTACTAATAGTCGCAGTAATATTCGCAGCATCAACTTGACCGACGTTCTTGAATTGCATGTTCAGTCCAAAGGTCTCGCCAAAGTCGGCCTGACCGTTTTCGTCGTTGACGACGAAATCGTTAAAGATAACGTAAGCGCAATTGCCTGGCAATGTGATGACTGGTAAAGTGGTCGGCCAAGCATCGCAACCGGTAATAATGAGACTCATTTCGCCAACGAAATCAATAGGTTCGGCAAATGTGATTTCAGCCACGCCGTTTTCGTCGGTGTTGGCGGTGCCAATCAGATCTTCGCCGTGGAATAGGCTGCAACGGAAATTGAACAGTCCATTGCCGTTTCCATCGGTTACGGTGACGGTAGTGTTGGCAATGCCAACGAGCAGTTCGGAAGTGTAATCCACTTCAGGTGTGAAAGGCTCATCGTGCCAAGGACTGACGGCCACGTCACCCATGATGTTCAGGTCGTAGAAATTCCAACGCAAGGCGTTTTCTTCCCACTGACCAGGAGCATTAACCCATGGTGCAGTCTGGCATTTTGCTTCTCTCATGGCCAAGCCGGCGTATGGGATGCGCTCGTGGAAGAAAGCATCTTCAGTCTCGCGGTGCAAGTGTGCGGCAGGACCTTCGGTCTGGCCTTCGTTGAACCAACCGTAACGTGAGTTACCGAAAGTCGCTACGGCAAAATTGGCAATTTGCGTCATCTTTTCAAGGATGCAGTTGTCGGTGAAGTCGCCGCAAATGCAGCCCGAGGTGTGGAAGAAAGTATAGTTGTGGTCAATACCGTTGGCTGCACTGAAATTGTTATCGGTGATGTCGTTGTTGTACCAGCCTGCCACGTAATTTGTGTTGGCGTGGCCGTCGTGATGCACATAGCCCTTACCTTCGTTGATGGCGTTTCTCAGACGTGAACCGCTCCAGTTGCCTTCTTCTTCGTAAAGACGTGTGAATTCGTAGTTTTCAGGGATGCCAATGGTGGTATAGCCGTTGTCATCGCGTTCGCCGATAAGCAGTTCAAGGTATTGGCTACCATTGGTTTCAGGGCCATCGTAAAGATGTTCACCGCCCAAGATGATATTGTGAAATTCGCCAAGGACAGGCTCGCTTTGATAGGTCAAAGTCTTGTGCATGATGTTGTTCAATTCGCTCTGCGTATCGAAGCACATGCGGCCAATGCCGAGTTCGGGCAGCAGGTCGTCTTCGCCGATTTCGCCCCATCTGTTGTTGCCGTTGTCGTTCCAGTTGCCGTCCAAGGCAGCATAATAAAGGTCGGAAGGGATGTCGTTGTCGGTTTGGTGGCTTCCGCCAGAGAGCACGTCGCAATAAAAGCCGCGGTAAGGAATGTCGGGCACATCGCCGGCAAGGTTCACCATGATGATGCCATTGTTTTCGTATTCCTGAATGATGTAATTACGGATTTTTTCAGGATTATCGACGCCTGTCATGCTACTGTAAATGTCTTCAACGGCAACGATTTGCGAGCGCAAGCCGCGGGCGAGGTAGAAATTGCGGTATTCTTCAAATTGGTCAATCCATTGCTGCTTGGCGATGATGAGCAGTTCGTAACCGCTTGCGGTTCTGCCTTTTGCATTGTAACTCTGCAGCATCTCAGGATTCTGTGCCAATCGTTTTGCGTTGTTCACATTGTTGGCATTGAGCCAAAGCATATTGCTGTTGTCTTTCTTCGAGGCGGTCACTTTCACCTTGACATTGGCGGTGGTGGCATACATCACTTTGCCTTCCGCCGGATTGTATTGAACGGGTGAAATGGCTGAAAATGCGAAGCCGATGCCATTCATATAATAGGTGCTGACTTCACCGTAAGATTGGGTCGGATAAATTGCCTTTGAATTGTAAATGGCTTCATCCTTAACGAATTGCGTGCGCTCCGGATTGGAATAGGTGCGGGCGGGCTGATAAGGATAGAGGCTGAAGTTGCCGTCCATTTCGACGAAATCGGAGAGTTCCACTTCGATGGACTCGGCTTCGGTGCCTTGTGGCAGCATCAGGCTGACGCTTTGCCAAGGCAATGAGGGCTGCCCAGCCAACGCCGACTGCATGCAGCCTTTAAACTGAATCTGGTCGTAGCCCATAATGTGCGTTACATTAGGCTGACCGAAATGATAGCTCATTTCAACGGTTTGTGCCATTGCAAAAATGCAAACCATTGAAAGAATGAAAGTTAAACTTAATTTTTTCATTACTATTGTGATTAAATGATTTCTGACCGCAAAGTTACAAAAAAAAGGCTCGGCGTTTCATTTCGCCAAGCCTTTTTGAAGAATCACGATGCCTTTTATTCAACCAACATCTTCTTTGTTGTCACACCGCTGGCATTGCTGATTTGGATGAAATACAAACCTTTCTTGTCAAGGTGAATGTTCTGTTTGCCTTCGGCTTTGCTCAAAGTCATGCAGGTTTGACCTAAGGCATTGAAAATGTTGATTTCGGAGGTCTCGTTCAGAACGATTGTGAAGTCACCATTTGATGGGTTAGGATAGAGGATGGCATCGTCTGAAGTTTCGCTGCCAACACCTAACACGACGACATCTGGCGGGAAGACGATGAAATCAACCCAAGCGCGATCCTGTCCGCTTGACGCACCGGCATCCTTGGAGTATTCCCATTTCAGTTGGTGCTGACCTTCTGGAAGAATGAATGTGGCCCGGGCCCAATCCTGTTCGCCTGACCAGCGGTCGAGAAGTTCGCCATCCACGTAGAAACTCAGCCAGTCGTAGGCGTTTTCGGATGACACCTTATAGTAGAAACTGAATTCGTTTTGGCAAGCTACATCATAGTCGAGCCAAATGGAAGCGCTTTGATTGTCACTGATTTGTGGTGATTTTGCGCAGAATGAACCTTCGTAGGCGCCGTTTCTTGAAATCGTCCAATCGTGTGTGCCATCGAATTGCCAATCGTAATTCGAGAAATCGCCGGTTTCAAAGTCTTCGATTTCGCAACCGACGTTGACATAATAATTGTCGTAGACGACATAACGTCCTGAATAAGTTGCAAGTATCAATTCAAATGCAGTCGGCATGGTCATGTCGGGCGCAATGCTGAAAGTGAAATCCACTTGGGCGGTTTCGCTTGGATTGAGTTCGCCAATGGTGAAAATGTTTTCTTCAAAACTGATTTCTGGAGCGGAGCAGTAAACGCCGAAATATGTTTCAGGTGCCAAACTTGAACCCGTATTCTGAATGGTAAAATGCAGAGCCATGGTCTCGCCGTAATCCGCGATGCCGTTGCCATTGCCGTCAACTTCCTCAAGTTCAATGTTTGTCACGGCAAAATATGGAGCGTGGACGGGAACTTTGAAATGGCTTGTCCACGAACTTGTTCCATCGTTGCAAACCAAAGTGAAAGCTATTTCGGTGTTGTCGGCAATGCTGTCGCTGACCGTGAAATCAAAGGCGTTTTCTAAGGTGAGATATTGATAGGATGCCAATCCGGAAATGTTGGCTTCTCCATTTGTAACAACTGCATAATCAGGGTTATCGCAAGTCAAGGTTGCGGTGAAATTGCTGGCATCCAAATTGCCTACATTGCGGAATGTCATGTCGATGGTCTGGTTTTCGCTGAAATCGACTTGACCATCTTCATCATGGATTTCGTAAGCATCGTAAATGACCCAAGAGCAATCTGCATCAGGGAAAGTCATTTCAAAACTTTGCGGCCATGCGCTCATGCCGGCAACAACCACTGTAAGTGTGTCTTCGTTGTTGACAGGATAAAATTCAATGTCGGCATGACCGTTTTCATCGGTGTAGGCAACGCCAATGAGTTCATCACCGTTGAAAAGGTTGCAGCGGAAGTGGAGCAGGCCATTACCGTTTTCGTCTTTTACGTCGATTGGAATGAGTCGTGTGCCTAATTCAAGCACTTCGGGATATTCCACGATTGGAGTGAATGGCTCGTCGAACCAAACGGAGAGTGTGCCGTCGCCGATGACATTGAGAGCATAAAGCGTCCAACGCATGGTGCCGCTTTCGCCAAACATTGTGACGTATGGCGCCATCATGATTTTGGCATCCTTGAAAGCCAAGGCCAGTTCTGGGATACGGTCGTGGACGTGAGCATCAACGAGTTCGCGGTTGAAGTGTGCCGATGATGCATCGCCGGCGGTGCTATACCAACCATAGCGCGAGTTGCCCGATGCAACAATGACCCCCGTCTGATTCAAAACCATGCGTTCAAGAATGCAATCGTCGGCGAAATCGCCGCAAATGCAGCCCTGACTATGGAAAACGGTGTAGTTATGATCGACGCCATTGGCACCAGCAAAGAGGCTGGAATTGATGTCCCAATTGTACCAACCGCCAACGTATGAGGTGTTTGCGTGTCCGAAATGGTTGACATATTGTGTGCCTTCGCGGATGGCATCGCGCAGTTCGTCGGGATTCCACCAATGGTTTGGAGTTTCGTAAACGCGACCAATTTCATAAATGTCTTCGTCATAGCCGTAAGTCGTGTAGCCGTTGAAATCGCTTTCTCCGACAAGGCGTTCCAAATCGCTTGAAGCATAATAGCCGTCGCCTAAGTGTTCGCCTGCGAGCGTGGTCTTGTGAAATTCGCCCAAAACAGGTTCGTTGAGATAACTGAAAGTCTTGCCAAGCAAAAGTTCCAATTCGTTCATGTTGTTGAAAGGCAGACGCGAAATGCCGATTTCTGGGAAGAGGTCGTCTTCGCCGATTTCGCCCCATTTGTTGTCGCCGTCTTCGTTCCAAGTTCCGTCTAAACCAGCATAATAGAGGTCGGCAGGAACATTGTCTTGATAGCCTTCCTGGGCAAAGCACCAAAGATTGCGGTGTGGAACAAGGTCAACATCGCCGCCAAAAACGACCATCGTGATGCCGTTTTTTTCGTACTCATCAACGATGTAATTGCGGATTTTCTCCTTGTTGTCGCGGCCTTCCATGGCATCATAGATTTCTTCGGTAGAAGCCACACGCACGCGCAGACCTTGCAGTGCATATTGGGTAATGTAATCATCGAAATGGCCGACGTAGGTTTCAGGCGTGATGACGAGGACTTCATACTCGGGCAACATGGCATCGCGGCGTTGGTAGGTTGAAAGCATGTCCTCGTTTTGAGCGAGTTTCTTCATGATGCTGACATTTTCCGGACGGAGCCACAATTTGCGGCTTTGGTCGCTGCGGCTTGCCATGGTCTCAACCTTCACTTTCACGGTGCGGGCAAAGCTGACAGTTCCTGTGCTGGCCACGTAACGCATAGGTGTAAATCCGCTGAGAGCAAAACCTACACCGTTCATATACTGTGTCTTAACTTCGCTTTCCGTGCGGGTTGGAAAACTCTCAGCCGAGCGGTAAAGTTCCTCGTTTTTCACAAATTCAAACGGTCCTTCAACCGAAATTGGGCGTTCGGGCTGAACGGGATAGAGGCCGTGACGCCCCGTAAGTTCAACGAAATCGCTGAATTCAATGGAAATGGATTTGGCTTCCTGACCTTGTGGCAGCATTAGGCTGACGCTTTGCCAAGGCAAAATCGGTGTGCCGATGTCGCCCGTCGGACGGCATCCTTCAAAGTTGAGGATTTCATACCCATCGAGTGTCCTGGAAAAAGGTGTGCTGTAATGATAGGTCTGTTCAATTGCCTGTGCTTTGGCAAAAATGCTTGCTAAAACAATGAATGTGATTAAAAATAGGCGTTTCATTTTTATGTTATTTAACGATTATTTTCTCAGTTGTAATGCTTTTATCCGTTTGAATTTGGACGAAATAAAGGCCTTGTCCGTATTTCGATAAGTCGATTTGTGTCCCTGAATTGCTGAAAATGATTTGTCCCAAAGTGTTCATTACGGTCACTTTTTCCAACCCTTCAGCATCAATGTTGATGATGCCGTTGGTTGGATTCGGGAAAATTGAAATGTTTGATTCCGGATGGCTTTCAACGTCAAGAATAATGGTTTGGGCAGGGAAGGTGATGTCATCAATCCAAACGCAATTGCTGCCGTATTCTCCGCTGAGACTTCTTTCAAAACTCCATTTGAAGGTGTGCTCGCCGGCTTCGACATCAAACTCTGCAAAAGTCCAATCCTGCTCGCCAGAGCCATAGAGTTTCAGCTTCCCATCAATGTAGAAACGGAAATAGTCTTTCGCCGATTTTGTCTGGAACTTGTAGGAGAAACTGATTTTTCCGTCTGCCAAAAGTTCCGTGTTGACAAACATTCTCGACAATTGATGGTGGTCGATTTCGCCGGAACGAGCGCAATAGCTTCCGTTGAGCGGGTTTTCCGTGGTTATGGTCCATGGCAAATCGCCTTCGAACAGCCAATCCAATTGACTGAAATCGCCACTCTCAAAAGTTTCAGTCGGACGGCCTGCAGAGAAAGTGTAAGTCTCTTGAGCCATGTATCTGCCTGATATTAAGGAAAGATACATTTCATAAACGGAGCCTTGCACCGTATTTTCATCGGTCGTAAAAGGCAAATCGATGCTGAAATTGCTGCCTGCCTCAACATTGCCATAGACGATTGTGTCGTTTGGAATGATGACCTGAACGGGATAGCAAACAGCTTTTAAAAAACTGCCAGGAGCATTTGCGTGACCTACATTTTGGCCTTCAATATGAAGCGTAATTGGCTCTGCCACATCAATGTATCCGTCACCATTGCCGTCGTTGTCGTCAAGTTCGATGCTGACAAAACGAAGTATCGGAGCGGTCACATCCAATGGAATTTCCTTGTTCCAGATTTGTCCTTCGTCATCGCTGACGCTGACGGTAAGAATAAGGTGCGTCAAGTCTTCAATGTTGTCTGCAATTTGGATTGAGAACTGATTCTCAAAGGTTTGTGTTTCGCCTTGTGCAATTGTTCCCGTTTCGGCTTCGCCTTGCAAAACGGTGACGAATGGCGAAGCGCAAGTCAAGGTTGTGACTGTGTTTTCGGCATTGCGACCGCCAATGTTTTGGAGCGTAAGGTCAAGATTGAGCGTCTGGTCAAATTCGGCTATGCCGTTAAAATTATGGTCTGAAACATTGATGAAAGCATTGTCATTGTCGTAAACCTTAGCCGTGAATTGTTGTGGCCAAGCATTGCGTCCAGTGACGATAAAAGTCAGATTATCATTGGTTTGCTCGAGATTTTCAAAACTAAGGTTGGCGATGCCGTTTCTGTCGGTGAGTGCAAATCCAAGCAGATTGTCTCCGTCGTAAAGGCTGACGCGGAAATCGGGGAGAGGCTGGCCTTGGCCGTTGAAAACAATGACTTGTGTCTCGCTTGAACCTGCTGCTAATCCATTCAGATATTGGACTTCCGGATAAAACGGCTCATCGCACCAAAGATTCAAGGCAGGGTCGCCGAAGGTGTTGAGGTCGTAGAAATTCCATCGCAAGGAGGCATATTCTCCGCCGCCCCAACCGGTCTCAACCCAAGGTGCGGTCATAATCTTGCTTTCGCGGTAGGCAAGGCTGAAAACATTGATGCTGTCGTTGAAATAGCCGTCGACAAGTTCGCGGCAAAGGTGGTCGCTTGGACCATCACCAAAAGGAATGTACCAGCCGTAGCGCGAATTGCCGGCACTCACTACGCAGCCCGTCGGATTAGTGATCAGACGTTCGACTATACAATCTTCGGGATAATTGCCGCATGTGCAGCCGTGGGTATGGAAAGGCAGGAAGTTGTGGTTGATGCCATCGTTGTTGCCGAAATATTCCGGCGTGACCGTGCTGTTGTACCAACCAGCCACATAGTCGGTTCCAGCGTGGCCGTCATGGTAGACATATTGGCCGCCGCCTCCCATGGCATCGCGCAGTTCGTCGGCGTTCCATTCGTGGGTCTCGGAAGCAAAAACCCTGACCACATTATAATTTTCAGGATAACCTGTTGTCGTGTAATCGTAATAATCGGTTGTGCCAATAAGCCTGTTTAGGCCAACGCTGCCATAATAGCCGTCGCCGAGGTCTTCGCCACCCAAAATCACGGTGCGGAACTCGCCTAAGACGGGGGCGGTGGAATAGCTGAAAACCTTGTGCATCATGATTTCAAACTGTTCCGAATTGTTGAAAGGCAGACGTGCGACACCGATTTCAGGCACTAAGTCAACCTCATCGACTTCGCCCCAATATTCGTCGCCATCGTCGTTCATCGTGCCGTCAAGACAAGCAAAATACATGTCGGCAGGCAGCTGGTCTTGTGTGTCGTCGCCTACATAACAATAAAGGTAACGGAAAGGCGTGAGGTCGACATCGCCGCCCAACATCAACATGCTGATGCCGTTGTTTTCGTATTCCTGAATGACATAATTTCTGATTTTCTCTTGCTCGTCGCAACCAGTCATCGAAGCGTAAATATCCTCTAAGGCAGCAACTTGCACGCGGAAACCTCTTTGTTGATAAAAGTCCACATACGCATCAAAACTGGCAACCCAATCTTGTGGCGAGACAACTAGAATGTCGTAACCATTGATTTCGCGTCCACGCTTATCGTAAGTGGTAAGCATCTCGTCGTTTTGTGCCAAACGCATGATAATCTTTTCGTTGTTTGGCGTTATCCAAAGTTTTTTGCCCAAATCATTGCGGCTTGCCGTGTAGTTGATGCGGACTTTGACGGTCTGGGCATAACTCACTTTTCCAGTTGCAGGAATATAGCGCACCGGCGTGAAACTGCTGAAAGCAAATGATGTTCCGTTGAGGTATTGCGTGCTGACTTTCCCGTAAGTCAGTGAAGGATATTCGTTTTCAGAGCGGTAGGTCGTCTCGTCTTTGGCAAAGGTGAAGGCCGTTTTTGAAGAAAGCGGACGGGGTGCTTGTTGCGGAAGCAAATTGTAGGTTCCATCCAACTCGGTGAAATCGCTGAAAAACACCTCAATGCTTTCGGCTTGCGTGTTCTGAGGCAAGAGCAGACTGACGCTTTTCCAAGGCAATGAAGGCTGTCCCGTCAGGCCGCTTTGCCGGCAGCCGTTAAAGTTCAAAGTCTGGTATCCGTCGATGTTTCGGACGGTCGGGGCGCCAAAATGGTAGGTCATTTCGATGGCTTGTGCATGTGCGAAAATGCAGGCTAAAGAAAACAAAATGGTGAAAAACGTCTTTCTCATAGGGAAAATTATTAGTGCGGCAAATTTAAGGTTTTTTTGAGATTATGTTTCATTTAGAATAAACTTTCCTATCTTTGCACATCAAATTGAACTGAAATGAAAAAGATTAGAGCAGCCGTCGTGGGTTACGGCAATATTGGCCGTTATGCGGTGCAGGCTTTGGAAATGGCACCCGATTTTGAGATTGCCGGCATTGTGCGCCGTCAGGGCGATGATGATAAGCCTTTGGAACTGACGCCGTATAAGGTGGTGAAAGACATTCAGGAACTGAAAGATGTTGATGTCGCCATTTTGGCCTTGCCGACGCGCAGTTGTCCCGAATATGCCAAACGGATTCTGCCTTTGGGCATCAATACGGTCGATTCTTTCGACATTCACACTTCAATTCCGGAATACCGTCATGAGCTGATGCCTATCAATAAGGAAACGAAAACCGTCAGCGTGATAGCAGCGGGCTGGGACCCTGGTTCGGATTCGGTGGTTCGCACTTTGCTTCAAGGTCTTGCCCCTAAAGGATTGACTTATACAAACTTCGGTCCAGGCATGTCGATGGGTCACAGTGTCTGTGTGCGCTGCAAAAAAGGCGTGAAAAATGCTTTGTCGGTGACCATTCCGTTGGGCGAAGGCATTCACCGCCGCATGGTATATGTGGAATTGGAAGACGGCGCTTGTCTTAAACAAGTGACTGCCGACATCAAGGCCGACCCGTATTTTGCCAACGACGAGACTCATGTTTTTGCCGTCGACAACGTTGATGATGTGCGTGATATGGGACATGGCGTCAACATGGTGCGCAAAGGCGTTTCGGGCATGACCCAAAACCAGCGTTTCGATTTTAATATGAGCATCAACAATCCCGCCTTGACGGGACAAGTGCTTGTGAACGTGGCGCGTGCCACCATGCGCTTGCAGTCTGGTTGCTACACGATGATTGAAATCCCAGTGGTGGATATGCTGCCTGGCGACAAGGAAGATTGGATTGGAAAATTAGTGTAGTCTCACAAAACACTCAAAACGATGACAAAACTATTTTTCCGCAGTACAACGGCACCCAACCGGGTTGCCGTTGGAAAGCCTGCCAGTTGGCGGCTTTCTTTTTTGATTGTGTTTTGTCTAGTTCTATGCTTCTCATGCTCCAAACCTGATAAAGTCTCTGACTTAATTTTTCAAATGACTCTCGACGAGAAATGTGGTCAGTTATCTTGTCCAATTGGCTTCAATTTTTATGGCAAGAATGGCGATTCCATTTGGCTTGACGATAGTTTCATTAAGGCAATGGATACCATGCCGATTGGTTCGTGCTGGGCGGTGCTGCGTGCCGACCCTTGGTCGCAAAAGACAGTGGAAACGGGCTTGAAACCTGTCCAATCAGCGCATTTGCTGAACGAAATGCAGCGTTATGCCATTGAAAATACGCGTTTAGGCATTCCGTTGTTATTCTGTGAAGAAACGCCGCACGGCCACATGGCTGTTGGCACGACGGCCTTTCCTACAGGCATAGGTCAGGCAAGCACTTGGAATCCTGAACTGCTTGAAAAAATGGGTGAGGTGATGGGCAGGGAAATCCGTTTGCAAGGTGCGCAAGTTGGTTACGGTCCTGTCTTGGACATTGCCCGTGATCCGCGCTGGTCGCGGGTGGAGGAAACTATGGGCGAAGATCCTTATCTTGCTGGTATTCTTGGCGCTGCCGTTGTAAAAGGAATGGAGAGAAATGTGGTTTCCACATTGAAACATCTAACGGCATACGGCATCTCTCAAGGCGGACATAATGCCGCCGCTGCCGAGGTCGGCCAAAGTCATTTGATGAGTGAGTATCTTCCTGGTTTTGAAAAAGCTGTCAAAGATGGAGGCGCCCGAGCAGTTATGACTTCCTACAATGCCGTTGACGGTGTGCCGTGTTCGGCAAATGCCTGGCTTTTGCAAGAGATATTGCGCGAGTCGTGGCAGTTTAAGGGCGTTGTTTTCGCTGATTTGAATGCCATCAATGCCATGTATGCTACGCATCATGTGGCGGCCGACCCGGTTGAGGCTGCTGCATTGGCATTGAAAGCCGGTGTCGATATTGATCTTGGTGCATATAGTTACGGCGGTTTTCTGAAAGAGGCTTTGCATCGTGGATTGATTTCTGAAGCTGACATTGACCGTGCGGTGCGTCATGTCTTGCAATTGAAATACGACTTGGGTCTGTTCGATAATCCGTATGTTGACGAGTATCTTGCAGAACAAAATGTCGGTTCGGCTGAAAATGCGCAATTGGCAAAGCAGGTTGCACTTGAATCGGCTGTGTTGCTCAAAAACGATGGCGTTTTGCCTTTTGGTGAAGACATCAGAAAAGTCGCTGTCATCGGCCCGAATGCCGATAACATGTACAATCAGTTGGGCGACTATACAGCTCCGCAAGACCCTGACAGAATCGTCACGATGTTGGAAGGCATACGCGAAAAGGGCAGGGCAGAGGTGGTTTATGCCAAAGGCTGTTCAGTGCGTGATGAATCGGATGCCGACATTGAATTGGCCGTTAAGGCAGCCCAATCGGCTGATGCAGTAGTACTTGTGGTTGGCGGATCGTCGGCACGCGATTTCAAGACAAGTTACGAAGACACTGGTGCAGCCATCGTCGATGACCATATCTCCGATATGGAATGTGGCGAAGGCTACGACCGCTGCACTTTGGATTTGCTTGGACGACAAACCGAGCTGATGGAGCGCATCTTGGCAACGGGGAAACCTATTGTAGTGGTCTATATCGAAGGTCGTCCGCTGAACATGAACCTCGCTGCCGAGAAAGCCAATGCCTTGCTGACGCTTTGGTATCCCGGAATGGAAGGTGGCTCGGCTTTGGCCGACATCCTTTGGGGCGAATACAATCCTTCAGGACGCTTGCCGATTTCTGTGCCGCGTAATGTGGGACAACTCCCTGTGTATTATTCCCAACCAGCTTGTTCCGATTATGTGGAAGGAAGCTCAAAGCCACTTTATCCGTTTGGCTATGGCTTGAGTTACATTGAATTTGAATATGGTGACTTGCAGATTGTTGAGAACCTCGATAATACTGATTCGCTGTTCGTCGTCTCGTGTTCAGTAAAGAACATAGGAAACTGCGACGGTGATGAGGTGGTTCAACTTTATGTCCGTGATGAGGTGGCTTCTCTTACGCCGCCTTCAAAATTGCTGAAGGGATTCCAAAGGGTGCATATTAATAAAGGTGAAACTGTCTTGGTGTCCTTCACGCTTTCCGAAAGTGATTTGTCCGTTTATTCCACCGAAAAGGGTTGGCATTTCGAGTCTGGCGAATTCACCTTTATGGTGGGAACATCGTCGGACGACATTAGATTAGAGGAAAAACGGTAAGGTTGGTGTTTCGGTTTATATTTCCTTCACTTCTACAATGCCGTCGCGGTTGCAGGCCAATGTAATGTGCTTGTATTCGGTCTGTCCTTCAAAGGAGCATTGAATCACAAAATGGATGTAATACACTTTCTTTCCGACGATGACGGAATAGTTGGTGTCTTCCCACGATGCTTGCAGCGGAATGTCGGGATTGTCCATCTTGCGCAGGAATTCCGTGATGTTGAGACGGATGTTGTCGTTGATGCCGTTGAGCGGGTAGGGACTTGCTTTGGCGAGTTGGTCGCGGTTAAGTTGTACTTTTTTCCTATAGAGAATGATTTTTTCGTCGTTGCCGCTTACCATGTTGAAAAGTTGGGTGCGTTGTCGAGCGGCGAACACTTCTTGGGGCACTTTGTCGCCCTCAACGAAATCGAAACTGTCTTTGGTCCAGCCGATTTTCTGCTTGTTGATGCGGAAAACTGTCTTTGTGTCGTAGATTTTTGAACTGAGACGCTTGGCGAAAATCAATCTCAACCAGTCTTTTAGTCTGTCCTTAAACATGTAGCTGATGACCAAGGCGACTAAAAATGGGAAAGTAAAGTTACCGTATTTCTGCTGGAAAAAGAACGATGCTACCGTGGCGAAAATCATGGCGACGCCAGCGGCTGCACTGTAGAAAATCTGCTCGATGAGGAAAGTATTGTGGCTCTTGTTGGCCTGAAGGAAAAGGTCGCTTTCAGCGAATTTCTTCAGCAGACTGGCGTGGTAGACGAAACGGCTGTTGCCGTCGTCGCTTTCGCGATGTATGCGTAGGTAGTTTTGTGCGCTTTTGTATTCTTTTTCAGCGATAAGTGTCTTCTTGAAAATCGGTTCAAGCTGTTGGTATTCTGCTGCATGATTAATTCTGACAAATTCACGCAACCGATAGCCATATTGCTCCAGAATATTGCTCAGAAACTCATCGCCATATCGAAATGCTTGCTGAATCTGTTGGTCTGTTTTTTCATCAAGCTGGTCTTTTAGCTTACGGAATTTTGAAAGCACTTTTGGCGCATCATTCAGAAAGTCAATTGCTTGCGAATGTAGATTTGAGCCTTTGCTTTTCGTGATGGCATTGTAGGCTTCGCGTGTTGAGCTTTTCGAAATGGCGCAATACATTTTGATGGCGTGAAGCAATGTGTCATGGCTTTCGGCATCGTCTTGAATTGCCTTGACGTTTGTCTCAAGCAATTGGTAGGGTAGTAAAGTGTCGTCGTTGGCCAGGTCGTGCAGCAGATAGCTCGGTGTGATGAGCCTCACGCCGGACTTGATGTCGCGGTAGAAGTTCTCTTTCGAATACTTGCTTTTGTTGATGTCGAGACTGTTAGGCACGAAAATCCAAGTGTTCATCACAAAGTCATTGACCTTCAAAAAGTTCTGGTTTTCCTTCGCAATGAACCCTACCTTGAATTCCAAGGTGAATTTGTCGTGTATTTTGGTCTGTAAATCAATCATTTATTTTGTGAAGTGTTAATGACTAACAGCTAAATTATCGATATTGTTCATCCAGATTAAACTTTTCAGGGAACTTAGCCTTCACGTCCTTGTAGTAATCCCAGATTTCAGCTAAGTCTTTTTCGTAATCTCCCGATGGAATTATCACTTTATCGAAGCCGCATCTTTTCTTTTGGAAATCTTCAAATCCTAAGACGATTGGCATCTGAGCGCCTTCGGCAATGTAATAGAAACCGCGTTTCCATTGGTTGACTTTCTTGCGCGTGGCTTCAGGGCAAATGACAAGGAACACTTCATCGTTCTTGCTGAACATGTCGACCATTTGCTCGACGAGGTTGTTGCGATGGCCACGATTGACTGGGATTCCGCCGAGTTTCAGCAAAATGCCTCTGAGAATCGGGTATTTGAAGAATTCAGCCTTCATCATCATTTTAAAGTGTAGGTCTTGCGACCAGAAGAATGCCCATCCGACAAAAAAGTCTTCCATTGAAGTGTGTGGCGCAACTATGCAAACGCATTTGCGGATGTCATTGGGTATGGAGTTGACGGCTTTCCAGCCGCCAACCCATAATCCAAATTTTCCTATTGCTCTTCTGATACTCATTACCAGATCTTTGCGCGGTTTTCAGGAGCAATATACATCTTGTCACCTTCTGTGCATTCAAATGCTTCGTAGAAGTGAGGCATGCTGCCGAGTGCGCGGTTGACGCGGGCTTCCGCCGGTGAGTGTACATCTTCCTTGATGCGGCGTTCGAGGGCCTTGTCGCGGATGTTGTTACGCCAGATGGTGGCGTAGCTGATGAAGAAACGCTGAGCAGGGGTGAAGTTGTCGATGCTTTCGCTGCGTTGTGCTTCTTCGGTTATCTGATAGGCGTCCCAAGCGATGTTCAAACCGCCGAGGTCAGCGATGTTTTCACCCAGGGTGAGTTCGCCATTGATGTGGTTGCCGCGGAGTTCGAATTCGTTGAAGAGTTCGACGAGGCGCTGTGTGCGATCCTTGAAATTGGCAGCGTCTTCTTCTGTCCACCAGTCGTTGAGGTTGCCTTTTTCATCGTATTTGCGGCCTTGGTCGTCGAAACCGTGAGTCATTTCGTGGCCGATGACCACACCGATGCCACCGTAGTTGACGGCATCGTCAGCATCCTGGCTGAAGAAAGGTGCTTGCAGAATGCCAGCTGGGAAAACGATTTCGTTCCTGTCAGGGCTGTAATATGCATTGACGGTTTGCGGAGGCATGAACCATTCTTCCTTGTCGACAGGTTTGCCGAGTTTGGCCATGTCTTTCTTGTTGTTGAAGACACAGGCATTGCAGATGTTCTGGAAGTATGATTCACTTGTTACGGTGTAATCACTGTAATCTTCCCATTTGTTTGGATAGCCGACTTTCACGTTCATGCAGTCCAGCTTGTGAAGGGCAAGGGCCTTGGTGTCGTCGCACATCCAGTCGAGGACTTTGATGCGTTCGCCGAGGGCAGTCTTCAGGTTGGCGACGAGGTTTTCCATTCTTTCCTTGGCGGCTGCCGGGAAATATTTCTCAACATAGATTTGACCGACTGCTTCGCCCAAGCAATCTGATGTGGCATTGAGGATGCGGCGCCAGCGTGGCTGCTGCACTTCTTGGCCGTAAAGGTAGTTGCTGTAGAAATTGAAGGTCTCTTTGTCGAGGTCGGAACTGAGCTGGCTTGCGCTGCTGTGCAGGAGCTTCCATTTCAGATAATCCTTAATGACCTGAAGGTCGCTGTTGAGGATGTTGCTGTTGAGACCAACGAAAAATTCAGGCATGCCGACATTGAGGCTGTCGAAAGCAGGAGCGCCGACGGCATTGAAATAATTACCCCAATTGAATACTGGCGTTGAAGCTTGGAATTCGGCGAGCGTCATCTTATTATAGGTGCGGTCAGGGTCGCGGCGTTCAACGCGGGTCAGTGATTTTTCGGCGAGACGGGTCTCAAAAGCGAGAATGTTGTTGGCCATGTTTGCTGCTGTTTCGGCATCGGTGCCAATGAGCTTGAACATGTTGGCGACGTGTTCGACATACTTCTCACGCATTTCCTTTGAGCTTTCATCAAAGTAATCGTCGCGGTCAGGCAGGCTGAGACCGCCTTGCATAGCGTGCATGATGACCATGTCGGCTTGTTTCGGGTCGCTGCCGGTTCCTGCACCGAAGAAACCGCCGAAACCTTGTGCGTGCATGTAACCGATGAGTTCGGCCAAGTCGGCTTTGTCGGTGATGGCATCGACTTTTTCAAAGTAAGGGAGCAGTTCGCTGTAACCGCGTGCTTCGATGGCCACGGTGTCCATACCTGCGTTGTAGAAGTCGCGGATTTTCTGCGCCACGCTGCCTTCGGTGGCGGTGCTGTCGTTGCTGACTTCGTTGATGATTTCCTGAATCTGCAGCTCGTTGCGCTGGTCGAGTTCGGTGAAGGCACCGTAGGTGGTGTATTCTTCAGGAATCGGGTTGTTTTGTAACCACTTGTTGTTGGCATAGCGGAAGAAGTCGTCTCCCGGCTTGATGCTCAAATCCATGTTGGCTGTGTCGATGGCGGGGACTTTGGTCTCTGCCGGTTCGTTGCCCTTCTGCGAGCAACCTGTTGCCACTGTGCATAAAATCATCATGGCTGCTAATGTTTTCTTCATTATATTGATATTTAATTGATTGAAATCATAAATCTCCTTCAAGTTTGAGTTCCGCCTGCATCATGCGCAGCATCGGGTTGGCTTGCGCCATTTTCTCGAATTTGTCCTTGTCGGTATAGGCATCAATCTCGGCGGGCTTTTCTTGAACTTCGGGAATGAGTTTGTATTGATTATTATGTAATGTGTTCTTTAAATGCGTTTTAAGGGCGGCCATGCTTTCGGTTTCGCGTTCGAACAGCAGGTTGTCGACTGGGAAATGAATCTCGAAATTTGCTCCCAGGGTGGGTTTGTATTTACCAATACTGGCGGCAAAACTCGGAGAAACGTTTCTGTGTTTTTCCACAAAATCAACCCAAACCGTTTCCAATTGTGCTTGCGTGAAAGGATTGTCCCAAGTCTCTTCAGGACCTTCCTCTTTTTGGGCGGCATGTTCCATGGCGCCCAAAATTGAAATGGAACTCCTTACGCCTCTCGGACGGGTTGCCGTTGGAGTGGGCTGCTGGTTTTGCGTTTGTGGTGCAGCAGTTGGCTGTGGTGTAGCGGTTGGCTGTGGAGCGGGCTGTGCCTGTTGGACGGGTTGCTGTGTCGCAGTAGGCTGTTGTGTATATTGTCTTTGTTGAATGGGTTGCTGGACCGGTTGTGGCTGAACCGATGGTTGTGCTTGTGGTTGAGCAGCGGGTCTTGCTTGCGGTTGTGATGGATTCATCGCAGGCTTCGCATTGTTCGTCGGTTCGGGCATGTTCAAGGCTTGCGAGCAGAGCGAACACATCTTCAGCAGTGCGATTTCCAAATGCAGGCGCTTGTTGTTGGCGCTGCGGTAATTGATGTCGCATTGGTTGTTGATGTCCAAAGCTCTCAGCAGGAATGGCATCTGGCAAACGGCGGCTTGCTGAATGTAGCGCTGCCGCAATTGTTCGCTGATTTCCAACAGTTGCACGGTGGCGACATCCTTGCTCACCAAGAGGCTTCTCAAATGGTTGCCCAATCCGCCGATGAAATGCTGCGGCTCAAAGCCTTTGCTGATGATGTCGTTGAGCAGGAGCAGAATGTCGGTCGTGTTGCCTTGCAGAATGTCGTCGACGATTTTGAAATAATAGTCGTAATCCAGCACGTTGAGGTTCTCGATGACATCCTTGTAGGTGATGTTTTTGCCCGAGAAACTGACCATTTGGTCGAAAATGGAGAGTGCGTCGCGCAAGGCGCCATCGGCTTTTTGGGCGATGATGTTGAGTGCTTCGGGTTCGGCGGTGATGCCTTCGCTCGAGGCGACGAAAGCGAGATGTTTCGCGATGTCCTCAACGGTGATGCGCTTGAAGTCGAAAATCTGGCAACGGGAAAGAATGGTAGGAATGATTTTGTGTTTTTCGGTCGTGGCCAAAATGAATTTGGCATACGCGGGCGGCTCTTCCAAGGTCTTCAGGAAAGCGTTGAAAGCTGCCGATGAAAGCATGTGAACCTCATCGATGATATAGACCTTATACTGACCGATTTGCGGGGGGATGCGCACCTGCTCGACAAGGCTTCTGATGTCTTCCACCGAGTTGTTTGATGCGGCATCGAGTTCGTAGATGTTGAACGAAGCGTTGTTGTTGAAGGCTTTGCACGATTCACATTCGTTGCAGGCCTCAAGCGTTTCGGTCGGGTGGAGGCAGTTGATGGTCTTGGCCATGATACGGGCGCAGGTGGTTTTGCCCACGCCGCGCGGACCGCAAAACAGGAAAGCCTGTGCCAAAGTGTTGTTGCGGATGGCGTTTTTCAAGGTCGATGTGATGGACTCTTGCCCCACGACGGTGTCAAAAGTCGCTGGTCTATACTTTCTTGCAGATACGACAAAATTCTCCATTTCATTCTTTTTAAAGTTGACAAAAGTACAAATTTTCGGGATAATTTTCGGGTTAATGAGGAAAAACTTGATAAAAAAGGAAAAAACAGTTTGCTTCCATATCGGTAAAATCATTATTTTTGCACGTTAAAAAACGTTTTGGGGAATGATTGTCTTATGAAACTCTCCGTTTTAGTCCCGAAGCAGACCGATAGGTTGCATTACATTTTCGACTTGATGCTTGGTGATTTGCTAGGCCTTGAGTATGAATTATTTACGGATGCTGAAAGTTTTGTTTCGGCCGAAGGTCCGAAACTGAACTATGGTTGCGATAGAGTAGGACAGGAGCCTCTGCAAAAGGCTGTCAATCTGCTTTTTGAACGCAATATTGTGGAGCAGGACGTTAAAACCATAGATTTTGAAGACACCAAAGCCTTATTTCCTGTTTACGGCAAGGAGACATTGTTCCCATTCGATGTTTTTGCGGCTTCGTTTTATTTGGTCTCGCGCTACGAGGAATATCTGCCTCATGTGTGCGATAAGTTTGGCCGTTTCAAGGCTGAGTCGACCTGGATGTTCGAAAATGGCATGTTGCAAAAGCCTTTGGTGAACATTTGGACGATGAAATTAGGCGAAAGACTGCAATCACAATATCCTGAATTACAGCTTAAAAAACGCATATTCCGTTTTCTCCCGACATACGATATTGATGCGGCTTGGGCCTATAAGCGCAAAGGTTTTTTACGCACTTCGGCATCTTTTCTGAAGAATTTGGCCGCTCGTGATTTCGGCTTGATCAAGGAACGTCATCAGGTGCTTTTCCGTCATCGTCGCGATCCTTTCGATTCGTTTGACATGCTTTTCGATTTGCAGAAAAAATACAGTTTGCACCCCATATTCTTCATATTGTGTGGCGATTACGACACCAACGACAAAAGCATTTCTATTCGCAACGATGCTTTTCAGGCGCTGATTAAGCGCATTGGCGATTATGCTGATGTAGGCATCCATCCATCGTTTGCATCCTATCTCGATTCGGAGAAATTGCGTGTGGAATTGGAGCGACTTTCATCGGTGCTGAACCGCGATGTCACCAAGAGCCGACAACATTTCCTGAGAATGAATCTGCCGCGCAGTTATCAGAAACTTATTGAGTTGGATGTGAAAGAGGATTACACGATGGGCTTTGCATCGCAAGCCGGTTTCCGTGCTGGCATTGCCGATGCTTTTCCGTTCTTCGATTTGGAAAACGATGTCGTCACACCGCTTGTGGTGCATCCTTTCGCCTTGATGGACGGCACCATGCGCGACTACCTGAACCTGGATGTCGACGAGTCGTTTGAGTTGGCTTGCCGATTGGTCGACGAGGTGAAGTCGGTCAATGGAACATTCATCTATCTGACGCATAATGAGACGCTTGGCGGTGAAAAGCGTTGGGTTGGTTGGCCCGAAATGTATGAAAAACTGATTCAATATTGCTTGGATTGAGATGGTAAGCTATTTGCGTCATAACGAAATCGATAAGGGGAAATGGGATGCCTGCATCCGTTTGTCTGAGAACAGTTTGGTTTATGCTTATTCGTGGTATTTGGACATCATTCATCCCGGTTGGGAGGCTATGGTGAAGGATGATTATGTGGCGGTCATGCCGCTGACGGGTGGTCGGAAATTCGGTGTCAATTACCTGTTTCAACCTTTCTTTGCACAACAGCTGGGCGTGTTTTCGCCTGATTGCATGAAACTGAAAGAGAATGAATTCATCGATGCCATTCCTGCAAAATTCCGTTTTGTCGAAATCAGGCTGAATGTTTTGAATGCTTTTCCGTCAACGGCAAAAGGCGTTGAAAACCATGCCGATTTCCTGCTTTTCATGGATGCGCCTTATGAATTCCTTAGGAACCGTTATCACGCCAATACGAAACGCAATTTAGTCAAGGCGGAAAACAATCGTCTCCGTTTGGTGAAAGATGTTGACATTGAAATGGTTATTGGCTTGTTTCGCGCTAATCGCGGTGCGACGGTTTCGCATTGGGGCGATGCCGAATATGCGCGTCTGCAACGACTCTCGGATGAGGCGGTGCGTCGAAATCACGCCTTCGTTTATGGTGTCGCTGCTCCTGAGTCTGATGAAATTGTGTGTGGTGCGCTTTTCATGAAAAACAATGGGCGTATCACTTTTCTTTTCTCGGGTTGTGGCGAAAAAGGCAAATCGTTGCAAGCCATGACTTTCCTTTTGGATTGCGTCGTCCGTGAGTTCTGCAATCAGCAATGTGTGCTCGATTTCGAGGGTTCCGATAATGCCAATCTGGCCCGTTTTTACGAGGGCTTTGGTAGCGTAAACTTCGCTTATCCGAGTTATGCTGCAAATAATATGTCGTTTTTCGGACGGTTTTTGTTGTCTTGCTGGAAGAAAATTTGAGTTTTTTCATCTGATTTTTTCTTCCGTTTCCCTTTATTTATTATTTTTGGTGCCAAATACAAAAATAATGGTGAAGGTAATAAATCTTGGCGAACAGGACAGCGTGTTCAATCAGTTCCTGTCGGAAATCCGTGATGTTGAAATTCAAAAAGACCGTATGCGTTTCCGCCGCAATCTGGAACGCTTGGGCGAGATAATGGCTTACGAAATCAGTAAGACATTGGACTACGAACGAATTGAAGTTGAGACGCAATTGGGCGTTAAGGAAATGCGCGTGGTGAAGGAACAACCTGTCATTGCGACGATTCTTCGTGCAGGATTGCCATTCCATAATGGCATTTTAAGTATGTTTGACAAGGCTGACAATGCATTCATTGCAGCTTATCGAAAATATGACAAAAACGAGGATTTTGAAATCAAGGTCGAGTATTATTCCTCTCCCGATGTCGATGGCCGTACCTTGATTTTGTGTGATCCGATGCTGGCAACGGGCGAATCGCTGGTAAAAACCTTGCATGGCTTGCTAAACGACGAGATGAATCCTAAGCACATTCATATTGTGGTTGCAATTGCAAGCGCTGAGGGTTTAGAATTTGTGAAGCGTTCGCTGTCGCGTATGCCGGTTACGATTTGGGTCGGTGCTGTCGATGAGGAACTTACGGCTCATGCCTACATTGTTCCTGGTCTCGGCGATGCAGGTGACCTCGCTTTCGGCGAAAAAATGTAATCGAATAAGCTGATTTTAATTCTTAAATCTTTAAATCTCTTTCCCCGTTCATGGCAAAAACAAAACGCGACGCTTTTGGTTCGAAAATAGGCATCATTGCTGCAGCTGCAGGTTCGGCAGTGGGTTTGGGCAACATCTACCGTTTCCCGTGCGAATTGGGCAATAATGGTGGTGCTGCATTTCTCTTGGTTTATCTGGCTATCGTGCTGGTCTTAGGTGTCCCCGTGATGCTTTCTGAATTCATCATAGGGCGTCGTTCGCAAGCCAATGCGGTTGGCTCGTTTAAGAAACTGGCTCCAAAAACGTTTTGGCCTATAGTCGGTTTCATGGGCGTGTTTTGCGGTTTTGTCATTCTGGCATTCTATTCTACGGTTTCGGGATGGACTTTGGAGTATATCTGCAAATCGTTGATGAATGGTTTCCATGGAAAGGATTTGGCTATTTTAGAACAGGAATTTTCCGATTTTCACAATATGGGTTGGAAAAACGTGATGTGGCAGGCGTTTTTCATTTTCATGACGGGCTTTGTGGTCTTTAAAGGCGTTCAGAAAGGAATTGAAAAGTATTCGAAGATTCTGATGCCCATGCTTTTGGTTATTCTGATGGTGTTGGCTGTCCGTTCAGCCACTTTGCCTGGCGCAAAAGAAGGTCTTGCTTTCCTGTTCCATCCTGATTTTTCAAAGCTAAATGGCGAGGTGCTCATCAGTGCGCTCGGACAGGTTTTTTTCTCGTTGAGTGTGGGCATGGGTGCCTTGATAACCTATGGCTCTTATATCCAAAAGAATGATAATCTTGCTACCACTGCGCTTTCGGTTACTTTGTCTGATACTTTGGTTGCGGTCTTGGCGGGCATCGTCATTTTTCCGGCCGCCTTTTCTTTCGGCGTTCAGCCGGAAGCTGGTATGGGTCTTGTGTTCAATACCTTGCCATTGATTTTCAATCAAATGACAGGCGGCTATGTCTTCTGCTTGATATTCTTTGTCCTTTTGGCCGTTGCCGCCTTGACTTCGACGATTTCTTTGCTTGAGGTGATGGTAGCCTATTTGGTTGAGGAAATTCACATCAAGCGCAAATGGGCCACGGTGTTTGCATGCGCGGCAACCATGTGTTTGGGCGTTTTCGCCTCGTTGAGCCTTATGGACAACACGCCGTTCGTGATTGGTGGTAAAACTGTTTTTGATGGACTCGACTTCTTGTCGTCCAATATCTTGCTGCCGGTTGGCGGTATGCTGATTGTCATTTTTGTGGGCTGGTATCTTGGCAAAAAGAAATTCTATGAAGAAATCACTAACGGTGGCCAGCTGAAAATTCGAATCAAGACCTTGATTTTATTCATTATCAAGTTCGTGGCTCCTTTAGCTATTGCCATTATCTTCATTAGGGGTTTAGGTCTGTTCAATTGATTTCGTTATGGACGAGTTTAACGATGGTTTCCTGAAGTTTGGCAGAGGCGAGCGCATAGCCGTCATTTCGTTGGCTGTTGCAATTGTCGTCCTGATTGTGCTTGGCATTTGGAAACCGTTTCGTCAGGAGACAAAACGATATGGTTTTCATGCCCTCGATTCGTTGATTGTGGCGCGCCAGAATGCATTGGATGAGCAAGCGGAAAAACAAGTTTCATCCTTGCCAGCCGATGAGCCTCATCTGACACCTTTCCCATTCAATCCCAATGGCTTGCCCGAAGAGGAATGGCGCAAAATGGGACTGTCGGACCGGCAAATCCGTACAATTAAGAATTATGAGGCGAAAGGCGGCAAGTTCTACTCGAAAAACGATGTCAAAAAACTTTATTCGATTAGCGATGAAGAATTTGCACAATTGGAGCCTTTCATCGTCATTCCACCTTTGAACAGAAGCATTTACGATCACTCGAATCGTCCCGATTATGGCAATTCCAAGGAAAAGAAAGAGTATAATCAGCCCGAAGCAAAACCGATTGAGATGGTCGAAATCAATTCTGCTGATTCGGCTTTGTTCGTGCAGTTGCCAAAGGTGAGTCCATATTTGGCTTCCCGAATTGTCACTTACCGCAATAAGCTGGGCGGATTCCTCAATTTGGAACAATTGTTGGAAGTGAAAGGCATGGATTCAACGCATTATCAGGTGATTTTGCCATATCTGCAATTTCAATCCGTTGAAGCAAAGAAGATTGACATCAACCGCGACGATTTCAAGACTTTGGTCAACCATCCTTATCTGAATTACGATATGGTGAAGGCCATCTTCAAACAGCGTGACTCAAAGGGAATGATTAAAAACTGGTCGCAATTGCTGACAGTGACGAAAAATGCCGGCGAACTGAATCCAATGTTAGAATCGTATGTGAAGTTTTAGTTTTTTGTGAAATGAAACGTTTTTTGATTGTATTTATATTGCTGATTTCTATTGTGTTTCCTGCAAAAGCCGCCTACATACTTATCCCGATGGACAACACCCAGACCAATCACTTGAAGGCGTATGGCGTGGCCTATTGGGTCTTGCAGCGCGAGGTCGAAATCAGCTGGTTGTTGAATTATAAAGGTGGAAGTTATTTGATTCCATACCACGAAATGTTTGAGCGCGAATGTAAGATGCGCAATGTCAGCTATCAGGTCATTGCCGATGCGCAGGCCGATGCCATTTTGGCTGAAATCGCTGACCCTGGCGTGAATATGGACGAGATGAAGTTGCAGAAAGTGCCGCGCATTGCGGTCTATGCGCCCAAAAACAATCTGCCTTGGGACGATGCCGTGACCATGGTGCTGACTTATGCAGAAATTCCATACGATGTTGTCTATGACGACGAAGTGCTGCAAGGTGTGCTGCCCACTTACGACTGGCTGCACTTGCATCACGAGGATTTCACGGGACAATATGGCAAGTTCTGGTCGCGTTACCGCAATTATCCTTGGTACAAGGAAGATGTGCAGTTGCAGGAGGCCACGGCGCAACGCTGGGGTTTTCAGAAAGTGTCGCAGCTGAAACTTGCTGTGGCGAAGAAAATCCGTGAGTTTGTGGCAGGTGGCGGCTATATGTTTGCCATGTGCTCGGCCCCCGATAGTTTCGATGTCGCTTTGGCGGCCGATGGCCTTGATATTTGCGATTACATGTTCGACGGCGACCCGATAAATGCCGGTGATACCAAACGCTTGAATTATGACAACTGCTTGGCTTTTACTGATTTCACGGTCTCGACAAATCCTCAGGAATACGAAATCTCCAACATCGATGTCACCGAAGGCCGTAGCCGGATGGTGCAGGAGCAGAACGACTATTTTCTGCTTTTTGATTTCTCTGCAAAATGGGACCCTGTGCCAACCATGCTCACGCAATGCCACGAAAGGCTGATAAAAGGCTTCATGGGACAGACCACGGCTTTCAACAAGGCATACGTCAAGCCATCGGTCGTTGTATTGGGTGACAATGCCGCGCTGAACGAAGACCGATACATTCACGGTAATTTCGGCAACGGATTCTGGACTTTCTTTGGTGGGCATGACCCAGAGGACTACCGTCACATTGTCGGTGACCCGCCCACCGAACTGGAAATGCACCCTAATTCACCGGGCTTCAGGTTGATTTTGAACAATATTTTGTTCCCAGCAGCGAAAAAAAAGGAGCAGAAAACTTAAAATTTCCTATTTTTGACCCCTTAAAATCGATAATAATCAAACTTATAACCTATGAAAAGACATTTACTTATTCTTGTCCTTGCACTTTTCGGTGTGAGTATGGTCCAAGCAAATCCTGTAGATGTTGCTAAGGCTCAGCAACTTGCATTGAGTTTTGCACAACATCAACCGAGCCTTGCAAAATCGGCTGATGAAGCAGTTCTGTCATACACGCTTCGTGGCAATAACGGCATGGCAACCATGTATGCCTTCAATGTTGGCAAAGGTTTTGTCATCGTTTCCGCTGACGATTGTGCACGTCCGATCTTGGCTTATTCCGATGAAAGCGCTTTCGATTACGAAAATGGTCCGGAAAACATGAAGTGGTTCCTCGGCGAAATTTCCGAAGGCATTGCTCAAGCCGTTCAGGCAGGCAGTCATGCTTCTGCCGACATTGCGGCACAATGGAAACAGCTTGAAAATTATGGCGTCACTTCGCGTGGCAGCAATGTCCCTGTGGTTGGACCGTTGATTCAGACCAAATGGAATCAATCGCCATTGTACAACAGATATTGCCCTCCAGGGACACCTACTGGTTGTGTGGCAACGGCTATGGCCCAAATCATGAAATATTGGAATTATCCTGCACAAGGCACGGGTTCACACAGTTATATGCATCCTGTCTATGGCGAGCAATCGGCTGATTTTGGCGCAACTACCTACAATTGGGACATCATGCCAATATCACTGGGCAACCAGTCGACGGATGAAGAAATTGATGCCGTGGCGATTTTGTCTTATCATTGCGGTGTGGCTGTCGACATGGATTATGCTACCGACGGCAGCGGTGCCCATTCTCCTGAGGTGCCAGGCGACATGGCGGAGTATTTCAACTATGCTCCAGAGGCCCGCTATATTGAAAAGGGTGGCACTGCGACAAGAGTATGGGAGGATTTGCTTCGCGTAAACCTCGACCAGAAAATGCCGATTTATTATTCGGGCTTTGCGGGTGCCGATGGCGGCCATGCTTTCATTTGCGACGGCTATGATGTCGATAACCTCTTCCACTTCAACTGGGGCTGGGGCGGTTCAGGAAACGGATATTATGTTATCGATGGCGATGATTTTGAATATAGTTCAGGTCAAGGCATTATCGTCGACATGGTCCCAAATGATTTGTATTCGGCCATGCCTATGGCACCTGATACATTGGTTGTCAGTGTTGAAAACGATGAATCCCTGTTCGGAACGCTTTCGTGGGTCAACCCGACTACAACTGTCAATGGTGCAACGGTGTCCGCTTTCGACAAAGTGATTGTCAGACGCAATGGTTTCGTAATCCATGAAGAGGAAAATGTGGCTGCCGGCGCTGCCATGAGCTATACCGACAAGGTGCCTTATTTCGATAAGTTTGAATATTCCGTGTGTTTGGTCAATGACGGCATGGATGGTCGTGTGGTTTACAATTCCGCTTCGTTTGGCCCTTACTGTCAGTGGAAAATCGTGCTTTCGGGCGGCGACTTCCAAGGCTGGAATGGTGGCGGCATTTCCGTGAGAAATGGTGCCGGCACTGAAACGGCTTTCGTTACCATGGTTTCGGCATCGGTTGCCGTTCAGAACATCCAGATTGCTTTAGGTCGCAATTCTTTCGTTTGGGTTGAACCTGAATCGCCAGTCAGCAAGGTCGCATTCTCCATTAAGGATGTCGACGGCAATGTGGTGTTCAATTACAATGGTTCTTCTTCATTGCTTGAACCAGGCGAAATCGTCAATATCAACAACGGATGTGGCAACGATAACACCGGTTCTGTGCCTTACAACCTGAAGGCTGTGACGCAAGAGGACAACAATACGAACATTTTGCTGACTTGGGAATCGGACAATGTTCCGGAATTCGGTTACTGCATTTATCGTGACGGATTCATTTTCCAGATGTCATCAGAACCTTCGTTCCTTGATGAAAACACTTCTATCGGCGGTCATTGCTATCAGGTTTCGGCCATGTGCAATGGCGGCGAAACGGAGCTTTCAAACGATTATTGCGCCAATTCCGGTTCGGGTTGCGAACCGCCAAGGAACCTTTATCTTACCATCCAAAACAATGGCAAACCTTTCATCCATTGGGAAGCTCCTGAAAGCAGCGTGCCAAACGGCTATCTCATCTACCGTAGGGCAGAGGACGAAGCTTACAGATTGATTAAACCTACCACTGCGTGTGAGTATAAGGATAATTCAAGCCTCGAAGAAGGAAAGAAATATTTCTATGCTGTGACGGCAAACTATACCGACATTCAGTGCGCTTCGGCTTATTCGGCTGCCTTGTATAATCATGATGAGTTCTTTGTAGAGTTCAATAAGACGACAACTCCTGACGGTCTGTTGGTGATTGATAATGTTGCTAAGGTGCAATTGGCTTGGAATTATCTCTATCAGGCTGAGTCATACAAGTTGTATCGCGATGGCGTGTTGCTGGCTGATAATCTTACTGAAAACACTTATCTTGATGAAAATGTTTCGGTCGGCGCAACCTATTGCTATAAAGTGACGGCAGTTTTGGCCGGCACGGAGACTGATCCTACCAATGAGGTGTGTGTGATGGTGGCAAGCGAACCAGTTTTGCCTTGCTCGGCTCCAACCGGTTTGAGCGGCAACATGCAGAATGGCCTTATTCATGTTGAGTGGACGGCACCTGCCGACAGAACACCTGACAGCTATGCCTTGACAATCACCGATAATGCAAGCGGCGTGATTGTGGCATCTGAAAACGTTACTGAAACAAGTTTCGATTTCGGACCTGTCGCTGAGATAGTTGATTACAAGTTCCAGGTGAAGGCTGTCTATGCCGAATGTGAATCGGAATTCGCACTGACTGCATCAGGCGAAGATTTCATCCGTTTCAGCAATGCTGGGGTCGAAGATCTGTCGCTTTCATGCGAGATTTATCCTAATCCGACCAGCGGCATGGTTAGAATTGAGGCTGAAAACTTGAAGTCGGTGACGGTAACCAACCTCGTCGGTCAGCAGGTATATGTCATTTCATGCGAAGGCGATGAGATGAATCTCGACTTGAGTCAACAGCAGGCTGGCATCTATTTCGTGAAGGTCGTTACCGCCAATGGCGAAACCACACGTCGCGTTTCTGTGATGAAATAACAATTCATGTCTTTGAATCAATATTAAACTTAATACAAAATGAAAAAAACATTATTCTTCGTGATGGCCATGGTGCTTTCTTTTGCACAAGTCATGGCATCACCAGTCGATGTGAATCAAGCCCAAAAGTATGGCTTGCAGTTCGCAAAGCGCAACCTTAGCGTTGCAAAACAGATTTCAAGTGTTGATTTGGCATACACTGCCACTCAATCAAATGGCAATGCAGCCTTTTATGTCTTCAACTTTGAAGGCGGTTTTGTGGTTGTCTCCGCCGATGACGTGGCACAGCCTATCCTTGCTTTCTCTGAAGAAGGCAGTTTCGATGCCGCTAACATGCCTGACGGTATGCGCGATTTTCTGAGTCTTTACACCAAAGAAATCAGTTATGCCGTTGAAACTGGCATGGAACAGGAAGCTCAAATCGCCGAACAGTGGATGCGTCTCGCCAAAGATGGTTGCATCTCCGAAAAGTCAGGCGAAAAAGGCGTCAATCCGCTGATTAACCTGAAATGGAACCAAGACAACCCTTACAACCGTCTTTGCCCGGCTCACAACTATGGTCCTGGCGGCCACGTTTATGCCGGATGCGCTGCTGATGCCATGGCTATGGTGATGAAATACTGGAACTGGCCTGATCATGGTGCAGGAACATATTCCTACACGCCTCAGGGTTTCCCAATGCAGACCGCTGATTTCGAAAACACCTATTACGATTGGAACAACATGCCAATCCAAATCTCCAATGGCTCACAGGCTGTTCAGATCGATGCCGTTGCACGTCTGATGTGGCACTGCGGCGTTTCAATCGACATGCAATACGGCTACAACGGTAGCGGTGCCCAGTCGGGTGATGTCCCAGGTGCTATTTCGACTTATTTCAGATACGCTTCCGCTGCTGAACTTCTCTACCGTGATTCCTACACCAGAACGCAGTGGGAAGACAAACTCATCGAAAGTCTGGATCGTGGAATACCTTTCTATTATTCAGGTGTTGATGGCAACGAAGGCCATGCTTATGTTTGCGACGGCTATCGCGACGACCGTTATTTCCACTTCAATTTCGGATGGAGCGGCTATGGCGATTCTTATTACGCTATCGATGCTGTGAATCCTGTAGGTTCTCATTTCAATGAGTACAATGCTGCAGTCTTCAACTTTGTTCCTGACTATATCTATGACGGTTTTGTCGCTGCTCCTGAACTGAACATCAATGCCATTAATGCCAATTCAAAGCAAGGTGTCATCACTTGGGAAAATCCTACGGTGAATTATGGTGGCGAAACCATTGAAACCATCGAAAAGATTGTCATTGAACGCAATGGCGTTCAGGTGTTTGCACAGGAAAATGTTGCTGCCGGTGCAACCATGTCTTTCACCGATGAAGTGCCTGAATTCGATAGTTATGTTTACAAGGTTTATTATATCACCAACAACGTGAAAGGCCGTATGGCTGAATACAGATACCAGTATGGTCCAACTTGTTATTGGAAAATCGTCGGTCAGACCACCAATTTCCAAGGCTGGAATGATGGTAAGATTCAGTTGGTCAACTCTTTTGGCAATGTCGTTGAAGAATTGACCATGACTTCAGCAACACCTATCAGCTATCAGATGCGCGTTCCGGAAGGCAATGTTACCTTCAAGTGGATTGCTCCGTCAAGCACTGTGCAGAGCATTACCATCAATATCAAAAACTCATCAAATGAATCGGTTTATTCCTACTCAGGTTCATCAGCCAACATTCCGAGCGTGCTGACCACCGAAGAAAACGATTGCAGCGGTTGCTTGCCTCCTGACAATCTGGCTGCCGAATATGTCTACGAAGCTGGTGATTTCGGTACCCTTTTGACTTGGGAATATGCCGACGAACCTAAGAACTTCAAGATTTACCGTTCGGTTGACAATGTTAACTACGAAGAAGTCGGCGAAGCCGATAAGGCCGCTCGCGAATACTTCGACATCGTTGATGCCGGCACCTATTATTATAAGGTGACTGCTTACCGTAACTATTGCGAATCAACTCCGGCTTGGGCTAACGATGGCAACGACTACGTTACCGCTACTGTTACATCGGTTTGCGAGAACGAAGCCGAAATGACTCTCTTCCCGAACCCTGTCAACGGCAACCTGACCATTAAGGCCGAAGGCATGACCGAAGTCGTCATCAGCAATATGATGGGACAGATTGTTGGCACTTTCGCTTGCTCCGAAAACCAGGTGATTATCAACACCACCCAGTTCGAAGCCGGCATCTATAATGCCACTATCAGCACTGCTAACGGCACTGCTTCACGCCGCTTCACAGTGATGCATTGATGTCTTGCAAAATAATCATTAAAAGCCCGAGGCTTCTCGCTTCGGGCTTTTTTATTTATCTTTGCCGCAAAATGTAAATGTATATGTCCAAAGAAACCGAAGAGAACAAGACCGAAAAAGGCGTGAGCCTATGGAACGGCATCTTGTCGGCAAGTCTTTCTTTGCCATTCGTTAAGGTAAACCGTGAAGAGTTCCTCACTAAGGAATTGGGCAAGTTCTGTACGCCGATGGAGCTGATGACGGCACTTGACAATTCTCCGCTTGAAGTGCTCAATAAGAAGGAAATCGACAAGCTTGCCAACCAATGCATCAGTTATCATTTAACTATGGTCTGTGGCACATCTGCCTTGATGGGATTGCCTGGCGGCTGGTGGATGGCGGGTACCATTCCGTCCGACATCACGCAGTTCTATGGCCATATCCTCGCCTTGATGCAGAAACTGATTTACCTCTATGGTTGGCCTGCTTTGACCAATGTCAACAATCAGTTGGACGACGAGTCACTGAACATTATGACGCTTTTTGTGGGTGCCATGATGGGCAATAAACTGGCTGTCGAGGCTTTGGCAAAAGTGGCGACGGCTGCCTCAAAGAACGCCGGTATCAAGTTGTCGGAGACGGTAGTGGCACACTATGTCATCAAGATTGCGCAATGGATTGGCATGGACATGACCAAGGAGACTTTCGCCAAAGGGGTAGGGAAGGTGTTGCCTTTGGTCGGAGCCCCTATCTCGGCCACCATCACCTATTATACATTTCGTCCGATGGCACGCCGCCTAAAGCGTCATTTGGATGAATTGTACGACATGGGCGTGGAACATGGCGGTGTAAAACAATAAAAGAAAAACCCTAACTGACGGATTGCCAATTAGGGTTTGTTTTTTTTGTAGCCCATAGCGGATTCGAACCGCTGTTGCCTGCGTGAGAGGCAGGTGACCTAGACCCCTAGTCGAATGGGCCAAAAATGAAAAAAGGTTCTTTTTATGGAACCTTTTCGTGAACTAGGCGGGAGTCGAACCCACAACCGCCTGATCCGTAGTCAGGGACTCTATCCAATTGAGCTACTAGTCCATCGTTTTGACGATGCAAAAGTACATCTTTTTTCGATAATGCAAGCAAAAAATGGTATATTTTTTTGTTTTTTGTTTGAAATTGTTGATTTATATTATCTTATAGGTTTTGAGAATACGTTTTTTCCTTCTAAAAAGGTCATTCTTACCTGGGTGTTTGGTATGTTTTCCTCTGGACAATGCATGATGTCTTGGTCTAGAATGACAAAATCAGCATTTTTCATGGCTTCAATGCTACCTTTTCTAACTTCCATGAAGCATCCTTTGGCGGCCCAGATGGTAATGCTTCTTAAAGCTTCTTCTCGGCTCAGGGCTTCTTCGGGCTGAAATCCTTCCTTTGGATGTCCGTTATGGTCCTTGCGGGCAATGGCTGCGTAAAAAGTGAAGATAGGATTGATATCCTCGATGGGGAAGTCGGTGCCGTTAATCAGCCATCCGTTTTGCTTTAAGAGGGTTTTCTGTGCATAGGCGTTGATGATTCTTTCTTTGCCGAGCCTATCAATGGCCCAGTTCATGTCGGAAATGCAATGTGTGCTTTGGATTGATGGAATTATTGAATAGGACTTGTAAAGGCCTAAATCGGCGGGCTGAACGACCTGCGAATGCTCGATGCGCCACCTGAGGTTGTTGGATCCTTTTAGATGTTCTGAATATAAGTGTAGTATTTCTCTAACGGCACCATCTCCGATAGCGTGTGTGCAGACTTGGAATCCGGATTGGATGGCTCTCTGGCATACCTGACTGTAAAAGTTGCGGTCGCAGATCATTTGTCCAGTGTGGTCGGGGGCATCGTTATATGGCTCGATGAGTTTTGCCCCTCGTGAGCCTAATGCGCCATCGGCATATAGCTTGACGGAGCGTAGGGTGAGTTTCTGCTTGCATATTGGTCCTTGAGGCATGAAATAATCAAGGTTTTCTTCGTTGGGATTAATCATGATGTTGACGTGTATGTCCAAGTCGCCGTTTTGTTGCAAGCTGTCTATGAAAAGAATCTCTCTTTTGTCTAATCCTGCATCTGTGACGCTAGTGAGGCCGACGGCGAAGCTGTTGCTTTGGGCATTCAACAGATATCTTGCCCGCTCTTCGGCTGATGGAGTCGGAATGAAACTTCTGGCGAATTCCGCCGCTTTGTCAAGTAGAATACCCGTACAGACTTTGTCCTCAACCTTGATAGTGCCGCCGTCGATTCTTGTGTCAGCGTTTATGCCGGCTATATCCAACACCTTCTCGCTGACCAGCACGGCGTGGCCGTCAATGCGGCTGAGTAAGACTTTTCGGCTGGGAAACTCTTCGGCAAGTCTGCTGTTATCAGGGAAGCTCTTGTCTTCCCATAGGTTTTGGTCCCATCCTTTTCCCAACAGCCATTCGGAGGGGTGGAGACTGTCGTGAGTCTTTAGCCTTTCTATGACTTCTTCAAAAGAACGGGTTCCGCTTAAGTCGGCATAACGCGATATCCATTCCCCATACCCTGTGAAGTGGCTGTGACCGTCAATAAAACCGGGATATACGAATAGTCCTTGCGCGTCAATGGTGTTGTTTGAATGATAGTGACTTAGGATTTCTTTGTCGCTGCCAATGCTGACAAAAGCTCCGTCTTTTACAGCTAGGGCCTGTGCTTGCGAAAAGACGCTGTTAACCGTGTAAATTGTGGCGTTATAAAGAATAAGGTCGGCTTCGGCCTTATTGAAAGTGCATGAAACGGCAAGAATTAGGATGGAAAAGAGTGCGTATATGGTTTGCTTTAGCATTTCAGATTGTTTTGGAAGTGCAAAGATAAGAAAAGTTTTTGTTATTGGAAACGAGGATAAAAGCCTCGCTATTCCTGGCGATAGCACATTTTGCTTATTTTTGCTGCATATTAACATTTAATGGCAATACAATGAGCGATATAGAAGAACTGATAAAGGCAAACCGTGATTTTTCTGACGAACGAGACTGGGACCAGTTTCATAATGGAAAGGATTTGAGCATAGCTCTAAGCATTGAAGCAAACGAACTCATGGAGGCTTTTTTATGGAAATCTGCCGAAGAAGTGAATGTGGAAAAGGTCAAGGAGGAGTTAGCGGATGTCTTTAGCTATGCTTTCCTACTGGCAGATAAGTACCGGTTGGATGTCAAGGAAATCGTTTTGGATAAGCTGAAGAAGAATGCCTTGAAATATCCCGTTGAAAAAGCACGCGGAAATGCGAAAAAATATAATGAACTCTAAATTTTGAAAACATTTCTTATCTTTGCACAAATTTAAATCTTTAAAGCAATGAGACTTTTATTAATAAGCAATTCAACCAATTTCGGTGAAAATTATCTGGCATGGGCTGCCAATCAGATTGAGTTTTTCTGCTTGCAGAACAATATTAATAAGGATAGTAAAATCGTTTTCGTGCCGTTTGCTGGCATCAACATCGGCGGCAAGGCTTATCCCGAAAGCTACGATGCTTACGAAGCCAAAGTGAAGGGCGTGTTTGCCGAGAAATTCGGCCTGACCAATTTCACATCAGTGCATCATTTCGATGACAAGGTCAAGGCGGTTAAGGAGGCTGATTGCATCGTCGTAGGCGGCGGCAACACTTTCCATTTGGTGGCCGAAATGCACAAGTACGGCTTGATGGAGGCCATCCGTGAGCGTGCTTTGGCCGGCGTGCCTTACATGGGTTGGAGCGCTGGCTCGAATGTGGCTTGCCCGACACTTTGCACGACCAACGACATGCCTGTCGTGCAGCCTGCTTCGTTCAAATGCTTGAATTTGGTTCCATTCCAAATCAATCCGCATTACCTCGACCCGAATCCTGAAATCGACAAGCTGATTAAGCACGGCGGCGAAACACGTCAAGTGCGTATCGACGAATATCTGGCTGTCAACCAGGATATGACGGTGGTCGGCCTGCGCGAAGCCACGGCACTTTGGGTGGTTGACGAAAAGATGCTGCTGAAGGGCGGCAAGAAGATGATTGTCATGCGTTATGGCAAGGAACCTGTCGAAATTGATCCGAACAGCGACGTCACTTTCTTGTTAGATAACAAGTTGGCTTAGTTTTATTCAAACAAGCTCCGATTCTCAAAGACCACCAGTTTCCTGTCGAGATTGATGGTCTTTTTTTCGTTTCTGTTACCTTGAATCAGATACAAGGTGGCATCGTCGCCCAAAACGGAAATAAAGGATTTCTTGATGCGCGAAATGTTGGCGCTCATAGTCGTTCCCGTGACATCGATGATGTTGTCGACGGCAGTGCGAAGCAATTCGTCTTCGCCATAGGTTGAGATGTGGCGGTAAATCTTGTAAAGCTGTTTCTTGTGGTCAACCAAATAGTTGAGCTTGATGCCTTCTTCGTGCAAAAGGAAGAGAATGTAAAGCGCCTTGCTGATGGATGACATTTTCACTTCGATGTTGTTGCGGTCGGTGAGGTAGATGTTGCCGCTTTCGGCCACGAAGATGCGGCTGATGCCTTGGCTGCCGTTATATTTTAATAAGGTGTCGATGATGACCTTGTGGAAGCCTGTGTATTGCACCTCGTCCTTTTGCTCGTGGTTTGCCTTGGCGTTGAGTCTGTTGAGCGAGCGTTTCTCCTTGTCGGTCAATCCATTGGGCTTCAATTGCGTAATGTTGTCGTTGAGCTGGTAAAACTGCTGTAGGGTTTGCAAAGGATCGTTGTCGATTTCGAGGATGAGGAAATTCTGGAAACGGCTCGGCATCTTGTTGCTTATTTTGAAGAAAAAACAAGGTTTTTCCAAATTGAAGCCGTTGATGTTGAGGTAGTTTAGGAAAATTTCTTTCGACAAATCGGCGGTGGTCATCATGTCGATGTTGGTGTTGATGAGAGCAAGCTGCTCGTCGGAAAGGGTTGGCTCAAGGTAACTCAATGTGTCGTGGAAAGTGATACGTTTGCTGCTCATTTCCTGCAACACTTTAGGGAGATAGAAGAATTCACGGTTGCTTTTTTTCAGCAAGTCGCAGATTTTATCGTATTCCTTTTCAATTTTAGTATTGGTTTCGGTGTCGAAATTTGATTCGACATAAAGCACGGCGTTTTGGGTGTCGAAAGCAAGGTTGGGAATGGAGACAAGACTGGCGTGAATGTCATGCGTTTCTGGCAGGTCAATCTGAATGGAGAGCAACATGGCGCTGATGAGTAGTGACTCGTTGGGGTCGAGGCTGTCGTCGGACATGGACAGTTGCTGCAGAATTTTCAGTATGGCCATTTTCTCCACATTGCCAAGCGATTTCAGATAGAACAAAGCATTTGACAATGAGAGATTTGCCAATTTCTTCGTGCTCGCTGCCGTGATGTTGAGCACCTCGAAGACATGGGTGAGGCAATCCATTTCGCCTTGGTTGACGATGCCGTCGCTCTGGATTAAATCGGAGAGCACTTTGGCCAATGCCGTCTTGTGTATTTCCTTGAATTTCATCTTTTCAATTTTGGGTTGCAACCTTGCAACCTCCTCGGTTGTTATAAAAGTGTTATATTTTTGCAAAATTATATTTTTTATTGAAAACGAAAGAAAAATTGAATCGTAATGAGTAAAAATTATAAGAATGGTTTGCGGCAGGAGCAGGTGGAGGAGAGCCGACGCAAGTATGGCAACAATGTGCTGACGGAACCTGAAAAAGAACCGCTTTGGCGGCAGTTTTTGGAAAAATTCCAAGATCCGATAATTCGTATCTTGCTGATAGCATTGTGCTTGTCGGCTGTCGTGTCGTTGTATCAGTTGTTTTCGGGAACGGAAAGCTGGACGGTTTTGTTGGAGCCATTGGGTATTCTTTTGGCCGTGATGTTGGCTACATGTGTCGGTTTTGCATTTGAAGTGAGTGCCAACAAGAAATTCGATTTGCTGAATCTGGCCAAGGATGACCGTAAGGTGACGGTTATCCGAAACGGCATGATTTGTCAGATTGAACGCAAAAATGTGGTTGTCGGCGATACGGTCATCATTGAGACTGGCGACGAAATTCCTGCCGACGGCACTTTGATGGAAGCCATCTCCTTGCAAGTGAACGAGTCGGACCTGACGGGTGAACCTGTGGCAAGAAAGACTACGAATCGCGCTGAATTTAAGGAAGATGCGACCTATCCTTCCAACTATGTCTGCCGTGGATGTACGGTTATTGAAGGACATGGCATGTTTGTCGTCGAAAAGGTGGGTGATGCCACGGAATGGGGAAGGGTTTATCGTGGCGCGCAAATCGATAACAAGGTGAAGACGCCTTTGAATGAACAGCTCGACAGGTTGGGCGACTTGATTACCAAGGCAAGCTATGTCATTGCAGGGCTGATTATCGCCTTTCGTATGGTGGAGTATTTTGCCTTTGGCGATAACCCTGTATTCGATTGGATGGATTTCGCGCGTTTCACTTTGAATACCTTGATGATAGCCGTCACGGTGATTGTGGTTGCCGTGCCCGAAGGCTTGCCGATGAGCGTCACGCTGAGCCTTGCCTTGAGCATGAAACGCATGTTGGAAACCAACAATCTGGTGCGCAAGATGCATGCTTGCGAAACCATGGGCGCCGCCACGGTCATCTGTACCGACAAAACCGGCACTTTGACGAAAAACCAGATGAATGTGGGCGATTTTCTCATCTACGGCTTGAAAGACAATGCGTTGGATGACTCTGAGACCTCGCGTCTGATTAAGGATGGCATCGCGCTCAATTCAACGGCTTTCCTGGATTTCTCGGACGGAAAAAAAGCTAAGGCTGTTGGCAATCCTACCGAAGCGGCATTGCTGCTCTGGCTCTTCAAAAATAACGTCGACTACATCGAAATCCGCGATAATGCGCAGATTGTCAGGCAGCAGCCGTTCTCAACGAAATATAAATTCATGGCCACGGTGGTTAAGACTGATGTGGCTGGCCAAAACATCCTTTATGTAAAAGGTGCGCCCGAAATCGTGATGAAACACTGCGGAACGGTTTTATGCTCTGATGATGCCCAACCGATTGAAACCCATAGGCAAACTATTGAGAAACAGCTCTTAGATTTCCAAAACCAAGCTATGCGCACTTTGGGATTTGCTTTTAAATACATTACGGATGAAGAAACGGATTATGTATTTGACGGTGAAAAACTGAATGTCGACGACTTGGTTCTTCTGGGTGTTGCTGCCATTTTCGACCCGATTCGCGACGATGTGGCTGAATCCATCAACGAATGCGCCAGCGCCGGAATAGCCATTAAGATAGTGACGGGCGACACCCCGGCCACGGCCAAGGAAATCGGCAGGCAGATTGGCTTGTGGACCGAAAACGACACCGAAGAAACCAATCACATTTCGGGAAAGGACTTTGGCCTTATGAGCGACGAAGAATTGCTGGATAGGGTGGATGACATCAAAATCATGTCGCGCGCTCGTCCGATGGATAAGGAAAGACTGGTGAAACTCTTGCAGCAAAAAGGTCAGGTAGTGGCGGTTACGGGCGACGGCACCAACGATGCGCCGGCACTGAATGCTGCCCAAATCGGCCTCTCGATGGGCGACGGCACTTCAGTGGCAAAAGAAGCCAGCGACATCACGATTTTGGACAATTCTTTCAAAAGCATTGCCCGTGCTGTGACTTGGGGCCGTTCCCTGTACATCAACATTCAGCGTTTTATCCTTTTCCAAATGACCATCAATGTGGCGGCATGCCTGATTGTACTGATTGGCGCCTTGTTGGGCACCGAATCGCCTTTGACGGTGACGCAGATGCTGTGGGTCAACCTGATTATGGATACCTTTGCGGCCTTGGCCTTGGCTTCGCTTCCGCCCGAGGAAGATGTGATGAAGGAAAAACCCCGTTCGCGCAATGATTATATCATTTCAAGGCCAATGGTGCGCCGCATCTTTGGCGTGGGCCTGTTTTTCGTTGCCGTGCTTTTCGGTTTCGTGCAGTATTTCAAGCACTGCGACATTACTTCGCTTAGCCAGTTCAGCATGGCTGACTATTGCTCCAATTTCTTCAATTTCCATCATGTCAACGCGGGACTTTCGCCTTACGAATTGTCGCTATTCTTCACGATTTTTGTCTTTATGCAGTTTTGGAACATCTTCAATGCCAAGGCTTTCCGTGCCAAAGACTCGGCTTTTCACGGCTTTTTCTCCAAAGCAATGCCAAAAGGCTTCCTGGTCACCTTGCTGATAATATTTGTGGGTCAGATTCTGATTGTCACTTTCGGTGGCGAAATGTTCAATGTGGTGCCGCTGCAAACCGGCGACTGGCTGCGTATCGTACTGTGTTCTTCGCTTATCCTTTGGGTGGGAGAAACAGAAAGATTGCTGAAAAGAATTTTGAAAAGAAAATAATTCTTACTTTTGCGGCCTAAATCAAAAGAAATAGAAAATGAAGAAACATTTAGTTTTGATTGCGGTCTGCTGTTTCGCAGGACTGCTTTTCACAGGATGTAAAGATAAGGGTCCCAATGTGATTGGCACATGGGTGCAGCCCAAGGATGAATCGAGTTTCGTTGACGAACAGGGTTTCACGCTTCTCGAAGACGGCGGTGTCATCGGCATCAATATGGGCTATTCCGAATACAAGACTTGGGAAGTCATAGACAATCAGCTGATCCTTTGTGGCGAATACATGGGTACCAATCCTCATGCCGTGAACGATACGCTGAATATCGTTGAAGTGAATGATGAACACCTCGTTCTTGAACAAGGCGGCTACGAAATCTCCTACGAGAAGAGATAAAGTAATCATTAAATGAAAAATGAAGCGTGCTGCGGATTTACAGCACGCTTTTTCATTTTATTATTCTCCCATAAATTGCATTGGTATTTAAATAATTCTTATCTTTGCATTTCTTTTTTTAAGGGTAAAACTAATTAAAATATTATAAATTAGATATTTATGAAGAAATTGGCTGTTATCGCTTTCGGCGGAAACGCTCTTTTGAGAGGCGGTCAAAAAGGTACTTACAAGGAACAAATGCAGAATGTGACAGAGACTTGCCAGTCGCTGCTTCCATTTCTGAAAGGAGATTATAATCTGGTCATCGGTCATGGCAATGGGCCTCAAGTTGGCAATGTCATGTTGCAGCATGAGGCTGGTAGTCATGAATTTGGCGTTCCGGGAATGCCCATTGATTTCTGTGTTGCAGAAACCCAAGGCTTAATTGGCTTCATGATTGAAATGGGCCTTGACAAGGTGTTTGCCAAGGAAGGCATGAAGAGAAATGTGGTAACATTGGTGACCCAAGTTGAGGTTGACAAAAACGACCCGATGTTCCTGAATCCAACCAAGCCAGTCGGTCCTTATTATACGAAGGAGCAGGCTGACCGTTTTGCTGAAGAAACGGGTGCAGTTTACAAAGAAGACCCGAAGGGCAGAGGCTGGCGAAAAGTCGTCGCATCTCCAAAACCGATTCGTATTCAGAACGTCGACATTGTGAAACGTTTGGCTGACGAAGGCAACATCGTCATTACCGTTGGTGGTGGTGGCGTCCCCGTCGTTGAGAAAAACGGCTGCCTCTGTGGTGTGGAAGCCGTCATCGATAAGGATTTGGCATCAGCCATGACAGCCATCAACATTCATGCTGATGAATTCTATATCTTAACCGATGTGCCGAAGGTCTACATCAATTTCCGCAAGGAAAACGAACAAGCTTTGGATACCATCACGGTGGCCCAGGCCAAGCAGTATCTTGCAGAAGGTCATTTCACCGAAGGCAGTATGGCTCCGAAAGTGCGTGCAGCCATCCTCTTTGTTGAGGCTACGGGGCATGAGGCAATTATCACCGAGGCTACCCGTCTTGGCGATCCATCATGCGGAACTAGAATCGTAAAATAATAAATTTTTCATGGTATTTGCAGGGGGCATTGCGAAAGCAGTGCCTCTTTTTTTTATTTTTGCGCCCGAACAAATGAAAATATGAAAAGAGCATTATTGACTATACTATTCGCGTTAGCCGCTCAAATGATGCGGGCTAACCATTGGGAACCTGACCCGTATCAGTTTGCCGACAACATGAACGTGATTGGCGTGATTGAAATCAATGGCATTGAGCAAACATCGACGCAACTCGAAATTGGGGCTTTCTGTGGCGATGAATGCCGTGGCAGTGAGATGCTGGCCTATTATGTTGGTCTCGACCGTTACATGGTCTTTCTGACGCTTTACGGACAATACGGACATACGTTTGACTTCCGTCTATACGATCATGCCTCGCAAAGGGAGCTCGACCTTACGCCGCCGGCAACGATACAGTTTGTGGCAAATAATATTATTGGAAGTCTCTCCGAACCATACGTCTTTTCGTTCACGGGCAGTACCTGTGACATTGGGGCTGAAGCCCAGCCCGTCGAAGGAGGGACTGTGGTTGGCGCAGGCATTTATATGCAGGGCGAGACATGCACTTTGACGGCAAACAGTAATCATGGTTATGTCTTCGATTCATGGAAAGAGAATGATGTGACCGTCTTTGCAGATAGCGTTTACAGTTTTACGGTTGAAGGTGACCGGGAACTGACAGCTGTCTTCCAACTTGATGAATTTGAAATCAGTCTTGAGGTCGACCCAATTGAAGGTGGTTCGGTTGAAGGTGACGGAACCTATTCGTATGGCGAAACGGTTACGGTTCACGCAACGGCTAATCCTACCTATTCGTTTACGGGTTGGAAGGAAAACGATGAAGTGTTGAGCACCACTCAGGATTACACTTTCACTGTGGGCGGTGACCGTCATTTGGTGGCAGTTTTCGAGCAGGAATGTTATGTGGTGACGGTGACGCCCGAACCGATGGATGGCGGTGACATTACGGGTGCGGGCAATTATGTCGTTGGTTCGTTATGTCAGCTTGAAGCCTTCCCCAAGCCAGGCTATGTCTTTGAGAGGTGGATGGAAAATGGCGAAACGGTCAGTACAACGTCTTTTTATAGTTTTGTTGTCAACGAAAACCATGATTTGAAAGCTTGTTTTTTCCGTGTTCCATACGAAATTACGTTGTCGGCTGAGCCTGAAACGGGCGGCATAGTCGAAGGTGGCGGCATATTCTATTTTGGCGATATGGTTACGGTTCGGGCTTTGACCAATCCTACCTATTATTTCATCAATTGGAAGGAAAACGGGGAAGTGGTGAGCACAAATCAGAATTTTACTTTTGCCGTCGATGGCAACCATCATTTTGTGGCGACTTTTGCCCAAGATTGTTATGTGGTGACGGCAACGCCCGAACCAATCAATGGCGGAAGCATTACGGGAGCGGGCAATTATATAGCCGGCACGCAGTGCCAGCTTGTAGCGCATTCGGCACCAGGCTATGGTTTTGATAAGTGGACTGAAAACGGAGTAACGGTAAGTAATTCACCTTCATATAGTTTCACTGTCAATGAAGACCATGACTTGACGGCTCATTTCTTCCTGGTGCCTTACGAAATCGTTGCCGTGGTCGACCCCGAAACGGGTGGAACGGTGGATGGCGGCGGCTGGTTCTATTATGGCGATGTCTGTACTTTGACGGCTGAACCAGCTGAAGACTATTCATTTACATATTGGTCTTTATCGGGTGAGATTGTAAGTTTGGAACCTGAAATCAGTTTCAATGTGACGGGCGACAAGACTTACACGGCTCATTTCGTCTATTATGATGAAGTAGAAGATAATGCGGAGATGGTATCCGTTTATCCGAATCCGGCAAGAGATAAGGTCTGTTTGCATTGCGTAGGCATGGAGAAGGTGGAGGCGTTTGATGTCGTGGGAAGGAAAATACTTGAAAAGGACTGTGATTCCGATTCGGTTGAAATCGGTTTTGAACAATCAGGGCTTTATGTTGTTCGTGTGATTGCTGGAAATAAGGATTGGACTTGTAAAATATTGATTGAAAAATGAATCCGGTTGTAAAAAGACATTTAAAAAGAGTTGTGGCCGTTCTGTTGCTTGGTCTGCCATTTTCTGTCGTCAAGGCTCAGGACATCGATTCGCTGTATTGGAATTACCGCGAGGCGCAACGTCATGAAAGATTCGGTTTGGCTACGGAACTTCTTGACATTTTCCAGCAAAAGAACTATATGGATGCGCCTGTCGTTTTCACTCAGGAAACGGATAGGGATTACATGGATATGGTGCTGAATTTCTGTGTCGCAACGGAATGGTATGTCAACGGGAAATGTCTCCAATCGCTTGATTTGGCACAGTCCACTTTGCCCTTGATTCCTGTGGATTCTTTACTCTGGCAGTTTGAGTTTTATTCGCTGATGGGAATGGATTATCAGTTGATAGGCGATTACGAGAATGCGCTTTCATGCTGCGAAAAAGAAATGAGGGTGCACGAAAAGCTTCATCGCGACGAATATCTTAGCATTACCTTGAATTCCCTTGCAGTGCTGAATACCCGCTTAGATTGTTTTGATATGGCTTTGACCTGTTCGAAAAACGCGGTTGAAATTGAACGCAAGCTAAACCGCCGTGACCGTCTTGCGGTTCGTCTTGGCGTTGAGGCTGATGTGCTGACATGTCTCCAGCAATACGATTCTGCATTGGTTTGCCTTGACGAAGCCGTCGCTTTGGAAACGGATTTGGGCCTTGTGCGCAAGGCTGACATCCGGAAAGTGCAGAAAGCCAAGGTGCTTTTTTTGCAGAATCACTATAATGAGGCGTACCCGATTTTGAAGGCGGCTTACGAGGATTTTGAACAGTCGGGCGATTTGTATTACATGGCTGTCGCATTGGTTGGCATGGGCGATGTGGAGGAAAAGATGAATCAGCATGACAATGCGATGCATCATTATAAGGAGGCGGAAAGGATTTTCCGTGATAATGGCTTCAGGTCGGCACTTCCTAATTTGCTTGAACGCGTTGGCAATCTTGCGGTTAAGATGGGCGATTATGAGGGTGCCTATCGGTGTATGAAACAGTATCAGTCGGATAAGGACAGCATCGCTTCGCATGAGATGGAACTGAAACTCTCCGAAATGGAGATGCAGTATGATGCTTTGGAACGCGATAATGAGATTGTGTTGGAGAAAGAGAAAAACCATAGGAAAGTGGTGGTCATTATTCTGCTTTCGGTCATCCTTGTGGTGTCGATAGCCTTTGCCATTGTGGAATTCAGGCTTGCCAATATCAGGAAACGCCGTAATGAGGAACTGGCGCAAAGCGGCCAAAACAAGGACAGGCTCATCTCTATCGTTGCGCACGACTTGCGTACGCCGGTGCTAGCACAGAAACAGATGCTCGACAACATCTGCCGCAATTTCGACAAGATGCCGGCGGCCGATGTCAAGGAAAACTGTGAATTGATTAAGGAATCGGCCCATTCGCTCAATGACCAGATTACGAATCTTGTGCAGTGGGTGTCGCTTCGCAATGGCAAACTCAAAAATACCCCTGTGCGTTTCAGCCCTTATCGTATTGTGACGCAATGCATCAATGCCCAAAGTTCTTTTATTTCGGCTAAGTCGTTGAAGGTGTTTAACGATATTGCGCCAGATGCAATTGCGTTCGATGACCTGAATATTGTGAAAACCGTGATCCAGAACTTGTTGTCGAATGCGGTGAAGTTTTCCTTCCGAGAAGGCGAAATCCATGTCGCGATTGTGGATGGCTTCCTGACGGTTAGTGATAAGGGAATTGGAATTTCCGAGCAACGCATAAAGGAAATATTTGAGCCAAAGAAAGAAGCGTCGTCAGGTACGGCAGGCGAGAAGGGTATGGGTTTCGGCTTGTTTGTCTGTAACTGTCTTCTTGAAGAGATAGGCTCTTCGATGAAAGTGGAAAGCAAGGTTGGAAATGGAACTGAAATCGGATTTAAGATACACTTGCTGTGATGGGGAATGGTGATGGGTGAATAATTGGATAATTTTATTGATAATCAAATAAATGTAAAATGGAAGAAAACAAGTTTGATAAGGTCAGGTTGTTATTGGTTGATGATCATCCTCTGTATCGGAGGGGGATAGCGATGACGTTGAAACAGGATGATGAACATCTTGAGGTGGTGGCAGAAGCGGGCACTTTGAAGGAAGCTATTGAGACTTTGGAGTCGCGGAAAGACATCGACCTTATTCTTCTTGATTTGCAACTGCCCGATGGCAATGGAAAGGAAGTGGTGCGTTACGTCGGCATCAATTGTCCGGCGACGAAAATCCTGGTTCTGTCGGTCGATTTGAATCCGCATCATATCACCGCCTTGATTGAGATGGGAATCAATGGCTTTGTGAGTAAGGAAGTGCAGTCCGACGAATTGCTTGAGGCCATACATGCGGTTGTTTCGGGTTTCGGATACTATGGCAAGGGTATCAATGCCATGATGGAGGAAGTGGCGACGGCAGAAGGCGAGGATCTGAACGAGATATTGACAGCCCGTGAAATTGAGATACTTCGTTTTTGCGCCCAAGGTTTCAGTGCTAAGGAAATTGCTGAAAGACTTCAGCTTAGCGTTCGTACGGTTGAAGGCCATAAAAATCATATTTATGGCAAGATGGGCTTTGAAAGCATCGGCGAGTTGGTTAACTATGCCTTTACGCATGGCATCATCACGGCTTGAGGGCTGAATCTACCATAATACAATCACTTATTTTGCTTCCGAGTAACTCAATGCAATTATCAACAGGTGTTGTTGATAAAAAATGACATTATATAGGTAATAATACCTACAATGGTTTAAAACACACTCCCTATTTTTGCATCTTCAAAATTGTGTGCAGTTAGTAATTGCATTTGTGAAAAGTATTATACTATGAAGATGATATTGAGATATTTATTGACTATTGCCCTCTCGCTTTTTGCTGTTGAATCCATGTTTGGAGCAGGCTCACGGAGTACCACTTGCGAAGCGCCGGAAAATTTGGTTACGGAACAAGTGATGCAATGCAGTGCTTTGCTAACCTGGGAAGGAACGGCTGACGCGTACGTTGTTGAATACGACCAAACATCGGCTAGCGGATGGAGCAATGTGCTGAATGTGAGTGATGAACATGTCATGATTGGCGGTCTTCAAATGGCCACTCAATATAAAGTGCGTGTGAAATCGGTGTGCGGCGAGAATGCCTACAGCTCTTATTCCGATACATACTATTTCACGACAAGCAGTTCGGCAAATGAAGTGGTCATTGGAAGCGGCACGGGCAGTACATCAGGAGAATATTTCCCAACCTATACCTGGTACAATTACAGCTACACACAGCAGATTCTCCTTGCTGAGGAGATGGGTGGCGCTAAAACGCTCAATTCCATAGCATTTCAGTATTTCTATAGTACTTCTATAACGCGTAATATTGACATTTATCTTGGCCATACTTCAAAGAGCTATTTTTCAAGTGGCACGGATTATGTTCCTGCTTCCAGTCTGACGAAAGTGTATGGCGGTTCGTTGACTTTCAATAACAGTGGCGAAAGCAATTGGTTTAAGATTGATTTTAATACTTTGTTTTCGTATAATGGTGTTGATAATCTGGTGGTTGTGGTTGATGATAATACGGGCTCTTATACGAGTAACAGCAAAAAATTCTATACGCATGCTGTTTCTTTGAATAGGGGAACGTATTATTATAACGACACATATAATTTTTCTCCAGAGAGTGCAAGTGGTTATACTTCAAACCTTTCAAGTAGTATAGACAACATCAAGTTTGGCTATGCAGGAAGTTCTTATGATGCACCTTGCGTGTATGCGTATGATATCACTTCGACACAGGCAGTAGTGGAATGGGCGGGCTCGTCCGATGCCACTTTCACCGTGATGTATATCGCTGACGGTGACGATGAACCGACTGAAATTACCGGCAGCAGTCCATACACCTTGACGGGTTTGATGCCTGGAAAGCATTATGAAGTTGCTGCAAAAGCAGTATATGCAGGTGGCAACGAAAGCGACTGGAGCGTGTTTGAGTTTGAAACAAAGCCCAATACATCGCTTGTCGCAATGCCTGAGGCACCTTATTTGGGTAATCGCCCGTCGGGCTGCTGGATGGAACCTGTGACGGTGTTGCTTGGCAATTCGGGTGAGGCCACAACGGTTAATTCTATTGAGTTGACCAACAGTTACTTCTCTGTGACAGGCCTTGAAACTCCGTTTGCCTTGGATTATTTGGAATCGCGCCCGTTTATGGTGAATACGGGTTCGGGCAGCGGCCTCGAAGAAGGCGGTTTGGTGTTGCATTATGGTGAGGATGGCGAAACCACGATTCCGCTGTCGGCGACGGCTTATACACCTGTCACCCCTGATGTTTGGGAAGTTGCTCAAGAGATTGTGAATTTTCCTTTTACTCAAAGTTATGACGAAAGTTCAAACCTGTATTTGAACTACAATATCGAGGATGCTCCGCAAACTGGCGTGGATGCAGTCTTTAAACTGAATCTTTCTACCGATGTGCTCCTTGAATCTTCCATTGAGACGCATGGCGATGGCAAATTGACTTTCTATCACGATGGTTTTGAAGGTCTTGGTGGACCTAAAACAGAAAATGCCATGCCGTCAGTCATGCCATCAGCCACTGGCTTTGAAGAAGGAACACTTGATGTCTTCGACTGGAAAACGGAATACTATCCTTGGGTTGTTGACAACACGGCGGCACATGATGGTTCGTACTCTATGCATTCCACGAATTTTGGTCAGCATAACAGTTCTTCTGTCGCTTCATTTGACTTTAATGTTGCAATGGAAGGCACGTTCAGTTTTTGGTATTTTATCAGTTCGGAATCGAACTATGACGAAGGGTATTTCAATTTGGACGGGGTTCAAATGCTGAGCGTGTCGGGAACAAATTATTCTTCATGGCAAAAATTTGAGTGCCCAATTTCAGCTGGCCTTCATTCGTTTCAATGGGTGTATTATAAGGATGTCAGCGCATCTTCTGGTGATGATGTCTTCCGTGTGGATGATATCGAGTTGCCTTCGAATGGCGACGAGGCTTTGCGACTCACCTCAGGCACTTATTATGTCGTGGCTACTTCATCGAATCAGGAATTCACAGTGAATTTCGACAAGGAAGACTGGCCTTTGCCATACGCTGTTGAAAACATGAACCCTGTCAATGGCGCGATTACATACGCTGGTGGCGGCAACTATACTTTCAACTGGACTTTCGGTGATTTCACTAAGGAATATCAGGTGCTTTGCGGCACTACAAATCCACCCACGAATGTTATCGTGGACTGGACTTCTGAATTGTCCAATTCGTTCTCGATGGACTTGGCCGCTCGTACCACCTATTATTGGCAGGTGAAGGAACGTAACACGACGGGTGTGACTAGTAGCCCTGTGTGTTCATTCACGACCAACGAGATTGTGCCTGATGCCAACAACATCCTTTATGTCACTCCAACTGGCGCAGGGACTATGGACGGCTCCTCGTGGCAGAATGCTTGCCCGACGCTTGACAGTGCGGTGTATTATGCTTCACGGATGCGCACGCCTGCGACGGTTTGGGTGAAAGGCGGAACCTATTATGGAAACGGTCTCCCAAATCAGTATGCGTTCTATGTCCAGGAAGGGGTTAATGTGTATGGCAGCCTTGCGGGCAATGAGCCGTTTGGCTACGATATGAGCCAGCGTGATTTGGTCAACAATGCCACCATCCTCGATGGTCAGCATTTGCAGCCTGTACTATGTCAGTTGAGAGAATTTTCGGAAAGCAGGTCTGCTTCGTGGGATGGTTTCGTCATCCAGAATGGTTATGAGCAAGGCGAGAACACTATGTGTGGCGGTGTGTTTTTGATAGGTAACACTACATTGCGCAACTGTATTATCCGGAACAATACTTTGGAAGCCATCGACCCTGAAGGTTCGGGCGACGAGCCTCTCGATTTAGGTTCGCGAGAGCTCCTGGGTTCGAAGAACCAAGTGGAAACCTTGGGCATGGCCATGAGACAATCCGCTAAGGGCGACAGAGGTAATCGCTCAAGTTATTATGCTGTTGGTGCTGGTGCTGGTATCGTGAATAGTAACTTAGAAGACTGCGAGATTTATGGCAATGTCATCATCACTGATGGCGAGGCTCAAGCAGCCGGTGTGATTTTGTCGGAAGGTGCTTCGATGCTTCGATGCAAGGTTCACGACAACGAAATCCAGCTTCAGGGTTATTCGGCTTCTGGATATGGAGCAGGTGTTTGTGCCGATGTTGCTGAGATCACCGATTGCCAAATCAAGAACAACTCGATTACGGGCCGAAGCTCTGAAAGAAGGGGCGGTGGCATGTATATCGATGCCGAATCCGACAACCATTGTGTTGTCAGGAATTGCCTTGTTGAAGGTAATGAGGCTAGTTATGGCGGTGGCGTTTACACTTCCGAATATGCGATATTATATAACACTATCATCGCTAATAACGGTATTGATGGACAATATGGCAGCGGCAGCGGCTTGTATTTGGGATATAATAGCATTGCCATCAACTGCGATATTGTGAACAATGTTTCCTCGAATAGCGATGAATATGGTGGCGCAGGTCTGTATTTGGACTATAATGCCATTGCGTCCAACAGTGTTATTTGGGGTAACCGCCAGAATGGCGCTTCGCTCAATGTGTACAATTCGGACGGTGAGGCGAACTGCTGCGCTGTTGAAGGTGGCTGCAGCGGCATGAACAACCTGTTGCTCTCAGGCTTAAACACTGGGAATGCATCAAGTCCGATGTTCATCGCTCCGACGGCTGGTGCCGGACCTGAATACTCGGGTGGCAATTGGAACATTTTGGAAGGTTCCGCTTTGGTCAATAGAGGTACCACCGATTTGCCGGAAACCGTCACGCTGCCCGATACGGATATTGCAGGAAATGCGCGTCTCCAACAAGGCATGGTGGATGTGGGCGCCTACGAGACGCCTTACGACGCAACCACTATTGATATTACCCCTGACGAAAACAACATCATTTATGTCACTCCAACAGGTGCGGGAAGCAAAAACGGTTCTTCGTGGGATAATGCAGCCGACGACTTAAATGCCGTGGTGATGGCTGCTTCGCAGATGAATTCTGTTCCTTCTGTTTGGGTTGCCCAAGGAACCTATCATGGTGATGGCATCCAAGGCAACAGTGCTTTTGTGATGGTCGAGGAAGTGGATGTGTATGGCGGTTTTGCAGGCAATGAATCTGCCGATTACGATTTGGCTTCACGTGACTTTGCCCTACATGCCTCGGTGCTTGATGGTCAGAATGCCCAACGTGTGTTGTGCCAGCCTGACAACTTTAGGATTGTGACGGTGTGGGACGGATTCACTATCGAAAGAGGCCGCTTGACCTCCGATCCATACGGTGCTGGTGCCTTGCTGAATGATAATGGTAGACTCCGCAACTGCATTATCAGAAATGATAGCATTGTGATTGAAGGCAATGTCAATCCGGAACCGGAAATGGCTGCTTTCCGCGGCAATGCAGAGAGAATGGCAAACACCAAGGGAGATAGGGGAGACCGTAGCATCACTTTCAGTGCTGGTGCAGGTGTGTATATGTACGGCGCCACACTTGAGAACTGCGAGGTCTATGGCAACTATATCAGTGTCGCAGGAGAAGCCGAGGGCGCTGGCGTATACGCCGACAACGGTTCGATTAAGCAATGTGTGATTCATGATAACAGAATCAATACCGCTGACGGATTGGCCAAAGGCGCTGGCTTGTATTCCTCCTATAACGTTTCAATTTACGACTGTAATATCCATCATAATACGGCAGAGGGCTATTCGGTGTATGGCGCTGGCGTTTATTATTATCCGGGTTCGAGTGATTACTCAGCTAGCTGCATCGTGAATAGTGTGATTGCCGACAACATCGGGAATGGAAACTATCTCTATGGCGGAGGTCTCTATGTCTATAACTATGCTGGAAAGGTCATCAATTGCAACATCGTCAATAACATTTTGACGGGAACAGAAATATATGGTGCGGGCATTAGCGGCAATTGGGATAATAGGAATTATTTATATAATACGGTCGTTTGGGGCAACAAGGCTAATGGAGAATTTAGCAGCATAGCAGGCTGCAAGTTCGTGGCCAACTACTGCGCTGTGGAAGGCGGTTATGAAGGGACTCGAATCGTCAATTTGAATTCGCTGAACGATGGCGATGACGAGAACGCCTTGTATCCGAAGTTTGTTGATCCTGCCAATGGCGATTGGACTATTCAAGAAGGCTCTGCATTAATTAACAAAGGTGTCTATGAGATTGAAAACTTCACATTTCCGACCACCGACCTTGCCGGAAACGACCGTTTGCAAAATGGAAAGATTGATATCGGCGCCTATGAATCACCGTATGAGTCGAACGACCTGACTCCTGACGAGCATGGCATCTTCTATGTCACCGTAACTGGAGCGGGAACTCGTAATGGCTCTTCGTGGGAGAATGCTTCGGGCAACTTGAATGCAGTCCTTGATGAAGCTAGCTTTATGACGGTGAAACCGATGGTGTGGGTCGCTGCCGGTACCTATACTGGTGACGGCAATGCAGTTAACGATGCCTTCACGATGGTTGAGGGAGTGAATGTGTATGGCGGTTTCATTGGTAATGAACCATACGATTACGACCTCCGCTTGCGTGACCTTGAAAACAATCAGACTATTCTTGATGGTCAGAATGTGCAGCGTGTGTTGAATCAGCGAATTGGATTCAGCGAGGCGACGGCAACCCTTTGGGATGGTTTCGTAATTGAGAATGGTCGGCATGCTGAAAAAGGCGCTGGCGCATGTATCGGGAGCTACGCAACGCTTCGCCATTGCATTGTTCGAAACGATACTGTGGTTTCTGGTTCGAATATGGGCTATGGCGGTGGTATCTTCTGCGATAGCGGCAGCACTGTTGATAGCTGTCAGGTTTACGGCAACTATGCTACTAATGGCGGTGGCATTTTCGTGCAGTCAGAAGCAACGCTGAATTGTTGTGACGTTCACGACAATAGTGCGCAATATGGTGGTGGCTTTTCAGCAAATGCGAGCGGCTATTTATACAAAACCATCACGAATTGCTCATTCACTTCAAATGAAGCAGAAAATTATGGTGGCGGTGTTTATGCCTATTATTCAAGACTTACCAATTGCGTTATTGCCAACAATAAGGCAGGTCAAAGAGCTGGTGGCGTTTATTCTAATGGTTACAACTACTTTGTCGGTTGCTTGATCAATAACAATACATCGGTGCAAAGTGGTGGCGGCTTGTATGCAAGTGGCTCAACCTATATGACCAACTGCGATGTCGTCAATAACTTGATTACGGATGGCGGATACACAGGTGCAGGCGTATATCCGGGTACTTCGACAGTGCAATTGCGTAATACGGTCGTTTGGGGCAACAAGGTCATTTCGACTGCATCGAATATTTTGGGAAGCTATAGCCCGACGCTCAATTATTGCGCTGTGGAAGGCGGCTATTCGGGCAATAGGAACATCGCTCTTGAGTCGGAGAATGCGGGCTCCAACGAACTGCTGAATTATGTGAGGTTTGCCAATCCGACGGAAGGTGCTGGCGCTGATTTCACTGATGGCGACTGGACCTTGCTCGAATTCTCAGCCTTAATTAATAAGGGAACGGAAAGCGACATTTACGGAACGCTGCCTGAAAGGGATTTGGCTGGCAACGACCGTATCCGGCGTGGAAAGATTGATGTCGGTTCCTACGAATCGCCTTGCATGGGTTCGGAAATTGGCCCTGACGAACACAATATCATTTATGTGACGACGACGGGCGCTGGTATTAGAAACGGCTCTTCATGGGCTGATGCCGCTGCCGGACTTACTAATGTTTTGACCGAAGCTGCCGACATGACGGTTAAGCCCGTCATTTGGGTGGCTAAGGGTACTTACGTAGGCGACAGCATTTCCGGCCACAACGCCTTTACCATGGTGAAAGGTGTCAATGTGTATGGCGGCTTTGCCGGAAACGAGGCTTACAACTACGACCTGTCTCAACGTGATTTCGAAAACAACGCTACCATCCTCGACGGTCAGAATGTGCAGCGTGTGCTCTATCAGAGCGAAGCTTATTCTGAAGATATGGCAACCGTTTGGGATGGCTTTACTCTTGAGAAAGGCCGCTTGAACTCAAGCGAATATGGTGCAGGTGCCTATATTCGTAAGAATGGCACCTTGAGGAATTGCGTTATCCGCCATGATACGATTGTTTACTCGGGTAATACGTACGGTGCTGGCGTTTTTATGAATTACGGAACTTTGGATGGCTGCGAAGTGTATGGCAACTATGCTTGGCTCAACACCTCGGGCTATTATTCCTATTCCAGAGGTGGTGGCATATATGCAAATTATGGCACCATACGTAATTGCAATATCCACGATAACAAATCAGCTTCCTATACCAACGGCTACTCATACGGTGGTGGCTTGTTTGCCATCAACGCGGTGGAAGTCACGGGCTGCGTCTTTAAGGGGAATGATTCATACTATGGTGGCGGTATCTTCAAAAATAACACTAGCTATTATACGAATGTTACGAATTGCATTTTCGAGGGCAACCAAGCACAATATGGTTCTGCAATAGATGCGGATGGCTATCTGTATATTACCAACTGTTTGGTGAACAACAACTATTCAAGATCATATAGTGCTATCTATTCTGGATACAATACCTATATTACCAATAGCACGATTGTTAACAATAAAGCAGCCAACAGTTATGGCGTGGGAGTGTATCCTACTAACAGCAATTGCTATGTTACCAACAGCATTGTTTGGGGAAATAGGTATGGAACCACACCGAGTAATATCTATAATACATCTAATGTTATGGTGTCGTACAGCGCCATTGAAGGAGGCTTTACTGGTTTAGGCAATATCAATCTGTCGGCCAGCAATGTCGGGACAGGAACGAGTCCGTGTTTCGCTTCTCCGACGGAAGGCGCTGGAATTGACTATTCGGGTGGCGACTGGACGCTCACTGCCGATTCGCCAATGCTTGACTTTGGCATCTACCCGGTTCAGAATGTCACGATACCGGCAAGCGATTTGGCAGGCAACGACCGTGTTCAGCAGAATGGCATTGATATGGGTGCCTACGAATCATCTTTCGGCTCACAGTTCAATATTGCTCCTGATGAGCACAACATCATCTATGTCACGACAACGGGAACGGGCAACGGCTCCTCATGGGCTAACGCAACCAACGACTTGAATTCGGCACTCATGGTGGCATGCAGAATTTCGCCACGTCCAGTAGTGTGGATGGCTGCCGGTACCTATGCCGGCAATGGCGTAAGCGGAAGTAATGCCTTCATCTTGCAGGATGGTGTCAGTGTGTATGGCGGTTTCGTCGGCAATGAAGCTTGGAACTATGATCTTTCTCAACGTAATCTGACCGATAACCTCACTGTTTTGGATGGTCAGGATGTCCAACGTGTCCTTTATCAAGAAGGCGATTTCAGTCAAGTGACATACGTAGATGGTTTGGTCATCGAAAGGGGACGCCTGAATCAAGGTTATGGTGCGGGTGCTTATATCCGTAACAAAGTCACATTGCAGAATTGCGTTATCCGTAACAACAACATTGTTGGCATATCAAGTAACAATGGCACTTCGTATGGTGCTGGCGTGTATGTCACAAAAGGAAGTTTGAGCCATTGCGAGATTTATGAAAATGACATTACATGGGGCGGCTCGGGAACCTGGTATGTAACCTGCAATGGCGCAGGTGCCTATCTGGATAATGCTTCAGCCCAATATTGCGACATCCATGATAACAATAATGTTGATTCGTATTATGGCTGTGGCGGCGGTGTGTATCTTTATTATTCATCGATATCGAACAGTACGGTTCGGAACAATACAGCAAAAGAATATGGCGGCGGCGTGTATGCTTATGGAGCTTCGCAAAGCAATCCGGCCATGATTACGTATTGCGAAATCGTTGGAAACGAATCCATTGATTACGATGGCGGCGGTGTCTATGCTTCGTGTTATACCAAGCTGACCAATTGCACCATCAGCAACAATATTGCTGGTTCGGGAACAAATTCTTCAAGCAAGCGCGGTGGTGGCGTGTTTGCAAGTTCATACACTTACATGACCAACTGCCTTGTCAGCAACAACACTTCAAAGCATGCGGGTGGCGGCGTCTATTTCAACAGTGTCAGTTATCTTACTAACTGCGATATCGTAAATAATTTAGTCACCAATGCCAGCAGCTTTGGCGGTGGATTATATGTATCAAGTAGCGATGTCAGTTTGAAGAACTGCGTGGTTTGGGGCAATGAATGTTCTGGCGCTATTAGCAATGTGACTTGTGCTAGTGGTTATCTGCCGGCCATTACTTATTCGGCTATCCAAGGTGGCTGGAGTGGCACGGGCAATGTCGTGCTGGGTGCTGCCAATACGGGTGATTTCACTTCGCCGTATTTCACCTCGCCTACCGAAGGTGCGGGTGCTGCCTACAGCGATGGCGATTGGACGGTTCAGTCGGGTTCTGCCTTGGTCAACAAGGGTACAACCCAAAATCTGTCGGTTACTTTGCCGGATGTTGATTTGGCCGGCAACAGTCGTGTACAGCAAGGAATCATTGATTTAGGTTGCTACGAATCGGAATATACACAGGGTTCCGGTCTCCAGCCTGATGGTCACAATATCATTTATGTCACGGTTGAGGGCGCAGGCCAGAAAGACGGTTCGTCGTGGGATAATGCTTGCGATAACCTTAATTATGCTGTTTCCGAGGCTTCGGGCATGAGCCCAATTCCGATGATTTGGGTCAAGGAAGGCCGTTACTTTGGTGATGGCGCTGTGAATGGCTCCGCTTTCATCATGCAGCCAGGCGTGAATGTGTATGGCGGCTTTGAAGGAACGGAAGCTTATACCGAAAACTGGCAGCAACGCCAATATGGCCAGCATGTCACTATTCTTGACGGTCAAAATGTCCAGCGCGTATTGATGCAAGCTGTTTCGTTTGCCAATGATAAGTCATCGGTCTGGAACGGCTTCACGATTGAAAACGGCCATCTGACCGCCGACAGCTATGGTGCAGGTGCCTATCTGATGGACAACGGTGCCTTGAAGAACTGCATCATCAGAAATGACACGATTTTGGCACAAGCCGCATCATACGGTGCCGGCGTGTTTATGCAAAAAGGTCGTCTTGAAAACTGCGAGATTTATGGCAACTATATCGGTCATATAGGCTCGAGTTCCTATTACACATACGGTGGCGGTGTCTATGCCAAGGGTGGCAATATGTTGGATTGTTTCATCCATGATAATGGTGCCGAGAGCAGATCGTATTCCTATTCATACGGCGGTGGTGTTTATTGCCCGTCCAACTATCAGACTGTGATGGAGCGATGCGTTGTGACCGGTAACTATACGAATGGTTATGGCGGTGGCTTTTATTCATACGGTTATTCCAGCAGTTCGCCTCATAGATTCGTGAACTGCCGCTTTGAGAACAACAATGCATATCAGGGCGGTGGCGCTTATGCCTATTACAATTCTGAATTGGTAGGCTGTAATGTGGCCAACAATACGGCTTCGAATTGTGCTGGCGGTGCCTATGTCGGCAATTATTCCAAACTGATCAGTTCCAATGTCGTGAACAACCTTGTTACGGGAACGAACTCAAATTCCGGCGCTGGCATTTATGTGAGTGCTTATTATACTTATCTGACCAACTCCATTGTTTGGGGCAATAGGAAAGGCGAGGCGTTCGACCAGTACTATATTTCGGGAACGCCAACGGCTACTTTCTGCGCTATTCAAGGCGGTTATGACGGAACGGGTAACATCGCTTTGGACGATGAAAACGAAGGCGGCGGCCTTAACCCATGTTTCGCGAACCCCTCGGAAGGTGTTGGCGCTGAATTTACTGGTGGCGATTGGAGTCTGACCATGGCTTCGGCGTGCATCAACCAAGGCACGACTTCGGGCCTGACGCTGCCTGAAACCGATTTGGCTGGCAATGTCCGTGTGCAGCAAGGTGCCATTGATGTCGGTGCTTTTGAGTCGCCTTACAATGCTGTGATTTTGTCTCCCGACGAACATAACATCCTTTATGTCACCCCAAATGGTGCTGGCGCCCAGGATGGCTCCTCGTGGGCTAATGCAACGCCTTATCTGCAGTTGGCAGCCAATCGTGCCGGCACTTTCGCCCAAAAGGCAACGGTGTGGGTGGCGCAAGGCACCTATCAGGGCAATGGCGTTGAAAATGGCAATGCTTTCACCATTCCTTCGGGCATTGCGGTTTATGGTAGCTTCGTTGGTGATGAAGCCTACAACTACGACCTCTCGCAGCGTGACTTTGTGAACCATGCTTCCATACTTGATGGTCAAAATGTGCAACGTGTTCTTTATCAGCGTACGGATTATACTGCTCAAAATGCTGCTCTGTGGGACGGCTTTACTCTCACCAATGGCGCTGGAAGTTTATATGGCGCTGGCGCTTATCTCAGAGCAAATGCCGAATTGCGGAATTGCATTATCAGTGGCAACGTTAGTTCTGGAAACAATTACGGTGGTGGCGTTTATCTTTATGGCTCTTCAGATGGCGATGCCAAGCTGACCAACTGTAAGATCATCGATAATGAAGGCTACCATGGCGGTGGCGTTTATTCGAACTATTACGCAACGTTGACCAACTGCTTGATTGCCGGTAATACGGCCCGCTATTATGGCGGCGGCGTTTATGTCGGCTCAAATACGAAATTGATTCATTGCGGCATTTATGACAATGCAGCCAATAATAATGGTGGCGGCATCTACTTTAATTATACTTCCGAAAATGTTGTGCGTAACTCGGTGGTTTGGGGCAATGTGAAGGGCGAAAGCGTTTCTTCGATTTATGCAAGTGAACATGTCGATGTCAGCTACAGTGCTGTTGAAGGTGGCTATAGTGGTGTCGGCAATGTCGCCCTCGCATCAGAAAATCTTGGCAATTTCGCAAGCCCATGTTTCGTCGCTCCTGAAGATGGCGATTGGAATTTGACGAGCAGTTCCATCTTGATCAATAAAGGTGGTGCTTTTGAAAACATGCCTGAAAAGGATTTGGCAGGCAATGCCCGTGTGCAGCAAGGTACTGCCGATATGGGTCCTTACGAATCGCCTTACGAGTCGGCTTTCGATATCGTTGCCGATGCCAACAATATCATTTATGTGAAACTTGAAGGTATGGGTAATGGCTCTTCGTGGACCGATGCCACTGGCGACTTGCAAATGGCTGTCAATTTTGCCGCTACTATGAATCCTGTGGCAACAGTTTGGGTGGCCAAGGGCACCTATTACGGCTCACAGTCGCAGGATGCATTCACTATGGTTCCGGGCGTGAACGTTTATGGCGGCTTTGCTGGAACCGAATCGGCCGACTTCAATCTGAATGATCGTGATTTCATTACGAACATGACCATCCTCGATGGTGATGAAGCTCGCCGTGTGCTTTGCCAGAATAGTAATTTCACCAGCAGCACTTCTGCCACATGGGACGGCTTCACCATCCGTAACGGTTATTGTCAGGGCTATGGCGCAGGTGTTTATATGCGCAGCTATTCGCATTTGAGAAATTGTGTCGTGACAAATAATGTGGTTAATGGCTACTATGAAGGCGCTGGCATTTATGTCGCGGGTGCTTCCGGCATTCATAACACCTTGACTAATTGCGAAATCACCAATAATACTACTTCGGGTTCCGGCGCTGGTGTTTGTGGCCAATATCTCACTTTGACGAATTGTAAGATTAAGGACAATATATCGAATGGCAATTATGGTGGTGGTGCCTATCTCAATTATTCTAAACTCATCAACTGCGAGTTGACAGGCAACAGAGCTTCTCAAGCAGGCGGTGTCTATCTCTATTATTCTGATGCCATAAATACTACGATTGCCAACAATACGGCAACCAATAATTACGGTGGCTTGTATAATTATAGCAGTGGCTCAGGTTACACCTTGGCCAACCTCATCATTTGGGGTAACAAGAAGGGCGAAACGCCGAACCAGTATTACAATTCGGGTGGCACATTCACCTATTGCGCTATCCAGGGCTATACGGGTGGAGGCACAGGCAATATCAATCTTGAAGCCGACAATGATGGCGATGACGTGACAAAGTACTATGTCCGTTTCCTGGCTCCTGAAGCTGGCATCTATCAGTTGCAGAACGAATCGAGCGTGGTTGGCATGGGCAACAATTCGGTTACGGGTCTGCCTGAAAAGGATTTGGCTGGCCGCGACCGTATCATGGACGGCACCATCGAGCCTGGCGCTTACGAACAATACTGCACGCAACTCGAAATCAAGGACTTGAATCTAGAGTATGGCGTTCTTTACAATTTCTACGGCTCATACATTACCGAACCAGGAACATACACACACCAATGGTCTTATGCTGCCGATTGCGATAGTTTGGTCGTTGCCCATGTGACGATGAATTCTTCAATTTGGTATGTCACCACAACGGGTGCGGGCACCAAGGACGGTTCGTCATGGGCCAATGCTTCCGACAATCTGAACACCTTATTAAATAACATCTCGCAACAAAGCGGTTACAGCAGAAAGCAAGTCTGGGTGGCCGGAGGTACTTATCACGGCGCTACTTCAGGCACGGCCGACTTCTACTATGTTGGCGGCGTTGAGGTCCATGGCGGATTTGCTGGCAATGAAACCTACATCAGCGAACGCGATCCGGAAGCCCATCCGACCATCTTGAGCGGTAGCACGAACCGTGCGCTCTTGGCGAAATCGTCAAGTTATCCTTGCACTGAAGATTCGAGGACTCTTTGGGAAGGCATCACTTTCGAAGGCGGAAAGCAAATGACTGTGGATGTCTATCTGACTTTGGAAAACTGCACTTCAAATACTCCTACCATTGCTAACGGCCGTCTGTTGCGTTGCGATTTCTCTGGCTTCAGCGACAACGGCAGCAAGATTCTGGTACGACTTAACGAAGGCGCAATCCTCGATTCTTGCCTGGTCCACAACAACAGTTGCAACTATGCCCTCGTAAGAGCTGAAGACGCTACTGTCCGTTACACCTTGTTCTATAACAATACCTGCACGCGAAACTATAGCGGCGGCGGTGAAGGCAAGAACTATGGTGCCGTACTGAACGCAATCAACAATGTGCTCATCGACCATTGCGATTTCGTGAACAACCGCACCGATTACACCTACACGGTGAATGCCGATCTCTTCCTTAACATGGAAGACGACGATGTCAACCACTTGCGTCAGCCGAAGCATGCCTTGATTTCGTTGCGTAACTCAGTCATGCAGAACTCCATTGTCTGGGGTAACGAACAAGCCATCTATACTCATGATTTCATCGCCAAGGATTTGGCATCCGAAATCAATTATTGCGCCATCGAAAACGCCATGTACAATGGCGTGGGCAATATCGTGCTTGGGAACTCAGGCAATTTCGTTCCTGATTTTGTCAATCCGACTCCAAATGTCGGTCATCTCATCAGCATCGACGATGTGGATTGGAGCTTAGGCCTCAATTCCATCTGCCACAAGCAAGGCACTGAAGGCAACGACCTCGGCGCCATTGCTTCAACGGAAGCCTCGCACATCAGCGTGACACCAACCGATGGCGTGATTTATGTGGCACAAGACGGCGAAGGCGATGGCTCGTCATGGGCCAATGCCACTTCGGATCTGCAATATGCTGTTGCACATGCCAACACCACAACGCCTGCCGCCCAGGTCTGGGTGAAGGAAGGGTCTTATACGGGTGACGGCAATGGCAATCACAGCGCCTTCAATGTGGTGGCTGGTGTTGAAGTCTATGGCGGCTTTGCCGGCAACGAGACTTCGCTCGACCAACGCGATCCTGCAGCCCATCCAACCTTCCTTGATGGTATGGCATCTCAGCGCGTCCTTTATCAGAACGAACCATTTGCCGAAGAGGATGCCGCCGTTTGGGATGGTTTCGTCATCCGCAACGGCTATATGAACGAAGGCAGCTTCTACGACTATAACGGTGCCATTCTCGTTCATCCTGTGAGCAACGACATGTCGTACAACCTGAACCACCTCAACGGTGCTGGTGCAGCCATCTTGGCCAACACCACCTTGAGAAACATCAGTTTCGAGAACAACCGCATCGTCCGTGACCCAGAACACAACAGCGGCATCAGCAATGCGATGAAGGGCACGACGCTGAGCGTGTTTGGCGGCACCCTCGACCATGTCGTCATCGCTTACGACACCACCGAATATGTCAGCACGAATACCTCTATGGTGAACAGTTACCTGTATGCTGTCAACGCTACGATGGAGGCTTGCGACTTCAACCATAACATCGGTAAGATTGCCCTCTATGGCGGCTCGGTGAACCATACGAACTTCACTTATAACCAGGTCCGCGTGGAACTGCCAGAGGAAGACAACCTCAGCGAGGCGCAACTCTATGCCGACTTTACCGTGATGCGCCATTGCCGTCTGGCATTCAACAATGCCGTAGCACTCAACAAGCGTAAAAACGGTTCGCAATATGCCAACACCTTCCACGATTGCCAGATTGACCATAACAATGCTTTGGCTATCGTTGGTCACAGCCTTGGCAACAACGACCAGTTCATCAACTGCAACATCAATAACAACAAATCGAACAACAGAGGCAGTAACGTTTATCCAATCAGTGGCGGTGTGTTCCACAACACAGTTGTTTGGGGCAACCGCAACTACAGCGACCTCTGCGCCCACTTCGAAGCCTCACGCTTGGCAGAGAACTGCAGTTTCAACAACTGCGCCGTTGAGCATGGCCTTGAAGGTTATGAAGACGAAGTGGTGGCTTTGGCTGCCGATAACACAGGCACTTCTCAGGCCTACGAATATCCTTGCTTCTTGGCTCCTGTCAATGGCGATTACACCTTGACTGAAAACTCAGCCCTCATCGATGCCGGTGATAACAGCGTGGTTGCCGTTGAAAAGGACTTTATCGGCAACGACCGTATCATGGACGAAACCGTTGAAATCGGTGCTTACGAATACAAGTGTGTCCTTTATCGCGAATACAACGATGTAACCATGAACACGCATTATCCGTTCTACGGCGAATGGCTCACCGAGTCGGGACAATATGTCCACCGTTGGGCTATCAACGAAACCTGCGATAGTGTGGTGGTGCTCAATCTCAGTTTCAAGCACATCATTTATGTTACAGAAGAAGGCGGCGGCTTGCGCAACGGTACTTCATGGGAGAACGCTTTCGGCAGCCTCAAGGATGCTACCGAATATGCAGGAACCCATCCAAGCGACCTCAATCAGATTTGGGTGGCCGAAGGCTTGTATCGTGGCGATGGAACTTCAGTCAACGCCTTCCGCTTGTTCCCGAACACCCAGATGTATGGCGGCTTGACCGGTACCGAATTGGCTGATTACGACCTCAGCCAGCGTGACATTGCAAACCATGAAACCATACTCGACGGTGACTATATCCAGCGTGTCATCTACCAAGTGGAAGATTGCACAGCCGACAACCCGTTGATCATCGATGGCTTCACGATTAAGAACGGTTTCTCGAGAGCCAGCGTCAGCAACGGTACGGCACTTTCGTTGAAACGCTACGCTACCATCCGCAACTGTAAGATTACGGAAAACTATACCAACAGTGGGGTAGAGGCCATCTATATGTACAACGATGACTTCGAGTCGTGCGACCGGCGCATCATCTACAACAACTTCATCAACTGCGAACTGACCAACAACCAAGGCGGCTATGTGGTTGTTTCCGACCACTGCGTCTTTACCAACTGTAAGATTTCGGGCAACAACGGCTTCGGCATCTATGTGGTGACCTACACTCGTGTCGAAGACTGCCAGCTCATTGGTAATGGAGGCCGTGCCATCCGCTTGAAGGCTGCTGCACATAAATTCACCGACCCATTCTGGGGTACTGAAAAGTATTCGTTGGACTACCTCGACATGACCAATACCAAAGTCACTAACAATAAGGGTGGCATCCATTACGAAAAGACTTGTAAGGGACACGGTGAAGGCCGCATCACGAGCTGCCTCTTTGCCAACAACAGCGCAATGTCAGGTGAGGACACCCGTGGCGGTGCCATCTTCGGCAACGAACACGAAATCGACATTACCTGCTCGACCTTCGTCAACAATACGGCAAAGGACGACGGCGGTGCCTTGTATGGTACGGGTTACAAGATTGTGAACACTATTTTATCGGGCAACAAGGCTTCGGGCAAGGCCAACCAACTCTCCAACCATTATTATGACTGGGTGGAATGTGAGGATGGTGCCTTTGCCAAGGTCAGCATCGAGACTTCCGACATCACCTATTCGGCCATCGAAGGCGGTTATCCTGGCGAAGGCAACATTGGTCTCAACAACACCGACCTCAAGGCTAACCTTGATGGCTCCTACAGACCGAATGGCAATTCGCCATGCGTCAACAATGGTACGGTTTCGGGTGTCGATGTTCCTGAATACGACATGAACGGCCAATCCCGCGTACTGCAAGGCCGTATCGACATCGGTGCCTACGAGTCGGACTTCACGGGCCGCACACTCATCCAGCCTGATGCCAACAATATCATTTATGTTAGCAGCGCACCTTGTGGAAACAACGATGGTTCTTCATGGGATAACGCTACTTCACACTTCCAAATGTCTTTGAACTTTGCACTCTGTTACAATCCAAGACCTCAGATTTGGGTGAAAAAGGGTACTTATGGCGATGATAACGCACAATTCTGGAGCAACCTCGCCATGATGCCTGGTGTGAATGTGTATGGCGGTTTGAATGGTGATGAACCTGCCAACTACGACCTTAGCCAGCGCGATCTCAACAACAACCTCTCCGTCTTGACGGGTAACTCAGTGAAGCGTGTTCTCGAACAGTTTGGCGACTTCACTGGCGACGAGGTGGTGACTTGGGACGGCTTCCACATCAAGAGCGGTTATGCACGCGAAGGCTATGTGAGAAACATCAAGTATCTGAGCGAAAGCGCAGTGGAAGGTTTCTTCAAGGATTATATGAACGGTGGCGGTGTGCTGCTGCGTAAGGGTGGTAACCTCTCGCATTGTGAAATCTACGACAATGTGGCATTCAAGGGCGGCGGTATTTATCGTGGTCAAGTTTCTGAGAATAATGCCCCGACCTATATCACCAACAGCAAGTTGCGTCATAACTACGCTATTGATGAAGGCGGTGCTATCTTTATGACCCGTAGCAGCGGTATTTTTGGTGGCGGCGAAAGTCCAATCGATACGATCGCCAACTGCGAAATCAGTGGCAACAATGCTGACCGTCTCGGTGCTTTGCATACGGTGAGAGCAGCTATCATTGGCACTTCTATCATCAAGAATACGACAGACCTTTATGCTTTCGATACCATCAATTCAGGCCACCAATACAACCATTTGGTGAACTGCGTGATGTGGGGCAACGACAGCCGTAATTACGCCTTCCAGACCGAAGGCCGCAACAACACCTACGACTATTGCGCTATCCAAGGCGGTGCTCCTGCCGAAAACACCGGTTCGAACATCATCAACCTTGAAATTGACAATACGGGCGATAACCCTGAATTGAATTATCCTTTCTTCCTCGACGACGAAGAGGAGATTTACCGTCCAACCGAAAACTCCGCTTTCGTCAACCAAGGCGACAACGAGAATGTGTTTGGCGACGAAGACCTCGCCTTCAAGCCTCGTGTGAAGGACGACATCGTGGATATGGGCGCTTACGAAGAGAGTTGCCTCAACTATGAACATAAATATGTGATTGCCAACCGACAGTACAACTTCTATGGCCGTATCCTTACCGAATCGGGCAAATACGAACACCAGTGGACTCCGGCTGGCTCTGACTGCGACAGCTTGGTCAGCCTCGAACTTGAAATCCGTTGCATCTGGTATGTGAAACAAGGCGGTGCCGGCTTGCAGAACGGCTCGTCGTGGGAGAATGCTACGGGCGACCTCAACTGGGCTATCAGCCAAGCCTCGGCCTGCGATACCGTAGGTACCAAGCAGATTTGGGTGGCACAAGGCCTTTATCAAGGCAACGGCACATCGGTCCAGGCCTTCACGCTGAAACCTAACATCGAGATTCTCGGTGGCTTCGAAGGCAACGAATTGGAAAATGTCGATTTCGATAGCCGCGACTTCGTGAACCATGCTTCCATCCTCGACGGCAGCCATTGCCAGCGTGTCCTCGGCAACTATGGCAACGAATCGAGCTTCGGCCCAATGAAACGCGCCACCGTTGACGGCTTCACCATCCAGAACGGTTACACCACCAAGGAAGGTGGCGGCGTGTATGCCAAGAACTACATCACATTGAACAACCTCGTCGTGAAGAACAACCAAGGCGGCAGTGGTGCCGGTATCTATGTCGATAACCGTTGCGAAGTGAGCGACTGCGACATCTTCAGCAACACGGCCTTGCACGATGGTGGCGGCGCCTGGGTGAAGTCTTCAACCTTGACCTATTGCGAAATCTACCGTAACCTCTGCGACAATGTCGAAAGCGGCAGCAAACTCGGTGGCGGTATCTATGGCAACAACGCAACCATCAACAACTGTCTGATTGCCAACAACAGCGTCCTTACCACGGGCGCCAAGGGCGGCGGTATGTACATCGCCAACTCGCAAGTGGCTTCGCAGCTGCTGAACTGCACTATGGTGAACAACTACTCTTACGACCTGGCTGGTGGCGTGTATAGCGAAAACAGCAGTTCGAATAACGAATTCATCAACTGCGTGTTGTGGGGCAACAAGACTGACCTCAATACACAGCAGATTGCGGTGAGCGCTTCCAATGTCCCGATTTACCTGCGTTACTGCGCTGTCCAAGGCGGCGCTGCCGGTATCGGTAACATCAAGCTGACTGCTGGCAACAACACCAATGATCTCTTCTCGCCTAAGTTCGTCAACCCATCGGAAAATGTGGGTGCCAACTATGGCGGCGGCGATTGGCGTTTCCAAGACAACTCCATCCTCGCCAACCACGGTGAACGCCTGACCTACACCATCACCAAGGACCTCGACGACGAGACCCGTGTGAAGAACAGCAGAATCGATATCGGTGCTTACGAAAGCAACTATACTCACGATTTTGCAGTGCGTCCTGACGAACACAACATCATCTATGTTGATGCCCATAACAATAGCGGTGACTACAGCGGTGACTCGTGGACCAACGCTATTCCTGACCTGCAGCTGGCCATCAACTTCGCAGGCGATAACGACAACCGTCCGAAGATTTGGATTGCTGGCGGTACCTATACAGGTAACGGCTGGCCGTATGTTGATGCTTTCGTAGCCCTGAACGGCATCGACCTCTATGGCGGTTTCGCCGGTAACGAAGCCTACGATTACGACCTTGATGACCGTGACCTCGAAGCTAACGCAACCATCCTCGATGGTCAGAACATCCAGCGTACCTTGCAACAGGCTCACAGCACTTACTTCAAATACAAGCAAATCGAAGAACTGCACAGCGCCATTTATGACGGTCTGACGCTCAAGAACGGTTTCGTTTATAAGAACAATGGTGGTGTGGTCATGATGCAAAAGGGTAACTTGAACCGATGCATCATCGAAAACGGTGAAGCCAGAGACGGCGTTGCCGGTGGTTTGTTCTTCAATAACTATGACCTCATCGTTGACAACACGATTATCCGTAACTGTAAGACCACCGCTTCAAATACCGGTTCTGGTTATAATGGTGGTGGCTATAATGGTGGTGGCTATAATGGTACTCACATTATCTTCCATAACTGCTTGCTGGCCAACAATAGTGCAAGTGGTAATGGCGGTGCCGGTACGGGTGGTACACATTACAATTCGACCATTGTCAACAACTATGCTTCTGTTGATGGTGGCGGCTTGTATATCTATAACAAGGTTTATAACAGTGTGCTTTGGGGCAACAAGATAGGCAACAATCTGCCATGCCAGTTGCGTACGAGCGATCCTTCCTACAATCAGAATACCTTCGGCAATGGTGACGTGCTCTACAGCGCCATCGAAGGCGGTTTTGCTGGTGAAGGCAACATTACCCTGAATGTCAACAACAGTGGAAACAGCGACATCAACATCAACTATCCGATGTTCGTCAATCCTTCCATCGCGGCTGGTGCCGGAAACGGTTATGTCAGCGATGACGACGATTGGTCGCTCGAAGATGGTTCTGTCCTCGTCAATCACGGAAAACTGAGTTATGTCTCTGGAACATACGACCTCGGCCATAACAACCGTGTCCAACGCGAAAAGGCGGATATGGGTGCTTACGAATCGCCATACGATTTCGACTATGAGATTGAACCTGATGCCAACAACATCATCTATGTCACTCAGTTCGGCGCGGGTTTGAAGAACGGCTCTTCATGGGAAGATGCAACTCCTTATCTGCAATTTGCCATGGAGCGCGCCACGCTGATGTCGCCTCGTCCGCAGATTTGGATGGCTGCCGGTATCTACACGGGCAGCGGCGTTCCTCAATATCCGGCCTTCAACTTGCCTGACAACATCAGCCTGTATGGTGGCTTTGCCGGTAACGAACCTGCCAGCTACGACCTCTCGCTGCGCGACTTCGACCTCAACATCACCCGTCTCGACGGTCAGAACTTGCAGCAGATTATGCGCCGCGACTATACGACATCCAATAACCGCGACATACTGAATGGCATTACCTTCCAAAACGGCCGAAGCAACCGTGAGGGTGGTGCTGCTTACCTCAAGAACTGCGACATCGACTATTGCCAGTTCCTGAATAATACCATGGTTTGGGAAGGCGATTATCCTACCGGTCATGGCGGCGGTGCCTTGAACAGCTCGAACTGCCATATCTATCACAGCACTTTCATGAACAACTATTCCAATGGCGATGGCGGTGCCATCAAGGCCAGCAGCGATGTCATCAATTGGTGCTTGATCAAGAACAACACCGCCGACAAGAGCGGTGGCGGTATCAATGGTTCGCCTGAAATCTACAATACCGAAATCAGTTACAACCATGCTGAAAAGGGTGGTGGCTTGTATGGCGCTCCGAGGATGAAGAACAGCACCGTAGTGAAGAACACGGCTGATATCTATAACGGAAGTGCAAACAATGGCGGCGGTATGTATCTGGGCCGCATGAGCGGTGTCTTCGGTGAAACCCTTTACGACTATTGGTCGAACAACATCGTTTGGGGCAACCGCACCGGTGCTTTGGTGAGCAATGTGAGAGGCATCATTCCTGCTTCGGGAACCATTTCATACACCGCTTTCGAAAGCGACGAGACCTTCCCGGCTGGTACGGGCAACATCGTGTTGCAGTCCGACAACGACGGTACCAACCCAAGCTTCAACTATGTGCGTTTCGCCGATCCTGACAATGGCGACTTCAGCTTGCAGGAATCGTCAATGTGTATCAATGTGGGTAACAACGCCACGGCTGCTCCTGGCGACTTCGACTTGGCTGACAACGAGCGTATCCAGGATGCCATCATCGATATGGGTGCCTACGAAATGACCCCAGTCAACTGCCATGTGCCGACGGGATTGATTGTTCCTGACAATGAAATCACCTTCACGACTGCCAATGTGTATTGGACGCCTGCCGACGAAGAATCGGAATGGATGGTCTATTACATGCAAGTCGATGAAATCACGCCTCATATCTTGGTTGCTGATACCAACTTCATCGTGCTTGACGGCCTGGAGCCAAACCTTGAATATTTCGTTAAGGTGCGTTCGATGTGCAGCAGTACGGAGATGAGCGGCTACACTTTGCCGGTTTATTTCAATACCGCTTGCGACCCTGAAAGCATCGTTTGGAACAACTACCTGGATGAAGAAGGCCTGCTGCCAGTGCGCGAACAGGCCCTTCAGTCGAACGAGGAGGTGCTCTTCAGTTGGGACTACATCGAAGGCGCCGATTACTACGACCTTTACCTGTGGCGCACCGACTACGGCAATGGCCTCGAAATCCCTGACTTCCCGGTCAGATACGGCATCCGCAACAACTATGCTACCGTCGATTTGGGCGCTTCCGTCTACCAAGGCTATGGTGCTTACGAACACTGCTTCGGTTGGGGTTGTGACCCTGAACCTCCGTTGTATCTGCACCAGTACGACACCACAGGCGTGGCTTACTACGCTTGGTATGTCGTTGCCCACCAAGACTGCGCCGTAATCCAGAGCGACACCATGACCTTTACTACGGCTTTGCCTGACCTCCATGTCTCGGCATTGGATTGCTCATACGCCCAAACCGGTCAAGTGATGACTGTGGAATGGACGGTGAAGAACGACGGCGTTGGTCCTACACCGACGGGTGCTGAAGGTACTTGGAACGATTATATCGTGCTCTCGTATCCTCACAACTGGACGCACCAAAGCTTCACGCAAGAGAACCCAGAGTCGTTCCTCATGGCCACGGTGCCTAACCTAACGGCCTTGAATCCGGGCGAGTCTTACACCAATTCGACCAATATCTTTGTGCCTGACGACATGTACGGAACGGTGTTCCTCTTCGTACTGTCCAACTGGGTGCCTTACAGCGACATGCACCTTGACTACTCGTCGTATGGCGGCGTATTCCCTGATCCATATCTGCCTCCGTATATCCCGCACGACCCAGGCGATCCTGAAGGTTACATGACGGGTACTTGCGCTGCTGAGTCGTTCCGCGAAATCGTGGAGTGCGATAACTTCTTCTACAAGAAGATTGAAGTCGATATTCCGCCTTATCCTGACTTGATTGGCACCAATGTCATTCCTCCATACGAAGGCGTGGCCGGCGACACCATCACTGTCAGTTGGATGATTGTCAACCAAGGTAGGGCAGGATTCGAGAACAGGCCTGTCACCGATATTATCTACATGACGACTGACACGGTTTATTCTTCACAAGCCACTCAGGTAGCTACCTATATGGATACCATTCCGCTGATGGCTGCTGGTGACACTATTGTCCGCACCATGTCGTTTGTCACCGATGAACGCGCCATCGATACCTTCAACTTCTTCGTGCGTATCGATGCTACCAATACGGTCTATGAATCGCTCTTCGAAGGCAACAACATGTCGCCGGTTTCAGTCCATAGCACCATCCTTTTGCCGGCTCCACCACCTGATCTCACAGTCACTAACCTGACTTTGGGCATGGATACCATTTCGCCTTACGAACAGTTCCCAATCTCGTATAGGGTGAAGAATATCGGTTATGTGGCGGCCAAGCCTTTGGATGACCCGAACCAAGGCGGCGGCATCAGCGACTCGTGCGGTATCGTCCCGCCATGGCGCGGCAAGCAGTGGTCTGATTTCTTCTATCTGTCAGATCAACCTGAATTGAACACGTCCTTTGCCACGAGCATCGGCAGCATTTCGAACGATACCATACTTTATCTGCCAACCGACTTCCAGACCATCGATACGATGATCATGCGTTGGGCCGAATGTCATTTCACCGTGCCTGACACGCTGAGCGCAAATGCTTCGCACGCCGATAGCGTCAGATATTATGAAGCCGTGGCTGCCGTGCCGGGTCTCATCGCTGACTTCTATGATGAACAGCACTATTTCTATAAGAATGGCGATACGATTCCTCACAACCGTTACATCAACTCCTATATGGTTACGGGTAAGGCACGCACGCCTCATACCACTCAGGAAGGCAAGTATTACTTCTATGTGTGGACCGACAAGAACGATGCCATCTTCGAATATCAGCACGAAGACAACAACATCGCCGTCGATTCCATCTATGTAGTGCAGCCTGACCTTACGGTCGAGAATTTCTGGATCAACGATACCCGCGACTCGCTCTGCTATGTGCTGCGCAACATCGGTTCGGGCAAGATGGTCGACGAGCGCATTGCGCTTACGGCCAACTTCAACAACGCCCAGGTGGGTAGGGCATCTCTCACCAGAATCAACCTCAATCCGGGTGACTCCCTCGTTGGCAGTCTGGCTATCGATATCCCATGTAACTTCTATGAGGTGAACTCGGTGAAACTGCAAGCCACGCCGCAAAACGATAAGGACTTCACCAACAACAACCGCTTGGATGAACACTATCTGTTGAAGAATCCTGACTTCATGGCCCACGACTTGCTGGCGCCTACCACGCTCAATTCTGGCGATTCGTTCGATGTGGTTTATGATATCACCAACAAGGGTAGCATCGGTTATACCGGTGATATTGAACTGGGTGTTTATCTCGGCTTGTCGCCTGAACTCAACTTCATCACGGCTCAGCCGCTCGACATCATCACCTATCCGATTGCACTGGCTGCCGACAGCACCGAGACCATCGTGCAGAATGTGACGCTGCCTATTGAGGCGCAAGGTCCATACTACATCTATATTGTGGTCAACGATGGCGACGGCATCTGCGAAGGCGACAATGTGTACACCAACTACATCGTTTCCGACCTGTTGAGTGTCACCCTCTCGCCATATCCTGACCTGCTTATCACCGATGCCACACAGCCTGGCAGTGGAACGGCTGGCATGTCGATGGACATCTCCTATACGGCTACCAACCAAGGCATTCGTGCCATCGCAGCCGACGAAACTTGGACCGATGCCATCTATGTGTCGAACTATCCTCAGTTTAGTGTCGAGAATGCCGAACGTCTCACCTCCATCAGCAAGCAAGGCCCGTTGGCCATCGGCGATACCTACAGCGCCACCCGTACCGTGATGCTGCCTAATACCTTGGCCACCGACAACTACTACATTTACATCGTCAGCGATGTGAACGACAACCTGTTCGAGTATGTCGGCGAATACAACAATACGTATCAGAGCGTGTCGTTCCCGGTCCAGGAATACAGCCTCGACCTTGCCGTGACTTCGTTCACCGGAGCAACCGATGTTGAGTGGTCTGAAACTGTGTCGTATTCCTATACGGTCCATAACTTCGGTTCACGGCCCACAGTGAGCAACTATGAGGATAGAATCTATCTCTCTGATGATGCCACTTTGGATGCCAACGACCTGATGCTCGCCAAGAAGACCAAAAACGATGTCGTGTCGGGTGGAGGCCAGTACAATGATGGCTTCAACGTCACGATACCTTACGGTTATCTCGGTGACCAGTACCTCTTGGTCGTCACCGACTATGCCGCCGCTAATCCTGATTCGAATGCTGAAAACAATGTGAAGGCATTGGCTATCAACATTACGAGCATTCCGGTGCCTGACCTTGAAGTCAGCGACTTGGAACTCCTAACTGAATTCCCAGCCTGCGGCCAGCCAATCGAGGTGCGCTATAAGGTCACCAATGTGGGCGACGGACCTACCTACGGTACTTACGCCGACCGCGTCGTCCTTTCGCGCAATACCTACGACCATGGTCAGGTGATTGCCACTGAAACGCGTGAGGATGTCCTCAATCCGGGTGAATATTATTACGACACTGCTACCTTCATCGTTCCGGTGCCTGAGACGGGCAACTATGCCTTCTATGTCAACGCCAACCACAGCGAGGCACTCTATGAAATGAATTGCGACAACAACCTTGGCATGTTGCCTGTGGTGGTCGACCTGAACGCTCCTGGCGACCTCATCGTCACCGACATCGACTTCCCGTCGCAAATCACGGCTGGCAACAGCATGACGATTACATGGAAGGTGAAGAACCTCGGTCCTAACACCCTTACCGGTGTGGGTTGCTCCGATGTGGTCTATCTCTCCACCGACACCATCTTTGATGCCGACGACCGCTTGCTGGGCAATATTGCCTACGACCTCTCTCTGATGGAGAACGTGAGCGAACAGCACCAGCTCGAAGCCAACATCTCGGGCGTACAGGAAGGCGAGTATTACATCATCGTTTATACCGATGCCCGCAATACTTTCTACGAAATCGAAGAAAACAACAACCGCACGGCTTCGCTCGGTAGAGTGAGAGTTGAACTGCCTATATTGCCGTTCAATGAGCAGGTGCCGTTCACTATGGATAACTTCCAATACAAGGACTACAAACTTGTGGTGGGCAGCAACATCAGCGAGACCGTCCGCGTGTATGTCACCTCGACCGATTCGCTGGTGGGTGCCGTCAACAACATCTATGTGTTGCACGACGGTGTCGGTACTAACCTCGACTACGACATCTCCACCGATGGTCAGATGACCTCGAACAGCGAGCTTTACATTCCGCGCACCGAACCAGGCTATTATGGCGTGAGCGTGTTCGGCTACAGTCCTGCACATCCAAACCAGCAGATGACCATCGAGGCCGACATCCTGCCGTTCGAGATTCGCAGCATCAGCCCGAACCGTGGCGGTAACACCGGCAAGGTGACCGTGAAGCTCATCGGCTCGAAGTTCCGTCACGACATGGAAGTGATTCTCTACAACGCTACCGATACCATCCAGGCCGAGGCCTTGCAGTATGTCAACTTCAACGAGGTGTTTGTCACCTTCGACCTGAAGGGCGCTGCATTGGGCACTTATACGGTGCGTGCCATCAATTACTGCGCTGGCGCCGCTTACCTCCACAACGGCTTCACTGTCGTGGAAGGCGAGCCTGAGAACCTGTCGACCAACCTCATCATTCCGGTCGGCTTGCGCGCCAACCGCTACTGCTGCCTGACGCTCGAATATGGCAACATCGGTAACACCGATATCGTCAATCCGCGCATCGTGCTGCGCAGCTTGGGCGAATCGTGGATCGGCTTGCGCCGTGGTGAACTCAACATCCACCGCACCGAACTGGAGATTCCGACCCAGTTCGAGGATGAGCCTGACGGCGTGTTGCGTCCGGGTGTGCGCCACACCATCACCATCTACTGCTACACCAACGCAGAGATGCTGTTCAGCATCGATGTCAACGATGAAATCGACGCACACGAGTATATTAAGAATTTGATGTTACATTAAACGGATAATATAAGATGAATAATAATATGTTTAAACGGTTCTTTGGGTTGGCAATTTTGCTATTGGTAGCAAGTTGCTCTACGGTTTTTGCCCAGAAATTGAAGTATAACGGATTTTCTGGAACTGCAAGGTCATACTTCGACAGCTTTACCAGTGGCACTACCTTCCGTGCTGAGTTTGATGTGGATGGTGATGTCAATGGTAACAGCGAAGCTCAGTATGATTGGTGGTTGCAGGCCTATTCGACAACTAATTTTAATGTCGTAGAGTGTAAAGTCACGTTTGATGACCGTTCAAAGGCGAGCCCTCATATTTCTATTGAAGTTTTAGGCATGCCAGAAGACCAATACGCCATGGCAAATTTGTACATTTATATTGCAGTGGTTAGGTCGTCGTCTTATGGAAATCAGTGTGAGATTCTGTCTGTCCATCTGACGAATCGTATTCGTATTTATTATTCTTTGAAACCGGGAGTGGAATGCTGGGCAGATGGCCAGGTAGTTGAAAAGGATAGCTTTATCTTTAAGACAGATCCTCCTGGGTATGAAAGTGATGTGGATATCGACGAAGACAGCCGCATCGCCTCGGCAGGAATGGGCGGTGAAAGCCACGAGAAAGTCTATTTCACATTCCGTGGCCAAAGGCTTCGTGATAACTATGCCACCATTACGGTCATCGAAAATTCGTGGCAGTTGGATATTGCTGGTGCAAAAATCGATAGAAATATCTTGAAAGCGATGGATGCCATCGAGAATGCAGGAAAAATTGCTGACCGATGCAAATCTGTTACCGATAAGATTCAGAAAAGCAGCCTGCTGAAGAAAGCGAAGGTAGAATTCAATATCAATCCGTATTTCACAGCGAATATTGGAACGAAGAAAGACTGCTGCAACGGCTTGCCGGTTTTCTTCTTCAATGCCAACGTCCATCTCGGTTCGGAATTTACGCTTGGCGCACACTTCCCGTGTCCAAATTTCCCTCCATTGCATTTTGATTTCGGCATCCAGGGCGCTCTTGATATGACCTTGGTCGATGCCAATATTACCTCCAATGTGAACGGAGTGAATTGCGACTATGATGTTTTCGCGCCTATGTCTTTGGATCTTGGCCTCTATGTCGGCGCTTCACTTGATCCTTTGGAAGGACTCGTCACAGTTGGCGTGAAGGGTATAGGCGGTGTCCACTGGGACTTTCTCTATTATGCAACGAACAACAGCTGGGAATCCAAAGAGCCTGACCTCTATTTGAAATTAGATGTCGAGGCGAACTATCTTGTCGGGCATGCCCATTGGCAATGGAATGTATTGGATTAATCAAAATGGTGAAAAATTAACTGCGATATGAAAAAAACTTTGGTAATAATAATGATGGTGCTTGTGGCTCGTGTTTATGGCCAGAATGACAGTTTTCCGGTCTTTGCCACAGCGAATTACAATATTGCTATCGATTTCAGTCTCGACTCGATGACGCTGCACATGGACGACCCGGAACACCTTATCTGCAAGTCGTTGTTCTACTACGAACTGGAAGGTATGAAACCCGTTGCCGGCGACCAATGGATAACCACGACGGGAGGCTCGCAAAACGCGACGTCAACCAATACGCCTCCAGCGGTAGTGTGCCGCTTGCTGAAAGCCTTCCAAAACAGGAGCTTCGGTCAGTTCAAGGTCTTGTATCGTCCTGATGACGTGGTCTATTTTGATACTTTGTATTCCACACCGGAGATGGTGCAAACTTGGGAGGGCACGATTGAGCAAGTTGATAGGGCGAAATGGTTCCTTTCCTATGGAAATGACGTCGAGCAGCGTTCCATCGTCCATTTCTATCATGGCGATGAGTTCAGGTTCTCAAGCCCTGTTTGCTTTGAGAAGATTGATGGCTCGTGGTATCTTTCCATGAAGACCGACACTTTAGCTGTGTCGTCCAACTTGTTCGCTTATCTCAAGTTTTACGATAGCGTTGACCTGCTTTCGAGCAACGACATTGATGGCGACGGCATTACCAATTTCAACGACAACTGTCCTTGTGCAGCTAATCCTGACCAAAGGGATGATGACAACGATGGTGTAGGCGATGCCTGCGACAACTGCTTGCAGAAGTTTAATCCCGACCAAGCCGATTTCGATGAGGATGGGGTAGGGGATGTGTGCGACAATTGCCCGACTGTGGAAAATCCTGACCAGGCTGACGAGGACCATGACGGTGTGGGCGATGCCTGCGACATCTGCCCGCACGATTTCGACCCGGGACAAGGCTTTGTCGTCAGGAATGGCGAAATCAGCGGCGAGGCTTGCGACCCCGACATCGATGGCGATGGCATCCCGAACGAACTCGATGACGACATGGACGGCGACGGCTGGCCTAACGACATCGACAACTGCCCGCGCACATACAACCCCAACCAGTCTGACAGCGATGGCGACGGCATCGGTGATGTGTGCGACAACTGCCCGCTGCGCTATAACCCCGACCAAAGCGACATCGATATGGATGGCATTGGCGATGTGTGCGACGACGACATCGATGGCGATGGTATCCCGAATGAATACGATAACTGCCCTTACCACCCGAATCCCGAACAAGAAGACGAAGACTGCAATGGCATCGGCGATGCTTGCCAAGATTTCTAATTCAAAATGACAAAGAGAAATGAATAAATATCTGAGAATCATATTCCTGAGCTGTGTGCTTTTGCCTGCAATGTTGGCAAAAGCCCAATCGTTCATCACTTGGTCGGGCAACTTGCCCGTGTCGGAAACGCTCTCCTCGTGTTCCGTTCCGGATCCTATGTCGAATGAGGATGCCTACGCTTATCTCACCACCTTCATCACCTTGCATAATCCTGGCGATTGCGAGGAAGTGTTCACCGTGGTATGCTCGCATGACGATCCTTATTGGACTGACGAGTTTCATGTCGAACTCATCCGCCGTTTCCATGTCACCAATCCTTGTGGCGCTTTCCTCGATTTCCAGCAGACCTTGTGGGTGGATTTCACTGATGAAACGTTCAATAACACCGAATTGCCCGAAGCCGTTATCGACCATTATGACTTTGAGGAATATCTGCCCAACAACGATAATGAGCAGATTACTACTTATTTGGCCGGTTATGGCATTACGCCTCCATCATGCTGGAATGGTGGTTTCGCGGCAAGCTATCATCTGAACGCCATGGCAACGGGAACATGCGAAACGTTTTATCAAGTTACGTTCACCTTGGAAAGAACGGGTTGCAGCTACCAACTCATCCAAATCACGCAAATCGTCAGGCTTCACCCGACAAACCCTGTCGAGATGACGGGCGATGGCACTTTGACTACACTTTATATGGAAGCCTGCGGCGAAGACCCTAACGGCAAGCCGAGAGTGCTTAACGATATTGATAGCTTTGAGCCCTACGGCGCTAAATTCTCGAAATACATCAACAAGGATTTCTTCACGATTTCGTGTAACGATACCTATACGCCAAGTGAGGATGGCTGTGATGGCGGCAAGTATGCCAGAACATACACCATCAATTATTCGTGCACGAATCAGACTTTCACCTTGCATCAGGAAATCTTGCTTAGGAAGGAACTGGGCGTCACGGGTTTCTTGGACGATGTGGAATATGAAGGTGAAATCCCCGCTCCATACACCACCATCGAACAACTGAGGCAGGCAGGCATCTCTGTTTGCTACACTTGTGACGAGTCGGAGTTGGTCATCAGTTCGGAAGACGTGCCCATGGAAAATTTCCCGGCTTATACGACTCGAACTTACACCATCACTTCAAACTCGTGCAGCACGATGGAAGCCACTTTCCAGCAGAAGTTCCAGCAGATAGTGAAGAATCCTGAGGCTTTCAGACTGTTGTCGGTCGATGACGTCACGGTGGAAGGTGCCAACGATGGCCGTGCCGAATTGGGCAAGCCTACTTATCTCGATTATTGCCCTTCATGTCCTGGCCAAACCGAAAAGATTTTCAAGGTGGTGTGGCACAACAAGGACACCAACGAAACTTGGACAACCGATCCAAACAACCCAGAGTGTGACATTTTCGTGATGGATTCGCTCACGGCGGGTAATTACGAAGTCAAGGTGTTCCCGATTTGCCCCGATTTCTCGTGGAGTAATACGCCTGTCTTCAAGGACGAATTCAAGGTCGTCGAACGCAAGATGGAAGTCAGCATCACCAACGATCTGGGCTTGATTTCTAACCATACCTATTTTAGCTATATGGCTGTCGTTTCGGTGAAAGGCCCTAATGGCGAATATGTGGTGTATGATGAATATGATAATCTTGTCAGGAAATTCAACGACGAATGGGAACTCACCGACGGCTTACTGTATTCGCCTAATAAACAGGAATGGGACTTGTATGAAATGTACAATCCGTATATGGGTGGTCAAGGTGCATACGAAAACATTCTTTGGCGTTATCAGACGTATAACGAACAATATGGTCATGGCTTGCAACGATTCATTGTGGCAAAGGATGAGCATAACTCGCTCACTTACAGATTGTATAAGAAAAACCGTGATGGCGATTTGGGTCAGCTTTTCAAGGAAGTCACCAAGACACTGTATCACGAAAAGCTCTGGTGCTCTAATGACCCGAACGAGATTTTCGGTCCGGCCGGTTATACCGATGCTGATAGCGTATGCGTCAGGATGATCAACACCACCGACGATGTGGCTTATACCATCATGTTCGAAAACGACCCCGAATTCGCTACCGCTGCAGCGGCACGCGTCAAAGTGGAATGTCCGTTGAGCGACAAGATTGACCCGACCACCTTCCGCCTCGGCAACTTCGGTTTCAACAACATGACTTTCGAAGTTCCAGAACTGGCTTCCTACTATAACCAGCGTCTCCAACTCGATTCGTTGGGCTACTGGCTCGATGTCACGGCCTCCATTCAGGTGCCGGGAAACATCGCTTACTGGATTTTCCAGACCATCGACCCGGCTACGGGTGTGGCTCCTATCGACTCGTTGGGTTTCCTGCCGGTCAACGACACGCTCACAGGTTGCGGCGAAGGCTTCGTCACCTTCACTGCCTCGCTCGCCAACAATGGCACGAGAGGTCTCCATACAGGTGATGAGCTTCTCGAAAACGCACAAATCTATTTCGATGAAAACGAAGTGGTGCCCACCAACGATTACATTAATCACCTCGATGCCGTGGCACCCACGTCAAGCATCGTATGCGACACAACGGGCGCTTTCGAGGCCAAACGGCTCAATATAGGTTTCAGCGCTTCCGACGACATGGACGGCTCCGGAGTACGCTATGTGGAACTTTATGCCAACATCGACCAGACAGGTTTCGAACTTTTCGCCAATGTGCATCCCGACAGCGTTTTCGTCTTCCCGATGAACGAGGGCACCATGTTCGAGTTTATGGGATTAGCCGTTGATAATGTGGGGAATAAAGAGAATTACAAGCCTTATCCTGAACTCTATTATTCTTTGGGCAATCCTCCAACGGCACTCTCTTTGTCGAATGATTATTTCAATGAAAACGATGCAGTTGGAACATTGATTGGCAATTTCTCGACCCTCGACGACCAAAGCTCTGATATCTTCACTTACTCGCTCGTCCAGGGCGAGGGGAGCAGCGATAACAATCTGTTCCGTATCGAAGGAAACCGTCTGCTCACCAACCACGATTTCCGCTGCTATGGCAACTACAATTACAACATTCGTGTGCGTACCACCGACCTCACCGACTGCTACCTTGAGAAGTCTTTCTCAATCTATGCCATTGAAACGGAAGAGATTGAGCCTGTGCAGAAATACCAATACATTTGTTACGGCGATGAAATCAGCTTTGCCGGACACAGCATCAGCGAGGCGGGCCTTTATTACGATACCTTGATAAGTCAGCATGGCTGCGATAGCATCATTTGTCTGCAAGTCCTCATGAATCCGGCTCCCGATACGACCAATGTGGTTGGAACGATTTGCTATGGATACGATTATTCGGAAAATGGATTTGACTTGACTGCCGCCGACATTGCTGCGCTTGCCGATGGCTGGACTATGGAAGAAGACCTCGTCCTTAACGTTGACAGATACGCCGAGAATGTGTTCGGCTGCAACGATGTCACACAATTGCAACTCACAGTCCATCCGGCCTTCGAATCTGTCGAAGATGTCGTGGTCTGCCCGACCGACTTGCCGTTCAGGTGGCATAACCGTCCTTACGTTTCTGACACTACGGTCTCAGTCAGATACGCTACCTCTTTTGGTTGTGACTCCACCTATACGCTCCACCTCACCCTCAATCCTGATTACGGCACACAATCCGATGACTTGTCGAACTGGTCGTGGTATTCAACCTACATCGACCAAAGCAACGGCAAGGGCCTGAAGAATCTTGAAACCGCTTTGGGCAGAAAAGGTAACCTGATTAAGTCGAAGATGAGTTTCGTGCAGTATTATCCTGAACAGAATATTTGGTATGGCAATTTGGGCGCCATCGACAATGAATCCATGTTCATGATCAACACGACTGCTGAGGTTACTGCTGCCATCACAGGCTGCTATGCCTTGACATGCCCGATTACAATCCGTTCGGGATGGAACTGGATTGGCTATCCTTGCGTCCACACCAACTCCGTGGCATCGGCCATGAGCGGTTTGGCCCGCACGCCTCAGGATGGCGATGTGCTGAAATCGAAATCGGCATTCGCCACCTATTATGGCGAATACGGCTTGTGGTATGGCTCCTTGGGCGTGCTCAACCCTGGCGAAGGCTACATGTACATGTCGAACGGTGATGCTGAGAATACGCTCATCTATCCTTCAACAACGCGTGATCAAGGCGTTCCGGTCGCTTTGCAGGAGACCTTCTGGCAAGCCGACGGACATCAGTTTGCCCGCAACATCACTTTCGTGGGTGCTATCGAACTCGACGGCAGCATCGTCGAGTCGGATACGCTCGAAGTCGGCGTGTTCTGCCATGGCGAACAACGCGGCAGCGGCCGTGCCATCTATCTCGACAAGCTCGGCGAATACCGCCTCTTCCTGACGGTTCACGGCGAAGAAGGCGATGAACTGAACTTCCGCCTCTATGACCACGAAAAGAACAAGGAAAGAAGAATACGCAGCCGTCAGCAGGTGGTCTTCCACGACGACGACAGCTACGGCAAGATCGACAATCCTTACCTGTTTGTTTTCAACACCGACTACGACAAACTCATCGAAGCTGAAATCTGCGACGGCCAGTATTACGTTGAGAACGGTTTCCGTGCTTACCGCTCGGGCACCTATTTCAACGAACTGCCTAACGACAGCATCATCCGCCTCGACCTGACCGTCAACCCGGTCTACCACGAGGAAAAGAGTGTGGTCGCCTTCGAGTTCCCATTCCATTACGATGACATGACCTTCGATGCTCCGGGAACTTACAACCTGCAGTACAACACGGCTGAGGAGTGCGACAGCACCTTGGTGCTCACCGTACAGCCTTACGACGGTGTGCGCGAACTGCTCATCAGCCCGGTCCCAGCCGAAAGATCGCAGCGTGTGACGCTCTTCTTCCCATTCACGGCTGACGAACAGCACGACCTTCTGGTTGAGGTCTACACCCTTGGCGGCAACCTGATGCAGACACACAAGCCGAAGCGCTTCCCAATCGAACTTGATCCGTTTGCCGTATCTGGCACCTATATGGTGAAAATCACGATGGGTACAGGCGAAGTGCTGACAGGAAAGATAATCGTGAAGTAAATGGTGTAGTAAATAGTAAAAAGTAGATGTGCAAAATTAGTTTACATATTGAAAACGAGACGACGAGGTCACGAGTCCCCGAAACCCTGCGACTTCGCAACTTCGAAATCCCGTGCCCATTTATTATGCAGTTTATTTTTGAACAGTAACTAAATTGAACAAACTAACTTAAACAATGAATATAGTAAAGAAAATCGTTTTGTTTTTGATGCTGGTGCCCCTAATGCCTTTCTGGGCACAGGCGCAGCAAACTTATGTGAATCATTTTTCCCCAGTCTTTGCAGGGACCAATCCAATGACGGCGACCATATCGGTCTTTATTGATGGTATGCAACAGGAACGTTCCGACTTGGAATTAGGTTCTTTCACAGGCGACATTTGCCGGAGCAGTTCTTTCTTTGAGCTTCCTTTGCCGGTTTTTCCTCAGCATTATATTTCCATGCCAGTGATTCATGGCAACAGCGGTGATATTGTCTCTTTCCGCTTGTACGACCATTCGGCCGGAGAAGAATTGGATCTGAATTGCATCACCACGCTTGTTTTCAACGAAGGTGACAATTTGGGCAATGCCGATGCCCCAATCAATGTGTATTTTGAAACGCCTGATCGCCCCAACTGCTATCTGCTTGTCACCGATGCTGATATGTTGGTTGCTGGTCGCAAGTTCATGGTTGGCACAGCCTGTGAAGGTTCGGGAAAACTGATGGGCTATCAAAATGAGGACGACCTTCGTGGAGTTGTCGATGCAGAGTTTGCTAATCATAAGACCGAACAGTATGTTGCCTATAATCCTACGGTTGAAGACATGCCATATCAGTTCACGATGAATGCAAATGGCGGTGCATGGAATTTTTTCGACGAAGCCAACAACAGCTACTTGTCGGTAAGTAGGCTAGGCGGCTTGAAGCTTGGCGGCACGCCTGCCGACTGGCATGTCAAAATCGATCCTTCCGGTGGCGCCAAGATTACAACCATCGTCAAGAACACTATGTTTTACCTTTGTTATGATGAGGATTTCTATTGCAGTCAGACGGAAAACACCTTGTACCTATTTGCAAAATGCCAGCTTATTAACGGCAGCGTATCCGAACTGAATGTGGCAGACCCGGCTCAGATGTATCTCGTTGAGTCGGGCCAAACCCTCGAAGTCGGTAATTTGAGTACGGTGAATCCTTATAACCTCGTGCTTGAAGATGGCGCACAGCTGATCACCTCATCATCCGATGTTGAAGTCGCCGTTCAGAAAAACATTCTGGCATATGCTGATGCTGACGAACGTTTCGACTGGTATACCTTGGCATCGCCAGTTGTGGGCGAAATCGCTACCTCGAGTAATATGACTTCCAACGATTTCGACTTGTTCTATTTCCTCGAGACCGTGGTCACCAAGGAATGGCGCAACTATAAAGACCTTGATAATGGATTCGTCAATTTCGAAAGCGGCCGTGGCTATCTCTATGCCAACAGCGAGGACATGACCCTCAATTTCAAGGGCACCTTGAATGCCGAAGACGCCACCTATGCGATGACCTACACCGCCACGCGTCCCGACGACCTGAAAGGCTTCGCCTTGGTTGGCAATCCTTTTGCGCATAACATCAAGAAGGGTAGTGGCTGCGCCATCGACGACGCACGCCTCGCCTCGGGTTATTATACCTTGACCCACAGCGGCGAATGGGAAGCCCATACCGATAATGACTTGATTGGCCCATGCCAAGGCGTCCTCATCCAGACCTCCGAAGCAGGCGATTTGACCATCAATAATACCGTCGCTTCAACATCGCGTGCCACATCAAACGGAAACGCTTATCTTGCCATCGAGGTTGAAGGCGCCCAAGGCCGCGATAAGGCTTTTGCCTATTTCGGCGAAGGCATAGGCCTGAATAAAATTGCTCATTTCAGTGCTGCTCCGATGCTGTATCTGCGTCAGAACACCAAGGACTACGCCATCGCGCATTATGCCGCCGATGAGACGGTGGGTGAGGTGCCGGTGTTCTTCCAGGCTTCAGAAAACGGCAAGTATGCCATCAGCATTGCCAACGCTGGACTCGGTTTCGACTACCTGCATCTGGTCGATAACCTCACTGGCGCCGACCTTGACCTGACGGATGCACAGCATCAAACCTATACCTTCACAGCTCATTCTGACGATTACGCAGCCCGTTTCAAACTGGTGTATCAAATGCATCAGGAAGAGGAAGATACTGTTGTCAGCTTCTGCTATTTCGCTGATGGCCGTCTGGTCATCCCGAGCATCGAAGGCGAAGCCATGTTGCAGATCGTTGACATGTCGGGCCGCATCGTCAGCAGCCAGATGGTAAAAGACAGCTACAACCAGCCGCTGAACCTGAATGCCGGCGTTTACGTGGTGAGAATGGGCGACAAGACACAGAAAATCGTAGTCAGCTCATTAAACTTTTAGTTGAGATTTTCAGAAAGATTTTCAGTTGGGATTTTGAGGGCTTAGCCCGACCCAAAGAGAAAGAATCGTAGAAACATTTTCAGAGAGATTTTCAGTAAGGATTTTGATGGAGATTTTTTCAGAATCCTTCTGAAAATCTTTGTTGGTTTTCTCACAAAACCTTCAAAACCTTTTTTTTGTTGTTGAGCCTCACCGTCGGCAACATGCCGACTGGGGGCGCAGCCGCAACCGCTGCTGCTTTCATTCTATCCGTGGCTTGCGCCACTCGATGGCAAGATGCTTCAGCGACGGGGACCCCTTTAACCTTGATGAAAAAGAAATTGACCCAAATTGACGTCTAATTGTCTTAGGAAAAGAAAAGGAAGACAATTGTATTTTATTGGAAGACAATTTAGGTCAATTAAACGTCAATTATTTTGCGGCTATGCCGCTGAAGAAAGAAATTGACCGAAATTGACGTTCAATTGTCTTGGAAAAAGTAAAGAAGACAATTGTTTTTTTATTGGAAGACAATTAGGGTCAATTAAACGTCAATTATTTTGCGGGGCCATCGAAGATAGCCCCAGGAAATGAGCGGTTGCGCATTTCCAACCAAGCGGACGGTTGTCCGCGGAAATAGGATGAAGGAAGAAAAAGTTTTGCAGGTTTTGTGAGAAAAAAGTGTGTCACAAAACTTTCAAAACCTTTTTTTGGTTATTGAAAACTCACCGTCGGCAACATGCCGACTAGTAGCGCAGCCGCAACCGCTGCTGCTTT
>JAKSMU010000001.1 GCA_024400455.1 Bacteroidales bacterium | reverse complement strand
AGTCGTTACGCAAAGAAATTGACCGCGCCATCTCGACATTGACGCAAAAGGAACAAGACGTCATCAGGCTTTATTTCGGCCTGAATGGCAGTCACCCCATGACGCTTGAAGAGATTGGCGAAAAGTACGACCTGACCCGCGAACGCGTGCGTCAGATTAAGGAAAAAGCCATACGCCGGTTGAAACACACCAGCCGAAGCAAGATCCTAAAGAGTTACCTCGGTTAAAAAACTTAAAAAAGCCTTTCGGAGATTCCGAAAGGCTTTTTTAATGGAACAAATAGAATTTTAAGAACCGAGTTTATAAATCGCTCATTTTATTTGAATTACAAAACATATTTTGTGTTTTTGAGGCATTTCATTTTGTGTTTTTGAGGCATTTCATTTTGTGTTTTTGGGACACAATAACACAACCGACTATCCCCTATTGCCCTTCGATTAGCATAATGAAAACACTCGTTGGATATATGCAACATTACGCAAAAAAGACGTAGCACGCTACGTCTCCACATAATTCAGATGACATGTATTCAAATGCCTTTCACGAACTCCAAAACGGCTTGCAACACTTCTGGAGAAATGGTTTCATCAATGTTGACATATTCGTTTGGCGAGCCTGTCGTGCAATGCTGGAACAGATGATTTAAGTCAGGAAATTCGCGGATGGTCATGTTGGTCTTGACGTAATCCGAAGCGATTTTTTCGTAGGCGGGCAGATTCTGCGAAGCCAAGACCTGCAAATCCAACGAACCATTCAGCAACAAAGCTGGGCAGTTGGTGTTTGCGATGGCTTCCGTCGGGTCGTATTTCAGGAAATAAAACATCCAAGGTGAAACCAAAGGATTGACCGTCGAGGCAATTGTTTCTTCAGGCATTCCGAAACCTGCAAGCATTTCACGCATTTGCGTTGCGGCTTGCTCCCTGTCATCGGTATTTGCGATAATGCCGTAAAGCATATCCGTCAATTGATTGGAAGCGTCAATGGCGGCTTGCGACACGCCGGAAGCCCTGTAAATGGCTTCCTGCTGGGCTTTGATGACCTCCATGCCTTTGACGGCTGGTCCCGCCAAAGAAACGATGAAAGCCACATCCTTACGGCGCGAGGCGACCATACAGTTGATGGTGCCGCCTTCGCTATGGCCCAAGATGCCGACTTTCGTTGCATTGATGTTTTTCTGCTTCAAAAGGAAATCGAAAGCGGCTTCGGCATCGAACGACAAATCCATCGTGGTTGCCATTTTCGGGTCGCCTTCCGACTGGCCTTCGCCTCGGTCGTCGTAACGCAAAACCGCCACGCCATTGCGCGACAGATAATCGGCGATGACCCAAAACGGACGGTGATTCATCAGTTCCTCATCGCGGTTCTGCTGGCCGCTGCCCGAAACAAGGACGACGGCAGGAAACGGGCCTTCACCTTCAGGAATAGTCAACGTTCCGGCAAGTGAGAAATCCTCTTTTTCGTTTCTGAAAGTCACGTTTTCAGAACGGTAGTTAAATGGTTCCTTCGGGTCTTGCGGACGGGCTTTTTTGGCTTCCTTTTCACCACGAACGAGATTCAAAGGAAAACTCATTCCCATTTGTGTAAAAGCCCCATTGATTGTATCACTTGCATAAACACCACAATATGAAGCATTTATTGCCGCAATTTCGATTTTCAAGGTGTCGTTTGCATAAATTGTTTCGTCAACAGAAACATCAAATGCACCTTGCGCGGGCACATCCATCGTTGAGACAAATTTCCCTCCATCCGACTGAATGTTGAAACACACGCCCAATTGCTGGGCACCTAAATTCAATTCACCTTTCCAATAGCCTTCGATTTGCGCTTTTGCGGTTGTGGCGAATAACGCCATCATAGTCATGAAGAGACTCGTTTTTAAGATTTTACTTTTCATTTTTTCTAATTTTTAAGCCTTTAGCTGCACGGCTAAGATTATTACTTTTTCTTTCTTCCGCTTTTCTTTAGTGCTTCGGCGATAATCCATTGCAGTTGTCCGTTGACGGAACGGAACTCATCGGCAGCCCATTTCTCGACCGCTTCCATCGTTTCCTCGTCCACACGCAAGAGGAAAGTTTTTGTTGAACCGTTATTCTCTTTCGCCATGACCACTCCCTTCCAATGATTCACCAATTGCCTGCGCAAATATGCCTTCCTTAGCAATGCATCGGTCGTAAATCCACAAGCATAGAATGGCACCCCCCATCGTGATGAAGCCTGCCAAACCTGTCATCCCGTTGAGGAAATCGTTGCCGCCTTGGACGAAATAGATGACCAACCCACAGATTGCGTTGAAAGTGCCGTGAATGATGGCCGCAATCACCATCGACTTGGTTTTCAGAACGAAATACAGTTCAATGACACCTAACAAAATGCACATGACCACCATCAGCAAGACGCCCCAACAAGGCTCGTTAGGATAGTTGTGGCCTGACATGATGAGCGGGAAATGCCAAAGTCCCCAAACCGTTCCGATGAACAATGCCGCAACCCAGAACTTCTCTCCGCGCAAAGCATCAACCAGATAATTGCGCCAGCCGTATTCCTCGCCAAAAGCGAAAGCCGCATTGACTGTGACACCGGCAAGCAGTCCCGAAAAAACATTCGCAACCATCATTACTGCCGCTGGCATGGCCGCCATTTGTGAACGAACCAATTCCTGCTGCTCTTCCGGAACCTTAAACTGACTGATGATTTGCTCGGCGCTGTATTTCAACTCAATGCCTGGGAAGCATCCATTGACGAAGATGCAGACAAAAACAAGGAGAACCGGCAGCAGCCAAGCCACCAACCAAATCCACGAAATCTTGAAGTTGACCAAGCCCGTGTGGTTGAATTTCTCCTTTTTAAAGGCTTGCAGCAACAATGCCGTGAGCATCGGAAATAGCATATAAATGGACTCAAAAATGGTGAAGCCCACCATGCTTTTTTCGCTCGTCAAACCGAAACCAAAGCGGACGACGGCAATTATCGCCCAACTCAGTAGGCAGACTAAAACCGAAAACTTCATGGCTCTTTTCATAGTTTTGCTCCTTTCAATTCTTCAATTAGCTCTTTCGTCTCTACGGATGTCGATCGATTCATGTAAATCAATTTATCCGAAGTGCGGATTTCAATGTAAGGGCCGCCATTGTAAGTGACAAACAGCAGACATTTTTCGCCTTCTTTCGTGAGGTAATGGCCTTTGTTGATGTTGCCAATGCTGGAACCATTGACGCGCATCTGCATGGCTGGCATTTCGTCCAAGATTTCCATTGAAACTATGTCGTCATACCTGACTTCGACACCATAGGCGCCATTGGTTTTGAAGCTTTCTTCACCCAAGGAGATGGCGGTCGGCTTGAGACTGACAATAATCACGACAAGGACGGCTGCCATAGTCAAAGCGATAATCACCAGCACCCATTTTGAGGACGACCCCAAACGGCTTCCCATATAGGAGCTGCCCGATTTGTCACGGCCGAAACCATTGTATTTCTTCATGGCAATGAAAAGCGGGATGAGCATAGCCAGAACTATGACTGTCATAGCATCTACCGCAAGGACTTCGCTCACAACATGAAAAATTCCTAAAAAGAACAACACAATAAGTAGCAATCCAGCGATTCCTAAAGTAAGTCCTGTGGCCTTTTTCAAACCGTCAATGTCGACCAAGGCCTGACGCTCGGGCGGCATGCCACCGTAAGGATTGATGAATTTCGGATAGCGGTAGCAGAGCCAGCCCATAAAAATCATGAACAGGCCCATGCCTAAATTCATATAATGCATTGCGTTCATTTTTACTGATTTATAAATTTATCACTATATTTTTCTTTCATTATTTCTGCCAGTTGCAGCGTTGCATCGGGCGTTTTGCCGTTCAGATAGATGGTGCCATTGCAGGTGTTCATTTTCAGGAAAGGAGCCGTTTTGTCCAGCAGCAGGAAAGTACATTCCGAACCGTCTTTCAGCCGGTATTCGCCAAAAATCTGGCCGAATTTCCAATAGCCGCCTTCCGAATTTTTCACCCGTGGCAAAGCCTCAACGATTTCTATTGTTTCGATACATTGTCTCGGAACAACATAATCATATTCACCTGCCACTTCAACGCTGTTGGCCGCCACCTTAATTTCGGTTTGCTTATGGTCAACGACAAAAATCACCACCACAATTGCCGCAATAACGGAATACAATATCCATGTAGTTCTCTTATTATCAAGGATTTCAACATCGTCAGGAATGCAACGATATGACCGTCTGACGCAGATTGCCATCAAAAGTCCGGAAAGCAGTGCTGGAACTATAACGAAATACGCATCAAAGCCAATGAAATAACTCAAAATGCCACACACGAAGAAAGGAAGCGAGGCTGCCAGTCCAAAAATAAAATATAGCCATTTCATGCCTTCCGTATCAATCAAATGCTTCTTGTCGTCGGGCACATTCTTATACATTTTCAGATTCGACACATTGCGCCTTAGACGAAAAGCACTGATCAATTCAATGATTCCAAACACGAAGTAGCTAATTAAGTTTCCCATGATTATTCGGCATTTATGAATTTATCTTCTGCAATGTTTTCAAGCGCAAGAATCAGTTCCATCGTCTTCTCCGACGAATACTTGTTCAGGTAATAGGTCTTGCCAGCAGTACGCACCTCAACGAAAGGTGAATGTGAGCTTTCAACCAATATGAGACAGGAATCGTTTTCCGTTTCGGGCAAAGCCTTTACGACCTTTAACGACTGGATTTCGGACATCGAGATGGTTGTGGCATTCGGTCCTTCAATTTCGATAGTACTTTCATTTACAATTACTTCTGTCTCATCTTGCGAAACAAAGCAATAAACGACCGCCATGCCTGCAAAAAGCAAAATGGCCAAGAAACAAAGTACTGTCTGAATAACGCTGTTGCGTTTGCGAATGACATATTTCCACAGGAAGAAAAACAGAAGTGCCGTTGCAAACATCACTATGCAGACAGATATTACATCCTTGATTTTTTCAAGCGCTGGAATGGAGGTTACGATAAGGGCCGAGAGAAACATGCTGCTCATGATAAAGCAAGCTCTGAAAAAAAACCTTTTGCCGTCTTCATCCATCGGCTGGCCATTACGGTTTCTGGAAATGAGTTCAGGATGCGTCTTGCCGAGAAGGGCAAAAACCATTGGACCAATGATGCAGATTATAATGAGGATTAATTCCACAACTACTTAATTTTAAATATTTTACAATTCATTATTTTAATATTGTCTTCGTATTTCAACTGCCAATTGCAGCGTTTCTTCCGATGTGGCGCAATTCAGATAATACAAGCCGTCCGTAGTACGGATTTCGATGAATGGTCCGCCATTATCGGTCACAAAGAGCATACACTCTTCCCCACTCTTCAGGCGGAAATAGCCCTTATTGGTCTTCCCCGTCGAGATGCCATTGGTGCGCAATGCAATGTCCGGAAGATATTTCAAAGTCGTTGTCCTGACAATTGATCCGGCAGGAATAGTCGTTCCATATTGTCCACTTATGACAATCCCGTCATCAATCAATTCAATTTTTGATGGCTTTGAACAATATGAATAGACGACGGCGACCACAGCCATTATTGCCACGGCAAAAGCGACAGAGAAACGCAACTGCGCCTTTTCATTCTTGCGTTCATCTTCGGTTATTCCGCTGTCGAACTTTCTGTTCAGGAACATGGCGATTAAGACAATCGCGAAAATCAAAACGACGAAAGCAAGTGCAGGCATCAATCCCAAACGGAAAAAACAGGAAAGAACGCCCAAGACAAACATCACGGCTCCGCTCGTCACAAACAGCCAGCATGTAGCCTTTTTCAAGCCATCCACATCGACACGGGCCAAACGCTTCTTCGACATGGTATTCAACCCCGAAATCAGGAGCGGATTGAAATAGACCAGGACACCTGACAAGGCCAAAATGGCACCAGAGACCAAGCAAAAGACTAACATGGCATTTATCCGTTTAATACAGACTACCCGTATTCAGCACTGGTTGAGCCGATTCGTCGGCGCAAAGCACCACAAGCAAGTTGCTGACCATGGCGGCCTTGCGTTCTTCATCAAGGTCGACGACATTTTCGTCCTTCAGTTTGTCGAGTGCCATCTTGACCATCGAAACGGCACCGTCGACAATCTTTTCACGTGCCGAGATGATGGCGGCAGCCTGCTGGCGGCGCAGCATGACGGCAGCGATTTCAGGCGAATAAGCCAAGTAGTTGATGCGTGCTTCGATGACTTCGAGTCCCGACATGGCCAAACGCTCGTTCAATTTCGACATCAGCACTTCGTTGATTTCCTTGCCACCCGAGCGCAAGGTCAGTTCTTCGCTGTGGCCATCGGTCTCATCATAAGCATACATGCCTGCCACCTCGCGCAACGCGGCATCGCTCTGCACCTGAATGAAACTCTCAAAGGCTCTCATGCGGCTTGAAACCGTCACCGGCGTGGTGCTTGAACCACCAGCCATGGTCTGCGAGTCGATTTCGAACATGGCCTTGTAGGTGTCCTTCAGTTTCCAAACCAGAATCTGGCCAATCATGATCGGGTTACCGGTCTTGTCGTTGACCTTGATGTTGTCAGGGTTCAGGTTGCGCGCACGGAGCGACACTTTCTTTGATGTCATCAGGAAATTGACCCAGTGGAAACCCGTTTTCGTGAAGGTGCCTTTGTAAACGCCGAAGAAAACCATGACCATGGCCTCGTTTGGTTCCAATTTGCGGAAGCCGATGGGCAGAATGATGGCCAAAAACAGTCCGATAATGCCCAAGGCCAAAAACAAGCCTGAACCAAGTGGTTCGGAATAAAGCACCAGACTCCAAACGCTCAAGGCGACGATTGCGATTTCGACAAACAATGCAACGAATCCATTCATTGCAAATCCCTTAAATTCAAATTCTTTTGTTTCCATAGATGATATTATTTTGATATTATTATGATGTGCAAAAATACATTAATTTCGGAACATGCAAGAAAAAAGTGAGATTTTTTTTTGAAAATTAATAAAAAGCGTCGCCATTACGCAATGACGACGCACGAAAAAAGGTATGATAAGAGTTTACATCAATCGAGTTTACTGCATAGGCATGTTTCCAGTATCGTTACCGCCCTGACGCGCCATGTTTTCCAATTCCATCTTGCCGAAACGGAACACCACGCCCACGCTGATATATCGCGTATTATAGGTCGTTGAGGACGATGATTGCAGGCTCGGGCTGTCGGCATTCTCACCGAAGCGGTTGCCATGGAAAATGTCCGAAGCATTGAGGAAGACCGAAAGCTTGCGGTCGAAGAAATCGGATTTCAAGCCGCAATTGACGGTATAATTTGAATATGTTTCAGCAAACAGCGTCTGCGTTGGCGAATTGTAGTTTGCCGAGCAATTGATTTCCAGTTTATTCCACAATTTTGCCCAAACATAAAGCTGCAAACTGTACGACCACATTTCATAGCCTTTCCTGTCGCCATTCAAGCCCAAATCGCTCTCAAGATAAGAATCGTAAATATTGGCATACAACCTCACATTGAACATGCCCGACGGACGGTAAGTCACGTTAAATTCGCCACCGGCATTGTAGGCGCGCCCCACGTTGACAGGCCGCATACGCAGCACATGACGGCCATACAAACCATCATAAACGGCTTCGCTTATCGTGTTGATATCGTTCGATTTACCCTTGTAGTAGCCCGAAATTCCGACATAACCGAACGTTGGCCAGAACTTCGTCCAACCTGCCTCAAACGAATGGGTGTAAATCGATTTCAGGTAATCGTTTCCCGTTCTGAAACTGTCTTCATCGTAGAAACAATACATGCTGCGTTGCTCAGCTTTCGGGTCGGAAATGCGGTGCGTGTAGCTCAACTTGAAATTGTGCATACTCTTGGTGCTGTACGACAAATGCATGGATGGCATAACGTGTTGATACTGATATTTTTTGTCGAAACCATCAGCATTGTGATAGTCGACATCAGTGTCATAGAGCATGAAACGCACGCCCGGCTTGACCGTGAAACCGCCAAACTTCTGCTGCAAAGTCACATACGCCTCGTGGTCGCGCACGTGCGAATCGTAGCAATAGGAACGCACCGAATCCATGACATACATATTATCAACCAGGCTGTCGTTTTTGTAATCCACGAAACCGCGCACGTATTCCGAACTGAGACCCACTGAAATCTCGCCATTTTCCGAATACGGGATATTGTAATTGACTTCAATGGAATTGTTCGGAGAGCGGTTGTCGGAAACATAACGCACCTCACGTCTGTAAAGATATGGCAATGAGAAGTTTCTGGTAAAATAATCCGTTGTCTTGTTGGAATAACTGCCGCAACTCAGACTCACATCCAGATTATGGCCTTTGTCGTTGAACTTGTGTTGGTAATACAAGCCCGAGAAGAAAAAGTCATACGTTTGCTTGCTATCTTCAGTTGTAAGATATTCGTAATCACCAATTTGATTAACGAACTCATGACGCAGTGTAAAGGCTGAATCGACACCCGGATGAACCATTCCCGGACCATAGCCGCCCCAAAACATCAAGGAGTTTTTGTCGTTAATTTCGTAATTTGCATTGCCATAAATGCCGCCATTGATGAAACGGTGATCAAACAAGGTTGAATCGTGAGACCAGCTTGAAAGCAGTTCCGGACCAGCATAAATCTGCTGAGAGCCAACAGATTGTCCCTTTGCCTTGCTCAAAGCGCCATTCACATAAATGTTCATCGAAAACTTTTCGTTAGCCCAGACATACGAGACCCAAGGCACCGCAAAAGTCCGTGCAGCAGCATTGGCGCCAAAGCTAACGAACTGATTCTTTTGGATTTTCGCATTGGTGACGATGTTGATGATGCCATCGGCTTTCGAGCCATAACGCGCCGAAGGGTTGGTGATGACCTCCACATGGTCGATGGCATTGGCGGGCAGCTGCTGAATGTAAGTCTTCAGGTTTTCGGCGCTGAGATGCGAAGGTTTGTCGTTAATCCAGACCTCCACGCTCGAAGTGCCGCGCAACGTGATGTTGCCTTCCACATCCACTTGAACGCCAGGCGTGTTTTGCAAGGCATCGGATGCCGAACCCGTCTGGATGCTTGGGTCTTCGGCCACGTTGTAGAAGGTCTTTTCGCCTTCAACGGCAAACAGCGGACGCTTGGCCAAGACCTGCACCTCGTCCAAAGTGATTTCGCCTTGACGCATGACCACAGGCTCCAAATCCATATTGGCGATAACCTCAATTTGACGTTTTGCAGTCTCATAACCAATGGCTAAAGCCTTGAGTTCGTAGGTGCCATTCGGTACATCCTTCAGTTCAAAAGCGCCATTGTCGTCGCTTGCCGTGCCGCACACGAAAGTGCTGTCGGCAGTTCGCACCAAAGCCACATTGACAAACGGCAAAGCCTTGTTTTTGTCGTCCTTAACGCTTCCCGTGACGCGGTTTTGCGCCATTGCAAAGGAAGTCAAACAAATCAAAATTGCTGAAAATAAGAGTTTTTTCTTCATAAAATTGAATTTAATGATTTGAGATTTAAAGATTTAAAATTTAAGATTTAAAGATTGGGGATTGATGGTTTTCGGTTTACAATTATCGGTTTTCAGTCATCAGTTTTTGGTTTACCACTAACCATCAATCCATAACCCATCACCATTCACCTATCACCATTCACCCATCATCTATTTATTAAAGTACGCTGCAAATTCCTCCTGCGTGATGCCCAGGAGTTTCATTTTCCTGACGATTTCGGGCAGTTCATCATTGATAAACTCCGTCTTCATCTGGTTCATAACCAAATCTTTGGCTTCGGGCGAAATGAAATATCCGATGCCACGCTTGTTGTAGATGATGCCGCTGTTTTGCAAGGCTTCGTAAGAGCGCATGATGGTATTGGGATTGACGCCCAACTCCGCGCCCAACTCACGCACCGAAAGGATACGGTCTTCGGCCTTCAATTCGCCATTCAGGATTTTCTCGTAAATCTGTGAGCAAATCTGTAAATATATGGGTTTGTGTGCATTAAATTCCATGACTTAATATTTTTGATTTTTAACCTTAAAGAAAGTGCCGACGAACAGCCCAAGAGTTATCAAGGCATAAATGATTCCCGATAACAACTTCACTGTACGAACCTTATCAAGCAAAACGTTGTAATCGATGCCTTGCGTTACCCATTCGGCAGGGATATAACCCAAACCGGCAACAATACGCACAATCATTGAAACAGCATACGAAAAGACAATCAAAATCACGAGCGTCTTGGCGGTCTTATGCGTTTTGAACAAGCTGTTTCCGAAAAGGAAAAGCGCGATATAGAACATCATGGAAGAAAAATAACGGATTTCTTCATGTGACACCAAATCGCCAAGCACATCCATGACAAATGCCTTTGAATCAGCACCATCTCCGTAGACTTCAAGGAACATATAGCTTGACACCGATTTGATGGTTCCACCAGAGACAAACTCATCGAAACCGCCAAATGGCAAAAGCACAAGCAGGGAATCGACAACATAGCTGCAAGCCATCACCAAAACGGGTGTCAGAATGCAGATGATGGCGATGCTCAGGAATTTTTCCAGACTGGAAGCCGGAAGCATGGCAAAACTAACGCCTTCGCGCTGCAAGTTGATATGGCCAAAAGCCTTTGCCGGGACCAGAATGGCCGACAAAAAGACCGCTATATAGGCGACTCCGAAACGCGCGATGCGAGGCATCGTGAAGCCAAAAACCAAGGTCAGCAGCCAAAGCACAATTGGCAATGCGCAAAGAATCAAGAAAGTAAGTCCGAACTGATTGACATAGCGCTTCACATCGAGCGAAACGACTTTGCAAAATCTATTGAAATTAAACGTGTTGTTCATGGCTCAATATTTTTGGGTTTTGATTTTACGGTAAGTACCGAAATAGAAGCCAAATGCAATTGCTGCAAGAATCAGATAAGGCGCTATAGGAAATTTCTCAAAAGTAATCTCATCGATGGACAGCCAAATGCCGAACACCAAACGGATGAGGATGGTCAAGACGAAAACGACCAGGAACACCCAAGCGACTGTCTTGCCCGCCTTGCGTTTTTTGAAGACCATGTTGCCAAACATGAACACCGCCGAGACAATCAACAGGAACAGGATCATAAGCAAGTACTCCTTGCCAAAGCCCAAAACCGGCAGGATGATGACATCATTGAAACCGCCAAACGGCATCAAAAACATCAGGTAATCCATGATAATGCAACCGGCGAAACACAGCACAGGTGTCACGATAGAGCAGTAAATCATCATGCTGAAAAACTTCTCGCCCACTGTGGCCGGCAGCATGGAATAAGCCACGCCATCGCGCTGCAAGTTGACATTGCCATAAACCTTTGAAGGCACATTCATGAGCGCCAAAAGCATGATAATGAAGATGAAAAGCGCTCTCGTTCCGGCTTCCACTTCCGTATCGAAAACCAAAGTGGTAATCCAAATAGCCACCGGAATGCACGCCCACACAATCAGCGAGATGCCGTATGCGCGGAAATATTCGCTCCACTCTTTTTTCAAGATGTCGACGAAGCGATCCATATTGAATTTATTCATAATTATCAGTATTTTAAGGTTTTAAGTTTAATATAAGACAAGATATATCCGAGCAGTCCAATAAAGCCGAAACATCCGAACCAGACCCAATTCCTTCTGCCAAAAAACTCCAAACAGATGTTCAACTGTTCATCGCGGCTCAGCGTATAAAACTGACGAAAGATTTCACGACTTGAAGGACTCCAAAACGCATCAATTCCGATTCTGTAGATCATTAATAGAACTGCTATCACCAAAAACCAAATCAAAGCAGCGACAAGGAAAGTTTTGGCGACCTTGCTCTTTTTGAAGACCATATTGGCGTAAAGGCAAACACTGGGCAAAGCTATCATTTGCACCCAATACCGGTAAAAGTTATCCAGATTAAAAGTCAAAGCCCACAAATCTTCATCGGCATCAGCATTGACAATCAATGATTTCGGATGAAACTGCATAACGAATTGGCTCCATGTGAAGCCTTCGTATTTTCCAAAAGACAAAAGTGCCAGAAGCGTATCAAGGATAAGGCTTCCCACGACGCAAAGCACTGGCGTCAGCAGGCAGCAATACAGAAACAGGCTCAGGAACTTTTCCAATATCGAAACCGGCATCATCATCTGCGAAGCCCCAGCCCTTTTATCGTTGATGTCGCCAAACGCAATGCCCGGCGCCATAGCAATGGAAATGGCAGCAAAAAGCGTAATGAGAATGTAACGGCTTAAAGGTAGAACCTCAGTAATCTCCAAATTCTGGAAAAAACTGAGAATAACCCAAGCGACCACATTCACACCTATTATAATAGCAAGCACCAACCCGAAACGCTTGAAATAATTGCGTCCGTCGAAGGCAAGCAGTCTGTTGAACCGGCTGATATTAAATGTATTACTCATAACATCAGTATTTTAAGGTTTTTTACTTGCCACAAGTCAGAACATTTCCTTGATGGCTTTCTTGTTGTGCATTACCGTGTTGAACAGTGCTTCGATATTGACCTGGCTTTCGATGCCCGCCTTGTTGATGCTCACATTGATATAGCCGCCCGGCAGCATTTCGCTGTAAAGGGCTTCCGTGTCTTTTTCGGTGGCGAAATCGAAATAGAGTTTGCTGGTGATTTCGGCAAACGTGGCCTTCAGCAGCACTTCGTCGTTGTCGAGAATCACGATGGGGTCGATGAGGTTTTCTACGTCCTTCACTTGGTGCGTCGAGATGATGATGGTGCGGCCATCGTTGATGTGTTTCGAAATCACCTGGCGGAACAGGCTCTTCGACGGAATGTCCAAGCCGTTGGTCGGCTCATCTAAGAAAAGATAATCCGTGTTAAGCGACAAAGCCGTGGCAATCAGCGATTTCTTCTGCTGGCCAAACGACATCTCGGAGAATTTGCGCGTCGGGTCGACTTCCATATCCTTGCAAAGGTCGCGGAAAAGCGTCAAGTCGAAATTCGGATAAAACACCCCGATGGATTTCACATTCTTTTCGGGCGTACCTTCCGGAATGGCGAAATCTTCCGAAATGAAATACACCTTCTGCAAAGTCTCAGGCAGCCGCTTGAACGGGTCGATGCCGTCGACGGTGCAAGAACCGACGTTGGGTTGCTGCAAGCCGCTGATGAGTTTCAGCAGCGTGGTCTTCCCCACTCCGTTTTCACCTAGAAGTCCGTAAATGTTACCTTTTTCAAATGAAAGGCTGATGTTGTTGAAAACAACCTGCTTTTTGTAAGCGAAGTCAAGGTTTTTAATTTCAATCATAATGCTAAATTTTTAAATGATTATTTGTATTGGTGTATTAGTATATTAGTACACTGCAAAAGTACGACATTTATCAATGCTGTCAAGAAAAAAGTGAAATTTTTTCAAAAAATTCGCCAAAAACATTGTCAGTAAATGATTTTCCGTCTCCCAATCGTAACACTTTAACCGACTTTTTTTCCACATAAAAGCCCAAATGAGCACTTAGCATCAAATAAAGAACTATCTTTGTGATTGGATTTTTAAATATATAAAAAATGAGACACCTATTAAAAATAGTGCTTCCCCTAACCTTGCTGATATTCGGTTTCGGGAACAGGACAACAGCACAGCAAGTTGAAGTTCAAGCCGTTATCACAAATCACAACGGCGACGAACAGATTTACCAACTTGATGGAAACGACAGGATTTCATTTCCAAACGATGAGACCATGGTCATCACCCAAAACGGAACCGACATTCAGATTCTCATTTCCGAAATCCGAAAAGTGACTTTCAATGAAGTTTTGGCCACGGCCGAAAACGAAGCGGAAAACACCGGCATTTCCCCAAATCCAACCAGCAACAGTTTCACAATCAGCGGGATAAACGGATTTCAGCAAATGAACATTTATTCCATTGACGGAAAACTGGTCAAACGCGAAATCATTGATTGCGGCCAAAGCATCGACATTTCCGAACTGCCGCAAGGACTATATTACGTGAACGTTAACAAGCAGAATTTCAAACTGATAAAACTATGAAAAAGACTTTGATACTTATCATTAGCGTTCTGTTTGCCATCAGTTTGAACGCCCAAAACGAGCAACACCTCTACCTGCACCATTCGGGAGCCGTCATTTACAACGATGCGGTTCACAATATCGACGGCATCACTTTCCAAGGCAATCCGGCATCTGCCGTCGTCGACGCCACAAGCGGACAGACTTCATTCCCCATCACGATGATTGACAGCATCACCTTCGGCATCGAGGAAGCCCCTTCGGGCGACTTCGTGCGGATTGTTTATAACGGCAATTCCGTTGAAATCACGAATCCGTTTTCAAATGAAGGCGTCAGCGTTTCAAATAATCAGGCCGACGTGGTGGTCAGTTCCTCAAAAGCAAATGTAATTTATTCATTGTCAGGAACAACAAGCAACGGTTCCATCACCTTTATGAGCAGCAAGGATTTCAGCCTCATCCTCGACAATGCCAACCTCTCAAGCGCAAGCAAGGCCGTCATCGACATAGCGTCCGAGACAAATGCCACCATCGAATTGAACGGCACCTCCACCCTTTCCGACGGCAGCAACGGGGCACAAAAAGCCGCAATTTGTTCGGCTGGCGACCTGACCTTCGCCAAAGCAGACGGCACGCTGAACATTAACGGCAACACCAAACACGGCATCTTTGCAGAAGGGGACCTTATCGTTTCCGGCGGGAAAATCATCATCAACGATGCTCAAAGCGATGCCCTGCACATTGATTTCTTCACCCAAACCAATGGAGAAATCAGCATTTTACATTCCGGTTCCGACGGCATCGACAGTTCGACCGACATCAACATTTTTGGCGGTTCAATCAGCATCAATTCCACAAGCGACGATACGAAAGGCCTCAACGCTTCGGAAACTATCAGCATCTCTGGCGGCATGGTTGAAATCACCTCATCAGGATACGACAGTAAAGCCATCAAATGCGATGATTTGGTCAGCATTAGCGGTGGCAGCATCGAAATCAATCATTCCGGCGACATTTCCAAAGGCATCAAGAGTGCCTATCTGAATGTCAGCGGCGGCGAAATCACCATTACTGCATCAGGAAAAACCGTTGTGGAACAAGAAGAAAACCAAGAAGTTCCATCCTACTGCTCTGCCATTAAGATTGATACCGAAATCAACATTACAGGCGGCAATTTCAACATCAACTTGCCAAGCTCAAACGACGGCGGCAAAGCCATCAGTTGCGATGGAAACGCCATCATCAACGGTGGAACTTTCGAACTTGAGACTCACGGCGACGGCGCAAGCTACATCGTTTCAGGCAATACGAAAGACGCCTACACTTCTTCATGCATCAAATGCGACGGCAACTTGGAAATCATCGCAGGCAGTTTCAATTGCACCAGCACCGGCAAAGGCGGCAAAGGCATCAATGCCGACGGTAACATGACCATCGGACACGCCGATGCGCCTGACAGAGACCTGATTATCAGCATCTCCACATCGGGTGAGCGTGTCACCATCACAAGTGGCGGCGGCGGTCCTTGGGGCGGCGGCGATTACGCCAATCCGAAAGCCTTGAAATGCGACGGCGACATGACCATCAACAGCGGCGCCATCATCATCAACTGCACCCAGAACAACGAAGGCGGAGAATGTATTGAAAGCAAAGCCCAGATGACCATCAACGGCGGCAACATTGAAGCATATTCGAAAAGCGATGATGTAATCAACGCAACGCGCAACCTCACCATCAATGGTGGCACCATCTACTGCCATTCCGACAACAACGACGCCATCGATTCCAACGGCACGCTATTCATCAATGGAGGCCTCACCATAGCCAACGGAGCCCGACAGCCGGAATGTGGTTTCGACTGCGACAACAACCAATTCAAAATCACGGGCGGCATTGTCTGTGGCACAGGCGGCGACACCAGCAACCCGACGGCCAATGTCTGCACGCAACCATCCTTGAAAATCAACACGCAAGCAGGATATGCCATCCAAGTCCTGAACGCTTCAGGCGAAATCGTAGTGACCTACCAATGCCCGACCATGCAAGGCGGCGGAGGCGGCGGCGGTTGGCCTCCTGGCGGTGGCAGCGGCATCAAGTTCCTGCTCACCCATCCTGATTTTGCCATTGGCCAGACTTACACCGTGAAATACAACGGGACGATTTCCGGCGGCGACAACTGGAACGGCTACTACACAGGCAACGTCACCTATTCAGGCGGACAGCAGACCACCGTCACCCTCAATTCCATGGTAACAACCGTCAATGCCGGTGGTGGCGGATGGTAAATTATACCCGTTTATGTTTTTTTCGACATGTGGAGACGCACTGCGTCTCCACTTTTTTATATTGGTGTCCGCCTACACGAATATAGCCTTGCTGACGCAAGTCCTTGCCTGCTGGATGAAGAACAATAATCTCGCACCCCATCGACGAAGTCAAGGAATACGCGAAGTGGATTCCCTATTCGCTGAATTTGCCAAATTCGCGGTCAAAAAACAATCGTGGTTAAGAAGTTGAATCGAAACACACAATATTTTGGTTATGCCACAAGAGCATCAGAGATGCGGAACCCGATGAACACCGATTAGGGGAAATCGAAGAGGAGAAAAGAAGAAAAAAGATTGGCTATAGTTTAGTTAAGTAACTATTCAAAATTAAACTACATTATAAAGGACACGGGATTTCGAGACTGCGAGGCTTCGGGATGCCGGAATGCCTCGTAATCTCGCATTCCCGCGACCTCGATGCCTCGTTTTCAATATGTAAACTAATTTTGATCACCTACTTAAATTATACCGTTACTTTATTACAAAAAAAATCCAAATTATACCGTTACTTTGTTACAAAATTTCCAAAATTATACCGTTACTTTGTTACAAAGAAATTCAAATTATACCGTTACTTTATTACAAAAAAGTTGTATTTTTGCAGGACAAACAAAGGAATCTAATTTATATAAATTATTGATATAATGGAAGTTATTCAAAGAAATACACTAAATAAGTTACGCGCATGGAGACTTAGCGAAACAAGGAAGCCTTTGGTATTGCGCGGAGCAAGGCAAGTCGGGAAGACAACTTTGGTGAAAGAATTTGCCAAAGAATACGACATTTTCCTGCATCTGAACCTTGAAAAAGAAGACGATTGCGCACTTTTCGAGGCCAACAACGATGTGAATCTGCTCATCCAAGCCATTTTCATGCACAAGCGGCAACAGCAACGCAACGGCTCGACCTTGCTTTTCATCGACGAGATCCAAAATTCGAGACGTGCCGTGGCCATGCTGCGTTATTTCTACGAAGAGGCCAACCACATCCATGTGATTGCGGCTGGTTCGCTGTTGGAAACCGTCATGGACTTGCGGAAAATCTCGTTCCCAGTCGGGCGTGTCGAGTTCATGGCCTTGCGTCCCTGCTCGTTCACCGAGTTTCAAAACGGCACAGGCGATGATTTCGATGCCGAAAACGTTTGCAACCTCAATGTCATCCCCGCTATTCACGAAAGGGTGATGCGGCAGTTCCGCGAATACACCTTAGTCGGCGGAATGCCAGCGGCCATCGTGCAATATGCCAAGAAAAGAGACGTACTTTCGGTGAGCAGCATCTACACCTCGCTTTTGCAGACCTACAAGGACGACGTGGAAAAATACAGCAGCAGCACTGCATTAATAAAGGTAATCCGCACCATTTTGGAAGTCGGTTGGACACAAGCCGCCGAAGCCATTGTGTTTGAGGGATTTGCCAACACCAATTACCGCTCGCGCGAAATCAGTGAGGCCTTTCAGACCCTCTCGAAAGCCATGCTGATGGAACTGGTTTACCCAACCGGCGAAGTGCAGTCGCCCGTTTTGCCCAACCAGCGCAGAAAACCGAAACTGCTGTGGTTAGACACTGGTCTGGTGAATTTCGCCGTCGGCTTGCAGCAGGATGTGTTTTCCACGCCCGACATCAACGATGTTTGGCGCGGCAGAATTGCAGAACATATTGTAGGGCAAGAGCTTATCGCATTAAATGACAACATTTTGGCAAAACGAAGTTACTGGCGCAACGACAAGCACGGCTCCGATGCCGAAGTGGATTTTCTCTACCCATTCCAAGGGCTGCAAATTCCCATCGAGGTCAAATCGGGGCACAATGCGCGCTTGCGTTCACTGCATCAATTCATGGATGCCACCAACCACGGTTTGGCCATCAGGTTTTGGTCAAAGCCCTATTCCGTCGACGATGTGACGACACCCAACGGCAAGCATTTCCGACTGGTCAACGTACCATTCTACTATGCCGGACAGGTCGAGTTGATTTTGGGAAAGGAAATGTGACATCTTCTTTTCCAAATTGACATTCATGCCCAATTTCCCTGTCAATGGCTTTTTGAGCAACTCAATCGTGGTTACCGCCGATGATGATTTGGATTTTAACTGATTGAATCAAATGGTATCGTCTTTCGATTTCTTTTCGCCTTTTAGGGCAGCTGCTATCACCTTCCTGACGTCAGGAAAGTGATCCTCGATTTTATGCTCGACCTGAACACATGATTCTTTTGCTTTGTTAATGACATTGGTAAAGTTTTCCCTTTTGGAATAACCTAAAAGGGTTGCAATTCTCTTGCGCTCCAACATCCCATGCCTTCCACCTCGGCGGCAGCCCGCTCAAACAACTGCTTTACTTCTTCCGTTTTCGTATTTATTATATTGTCTCGATTTACATTTCTTGCCGGTAATACAACTTATAGAATTTACCCCTTTCGTCCTCGCCCTGCAAACAAAACCTTTTTTGAAACCCCTCTAGGAGACCCACGCTATATTTTGGACATATAGCGTGAGCTCCGACAGCACCTCGCATGGCTTAATGATTTACTAATAGCGCCATTGAGGGGAGTTGCTTCTTTCTAATCCATTAAAGGATTTGGCTGACGCATTGCGTCTGCTAATATCTTCTGTTCTTTACTATCACAACTTTCCATTTTTTCATTATACCACTGAATAATATTTAAATCAAGACCATTAGAATCATTGTTTATTTGCATACCATGAAAATAAAGATTTTTATCATAGATAATCCCAATATTTTTTGATTCACCTTTCCTATACAATCCAATTAATTGTGGGGGACCTCCACAACACAGATCTGAAATACTTTTTAATGTATGGATAAAACATTGGAATACGTTTCTGCTTGTGCTTGCTGAAATAGATTTCTTATTATTGAACTTTCTATATTCATTTTCAAATGCTTTTTTTCCACTTCCACCAACATATATTAGTCCAGATTCATTCGGTATAGGAAAATCTATCATCTTCCATTGTGCCTTTACAATCTCATATATTGAGAAGTGAAAGTCATCATTAATTCTAAAAACATGAATAATTTTTGTAGTTGTAAGATTTTGAGATTTAGGATATTTTTTAATCGTATTATTTAAATAGTTTAAAATAACATTTTGCTTTTCTTCTTTAGAAATCTTTTCATAATATAACAGCCCCGCATCTATAGCATCAATTAATTGTCTTAAAGTCATTAAAGGATATAGAACATCACCACAATACCCGAAAATATCAGGATATCTATTACACCCCATTACTTTACAACCAAAATCATATTTTACTTTTTGACTCCACGTAATCCTACTATCTGTCATTATATATGCAGAAGAAGGTTTTCGTTGATCTATAGCTACCCATGATACTAATAATGTCATATTCGTGTATTTGTTAACTTATATATTATGATGGATGAAAATTCTTAGAACCTATTATCTCAACCACTTCTCAAATACCATCTTCTTTCTCTCAGCGCAGCTATCCATTACAGCCTTTGCTTCGACGATGGTGGCTTCGTAGGTTTCTATCTGCTTTACTATTTTTTGTTGGTCTTCAATTGATGGAACAGGAATTTCATATTCGAGGATGCTGTTTTTATCACCTCTTGGCATTTTCATTCCTTTTGCGCCCAACATCATGTGTTCAAAGAAAGAATCTTGCGTAAGCGCATAATACACAAAGTGTGCATCATATTTTTCTTTGTCTTTCACCCTAAAAACCAGCACATCAGGCGAACAGCCACCTGTCCTGTTGGCAAACCATATCTTTTTCAGATAAGGTCGGATATTCGACACCAAAATATCGTTTTCCTGATATTTTATCATTGAATCTGTTTTTGGTGAACCCTCATAGTTCCGTATTCCTTCGCAATTTTGTAGCATATTATCTGTAGTAATATAATATGATAGATTTATATCATCAATAAGTATTCTTTCAGTTTGATAATAACATAAATCATTGATTTTCAACAAATTACCCCCCGGTGGATTTAACTATAACTTCCAGATTTTCAAATACTTCCGCTATTTTTTTCTTATATTCTTCAATAGTCATTCGACTTGTATTGTATTCTTCATCTATCTTTTCACATTCTGAAACGATCTGTTGCTGAATGTCTATTGCAGGAAGAGGTATTTGAACACCTTTTATTCTTTCTATTGATGCTCTATTGGTTCTTGAAAAGCTATAAGTCTTGCCAACAATTTCTAATATCATAGATAAATAATAAGGCTCAATATCAGATGAATTTACCCTAATCACTCCACAATGGTCAGTCGGATAAAACGGATTGTCTTTCCTAATTATGTTTGTCATCCAATCTCCATCAATACCCCATAAAACCGAATCTTTACTAAAATCTGTAATTAACAATTTATTTATTCTTCCAAAAGGTGTGGTTACATTTGCACTATATACAGGGATGTCTCCATCTTCAACAAATTCATTGCTTAAAACCCGCTTTCCAATTGAAATATCAAAATCGTCTGCATCAAGACGAATTAAGGGATACTTGCTTTTTATTCGTGTTGCAGAAACCGCCACTTTCATCTGCAAATCAAATGAAGGCCGTGTAAAACTGAGCAGGTCGGCTGTATGGGCATAGTTGACGTATTTGCCTAGCTCCTCATTTGTGAATTGTTCACCATCAAAAGCCTTACGGACAAACCAAGCCAACTTGCTTTCATCGTTTCGTTTGCTTGGGCTGCTCAAAAGCCCTTCCGTTTCCTTTATGCCTTCATCACCGCGACGGTGGCTGAAATCGTAGCCAAGGAATTTCTTCTGCTCGTTAATGTCAGTCGGCGCCGTTATCAGTAAAGTCTGTTCCTTATAGGTCAGCGCGAAATGCAGAAGTTTCTGATATTCAATTTCTCTAACAAACGAATAAAAACCGTTATTCAAATCCGTCTTTTGTGCTACAGATGTCTTTTCGTTTTTCTTTAATGTAACTCCTGCACGCTCTTTCTTCTCGGTTTCGGCAATTTTTCCCAACGCTTTCTTCACATCAGTAATTTCAAGAAATGCTTTTTCGTATTCCTTGAAATAGGCGGCAAAAGTGTTTTCAAACAAAGTCTCTTCCTTACAGATAAAACGCTCGTAGTCTGCTTGTTCAACATTTATGGTCCGCAGATAATTTTCAAAAATAACCTTGTCGTCCCAATCGGTCAGCTCTTCATTGCTTAGAATGGCCGAAACACTGTCTTCGAGCATTTGAGCTTTCTGGGGCGGAAAGTCAAAATGTTCCAAGAACAAGATTATAGTTGAGGTATTTGTCTCTCCAAAAGTCTTTCCTGCAAATGAAGCAATGGCTCGGACATAAAAATTCTGCAAGATGATTTCCCTCGTCATAATGCTAGCATTATCCGTGCCATTCAAAATGGACGACGGCATGACGATTCCCGCAATGCCTTTGGGTTTCAGCAGGTGATGCATTCGCTCGATAAAGACATTTTGAATATCCTTGCAGGTAAACGACATCAGTTTTATGGTCTCGTATGCGTTCTGCACCTTGCGGCTTTCGTGCGTCTTGAAGGCATCCACGCTATAAGGCGGGTTGGCCACTAAAATATCAAATGAATGTAAGTCGCCCTGGTAGAAATTTTCGTCGTGTTCCAATCCGTCGGCAGCCATAATGTTTGCATCGTTGGCACCATTCAGCAACATGGCCACCTTACTCACACGCGCCAGACGGTTGTCCTTATCAACGCCAAAGAAAGATTTCGAAATGTCTTTGTCGGTTATTATAGGCTTTTCCTTGCCATCATTATAAAAGTCGGATATGGCGGAAATGCCTTCGGTAAGGAAATGGCCTGAACCACAGGCGAAATCAACGACGCGGGGAACTGTGAGTTTGTTCGCATCCATAAACCTTTCAATCGGAAGCGAGTTCCAAACGAAACGTGTAATGGGAATTGGGGTGAAAAACTGTCCTGCTTCCTGCTTGAAACCCTGGTTCAAAAGGTTTTCAAACAAATCGCCCAACAATTGTTCCTTGCTTGTGTAGGCCATTCTGTAATTCTGGAACAATTCCACAACTTCAACCAGCACCTTGCCATTCTGCAAAAACAGTTTTTCGTTGTAAACCTCCCTAAAGGCAAACACCTGACAAGACAACATTTTGGTTTTCTGGAATTTATCCACCAATTCCTTTTCAAGTTCGTTGCGCCGTTTACCTGTGAACTGGTCGAGCGTTTTTCTGATATAATCGTTTTCTAAATAAAAGACATCTTCCTTCAGGAAATCTTTCATGCCGATTTGAAACAAGCCCAACAGTCTTTCATACAGCTTATAATAATTGTCGCTTCCGTCAACATATTGGAAGTACATAATATCGTCGGGGTTATTGTGCATTTCCTCGTCAACAAACTTGCAGATAAACAAAGAAAGCAACTTGTTGAAAGCGTTTTCCTTATCGCTTATGCTATTATGGCGGAGTATTTCGCGGAAAGCATCGGTAATGCCGTCTTCTTTCCTAAAGGGTTTCAGTTTGCCGAATTTAATAGGCAAGTTACCGATTTTGTAAGCAGTGGCATCTTTGCCGAAAATAATATTATTGTCATAGACTTTCTTGGAATAGGTCTCATCCCAAACGATAAAAGCATCTTGAGCCGTCGAAGCGTTCTTGAAAACCAACACGGAACTGTCTTCCTTTGCCAAGGCTTCCACATTCTCATCGTCATAGCTACGGACAACTTCTTCCTGAAAAGTTATTTCGTTCTTATCTTCGTCATAATCCGAAGCATATAATTGTAGCCATTTTGCGGAACGTGCCTGTGCCCAATACGAAAACAACTGCTTGCCATCGGGGTCTTCAAACATTTCTTTTCGCGCGTCCTTGTAATCGCTACCGGCACGTTTACATTCTATTATCAGATAGACCTGTTGAGGGTTTCCGTCAGCGTCTTTATCATAAACCGTTATGTCAGCGCGTCCGCTCTTGCCTGTGTGACCGAGTGTCCAACTCTTTTCAAGAAAGATTGTTTGCGGTTCATAGCCTTTTTCCAACAGACGGCAGACACATTCAAGCACCACAAAATTCTCAGGCTGACTGAAATTCGTAGTCGTATTTGCTCCTGTGTCTAAATTTGAAGGATAGATGATTTTCTCCTCCGAAAAATCCACCTGAATATCGCAACCATGATTGGGAAAATGTTTTAAGAACAAAGCCCCCGATTTAACAAAACCGAGTTTATCAAGAACCTTATGAAGATTATCCTTTGTGATCATATTTGATTAATGCTATTCGGAAACAAAAATAAGCAAAATAGTTCAATGAAAAGGATAAAACTTCAAGAATGTTGGGAAGCTTTTTATTTAAGTAAGTGGTCGGAAATAAACTATATTTTAATTCACTCATTATAACAGTCTCAATAAGCTGATAATCAGATTGCTGACACCCATCTCAAAGGGTATGACGATGTCGAAGCACCGAACTAATATGTAAACTAATTTTGCTCACCTACTTACTATTTTTTTGGATTGTTCACTAATATCTGCAATCCCGCCTCGGTAAGGTAATAGCGTTGGTCGGGATGATTGGGTTTATCAGGGTAGAGCAGCACCACCCAACCTGCCTCAATTGCAGGACAAAGATAATTGGAGCGGAAATGCTTTTTATCCTTCAGTTTCAATATTGTCATTATTTCCTCAATGGTCAGCCTTTGCTGTTTCAGAGTGAAAACCAGCGATTTAACTTGGGTGGTAGGTTGAGGGGTAGGTTGGGGGGTAACTTGGGTGGTAGCTTGAGTGGTTTCTGTCATTTTTGCCCTTGGAATACATACCGTCACGCCTCCACAATTTTCCTCAAACGAAGGTAGCTCAAGTCCGGCCTCAGCAAATCCCAATAGCCTGTTGCTATGCAGATATGGTTGTACCTGCCACTTCCAATGAATTGACGCAGCATGTCCTTCATGAGGAACTTCTCACTGTTATCAATAAGGGAATTATTCATTGATTAAAGGATTTATCATTTATTGAACGCAATAATACAGTCTCTAATCCGATGCCGCACCAGAGTTTTTCAGCCCCTCAAGGACACCTTGATTATATAGACGCAAAAATAAGTATTTTTCGCAAATCGCCAATAACTTCTTCACAAAATGAAATTTTGTCGCCATGACTGTGTTTCTACTTCTATCAGTTTAATTGCGTCTCACAAACATTAGTTTTCAACATTGCCATCACAAAAAGCATTGGCGACATCATACAGACAGCAACATCCAAATTTCAAAAGAAAAAAGTCAAATATTTTATAAACAGAGATTTAGCATGTTGATAACTTTGTTGATAAAAAAATTTACCATTTTTAAATCTTGCTTTCCTAAAATGTCCGTATCTTTGCATTTGAAGGTTATGAACTAACCTGAAACCAAGTAAACAGCGGCCTTCTCACGAAGTGCCTCGGCATAAAAAATTAATTATTGTTGGTAATATCATCACAAACATGACACAAAGCATAAACAAGACGGAAATTAAAAACTCATACTATCACACCGACATTGGACCTCAGATAGAAGTTCTCCAACAAATCATCAGAAGCTACAAAACCGAATTAAAAACGCAAAACGAAATACGAATCGGCGATAAACGGCAAAAAATCATCGATTTTATCGCCGAAAACGGAATTTCAGATTCAAAATCTAATATTTATGAAATACTCTACAATTGTTGAACACTCCGAAGATAACCTTCAAATGATTCTCGACAAAGCCTCCGACTTTGAACGCGAAGCCATTCTCGACGGTGTCATCAGCCGACGCCTCAGTCTCTACGACATCGAACAACTCACCAACGACATCAAAGAGTATAGGGCGAAAATGAAACGCGAATACTTGTCATTGGTAGCCTTCGGCAAGACATTCAACCGACAGTTTGCAACCGACAATAACAAATGCTTCGAAACCGCCAAGATCCTCTTCTGGAAAATCCGTAGTTGCCTGCACGAAACCAAACGAATTTTCCTAAAGTTCTGCAAACGTTGCCAAGGACAATCGCGTTATGAGGTCAACTACAAGGCTTCGGTGTTCTCGCACAACATCCTATGCAACAAGGGCTATATGCCCGATCTTTTTGGCGAAGAGTCGTTCCCCGAAGCAGTAAGCGAACTTTGCAGCGAGATGGAAGCCTTCTTCAACGAACTGACCGAATGTATCAAACTGTGCATCGGCATTCTACAAACAGAAGATGACACCCGAAACGACCCTGCACTGCTTTTACAAATCTACAACAAAGATGCCGAGGACACCCGTTCTTCCCAACGAGAAATCATCAGACAAATATCCCAAGGAAAACTCAAAATTGCCATCGATCCTATGTCTCAGCAAAAGAAATCCACAAAGACATTGCAAGCCTTTCTTGCTGAAACATTTCACAAATTCGACACTGCTGAGTTTTCACTCCACATTTTATATACCGACATCGAAAAAGGACTTAACAACGGTTTAGACGAAACGGAGGCTCTGCTTTGGAAGAACAACCCTGATTTCGTTCCTCAAATCAGATTGGTTATCGAACATTTTGATGAACTTGACCCTAAAGGCCGACTCGACAAAGCCTCCGGCATGCACAAGATTGATGGCGACATCATGGCCAAATTCATGGATTGGTGTCATATCAGCAACACTGGTTACGAAAAAGTTTTCATCGAAAACTATTTCAACAAGCATTATAACGGCCAATATCTTACCCTAAAGACCAATACGGTAAACACTGCCAAAAACAAAAGCCACAGCAAACACGACGACAAACAAGTCGAATTCAACCAAAAAATCGAACAACTGTTGACAAAATACGAGAAGGAGGAGCAAAGAAAACGCAACCAAGCCGTCAACTTCTGATTATTTCACAACATACAATTCAAACTTTCGGATTGCCCAACAAAGGACAATCCGTTTTTTTTGATTCAAAACCATATTGGTGCTGTCAAAAATGGGACTTACTTTTCAACGACATCATTATCATCACAATTCCAGGGAAAAGGCTCCGAGAACCGAAGTGTTGAAAGCCCAACCGAGTTGGACGCGATGGCTACGGGCAGGACATCAATAATTCAAAAACTTAGGCATCTATATACTTTCAGACCCAAACAGAGATTCCCGTCTAGCGACGGGAACGGAGACCGTGGGGGATAAACAAAGAGCGGCGGCGAGTAAGTTTCACACTAAACGCGATGACAGGTCGCCGCCGCTTGTTTTCGAGTCCCTAAGTCCTCCATTCCCGACCAAAGGGCGGGAATCCAAATAAATTCTTTTCGCTACAAAATCAGTCATCTGTTATACTACAGCAAATCATTTTTTTGTCACTCAAATTAAATTAAAAAGTTTATGGCAGCCAAATTTAGATATTTATCTGTCGCAAATTTTGATGCAAAAACCTGAGATTTTGAATCAAAACACAAACTTTTGACACGAAATCGCACCCTCGAATCAAAAAAAACGTCTTCATGACCACTTCCGAATCAAAAAAACAGCCTTTTTTTTCTGTCAAAAGTGGCATAATCCATCCAATTTATTGAAAAACAACGTGTCAAAAAATGTCACTGTTTTCAAAATCCATCATTATACTTTTGCACCAACAATCAGCTGAAGGCATAGCCAAACGACAGTCCGGAGGCAGTCCCATCCTGAAGTTGTTTGTAGGCACCCCTCTCTTGGGACTGAGGGTACTGCCGGAAAGGATTAAAAAAAATGACAATCCTTATTAAAAACCCAGCAACCCCTCTACAAGAGATAAATAAGGAGGCAAGTTGCACCATCACCAAGCCAGGACGCTTCTCTTTCTTCAGAGCGCCCGCAAAAACCGTCATGCCGTATAAGGCTGCCGACATCAAAGGGGTGTACCAATACATCACGCTCTACTCCCCTGCCCAGTCGGCCACCAACGCGCTTCGCGCCATCGACGACCCCAAGCAAGCCCGCGAATTCAAGGCTTCGCACTTCGACTTCGTGTGCTTCTCCGGCACCTTCATTTACCGCAAGGATGACGGCCTTATCCAGCACAGCGGCTTGCTCTGCCTCGACTTCGACCATGTGGGCAACCGCTTTGTCTTGTGGGAACTGCGCCAACGGCTCATCGCCGACCCGTTCTTCACCACATGGCTGCTGTTCACCTCGCCCAGCGGTGACGGCCTCAAATGGGTCGTCAGCATCGACCTCAACCTGTGCGACCACCGCACCTGGTTCCGCGCCTTGCAAAACTATGTCCGTAGCACCTACAACCTCGAAACGGACGAGAAATGCAGCAACGTGTCACGCACCTGCTTCCTCCCCTTCGACGGCAACTGCTACGTCCACCCTTCAATACTTAACGAACCCGATGTATGTCCCTTCTAACCGCTACACCAATGGAAAACAATCAAAATAACACCGAGGTCTTCGACCCTATCTATTGGGCCAACCTCAATAACGACAAGACCACAAAGTCCAACGAACCGATGTCATCCATGGCGGTCCACCCTGTAAACGGCACTTCGGGCAGCGACGACACGACAGCACAAGTCACCGAACTGGCAGAAATCATCGTCAGCCAAGGCATCGACATCACCGAAGGCTACGGCAACTGGCTCAAACTCGGCTTCGCCCTCAGCGACGGACTTGGCGAAGCAGGAAGAGGCATTTACCACAACCTCAGCCGCATGAACGCCGATTACGACCCCGCCGAATGCGACAGGCAATTTGACGCTTGTCTGCACAGCCATGGTCAAGGTGTCACCCTCAAGACCTTCTTCCAGATGGCCAAGGATGCCGGCATCGACCTGAGCAGGTTCGCCAAAGAGCACAAAGGCACCGACACCGTCCCTTCGGCAACTTGTGCCAAAAATGCCAATGTGCCAAATGACACAGATAACGAAAAAGAAGGAAAAACACCTGTTTCGTGCAATTGTGCAACAGGATGGCACGATGGCACAGTGGCACAAATGGCACAATCGGAGCCCATGCTACCCAGCAACGGTAAGACTTTTTGCGACAAGATTGCCCGCGAAGAATGGCCCGAGTTCTGTCTTCCCATCCTCGACAGCCAGAACGACATTGTGGGAAAAGACAAGATGATACTCGGTTCGCTCAACCTCGTGTCAGGCATTTTGCCAAAGAGCCTTTACAGCATCTACGACCGACGCCGCGTTTATGCACCGCTCTACAACATCCTCTACGGAGGTTTCGCCACCAAGAAAGGCGACATCGAGGCCTGCAAACAGTTGGTCGTCCCCATCAAGAATGAGATGCGTCGCCTTTACGAAGCCCAAAAGGACACTTACGACCAAGAGATGGCCGCATGGGAAAACGCACCCAAGGGAGGACGGGGACCTGCACCCATCGAGCCTGTCATGCGCACGCCTTTCGTTGCCGCCAACAGCTCGACATCAGCCATCTACCGGACCCTCGATGCCAACGAAGGCTGGGGACTGATGTTCGAGACCGAAGCCGACACCCTAACCAACATGCTCTCAAAAAGCGACTATGGCGACTACAGCGACCTGCTGCGCAAAGCTCATCACCACGAGTGTTCGACGATGGTACGCGTCAGCGAGCACCTCAACATCGAAATTGAAGAGCCTCGTCTTTCAGTGCTGCTCACCTGCACGGGCTCACAGTTGCCGTTGCTCTTGCCTGCCAGCAATGTGGCCAACGGTTTGGCATCGAGGTTTCTCTTCTATGCCCTCCCCGAAAGCAAGGTTGAGTTCCGCAACGTGTTCGAAGGCAACGACGTGCCCATCGAGGACATCTATAAGCAGTTGGGACAAAAGACGCTCTCCCTTTACCATGCCTTGCTCGACCGCGAGTCGCATCCCATCCAGTTCCTGATGACACACCCGCAGCAGAAGGAATTCGTCGACACCTTCAACGACGTGCTGAAAGAACAGTTCGCCATGCTCGGCAACGGCATCCAAGGGTTCATCTTCCGCTTGGCCTTGGAGTGCTACCGCTACGCCATGGTGCTGACGGCACTACGCCGCCTCTCCGAACGGTACGGCAGCGATGACGGCCTCTTCGACGACGACGAGCAAGCCTTGGTCTGCGACGACCGCGACTTCCACATCGCCATGACCATCATCAACTGCCTGGTCAACCACACCGGACGCGTCTATGCCGTCATTGGCAACAACGATGACGACCCCTTCGCCAAAGCACCATCCCGACCTTCTACCGAACTCAAGAGCTATTTCATGGCCTTGCCCGATGGACGCGAGTTCAAGACCGCCGAAGCCATGGAGGTGGCCGCCAAGCAAGGCATTCCCGAGCGCACCGCCAAACGGCTGTTGGGCGAAATGGTGACACGTTTCCTCGTCCTCGACCACACACGTCACGGCATCTACTGCAAAATCAGAAAGGAGGAATAAGCCATGGAAAAATTCCCCATCCGTTCTTACACTAAGAAGGAATTGGCTTTCTGCTACTTCCCCACTGCCGAAAACCCACATTCGGCCGTCAACCACCTGATGAGATGGATCAACAACTGCACGCCGTTGCGCAAGGCCCTCGAAGAGCAAGGCTACCAGAAAACCGCCAAATGGCTCTCGCCGCGCGAAGTCCGTCTCATCATCGAATACCTCGGCGAACCGTAAAATGTCCTCAAATCGCACGCAACGTATAGCATCGTATAGGTGCCAAATCGCGTCGTTGTATTTTTGCATCGTGATTTCAAGGCAAGGCATCACGAACGGATCACGAAGGCATCACGAAGAAATGAAGCCGGAAAAACGGACGAAAGAAGCCTACCTAAAGTCACCAAACCGAATTATAAACCTTTATCCCCGCTACCCACTCCGCGGAATACAAAATACCTCCCTTCGGGGAGGTTGGGAGTGGAAATCAAGATGGCAAAGATAACTCCCATCAACGTAATCAAAGGCATCAGTGGCAAGTACGGCAAAGGATCAAACGACTACTTCGCCACCAACTCATCGAGCAACAAGATCCGTCTTGCAAAGCTCAGCAACCCATTCAAAGGCCCTGCCACCGAGAAGCAGTTGGAGCAACAGGCAAAATTTGCAGCCCGTTTGGCTGCGGCAAGCGCTTGGCTCAACGCAAACAAGCCCAACGAGGCGAATGGTCCAAAGGGAACCGAGTTGTACCAGTATGCCCAGAAGCTGAAACTCCAATTCGAGCTCAGCAACATCACCCAGGTGCTCTACAAGTACATGGATGAGAACAACGTCATCAACCTTCCCGAAGCAGGAAATGGCAAGGTTCACCCTTACAATCTTGCTCCGCACGAACCTGAAGACTGACGTCCACGGCCTCAGACTGATGACAAACCAGCCCCAGCACCTTGCGGTGCCGGGGCTGCGCTGTTTTTACTGACATTCCCAAAAACCAGGCATCATTCCCTTGAAAAAGTGTGTAATTTTTAAGGCAATTATATACTTTTTGACCCCGCTCGACCTCGAAGAGGTCTCATTTCTGTTACCCTATACGAGCGTAGCGGAGTGTAGGGCAGCGACATCCATCATATATGTTGGTTATGCGCATGCCCCACACTACGTATGGGGTAGCAGAAATCGCATCTCTCTGAGATGCAACCCGACAACGGACAAGACTTTGGCAATCAACTTAGGTCAAAAAGTATATAGCCTCCATTTTTCAATTATTCCCTTGAAAAAATGTAAAATTCAAGAATTATTCGCTCGAAAAAGTGTTAGAATTTCAAATTATTCCCTTGAAAAAGTGTGAGAAATTCAAATTATTCGCTTGAAAAAGTGTGCGATTTTGAAATTATTCATTTCCTAAACCATTAACCCAGTTCAATAAATCCCTATCTTTGTACTCGAATTTACAGAAGGTCTCCGCATGAGGCGACTATTCAAAAACAAACATTAACACCCATGACAATCAACGAATCACTGCAACAATACATTGAAAACGAGATCTTGCCCCGTTACGACCATTTCGATGCCGCCCATCGCCGCAACCACGCCGACGACGTCATCAGGAGGAGCCTTGATTTGGCTACGCATTACGACATCAACATTGATATGGTTTATGCCATCGCCGCCTTTCACGACACAGGCCTTTGCGAAGGCCGCGACACGCATCATCTGGTTTCGGGACGCATCATCCGCGAAGACACCTTTTTAAAAAAGCATTTCTCGGCTGACGAAATCGAGACCATGGCGCAAGCCGCCGAAGACCACCGTGCTTCGAAAGGCAGCGAGCCACGCAGCATTTATGGCAAAATCGTCGCCGAAGCCGACCGCCTCATCATACCCGATACCGTCATTCAGCGCACCATCCAATTTGGATTAGACCATTATCCCGAATTTGACAAAGAGGGTCAGTATCAGCGTTTTCACCAGCACATGATGGAGAAATATGCCGATGGCGGCTACCTGAAGTTATGGCTGCCCGAATCGGAAAATGCCGCCAAATTGGAAGAACTCAGGAGCATCATACGCGATGAGGAAAAACTCAAGGCATGTTTTGAAAAGGAATATGAGAAAATGAAGTCATAATTCATCGTCATTTATTCTCCCCAAAATCCCCATCGTTCCAAATAAATTCATACCTTTGCACCCAAATTTTTGAATACTATGTTTGAAGGATTAAGCGAGAAACTTGAACGCTCGTTCAAGATATTGAAAGGCCAAGGCCGCATCACCGAAGTCAACGTGGCCGACACCATGAAGGAAATCCGTCGCGCATTGCTGGATGCCGATGTCAGTTATAAGATTGCAAAAGACGTCACTAACAACATCAAGGAGAAGGCTTTAGGTCAGGAAATACTTACCGCCGTGAAGCCTGGCGAAATGATGGTCAAGATCGTTCACGACGAGTTGGCCGAACTGATGGGCGGCGAAGCTACCGAAATCAACCTCAAAGGACAGCCAAGCATCATCCTCATCGCTGGTCTGCAAGGTTCTGGTAAAACCACTTTCTCCGCCAAACTAGCTTCCTACCTGAAGCGCAAGAAGAGCAAGAACGTGCTGCTCGTGGCTGGCGACGTTTACCGTCCTGCCGCTATCGACCAATTGAAAGTCTTGGGCGAACAGGTTGAAGTTGAAGTGTATAGCGAAGACGGCAACAAGAATCCGGTTCAGATTGCCCAAAACGCCATCGAATACGCCAAACGCCAAAACAAGCACGTGGTCATCATTGATACCGCTGGCCGTCTGGCCGTTGACGAGCAGATGATGGACGAAATCGCCAACATCAAGCAGGCTGTCAACCCTCACGAGACCTTGTTCGTGGTCGACTCCATGACCGGTCAAGATGCCGTCAACACGGCCAAGGCTTTCAACGACCGTCTTAATTTCGATGGCGTGGTGCTGACCAAACTCGATGGTGACACCCGTGGCGGTGCCGCCTTGACCATCCGCACCGTCGTCGAGAAACCTATCAAGTTCGTCGGTATCGGTGAAAAGATGGATGCTCTGGATGTCTTCTATCCGAAACGTATGGCTGACCGTATCCTCGGCATGGGTGATATCGTCTCCCTCGTCGAACGCGCCCAAGAACAGTTCGATGAAGAAGAAGCCAAGAAGTTGCAGAAGAAACTGGCCAAGAACGAGTTCAACTACAACGACTTCCTGAAGCAAATTGAACAAATCAAGAAGATGGGTAACCTGAAGGATCTGGCCAGCATGATTCCAGGCATGGACAAGGCCCTGAAAGGCGAAGAAATTGACGACGACGCTTTCAAGAGCATCGAAGCCATCATCTACTCCATGACGCCAGCTGAACGCGAAAACCCGAACCTGCTTAACGGCAGCCGCCGCAAGCGCATTGCCCTCGGCAGCGGCACATCCATCGTCGAAGTCAACCGCCTCGTCAAGCAATTCGAAGAAACCTCAAAGATGATGCGCATCATGACGACCGGTGGCGGCAAAAAAGCCATGCGTATGATGAGCGCCATGAATGCAAGAAGAAGATAAATCTAAATCAAAGAAGATGAACAAGATAATTGACGGCAAAGCCATTGCCGAACAGATGAAAAAAGAAATCGCTGCCGAAGTTGCAGACATGATTGACCATGGCATGGACGCCCCGCATTTGGCAGCCATTATCGTTGGTGAAGATGGCGCAAGCCAGACCTACGTTGCTTCCAAGGAAAAAGCCTGCCACTCCGTCGGCATGACCTCTTCGGTCTACCGTCTTCCGGAAAGCATCACCGAAAAGCAACTGCTTGAAACGATTGACTTCCTGAACAAAGACCCTGAAATCAGCGGATATATCATCCAACTCCCTCTGCCAAAACACATTAACGAGACAAAAGTCATCAACGCAATAACCCCAGAAAAGGACGTCGACGGCTTCACAAGCATCAATGCGGGCAGAATGCAGTTAGGTCTCCCCTGCTTTGTTCCGGCTACTCCTTTTGGCATCGTTGAACTCATCAAGCGTTCTGGCGTTGACACCGTTGGCAAAAACGTCGTCGTTTTGGGCCGTTCAAACATCGTTGGCACACCTGTGGCCGTCCTTCTGTCGCGCAAAGGTTTCGACGCAACTGTTACCTTGTGCCACAGCAAAACACAGAATCTGGCCGAAATCACCCGCCAAGCCGACATCATCGTGGCCGCCATCGGCAAGCAAGGTTTCGTAACCGCCGACATGGTGAAACCTGGCGCAACCATCATCGACGTTGGCATTCACCGCATCAGTGCACCCGACACACCTAAAGGCTATGTCATCAAAGGCGATGTCGATTACGATGAAGTCGAAAAAATCGCCGGAAAAATCACCCCTGTTCCTGGTGGCGTAGGTCCAATGACCATCGTTTCGTTGCTGCACAACACCTTGATGGCCGCCAAGCACGAAATCTATCCAAAAGATTGAAAAACACATTATTAACCATATTATTGGTTTGTGCCACGACAGTTTGTGCCGTGGCACAAACCATTGGTAACCCACCCTTCCGTTCCTATCTTCCCGAGGAAGTTCAAGAGACTTCAGGACTGTTTTTCCATAATGGAAAAGTCTGGACTCACAACGACAGCGGCGGGCAACCCATACTCTATGCCTTGGACACCAGCAATTTTGAAATCGTCCAGCGCATCACGCTTTCCAATGCCAAGAACAAAGATTGGGAAGATGTCTGCACCGATGGCGAAACGGTTTTCGTAGGCGACATGGGTAACAACAAAGGCTCACGCGACAACTTGAGAATCTTCACTTTCCCATTGAGCGCGATCCCATCAGAAGGCGACGCCGAAATTATGGTCGACACCATAAAATTCCGCTTCGGCGACCAAACCGACTTTGAAAAACACAAACAAAACACCGATTTCGACTGCGAAGCCATCTTTGCAACCGACAAATACCTTTACCTTTTTAGCAAAAACTGGGTGACGGAAACGACACGGCTCTACCGACTCAACAAAACCGGAAAGGACCAAGTCGCAGAAGTCGTAAGTTGGTTTAATTCTGAAGGTTTGGTCACGGGAGCCGATTACAACAAAGAGAAAAATGTTTTGGCAATCGTAGGCTACCGCAACAAGATCTGGGAACCTTTTCTCTATCTCATTTCCGATTTCGACGAAGGAATCTACAAAGCCAAAGGCATCCGCATCGCACTACCCAATCACCTTGGCTGCCAGACCGAAGGCATCTGTTTTTACAACGATTTGAAGTGCTTCATCTCGGCAGAAACATCACCGACATCTTCTACAAGAATCTTCACCGTTGATTTTGATAAGTGGATTAGCCGAACGAAACCGTAAGCTTTTCATCTTTTCATATTGTCCCACATTACAGGTTCATTATTGTACCATGATTGAATTGGCATGATGAGGCGCACAACACTAAAAAAGCGCAAGCCGAAATTCATCGCCTTGCGCTTTCTTCATTGATTGTCGGATGATTCGATTTTCACCTATAACAATCCATTCTTTTCTTATCTGACCACGAATCTCACCTTTTCACTGCCATTGATGACCATCATGTAGATTCCAGAAGTGTAATTTCTTACATCAACACTCTGCATGGCGCCAAGGGTCTCAACAAGCTGACCGACTGAGTTGTAAACCAAAATGTTTTCAACTTCAATGCCTTCGATTGTAATTGACTCGGATGCAGGATTTGGGTATACGCCAATGCTGTTGTCTGTCGCTTCTGCCACATCAAAAACAGTGGCGCATACAGGGCATGACATGGCGAATCTCTCAGGATGGCTTGCATCGAATGAATAGACTTTTCTGATGCAGTATTCATATTCGTCTTTTGCATTTTCATCGACAAAGACGTTGCCTTTGATCGGTTTTGGCGTCAGGCACACTTCATTTTTGAACACCATTGTTCCGAGTACGCCGTTGTTTTCCTCAATGTAACCACGCAGATTGAATGAATTGTCCATGCCGTTGTTGGCAAGGTCGTACCAGCTGGTGCCATTATCCGAATAAAGACGGCCGTATTGGTTTCCTGTATTCGGTCCGATAGGAGCCGGATAATCACCAGTCAAACTGACCATTACGAACCAAAGGCCTCTTGTGTTGTGGATTGCAACATATTCGTCAAGCGGAATGTCGATGTACTGGCCGCAACCGGTAGTTGTATAATCCTGCGTGTAAAGCAAGTTTTCAGGTGTCGTTTCGTCACCCTGATAAATCATGACCTTGCCGCGATGTGCTTCATAGTCGAACATTGCGACTTTCGTGACCCTGTAGGTATCATACGACGCAAGGTCTTCGGCAGGGATATAGATTGCCCAATAAATCGGAGTGCCGGCCATCAAGCCAAGGCCTTCCTCGTTGGTGCCATCATCGTAATACAAATAAGTGCCTTCAAGCTGTTCCTCTTCGTCCCAAGTTACAAGGACATTGTTGCCGAGGTTTTCAACTTCAACCGTTTCGTAACCTTCATAGTTGTCGCAAGCCTTATAAACCCACTCGTAGTTCATCCAATCACTCTGGCCTTCGTCGAAAACGGTTTGGACCGAAGTCGTATAAGACTGACCTTCAACAAGATTGCTTGTTTCAAGTTGATAATAGCAGTCTACAACATTCTGAGCCACTAGTTCATCATTAAGTTTAATGTTGAAACCGACGAAATCTCTCTTTGCCGAATTGCCGAGTTCCACGTTTTTCAGGTCAAGCTTAAATCCGTTGGCATCGTAATGGCGGAAGGCAATGTAAACATAACGGCCTGCGTATGCGCTGAGGTCAATGGTTTTGGTTTGCCAACCGTAGGCTGCCTTTTCATCGAAAATGACAGTGAAGTCATCAGGATTGGTAGGACTTGCCGTTGAAATGGCAACGCCATAATGGTCGCGAGGATTGCTCCAATGGCTTGTAATTTCGTAAGTCAGAACTGATTTTTGACCAATCATTACCTGTTTTGAAACCAAGAAATCATCAGTGTGATATGATTCATATCCATCAGTCGACGAAGAAGTGGCGCAGTAAGCACCAACTCCGCCAAACGGGTCAAAACCGACCTGCCAGGTTCTGCCATCATTGTTGCCATCAATCAAAGTCCAGCCGGCAATGCTCAAATTGAAAGAGTAAGAAAACGTCTCGCCATATTCAGGCTGCTCAGGGTTTGCATTACTAACCCACTGCACCCAACCTGTTGGTGAAACATGAAGGTTTTCTGGGGCCTCAATCTGCGCCTTCAAACTGACGAAGCAGAAAAGCACCATTGTAATTAACAAGTAAAACTTTTTCATAGAATAACTTTTTTAATTTAACTCATATACATATAGTTTGCAAAATTACTTCTTTTTCAATTCCAATCTAACTTTTGTAAAAAAAGAATCTCAGACGATGAAACCGACCTTCTCAGTCCAACAAATTCAAAACACTTTCTTATCTTTGCCGAGTTATTTATCATCGAAATGAAAAGAATAGCATTCATATTATTTTTGATTCTATCGGTGCAAACCTTGTCAGCACAATCGAAAAAAGCCGAGAAAGCCTATGCTGCTGCCGAAGAAGCCTTTTTCAACAAGGATTACGACCTGGCTCAAAAAGAACTCGACAAGGCCTTGAACTATGCCCCTGACCATCGATATTCATGGCTTTTGCAAGGCGACATCGCCTTGGCAAAAGGCGACTACGAGAAATCTGTTGCGGCCTACGAGCACGCCCTTTCCATCGACCCGACAATCAGGATCGGGAAAGAATTGGAGTTGGCAAGATTCCGAAAGGAAATGCAGGGAAGCCCCGTTCCATTTAGTCCCCAAAGCATCGGAAATCAAGTCAACACAAGCGACGACGAATATATCAACATGGTGTTTTTCGATGGTTCGAAAATGCTTCTGACACGCCGCATTCATTCAAAAAACAGTTTCGATGAAGAAAGTCTTTTCCAAAGCTCCTGGCAGGACGGACAATGGCAAAAGCCACAGTTTCTCGAACTTCCCAATATGCAAAGCAACTGCATAGGGGCAGCCTACTGTTCACCGGATGGCCATGACTTGTATTTTTCCTACAACGACGGCAACCCGCACGGCAGCCGCGACATCCTGTCTGCTGAAATGGAGAACGGTACTTGGACATTGCCGAAGAAAGTGCCAAACATCAATTCAAGCAGTTGGGAATCGCAACCATGCCTCAGTCCCGACGGAAAGGAACTGTTTTTCACGAGAAGAGTGAAAGCCTATTCGCAAATCATGTATTGCACACGCGACAGCATAAATGCGCCATGGTCAACACCAGTAAGGTTAGACTCCGTCATCAACAAGACTGACGGCAACCAGATGGCGCCATTTCTCCATCCCGATGGCAAAACCCTTTACTTCTCTTCCGACAAACTGCTTGGCATGGGCGGCTACGACATCTTCGTGAGTCAACGCAACGCCAACGGACAATGGAGCGAACCCGTCAATCTAGGTTATCCCATCAACACCGAACACGACGAAATCAATTTTTACGTTGCGCCCGACGGCAAAACGGCCTTCATTTCCTCGCAACGCGAAGGCGGTTTTGGCGGTTACGACATCTACACCTTTGAATTAGATGAATCGCTGCGTCCCGATGCCGTCACCTATTTCGGCGGCGAAGTGGTTGAACTTGACGTTTATCCCGAAGTAATCAATCCTGGCGACACACTGACCATCAAGAATATACAATTTGAATTCAACAGTGCCGAACTTACCAGCGATTCTAAGGCAGGCATTGAAAAAATCGCAGAATTGCTTCTCTCCCATCCTGAATTCAATGCAGAACTGGCAGGGCACACCGACAATGTTGGCAACGAAAACTACAATCAAAAACTTTCAACCGAACGAGCCAACGCTGTCAGAAACGCCTTAATAAACATAGGTGTCAAGGCTGATAAACTGTTTGCAAAAGGTTATGGCAGCACAAAACCCATCGTTCCAAATAATTCTGACGAAAATAGAGCAAAAAACCGAAGAACTGAACTTATCATTTTGAAATAATACTATTTTTGCATTTTCAAATTCAATTTCTTATGAAAAAGATCTTTTTCATTTTAACTTTTCTAAGTTTTGCAATCATTGCTCAAAGTTCACCTATCAATATTGAAAGAGCACGCAAGATTGCTTCTAAATTCTTGACTACCAACACAAAGAGCAGCATCTCTTCCAATGCTGAAATCACTTACACCTTTGCCGCCACAGACGGCACAGCATGCATTTATGTCTTCAACACCGACAAAGGTTTCGTCCTCGTCTCTGCCGACGACCACGCCTACCCTGTTTTAGGCTATTCCGAAGAAGGTACGTTCGACATCGACCAGATTCCTGACGGCCTTAATTTTCAACTGAATAGTTTTGTTGAACAGATTGAATGGGCTATTCGCGAAGACTACATTACCGACGATGTCGTTGCGCAATGGCAGCAAGTAGAATGTGATGGCAACCTTTTGGCACACAGAAACGAAAGAACCGTAGATGCTTTGATTAGAGACACTTGGAATCAGAATTGCTATTATAACGACTTATGTCCATACGACAAAAACGGTCCTTGCGAGCGTGTTTATGTCGGCTGCACAAGTCTTGCCGTCGGACAAATCTTGCGTTACTGGGAATATCCCGAACATGGTCAGGGCACGGTTTCATACACGCCTTCCGGCTATCCTTTTCAATCCGTGAACCTTTCTCAAGCCACCTATGATTATGCGAACATGCCCGACAATCTGACTAGCGGAAGTCTAGAAATTCAACGCACCGCTACCGCTACCCTGCTTTGGCATATCGGCGTAGCCTTGCATGCCAGTTACGGTCCAAATGGAACAAGTGCAATCCCCGAAAACGTTCCCAATGTTTTAAAGAACAACTTCCTATACACCAACGGATTATATGGGCAATGGAAAGACGACAACGATAGCTGGATCACTCAATGCAAGGCTTCCCTCGACCAAGGTTGCCCTATTCATTACAGCGGCTGGAGCGAAAGTGGTTCCGGCCATAGTTTCGTCTGCGACGGCTACAACAGCAACGACCAGTTCCATTTCAATTGGGGATGGAGCGGCTCTGGAAACGGATATTATGCCATTGGAGCCTTGAATCCTTCAAGTCACGAATATAATTCAAGCAATTACGCCATCTTCAACATCCGCCCGCGAACCGATGTCTATTGCAACATCAACTTAACGGCAAACCCTAATAATGGAGGAACCGTCAGCGGCGGCGGAAACTATCAGGAAGGACAGTCATGCACCATCAACGCAACGGCCAACTCCGGTTACACTTTCCTGAACTGGACTGAAAACGGCAATTTCGTCTCTACCCTTGCAAATTACACTTTCGCCGTGACAGGCGACAGAAACCTCGTGGCTAACTTCACACCAAGCACCTATACAATTGCCACATCATCCAATCCTAGCATCGGTGGAAGCACCTCTGGTGGCGGCAATTTCACACAAGGCCAATCATGCACCGTTCACGCCACGGCAAATGCGGACTACGCCTTCGTAAACTGGACCGAAAACGGAACGCAAGTCTCCACTAATGCCGACTACACCTTCAACGTGACGAGCAGCCGAAACCTTGTAGCCAATTTCAGTCAAAGCAATTTCACGATTACGACATCGGCCAATCCGGACGATGGCGGAACAACCACTGGCGACGGCGCTTATATGCTTGATCAATCATGCACCGTTCAGGCCACGGCAAACCCAGGCCACTCCTTCGTAAACTGGACCGAAAACGGAACAGAAGTCTCCACAAATGCCTCATACACCTTCAATGTGACAAGCAACAGGAATCTAATTGCCAATTTCGAAGCCGAAGCCTATGAGGTTACCGTCGATTGTGATGCTGAAATGGGAACCGTTAGCGGTGGCGGAAGCTTCAACTACGGACAAACCTGTGGTGTGTTTGCACAAGCCAAAGACAATTACATCTTCGAAAATTGGACTGAAGACGGAGTCGTGGTAACTACCGATTGCCTCTTCTCTTTTGTAGTGACCGGCAATCGCAATCTGACGGCAAACTTCTTACCCACCATCGTTGAAATCAGTGCCACGACCAATCCTGAAAACGGCGGAACAATAACAGGGACTGGCACTTACAGCCTTGGAGAAAGTGTCACGCTTTCGGTGCTGCCAAACACCTACTACACCTTTGAAAATTGGACGGAAAACGGCGAAATCGTCTCAACCGAACCTGAATACACCTTTGTCGTCAACGGAGAAAGAAACCTCGTCGCAAACCTGTATTATTTTGACGGCATAGTCAATCATGAGGAAAGCGATTTCATAGTCTACCCGAATCCAGCCAACGATTTCGTCATTATCGAAGGCAACGGCATTAGGGAAGTCAAAATTTACAATCTTTATGGCCAGCTCCTGCTTTCCGAAGACATCAGCGATAATTCTGAAATAAGACTGAACATCAGCAACATACATGAACCAGTATGTTTTGTCGTGCTTCACACCGAAAGCGGAACCATCACAAAGCGCATCATCAAGGAGTAAGCCATGAAAAGAAAATTTTGGCATCTTGCACTCTTCGCAATTACCGTCACACTGATGTCATGCACGAAAGAGCCTATTGTAAAGGAAATATCATATTCAGTTTTAGGCGACAGCTTCTCTACTTTTGAAGGTTATGTAAGTCCTTCGACCAATGACGTTTGGTACAAACTGCCGCCAAACAACTACATCAATGTCACCAGTGTCAATCAGACCTGGTGGCATCAGGTTCAAGACACCATGGATTGGAAACTTGACCGCAACAATTCTTTTTCCGGTTCGGTGCTTTGCAACTATGATACAACCAATTACTACGAGCCACATTCCTTTATCAGACGCGCCAACGACTTAGGCAATCCTGATGTCATCTTTGTCTTTGGCGGCACCAACGATCTATGGCAAAACGCTCCACTTGGCAATTATCAATACGGCGGTTGGACGGACGACGACCTCTGCGAATTCCGTCCCGGTTTGGCCTATCTGTGCCAAACGCTGAAGCAAACCTACCCTTCTGCCGCCATCTATTTTTTAATCGACATGGAACTCGGGGCCGAAATCGTTGATTCGTTTCACACCGTCGCTGCTCATTACCAAGTGCATTATGTAGATTTATTCGATATCAGCAAGGAATGGAGACACCCTAATACGGAAGGAATGAAATCAATTGCCACCCAAACTATTAGAGCCGTACGAGAGCAGTTCAATGCCGAAAACGGTATCTGACCGTCAAATCCTTCATATCGGGTTGGGGCACATCCCAATAAGGTTTTTCGCCGTTCTCGCCTTCGCCGTCATCATCGTCTTCATCTTCGCTCTCATCTTCATCCTCCCACTTGAATTCCTCTTTCTGAGGTCCTTGGTGACGATAGACGAAAGCCAGAAAAACACCCGTGATGAAACCTGCCAAATGACCTTCCCAGGAGATGTTCATCGGTTTTGCGAAAACCGGAATCATGCCCCAAATGAAACTGCCATAAAGGAAAACCATAATCAAAGAAATGGCAATCAGTTTTGCATTGCGGCGAATCAAACCGCTGGTAATGAGAAACAGATTCAAGGCATAAATCAAGGCACTGGCTCCGACATGAACGCCCCTCGACGCAATGCACCATGTCAGCAAACCGCTGATAACGAATGACAGAGCAAAGACTTTTGTCGCAATGTCCCTATAACAATAGTACAAGGCCGTCCCCAAAACCAACACCGGGATGCTATTGGTCATCAGATGTTCCCAACTTCCATGCAGGAAAGGCATCGTGATGATGCCATACAAACCCTTGAGCATGTGAGGACGCAATCCATACACGCCCAAATCCACGCCAAAGGCCAACTCCATTAGCTTCACTATCCACATCAGGACAACGAAACTAGCCGGCACAAACAAACTGGCTGCAAACTTTTTTTTCTCGGTATTGTCTTCCATATCGAAAGTGAGACATCAACAATTATGCCTCCGCAAATATCGGAAATATTGGCAGAACAGCAAGTAACAAAACAAAAAAAGGACCCGATTGCTAGCAATCAGGTCCCCAAAAAACAATATGATGAAAAAACTTATGCTAAGAAAGGCATCTTGACCACGACAGCCTTGAGAAGCTTGTTGCGGACCTTGATGTAGATTTCAGTATTTTTCTTGCTGAAAGCCTTGCAAACCAAAGCTGTGCCGATGTTCTTGCCTGTTGAAGGTGAAGGGCTGCCTGAACGGACCATACCGATGACATTACCTTCGGCATCGCATACTTCGTAACCATTGCGAGGAATACCGCGGTCGATCATTTCAAAACCGACAATCTTCTGGCTCACGCCGTTAGCTTTCTGAGCAGCAAAGATTTCACGGTTGATGAAGTCGTTGCCATCAACAAATTTGGTAATCCAACCCAAACCAGCTTCGATTGGGCTGATGGTGTCGTCGATTTCGTGACCATAGAGGCAGAAACCCTTTTCAAGACGGAGGGTATCGCGGCAACCCAAGCCAGCAGGCATGATGCCGAATTCCTTACCAGCCTCAAAAACAGCATTCCACACTTCGATTGCATGAGCAACCGGAATGTAAATTTCGCAACCACCAGCACCAGTGTAACCTGTTGTCGAGAAAATCACGTTTTCAATGCCAGCGAAAGTGATGATTTGGAAAGTATAATATTCCATGTCAACCACATTGGCGCTTGTGAGCTTCTGCATAGCTTTCAGAGCGTTAGGTCCCTGAACGGCGAGCTGTGCCCATTCTTCGCTTTCGTTCTGGAAGTCTTCACCGAGCTTCATACCGAACTTGGCAGCGATCTGGCTCATCCAATTCCAGTCCTTGTCGATGTTGGCAGCATTCGGAACCATGAAATAATGGTCGTCAGCGATGCGGTAGACCAGCATGTCATCAACGATGCCACCTTTACCGTTTGGCAGGCAGGTGTATTGCACCTTACCATCTTCCAAAGCAGCAACATCATTCACTGTGCAATATTGCATAAACTGCTTAGCCATAGGGCCTTTTGCACGGAATTCACCCATGTGAGAAACATCGAACACGCCGACATTGTTGCGGACATTGTTGTGTTCTTCAACCAAGCCTGAGTATTGAATAGGCATGTCATAACCAGCAAATTCAGCCATCTTGGCACCCAAGTCGTGGTGAATCTGGTTGTAAGGAGTCTTTTTTAATTCGTTGTTTTCCATTTGAATTATGTATTATGTGTTACTTAAATTCGACTTGCAAAGATATGAAATTTCATTTAGCGCGTAATATCTTTACGTGACTTTTTGCGTGGGCCAAACTCCCACTTGGTATAGTTGAGCGTATACATCTTCACAATGCACGGTTCATCGTTGTTCACCTGGCGTTTCAGCGTACAGCCATTGGCCGGGTCGACCCAAAATTTCACGATGCTTCCATCGGTTTTCTGCGTAAAGAACACCCAGCAATTGACACCGAGATAGTTTTCTTCGCCAATGAAACAATTGGCGATGGAGTCGGCAGGAACTTCGATAGCAAAAGCGTTCAGCGGAAAGAAATCAGGCGACAAAGGTTCGAAATCAAACTTCACATCCGGCTGCCAGCCTTTATCGAGATCATAATGGAAATTCTCGCCCGTCTTCACATTCCAATAACAATCGACGCCCTTTCCATCGTGGTACGATTCCTCGTCACCGATTTTGACGCGGGTCTCCGTCGATTTTCCCATCGGGTCGGAATAACTGATGAAGAAATGGTCGGTTGGCGGATTGAACTTGTAAGTGCCCGTGAATGGCTTTGCCACTGGACGTTCAAAACTGAATTTCATCGTATCTTCCGGCTTGATTTCCGCAACGATGACTTTCACTTTTTCAGATTCTTCGCCACATCTGGCCGTGATATAAGCTGTTCCGCAGCCCAAAGCAGTAATGGTCACACGGCCATCAGGTTTAGGCATGGCTCTTGCCACATTCGAACCTGTTGTACTGAAACGCAGTTCCTTACATTCCGTAAAAGGGCGCCACGAAGCAGTCTCTCCCGGCTGCAAGCAAAATTCCTGCGCATAATCTGCCGTTTGTCCCCAAACGAACCCGCTGATGCTCATCATCAGCATTAACATGAACTTTTTCATCGGTTATGATAATTTGATTTGTGCAAAAGTACAAAAATAAACGATGCTCTTCGTCATTATTACGAAAATCATTCCTATTTTTGCACGGAATATTGCTTATCAATCATGATAAAAGAAAACCTAAGACAAATACAATCAACCATTCCGAACCATGTCACTTTGGTAGCCGTCTCCAAGACAAAGCCCGTCAGCGACTTACAGGAGGCATACGATGAAGGGCAACGCATTTTCGGCGAAAACCACGCTTTGGAAATGCGCGACAAGCATGAAGTTTTGCCCAATGACATCCAATGGCATTTCATCGGACATTTGCAGACCAACAAAATAAAATACATCATTCCTTTTGTCTCGCTGATCCATTCCATTGATTCCGAAAACCTTCTGGAAGCCGTCAACAAGGAAGCGAAAAAACACGACCGCGTTGTGGATTGCCTTTTGCAGTTTCACATCGCCAACGAGGAGACCAAATTCGGGCTCAATCTGGAAGAAGCCGAAGCCTTGCTGAATTCCGAAGCCTTCATGCAAATGGAAAACGTGCGCATTTGCGGCGTGATGGGCATGGCTACTTTCACCGACGACGAAACCGAAATCCACAAGGAATTTCATCAGCTGAAAACGATATTCGATGCGCTAAAACAGAACCATTTCGCAGGTCAACCGCAATTCAAGGAAATCTCGATGGGCATGTCCGACGACTACCCCATTGCCATCGAAGAAGGAGCCACCTTGGTCCGTGTCGGCAGCAAGATTTTCGGCGCTAGGAATTACAATGTCTAAGCTATGTTACTCACATTCACACTTCTCATTGTAGGTTTCGTAGCCCTTATCATGGGTGCGAATTGGCTCGTCGACGGTGCCACGAGTGTCGGCATACGCGCAAAACTCTCACCTTTAATAATAGGTCTGACGATTGTGGCTTTCGGCACCTCGCTGCCCGAACTCATCGTCAACATCTTTTCGTGCGCCAAAGGCAGTTCGGGCCTGGCCATCGGCAACATCATCGGCAGCAACACGATGAACATCCTGCTTATTCTCGGTGTCAGCGCCATGATTTACCCTATCGACGTGAACAACATTTCCATAAAACGCGACATTCCGACAGGTTTCATCGCCACGCTCGCCTTGACCTTGATGGCCAACGATTTTTTCATCGGGCACTCAAAAACAGTCAATTGGATTGAAGGCATCGTTTTGCTTCTGCTCGCTGCCGTCTATCTCTACATGACGATGAAGAAAAGCGAATCACCCACAGGAGATGCTGACATCGAGCAGATTCCGTTGCCATGGGGGAAGACCTTGCTTTTGCTTTTCGCCGGCATCGGTTGCCTTTATTTAGGCGGAGAACTCGTTTCGCGCAACGCTCAGGAACTGGCCCGTTCGTGGGGCATGGACGAATCAATGATAGGTCTGACGATTGTAGCCACCGCCACTTCTTTGCCCGAACTGATTACTTCCGTCGTTGCCGCCACAAAGAAAAACTCCGACATAGCCATCGGAAACGTAGTAGGATCCAACATTCTGAACATTTTCATCGTTTTGGGCATCAGTTCCTTGATTATGCCGCTTGAATTTAAAGCGCAAATGAACAACCAGCTGTTCATTCTTTTTGGCGCAAACGCCCTGATGCTGCTTTTCGTTTTGACAGGCAAAGGCAAGCACAAGCTTTCAAGAGTGGAAGGATCGCTCATGCTGTTAGGCTATGTTGCTTTCATCACCTATTCGATTATCAGCGCATAATCATTTCCAACGCTCACATTTCGGCAAGGTTTTTGTATAGGACAAATCAAAATAGAGTTATAAACAATTAAATACTTAGAGAAATGAAGAAATTAACACTTATTTGCATGGCAATCATTGCCACAATGTTTTTCGGTTCATGCAGAGGCCCAATGGGTCCTGAAGGTCCTGTCGGCCCACAAGGTAACGCCAACGTGGCATCATCCACACTGACCGTCCGCTCAAACGACTGGACATGGGACAACACCTCATGGCGCGTCGACATCGATTATGCAGCCATCAACATGGACATTCACAATTACGGGGCCGTTTTGGTCTACATGAGCGAAGGCAACACCTGGCGCCAACTCCCAATGACTTTCTATTATTCACAATTCGGAGATGACAATGTAGAATATTTCTATTCATCCTCACTGGAAGTTTCCTCTTATCAAGGCGGTGTCAGCATTTTCTGGACTGAAAATGACTTCTACGACGGCTATCGCCCAGATGACCATCAGTTCAAGATTGTAGTCATTGCTGCCAACCTCTACAACAGTCGTCAGGACATCGACTACAGCAACTACGAAGCCGTCAAGAAAGCTTTCCAACTTGCTGACTAACATACAATTGAAATCAAACCAGAATAAGGTGACCCGATTGGGTCACTTTTTTTTATTATAAAGTCAATCGTCAAGGCAAAATCAGTACCTTTGCGCCATGAAAGAAAACAACTTTTTGACACATATCGCCGGCGTTATCGCCATGATAATCTGGGGATTATCGTTCATCTGGTCGACACAAGTCTATGAGAACCTGAATCCTACCGCAACCATTTTCCTGCGTTTAGTCGTTGCCACAATCTTTTTCACGGCCATACTTTTCACATTCCGTCTGAACGAGAAAATCAAGAAAGAGCATCTGGGATTGTTTGCCTTGGCCGCACTTTTCGAGCCTTTCCTGTATTTCATCTTCGAAGGCTACGGACTGAAGAACACTTCTCCCATCATCGGATCAGCCATCGTCGCCATGATTCCTTTGGTAACGCCAATCGGTGCGGCCATCTTTCTGAAAGAGCGGCTTACGCCCATGAACATCGTCGGACTTTTCGTTTCCTTTGCCGGTGTCGTCACCATGCTGCTCAACAAGAACATGGTTTTCACGGCTTCGCCCAAAGGCATCCTTTTCCTCTCGGGAGCTGTCATCGTTGCTGTAGGCTATTCCATCTCGCTCATCAAACTGACACGACTCTATAAGCCACTGACCATCACTTGGATGCAGAATATCATCGGCATGATATATTTCATTCCGCTGGTTTTGGTAATGGAGCACTTTGAACCGTCGAATTTCGGCAATGCAAAGGAATACATCGTCCCCGTAGTCTGTTTGGGCGTGTTTTGCAGCGCCATCGCCTATGCCTTGTGGGCATTCGCCTACAGCAAGTTAGGCGCATCGAAAGCCAATGTCTACAACAACCTGATCCCCGTGTTCACCGCCATTTTCAGCTATTTCATCATTCACGAAAGCCTGACACCACAGAAAATCATCGGCATCGTCCTTGTCGTTTTCGGTCTCGTGCTTTCACAACTTAAAGACCTGAGACAGGCAAGATTATCAAAAGAAAAAACCACAGAATAAAGAACATCAGCATGATTACCAGCAAGACCAATCCTAAGATAAAAAACATCGTCAAACTGCAGAAAGCCTCCGAGCGCCGCGAGCAAAACCTCATCATCATTGAAGGGCAACGCGAAATTGAACGCGCCCAGAAATGCGGTTTCGAGATTGACCAGCTCTATGTCTGCCCTACCCTTTTACGTGAGCCGTTAAGCATCACCGCCAACTGGACGGAAGAAGTCTCAGAAGAGGTTTTCGACAAGATTGCCTACCGCGAAGGCAGCGATGGACTGCTGGCTTTGGCAAGGCCTAAATACAAGAGCCTAAACGAGTTCAAGCCGAAAGACAATGCCTTAGTCATCGTGCTGGAAACCGTCGAAAAACCGGGCAACTTAGGCGCTATCATGCGCACTGCCGATGCCGCCGGCGTCGATGCCGTCATCGTGGCCGACCCACAGACCGACATCTTCAACCCTAATGCCATCCGTGCCAGCATAGGCTGCATGTTCAGCGTTCCCGTATATGCCTGTTCAACGGAGGAATGTATCAGCTGGCTGAAAAGCAACCACATTAAGATTTACTGCACCTATCTTAAAGCCTCCATCGATTACCTAGATGCCGATTTCCGCAGCGCATCAGCCATCGTGATGGGCACCGAAGCCACGGGCATCTCCGACGCCTGGGTGGAAGCCGCCGACCAGAACATCATCATCCCGATGAACGGCATCGCCGACTCGCTGAATGTGTCCGTTACCACGGCCATTGTCACTTTTGAAGCCATTCGGCAAAGACGGTGCAAGTGATGAAAAAAGACTACCTGCTGCTGCATCTATCGGTCTTTATCGCCGGATTCACTGGCGTTTTGGGACGTCTCATCAGCCTCGATTCCGCCGTGTTGGTCTGGTATCGCATGGCCTTTGCCGGATTGCTTATGCTGGTCTTTTTGCTCATCACCAAACAATTCAAAAAGAGCGATTTCCACGACAAGCTGCAAATGGGTGGCGTCGGCATGTTGCTTTGCCTGCATTGGGTTTTCTTCTATGCCAGCATCAAGTCATCCAATGTTTCCATTGGCGTAGTCTGCTTCTCGCTGGTGGGGTTCTTCACGGCCCTGTTCGAGCCTATCATCAACAGGCACAGGTTTTCGGCGCGCGAGTTCCTTTTCAGTCTGCTCACGCTATTAGGCATCTACCTCATCTTCCAGTTCGATGCACGCTACCGCTTGGGCATTTGTTTGGGCATCGTCTCCTCGGCTTTATATGCCTTTTTCGCTATCGCCAACCAAAGAGTTGGTAAAAACTACGAAGCCAAAAACATGCTGTTTTGGGAAATGACAGGCGGCCTCATCGGATTGTCGGTTTTGCTCCCTATCTATCAGATTTTCATCCCAATAGGCAAGCTCATTCCAAGCGGATTAGACCTGGCTTATCTTTCATTTATGGTCATTATTTGCACCATCGGATTATGCCTGCTGCAGATCATTGTCCTGCAAAAAATTGCTGCTTTCACCGTCAACCTGACCTATAATCTGGAACCCGTCTACAGCATCATCCTTTCCATGTTCATCTTCAAGGAATACAAGGAACTGAATGTAGCATTTTATTGCGGCATTGCGCTGATTATCCTATCGGTAGCCTTGCAGACTTGGAGCGAGGTGAGAAAGCCTCAAAAGGAAGAGACAGTGTGACTTTACCTCACCTTATTTCGCTCATAATGTGGCGCAACAATTACGATGAAGAACACCAAGGCGACAACGACCATAACATCGGCCACCAGATAAGCCGCACTGAACGAGAAATGCTCGGAAATGGCACCACCCGAAAAGATGCCATTGCCAAGTCCTAAATCCCAGGAAGTCAGATAGGTGGAGGTTGCAGTTCCCCTTTGGCTATTGGGCGCCAGATTGATAAACAAAGCATTGAAAGCCGGGAAACAAGTGCCGAACCCCATACCGCAAAGCATGGCAATCGAAAGGAATGCCACAGGAGTAAATTTCGCATTCAAGTCGTTGACATAGTGGCACAAAGCCAAGCCCAGCATGGCGAGCACCACGATAGCGAGGCCTAATCCGATGGTAAAAGACACCTTGCCCTTGTCGACCATGCGGCCCGAGAACAAACGCGAAGCGATGAGTCCGACCGCATAAACGGTAAAGAACAAGCCACTGCTGATGGCAAGGTTCATTTCTTTGGCATAGAGAGCTATATAGTTGGAAATCTGTCCGTAAGCAAAAGCCAGAAGCATGAACGAGACGCCAGCAAGCAAGCCTTTAATAAGAATGAAACGGTCGAACGACAAGGGCGGGCGCTTTACGGGCGGACGGAACTTCGTCTCAATACGCGAGGCAAACAAAGCCGCCAAGAGACTGCAAGCCATGCAGCCGAAGAAAATGACATTGAAACTGTATTTCTCGTAAACGAACAGTCCCGTCATTGGGCCGACCGCCATGGCAATGTTATTGGCCACGCCGAAATAGCCAATGCCCTCTCCCCTTCTGGCCGACGGCACAACATCAATCACCAAAGTGTTGCCGCCTACCGAGGTCAAGCCGAACGACAATCCGTGCAAGATACGCACTATAATAAGTATGGTAATGGTGGAAGCGAAAAGATAGCCGCAGAAAACAGCCGTAAACACCGACAAGGCAAGCAGATAGAGCGGTTTGCGCTTGAAGGCATCCATCATGTAGCCCGAGAACGGACGCACGCACAAAGTTGCCAAGGTGTAGCACGAAATGACCGCACCAACCACCGAATTGCTAGCTTGGAAGTTCTGCTGAATGAAGAAAGGCAGCACCGGCAAAAGCAAATAAAAAGAAAAGAAAAACAGAAAGTTAGCCGCACAAAGGCAAATATAATTCTTATTAAAAAGCTTCTCTTCCATGATGACTTGAAAAAACGTGCAAAGATACGGTTTTTCAAAGAGCAAGTGAAAGAATATTACACATCGGAATTCCAAAATCAATTGAAATATTACATAAAATGATTTTGAAAAATAAATAATGTGACTATCTTTGCCGCATAAATCATATTTTCAAGTCAAAGGTAAAAATAACGAATATGGCACTCTTCAATCCAACGAAACGGGCGCAACTGGCTCATGTTGCTAACCTCATCAGCATGGCGCGCCTCGACGGTCAGCTTACGCAAAACGAGCATGATTATATTCTTCTAGTAGCCAAAGAATTTGGCCTTACGCAAGCCGAACTCGACCAATGCTTTATAGACAGCGACAACCTCGTCATCGAGATTCCGAAGTCTGACGAAGACAAGGTGGATTACATGAAAAATCTCGTTTCCATGATGTTTTCCGATGGCGTCATCGACAAGCAGAAAAGGAGTCTTGCCGAGCATATCTGCGAAAAATTCGGCTATGATGGCAAGCAGGCTGTCGATATCATCTACGACGACCTCATGAAGGAGATTCGGGAAAGCGAACCCGAAGGCACGGCTGATAATGGCGAAATGACAGAAGAAGAGTTCCGAAAGGAACTGAACATCCGCCTCAATAAAGCAGCCCAATGCCTTATGGATAACGATATGTCGGGGGCTTTCGACCAGTTGTTCTATGCGGCGTTGGCTGATGAAACGGCTCGCCGTCTCTTCTTGCGTATCGTTCGTGGCGTGTATCCTATGTACATGCTCACCGACAAGCAAGTCGCCGAGATGAAGAAACTCTCCGATGAGGGCTATGCCATTGCGAAATATGCCTTGGGCCGCTATCACCAACTGGTTCAACCCGATGAAGACTCGATGAAGCAAGCCTACGACCTTTTCGTTGCCGCTGCCGACAAAGGCATTGGTGACGCAATCTTTGCCTTGTCCTTGTTTTTCCGCGATGGCCGTGTAAAGCAAACCAACAATCAAAAACATGTCAGTCTCCTTGGGCAAGTCGATAATCAGACATACCTCAAGCTCCGCGAAGATGCCATCGAAAAGGGCAGCGTTAAGGCGTTCTATCAGAAGGCAAAGGACATCCTGTATGGCTTGAATGACTATGAGGCTGACCCGAAATATATACTCGACTTTGTTTCCAATATTCTGAAAGATGCCACAGGCGATGACGAAAAGGATATCTTTGAATTTGAACCTGAATATTACGATTTGTTGGGCCGTGCCTATCAGGAATTGGGCGACATTGAAAAGGCTGAAGATGCCTATATTCAAGCAATCAGCTTAGGTTATTACGAATCGATGAGCAATCTCATCATGATGATGTGCTATGACGAGGAAGGCAATTTGACCGAGAAAGAGGTGCTCGAAAAATATGTTGAGATTGGCATCCAGCATAACGATGCTTTCTGCTATACCATGCGCGGCGACATCACCGAGGAAGAATATGACAGGCTCAACACAAGAAATCAAGCCAAGAAGACGGAACAAATCAAGGCCGACTTGGAGAAAGGTTATCAATTGGGCGACAACATAGCACCTTGGATAATGGGCAAGAACTATTATTTCGGCAACTTCGGTTTCGAGGAAAACGACGAAGAGGCCTGGAAATGGTTCAACCTTGGAGCTGCTTACTTCAGTTCGAACTGCTACAGCATGATGGCTACGATGATTGACGAAGGCCATTGCCCTGTTGCTGCGGACGAGAATTTCCGAGCCTTCTGCCTGCTCTGCGCCTATCGCAATGGCGACGAAAGCCGTTTGGAAGATGTCATTGAAGCTTATCAGAATGGACAACTCGATGATTTCAAGGACGAAATCGAGAAATACTATCTGCCTTTGTATGAGAATATTGCGCCAGCAGAAGAAGATGACGGGCAACCGGACGGCGACCTTATCGACGAAGGCGTTCCGCTCATCGCCATCATCCACCCTGATGCCACAGCCGACATCATTGAGTTTGACGTTTATGAGTGGGACGAAATTCCTGCATTCATCGGTGCCGACCATCTTGATGCGCTCCGTATGCCCGGCCTCTACGACATCGGTCACAAGGCGGGTTACGAGGAAAATGTCACCGGTTGGCTCGACAGCAAAGGCTTGATGAAAGGCTTGCCGCAGAACGCGATTGGTCGTAAGGTCTATCCAGGTCCCGTGGCCGGCGACATGATTCTCACCCTCGAAGATGCAAGCTACAAGCCGATGAGTTTCTACGACATCAACGCTTTGCGTCGCGTTATTGAAGCCTTGGGAGCCACCATCGCAAACATTTGTCTCGACGACGATAATTACGACGACGATGGCAGATTTGATGCATGGAGCTAAGAAAGAACTTGAACATGGGAAAAACTGATTTGGATAGCATTTACTTTGTGTCGTTCTGCATTGAACAGTACAAGCACTCCACCGGGCTTGGAGGTGAAGAAGTAATGGCATTATTTGACAACACGGGATTGCTTGATTATCTGTCGAATAACTACGAAACACTTCACACTCAAAGTCAGCAATGGCTTTTGGAAGAAATGAAAGAATATCTCAACAAGCATTCATTATGATACTTTATCACGGCAGTTTGGTTAGGGTTGAAAAACCTGTTTTGTTGCAACCTTCAAGGACGTTGGATTATGGTAGTGGTTTCTATACGACAACATCATTTGAACAGGCTTTGCAATGGGTGAAGCGAAAGTCAGCGGAACAGAAATCTTCAGGATTCGTTAATAAATATGAGTTTGACGAAGCGGCTTTTAAGACCTTGAAAGTGTTGCGTTTCAACGAACCAAACGAGCAATGGGTCGATTTCGTTATGAAAAACCGTACTGAGCCCAACTTTCAGCATGATTATGATATTGTTTTCGGTCCTGTGGCAAACGATAAGGTTTACGCTCAGTTTGCTCTTTATGAAGCAGGTTTGATAAGCAAAGCAACCTTGATTCAGGAATTGAAGACCTACCTATTGATTGACCAAATGCTTTTTCATACTGAAGAATCATTGTCGACACTTAATTTTGTTGAAGCAAAGGAGGTTGAATTATGAATGTAGAAATCACAAATGAGAATCTTTACTTGCTTTTGCCAGGCAAGGCAGCCTTGGTTTCGGGCATTTATCAGGATTTTTACGGTGGTACAGCTCTTGATGCTCTTCGCCATTTTTATCACTCCGAACTTTACAAGCGGCTTGAAAAAGAAGAAACCAAACTTTGGCATTTGGGACCAGTCGCTTTATTTGAAGAGATGGAAAGTTTTAATAAATAGAATATATCATGCCTATGAACGCAGCAGAATACAAAGCCCGGATGCAGCAGAAGAAACAGAACCTGCTGTTGCCTGAAATACCACGTTACCGCCAACTCACCGAGCAGCTTTACCAAGCGCTTCAGGGCGATGTGGTCTACGATCTTATGAAACGCATTGGTGCCGACAAGATGGACGACCGCCATTTACGTATCAAGATGGAAGGTGAAAGCCTGAAGGTGAGCGAAAGCGTCACGCCGCATCTTTATAAATTGCTTGAAGGCGTGAAGGAAGCGCTGAATTTCGAGCATCCCGTCGATTTCTTTGTCGTCAGCAGTTCCTCGCTCAATGCGGGAGCTTATTGCTATACATCCATCGACCCCGACAGCCCTTACATCGTACAAATCAACTCGGCTTTGATTGACGTGATGAGCGAAAAGGAACTCTGCTCGGTGGTGGGTCACGAGCTGGGCCATCTTGCCGACGAAAACATGTTCCTGAAAGACATCATCAACTTTGTGTTTCCGCCGGATCCGCAAACCGGAATGCCCAATCTGCCTTTGCCTTTGCGCTTCAAGTTCTTCTTGTGGAAACAGATGAGCGAACTCTTCGCCGATCGCTATGGCTATCTCGCCGTGAAGGACCTTGACGCCTGCATCTCTTCCGAATTCAAACTGAAGTCGGGACTGAAACTAGATAAGATGGACGTCAACATACCTGCGTTCATCGAGGAAAACAGAAACATTTTGGGACATTATATCAACGGTAAGGGCTTGAGCCTCAACGATGGCTATACGCATCCCGTCAGCCCTATCCGCATTGAGGCCCTCAACTTGTTTGCCAATGCGCGTACCGAAAAGGAACTCAACGATGGCATGAATGTGCTCATCGATGCCATAGCACGGCTCAACACTGAGGAAATTGAAGACTACATGGTGTATTTCATGGCTTCGGCGGGTCTCATCATGGCCAATGCCGATGGGCAGGTCACGCAGGAAGAAATCGAGCACATCTTGCTTTCCATGTCGAGTTATTACATGTTCCCGATGTCGATTTTGGAACAAGTCAGGCAAGGCGACTGCTACAAGATTTTCAACGAAAGCGTGCAAAGAATCCTGGACATCAATCCCGACATGAAAGCCGACTTGTTCAGTTATATCGTTAACCTGACGGTGACCGACCACAAGTTCGACCAAAAGGAACTCGACCTCATGTTCCAAATCGGGCATCAGGCCTTTGGTTTCAGCGATGAAGTGATATTCAGTTTCCTCACCGCTGGCATCCGCCAAAACTTCATTCCATCCATCAGTTCCATTAGCTAAACTTTGGTGATGGTTGATTTGAACTCTTCGGCTCATAGACGGCCTTTTTTGAGGCCGTCATTCCCGCGCAGGCGGGAATCTCATCATGTGTAAGAGAATTATTATACTTTTGAACCTTTTTCAGATTATGGACATCCAGAGAACGCAAACACGCACACAGCAGCAAGTCCAGCATAAGACTAAAGATGAACAACATCCGTCCGACCTTCGAAAATGCCCGCATTGCGGTGCCGAAATCGACAAGACGGCCGAGTTTTGTCCGCATTGCGGAAAGAAACTTGTTGACTACTGTACATTTTGCGGTGCACCCATGGAACCAGGCGAAAGCGTATGCGAGGAATGCGGCATGCCCGCCAATGGCATAAAATGTCCCAATTGCGGCACTTTGAATGTGCGTTCCTATTGCCGCCATTGCAACACAGCCCTCACCAAGGCCGCCCAACGCGCCATCGAAAAAGCCAAGCAAGACCCGAAAGTGCAACAGGTGGCGGCCCTTATCGACCGTGCTGCCGAACTGGAGGCCATGCTCGAAAAACAACAGGTTCAGGTCACCGAAGCCGAACAGCGTTTACTGGAACTCCTCGGCCAGCAAGCCGAGACATTCGATGCAGAGCAAGTCATAGCGGAATATCAGCAAGTTGTAAAAGACATCAACCAGCTTTTTGACGAAATGCTACCTCCCGCTGGCAGCACGCCACAAGAGCAATACAACTATTATTCGGCCCGCAAGGTTGCCATCGAAACTACCCGCAAGGTACATATCCATACTGAAGAAAAAGTTAGGACAGGATGGGTGTGCAACTATTGCGGTTGTTTCCACAATCAGCCCAGCGAATGCTGCGAACCATGGCGCGGCGGAACCTGGCAGTACGAAACCATCATTGTTGACAAGGATGTGGTGGAAACCACTAAGGAATATAAATATGAGGACTAAATTATGTCAGACCTTTCCGAACGATTGAAAAGCGCAAAGAAGCAGCCTCCGCAAGGAACGGCAACGGCTCCACAAGATACCGCTACAGTTCCACAAGGTACCGCAACAGCACCTCAAGGAACGGCTACGGCTCCACAAGGCACAGCAACGGCTCCGCAGTCTACTGCTACTGCTCCACAGGGCACGGCGACGCCCCCGCAAGGTGACACTTTGCACTGTGGGTCGCAAGCCGACATCATTGTAAGAGATGATGGCAAAGTGCTGAAAATCTATAAGGAAGGCTACACTTTCAACGCATCCGTCCTTCCTTTGGTGAAGCAGTTGTGCGGCAAAGGCTACCTCATCGACCTCTACGATTTTGGCACCATGGACTTTCAGGGCGAGCAGCGTTGCTTCGAACTGATGCAACATTGTCCGAAAGGGGCAGTGAGCGATTTCAACCTGAAAGGCAACAAGGACGCCATCATGAAAATCGCTTTGAAGACGGCCATGGCGCTCGACCAATGTCACCGCTTGGGTTTCATTCACAAGGATGTGAAACCAGCCAACATATTGGTTAACAACGAATCGACTTGGGACTGCCTGCTTTGCGATTTCGGCATTGCCGATATCCTCGACCACGGCAAGGTGCAGACTTTGCAGAGCCGGACTCCCATTTATGCCGCGCCTGAAGTCTATGACCCTGCCAGCACGGTTATTATCGACAACAAGACCTACTGCAACCTGACCCCCGCCGCCGATTTCTACTCCTTGGGCATGACCATTCTCAGCCTTTGGTATGGCGAATCGGCTTTCCGCGCCAAGGAAACACTGATGGCCATGCAGAAAGCCCACGATGGCATCGTGGTGCCTACCGACATGCCCGAACCCCTGTTTACCATCACGCGTGGACTGTTGACACGCGATCCAGTCCATCGTTGGGGCTTGAAACAGATTCAGGATTTCGTCAAAGGAAAGAAAGTTGAGATTTACGACGAGACCAAGGCAAAAGGTCTCAATATCATATATAACAGTAGCAAAAACCAAATTGCGCACACGCCCGAAGAACTGGCTGCTTTCATGGTTGAAGATGCCGATTTGGCTAAGAAATTCCTTTATAGCGGCAAAATCAGCAAGTGGCTTGAGTATTGCCCTGAATTGCAAGTCGAAATCGAAAAGATTGTCGAAGAGGACTATCCCGACGACGAAGCCATGGGCTTTTTGGCTGCCATCCACACGCTGAATCCTTTCTACGACCTTAACCTTTGCTGCGATGTCAAGCATCCCGACTATGCCATGACCGGTGAAGCCATCGGGCGCTTGCTCAACAAGGTGTATTATCTCTATTTCACGAAGAACAACGCCGATGACGATGCGCTTTTGAGCGATTTCGACGGGGCGAAAGCTGAAAAGATTTATGGTCCTGAGTTGGCTTACAACATCGTTTGGAGTTTCCAGAATGGTGGCGATGCCGACTATCTGCCTTGGTTTTTCGACCACAAGGGAAATCGTTTTGCGAAACAGCGCAAATGGTTCGGTTACTGCGTTACTCCTTCAAAAGACGATGAGAAAAAAGCCGGTCCGAAAGACAGAAACTATAAGGACCAGGTGGCGATAATGAAAGCCATCGTCGGCTATGGCGCAACGCCGGAATATCGTCTTTCGCGTACAGGCCAAGTGCTGAAGAATCTCGATGATTTCCTGAAAGCTCCGAAAAAGGAACTGAAATACGACTTGCAGAACGACAAGGGCTTGCGCGGTTGGCTCGCAGTGCAATATCAAGAAAACCCCAATGCCGACTTTAAACCGAAATATGCCTACGAGAAACTTTTGGAGCAATATGTGCAAGCCTTAGGTATGGCCGATACTGACAACGAAAACTTCGAGAGGTTCATCGAAGCACGCACCGAGGCTCAATCCGTTTCGGACAATGCCAAGAGCAAGATCAAGCGCAACTGGGCGCGTAGCGTCATCCAAAAGGTGTTGGCCGGTTCGGCTCTTTTATTGGCTGTTTTCCTGCTCATAGTCATCATTCAAAGTCTTATCGCCTCCCCTACTGTCAGTACGGATGCCATTAAATTCAAAAGCGCATTCTACATTTTAGGAGCGGTGGCGGCTGTTGTCTCGTTTTTCATTTTTGATAGCGACGGTTGTCTCCTGCCGATTATTGTGGGTGGCATTACATCAGCCGTCATCTTGCTGTTGATTAAGTTTTTAGGTCAGTATATTGTCTGGATTTATGGTTTGGTCGTCTTGGCAGCCATTGTGTTTTTCAGTATCAAGACGCTTTTTGATTTCAGTCCGTTTGTGCGAGACGCAAAGTCCGTAGCGAATCCTGGTTTTGAGGAACTTACGCTTGAACCTTTGTACTTCGCTTTCAACGACGAGAAACATTTTGATTCCTCGCTCAATGGTGTCGTTGATGGCAAATCGATAGAATATTGGAAACTCGACTTGCAAGACCGATGGAAGTGGGTCGGCATTTTCATTGGTGTCGTGTTGATATTAGGTGCTTTGAGTCTTTTACTGCCCAATGACACACCGAAAATAAAAGGTGAGACCGAGACGACCATCGTTAATGATTCGATAAATGTAGGAGAACTGGAAAAATGAGAACATGTGAACATTGCCATACGCCAAACCGCGATGAAGCCAAGTTCTGCAAACACTGTGGCGAAGCCTTCCAAACATCAGCGAAACAGATGTTTAAGGAGTTTTTTGCCAAAGATGATTTGTTTGGCGAGATAGAAAAGTTCAAGGACAGGGCCAATGTCGCTTCGCAACTCAAGAAAAATGGCGCCAATGTGCATATCCAGATGGATGCCGTCATTTTAGGCAAGGCCGGAACGGGCAAACGTTTCATGGTCGATAGGCTTTTCGAAATCTTGCTCAAGGCGGGCATGGTGAGTCAGCCGAAGCCTAAAGTCGTTGATGCTGCCGATTTCAAGATTTGGATGGACAAGTTTGATGAGCATCTCGACGAAGTCAAGGAGGGCGTTCTGGTGCTGACCAATGTGCAGAAACTTCTGCCTAATGGCGATGCCAACGATGTGAACGACCTAGACCGCTTGTTTTCGCGTATGCGCAACCACGCCGGCAAAATGCCTTTCGTTTTCATGACCGGTTTGAGTCGTGGCTTGGAGGAGTTTCTTTCCAGCAACCCCGATGCGGCTTCCCTGTTTGAGTTTCGTTTTGCCTTGAAGCCTTTCGACGAAAAGGCCTTGACGCAAATCTGCGCCCTTTCGTTGAAGGAAAAATACAAGTTGACTCTGTCACCCGAAGCGGCCAAAAAGCTACAGTCGCATTTCGAATGGCTTTTGCGCAAGGGCGAAGGCACCGAAAGCAATGGCCATTTGGCCGATGCCAAGGCTGAAGAATTAGCGATAAGTGCCTTGAGCAGAGGAAGTCAACAAGTTGACGAACAAGATATTAAAGGCGAAATATTCGTTCCGCGCACCGAAGCCGAGATTTGGAAGGAACTTGATGACTTCATCGGTCTGCAAAGTGTGAAAGACGAGATTCATAAAATCATTGACAATATCAGGGAAACCCAACGCGAAAGCGGTCCCGATGCCAAGTTGCGCATCAGCGACCACTATGTGTTTTCGGGCAATCCCGGAACGGGAAAGACGACCATCGCGCGCATCTTTGCCGACATTCTCGGAGCCTTGGGCGTTCTTCCAAAAGGCCAGTATGTCGAAGTGGCGGGCAAGGACTTGATTTCCGATGTGGTGGGTGGTACTGAACGCAACATCCAGGAAGCCATCGATCGCGCCATGGGCGGCGTGCTTTTCATCGACGAAGCCTACGGCCTCAACGACGGACAGTTTGGCAAGGCCGGAATCGACAAGTTGGTCCCGATTTTGGAAAACAGGAAAGGTGAGTTCGTGTGTATTGCCGCCGGTTATCGTGATGAGATGAAGGAATTCCTGAAAATGAATCCGGGTCTGCCTTCGCGTTTCAAGAAACAGATTGCCTTCCCCGATTATAACGCCTCCGAGCTGGAACTGATTTTCAGAAGCATGACCCAAAAACGCGGCTTTACTTTCAGCAACGAGGCCGACGAGAAGATGCACATCGAATTCGAAAATATGTATAACCGCCGCAGCGAGACCTTTGGCAACGCCCGCGATGTGCGTAATTTCCTTGATGCCGCCATCGAAAGACGCGGCATCAGATTGCGCACGATGAGCGATGCTGAGGTTGCACAGGAAGGCAAATTGTTGACCTACTACGATATTGCGGGTGAAAGCGCGCGTAATTCATTTGATATAAAAGAGGTGATGAAAGAACTCGATGCCTTGGTGGGTTTGGAAAGTGTCAAGGAAAGTCTGAACGACCTGGCCGTCACCATTCGGCGCGAACAGCAGTTGGCGCAACGCAAGAACCGTACACCTAAAATCACATTGAGCCATTACCTGTTTTTGGGCAATCCAGGTACGGGCAAGACCACCGTGGCCCGACTGATGGGCAAGATTCTCTGCTCGTTGGGCGTCATCCCTACTGCTGATGTCTATGAAGTGACCCGCGACGACCTTGTGTCGCATTTTGTGGGCGAAACAGCACTGAAAACCAAGGAAGTGGTGATGAAAGCCATGGGCGGCGTGCTCTTCATTGATGAGGCTTATTCGCTTTGCTCTGGCGGCGCTGGCGACTATGGTCCGGAGTGCATCAATACCTTGGTGCCGCTGCTCGAAAACCACAAAGGCAAGTTTGTCTGCATTGCCGCTGGTTACACGCGCGAGATGAATGAATTTCTCAACCAGAACTCAGGCCTCAAATCGCGGTTCGACGAAACCATCATCTTTGAAGATTACGATGTTGACGACTTGGAAAAGATTTTCGTTTCGATGGCCACAAAGAAGGAATACATCATCGCTGAGGATGCCGCAGTTGCCATTCACGATTTGTTTGTGCGGGTCTATGCCTCGCGCGACAGGAATTTCGGCAATGGCCGCACTGTCCGCAAAGCCTTGGACAAGGCCGTCAAAAACCTCTCGAAACGCACGGCTTTCGACGATTCGCTCGACGACGATGCCTTGATGACCTTCACTGCTGCTGATATCAATAACATTAAAATAAAGGAGATAATGTGATGAAGTGTCCGTTTTGCAAAGCAATCATTGACGATGATAGCCGCTACTGCGACCAATGCGGCAAGGAACTGCATTTTTGCCCCGAATGTGGCCAGCCGAAAAGAGGAACGGAATGCCCGGCTTGCGGTGCCGACTTGATTTCGGCTGAAGCATTTTTCAATACTGGCGGGACTGAACCTAAGCCTGAGCCAAAAGAACAACAAACTGCAAATCCGGCACATGAAATGACCATGGCGGGCGATGGCTTTAACCTGAAATTGAAAGAAGGCATCTTTGGCCGCACCACGGGAATCTATCCCGAATTTGGCAGTTCCATCTACATTTCAGGCACTCATGGTGAGCTGCGTTGCCTTGACGGACAATGGCAAATCCGCGATTTGGGCAGCCACAACGGGACTTTCGTCAACGGCGTGAAGCTGACGCCCAACACTTGGGTTGACCTGCATATTGGTGATAATCTGAAAATTGCAACCACACATCTTATACTGAAATGACGAAGTTAGAAATAGAAGCCATCAGCGGCAAAGGCTTGCGACGCGACAACAACGAAGACATGGTTTCGGTAAGCGGCATCTTGCTGCGCGACGACAATATGGTTTTACCCGTTGAGTTTGGCGACGACTCCTGTTTTTACCTTCTCCTTGCCGATGGCATGGGCGGCCACGAACATGGTGAACGCGCCAGTCAAATGCTGCTCGAACATCTCAAGGATTTCTTCTCCGCAAATGATTTCAACGAAAAGGATTTCGAAAAGGAAATTTGCGACAGCGTTTTGGCATTCAGTCGTTTCATGAACAATCAAGCTTCGGAGGAAGGACAGATTCGTCCGATGGGTTGCACGCTAACGGGTGTGGTGTGGCTGAAAGGCAAGATATATGTACTGAATGCAGGCGACAGCCGCACCTACCGTTTCCGCAACGGCACTTTGCGGCAACTTACCATCGACGAAACGGAACGCGGTCTTTCAGGCAACCCTAACGACAGCAAACTGCTTGTCAACTGTATTGGAGCCGGTTGTGTGGGGACCTTAACCCTAATTGACATCACCGACCGTCTTCGCGGCGGCGACCAATTACTTATTTGTTCAGATGGCCTCACCGACATGGCCGATGACGAGGAAATAGAATCCGTTCTGTCGCAAAGCCAGCAACCCGCCACCGAACTTTATGAATTGGCTTGCCGCAATGGCGGTGCCGACAACATCAGCGTGATTTGCGCTAAGATTGCTGGAGTGGCGGGCATCCTTATATAAATGCCATTTTGTCACTATATAACGCATCAACAAAATATTTCATGTCATTTTGTCATAACATAAAACAAAATCATACTGTTTTTTGTTTTGGCTCAAGATTTGACTATTGCAGAATCGTCCGAGCGAAAGTCCAACGGGCAACCGTTAAAAACGGCATCGTTTCGACAAGCTCAACGAACGATAAACAATAGACAACAAACAAATAAACAGTTAAACAATTTAAAAAACCAAACATCATGTTAGTAACCAGAAGACCACAGGATTTCATGCCTACATTGTTCAACGAACTCATGAACATGGGCAATGTTTCGTACGCAACGCCACAGATGAACATCATCGAGAGCAAGGAAGACTACAAGGTACAGTTCAGCGTACCCGGACTCACCAAAGATGACTTGAAAATCTCCATCAACGCCGAAGGCAACCTCATCGTTGAAATGGCAAAGGAAACCAAGACCGAAACCAAAGACGAAGCCAAACGCTACCTGCGCCACGAGTTTTCGGTGGAACAGTTCCGTCAGACCATCATGCTGCCTGAAGACATTCACCGCGAGCAGATTACGGCCAAAGTGGAAAACGGCATCCTAGAAATCATGCTGCCGAAAGTCACCATGGAAGAAAAGAAAAAACTCGTGCAGACCATTGAAGTGAACTAAAAGTGAGGAGTTAGGAATAGCGCTATCGCGTTTCAAAGACCATCCGAAAGCCTCCGCCCTGAAAGGGCAGCCTACACAAGCGAAGGGCAAAGTAAGCGGCAGCGAGCGACACCCTTCGCTTTGGAAAAAAACCAGAACCAGAACCAAGAAAAACAACGGAACGGAGCAATCCGCTCCGTTTTTTGTTGTCGTTTGCGTATTTGCAGCACTAAATTTCCTATTTTTGCCGATTATTTTATCAGCATGAAAAAAACACACATTTTAACGGCAGTTTTCATGGCTCTGGCCATTCATGCCTTTGCGCAGGACAAAGCCGTCACCTTAAACACTTTGAGGCTCGACACCCGCGCCGATTTCACCTACGATTATTATTGCGCCAACAACAGCTCCGACCACGGTTTGCAAGGCAAATACCTGCAAATCACATTGAACGGCAACGTAACCGACAAGTTCAGCTATCACCTCCGTCAGCGCATCAACTCACCCAATTCGAGTTTTGCCAACACTTTCTTCCAAGGCACCGATTGGGCATACCTTAACTGGCACCTGACCGATGAATTTTTCATATCGGCCGGCAAGCAAGTGGTTGCCATAGGCGGTTGGGAATACGATGCCGCCCCTATCGACATCTATTACGGCACTGATTTCTGGAACCACGTGTGCTGTTACGAGATGGGCATCTCTGCCAACTACAAAGACGCTGATGGTCGGAATCACGTGCTGTTCCAATTTTCCAACTCGCCAGCCATCAGTCAGTCATTGCAAGGCATCTACGCCTACAACCTGATGTGGTACGGCGACATGGGACACTTCAAGACAGCCTATTCCGTCAATATGCTTCAAAATACCGAGAAACAGTTTGTCAACTACATTTCGTTAGGCAACAAGTTCGTTTTCAACGACTTTGAAATCCGCCTCGACCTTCAGAACCGCGCCTCACGCAAAAACACACGTTTCCTTGCCGAGAATTACACCATTCTCCTTGGCGCAGGCCTTAACATTGGCGAGAAATGGATCATCTTCGCCAAAGGCGGTTTCGACCACAACAGCGACGACATCATAGACCTTTACAACCCACTCGGCGGAGACGTACATTTTGAAAGTGCCGGCTTCGAGTTTTACCCCATGAGCAGCCGTAACTTGCGTCTTCACTTCTGCGGCACACACACCAACACCGACGACACACACAACTACCAAGCCAACATTGGCCTCACATGGAAAGTCGACTTGCTGAACATCAAGAAAAACAATCAATAATAAGATATGCCACGTTTATCATTCTTTAACAGACGGAAAAGCACCCACGAGTATCACAATGTCGTAGAGAGAATTTTCGGCACCTTTGAGAAATGGGTGAAACACCCTTTGAAATTCACGACAAAACGAAGCTTCGAAGCTATCGTTTTCTTGATTATCTTCTTCGCTTTCTTCGGCGGACTGGCCTACAAGATGACCTTGCCGAAGATGCTCAACACCTTCATGCAGACTTCCTATCACCTGCTTCTGGAGACCGTGTTCTACATCATGGCCATTTGCGTACTGATGGGCGCCATCAGCAAGATGCTCACCGAATTCGGCGTCGTGCGTCTGTTGGAAAATCTGCTCCGTCCTCTGATGAAACCACTCTACAACCTCCCTGGCGTTGCAGCCTTGGGAGCCGTGATGACTTTCTTGAGCGACAATCCCGCCATCATCACCTTGGCCCACGACAAGAACTTCAACCGTTACTTCAAGAAATACCAGCTGGTTTCGCTGACCAATTTCGGCACGGCATTCGGCATGGGCCTCGTGGTCATCGCCTTTATGACAGGTCTCGGTTTCGGCAAAGGTGCCTTAATTGGTTTGGCAGGCGCCATCGTCGGCAGCATCGTCTCCACTAGACTGATGCAGCGTTTCACTCTAAAATCTTACCCAGAACTCGATGAACCTGTAGCAGAAGTAACCGGCGACGAGCAGCAAATCACCTTCAAGAGCGAAGGCAGCGTATTCATGCGTTTCCTTAACTCACTGTTGGACGGCGGCAAGGACGGTGTCGGCATCGGCATCGCCATCATTCCGGGCGTTCTCTGCATCTCCACCATCGTCATGATGCTGACCTTCGGTCCTTCGGGCGAAAACGGCCAATATATGGGTGTTGCCTACGAAGGTGTGCCTGTCATCACATGGGCTGCCGACAAGATCAACTTCATTTTCAAATGGTTGTTTGGCTTCGAAAGCGGCGCCCTGATTTCCTTCCCAATGACAGCTCTCGGTGCTGTTGGCGCAGCCATCGGTCTGGTGCCACGTTTCATTGCCGAAGGCATCATCAACACCAACGCCATCGCCGTGTTCACCGCCATGGGCATGTGTTGGAGCGGTTTCCTTTCGACACACGCCGCCATGCTCGACTCACTCGGCTACCGTAAACTCATCGGCAAAGCCATTGGCGCACACACCATCGGCGGTCTTTGCGCAGGCATCGCCGCCCACTGGCTGTATGTGCTGCTTGCCTTGATTTGATACTCCCTGTTAATGAAGACAAATAATAATGTCGGTCGATTAGAAATCGGCCGACATTTTGTTTTTAAAAAAAGTACAGCAATCGTGTAATTTTCATAATTTTGCGCAAATATTCAAAAACACATCAAAAATGAAAAAGTTAATTATTGGAGCTGCAGCCTTGATGATGATGACCAGCTGCGCTTCGCTCAACTCAACGAAGGCCTTGCAAGCCGGTGCTGCTGCTGTTCAGGCTTTCACCATCACCGATGCCCAAGTCGCATCACTTTGTCAGGAATACATGGTTCAGACCGACGGCGAAAACACCGTCCTCCCGGCATCAAACGAGTACACACAACGTCTCACCAACATCATGAAGAAGTTCAAGAACCTTGGTGATTTGAATGTGAATTACAAAGTATATCAGTCGAATACCGTCAATGCTTTCGCCAGCGGCGATGGCAGCGTGCGCGTCTATTCTGGCCTGATGGATGTGATGGACGACGATGAAATCTTTGCCGTCATCGGTCATGAACTCGGCCACTTGAAAAACAAAGATGTCCGCGACGCCTACCGTCAAGCCTATTTGATGGTTGCCGCCCGTTACGGCATTTCGGCATGGAACGAAACTGCAGGCGCCCTCTCGGAAGGCATCCTCGGCGACCTGGCCCAGCAGATGGCCTCCAACGCATATTCGCGCAAGCAGGAATATGAAGCCGACGAAGCCGCTTTCCAATTCTGCCTTGCCAACAATGTAAACCCTTACGCCATGTATAACGCCTTGAATGTACTCATTACCCTAAGCGGCAACAGTGGCACACAAGGCGCTGTAGCACAAATGTTCTCGACCCACCCAGATAGCGCCAAGCGTGCAGCCCGCATCAAGGATATGGCCGATGCATCAGGCAAGAGCGGCGAAATAAAGCCTGCAGGAACAACCAAACCTAAAAACAACGGCAATTCCAGCACTGGCACTATAAACCCAAAACCAAACGGAACTTCTGGAACAGGTACGGTAAAGCCCACCTCTGGCAGCGGTAACAACAACAGCAACAGCGGAGGAAACACCATTAAACCTAAGAAAGGTTAATACAATTATCCATAAAACAAAAAAACAGCCGCCTGGAGGCGGCTGTTTTTGTATACCTCAAAACAACATTTTTCTTATTTCACCACATTGATTTGGCGCACCACGCACCCACTTTCCGTTTCAATGCGAATCAAGTACAAGCCCGATTCCATTTGCGACATATCGACAACCATATTATCACCTTCAGCAGGAATTGTTGAAACGATCTGTCCCAAAGCGTTCATCACAATGATTTGTCTCATATTAGGGGCTTCAACTTTCAGCAGACCATTGGTCGGATTTGGATAGACCTTTGCATCGACAGCATTTTCAGCAACCGATGTCTCTGTAACCACAGTAGAAGCAGGTTCCGTTTCGCCCTGGCTGGCATAGACTGCCGTCACTTGATAGTAGTAAGTACCTTGTTCGACATTGTCAAGATATTCATAATGGGCCTGATATTCAACGGCTGGGATATTGGCAATCAACTGATAATCGCCATCCGTTGTGGAACGATAAAGGTTGAAACTTTCGAGGTCATTCGGTTCGGCATTGTATGTGAAACGGACATCATCAATAGCCAAAGCATACTGATTGGTGCAACCGAAATGGCGGAAAGCAACATATACTTCCTGACCTGCGTATGCACTGAGGTCAACAGTGTATTCTTTCCAAGGCGTTTGGTTGAGTTTGTCGGGGGCAACGGTCCATTCTGCAATGGTTGTGAAATCAGCAGCATTGGTATTGCCTGCGGTAGAGACAGCGACACCAAAATGTTCAGCATAACTCACGGCATCGGCAGCGCAAGCCATGAATGTAAGAACCGTACCATCCAAAATCTGGATTTTGTTCGTAACAATATAATTATCAGGTGTATAAGGAATACCGCCATAAGTACCATAGCAGTCTTTCGATTCCGAAACCAAGCAGATGTAGCCGCTTGGGCATTCCAAACCCTGAACGTGCATCCAGCAATGATCGTCGCCATCGGCATCAATAAGCGTCCAATCGACCATGGTTTCCAAATCCCAATAAAGGTCTTCTGGAACAACGGAAACCGGTGCTTACGATTTCCACGAAAGATTTACGCCCGTCGGAGCGAATTCTCCATTAAAGTCATACGGCGCCATGAATCTTGATTGCGCCTGAACGCAAGTGCCTGCCAAACCTAAAGCACAGGCAAAGAACAATGATAAAAATCCTTTTTTCATACTGATAGATTAAATTTATTAAACAATTGATTATTAAAGAATTTTTTTCTGATTTGACAAAGCAAACCGTTCCACCAAAGCCTTGAATTTCCGGCCTCTTTCCTCAAAATTCCTGTATTGGTCGTAACTTGAAGCCGCGGGCGAAAGCAGACACACATCGCCCGATTCTGCATGAGCGGAAAGATAGGCAAACGCATCATCCATAGACGCATACGGAACAAGCGCGACCGCTACTCCCCTATCCTTCAAAGCCTGCATCATGCGTTCGCCGGCTTTGCCCGTAAACAGCAGATTTGGCACAATGCCTTCTGAAAGGAAATCAATCAAAGGCGTGTAATCGATGTCGCGGTCGAAACCGCCAAGCAGCAGGAAATCAACCTTTTTCAAGGTCTTGCAAGCCGCAATAGCCGCCTGCGGTATGGTGGAAATGCTATCGTTAAAGAAAGTCACGCCACCAAAAGTGCCGACGCGCTCCAAACGATGTTCCAAAGGCTTGAACGTATATAAATAAGGAATCAGTTCCCGCTCATCGATGCCGAAAGCCGAACAAGCACACAAGGCCGCCTTCACATTCAGCAAGTTGTGTTCACCCAAAATGGGCAAACGGCTTTCATCGACATCAAAATTCATGGTCGAAAACACCGCCTGATTAACAAACAAGGGCAGCACATCGTCCAGCAAACTATCGTGGATGACGGCAAAATCATTTTCCTGCATGAAACGCAAGAGATTGAATTTCGCGTTTTTATACCTCTCAAAAGTGCCAAAATGATCAAGATGTTCCTCAAACACATTCAGCAGCACACCGACTTTCGGTCCGTTGTGAACATACTCCAACTGATGCGCCGAGAGTTCGTAAACCACTATTGAATCAGGCTTTACACCCTCCATCACATCAAAGCATGGAATACCGATATTGCCCGTGAGAATGGCATCTTTTCCAGCCGATTTCAGCAGATGATAAATCAAACTCGTCGTCGTGCTCTTGCCCTTCGTTCCGCTGATGCCTATGGTCTGGCAATGAAATTCACCCAAAAACAAGTCTGTCTGAGATGTGATTTCAATGCCTTTCACATCGAAATCCTTCAGTGAGATGCCCGGTGTTTTGATGACAATGTCGTAATCGTAAATGTTTTGCAGATATTCGTCGCCGGAATGAAAGTGCAATTGTCTTGCTTCGACAGGCTCATCAGGCTGCAGATTTTGAAATTCAGCAAAAGCGGCTGCATTTTTATCGGCGATACCGATTTCATTATGAGGAAGATATTTCTGCAAGAAACGCAAGGTCGACTTACCCTCGCGGCCAAAGCCGAGGACAAGGACACGTTTGCCCTGCAACCTGTTTAAAATACTGTCAAACATAGAGTTTCGATTTTAAGATTGCAGCGATTTTGTCAGGCAAAAAGTTTTCTTCATTATAGCGTTTCAGCATTTCCGCCACGTTGGTCTCCGCTTTTGGCGAAATGGCAGCAATCGTGCCTTCGCAGTTTTGCATGGCATCGACGCAAGCCCTCACCTCTTCCACCGTGCCGACACATTCAAAAGGCTTCACCGCTGAAGTCCCATTAAGTTCTTCAAAGATTGGTCTTAGACTCATGTCAGCCATCAAATCCTTGCCGAAAATTTCGGTCAGCTTTTCACGCGAAATGAATGGCGAAAGGATCAGCCATGTGAACAGGCATTTCGGGCAATTGCCACACCACGAATCGGTCTTACTGCCAGCATTGCAACTGCGGAAGACCTTGTGATAGGCCTCGAACTGCGCAAAGAAATAAGCAATCTGCATCTCGCTCAGCGGGCGCAGGAAACTAAAATACTGAATGTCAGCATTGATGTTTTCCGCCACATATTCACGGAAATCACGCTCAAACTCAACGGATTTGCTGTATTGGTGATTGATGTTCGTACCAGGCACCGTCGACTCATTGGCACTCGACTCATTGGAGAGGGCAATATAGCGGCTACCACTGCCAAAACCAAGCAATATAGTCACGAAAGCCAGCATGGCCGAGAATGGCGTGTGACCATTCAGATAACCTTCCTTGTTGAGTTGCAGCATGACGGGGTCCAATGTGCGGTTGACCACCATAAAAGTACCATCGACGTAGCCAGCAGTCTCGACACAACCCAATGTCGCGCCACGCGGATTGACTATCAAAGGCGTGCAGGACAGTTCGTTGCGAAGCAATTCCAAAGTAACAACTGAATCCTTGCCGCCGCCTACGGGAATGATTGCCTTTTCCTGCAAAGGTAAATCGACTTTGGCGAAAGGCTTGCCTCCGGGCGTTTCGATGGTCATGAAATCAGTCTCAGAACACGTGATGGTGTTGAGATAGAAAAACTCACCCAAACCATTGTAATACAGTTTCTTCCAAAACATCTTTTGGCCTTCTGTCAAGGAAAACGGCTTGACCATCACCTTTTTCGGGCATGCGATTTTCCAATAACTGACAAGCTCTATCATGCCGACATGGAAGGCCAATGTCTGCAACTGTTCCTCCGGAATCAAGTCCCAATGATAGAAAGAACGTACCGGAATGGTCAGCGTGGGAGTGAAATGATATTTTCCGTCAAGGTTGAAGGAAAATGCCAGATGCAATGTGCCATCTTTCAATTCAATCTCCTGACTTTCAAACGTAAAAGTAGAAAATTGCTGGCGCAAGGCATCGAATTTATATTGGTTGTCTGAACGTTTCAAAATAATGCTTTTAATTTGCAAAAATAGTAATCATTTCGCATCCAGCAAACAAAAAAGCATATCTTTGCGGCATGAAACTCGACAAGCGCTTTCAGATACGCAGCAATTCCTTAGACCCGAAACAAGGCGACATCCTGATTTCGGAGCCTCTGATGAACGACTTCCACTTTGGCCGTTCCGTTGTCTTGCTTGTCGACCACAGCGAAGCCGACGGCACTTTCGGCATCATCGTCAACAAGAAACTGGATGTAAGCGTCAATCAGATTGTTGACGATTTTCCAGACTTCGATGCTCCCGTCTATTTGGGCGGTCCTGTTGCCGACGACCAGATTTTTTTCATGCACACCTTGGGCGACCTCATTCCCGAATCCTGTGAAATCATGGACGGTCTTTATTGGGGCGGCGACAACAAAGTTCTCGACACGCTGATTGCCACGGGCATAGCCAATGAGGACAATGTGCGTTTCTTCCTCGGCTATTCGGGCTGGGAATCAGGGCAATTGGTTGGCGAACTGGTACGCAATTCGTGGTTAGTGAGCCAAGTTAGCACAGAAGAACTGCTTGCCACACCTACCGATAAGATGTGGAGCGACTATGTCAGCCAATTGGGAAAAGACTACGAAATGTGGCAACGTTTCCCGGTGAATGCAGAAGACAACTGATTATTTCACAGCCTCATACAGAATGTCGTGCAACTGGGTGCGGATACCTGTTTTCACCAGTTTGTTCGGTTCAGCATTAGGACAGACTCGGTTCGACAAAAAGACAATAATCAAATCGTTTTCAGGGTCAGCCCAGGCGAAAGTGCCCGTGAAACCCGTGTGTCCGAAACTTGCCATTGATGCTGATTTCGATGCCGTTGCACTGCCCTTCTTTCCCAAAGGCAGTTTGTCGAAACCAATGCCGCGGCGATTGTCATTAGCTGTATATGGTGCTGTTGTAAAATACTTAATCGTGGATGGTTTCAAGTATTGTTTTCCATGATAAAAACCATCATCGATGAGCATTTGCATAATGGCTGCCATATCGCGGGCATTGGAAAACAGTCCGGCATGCCCCGAAACTCCGCCAAACATAGCTGCCACTTGGTCGTGCACATCGCCACAAATCAACTGTTTACGGAAAATAGTATCGTTTTCAGTCGGAGCAATCTGCTCGCGCGAAAAACGGTTCAAAGGCTTGTAACCGATATGAGTGAGGCCCATCGGACCATAGAATTTTTCATTTAAGTATTCTTCAATAGTCTGGTTGGTCACCTGTTTCACGATTCTTGGGATATAATAGAACCCCATATCGCTATAAAGGTATTTCTTACTGCCCAAACTGGTATTCATGACTGAATCGAAGATCTTTTCATCGTAGTCGTTGACAAGATAAAGATTCTCCGCTACACGAACAGTGTGATTATCATCAATATGAGTGGAATAGAACTCGGGCAACGGTCCGTTTTTATCAATTGTAGACTTATAGAACGGCACCCACGCCTTCAATCCAGCCTGATGCGTCATCAGTTCTATGATTTTCAAATTAGCCTTATTGGAACCTTTCAGATAAGGAAAATAATCGGCCAAAGTCTTGTTCAAATCCACGAGGCCATCTTCGTAGAGTTTCATCATCGCCAAGGTCGCGGCAAAGACCTTCGTACACGATGCAATGTCATAAATATCATACGGTTGCACTTTGTGACTGCCATCATATGTAAAAGTGCCGAAACACTTGTCATAAATGACATCGCCATCCTTCATGGCCACGATTTGACACCCCGGATAAGCGCCTTGAGTTATGCCCGATTTGGCAACCTGGTCAAGGCGTTGTTCGTATTCCTTGGATATTTTCACTGAAGTGGGAGCTTTCAAGGTCTTTGGAATCGAATTTTCCGGTTCAACAGACGGCTTGTTCAGAACGGGAACGTAGGTTTTCTTGGCTGGTTGTCCGGCAGGGACTATACCATCGCCACAGGCAAATTTTGTAGTTGAAACCGGCAAAGTGCCTTTGGCATCCTGCAATCCCGACATGACAGCTACCACTGTATTCACGGCTGGTACTTCATCTTCGTAACCAACCAAAATGCCCTTCACGCTATTGTTTACACGGAACATATCCAAAGCGTATGGACAAGCAAACAAATTGAGCACCACATCATTCTGAGCGACAAGATGGTTGAAGAAGTTGACCGTTGCATCATTGATGCCGTAATTTGAAGCAGCAAACATCGTGGTCTTTTCAATGTCGACGACAACCAAATCGTATGTTTCAAGCTGTTTAAGCCAAGCGGCAGATTTAGCGGAAATTTCATCTTTCGTGCATACAAATGATGTTGTCTTATAGCCATTGTCGAGCAATCCATTGTTCACATCGTTTTTCGTGTTGCCGATAGTCACCACGGCAATCTTTTTGCTTTTTGAAAGCGGAAAGACATCCTCGTTTCTCAGCATCGTGACGGCATTATCGAAAAGCGTCTGACGCAAGTCTTTGTATTCCTGCCGCTTCAAATCAGAAAACAGAAATGCAGTAGGCGAAGGTTTGTAATGATTGAGGCCTGCACGATATTTATAGGTGAGGATTTTTTTGCAGCTTTCCTCCACTCGTGCCATTATTGTCGGGTCTTTCTCAGCCGCCGTCTTGATGGATTTGATGGCATACGGCACATCGACGGGCAAAATCAGGACATCATTGCCAGCCATGAAAGCCTCGTAAGGCACATCTTTAGATTGAATGGTTTCTGAAACGCCCTTCATGTCGAGGCCATCAGTAAAAATCAAGCCCTTGAAACCCATTTCCTTTTTCAGCAACTCCGTAACGACACCATAAGACAATGACGAAGAAGTGTTCTTAACCTTCTCAATGGCAGGAAAATAAAGATGGCCGACCATAGCGCCATTCACGCCATGCTCAATCATGTATCTGAAAGGAGCTAATTCGATGTTTTGCACTTCATCCAAGGTACGCGTCACGGTAGGCAAAGTCATATGCGAATCGGTGGCGGTATTGCCGTGGCCCGGGAAATGCTTCATAGTGGTAATCATGCCTTTCGACTGCATTCCAAGTGCATAAGCCACCCCTTTCTCCCCTACTTTCTGCGGGTCTTCACCGAAACTGCGCATCCCGATAATCGGGTTGGCCGGATTGGAATTGACATCCACCACTGGCGCGAAATTGACATGAACTCCCATACGCTGGCATTGTTCGGCGACCTGCTGTCCCATCTGATAGATCAAATCATTATCCGAAATGGCACCAAGCGTCATTTGGTAAGGATAGTTGATTGTATTCTTCACACGCATGGCCAAGCCCCATTCCGCATCGATGGAGACCATCAGCGGAGTTTGAGCGATGGCTTGCCATTTGTTAGCCTGGTCGACTTGCTTTTCACCGTCGTAACGGAAAAAGCACACGCCGCCGATGTTATATTGCTGAATGTATTTGGCAACATTCTCCGAATAAGGTTTATCCGCCTGATTGGCGCGCATGCAAATCAACTGACCGACACGTTGTTCGAGGGTCAAACTGTTGTAAACCGAATCCACCCAATGGGTCTCGGCATTCTGTCCGAAAACGCTGCCGGCCATCGACAGCAATCCTGCCAAACAAATTGACAAATAGCACTTTATTTTCATATTCATTTCAAATTTTTAATCTCATTTTTCAGTTCCTTCCAGTCATAGACCTTCGCCACGATGATTTTGTTTTCATCAATCAGAAAAGCAGTCGGGGCTTGGGTGACATGGTAATCCTCAAAAGCCTTGCCACCCCAACGCTGTTCATCAAAGAAATGTTGTCCCGTGATATGCATTTCTTTCAAATTATCGCGCCAGTCCGCTTCATCTTCTGCAATAGCGAAAGTAACCAGATCATATTCTTTTTTCAAATCGAGTTTCTTACGCACATGTTTCAGGAAATCGTGGCAATGCTCGCAGCCCGTAGCCCAAAACACCACGAGGGTATATTTTGTTTGAGAATCATACAAATGATAAGGTTCACCTTCCGAATTAATCCCCTCGATATCAGGCGTCAAGGCGCCTACCTTCACCTTTTGATAAGGTTCCGCAATGCGTTCCAAACGCTCGCCTTGCTCAGCCGAAATCTCGTTTTCATTCAAAGCCGGGAAATTCAGCAGATAATCGGTGACTGATGCAAGTTCCAGATTTTCAAAGCCATTCAGCATGAAATCCAAGATAAACTCATACAACCGCATATTGCATTTGGCCTTCTCGAACAAGGGCGACAAACCGACAATGTAAGCCGTTTCCTGATTTCCAAAATCCTCATTTTCATAAAACTGATAGACATATTCTGCCAATTTTCGAGTAAACGCTTCTGCATGCATCAAAGACGTGTCATTGAAATCGTAATCCTGAAAAAAGACATCGACTTGCGGCAGGTTTTTCTCTTGCGAAAAGGACAATTTCGGCAAAAGGCAGCACATAGCAAACAATGCTAACACACTGAAAACAAATATTTTGCTTTTTGCACGACCTTCCATACGGCAATGTTATTGTAATTTGGATTTAGATTTGCAAAGGTAATTGAAAAAATCGAAATTGAGATAAAAAAATGCGGCCTTTCAGCCGCATCCCCCTTGAAAAATCAAGTCCCATGAAAGAGCGAATAACGGGGCTCGAACCCGCGACCCTCAGCTTGGGAAGCTGATGTTCTACCAACTGAACTACATTCGCATTACGCTGCAAAAGTACCACATTTTTACAAACGGCACTCAGAATTGTGCTTTTTTTTCTAAATTTGCAGCACAATTAAATCATTTGTAACATGGCTATCACTAAAAGAGAGGAAGAAATAATCAAAAAAAGTTTCCAGCAAAAAACCTGGAACGACATAAAGACCCACGATTCATGGTCGGTTTTCAAAATCATGTCAGAATTTGTCGAAGGCATGGACCGTTTGTCAAACATCGGTCCTTGCGTGGCCATTTTCGGTTCGGCACGCACAAAACCAGAAGACCCTTACTACAAACTCGCCACTGAAATCGCCGAGGAATTCACCAAATTAGGTTTCGGCATCATCACCGGCGGCGGTCCTGGCATCATGGAAGCTGCCAACAAGGGCGCCAACCAAGGCAAAGCCACCAGCGTCGGCCTCACCATCAGGCTGCCTTTCGAGCCCCACGGCAACATCTACATCGACCCTGACAAGGAAATCGCTTTCAACTATTTCTTCGTCCGCAAGACCCTGTTCATGCGCTACGCACAAGGTTACATCGCCATGCCTGGCGGCTTCGGCACCTTGGATGAGCTTTTCGAGGCCTTGACCTTAATCCAGACCGATAAGATGGTCGACTTTCCCGTCGTCCTCGTCGGAAAAGAATATTGGGGCGGACTGATTCAGTGGCTGAGAGACCGACTGCTTTCACACAAGATGATCAACGAATCGGATTTCGACATGTTCCACCTCGTCGACACCAAGGAAGAAGCCGTGGCCATCATCAAGGCATTCTACGAGAAATACGCCCTCAAACCGAACTTCTAATAAATGAGGCGTTACATCGAAATACCGATACAGATTCTCGATATCGAAGGAGATGGCTTCCATATCATGATTCAAGGTCGAATCAATGGTAAGGAAGCCAACTTCCTCGTTGACACAGGCGCTTCGCGTTCCGTTTTCGACCCGAAAAACATCGCCAATTTCATTGACAATCCGCAATTTGAGAAAAAAGAAGGCATCACGGCAGGCGTGGGCGGCAACGAATTGGAAAGCGCAACTTTCGACATTGAGACATTGAATTTGGGCGACTTGGAAATCCATCATTACAATGCTGTAGCCTTGGATTTGGAAAACATCCACGAATCGTATGAAAAAGTCCATTTGCCAAAAATCGACGGCATCATCGGCGGCGACCTGTTAGTGAGACACAAAGCCGTCATCAATTATAAACAGAAGAAAATCAAGCTTAATCCTTGATGAATTTGAGGCATTTTTGTTGGCCTGAATTGCAATTCATTTGCAAAAGATAAATCCCCGAAGTCAAATCATCTACCTCAATTGTCGTTTCATCGGAATCGGCATTTTTTTGTATCATGCAGCGACCTAAAACATCATAAGCCCTGATTTGGTCAATTCCTCTTCCGACAATCGTCAAAACGGATTTCGCAGGATTCGGATAAACCAGCACTTCCTCTAGCATTTCCTCAACGCTTTGATTCACAACGATTTCCGCATTGAACAGCTGCAAGCCTCCAGCATAATTTCCGACTATCATTTCCAATTTTCCATCATCATTCAAATCAGACAATGCTGCAGCACAACGCAATCCGAAATGATTGTCGAAATCAGGCACAAACCGCTGCCATTCTTCGGAAATTTCCTCAAACGGCAAACCACTGTTGTTCAGCTTATACAAAAACATTTTTCCTTGTTCCGAGCCGACGGAAAGATAGGTTTCTGTTCCGCTTTTGAAAAACGACGGCACGCTGTAACCGAAATACGAAGCCGAATAATCGCGCACATCCACCCCGCCCCATTCATCGGTAACAAAAGCAAAACCGACATTTCCGTCTTCGTTAAATCCCTGATACAAAGTCAGTTTTCCATTGGCATTACCAACCACTAAATCCAAAATGCCGTCAGCGTCAACATCATAAAGGCAAGGCGCTGACCAAGTCTTTTCATAATGCAGGAAATCATTGTCATGCAAATGAAAATCAGCATTAAAAGACAATATATTACCTTCCGATGTGCCGACCAGCATTTCCGGTTTTCCGTCATTATTCAAATCGCCGAAAGTAGGAACCAAACCGTTCGTTTTCATGGATTTCAAGTTGCCGAAATCATCATCAAAAAGTTGGAAAACAGGGTTATTCGTTGTTCCCACATTCTTGAAAAAAGCAATTTGCCCCAAGCGATGCGTTTGCAACGAACCATAAATATAATAGGTGGAATCGATGTTGCCTATCGTGCCGACCAGCATATCGGTCAAGCCATCAGCATCAATATCGGCAAAAACAGGATAAGAACCCGTGCCGAAATCCAACATTTCACCCTGCAAGAATGACTTTGTATACAACTGGAAATCAGGATTTTCATTCGTTCCGAAATTCAAATATAGCCATATGCTGTTTTGTCCTTCAGTCGACAAAGGATTAGGGTCGAAAGGCGAGACGATCATATCCATAAAGCCATCATTATTGACATCAATGAAAAACGGCATCGACATAGAAAACAGATTTACAGGCTGTTGTGATGGAAAGCGACTTTCCTGACTTGTCATCAAAGCCGCATCCATAGTGCCGCCATTCTGAAGGTAAATCAAACCCGGATAATCGACATCACCCAAGAGCATATCCAGAAGACCGTCACCATTCAAATCGCGCACCGTAACCGTCGCCCCACGATGACGAAAAGGTCCTTTCATTATCGTTTTTCCGAAGAGGCAAGTGTCCAAATACATTCTGTTATCTTCCTCACTTTCAGCCACTCTTCCCCAACAATAATCATTGCGTTCAAAAATCAAGGAATCGCGAGTGCCGTATTTTTCCACGGAAAGATTCTGGTGTTTTTCGATGAAAGTGCCCAAAACGCCGAAGGTGAGAATGTCCAAATCGCCATCGCCATCCACATCGACAATGGCTGGATAATCGGCATAGGTAGCCATAATGTTCACCTCGCCCGCACCTTGCAGAGAAGTCAAATAGGGCGATTTAACCAACTCAAAGGCCAACGAGTCGGTGGAGACATTCCTAAAAACCTTAATCCCTGCCCAACCCTTGGAATAGGTGAAAATATCGTTGCGGCCATCGCCATCATAATCTGCCAAAATCATCCAGTCATCAATTTTCGGGAAAGCCTTAGCATACTGATTGTCAAATTCATAACGGATTTCACCGATTCCACCACGATTTACAAAACATGACATTCGGTTGCCTTGGCGGTCGAAAACCACTAAATCGTTTTTGCCATCAAAATCAAGGTCAACAGAACCAAACTGACAGGCATTCAAACCACCAACCCATGGAAACGACAAAGCTTTTATGCCATCAACACGCACCTGCTGCCCAAATGTCACCAAAGGCAAAAAGACAAAAATGAAGAACGCTATTTTGAAAAAGGATTTCATTCCTTACCTTCGTCCGTGTTTTCCTGTGCTTCTTCTGCTTCCTTTGCAGCCTTACGCGCTGCTCTTTTCGTCTCGCGTTTTTCTTTCTTCGACATTTTCGGTTCAACGGCTTCCTGCGTTTCATCGGCGGCCTTAATCATTTCTAGTTCTGGTGTTTCCTCCTTGACATACTTTGAATCGAGGCACAAGCGGAAACCGCCGAATGAATTGCCCGAATCGGGCATACGTTTGCCACGCCAAGTCACGCGGCAAGCCGTCTTCGGCAACTGCCAGGCACCGCCTCGGATGCAATACATCTGTCCATCGCGGCCTAAATTGGCATTGCGTTTGGCATCATAAAAACGATAGGGCGAATCGCACCATTCCCACACATTGCCCGACATATCGTAAATGCCTAATTCATTGGGGCTTCGTTTGCCAACTTTCTTCGTCTTGCGGGCATTTTCTGTAAACCAAGCCACGCGCTCAGCCTCCTTACTGCCACTAAAAATATAATTGCGCGAATTTTTGCCGCCACGCGCTGCATACTCCCACTCCGCTTCAGTCGGAAGGCGGAAATTCATGCCCGTCAGACTGTCCAAAATCTTCAGGAACTCCTGAATATCGTAATATGACACGTTTTCCACAGGACGTTTCGAGCATCTTTTCTTGCTCGGATTGCTGCCCATCACGGCCTTCCAAAGTTTTTGCGTCACTTCGGTTTGACCGATATAATAGTCCTCTTTAATGACAACATTATGCACCGGCATTTCATCACTTTGCGAGAGTCTGTCGTAATTGAAATCGGCAGTATCAAGATGTTGCGCCCCCATCCAGAAATCACCTTTTTCGACTTTCACCATTCTGAAAGTCACGCCGTTGACATTATAGGAAGTCGGTGCAGGCAAAGTATCTTGCTGGGCAAAAAGCAAGCTTGAAAACATAATGGCCGCAGCCAAAATCACGAATCGTTTCATATCAAAGTCATTTTGAAAGGACAAAAATACTGATTTTTCGATTGAGAGATAAAACTACTTTCCTATCTTTGCGCAAAATTCGGAATTATGTCAAGAATACTCATCATAGACGACCAAGACGCCATCCGCCGCGTGTTGCGCGACATTCTCGAAAACGAGAAATACCAAGTCGACGATGTGGCCAACGGCATGGATGCCCTGCAACTTGTGAAAGATCAGGAATACGACGCCATTTTCTGCGACATCAAGATGCCCGAAATGGACGGCATCGAGGTATTGGAAGCCATCAAGCAGCTATGCGACACACCTGTCATCATGATTTCGGGACACGGGACCATCGACACGGCTGTTGACGCTATTAAAAAAGGTGCATTCGATTTCATCCAGAAACCGCCCGATCTGAACCGTCTGCTCATCACCTTGCGCAATGCTCTAGACAAGCAGAACCTCAGCACCGAAAACAAGGCCTTGAAACGAGCCGTGAAACGGCAGAACGAGATGGTCGGCGAATCAGCCGCCATGATGGATGTGAAAGACATGATCGAGAAAGTAGCACCTACCAACGCCCGCGTACTCATCACCGGCGAAAACGGTACGGGCAAGGAACTTGTCGCACGTCAACTGCACGAACTGAGCAGTCGCAATTACGGGCCTTTCATTGAGGTAAACTGCGCCGCCATTCCTTCAGAACTGATTGAAAGTCAGCTGTTCGGTCACGAAAAAGGTTCCTTCACTTCCGCCATCAAGACCCGCAAAGGCGATTTTGAACTCGCCGACGGCGGCACCTTATTCTTGGACGAAATCGGCGACATGAGCCTTGCCGCCCAAGCCAAGGTGCTGCGTGCCTTGCAAGAGAACAAGATTACACGCGTCGGCGGCGAAAAGGAAATTCCTGTCAACGTGCGCATCCTGGCCGCCACCAACAAGAACCTCAAGGAGGAAATCGAGAAAGGCAACTTCCGCGAAGACCTTTATCACCGCCTGAGCGTCATCGTTATCCATGTGCCGCCATTGCGCGAAAGAAAAGACGACATCCCGCTGTTGGTCAACAACTTCGTGGAAATCATCTCGCAGAATATGGGCAAGGCCACGCCGACATTCACCGAAGAGGCTTTGGAGGAACTGAAGAAATTCAAGTGGACAGGCAACATCCGCGAACTGCACAACATCGTGGAACGCTTAGTGATTCTCAGTGGTAGTGAGATCACGAAAAATGATGTTTTGCGGTATGCTAATCCGCTGAATCAGTAGGAGCTTGAATGTAAACATTTGAGATTTTATTCCGACATGACCTCCATATAGGAAAAAAGTATTACTTTTGCGCCCTGTTCTTTGAGAAAGACATTTCATCAAAGCGGCAAACATTGGGGGTGACCGGTTTTGACAGCAAGATGAATTGTCATGTAAGCATGCCGAGCCTCGCAGTGACGCTCGTTAATCTTGACTGCAAAAAATTAATTGGCGAAAATAACTACGCTTTCGCTGCCTAACCGAAGCACAGTAAGTTAAGGCTTAATCCGCTCACAAGGTGGGTGGACGAAACATCTCGCAGATGGACCCTCCTGATTCCGGTCTGAGTCCGAGGTGCTAAGCAATTTCAGGATAGTCCCGTCGGCGCTTCGACGCCGGGGCGAAATTCAGAAGATAAGGTTGCGTTTAGGGCGTCTTCCCCCTTGCACAGCACGAAAACCAACGGCGGAATAAGCATGTAGAAAGCATGGGGGTTCCTTGTTTGGACGAGGGTTCGACTCCCTCCATCTCCACAAAAATTCACTTTAACTCGCTGAATTTCAGCGAGTTTTATTTTTTCAAAGAATTTTACTCCCCTTTTTACTCCCCTTTTTTGCTAAATCCTGTGTTTTCCCGATTTAGGTTAACTCGGGTTTACCGATTAATACTGATATGAATTGCCTCCTAGAATAAGCTTACCATCCAGGGCTTATCCATTTCATTGGTAAAAAGATTCGATTATTAGTGTTTCCGGAAAGTGTTTTAATTATCATTTCATCCTTTTTCACCATTCAAAAATTCACTTTTGCAAACACGGCCTATAGCACCTTATGATGACAGTTCAGAACTCAATCGAATAATCACCATTCCCATAGGTCTTGCCAAGGATGTCAGCCATGATGCCAACGGGGATGCTTACCTTCATGACTTTACGGTTATCTTTGCGTTCCCAGTACACTTTCAAGGTCCCGTATGGGGTTTCTTCACGGACATCTACCCAGTCAATCCCTGCTGGAGTTTGCGGCTGGATAGCCACACGTCTGTAACCAGGTTGAGTCGGGATAATGCCGCCCAAAGCCTGATAGAACCAGCTACCGATTCCATTGTAACAATTGTGAAGGCGCGAACGCTCTCCGTTCCACGATTCCCAAACCGCCGTGGCTCCGTTGGCCTTCATATATAGATAACCCGGATAGTTGGTCTGTTTTAACATTTTGTAGATGAAATCACTCTTGCCAGAAAGCGTAGCCCATTCCGTCAGCACGGGAACGCCGACCAGTCCGCAAGCGATGTGGTTGTCATGCAGTTTGGCGGTGCGCTCAATCAGATTGTTTTCAACCAGCTGCACCAAACTATCGGGAACAGCCCCCACAAGCAACGGGAAGGACATGTCAATCTGTGAACCTGTGCCATAGGTTCCGTCTTCGTAATAAAAGTTTTGATGGATGTTTCGGTTCAGCACGTCTAATTGAGCAGCATAGTGAATGCTGTCGTCCACCATTCCAAGATATCCAGCAATATGCGCCATATCGTTAAGACATTGACTCATCGTGCAATTGTTGACCAAATCAACAGACTCCCTATCCTTGACATCCACACCCTTCGGCGCCAACCAGTCGCCCAATCCCCAGTCTTTGCCGTCCGCACTTCTGAAATATAATCCGTCGTCAAGAGATTGCTCAGCAAACGCCAGCCAACGCTGCATGTAAGGGTAGCCTTTGACCAGATTACGATCATCAGCATAACTCATATAAGTCCGCCATGGGGCCTGAATGATGAACGAGCACCAATAAGGTCCGCCTCCTGCCGGATGGGTGCTGGGGGCCGTATTCGGAAGTGAGCCATCGTCCCGAACGACATCATTCCAAGCCTGTAACCAGTTGTAATAGAGCGGTGCAACGTCATAAAGGGTCTGAACCGACAGTGTTGAAGCGTTGCCATCGCCACCATAACCATGTTTTTCGAAGCTGCCGCAATCTACCATATAGCCGTTGAAGGCCAGATTCTCGGTGGTGTAGGCCACCATATCATGAATAGTGCAAAGGTCGGGGTCGGAGCAGCTGAAATGGGATCTTCTCGAATAGTCGGTCCGCATCCGATGCACCTTGACGTCTTCCGGTTTTGGAGCGACAGGCAGATTCACAAACACGAGATATTGGTAGGCTTGCTGAAGAAACTTGTCGGCAAAGGTGTCGCCACCTTCCGCACCCGAACTAACGAACGTGTTGTGCAGGAAAGTGAAGACCGTACCATCATCAAATCGCGTGTCTGAAAAGCCAACAGTGGTCTCGTGACCTGCTGGAAGCTGAGGCAACGTAATTTCCGCCAAACCATTGACTACACGTCCCATATCGGCAATCCACATGTTCTCTCCGTATGGTTTGACACTTACGGCCGAAAAAGTCTCCTGAATGGTGCAAGGCTCACACATCTGCTGCACCGCCTTGACGGAGACGGAAACGGTGTCAACCGGCATCCATTGCAAAGTGTCAAGGACTTCGCCGACGAACGTTTTGGGGACACGCATCGCGTTGATACATTCGCCCGTATAGTCATCATGAATCCAAGTGCCTATATCCCAATAACCGCTTTCACATCCCAACCAGTTTTCATCGGTTGTAAGTGCTGTTTGTCCGTCGATATCTAATTCGGCACACACCAACGCACCGTCATAAACTGCATCGAAATGCTTGCGATACCATCCCGCGCTGGTCCATAGCACCAAGTCGTTCTCGCCTACTTTCAGTAGATTTGAAACATCGTAAGTTATTATGAGCGAATGCTTGCTGAGCTGCGAAACGGCTGGCGTCAAAACGGCATCGGAGACCTTTTGTCCGTTAAGATATACTTCGTGGTAACCCAAACTGTTCACATACAGCAAAGCCTGTGAAAAATCGCCCGGCACATTGAATTTCTTCCTCAAAAGTGATGACTTTCCTGGTGCAGCACCGATGTATCGCCCGTTTATCTGGTCAAGAATACCAACACCGAACCTCTGCGGAGCACTCCATTCCGATGCCTTGCTGTCGTTCCACACCCTCACACGCCACCAGCATTGTTGCCTCGATGCCAAAGGTTTACCGTCATACGGAACCATGATTTGGTCATCTGATTTCACCCGACCGCTTTGCCACAAATCGGCCTCTCCTGCCAAAAGTTCCAATTCGGAAGAAGCCACCTCAATCTGATATGCGTTCTGTGTCATGGCTTTGTCACAGTTTATTTTCCAACTGAAATGCGGAACATCAGAATCGATTCCGAGAGGCTCTTTCAGTCCTTCGCAGGTCAAGTCATACACCTTCAAGTCTGAACAAGAAGACAGCACGAGGACAATAAAAATTCCAAACAGATGGTAAAAGCGGTTTTTCATAGTGGATTGTATTAGATTTGGTCGCAAAAATAGGGATTATTTGAACGCAGTATTGCATTTTACGGTCTGTTTGAGGAATAGACGTCTCAAGAAACGAATGGTTTGACGTCTCACATCATCCAACAATTAGATCTGAAAATGCAACTTAAATGAAATCTTTACGGGTCCCCGTTTCCGACGGGAATTAAGCAATCACTTTGCGCCAAAAACACAAGCAATCAATTTATTGGCATTCTCCTCATTCCGATACAATTGCTTCATCATGGCATCGCGTTCCTCGATGTCGTCTTCGGTGAAATCCTCGTCCATTAAGCGCTTGATTTCAGCAATGATTTCCTCGGGTTCATCTTTCACGACGCATAGCGACTGCAATGCCGTTCCTTTCAGCATATCCGAATTGACCAAGCAGAAACGTCCATTATACAAGGCATTCAACAATTTCAGTTTCAATCCAGTAGGCTGATTGGTCACCAAAATATTGATTTGCGCCTGACGCAACAAGTCGATCATTTCGGCATCATCGGGATTGGCCGTCAAAGTGATGTTTGGATATTCCGATGCCAGTTTCTGTAACTTTTCCGACGGATTCAAGCCCGCAATTACGCACGGAACTTCCAATTCGGAAAACACGTTTTCAATCAGCCATTCAGCAGCATCGGCATTTTCGCGCACCGACAAATTGCCGTGATAAAGGACGTAATCGCCCCTACCCGACTCCGAACAAACCGAATCCTGAGCATTGAATCCAGGCAGCAATATCGTCTTGCCATAACGCTTCGAGAAATAGTCGAAATCTTGCTGAGCAATGGCGAAAATTCCCTTTGCCTTAGCCAAAACTGGTTCATAATGACGCAGTTTCACCGATTCTGCCAAATAAAAAACCCTTTTCCAAAGGCTGTGTTCCGATTTACCCAAAGCGCGGTAATAATCATGCTCAACATTATGTGCACGGACAAAAATCACTCTGTCTTTCAGCCGGTTGTCATTCAAAATGGCTGTCGTATGCAAGCCTTCGCAAAGAATAGGATAATTGTCTTTCTGAAGCTGATTTGCCAATTCCTCCGAGCTGCGCGAAGTGACGATATAAGGCATAAGACTCAACTGGCGGGCAAACGAAGTGTCACGTTTGTAATACAAAACCTCATAACACAACCTTTCCAAAGCAATTTGCCGCCCGCGGCCATATTCATAACAATGCAAATGGACCTTTATTCCGCTGTCGGTGAGCGCCTTAATGCGGTAAAACACATCTATGACACCGCCATAGTTGGCAGGATACGGCACATCAAATGAGATAATATGTAAATGTTTGTCAGCCATACTGTTGATAAATTGCGAGCAATGCCTTTTCTTCGTTTTCCCAGCACAGATCCTGAGCGGCTACAGTCAGATTCTGTTTCCATTTTCCATATCTTTCAGCATCGGAAAGTGCATCCTGAATGGTTGCTGCAATCGTTTTCGGGTCGTGATTTTCAATAAAGGAACCTATATCATATCTTCGGATAATTTTCTCTATTTCAGTCAAATGAGATGCAACAATCGGCACACTAGCTTGAATGAAATCGAAAAGTTTGTTGGGCAGGCTGAAACGGTAATTCAAGTTGGTATCCTTATCCAAACAGAAACCCAATTCCGCATTCTGCGTATAAGCCATCATGTTGGCATACGACATGCGCGGCAAGAAACGCACACGGTCAGCAATGTTCAAATCTATGGCCATCTGTTTCAAAATGGGCAAAACATCACCGCCACCGATAATCATCAAATGGCAATCGTCCAAATATTGCATGGCTTGAACCAGTTCTTCCGCACCGCGCTGAATATTGATGCCAGAGCCTTGAAGCACAAGCAGATGTTTGTCGAGCGGCAACCCCAAATCAGCCTTATCACCTTTTGGCGGCAATGCTTTTTGCGGCGGAATATTACGGATGACATGCACCTTGACACCATATTTTTCGTGGAACAAATCGGCAATCGAATCGCAAACCGTAATCATTTCATCCAATTTCGGAATGGCAAATTCCTCAATGCGTTTCCAAACACGCTGCACTTTGGGACGATGAATCAATTCCGGCGTTTCAGTGAAATATTCATGGCTATCGTAAATCATCTTGATGCCTTTCATACGAGAAACGAAAAAATTCGGCAAAACCGTATCCAAATCATTGGAAAGCAAAAGATTAGCACGATGAAACAGCAAGAAAAAGAAAAGACGGATATTGTATTCCGCATAAAAACAAGGTCCTTTTTCAAACAGCAGTTTCATACGATGCGAAGCATACGGGCGTTCATCCATAGGCGGACTTTTACGTTGCTTACGGCCAACCAAAAGAACCTCATAACCAGCCTTTTGCAATGTCAAGCAAGACTTGTTTACCCTTTGGTCTGTCACCAAATCATTGATTACCGATACGATTACGCGTTTCAAAACTGAAAGATTTGATTGCAAAGTTAATTAAATAATCGGTCAACGGCTTTCTATGGACAAAAAAAACTATCTTTGCACAAAACAAGCATCATGCAAGAGCAATTTTCATTAAAGACATATAACAGCTTCGGATTCGATGTCAAGGCAAAACATTTCGTTGAAATCCAAAACATTTCCGACTTGGAAAAACTGATTAGTAGCGGCATTCTTGAAACCGAAAGGCATCTGATTCTCAGCGGAGGAAACAACGTGCTGTTTTGCGACGACTATTTTGACGGAACGGTCGTTTATATGAATATCAAAGGAATTGATTTTTTGACAGATTCAACGGACAGCATCATCGTGCGTGCATACGCTGGTGAAGATTGGCCTGATTTCGTGCAATTTACCGTTGAAAATAATCTTCACGGATTGGAAAATCTCGCTCATATTCCGGGCAAGGTCGGGGCGGCACCTGTGCAAAATATCGGAGCGTACGGTGCAGAGCTGAAAGACTGTTTTTTGCAATGCGAAGCCATTTGTCTTGCCACGGGCGAACATCGGGTTTTCAAAAAAGACGAGTGCAGGTTTGCCTACCGCAACAGCATTTTCAAATCGGAACTGAAAGGGAAATATGTCATTGTTTCCGTTGATTTTCTCCTGAAACGCAATGCTCAACTGAATTTGGAATATGGCAATATCAAAAATTATCTCACTGAAAACAAAATAGATACACCCACATTGCAGCAACTCCACGATGCCATCTGCGCCATTCGTGATGCCAAATTGCCCGATGTCAGGAAAATCGGCAATGCCGGCAGTTTCTTCAAGAATCCTGTCATTGAGAAAGCGCAATTCGAAGCCTTGCAAAAAGCCTATCCCAATGCGCCACATTATGCCGAGCCAGATGGGAAAGTGAAAGTCCCGGCGGGATGGCTTATCGAAAAAGCGGGTTGGAAAGGTTGGCGCGATGAACATGTCGGGGTTTACGAAAAGCAGGCTTTGGTCTTGGTGCATTACGGCGGCGGGAAAGGCTGCGACATCGTTGAATTGGCGGAAAAAATCATGCAATCCGTCAAAGAGAAATTCGGGATTGAGATTTCACCTGAGGTGAATTTCATATAAACTAAAAAGGAGCATCTCTGCTCCTTTTTTATTTATCAATACAATTGATTATCAAACTTCTAAAGCGCCAACAAGGTCTGTTGCCTTTTCAAATCCATGGCGTTCACAATAATCAGTGATGCCAGCAGCGACCTTAGCCGAAATGGCTGGATCAATGAAATTGGCGGTTCCGATTTCGATGGCTGATGCGCCTGCCAGCATAAATTCGACTGCATCGGTGGCGTTTGAAATGCCACCCAAACCGACTACAGGAATCTTCACCGCTTTTGACACTTGCCAAACGCAGCGCAAAGCCACCGGCTTGACGCAAGCGCCCGACATGCCGCCCGTCACCATGGAAAGGATTGGTTTACGCTTTTCAGCATCAATAGCCATGCCTAACAAGGTGTTAATCAGCGAGACGGAATCAGCGCCAGAGGCTTCAGCTGCCTGCGCAATCTCAGCGATGTTGGTCACATTAGGCGACAATTTCACCATCAAATGTTTGTGATAAGCCTTGCGCACTTCGGTAACGACTTGCGAAATGCCCGAACAAGTCACGCCAAAAGCCATGCCGCCTTGACGCACATTCGGACACGACACATTCAACTCGATGGCAGGAACATTATCCAACTCATTAATCATCTCAGCCGCCGTCACATAATCCTCTATGGTTGAGCCAGATAAATTCAAAATCACATTGGTATCGAAATCCTTGATGCGCGGATAAATCGTGTTGATGAAATATTCCACGCCCTTATTCTGCAAGCCGACGCAATTCAACATGCCCGATGGCGTTTCGGTCATGCGCGGATAAGGATTGCCTTCGCGCGGATGCAAGGTCGTGCCTTTCACGATAATACCGCCAAGTTGCGCCATATCAACGAAATCGGTGTATTCTTCGCCATAGCCGAAAGTGCCCGAAGCCGTCATCACGGGATTGCGGAGTACGAGGCCTTTGCCTAAATCTATCTTTGTGTTTACCATAACAACCTCCTTGTATTGAAAACCGGACCTTCCTTGCAGACGCAGGTGTTGCCTTCAACCGTCTTTTCGACGCAGCACAGGCAAGCACCCAAACCGCAAGCCATCATATTTTCAAGCGAGACCTCGCACCAAATGCTGTTTTCTTTCGTCACCGCGAAAACGGCTTTCATCATCGGTTTCGGGCCGCAGACATAAACCTTGTCGAAACGCTCGTTTTTCCAAACGGAATGTTGCGTCACAAAGCCTTTTTCGCCGAGTGAACCATCTTCCGTCGTGACCAGCACTTCACCGATTTTTCGGTATTCTTCCAACCGAATCAAGTCATTTTGCGTTTTGCCGCCCAAAAGAAAGACAGGTTTTAAACCTTTCTTTTTCAACATTTTGCCAAGATAAAACAAAGGCGCAATGCCAATGCCGCCGCCTACCAGCAAGACCTTTTCATCTTTGTCATCCGGCAAGGTGTAGCCATTGCCCAAAGGCAAAACCATATTAACCATTTCGCCTAACTTAGTATCAGCCAAATGACGCGTTCCCTCTCCCACTTTCTGCACCAAAAGCGAAATTTCATTGCTTTCGGAATTCACATCGTGAATGGAAATCGGGCGACGCAAATAAGTCTTTGGCGAGCCATCAATGCGGACTTGCAGGAACTGTCCCGCTGTAATTTCAGGAAGTGCCTTCTCCGACTGAAAACGCAGCCAGACAGAGCGGCCATAATCCTGTTTCTCAATGAGTTTAAAATCTGTTATCTGTTTCATTTTATCTAAAGAAAAATCAATCTAAGATACCGCAAACAATGAAAACCGTCACAAAGAAAACGACAATAAATCCGCAGAACAACTTCCACTTTTTTTCATCCTTTTCTTTCTCGTCAAGGGATGAATAACGCTTTGAACGCTCCACAACACGTCCGATGATTGCATAGACGAGAAGAGAGATGATGCCAAAAACGACAAAACCAATCGCTCTCCGCCAGTCTATCGTCCGACCTTCAACAAAATCCATAATTGGCCAGACAACAGCCATGCTGAAAAATGCAATAAAAATCCATCTTATTCTATAAAATGCACTTCCTTTAGAAGACTCTTTCACCATCTTTTCAATGCGGTCTTCTTTTTCATCGTTTTCCATTGCTTGACAGATTAAAATTCGGGGACAAAGATAAGCAATAATCAAAAAAAAAACGCAGTGGAATATGACAAAAAAAGATGTCCCCAAACGAGAACATCTTTTTTTGTTAATGAAAGCGAATCAAATCTTACTCGGCTTTTTCTTTAGGAGCAGCTTCTTCAGCAGGTTTTTCCTCTTCGGTGAAATCGAGCAAGTTCTTGTCCATCAGCATCTGATACCAGGCAAACACTTTTCTCATGTCGGAAGGATAAACGGCATCCTGATCGTAATCAGGCATCACATCAAGGAACTTGGCTCTGAGTTCGTCATTCGAAGCCTTCTTGAAATCGAAATCGACTTTTTCACCCATTTTTTCATTGATCATCTTAAAGACTTCCTTCAGCGGGCGGTCTTCATCGACTGAGAAAATGGAGATTTCTTCCAAGGAACTCATGCGGTCGCGAGCGAAAGCCGGAGTGCATTTGCCGTCAAGAAGAGATTCAACAATAAGTCTTCCAATGGCCTGTGACTTAATCATATAAAGTCCTGGTCTGCCAGATATTGAAACGATTTTACTTAAATCCATGTCTTTTCAGTTTTACGTTTGTTTAAAAAATCGGGTGCAAAAATAGGAAAAAAGGCGAAAGGATGGGATGAATTAGGAAGAAAATATCGAAAAGTATAGACTAAAAATGAACAGCAATCAATACTCCAACCTCACATTATCCACCCAAAGCACGTTGTCCAAGGCACCGATGAAAGCACCACAACTGCCTGATGTAATCATCATAATGGCGTGGGTGACAGGGCTATTGGCATCGGCCCACGATTCTTCAAGAATAGGCTTTTTCTCCCCTTTTTTGTTCAAGGCGAAAAACGGACGTTCTTTCGAGACCAAATTCATATAAGGCTTGTAATTCGGCGACTTGCGCGCATCGCCATAAATGACAGGCACCCGCAAATCCTTCACCCAACCATTGGAGGTCTTTTCGATATGATAAAAGGCCGTGCCCACCCTTTTGGCGTGAATGTTGCCTTTTTCGTCTTCCCAGCGGTATTGCAAAATCAGCATGATTTCCTCCGGGTCGTAACCGTCGAAAGTCGTCGTGCGGAAAGTCGTGCCTTTGGTCAGTTTGCCCGTATTCGGCACAACCGACTTATAATCAAGCACTACAGCTTTCGGTTTTTTCGTAAACGGAATGCCCCAATCCATAAAGGCATACGGGTCGGACACGCCCGTGATGGGTTCCAGCATCTTACCCCAATAGATGGAGCCCGACGCCAACACCTTAATATTTATGAGTCCCGCGACCTTGCACTGGGCAAAACAAGTGGCCAACTTCGCACATTTTCCCGAAGATCCCCTATCAGGCGAAACCGATGTACTGGTCTTGACAATCCCCATGATTTTTGCGTAAGCGTTGGATGTCGACCAAATGGTTTTCTTGTAATCATAGACTTTGTTGCCGTCAATCGTGTCGTTGGGCGCGGGAATATACAAAGTCTTGGTGTCGCCGCCCAAAATCGCCGACTCGGTGATGTGGCGCACCGTCCACTGCTCGAAATCGCCGAAAGGCACCGTTTCGTAACGCTGGGCAAAAGTCGGAAAAACCAACAGCAACAATACGATTACAGTTGGAAACCTCTTTTTCGCAACAAATTTTCCGTTTCGTTCCATAACCATTCAATTTCGGGGTGTGACAGGAATTTTCCAGGTACATCCTTGCACTTTTTCCCAACAAAATACTTGCCAGAAAGTTCGCTCGTCATCGCGTTGACAGGTGGAATAGCACCCTTTTCAGGCGACTTGCAGAAAGGACGAAAAACAGCATCCGCCAAAGGATCAAACCAGCGGCCAAGGCTAATCATATTGCTGTTCACCACGCCAGGGTCAGCCATATTGACATGAAAACCAGTCTTTTGCAACAAAACAAGTGTAAACAGCAGCAAAGCCAATTTCGAATCGGCATACGTTCCCAACTGACTAAAATCCTTTTTCGTTTTCTCAAAGAAAGTGCGGTCGAGTTTCGCCATGCCGCAAGTCAAGGAAACCATGTTAACGATGTGTGCATCAGGCTGAAAAAGAGGCAACAAAGAGCGCGTCAGGAAATAGGGCGCAATGTAATTGACGGCAACGGTCTTTTCAAAACCATCTTCCGACAAAGCGAAAACACGGTTCATCGTGCCAGCATTATTGAAAATGCCACCAAGTTGCATTCCGTTATCTTTCAAGCTATCAGCAAAACTTTTTACCGATTTCAGTGAAGCCATGTCAACCTGCATCAATTGCAAATCGGCTTCAGGCAAAGAGTTTTGGATTTCAGCCTTAATCTTCTCACCTTTCTCCACATTGCGGCAAGCCATGATGACCCGATAACCGCGTTGCGCCAAAGCACGAACCGCAGCCGAACCGATACTGCCCGAAGCACCCGTAACAATTACTTGAACTTTTTCCATAAGCGATTCACTAACCATTTGGGTAACAATGCGATAATCTGCGGAAGATAGATATTCATAAAACCTGGTTTCACGACACGCTTCTTTCGAAACATGCCTTTCAAAGCCTTGCGCACCAACCACTGCGGCGTGCCAATCACGCCCAATTTGACGCCCAAATTGAGCAAACTTTCTTTCAGTTTATAAAGCGGTGTGGCAATGGCAGCGGGACAAACCGTCGTCACGCCAATGCCGTAAGGATGCATTTCGAAATACAAGGACTTACCAAAACTTTTCAGATAGGCTTTCGTGGCCGAATAAACCGTGATGCCTGGCATGGGGAATGTAGCCGCCATCGACGAAACGACAATGATGAAACCATGACCGCGTTGCTTCATTTCGTTGCCGAAAAGTATGCAAAGGCGCGTTGGCGTATAGGTATGCAAGCGCAACATTGTCAATGTCTTTGCTTCATTCTCGCGCGTCAGTTCCTCAAAGAAAAACATGCCCGCATTGTTGATGAGAATATCAATTTCCAATTGCCGTTCATTGCAAAATGCAAGCAGTTCATCGGCAGCTGCAGTTGCAGCCAAATCCTGAAAACGTGGCACGACATCAACGCTATATTGCGATGACAATTCAACTGAAACCTTTTCCAGTTCCTTCTCTTGATTGCTCACCAACAGCAAGTTACAGCCTGCTTCTGCCAATTGGTGTGCATATTGCAAGCCCATGCCCGAACTGCCGCCCGTAACCAAAGCCCAAGGCGTGTGCTGGCATTGCTGCGCATATTTACTGACTCTTTTTTGAAGATTCATCTTATTCCAATTCAATTTCAACTATGACATCACCTTCGTAATCCGAAGCCCACAAACACTCATCATGTGCTTTTTCGCCATTTATCTTGAAACTTTTCATCTTTTCACCATGGCCTTTGACAACAAATGTAAGATTCATGTTTCGGTAAAGGATGCCACTCAACCGGCATTCACTGCCATCCTCCATGCCGACCGGATTAAATTCTATTCCCCAATCCCTAAACTCAAGGCCAAAGATATGATTGATAACGAGTCGGATAAAACCCGAAGCGCACCAAGTCTGATGATGTTTCACATCCCAAAGCGCGCCACACTGATAGCCGCCGCAAGGCTCGCCTTCGATGGTGTAGATTTCACAAAAGTCTCCCCCACTATGATTCATCGCCAAATCGGCCATGTTTTCCAACTCAAAATAGAAAGGCTCCAATAAACCATAATGCGCACATCCAGAAGCATATAAGGCATTGACATGAGGCCAAATCATCAGGTTGTGACGGCCTGGCTTGTCGGGTGTGTTACGCGGAAACGATGGACTCACGCTGGCAATGCCATGCTCCGTGATAAAAGCAGTTCCAACCATCTCTTCAGCTTCCTCCGGTTCTAAAAGGTCGAACAGCAGAGCAAAAGCCAAACCCATTCCCTCCTGATAGTCGTGCGGATGACCTAAATGGTCGATGAGATAGTAGAACTTATGTTCCTCGGGACGATAAAACGTTTCCCTAATGTGATTCTCCAAACGATGAGCAGATTCATAATACGATTCCGAAGCATCGGCCAAGCCAAACTTTTCCGACATTTTAGTCAAAAGCCAATAGGCTTCCATATATAAAACATTCGTGCTCAAACATTTAATCGTAGCCGAATTGGGATGATGCAGCACATAGCTGTCGTCCCATTTGGCTGAGTCGTAAACGGGTTCGTCGTAAGCAGCAATACCATCCTGAAACACGGCAGGCCCCATGAACAGGCCCGAAACCGAATCGAAGCACTGCGCTTCCAATTCCGCCATCGTATTCTTGCAGCAATCGTAGGCTTTGGTCAGGAAAAGCATGTCGCCAGTCACTAGATAATGGTTGTAAGCACCTATGGTCCAAATGATTTTGTCCCAATACTGGTGTCCAATCGTCGCGCTGTCGTTGGTGACACTCCAAAGCGATTTTTCCGCCACTTCGGGATGAAGCAAACTCACAGCGTTCCAGCAATTTATGGCGCAATCGCGCGTCCACTCGCCGCCATAACCTTCGCCCGCTTCTATCATGCCATCATGAATATTGTGATCGATGGTCCAGACGGCCAGCTTGAAAGCACTGTCCAAAAGCGCATTATTAGACTGCATTTCCTGCGCCATGCCTTGCAGCGACATGAAACACACAAGCAATCCGATAAAGATTTTTTTAAAGCGTTTCTTCAGCATGATCGATTTCCTTTTGCAGTTTATCCGGCAGATTTTCAACACAATGGTGACACTTCATTTCCAAGGTATACATACGGCCAATGCAATAGTTGGAGTGTTTGCAGCCACTGCGCTCAATCTCGCCCGATTTCAGTTTGTTGACGAAATCGGTGTCATGCACCAAGGCACGCGCCATCTGCAAGCCAGTGAAACCTGCCTCAAGCACTTCTTCCATCTTTTGCTTTGAAATCAAGCCGCCGACATAAATCAGAGGCAGTTTCAGATTGGCGCGGAAAACTTTGGCATCTTCCAAGAAATAACCTTCGCTGTAAGGCACCGTCGGAATCATGATGCGCCCACCGAAAAGCAGACCAGCTTTCAGCCACCAGAATTTCTTCATATCCATATAATGACGCAAGGTCTTCAAAGGCATGGCACCACGCATCACCTCCATCGGGGCTTTGCTGACGAAACCTGCCGTAAGGACCAAGGCATGGACGCCCAAACGCTCCAGTTCCTGAGCCACCTTGATGCACTCTTCCTGCTGCATGCCACGCTTGAAGCCATCGTGCATGTTGACCTTCGCCACAACTGCCATATCATCCTTGGCGTGAACCATTACTTCGTTGATAACCAATTGCATGAAACGCATCCTATTTTCAAGGCTGCCGCCAAATTCATCGTGACGATGATTGGTATAAGGCGACAGGAACTGACTGATGAGATAACCATGTCCGGCATGGATTTCGACGCAATCGAAACCCGCTTCACGCGCCAAATCGACGGCCTTGCCAAAATCCTTGACCATGGCATAGATTTCATCCTTGCGCAATTTCCTGACGAAAGTCGGCGAATATAGGTTGAAGCCGCCCGAAGCGCCGACCGGCATACAGCCGCAAGTGGCGCGGTGCGTCATGTTACCGCAATGTCCCAACTGGATGGAAGCCTTCGCGCCTTCGGCATGAACGGCATCGGTGAGTTTTTTCAGTTCGGGAACGATTTCCTCGCGCATCCAAAGCTGTCCGTTGAACGACAGGCCCGACTGCGACACAGCAGCGTAAGCCACCGTAGTCATACCCACGCCGCCTTTTGCAACGGCGACATGATAGTTAAACAAATCCTGAGAAGGCTTGTTACCGTAAGCCATATTCTCAAAAGCGGCGGAGCGAATCACCCTGTTTCTCAAGGTAATAGGTCCGATTTGACATGAGGTAAATATTTGTGATTCCATGATTTATCAATAAATGAACGGTATGATTCTTTTTGTTTTCTTCGTATCCAATTCATCGCCAAATTCGACCTTATATTTGTCGTAAATGCGGGCGGCACGCGGTCCCAAATTGGCGAAAGTCCACAAAGCGAAGACGGCACCCGACCACGACCAAGTCAGCACGGCAAAGCCAATCCACTCCAAAAATTCGCCGAAATAATTCGCCGATGTGACATATTTGAACATGCCTTCCTTGGGCAGATAGTGTTTCGTGTCGCCAGGTTTACGCAGATTGCGGATAATGTCATCCGACTGAATGTTGATGAACAGACCCACTAGGAAAATCAGGAAGCCGATGATGAATTTCGGCGTTGAGAGATAATTGGGTGCATAATAGTCATCGGGCGAAATGAAGAATATCCAACCGCCTTGCATTAAGGCATTCAAGGTATTGAAAACCACACCCATAAGGATAATTGACAGTGGCATCTTATTCTTGCCGCGAATGCGGAACGGAAAGACAAACGAGCGTTGGAAATAGTGCAATTCAAAAAGGAAAAGGAAAGCGATTCGGGTCAAATCACCTACTCTATCCGAACAAAGCCACATCACGAGCATGGCAATGAAAACCGGTGCTTCCATCAGCACCCAACCCACCTTGTTGTTGATGGCCGGTCCCCATTTCTTGTTGTAAAACTTACCGTAACCTGCATCGACGAAATACAAGGCCACAAAGACAATCACGGCCACACAAGCCATGACAATGAGAAAAATATTGAAACTTTGCAAACTCATTTTGATTGATTTAACTGCCAAAAGTAGGAAATAAATCCCTACCTTTGCTAACTTTTTCAATTAAATGCACATGGAAGACTACATCCTTATTGAAGGCGCGACTGAAAACAATCTGAAAAACCTTTCGCTGAAAATTCCCAAAAGGCAAATCACCATCGTGACGGGCGTTTCCGGCTCGGGAAAATCGTCGTTGGTTTTGGACACGATAGCGGCAAAATCGAGGCGCGAACTGAACGATACTTTTCCTTCTTTCACGCAGCAATATCTGCCGAAATATGGTCGTCCTCATGTGGAAAAGATTGAAAACCTTCCTATTGCCATCGTCATCGAGCAACGCAAGCCCACCTCCAATTCACGCTCGACGGTGGGCACTTACACCGACATTTATGCCTTGCTGCGACTGCTGTTTTCGCGTGTCGGACAGCCTTTTGTCGGCTATTCCGATGTCTTTTCGTTCAACCATCCTATGGGCAGCTGTCCGCGCTGTGCGGGCTTGGGCGAAATCCGCGAACTCGACATTCACAAGCTCGTCGATTTCGACAAATCGCTCAACGACGAAGACACCATCCATTACATCGCTTTCGGCAAAGGCGGCTGGCGCTGGATCCGTTACGCCCACAGCGGTCTTTTCGACTTGGACAAGAAAATCAAGGACTATTCACCTGAAGAACTGGATTTGTTCCTCAATTCGCCGCAAATCAAGCTGAAAAACCCGCCGAAAAACTGGCCGAAAAGCGCCAAATACGAAGGCCTGATTCCGCGCATGTACCGCAGCATCATCAATTCGGAAGAAGGTTTGCTTCATGCCGCCGTACTCAACCCGATGCTCACTATGGGTACTTGTCCCGACTGCAAAGGAACTCGCCTCAACCCAACGATTCTTTCCTGCAAAATCAACGGAAAAAACATTGCCGATGTCACCGCCATGAGCATCGCCGACTGCAAAATATGGATGGAAAGCATTGATAATCATTTGACTGAAGACATCAAGCACGCCACCATCGAAAGGCTATCCGCGTTGGAAGAAATCGGTTTGGGCTACCTCACCCTCGACCGCGCCATCGGTACACTTTCGGGTGGCGAAGCGCAACGTTGCAAGATTGCAAAATACATCAACTCATCGCTTTCCGATGTCATGTATATCCTTGACGAACCGAGCGTCGGCCTTCACAACCACGACATTCTGCTCATGCAAAACTCCGTCAAGAAACTGAAACAGCACGGCAACACGGTCATTTTAGTCGAGCACCACAAGGACATGATTAAGATTGCCGACCATATCATCGACATGGGCCCTGGTGCGGGTGCTGCCGGCGGTCAGATACTTTTTGAAGGCAGTTACGAAGAACTGCTCCGGAGCCACACTTTGACAGGCACCCGATTAAACGCTTCCAAGCAACTGAAAGACAAGGTCAGGACACCAAACGGCTGGTTCCATTTGGAACACGCCAACTTGCACAACCTAAAAGACATCACCATCGATATGCCTCTCGGCGTGATGACCGCCGTGGTCGGCGTGGCCGGTTCGGGGAAAAGTTCGCTCATGGAGTGTTTCATGAAAGCCTACCCGAATCCCGACGACATTGTCTACATAAGTCAGAAAAACATCGGCATCAGTCTGCGCTCAACGCCAGCCACTTACCTTGAAGTCGCCGACGACATCCGCAAGGTCTTCGCCAAGGAAAACAAGGTGAAAATGGACCTGTTCTCCTTCAACGGCAAAGGCGGCTGTCCCGTCTGCCAAGGCAAAGGCGTCATCGTATCCGACATGGCATTCATGGATGCCATCGAGACAGTCTGCGAAGCCTGCGGCGGCCTGCGCTATTCCAACGAAGTGCTTAAATATAAGGTACAAGGCATGAACATCGCCCAAGTCATGGACCTCACGGCCGAGAAAGCTTGCGAAATGTTTGCCGGCACCGTGATAGCCGAAAAGCTGAAGCCTTTGCTGCAAGTCGGATTGAGTTATCTGCACCTCAACCAGTCGCTTTCGACGCTTTCGGGCGGCGAATTGCAGCGTATCAAACTGGCATCATACCTGCGCAACAAAGGCAAGATTTTCATCCTCGACGAACCTTCCGATGGCCTTCATCTCAACGACATCGACCGCATCCTTCGCCTATTTGACGAAATGGTCGAAAAAGGCAACACGATTTTCCTCATCGAGCACAATCTGGAAATGGTGAAGTCGGCAGACTACGCCATCGAACTCGGTCCCGGCGGCGGCAACATGGGCGGCGAGATTCTTTTCACCGGCACGCCAAAAACCATGGCGGAATGTGAAATTTCGGTAACGGGGAAATATTTAACAGAATAGCATCATGTTCAAAAACATTCTCATAGTAGGTCTCGGCGGTGCAGCGGGCAGCATACTGCGTTATTTGGCCACCCTTGCAGGCAACGCCTTGCATTGCGCTTCATGGATAGCCACACTAAGCGTCAACAGCATCGGGTCGTTCCTCATCGGTCTTTTCATGGCGGCTTGCACAAGCGGCGACTGGAAACTCATGCTCACCGTCGGGCTTTGCGGCGGTTTCACCACCTACTCCACTTTCTCGGCACAATCGTTGGAAATGCTGCGCTCAGGAAATTACCTCAACGCTGGCGCATACATTTTAGGCACTGTTGTCCTTTGTCTGCTTTTCGTCTGGGCAGGCATGTATGTCGGCACAAAAATCGGAAATCACATTTAAACATCGTATCATGGCAAAATCAATCAAATCATGTATCTTTGCAGCACTGATGCTCTTCGGATTGGCATCATGCAACGAGAAAGAAAACACAATTCAAACTACTGAAGCTGAAACAGAAATGAGCAACGATTCCGCAACTTGGAAGGCCATTGAACCCGACCAAATCCGTAACACGGTCAGTATGTTACGCGACGACTGGATGGCGCTCGCCGTCGGCAAGGAAGGCGACATGAACGCCATGACCATCGGATGGGGCGACCTCGGCGTGCTTTGGAACAAGCCGATTTTCACAGTCTATGTTTCCACCGACCGCTACACGCACGAATTCATGCAACGTAACGAATATTTCACCGTCACCGCATTTCCTGAAGAGATGCACGATGCTTTGGTTTACATCGGCTCACACTCAGGCCGCGAAGGCGACAAACTTACTCCGGCAGGCCTTCACCCAACCTTCACCAAATTGGGCAACCCTATTTTTGAAGAAGCCAATCTCGCCATCGAGTGCAAAATCATCTATGCGCACCAATTTGAATTGGACCAGCTTTGTGACGATGTAAAAGCCTTCTACGGCGACCGAGGCATGGGCATTCACTATGCTTATATCGGTGAAATCGTGAACGTTTGGGAAAAGCAATAAATCAGAAATGATCAGGAAAACCCTTAGATATCTTTTCGTTACACTCGGCGCCATCTTGCTATTGATGATCATTCTAGCCCTGACGCCAGCGCCTTTCTATATGCACTATCATTTGGGTGATGACCCAAATGAAACAGAAATGCCATTTTACCCAAAATACATTGTCATGCTTGGTGGGGCTGGGATGCCTTCTGAAAGCAATCTCATCAGGCTTTACTATACCGCACAATTCGCCAACCATTATGAGACTCCTGTCGTTTTGGTGCATCCAAAAGACTCCATCTGCCAAGCAGAAATGACAAAAGCACTTACATGCCAAGGAATTGAGCATGACCGCATCCTTTACATGACCGACGGATCAAACACCAGATCACAAGTATTAGAATTACGCGAACAGTTTCCAGATCTAATAAGCACACCTATCTTAGTGGTCACTTCGCCCGAAAACATGCGCCGGACCATCAAATGCTTTAACAAAGTAGGTTTTTCTGCTGTCAGAGGTGCCTCCGCTCGAGAAGCCACCGTCGATTTCGACTTATCCCTCAAAAAACAAAAATTGGACGGCAACGAAACAATACCAAATGTTGAAAGCACGAATATGCGCTACACTTTTTGGAATTATTTCAAGTTGGAAACCACCTGCTTCAGAGAATATTGCGCCTTGGCCTATTACAGGATTAAAGGCTGGATATAAGCAACAAAAAAAAAGGCAACGAGGACAAATCCCCGTTGCCTTTAGTGCATATAAAAGAGGTTTTTATTGTATTTCTTTCTTTTCTTCCTTCTTCATCGCAATTCTTGTAGCGTAGCAGATGAAAACGCCGACAAAGAGCAATGGACTGACAAATACGCCCCAAATGGAACTGAAACCAGCAGGAATCATGCCGCAGCAAAGATAAATCAGCATGATGGCAATTTCCAAAAACAGGATACGGCTTAAGTGTTCAGTACTTTCCTCGAAGAACCTGCTCTTCAAATCCTTGCAACGAGCATCAAAAACGAAGACCGCAGCAAAAACGACAAGCGACAGGAATTGAATCAATCTTCTCACGACTCCCAAAACGACAGAATCAAGTTTCGATGATCTGACATCGGCAAATTCCGAAAAAACAATACCTGAAATGGCCACCGTTAATGCAAAAATGAAAATCAAACTGGTATAGAAAAACCTTGAATCCTTCAGGATATTAAGTTGATAGAGAATGGTCATAACGAAACCAACAAAACATAACAAACTCATAATGAGACGCAGGGCATTGCACTCAACGAAAAATTCATGATAAAGTTGAATACAACTGCACACGCATCCAAAAAGGATGAGAATGAAACTAATGATTAGCACTGGTTTTGGAAAAACTTTCTTTTCTGACATGATTAAGTGTTTTTAATGGTCTAAACAGGTTCTGCTTATTTCATCGGACCGACCACGAGAACCAATAACGGCCAATCCTTGATTCGTGATGCAAATGTATTGAAAAAACTTTCAGAATTGCAAAAACATAATCATTTTATTTTGTTGAAATGACACATCATGATTTCGCCTGAATCCTTGGTGTGGAGATGCATGGCTCCACCAAGACAATTTTTATAGACCTTACAATGTGCGCATTGACCTGTTTTCATCCACTTTCTATCACGGAAAGGTTGGAATCTGTTGTTCCAAACATCAAGGAAATCATCATTATAAATATTGCCTTGCGCAAAACGGCGGTCGATGTTAGGACAGGCCGAAATTGAACCATCAATCAAGATCGAGCCGATGGTGATGCCTGCACGGCAAAAATAGAACCAGTCGCGCACCTTGCGCTCGTACCGGCCAACATATGCTTCACAGCTATATTTGATGTCAATTTTTCCCTCTTTTCTGACTTCTACAATGAAATCCATCATTTTAGTGAACTGTTCGTCACTCAACTGTAATTCATCGTTGCCAGATGCTCGACCAATCGGAGCAATGGTAAACAAGCGCCATGCCTTAACCTTATGCTCAACCAGCAAATTCTTTAAGGCCTCCAACTCATCGAAATTCAATTTGCTGACACAGGTCACCACATCGTATGTCGGCAAGCGCTTTTCATTGGCAATCAAATCAATGGCTTGCAAAGCCTTTTCAAAGCTTCCCTCTCGATGGCGGAACATGTCATGCGTTGCCTGCAAGCCATCCAAACTGACCGTGATGCTGCACAATCCTGCATCAATCAGTTTCTTATGCATGGCTTCATCGTAGGCGAAACCATTGGTCACAATGCTCCACAGGAAACCATGCTTGCGCAATTCGCGGCCACAATCGGCCAAATCGGAGCGCAAAGTCGGTTCGCCCCCAGTGATGACAACCATAATGGAATTGCGCTTGAAAGCCGTTTCCAGAGGCGAAATGGACTTCAGAAAATCGCCGAAAGGCATATCCTTATAACGCGACGAAACAAAACAATCCGAACCACAATGCTTGCAGTTCAGATTGCAACGCTGCGTACATTCCCAAAAAAGATAGTTCAGCTCGTGCAGTTGCGTCTCTTTTTTTCGGAAATAGTTGTGAAAAGCCTGAAGCATAGCACCTTTATTCGGCGACAGGTGTCATTTCAATTGTGATATTGGTGAGATCACCACAAATCAACGTGTCATTCACCGGCTCATAACGTCCGATGCTATCAATGAAAGAGAGATTCTGGCAATCGCCATACCCCATCGTGTAGAATGAGAAGCAACCGTTTTCATCAGTGACAACACCTTCATATCCTTGAACGCCAACACCTTGTATCGGCTGCAATGTCGTCTTGTCGATAATTTTCCCAGCAACACGAATTTCCTGGAAATCGTGCGGCGTGCCATAGCAAGCCTGCATGATGAACATCACAGTCGTCAAAGCGGAGGCCTTCAAGAGACCGCGAAACCATTTGTAAATTACCATAGTCGTATGTTTTACAGTTATTTCTTAATGCTCAGAATCACGCCAAGAGCAACGCCGAGGAAGGCCGCGAAAAGCACTTGGTAAGTACCTGGCAATAAAAACGTTATAGTATGTGCCGGATACCAAAAAAGCGGGATGGTCTTGGCAAAAATGAAACCATACTGCGTGTCCCAATTGATTTTCTGTGACATGGTTTCACGCATTTTCAATTTGTTGCCGAAGAAACCCTTCAGAGAGCCCCCTGTTTCAGCGATGTGAATATCAGTGATTTTGTGGAATGTCATAAAAACAGGAGCAAACAAGGTATTCATCAACACGCTGACACACAAGGCGACAAAGAACTTGCCCCAGCTCAGACTACCGGCGAACCAAGCCGCAGCCTTGCCATCAAAATGGAAACCTTTATCGAGCAAAGCCACCGTTCCCGTCTTGAAAATGGTCATGGCCGAAGCGATGACAACACCCAACACGCCCCAAATCAAAAGTTTCGGCAATAAACCGAAACCTTTCTTCATGTAAACGCCTTCGCGAATACGCAAGGAAAGCATCTCGCCGAAAGTGCCGAGGATGGCAAACTTAAAGAAACTCATCAGCAAACCGTGATTGGCGGTCGTGGTGTTGAACCAATTCCAAGCGCCAGGGATAAAAGCAAAACCGCATACAACAGCGGCAACCACTATTATTGTAATGACATCTGATTTTTTCATAATGGACTATTCTTTTGGTGTTGTGCTGTCATGCCTTCTGCGCTTGTCAAGTTCCTTGTTCTGCCAATAGCGGCCCAACAGGCACAAAACGCAAACGGCAAAAATGATGCTGCCGAGGATGAAACCTGTCTGGTCTTCGCCCTTGACAAAATAAAGGTACATGCCATAACCCAAAATGGCGAAATCGGCCACAAGACTAACGGCATAGCCAAGAGTACGATACTTTTTTTCAGTTTTTTTAAGCCATTGGTCAGCCAAAAAAGTGACAGCAACCAAAACGGCATAAACCAGATAATAGGTGGCTTTTTCGGTAATCATATTTGTTATTTTTTGACTGCGAGAGCGCGAGATTTCGAGGTCTCGAGACACCAACACCTCGATGTCCCGTGACCTCGCAGTCTCGCAATCTAACTCTTATTTTTCAATTCTAATGCGTGCATCAACAGCGACGACATTCTTCGGATTGCCAAGCAATGGGTTGAGGTCCATTTCGGCAATTTCAGGAGCTGCCATCACAAGGGCACTGACACGGGCGACCTGCTCAGCATAAATGTCGACATTGACAGGCTGCTGTCCACGGACGCCTTGCAAAATCTTGTAGCCACGGAGCTTGGTGATGAGATCTTTAGCTTCATCGACACAGACCGGAGCAATGGCACTCTGAACATCCTTCAAGACTTCGATGAAGATGCCGCCCAAGCCGAAGAACACCTGATGACCAAACTTAGCATCGCGGATAGCGCCGATGTAAACTTCCGTACCATCGAGCATTGGATACATTTCAACAGCGTAAGTGTCCTTAATAGCCATCAAACGGTCGAATTCCTTTTCCACGGTTTCGATGTTGCGGACATTCAAGGTCACGCCACCGACATCTGACTTGTGGACTGGTCCCACGACCTTCATCACGAGCGGATACCCCACTTCGTTAGCGAAGTCGACGGCCTGCTGCTTCTTGTCAACAACACGGATTTGCTTTTGTGCAATGCCTGCTGCATCAAGGAGTTGAGCAATCTTTTCAGGGTCGATATAACCGTTTTCGCAGCTGTCGATGACTTCACGGATGCGTTTCACATCGATTTCTGGCATCACAGGATTTTCTGGCTGCGGTTTCGGCGTGTTGTAAATCTTGCAGAGTGCGTTACCGAAGACACATTCTTCCGGGAAATTGATTCTATGCTTGTTCTGGATGAAGTCGGCGATTTCGTCCTTCACATTGATGATGGATGGCAAAATCGGGAAAATAGGTTTCTTGCAGGTCTTCATCTTTTCGTCCAAAACCTTGTAAACCTCATAGTTAGAGAACAAACCTGGCGAACCGAAGATGACGCACATGCAGTCGATGTTGTCGAAATCGTTTTCGCAAGCATCGATGATGTAACCGAGCTGTTCGGCGGTACCCGTAGCGAGGAAATCGATAGGATTACCGACTGAAGAACCGTTGAACAGTTTGCCCAACAATTCCTGAGCCTTCGGACCTTCGAGGTGCGGCACATCCATACCATTGTTCGACAAAGTATCGGTCAGCATGACGGCAGGACCACCAGCGTGAGTGATGACGGCCATATTCTTGCCCTTCACTTCTGGATGCATGAAAATGGCGCAAACCGTCGTCAGTTCCTGACGATTCTGGCAGCGGACGATACCAGCCTTGCGGAACAGAGCATCAACAGCGACATCAGATGTAGCCAAAGCACCAGTGTGCGAACTTGCAGCACGGCTACCGGCAGCAGAACCACCCGACTTGATGGCGGCAATCTTGCAGCCCTTGTTGATGAGTGAACGAGCGTGCTTCAGCATCTTCTGCGGGTTGGAAATCTTTTCCATGTAAAGCATGATGACACGGCTGCTCTTTTCAGGGTCGAAGGTCTCATCCAAATGTTCAAGAACATCTTCGATACCGACTTGAGCCGAATTACCGACAGCCCAAACGCTATTGAAAGTCAAGCCATTGCTCATGCCATATTCCTTGATGAACACAGCCGTTGCGCCCGAACCGGTAATGAAATCAACGCCTTGTGGGTCAAGCGGCGGGATTGGAGCATCGAAAGCACCGCAGTAATTGGTGTTCAGGAAGCCCGTGCAGTTAGGACCAATCAAAGAGCCACCGACGCTGGTAATGGTGTCAGCAATATGGCGTTCGATAGCAGCACCTTCAGCATTTTCCTCGCCGAAACCGGCTGAGATGATGATGAAACCTTTCGTGCCTTTTTGCAGAGCCAAAACATCGACGGTTGCAGCGCAATATTTAGCGGCAATGGCCAAAATGGCGCAGTCGACCTGAGGCAGGTCCTCAACCTTGGCATAGCATTTCACGCCTTGCACTTCTGCTTCCTTAGGATTGACGGCATATACCTGTCCTTTGAAAGGGCTTTCCAATAAGTTCTTCAATACTTTTCCGCCTGGTTTGTGAATGTCAGCGGAAGCACCAACGACCACGATACTTTTCGGGTCAAGTAATTCTTTTGCTATCATTATGTTAAGTTTTAATTGCTAATAAAATTGCTGCAAATTTAGGAAAATTTACGATAAACACAAAGACTTTACTTTGTGCAGTTCAATATTTCCTCACAATCGACAAGTAACTGATAATGCACACGTTGGAAAAGATTCTGATTGCACAGTTGCTCAATTTCGTCGCGCGTCATCCATTTCACCGATTCAACTTCCTCCTCCTGAAGGCGTAACATCTCAACGGGGACATTACTTTTCAGCATATACAAAAAGGTAAATTTATACTCGTAACGGCGGATTTTCACCAATTTCAGTTCGCTTTTCGCCACCGAAAGGCCTATTTCCTCTTTCAGTTCGCGCTGCATGGCTGCCGCAAAATCAATTTCACCGCTTTGCACATGACCCGCCGTGGAAGAATAATAGTTTCCCTTGGATTTTGCAACTTTCTGAATCAGATACTCACCCTTGTCGTTATAAACGAAAACGGCGACAATAGGAATCATAAAGCCTCGGGGAATCGGCCTGCCTCGTTCAACCGTCTTTCCTGTCGGTTTCAGCTCCTTATCGTATAAATCGAGAATTTCCATTTGCTACTATTTCGTTGCAAAGATATGTCTTTTACTTTTGAAATACAAATTTCAGTACTTTTGCCACAACTTTTCATCAACCATGACAGACATTTTCTCACCCGAACAGCGCAGCCACATCATGCAGCAAATCAAAGGCAAAAACACCAAGCCAGAGATGATTGTGAGGAAATATCTGTTTTCCAAAGGATTTCGTTATCGCGTGAATGTGAAGCATTTACCAGGCAAGCCCGACATCGCCTTGCGCAAATACCGCACTGCCATCTTCATTCACGGCTGTTTCTGGCATGGTCACGAAGACTGCAAGTTAGCTTCGCACCCTCAGAGCAACAAGGAATATTGGGAGGCGAAAATCGCACGCAACAAAGTCCGAGACATCGAAACACGCGAAAAACTCAAGGCCATGGGCTGGAACACAATGGTCATTTGGGAATGCCAATTGCGCAAGGCCGACATTCGTCAACAGACTTTGGAAGGCATTGTTCAAATTCTCGACGAGACCTTCATCAAACTTAACCAACCTCACAAAACAGCAGCTTTATATAACCAAGAAGAAAGCATCTCACAAGCCGCCGAAAGCTTTTCATACAACCCAGAAAACAAATAAGCCGCAACCCGAAGACTGCGGCTTATTGTTTCAATCAACAAGTGATTATTTATTGAACAGATCTTTGATTCCGCCCAGCGAACCAAGCACGTTGGATGCTTCGTATGGCAGATAGACCGTCTTATTGTTCTGACCGCCAGCAACCTCCTTCAGGGTTTCGATGTACTTCACGGCAAGCAGATAGTTGACAGGATCAGCGCCTGAATTGGCCACTGATTCAGAAATGTTGCGGATAGCAGTAGCTTCAGCTTCAGCTTGCAGCACCTTGGCGCGAGCTTCACCTTCAGCCTTGAGGATGTTAGCTTGCTTTTCAGCTTCAGCAGCATTGATTTCAGCCTGCTTTTCACCTTCTGAATTCAAGATTTGAGCTTGCTTCTCACCTTCTGCCTTCAAAATTTCGGCACGACGGTTACGTTCAGCCTGCATCTGCAATTCCATGGTACGACGGATACTTTCCGGAGGTGTAATATCCTGCAATTCAACTCGATTCACTTTAACGCCCCATTTATTGGTGGCATCGTCAAGCACGGTACGGAGTTTCGAGTTGATGGTATCGCGCGAAGTCAAGGTTTCATCGAGTTCCATTTCACCGACCACATTACGCAAAGTGGTTTGGGTCAGTTTTTCGATGGCCACAGGAAGATTCTGGATTTCATAGACAGCCTTTGTAGGATCTACAATCTGGAAATACAGCAATGCGTTGATTTCAGTCATTACATTATCTTTGGTGATAACGCTCTGCTTATCAAAGTCATACACCTGCTCACGCATATCAATGCGGCTGGTTTTCGCCAGATAACCATTCTGACGACGGATGATGGTATCCTTGGCCCGTTCGATAACAGGCAGGATGACATTGATACCAGCGGTCAAAGTACGGTTGTACTTGCCAAGGCGTTCGACAATCATGTTTTCCGATTGGGAAACAATCTTAATTCCGCTGAGCACATAAAGCACAACGAGAACAATCAAAACGACTAATACAATGTTCATAGTTTTAATGATTTAGATATGAATAATTAGGTTATTTCTTCACTGTAACAATGATGCTTTCGCGGGCTACGATAGTCACTTCCTCGCCTTTTTCAATCACAGCATCATCTTCGGCAACGGCTTTCCAGTCATCGCCATCCACGGCAACGCGCCCCGTATGTGTAGCATGGTCGATGGTTTCACTGACAATAGCTTTTCGGCCAATCAAGGCATCCGCATTTGTCTTCACATCCTTGGAATTCCGGTCAAGGAAACGAATGACGACGGGACGCAAGAAAATGAAAGTGAGCAACGAAACGATGGCGAATACGAGGATTTGCCAGACATAATTGCCTCCCAAATAAGACGTAAGAGCCGAGAAACCTGCTCCGAAGGCAAAACAGATTGAACCGAAACCCGCAGTGCAGATTTCAACAATCACCAATACGATTGCGGCAATGAGCCAAATTTGATATACTTCCATAGTTTTATGAATTTTGACATTGCAAATGTAGGCAAATTCTTTTCACAAAAAAAGGTTGCAACATTGCAACCTTTTTTAAAAAATCATATCCACTTCACCAACGGCAAATCCTGACGATGCGGCAGCATCGGACTCGTTGGATAGACGCGGAATGTGTAGTTATAGACACCTGCGCGGCTGATTGGCACCTTAATATAATACTTGGCCCAACCATCGCCCGAATCGACAAGTTTCATGCTTTCGACTGAAGTGATTTCGTTGACCACATCATTATCCTTATTGCCGAAAAGCAACTCAATTGCCAAATCGCCAGCCTTAATGCCAGGTGTTTCAAGCGTGATTTCAGCAATGAACGACTCGCCGAAAGTCAGCGGACGGACATTGGTATCAGGCAGAATCAAAGATTTCACTTCGATTTTGTCCCAATTTGCACGAATCGTATTCTTCCACGCATTGATTTCAAAAGCTTTCTGATAACGGTTGGCGCGCATCCAATTGGTGCGTTCGATGAGTTTGTTGTAATATCTGTCGAAATAATCATCCAACATACGTTTCATGGTGTAGTTCGGCGAAATTTCGGCCAGGCATTTCTTCATGCTTGCTACCCAACCTGCAGGCACATCTTCTTCATTACGAGTGTAATACAAAGGAACGATTTCATTTTCCAAAGTATTGTAAATTGTCTCGGCATCCATTTCATCCTGATACTGCTGATTCTGATAGGTGCGTTTTTCCTGAATGGCCCAACCTGCATTTTCGCGATAGCCCTCGGCCCACCAGCCATCAAGAACGGAGAAATTCAGCACACCATTCATCACAGCCTTTTCGCCACTGGTACCGGATGCTTCGAGCGGACGGGTTGGCGTATTCAACCACACATCAACAGACGAGGTCAAACGACTGCCCAATTCCATATCGTAATTACTGATAAACAATATCTTACCGAGAAATTCAGGACGACGCGAAATGTCGACAATCATCTTAATCAGGTCCTGACCGGCCTTGTCATTCGGGTGAGCCTTGCCTGCAAACAGGAAAATCACAGGTTTATCAGGATTGTTGACCAATTGCGACAGACGTTCCAAATTACCGAAAAGCAAATGAGCACGTTTGTAGGTTGCAAAACGACGAGCGAAGCCGACAATCAAGGCATTCTCATTCAAGCTGTTGACGGTCTGCATAATGAGTTTCGGACTTTCCTGACGCTTGCGCATATCCACACGGATCTTTTCGGCCAGATAAACCATGAATTCATGCTTCAACTGCTTGCGAATGTCCCAAATGGTTCTATCGGCAACACCGTAAATCTTCTCCCAGACCTTTTCATCCGACTGATGATCAATGTAATCTGTTCCAAAAGTCTGCTTATAAAGCCGTTGCCACAAACGGTTGCCCCAAGTTGGCAAATGAACGCCATTCGTGACATAACCGATATGGTTTTCCTCAGCAAAATAACCTGGCCACAACGACTTAAACATATCGCGCGACACACGACCATGAATGCGGCTCACGCCATTCACTTCCTGACTCATGTTCGTTGCCAAAACACTCATCGAGAATTTTTCGTCCGTATTGTTTGGATTGAAACGTCCCAATCCCATAAAACGCTCCCAGCTGATATTCATACGATGCGCATAATGAGGCATATAAGTCCTCAGCAGATGCTCTTCAAAAGCATCATGGCCAGCAGGAACCGGTGTGTGCGTCGTGAACAAAGTTGATGTACGTACCAATTCAAGGGCGACATCAAAATCAAGGTTATGCTTATTGATATAGGTGCGCAAACGTTCCAAGCCGCAAAATGCAGCATGGCCTTCATTGCAATGATAAACTGTTGGTTTCAAGCCAATTGCTTCAAGAAGGCGAATACCGCCAACGCCCAAAAACATTTCCTGTTTCAAGCGCATTTCATTGTCACCGCCATACAGACGGCTTGTAATGCCACGGTCTTCCTGCGAGTTTTCTTCTATGTCAGTATCAAGCAGATAGAGGCCTACCCTACCCACATTGACGCGCCATACCTTCGCATAAACCGAACGACCGGGGAAAGCAATGCTAATCTTCACCCAATCGCCATTTTCATCACGAACCGGGTCGAGTGGCAACTGCGAGAATTTCTGTGGCACATAATCGGCACGCTGCTCGCCCGAAACAGCAATTTCCTGTGCAAAATAGCCATAACGGTACAACAAACCGATGCCAACCATGTTGGCATTCGAATCGGAAGCTTGCTTCATATAGTCGCCAGCCAAAATGCCCAAGCCACCGGAATAAATCTTCAGGCTCTTCATCAAGCCATATTCCATGCTGAAATAGGCAATCAAGTCTTTTTGAGCCGTTTTTTGCGACATATAATGCTGGAAATCATCATAAACCACATTCAAGCGCGTGATGAAATCCTTATCGTTTTCCAACTTTTCAATCTGTTCCAAAGACAAACCTTCCATCAAGGCGACAGGATTCTGTTCCGTTGTCACCCATGCCTCAGGGTCGATGGATTCGAAAAGTTCAATGGCATCGACATTCCAACACCACCAGATATTGCGCGACAATTCCTGTAACTTTCTCATTTCCTGAGAGTAAACAGGCTGAATCAAAACTTTCTTCCAATTCGGTTCATCCGCTTTCTGATAATTGACTTTCACCTCATGCAGCATATCAGCGTAAGGCACCGATTCCAGCATATAATGACGACTGCCAGACTTGTCCAATGCCATGCTCCAAGCCTTTTGATAATTGGAAATCAATTCCTTCCAACAAAGCTTACCAGCCAATTTCAAAGCATCAGACGAAATCTTCGCCATTTCATCTTTTGATTTGCCGATGAAATCACGCATTTTGGCGACAATGGCAGCAACGACCTGATTTCCAAAACCTTCCTTGCGTTCAACTACGGTAACGGCTTCACCAGCACCACCTTCATTTTGAACGAATTTGCCAAAACCTGACAAATCGGTGGTCAAGGTTGGGATGCCAACCGAAACGCTTTCAAGTGGCGTGTAGCCCCATGGCTCATAATACGATGGGAACACAGAGAAATCGAAAGCGGAAAGGAATTCCGTATATGTCAAATTGAAAATGCCATCGTTTCCGTTCAGATAAGAAGGCACAAACATCACTTTCACCTTGTCATTGGCATCGTTTTGCAAGCCCGCATTACGCAAGGTATTCAAAATGGCATCATTTTCATAATTGAAAATATGATGCGTTGCCGGGAAATCGGTGTGGCCTTCAATGGCTACATGACCATCCAAACGGCGTTTCAAATCCTTCGAAGGGCCAGCCAGATTAGCAGGAACCGCAATCACGCCAAGAACGGTTTTTGCAAGGTTCTTGTCTTCATTCAAACGGCGCAACGATTCGATAAACAAATCGATGCCCTTGTTTTTGAACTCATAACGACCACTATTGATTACCATCAGGCAATCATCAGCAAGTTGTTCGCCGCAAAGTGTGCTGGCAATTTTCAAAATCTGCTTACGGGCAGCATTTCGCATTGCCGAAAATTCAGCATCATCTTGACGCAAAGGCTTATTTATACCATTGATTGTCAACACATCCGGCTTGCGTTCAAGGAATTGTTCACATTCCTGAGCTGTGATATCACTCACCGTAGTAAAAGCATCGGAATTTTTGGCCGCCTTCTGCTCCATCGATTGTTGCGAAACAATGTTAAAGCGCAAGGCCATAGCCGAAGGCTGATACGATTTCAGATTGTCGTAAAGCGGCAGTCCGTTGCCCGAAATGGCGCGTCCCAAATAGGTTGCATGGGTTGTGAAAACCGTAGCAATCTGGGGGCAATGTTCTTTCAGATACAGCACGCCCGAGCCCGTCATCCACTCGTGGAACTGCGCCACAATGTTATTGGTGCGTTGCAGGTAGAAATTGGCAAAACTTTCAATCACTTGACCAGCGGCATAGCCGAACAAAACCGGCTCGATATAATCCCACTGACCACGGATTGAATCTAATTGATATTGTTCCCAAAGATGGGCAAGTATCTCATTCTTAGATTGATAAAGCGTCGTATAATCAACCAGAATGGCAATCGGACTGCTCTCGATTTTCCAACGTCCCACACGCACTTTCAAGCCTTGCGCCAAAGCCGTTTCGCGCCATTTCGAGAAAATGGTATTATCCTCGATGAAATACAGTGTTTCATGCGCTTCCTTCACCACATCGGGACCGACGGTGATATATTTATCATTCAGTAAATTCTTGATTTCGTTGGATTTAGTAGACAAAACAGTGTAAATTCCGCCTACCATGTTACACACTTCCCAACTGGTTTCAAATAAAAAATCAGGTGCTCTCATTGAATTATTTTCAGTAAAAATGGGTGCAAAAATAAGAAAAAACCTTATACCTTTTTCTTCGACAACTTTTCTACCCTATCGACAAAATCAGTCAGGACGTTCATATAGTTGACATAAGCATCGTATGGCGAAGGATAATGGTTGAAATACTTGTGGACTACGCCATCGGAGAGCCATTTCGTACACATGTAATAGAAATTGTCGGAGGTCTGCAAGTAGTTCCAATCTTGGTGAAGTTCCTCATCCTTAATGCGTTTCACCTTGTTCGACAAGTCATAAAGCGACTTGAAGGCATCGTCTTGCAAAGGATTGCCTAACCAAGCGGTAAGGTCGCGTTCCTCATCGCTCCACGAAAGCGGACTCGGTGCATTCACGGCACAAACCGGCTGCAAAGTCTTTTCCAATTCGTGAGGCGTGGCAAAACTGAAACCGCTGTTGCTAAGAATGGCTTCCGGCAGACGTTCCATGAAATCGAAAATGCCCGTTGTTGCCGACTGATGTTCGCCAAAAGTCTCATAATCCATAAAGACATTGACGACTTCCTCATCATCTGGAATTTCGTTCAACCAATTCACGAAATCATCGGCAGTAAAGGAATCCTGCACGAAACGGAAAGCAATCTCATCGCTGAACTTAAAGTTACGCAACAAGACCTTCAGCTTTGGATTTATCGCATTGGCATACATATAGTTAGGACTCTTCCAACCCAACAGATGTTTGGCACCTTCGGTAAGCATCAGGCTGTAACCCATATCGGCCACTGCCGCACCAATTTCATCGCTATAAATGAGCTCGGTGTTGCGGAAAGTCTTCGGCGAAATGCCAAAAACTTCCTTCATTTTGCGCTTGTGCGCCAACACCTGACGCTTGAATTCATCAGGATTGGCAAGCGATGCCAGTGAATGGGCGTAGGTTTCCGACAAGACTTCGACATTGCCCGTGGCAACCAGTTTCTGGAAGCTTTCCAGCACATCGGGCGCATATTGTTCCATCTGCTCGATGGCGATGCCCGAGAACGAGAATGCCACTTTCACCTTATCGCCGAATTTCTCAAACTGGCGCATAAGCAGTTCATTCATGGGCAAATAGCATTTTTCAGCCACGCGCCTCATGTACATGCGATTGTTGTAATCATCGTAATAGTAATGCTTCTTCCCGATTTCGAAGAAACGATAAGTGCGAAGCCTATAAGGCTGATGCACTTGGAAATAGAAACAAATTGATTTAGCCATGATATATTGATTTTATTTGTTACTTTTTAAAAAACACGATCGCGTTTCCTGAGGAAACCGGTTCCTCCCACTGAAACCACATGGAAAAACGCATGATTCCCATTATGGGGATCCATCAGATTGCAGTTATACCTTATTCTAATAACTCCACCCTCAAACGAGCCATACGTTTTAATATCGAAGCAAGCTCCAAATACATAGGAAAAATGCCCCTTATCCAATTGCGACAATTCAGGATTATAAGTATTTGAATAAGTCTCAAGCACAGTACCAATGCCTGCCACAGGAGAAATGCTACAACGATGACCATCACCCAATGGATAAGACAGTGTAGCATAAAATGGCATAACGAGTAAACCCTTTCCCTGATAAACGACACCTCCTGAAAAATATTTATCCTCTTTCGTTTTCCCCAAAACTATGTCATACCCCAAACACAAGTCCCATTTTTTGTACAAGATGTCGAAACTAATACCAAAACCAGCACTTGGTTTCCTTATTATCTCTGATGAGAACGCAGTACAAATATCTAAGCCCATACCCCAACCCCAGTTTTTCTCGACATAGACTTCGCGAACAAAATGCCTTACAAACCATTCGTAATCGCTATTCGGATAGTCTTTCAAGAAACGTGTTGATTTCTCATTCAACCCTTCCTGTTCATCATCAGATTTTTGCAGCAGCCAATCAAAGATTAACGAAACGGCAGCATCATCCTCCGGTTGGAGTTGAGCCTCTTGCAAATTAAAACGAATCAGATGCTCATCCTCACACCCTTTCATATACAATTTGCGAAGCAGCATGTCTTTTTCCGGAAAAATCTTATTTTTAAAGCTCTCAAAATAGGCCGAATCGAAATGCCTCAAATTTTCAGTCAATGCATCAAATTCCTTTGTCCAGGCCAAAACATGCCACAATTCGTATGGAGTAAGAGCAACATAATCATCATCTTCAAGGTTCAGCAGGTAATCCTTTATTTCCTTAACTTTGTCATAATCCCTTTCGATGAACTTTTCAAGAAGATAATTCCTTCCTTCTGCAATCTTTGTTCTTTTGCTCGACTGCATGATTTCCTCCCCAATCTGAGCAAAGGAAGGAAAGGTAACAAATAAAGCAAAAAACAATAAAATCCGTTTCATATCTATTTATATTTTAATAAGTTATATGATTTTCTTCCGTCATGCGGCCATACGGCAATCGCGACACCTTATTATATTATAGCACGCTCTCGTAAACCGCCTTGATTTTCTTTGCTGCCAACTCCCATTTCAAGCTGTCTACCTCGTCCTTGCCCTCATCCTTGAAGCAATCGGACAAAGCCTTGTAGCGGCACAAACCGTAAATGGCATCCGCCATGCCGTTAATGTCCCAGAAATCAACCTTCATGGCATGTTTAACCACCTCAGAAACTCCCGATTGCTTCGAGATGACAACAGGCACATTCAAGCGCATGGCTTCAAGCGGAACGATGCCAAAAGGCTCTGAAATTGAAGGCATTACAAACACATCGGTCATGGCAAACATCTGGTCGACGGCCTCGCCTTTCAGGAAACCCGTAAAATGGAAATGACTTCCCATTTTCAGTTCAGCCACGCGATGAATCACTTTTTCAAGCATATCGCCCGTTCCTGCCATCACGAAATGGATGTTCGGATCGACTTGCAGAATCTTATAAGCCGCTTCAACGAAATATTCTGGCCCTTTCTGATAAGTAATTCTGCCTAAGAAAGTTACGACCTTAGTATCCAAGCCGCTGCGCTCATATTCCGATTTCGGCTTGTCGTTTGGCTCGACTGCATTATGCACCGTCACAACCTTTTTCGGGTCGATGCCGTATTTTTCAATGACAATGTTACGCGTCAAGTTACTCACCGTAATGACACGGTCGGCGGCTTCCATGCCTCGCTTTTCAATGGCAAAAACCTCGGTATTGATATGTTCGCCAGAGCGGTCAAATTCGGTGGCATGCATGTGAACCACAAGCGGTTTGCCCGTCGTTTCCTTGGCGGCAATGCCAGCCGAATAAGTCAGCCAGTCGTGCGCATGAATCACATCAAAGTCCTGTTTCGTTGCCATCGAAGAGCCAATCAAGGCATAACGCGCCACTTCTTCCATCAGGTTCATGCCGTATTTGCCCGAAAACTGATAGTTACGCGCAAAGACCGAACTGCCGTGATTGAAATGCTCAACCACATGACGCTCGCCATTGATGACGTTTTCGAACTGTTCGGGACCGACGTAAGGAATGATATTGGAACCGATTTCCATGTATTGCACACGTTCCCAATAACTTCTCTCGGTTTCATGGTCAATGTCAATCGTGACATCGCTGGCATTCAGCAGACGGATATTGGTCTGGTCTTCATCGCCGTAAGCACGCGGCACCACAAAAAGCACTTCAACACCATTCTTTGCCAAACCCTTCGTCATGCCGAAGCAAGCCGTTCCAAGACCTCCCGTAATATGAGGCGGAAACTCCCAACCAAACATCAAGACTCTCATTTTTTGCCTCCTTTCTGATTTAACACCTTTATTATATATTGCAGATAGAGCAAAGCACCCACACTCGTCGACTGCGAAATGCAGCCCCTACCCTCGTGCGGCGGATTGCCGTCATAGATTTCCGAAATGCTTCCAATGCCGTTTTCCTGAATGGCTATTTCAAAACCATTGTAAATGTCTTCCAAATATGGCAACGCCGACTTGCCAAACAGTTTCACCGACAAATCAGCGAAGAACGAAATCAGCCAAGGAAATGCCGTACCCTGATGATAAGCCCTTTCGCGCTGGCTGTGATTGCCAATCGTAATGCCTTGATAATGTTCGGAATTCGGCGACAGCGAGCGCAAGCCTCTTGGTGTCAGCAATTCAGAATAAGCAATATCAAAAGCGCGTTTCTGCATTTCTTCAGACATTGGCGTGAACGGCAAAGAAGCGGCAATCATCATGTTCGGACGCACCAAAGCATTGCGTTCATTTCCGTTTACATAATCATAAAAAGCGCAGTTTTCGGTATCATAAAACGTTTCGGCAAACGAAGTTTCAATCTTATCAGCGACAGATTGCCATTTTTCGATGAGAGGATTCTTTGCATCAGCGACTTTCAGCAACTCGACAGCATAACGCAATGCATTATACCACAACGCATTGACTTCGATAGCCAGTCCCGTTCTCGGTGTCCACGGATGACCATCAGCAAAGACATTCATCCAAGTCAAGGCCAATTCGCTGTTGCCCGCATAAAGCAGACCGTTGTCCTGCATTTTCACATTGAAATCGGTACCTGCGATGAAACTTTCCAAAATGGTTGTCATCGGTTCCTTGTACTTTCTCCAAATGGATTTCTTGTCCTTGCCCAACATCTTTTCATAGAGTTGCAGCACCCAAAAGAACCACAAAGGCGAATCTACTGCGGTGAAATACAGACTTTTCTGATAATAACGATGCGGGAAGAGCGGTCCTTTCATCCGCTCAATCAGATAATCGAGCGACTCCTTGAATGTACGTTCATCGCCCAAAGCCAAGGCAATTCCCGGCAAGGAAAGGAACATATCGCGGCTGCAGCTGCCAAACCACGGGAAACCTGCCCAAAGGCGCGTTCCCTGGTCGTTACGGATAATGAACTGCTGCGAAGCTTTCACCAAACATTCCTCAAAATCGTGCTGCGGCAACAGTTTCTTTTCTTCCGCTTCGCACAAACGCTTAAACGAGGCCGGATTTTTCTCTTCCAAACCTGCCGTAAGAATCACGGAATCACCTTGTTTCATCGTAATTTCAAAGAAACCCGGCACGAACTGGTCTTCCTGAGCCTCATAGCCACGTTCCTGTTCGCGGATATAGAACACATTGTAATACCAATGCGGAATATGCGTATATTCAACTGATTTTGAAAACTGTACAAACAATCTGGAATAATCCTTATACAAAAGCCACGAAGCTCCGTTTTTCACCAATTCAACCTTGCGGCTGGCATCGTGGTTTTCATGCGTAAGCATGTGGACATTGCGGAAAGCCAAGAACGGCAGCACGCGCAAAGTCACAGGTTCAGGCGTTTCGTTCATAGTGTAACGCACCATGACTCTCGCCTCAGTATTCGAGAAAATCAGTTCCTTGGTCAACTTAATGCCACCTATATTATAAACAAGACGCGGCATCGGATCGGCCGTAAACTCAGTAAGATACTTGTGACCGCGCGGTGCAAAAACGCCATCGGGATACATGTGAACGCCCAAATGGAATTCCTCCTTATTATGAATAAGCGTTTCTTCCAGACTCGAAAGCAGCACATGGTTGTTCTTATCCAACTGAGGCTGAGGCACGACCAGCAGTCCATGATATTTTCTCGTATTGCAGCCAATCAAAGTTGTGGCCATAAAGGCACCCGCTGAATTGGACCGCAAGATTTCGCGGTTCAGCGAAAACTCCAGATTAACCAGTTTGTCTTTATCCCAGGAGATGTAACTCATATAGTTATATTATTAGATTTCAATTTATTACAACGGCAATTCCAAGTCACGGAGCAATTTTTCTGCCCCATCCTAGAAAAACCCTACAAAAATAGCAAACGAAAAACATAAAATGAAGAAAAAAATTAAAAATATTTGATTTTTTTATTACAAGCCGTTTCGTGTTTCCAATCATAATAATGAGTAATTTTGCACCCGCTTTTCAGGCATAACAATTAAATCATCATATCATGTCAAAAAAACTCATCAAAGTGATTGCATTAAGTATCATCACATTAGCATCATGCACAACGACTCAAAAACAAGAAGAGCAAGTCGTTGACGAAAACCCATTCCTGACCGAATACACGACGCCATTCCAGGTGCCGCCATTCGACAAAATCCAGAATTCGCACTATCTGCCCGCCTTTGAAGCCGGCATTGCCGAACAAGAAGCCGAAATCGAAGCCATCGTCAACGACCCTGAGACTCCGACTTTCGAGAACACCATCCTGCCTTACGACAAATCCGGCAGAACGCTGAACAGGGTTTCAGGTGTTTTCTTCAACATGATTGAATGCAACTCTGACGACGAAATGCAGGAGCTTGCCAACCAAATCTACCCGATGATGTCGAAACACAGCGACAACATCGCCATGAATCCGAAACTCTTCGAGCGCATTGATTATGTTTTCCAACACCGCAACGAAATGGGTCTCGACGATCAACAAATCCGTGTGGTTGAAAAATACCACAACGACTTCATTCGCAGTGGTGCAGGCCTCAATGCCGAAGATCAGGCAAAACTGAGCGCCATCAACGAACAGCTTTCGACATTAAGCCTTCAATACGGCAACAACCTGCTGAAAGAAAACGACAGTTTCAAACTCGTCATCGAAGATCCTGCCGACCTTGCCGGTCTGCCACAAGCAAACATCGATGCCGCTGCCGAACAAGCCAAAGCCGACAATCTGGAAGGCAAATGGGTGTTCACGCTTTCAAAGCCGAGCCTGATTCCTTTCCTGCAATACGCTGACAATCGTGCCCTCCGCGAAAAGATTTACCGCGGTTATTTCATGCGTGGCGACAACAACAACGAGTTCGACAACAAGGCCTTAGCCAACGAAATGACCAAACTTCGTGTCCAAAAGGCTCAACTGCTTGGATTTGACAACTACGCCAACTATGTCCTTGAACCGAACATGGCCCACGATGCCGCTACCGTCGACAAATTCCTCATCGACATTTTCAATCCTGCACAAGAATTGGCAAAGAAAGAACTTGCTGAAATGCAAGCCATTGCTGATGCCGAAGGCGCCGATTTCAAGCTTGAATCATGGGATTGGTGGTATTATGCCGAGAAACTCCGCAAGGCAAAATACGACTTCGACGAAAACCAAATCAAGCCTTACCTTTCATTGGAAAACGTCCGCGACGGCATGTTCGCTGCAGCTAACAAACTCTACGGCATCACTTTCACCGAAAACACCAATCTGCCAGTTTACTATCCTGGCGTTGTGACTTACGAAGTGAAAGAAGCCAATGGCGACTTCCTTGGCATCCTTTACATGGATTACTATCCACGCGCCTCAAAGAGCGGTGGCGCATGGTGCACCAGTTTCCGCGACAGCGGCCATGACATTGATGGCAAAAAGATTTTCCCAGTCATTTCGCTCGTCATGAACTTCACGCCTGCACAAGGCGACACCCCTGCCCTGCTCAACTGGGACGAAACAGAAACCATGTGGCATGAATTCGGACACAGCTTGCACGCATTCTTCTCCGACGGCCTTTATTCACGCACTTGCGGCAGCGTGCCTCACGATTTCGTCGAGTTGCCTTCGCAAATCATGGAAAACTGGGTGGCCGAGCCGGAAGTCATCCGCATGTATGCCAAGCACTATCAGACTGGCGAACCTATGCCCGACAGCCTCATCAATAAGATTGAAAACAGCGCTCTGTTCAACCAAGGTTTCAACACCACCGAACTGATTGCAGCATCCATCCTCGACATGAAGTGGCACGAAGTCACAACCGCAGAAGACATCGATGTCAACGCATTTGAAAAACAAGCCATGGACGAAATCGGTTTGATGCCGGAAATCCTTCCACGCTACCGTTCAACCTATTTCTCGCACATCTTCAACGGTGGTTATAGCGCTGGTTATTATGCCTATACATGGGCTGAAGTCCTCGACAAAGATGCCTTCAACTATTTCAAGACATCAGGCGACCTCTTCAATCCAGAGCTGGCAGATTCGTTCCGCAAGAACTGTTTGCAGGAATGCGGCAGCGACGAAGGCATGGTGCAATACCGCAAATTCCGTGGCCAAGACCCGGAATACGACCCATACCTGAAAGCAAGAGGATTGAAATAACCAATCTATATTTCAAACATTCAAAGGCTTTGGCTCATACCAAAGCCTTTTTTCGTATATTTGCAACCAAATTCCATAACGGATGAAAAAAGCATTGCTATTTGGACTCGTTTTTATCATGTGCCACACTTTTTCCTTTGCACAAAACGGAAAAACGGAGAACCTTCCAAAACGTTTCGCCGACTGGCGTGAACGCAACTTGATGAAAGGCTGCGACACAGCATACATCCAGCTCCCCGAACAAGCATGGACTTTCAAGCTCAATGGCATTTCGACTTTTTCTAATCTCGGCATCCGATTCAACAACATTCCCGATTATGAATACACGGAGATGGAGATCGGTTCCGGAGTCAGTTTCAAATCCACTTTCGCATTGGCATACAGAGGCTTGGAACTCGGTTACACCGTCGACCAGACCAACCGATACAACCGTGACATGAAACTTAATCTTTACAACAAACGGTTCGGAGGTGAGTTCCAATACCAGTCATACAGGTTGACGAACTCCATCGTCGAGACACACAATCCCGACAGCACCTACACCTTCCGCAACGACTACACCAACCGGATGACGGTCAATTTCTATTACGTTTTCAATTACAAGACTTTTTCCTATCCTGCCGCCATCACGCAAGCCTACATACAAAAGAAAAGCGCCGGAAGCATTCTGCTTGGCGCATCCTTTTTCCGCAACAGGATCAAGCCTTTTGAAGACAGCAACGACATAGCAGCGACATACAATCCCATCATCACCATCAACCATGCATCAATTGGTGGCGGTTATGGCTACAATTTCGTCTGCTGCGATTCTCATCTGCTGTTTCACCTTTCGGCCATGCCGATGCTACTTTTCACAATTAACGAAAACATAAGCGGTGAAATGCCTAACGGTTTCGACAGTCAACAACCGAACAAAAACCATATCACGGCAACAGTCATATCAAGAGCCGCAATCTGTTATACTTATCAAGACCAACTGATTTTAGGTCTAAACGCAATTTACAATCTGACACGTTCAAATTCAAGCAGCAATATCAACATTACCACAAACGGATGGATTGTCCAATGCTGCATCGGATGGCGAATTATATAAACAAACAAAACAAGGCAAAAATGAAACGAGTATTCTTTATTATTTTAGCATGCCTGACATGCTTTTCCACAATGGCATCAAACGACACCATCAAAGCCCCACGTCCTAAAGTCGGCATCGTTTTAGGCGGTGGCGGCGCCAAGGGAAGCGCTCACATCGGCGTTTTGAAATACATCGAAGAGATAGGAATTCCCGTTGATTATGTGGTCGGCACCAGCATGGGAAGCATCATTGGCGGCTTATATGCCTTGGGCTATTCTCCCGACGAAATGCAAGAACTGATTTCCGACTTGGATTGGTCGGTCTACATCAAAAATTCCGTCGAAAGAAGCAGTCTGTCGTCCACCGAAAAAAAGCGTCGCAGTTCGTACCTTTTTTCAATCCCATTTAACACAGGCGAACTGGACAAAAAAACAGAAAATGCCCCAGCCAACGCTCTTTTGGCATCATTGCCCGAATCATTCATGAACGGTTCAACGCTTTTGAACCTTTTCAACAGCCTTTGCGTCGGCTATCAAGATTCCATCGACTTCAACAACCTCCCGATTCCTTTTGCCTGCATTGCCACCGAACTTACCACCGGCGAAGAAGTCATCATACGCAACGGTAAATTTGCCGAAGCCATTCGCGCAAGTATGGCAATTCCAGGCGTTTTCGACCCAATGACAATCAACGGCAAACAGCTGATTGACGGAGGTTTGGTAAACAATTTTGCTGCCGACCGATGCCGCGAAATGGGCGCCGACATCATTATCGGCATCGAAGTGGCGCAAGGCTTGGTTTCAGACCCAAGACAGCTTCAATCGCTGCCGCAGCTACTGGCCCAGCTGAAAAACATTGCCGTAAAGGGACACAATGAAGAAAACCGACAGTTATGCGACGTTTACATCCAGCCAAACGTAAGCGACTTCGGCATGTTGAGTTTCAACGCAACCGCCATTGATTCGTTAGTCAAACGTGGCTACAGGGATGCCCAAAATTTTCACGACCAACTTCAAGCCATCAAAAATTACGTCGATAGTTTTCAACCGACCACAAAGACCTTGCATGCGACCAAAGCCGAATACATCGGCAACGACTCCGTCAACATCCGCTTCATAAACATGGAAAACGTCAGCTACAAAGAAGCCAACTGGTTGATGCGCAAAGGTCAACTGAAAACCGGATCGACCATCCACTTCAACGAAATCGAGCACGCTGTCAATACCTTTAGAGGCACCGGAAGCTTTTCAAGAATCACCTACAAGCTTAATCCCGTCGATTTTTGGAACGACACAGCCGACATCAAGACCTTCGATCTGGACATCTGTTTTACGCCTTCCGAACCACATGTCGTAGACTTAGGATTCCGATACGACAACGAAGAAAGCGCCTCCATCTTGTTCAATATCGGTTTGAACCAAAGAAAGCTTTCTGGATTAAAAAGCAACCTTTCGCTATGCCTTGGTTACAATAACTGGCTTAATGCGACAGCCACATTAGCCAGCCTCTCGCTTGCAAACATCAGTGTTTCTTACGATTTCAGGATGATGCACCCCAACGTATTCGAACTCGACAAAACAGACCCAAATCAAATTAGCAATACATTCATCCTCACCAACAACCTTTTCTACCAAAACAGGTTTAGGTTTTACATTTCCGAATTCCATCTGCGTCATATTCAAGCCGCAGTAGGTTTCGAATCGGAAAGGATTTCCTACTATCAGAAGCCTAAGAACATGTTCTACGCCGACGAATCATCAGATGAGCAAAGCTATGCGAGCTCTTCATTTGGTCCGTATACAAAACTCAAATTTGACAATCTGGACGATGCCTATTTTGCCACAAAAGGTGTTGAATCATCACTCGAAGCCCATTGGCGCCTGGATCATCAGTATAAGGATTCCATCGGCAATGTAATACCTTCCAACTTTGCCGACATCTGCCTTTATGTGAAAGGCTACATCAGTCATGACAAAATAACCTTCATCCCACAATTCTATTCAAGAATGATTCTCGGAGAAAACCACCTTTACGCCTATCACAACAATATCGGCAGCAATATCTTCGGACGCATTTACGATTACCAGCTGCCTTTCATCGGACTGAACCACGCCACCGACCTAACCGACGATTTCAAGTGTGTTCATGTAGGCCGTTTGGACGTACGCTATAATTTCCACAAAAAGAACTACCTCACCGCAATGATCAATTATGCTAGGGCATCCGTAGAAATCCAAGATTTGTTTAAAAACGCTTATTCCGACGACTCTTTCGGTTTAGGCCTTATGTATTCCTACAACAGCATCATTGGTCCAATCTCGTTCCAAGTGCATTGGCTAAACCAAACCGAACAAGCATGGGGTGCCTATATCAACATAGGCTATGTTTTCAAATAAAAAAGCTAACAGCAAGTGCTTGGAAACCAATTCAAACGACAGATTTAATTCAGACTACCATTCATTATGAAACGATTTTTGGCAATTGTCATAACATGCTGCATCTGCACACTTGTCAATGCACAGAACCGCTGGGCACTGCAAGACGACGGATCGATAAGATGGGACATTACTGCAGCTGGACTCCCCCACTACGACCACATTGAGATGAGTGGGCAGTACATTTCAACAGTCATCCGCTATGGTGTCAATGCCGACCAAAGTTTCTTTGAGGAAAGGTCTTTGGTCTTCCCCATGCTTCGCACCATTCCCAACGACACACATGCCAGCCTGACGCATCGCATCGCCACCCACATTCCGTCCCTACTCAGCATTAACGGCAAAACGCTGCAACAAGAAAAAGTACAATCCATAAGTATTCATGGAAGTATTACTGTGGAAAGCGCCTTCACCTTATCCAATCACGAAAGCGGCGACGACATCGCAATGACCAGAATCATCTTCCCAAGTTACGATGCACCCGCCTTATGTGAGATTTACAAAGTGAAAAACCTTTCGCAGAAAGCCATAACGCTTTATATTCCAGGATTCACACAACAATATGTCACGCCATTCGACAAAGGCGTAGAAGGTTCTTATTACATCACGGCAACAATCGAACATTCAGGCACATACGAAGTCATGCCTGGTGAATCACAACAATTTGAGATCTGTTTCTCAGCCCGAAGCAAAAAAGAAGCCCAAGCCGTTTTATCAGTTGACAAGGAACTAGAGAAGCGTCAGCAATTCATTAGCAACGAGATTGAACTATCTCTCATTCTTCAAACTCCAGATTCCATATTGGATGCGGCTTTCCGTTTTGCTAAACTTCGTGCTGCCGAGAGCATCTACAAGACCAAAGGCGGCTACCTTCATGGTCCTGGCGGAGAAGCCTATTATGCAGCCATCTGGGCAAACGACCAAGCTGAATATGTCAATCCGTTCTTCCCTTTTTTAGGCTATGAGATTGGCAACGCCTCCGCCCTCAATGCCTTCCGGCATTTCGCACGTTACATTAACGACGAAAACAATCCAATTCCAAGCAGCATCATTGCCGAAGGCACCGACATCTGGAATGGTGCTGGCGACCGTGGCGATGCTGCCATGATTGCCTACGGTGCCACCCGCTACGCCCTTGCAAGAGGCAGCAAAGAAGAAGCACAAGAATTATGGCCGCTCATCACATGGTGTCTGGAATACTGCCACAGCAAGCTCAACACTGATGGTGTTGTTGCATCAGATTGCGACGAATTGGAAGGCCGTTTTCCTGCCGGAGACGCCAACTTATGCACCTCATCGCTATATTACGATGCTTTGGTTTCCGCATCGTATCTTGGCGAAGCCCTTGCCATGGACAATCAAATCACAGCGGAGTATTCAAAGCAAGCAGATGCTCTCCGCAATGCGATCGAAAAACACTTTGGCAAAGATTTGGAAGGGTTCCACACCTACCAATACTACAAAGGAAACGACAAACTGAGGTCCTGGATATGCATTCCGCTCACCGTCGACATTCTTGACAGAGCCGACGGCACCATCAGCGCCTTGTTCAGCGATAAGCTTTGGCACGACGACGGTCTGCTTACCGAACAGGGAGATGGAACCTATTGGGACCGTTCGACGCTTTATGCACTTCGAGGCGCATTGCGTGCGAACCACATTGAAGAAGCCATGCAACACTTACAAGCCTATTCCGAACGCAGACTTTTGGGCGAACATGTTCCTTACCCTATCGAAGCCTATCCTGAAGGCTCACAGCGTCATTTGTCTGCCGAAAGCGGATTGTACTGCCGCGTCATCACCGAAGGACTCTTCGGCATTCGGCCGACTGGCTTCAAATCATTCACAATCACGCCTCACCTCCCTGACGGATGGAGCGAAATGACACTCAGTCATGTCAAAGCCTTTGGCGATGACTTCACCATCCGCATCGAGCGTCGCAGTGCACGCAAAGTGTGCGTCATCATCACGTCAAAAAACAGCAACAACAGCAACCTGCCGCGCAGAGTCATCACCAACGGAGACTGCCTATCGATTAAATTACCATAAACAAACAAAAAATCCCGATGAATACTCACCGGGATTTTTTGTTATTGTTCTGTTCTAATTAAAACAACCTTGAATTATTCTCAAGCAAGAGATGCAATTCGTCGATTTCATCAGTTTTCAGCTTCAAATTGGGCATAAACTTCCGGAAATTATCCAAGCGATGCATATCCGAACCAACAAAATCATACATTTTGTGTTGCAACATATAATGTGATTTTTCCATAGCTGGTCCGCCATATGCCCCCGTCAACGACAAAAGATTCAGCTGAAACAGGTAGTCTTTCTCTTTCCACCTTTCATATTGTTGCTTTGACGCATACTGATAGCGTTCTGGATGAGCAATGACAGGAGTAAAACCTTCCAACATCACATCATACAACATCGATGAATACTTTGGATCGCACATCATGTACGAGGTCTCGCATAAAACAAGACTCTTATCCTTATCCAAAGACAAAAAGCCTCGCTTGAAATGTTCAGGGAAACCTGAGTCAAGCATGTGTTCGGCAGCAAGTTGCAATTCGATATTGCATTGTCCCTTTACCTTATTTTTGAATTCTTCAAATAAAGGGACAATCGCATCTTTCGTGTTTTCGCCAAATTCCTTCATGAAATGAGGCGTCAGTTTCATTTTCCTGACTCCCTTTTCCTCAAGGAACTTCAAGGCTTGGATGGAATCTTCGGCATTTTTGAAGCCATCGTCAACACCAGGCAAGATATGGCAATGCACATCACATGCACCTTGAAAGAAATCAGCCGGCAAAGCCTTCTTTTTTAAAAAGTCGAACATGTTTTAATCCTTATCTTCAGATGACGATGATGATTTATGATGGCGATGGTGGCGGCGTTTCTTTCCATTCTCCTCTTCATTGCCATAACCATATCCGTAACCATAGCCATAACCGTAACCGTAACCGTAGCCATAACCATAGCCATAACCGTAGCCATAGCCATAACCATAACCGTGCTGTTTCTTATATTTCACAGAATTCAACACAATGGAAAGGTTCGGGAATTTATTACCCTTATACAACTTATCCACTTCTTTAAGCAAACGCTTATCAGTGGTACCGGCTCTCATCACAAACAAAGTAGTATCGGCGACACGCTTCACAATATCAGCATCGGCAACCATGCCAAGAGGAACATTATCAAGAAATACATAATCGTAATGTGCTCTCAAATAGTCAACCAACTGATCCAAACGCTCGCCCATCAGCAACTCGGCCGGATTTGGCGGCACTGGGCCTGCGAACACCAAGTCGAGGTTCTTCGTCGTGTAGTCATGATGTATGATTTCCTCCACATCATCAGTCTTACCCGAAAGATAATTCGACACGCCGAATTTAGCCTTCAAGCCGAACACCTTATTCATGGTGCCCTTACGGATATCCAAGTCGACCAAAACGACCTTTTTATTACCAAGGGCGAAACTCGTTGCCAGGTTGGAAGAGACGAACGTCTTACCGGACGACACCATAAACGAAGTGAACAGCACAACCTGACTGGTCTGCTCCCGATTGCGCATATAATCCAAATTGGATCGCACCAATCGGAACGCCTCCGACACCGAGTCTCTGCCATTTTCCTTGACCACAATGGCATGCTCATCCAAATCTTTCTTATATGGGATTTCGCCTAAGAACGGAGTCTTCGTAGCCTTTTCGACATCGGCACGGCCGTGGATGGTAGTATCGAACAGACGGATTAACAAGATGATGGCCGCAGGTATCAATAGACCTATCAATAAGCCAGATGTAACTCGTTTCTTTGGATTAGGGGCAATAGGTGAATTATTGATTTGAGCCGCATCGATCACTCTGGCCGTACCTTCAAATTTCGGACGATTCAGGAGCATTTCCTCACGCTTAGTAAGCAAAGTCAGGTAAAGCTGCTGCTTGATTTTACGCATATCTTCGACAGAGCCAATACGCACTTGCTTTTCCGGAGCAGCCTGAACTCTTGATGTGGCCACCGAACCTTCCCTTCTGGCCATATCCAATTGGGTCTGCAAAGAAGTCAACTCGCTTTCCAATACTGCAACGACATTTGCAAGTATGGCCGGCTGGTCGGAAATCAGTTTCTTCACTGCAGGATTCTCAGTCACACCCGATTCCCTATATTTCGCAAGTTTTTGGGAATTTGCATTGTATTTTGCAATCAACCCTGCGGCTTCTGTTCCAATGTCGGACATCACCGGCAAAATTTGGTCATCCGCAACACTATTGGCGGCATCCAACACATAGTTCACACGCGAAATCTTAGCTTGCAGGTTTTTGGCCTCCGCCGATGAAGCGGAACGGGCAGCAAGGTCGGCTTCACCCAAGGATTTCGTATCCAAAAGGACATTGGCTACCTTAAAGCCAACCACTTGTTCCTGCAGCGAATCCAAGTCTCCATAGAGTTGGTCAATACGGCCATTGATAAACTTATAGGAATACTCCAGCATACGTTCCTGATCGGCAATAGCATCGTTATTATACACCGTGATTAAAGTATTCAGCACATCAGCGGCACGCGAGGCCGAATTGTCACTGATACGAAGCCTAAGGATGGAGTTCTTATCGCTATCTCTTGCAACACCCAACCTGCTGCGCAACGAAGCCGACATCGATGTAACAGGGACCACGTTGACGACAATCGGGACGCCAATCAAGTTTTTGTAGTTCCACTTTTCGGAAACAACCATTTCTCCGACAGGCGTGATGATCTTCTCACCAAGAGTCATTTCCTTCCCCTTGGCATTTTCCTTCATGTCGGACAGCATAAAATGTTTGGAATCCTTAGGGGTAACGACAAAGGAATAATAGGCACTCTCATCCAGATTTTCAAAAGCGACAGAGACAGGGCTATCTTGATACAAGGCCTTATTGCGTTTCGCTATTTTGGTCTTATAGGAATAACTGACGTTCAATCCTAAATTTCTTACTACCGAATCCATCAAGGTAGCAGACTTCAGGATGATGATTTCGTTATTGATCGTACTAACCAAGCCCTCATTTCCAAGCATTTGATTCATTAGGGATGATGAACGGATTGACTCGGTGCCGCTGGTTGCACCTGTCTTAATCATAATGGAGGCGCTACTTGCATATACCCTTTCCTCACCATTGACCTTCCAATAAGCAATTCCTGCACCTATCAGGCCACACAAAAGGAACCAATGCAAATTGCGCAGAATAATAAACAATATATCTTTGATTTGAATGCCATTCCCATTGTCCTCCTCAAGGAAAGACATTTCAACATTCGTGTTTTCTACAGGATCATTTGCCATATTTCAAACTTTTAATAAAGAAATCTACGATTGCATTAGATTACTTTTCAATACTTGCCTTGATAGCGAGCACCACAGCCATAACCGAAGTTGCAGTGGTCAAAGGAGTAAGCAACACATTAATATTCGACATCCATTCCTTGAAGAAAACGTAGGTCATATTTTCCGTCAGAATGATGTCATTTTGTTGCAAGATGAAGAACTCGTCATTAAAGATATCAGAAGAACGCGGATCGAGATAATGGATAACCATTTTGCCTTCCTTTTCTCTTACCACACCTATTTTGCTTCTTTTGGTGTAAAGGCTTAAATCGCCCGACATGGCCAAAGCCTCCAAGAAAGTGCATCTTTCATTGTCGATGGTAATGGCCTTACCGCCGTTGCTGCCCAAGAAAAAGACCTTGAAGTTGGTGATACGGACATCAACTAAAGGATCGCTAAGGTAACCTTCGTTTTTCAGGCGATATTCAATTGTATCCCGTAAGGCTCTGCATGTTAATCCAGCCGCTTTCACCTTTCCAAAGACAGGGAATTGTATATTGCCATCCACATCAACCAAATAGCCCAAGCCTCGGTTTGCATTAGTCATATTATTCGTACCACCTGAATAAATATTAAACGGTTTAATCAGTTCCTGTTCTTCCGGATCGCCATTAGGTAAGACATAAATTCTCAATTCATCGAAAGGGCTGATTTTGGCCTCGAATTTCCCATCTACACTCACTTCACCCAATTTCTGCATATCGCCCAAATAGCGCACTTTGCGAGATGACACACAAGAACTAGTGCAGACTGCGATGCCTGCTAAAATTAACAATGTTTTAATCAGTTTCATACAATGTATTTGTTTAAATGATTTACTTCAATTGAATTTGCAAAAATACACAAAAAAAATGGAATTCTTTATTTCACGGCAATAAGTCTTTTAACACAATTTTTCATGTTTTGCAACAACAGTTCCTTAAGCCATTCAAATGAATTGTCCGTCCAACGCTGAGGATGGGTAGTAAACATAAGATTGTGAGGTAATGTGTTGTTTTTTATCGCACAAATGACATCATCCGTAGAATGATAAGCCAAACCTTGTTTAATCCATTCATCTTGAAAACCAGGAATTTTATCTCTCACGCTCACCTTGAAGCCATCCCATCGCCGCCCTGTGTCAGTCAAATAAAAAAACTTTGAAAAATCAGTATCGAAATAAGGTTCAAATTCAATTCCAAGTTGGTGATAGTCATATTTTTTCCAAATGTCCTTGCTATCCCACTTCGATTTCGGGCTGCCGTGCATACAGATGCTCTTTACAGGCACAATGTCACGAAGCTTCTCCAGATTCGAGCAAAAATCACGATAAGCAGCATCAATATCGCCATTACAAGTTGTAAGCGATTCATAATGATAGCCGATTTCATGACCAAGAGCGGCAATTTCACGGATGATGTTTTCGTCCCAACTTTCCGGAACAGCCCGGAAATAATACACGGCTTTCCAACCGAGCTCGTGCTCTATTTTTGCCGTTGCCAAACTATTCTGCGGCTTCAAGTCAACATCATGACGTAAAATGATTTCGCCATAGTCTTTCAAGGCCACAAGCAGTTCGCGGTATTTTTTTAATGTGAAATCCATATTCAATCCATAATCATCATCCGTTCCACAAATTCCATTTTCTGTGCGTCGGGCATGGTGTTGAAACCCTTCTCCATGATTTCCATGAACGCTGCACGTTTCGGTGCGATGACATATTTCCTTTCAAAACCATCAATCACAGCCAATAAATGGATATTGCCGTTTGCCGACATTTCGAAGCGCACATTGCTGACACTGTGCCCTTTAATCGTTTCGGAAAACTGCTTGGGTTTCCAAGACGACATTTTTTCCTTGTATTCTTCTGGAACGATGGAAGACAAATATTGTTCAATCCTATCAACCCAAATAAACGGGACACCATTTTTCAACGCCAATTCCCTGAAACAAGAGACAGCTTCGCAAACCTGCACAATGATTTCCGATGGGTTTTTCACGCCATTTTCGACTCCAAACGACTTGACATCCTGCATCGTAAAGCCATCCAATTTCCCTTTCAGAGAAAGGCAATGCAAGTAGCGGACACCAGGCATATTCAAATCGGCGGTGAAAGTCAAATCGTAGAACGGAGCTATGTGCCATTCCCCATTTTCGCTCATTATGAACGATATGTTTTTCACATGGTCATCGGTATTCGACGCGAACACATTGAACACCATGAAACGGAACATTTCGCGGATCTCCGTTTCCGACAATTTAAGCCGACGACAGACATCAAACAAATCTTCGTAACTCACGGCATCAGGATTTACGGCAGCAAGGGTCTGCGTGAAAACCTTATTTCCATCAAATCTGTCAAAACGCTTTGTCAGGAAATGCTTTTCTCCTTCCACTTCGAGAAAACGGCTTGGCATCATTCGTAGGCCTGCCTTGCAAGCCATCTCATAATATGTCATTTCCATTTGCGTGGCAGGATACCCATCGCCAACGGCAAATTTAAGGATATAATAATCAAAACCTTTTAGTCCATCAATTTGACCAGACCTTATTTCTTTTGTCGTTTCATTGATGGCAACGATAGCCTTGGGTTGACGACCTCCCGCGGAAGTTCCGACCTCAAAAAGTCGCTGTAAAGTCAATGATTCTTCAGGAAGGATATGCGCCTCGCTACGTTGTTCATAGATTTTGCATGCCAAACGCGCCAATTCATCAACAGCAAGATTGTCAGCTTCCAATCCCGAATCACTTTCAGGGAAATACTCCAACGCGCCAATGCCTCTTTTTCCAATATATGCCAATTTGTCAAGTGGCGTAATATCTCTGCTTCTTAATCCTTGATTCTGAGCCCATTGTTCAAACACGAGGCTTCCCCAATTATCAGGCAATGAATCTGCGACAAAAGGAGGTAATCCTGCAAATATTTTCCTTTTATCGCCGACAATCGGCAGATACGATTTCGCCACGCCCAAAGGTGCGACAAAAGGGAACGGATTCAAACCTGAAGTTAAAAATTCCTCACTATAAGCAAAATACGCCACCACTTTGCGTTCATCCCAGCGCAAACTTCCAACCTCTTTTCCCCACAAACGCACTTTCAGCACCGTATTCTTCATTGCTTTTTATGTCTGACTCTTTGTTTTTTGTTCCCCGTTAGTTCATCAATCAGATAGGGCGACAAGGGTATTTCCGGTAACATCGCTTCAATATTATCAACCATGCCGATAGTCTTCATCAAGGCGATGAAATTGGTCATCGTGATATTATCGGCCTTTCCTTGCTCAAACTTCCTGATAGTCTGAACTGTCACACCCGATTTGACAGCCACTTCCTGCTGCGTCTGGCGTGATGCCATCCGATAGGCACGGAAACGGCAGCCAAGAAGTTTCACCCAATCAGGTCCCGACAATTCATTTGCATCAACCATATCTGAAATTTTTCGCAAAGATAAATATATTTTCTGTTATACAAGCATTTTCGCGATAAAAAACAATATATTTTCTATTAAAATCGTTCTTTCACTTATTACAAACCTTCCAATATCTCCACAATCCGCTCCGCAGCGTGTCCATCCCAAAGTTCAGGAATGGCACCTTTTTTCCATTGACCCGCAAAGAGCATATCCAAAGCTGGCTTGATGGCTTCGGGCTTGGTGCCGATGAGTTCGTTGGTACCTATGGTACAAGTCTCCGGGCGTTCGGTGTTATCGCGAAGCGTGATGCACGGCACGCCCATCACCGTGGTCTCTTCGGTGATGCCACCACTGTCCGTCACCACTGCCTTGGCACGTTCCACCAGATAGTTGAACTCCAGATAGCCCAATGGTTCAACGATATGCAAATTCGGGAAACGCTGTTTCAGTTGTTCCTCATCGCCCCAAAGGTTATAGAAAATCTTAGCCGTGCGCGGATGAATCGGGAAAACTATGGGCAGGCCATACACATTCGTGATGATTTGCTCCATCAGTTGGCGCAAATGGTTTTCCTCATCCACATTGGCGGGGCGATGCATGGTCATGATGATATATTCACGTTCGCGCAATTGCAGTTCGTCCCAAAGTTCGGTCTTACGGAAACGCGGACGGTTTTTCAGCAAAGTGTCAATCATCACGTTGCCCACGCGGAAGATCCTTTGAGGCACACGCTGGAAGGCATACTTATCCTCGGCCAAGGCATCGGCAGAAAGGTTTGATTCTTCTCCCAACACTGCACCGGCACGAAGCAGATTCCTATCAGCTACATTGCTGGTAGTGAACATATAATCGGCCAGCGAATCCGTCACCATGCGGTTGATTTCTTCAGGCATGGATAGGTCCCAAGAGCGGATACCAGCTTCCACATGCGCCACCTTGGTGTTGAGTTTCTTGGCCACAATGGAACAAGCCATGGTGGAAGTGACATCACCCACCACGAGGACCAAATCCGTCGGATGCGCCAGCAATTCCTTCTCAAACTCCACCATGATATGAGCGGTCTGTTCGGCCTGCGTTCCGCCGCCACAGCCGAGATTCACATCAGGTTGCGGGATGCCCAATTCCTCAAAAAAAGTATCGGACATGTTCTTGTCGTAGTGCTGCCCCGTATGGACCAGACGATACTGAATGTTTTTCCCTTCGCTTTGCGCCTTCTGTATGGCATGAATCAACGGGGCAATCTTCATGAAATTCGGGCGTGCGCCCGCTATGAGAGTGATATGTTGCATGATTTATTATTTCTCAACTTCGTCAATGATTTCATCAAAAATGCCAAGCACTTCCTTCAGGACTTCCTTGCTTCTTTCTAATGAAGCTTCTGAACGCTTGGCTGTTTCAACATAATTCTTGATTTCCTGCGGATTTCTTGACTTAAACTCCTTTCCTTGCTCTTGAAGGACGACATCCACGGCCAGAAATTCATTACGCGGGAAGAAACTGACCGCCGGTACACCCAGCAAAGCAGCCTCTCGGGCAAAAGTACCTGCACCCGTAAGCATTGCCTTGGTATAATAACAGACATCAAGCCCGACAAGTGGCTTCTCTGGATACCAGATGTTCTTATATCCTTCAGCAAATTTCTTTTCCGACTCATACCTTGGCAGGAAAAGGATGTTCTCATCCTTGAATATTTCAAAAAGCTGAGGGACGATTGTCGTTGCATCTTTTGGCACGTAGGCCGCCTTCAGATTTTCAGGACGAATTGTGATAAAATCATTGAAAGGCAGCTTTTCCAGGAAATGTTCATCAACCTTATAATCCGCAATATAAATGTCCTCCTTGAACCCGTCAAAAGTCTTTATCTGACTGTCTTTTATCTTGAACTTTTTCTGGACTTCCTGATATTTCAGATATTTTGGGAAGATAAAATAGTCGCTCAGCATATAAGTCAGGAACTTATGCGTGGAGAAATCGTTATCAGAAAACGAAATGGATTTCTTTCTCCGAAGCGTTGAAATCACCGATGTATAAATCCCGCCAAGCGAAAAAGCGAGGTCAAACTTTGGGATTCCAAAAACAAGCTTAAAAATTCTTCCGACCATGCCAAGAGACTTCCTAATCTTGTTCTTGCCATGATGCGAGCCGTACACGATTGGCTCGATGCCATTTTGGCGGAGCAGCGGAACCGTCTCCGAAAAATCGCGTGCGGTAATGATCAGTTCATGTCCTTGTTCTTTCAGATGCTTGTAAATCGGCATCAGCACATTGACATGAGGAGTATTGGTAACGTCAATCCAAATACGCATAACTATTTATTCTTTTGGTTGAAATGTCTTAATAACCTTTGCTGGCGCGCCCACTGCCACACAATAAGGCGGAATATCGCGTGTAACGACCGAACCGGCACCAATCACAGCACCTTCGCCTATCGTGACACCCGGCATGATGATGGAACCGATGCCGACATGAACTCCATCCTTAATATTTATAGGTGCGAATTTCAAAGGGCAATCCATTACGGGTTTCCCGACTTCATAGAACGACAAATCACGCTGGTGACAAAGGAGCATCACGCCACGGGTCACCCAAACGTTTTTACCGATGGCAATCAGTTCTGGAGCCGACATATCGATTTCAACGGTTGCCGCTATCTTTGACCTCTTCCCTACTTTCACGCCCATAGCTTTATAGAAAGGCATACGAAGTTGGGCGGGGAACAGGTGTCTCGCAAAAAAAGCGAATATCCTGTTCATGACGCCTTGCGTCACGTTTTTTACTGTTCGATGATTGTTTGCCATAATTCAATTCATAAAATACCTTCTTTTACCATTCTTCAACGGTTCGAAATGATCGACGTAAACAACGCTCAAGTTACAATCGTCGCCAATATATTGATGAAATTTTGATATAATAGCCTGTTCCTGTTCTTTTGAATACTTTTCTTTGTCAGGCTGAATCCGCAATTCCACAGACAGTTTCCCAAGTTTTTTAGCCTCATAAGCAACAATATCATATGGTTTCATTAAAATTGTAAAACCAGGACCTGTTACATTCCTGCCATTCTCCAATCTCATCACATCAGAAGACCGACCTACCACCTCGGTAATAATCTGTCCATTGAACGAATCATTTTCCGACAACGATGCTTCATCTCCAAAATCATATCTAATCATAGGAAATGAATAATTCAGAAAATTTGTAGTAAGCAACGTCCCCGTATTTTTATCTATATTATTAATAGTCTCGGCAATAACGTTGTATCCTATATTAAAACATCCTCTTTCTATCTCAAAAGCCGTAATGCCCGCATCTTTCGCACCATAGCAATCCATTACTCGGCATTTATATGTTTTTTCAATCAATTGACGGTATTCAGCCGTTAATTTTTCTGATGTTGTAAAAACTGCCTCAACAAACGTCATGTCAATATTGTTTTCTGCAACATATTTTGACAACAAATATACTGAAGCTGCATAACCATAGATATACTTTATATGCTTTTCGCAGATATAGTTGACATATTTTTTACACACTTCGTCAGAAAGGTTCATTCCATTCAAGCCATGCTCATTGCGCAATTTATCATATAGCTCACGAACCCTATTGCGCTTTTCAGGGAACAACGATGCACTCCCCAAAGCCACAAACGCATCTCCATAATGATATCCTGTCGTTTTCCATGAAAAGATCTTGTTTGCCGTCACATAGCCCCAAGTATTTTCATCACAATAATAATACATTGGCTCACCCGTAGTTCCTCCCGTTCTTGACTTTCTAAATCTATACTGTTTCAAATTATCAGGAACAATTTCATCAAAATGCTCGCAAACAACATCTTTATTGATAAAAGGAAGTTGCTTCAAATCCTCAGCACATCTGATGTTTTCAGGTTTCAATCCCAGTTCATCAAACACTCGCTTATAATAAACCGTATGATTATATGCGTGTTTCACAAAAGCCTGAAGTTGACTGTTTTGCCAATTGGAAATTTCGTCCCTACTCCAAGTGTTCATCTTGCAAATCTGACGATACCATTTCATGGCACACGTCCCCATCAGCTTATCGGCCAAAGGGAAGGCAACATTCAGAATAAACGATTCTTTTAATTTTGACATAACTAATGATTATATATTTCAAACAATCTATCTTTGATATTTTCCCAAGAATAATCCTTCACACACTCATTGGCTTTCCGTATCATCTCCTTCGATTGTTCTTCATTTACGACAGCCTCCATCATTTTCTCAGCCATCTCTTTATCGTCGTCCGAGTCAAACAGCAATCCGTTTTGTCCGTCCTCAATCATATAAGGCACGCCTCCCACACGGCTTGATATCACCAGCAATCCTGCATTCATGCCTTCAAGAATTGAGACTGGCATATTGTCAATCCGTGGTGAAGAAAGCATCACATCAGTCTTATCCAAATAATCATATATTCTTTCATTAGGGACAACACCCACAAATGAAACATCTTTTATATCATTACTTCTAACAAATTCTTTCAAATCTTCCCGAAGCGGACCATTGCCCAACAAAGTCAATGTCGCATCAGGCAGTTGCTGTTTCACACGTTGAAACGCCCGCAAAGTACACTCTATATTGTATGTCGGTGTAAATGAGCGAATACTAATAAACGAAGGCCGAATCACTTCTCTTTGACGGAACTTGGATTCATCAAGTTCAATCACATTCGGAATAATCTCATACGGAATATCATGCTTTTCAAACACTTTTGCAATAAAACCGGAAAGCACAATATTGACATCTGTCCGCAAAAGGAAATGCCTCACCAAACGAGGATGTTTATCAAAAAAACGCCCAGCACCTCCACCATGATAGGTTAAAACGATGCGTTTCACCAATTTTCTTCCGACCCGGACACCAAACACCGCTGGTAAAAAGCCGAAACCAGAACATACATGTATATGAAACACATCGAAGTTTTTACCAATCCGTTTAAGTTTGAAATATGCTTTCAAACGATGCCACACATTGCCTTTCGTACTGAAGATAGATGTTTCCACATGCTCTTCATCCAAGCATTTCCGCAACAAATCCACTTGGCAGGAAATGCCACCTCCGCTGGGATTATAATTCGTAATAAAAAGTATTTTCTTCATAATTTTCTCTTTTCAAGAGTCTCCATCTTGCCTCTAAATCAACCAAGCAGTCCTCTACTACCAATCTTAAAGTAAGCCCACCCGATTTCCATAATTAGGACAATGACATACCAATATTTCACGAACTTGATACTTTTCGGAGTCAGTTCCGAAACACCATAGGCCCACATGATTATCAGACATGGCAGGCCTGGCAGAAGGAATCGCTCCGAATTGGCAAAACCCGTAGTGGATATTATGCCCAAATACCCGATGACGAACGAACCCACCAACGAAAAATCTCGCCAGTTTTTCTTCTTAAACAAAACCACATACAAGGTTATCAGCACGAAAACGCCCATAAAATTACGGACATAATTACCACCATGCAACACCATCTGGTTTTCTTGTCCCGTATCAACCATAGTTGAAAAAGGCAATACAAAAATCATAGGCGCCATAACCGTACCAGTTGCATATTTTGCCCATTGGTTACCACGCAAGGTCTGTTCCATCCGCTTAGCATTTTGATTTTCGCCACGTCCCTGCCATACGGATTCGACTTCGGTCATAATCGTTCCTCCAGCCAAAACCACAATTGCCAACACTACCCATACAGCAACCACGGCTTTTCTTTCTTTTTTCATGACACGATTCGGGCTAAACACCAATGCTGTGATAAAAGAGAACAAAGCCAATGCGCCTAAAACTGTTCGGAATGTGAACATGGCCGTCGCCAATAAAAGTGGACACAAAATATTCCAGATAGTGATCTTCCGAGAACGCAAAACAAAATCCGTTCTTTCCAAAAAAGCAACAACAAGCAACAACATTTCCGTTTCTTTCAAATGCAAGCCACAATAGATGATTAAGTTTGGCATCAACATGGCCATTACGCCCACCATGCGACCAACCTGTTCGTTAATGGTACGTGAAGCCAATTTATACAGCAACACACATGTAAATGCGCTATATACTGTTTTCAGCAATCGGGCTAACATTATGTTGTGCCCAAAAATCTTATATAGAACCGTCAAATAGAATGGATAGCCAGAATCAGAATAACTTGAGCGACTTGCAAAAAGAAAATCCCATATATAGTTCCAGTTTTCATAAGCCAACCAATCTGCTTCATCGTGATAACCAATAGCATCTGCAGAACCGTATTCAAAAGGTTGCCCTGTTTGGGATAAATAGAAATAATAAGAGAACACCACCCACACAACTCGCAACAACACAGCAATCCAAAACAGATTGCGGGTGAAATCCTTCACCGACTTGCTTTGCCACTCCTTGGAAAGTTTAGGTGCCAAAACGAAAAACAAAGAGACTTCTGCAACGCCCAACAGCATCCACATGAAAGGCATGGCGAAACTATTGAACGCTATACTGACAGTCAACAGGCTGACCACATAGAGTACTAAACCTTTATTTGCTATTATTTTCGGAAAAAACGGAACCATACCTAATTATATTTATCCAAAAAGTTTACGTTTTAGCTTTATCAAACGAGTCATATTCTTTTTACCGACCAAATCTCTCACTTTCGATTTCCAGCCGCCATTGCCAGCACTCCACGACCCCATACCAAGATGATCACAATACGTATTCTCCGTCCTTATATATTCCCCTGTCGTTTGGCGAGGGCAAAAATAATCCACCGGAAAAACATGCAAATCCTTGTAATCCTGTTCTTTCCCATTCTGTTTAAAGCCGTTTTTCTGCATGATGGAAGTGATAAACTGGACATTGGTAGTCATATCGCACGAACCATCTTCTTTAATAAAATGACGGTTCTGATAAGCGTCAAGCATTTCCTTCACCCAAAAGCCATTAGCCCTACTTGCTATCACCCCCATCATCACCGGATGTCTTTTGCTTCCTTCAAATCCTGCAAATCCGTCAAATAACAGCAAATCATCAAAAGATTTAAATGTTTCAAAATCAACATCCATATACAAACCACCATACTCATACAATGCTATTAACCTCACATAATCGCTTACAAAAGCAAATTTTCTTGCTTCGTATGCTTCTTTGGTGTAAGGGGTAGAATTGACATCAAAGCTGTCTTCATTCCATATTTTATATTCCCAATCTGGCATGTATTTTCGCCATGAGGCAATACATTTCAAAGCCAGTTCCGGCATTTCGCTTCGACCAAACCAACAATAATGGATTATTTTAGGTATCATAATAAATAAAAATCAATTCTTATATATTCTCCGCCAAAAGTCCTTTGCAACCTGCCGGACTTTCATCCTTTATATCCTCCCTTCATTCAACCACTTCACATAATCCCATTTCATCTCCCATTTCCAAAACTTAGTAATGGGATACTTATCCATCATGTATATTTTTACGTAATCTCCATTCTCATCCTTAGGCAAATGAACGATATAGTCGATATCATCATACTGTCTTGTAGAAAAAATGACCTTATTCGCGCATTTCAGATTTTTCAACGACAACATCATCTCATGTGTAATAGATTGATTTTGAGATGGCCTATCCGAACAAATGATGTATAACTTATCCTTATTGATTCTTCCTTTTCTGTTATTCCACGAAGTCCGAGCTTCGTCTTCAGTCTTATAATGCACGAAATACAGCAACAAATCTCCCAAGTAAGCAGTCGGATAGTTCGCTATTCCAGAAACAAACCTTAAATCTTTGCATAGATAATCATCAAGATGCGTGATGAACTTGAAAAAATCAGTATCTTCCATCGTAAGATTTATCGTTGGTGACAGAAACCGCTGTCCTAGTTCATGATAAATCACGCCTCCAATACATGTATTAGTCACAATAGAGAAATCCGAAACTTTCAGCCGTTTTCTTTGGATTACCCTATATATCCGGCGGCATATCTTAGGAATCAGTTTAAAATCTTTCATATACACACAACTTTAAAACAAACAATCGTTACATCATCTCATATTTTCTTTCTCAACCTGCGCACAAAACCATAGACATGCGGAAACGCATTAACAATCATCAATTTCAGCCGAACCTTTGGGGTCGTCTTATGGATACGAAACGGCAGCAAATTCATTCTCTTCATCTTGACCAAAGTATCATTCCATTTATCAGCAGGCGACGACATCAGCATGGAAAACGCGCAAGAAGAAATCATAGAACGGTACCATTGCCTCACTTTTTGCGACGTTTCCTGATCATAGTTTGTTTTCAAATTGCCAATCAATTGAATTTGGCCTTTCTCCTTAGCCTTCCTTGAGGCTTCTGAGACTGTATTCAACAAGGAACCTTGACGTTGATAATAGTAATATGCGACCTTGCTTGTGCTATTTACCGACTTTGCCCTACGCAACACTTTCGGCAGCCAATTTGTATCATCAAAATAAGCCCCCTCAACAAACGGGATGCCCGTTTCCTGCAAAAAAGACAAACGATAAACAAACGTCCACACAAAACACCCGAATCCCAACCTGTCGTACAAGAACGACTCTCCATCCATTATGCATGACGAATAATCAATCCATTTGACGCCCTTCGGCTTATCGACAATACAATACGACTCATTCACCATCCGATAATCGAACCTAAGCATATCGAGATTTTCCTTCTCCATCTGTTCAAGCAATGATGAAAAAGTATTTGGTTCGACATAGTCATCAGGATCGACGAAACGCAAATACTTGCCTTTTGCGGCACTTAAGCCTGTATTACGGGCACCTGCCAAACCTTTATTGGCATGGCTCAAAACCTTGATGTTTCCGAATTGCCGGGCATAGTCATCAGCAATCGCCTTACTGTCATCGGGGCTTCCGTCATTCACTAAAATGATTTCATACTCATCCAACGCAATATCTTGGTCCAGCAAAGAGTTGATGCATTTCGGCAAATACTGCGCCGAATTATACATGGTTGTGACTACGCTTAACTTCAGCATATTGTTTTTGCCCAATTATAGGTTAAACTTAATCCTGTATCCAAACTCACAAAATCATAATGGCCGATTATGGACTTCAGCAATGATGTGTCCAATTCGAAATGCGACACATCAAGTTTCATGGCATCGGCATACCTCCATTCAAACTCAGGCACAAAATTCTTAATTATCCCCAAGATGCCATTAACCGAGACAGCTTCTCCGCTTCCGACATTTATCACCTTAGGTGCCACATCTTTTTTCAGCAACATGAACATTATTGCCACAAAATCACGGACAAAAATATAATCTTTTCGGGCTTGCCCGTCTCCCCACACTTCAAAAGTTTCGTTTTCCAAAGCTTTCCTCATAGCGACATTGCAAATCCCTTGTCTCATGGAATAGTGATATAGACCATACGGATTGGAAAGCCTAAGTATTAAAGGCCTCAGCCCATATAATGCTGAATATTGCATCATGTATTTTTCCACGGCGAGCTTCACCACCCCATACGAGCTGATAGGGAACGGATTCTCAGTCTCTGCATGCTTTCCTCCCTGCGACTCTCCGTAAATTGCCCCTCCAGAAGAAATATAAACGATATCGCGCACTCCATGACTTATCATCATACGCAACAAATTAAGCGTCGGAATAAGGTTTGTCTCAACATCATAAACTGCATTAAACGACTTTGAAGGTATTGTTGTGCTTAATGAGTGAATCACCAAATCAACCTTGTTTTCAACAAATATCCTTTCCAATACATCAGCATCCGAAAAATCGCCTTCATAGCTGGCAATCACCCGACTACATTCAATTCCACACGGATGTTTAGCAAACTTATCAAATACAATGATATCGTACGAATCAACAAAATTCTCCTCGACATACTTTAAGATATTGGTCCCTATGAAACCATACCCTCCGATAACCAATATTGTCTTCATTTGACTGCCCTCACTCTTTTCAATAATGAATACAAACGCGGAAACGCAAATCTGAACCTAAATGAAAACTTATACTCTTTCAAATCAATTTGATTCAAAATCCGATGAACATCAGAATTATGCGAATCACTTAGATAATATGGGAAAAGCCACCACATACATTCCTTATCAATAAAATGACGGAACGAAGCGTTTTCTTTCCGCCACGTTTCATATTTTTCGAAATAATAAATATACAGTTTTTCCAAAGGGATGTTTCTATTCATCGCCCTGTTTTCGGCATCTAACTGATAGAAAGCTTTTGGGGTGTTGTGAAACGCCCCTCCTCTTTGCATGAGCAACTTAATCCACACATCAGTGTCTTCGCCATGACTGATACGTTCATCGAACATACCAATCTCCATCAAAAGTGTTTTACTACTACTACTACTACTTGTCCAATATATAAGTCCTTTTTCCCATACCGAGCTCACCATTCCCCTGGAATCATTTTCCATGCCTGGAAACGATGGATAAGATCTATTTCCATTCTTCATCCACCCCCATCCCAAGCCCCAAATTCCTGCATTAGGGAAATCGCAATACAATTTCCACAACGTCTCCAAATAATCAGGCTCCCACACGTCGTCAGCATCCAAAAAAGCTATCAGTTCATATTTTGCCTGACGGATGCCTTCATTTCTCGCTGAAGACACCCCTCCGTTCCCTTTTTCAATCAGTCTAACCCTCGAATCAAATCGGGCACATTCCTTAACCACCGAGGCACTATCATCAGTCGAACCGTCATCCACGACAACGACTTCAAAATCCTTACAAGTCTGTCCCAATACTGAATCTATAGTAGCCCTGATGGAATGTTCTTTATTATAAAGAGGAATAACAACAGAAATCATTTTAAGAACTTGTTTTTAAGATTATTTACCGAGTAAACCGCCCTTCCAAAGAAATAAGGTGTCTTGAACAACAGTCTGTATTTAAAGGGAATAACAGAATAATCCAATCTAGCAGCCGCAATCTTGGCATCGTTTCTCTGCCCCTTTTGGTTGAAATAATAATTCCGGATATGAACGGCACACCATCTGTTCACCCACCTGTAAAAGACATAATTTTTTGATTTATATGGCTTATATTTGTCCACATAGTATGGCAGGAAAACCTTCAACAGTCTCTCACGCTTCAACGCCCTGTTTTCACCATCGAACTGATAGAAAGCCATATACCTGTCAAAAAAGGCGACTCTATGGCATGCGATAATTCTCCACCACATGTCATTATCCTCGGCATACCTAATCCTTTCGTCGAAATAGCCAACCTCATCAAAAACGTCTTTTTCAACAACTACCGATGATGAACAGAAAAGATCAGAGACGCGTCCTGGCATATTGAAATAATCATTCACATACCCCCTGAAATGTTCCGGCAAGCCCGTTGGAAGAAATCGTGCCAACTGTCCACCCTCAATCTCAGCATAATTGATTCCCCACATTTTTGCTTCAGGGAAATCCTCAATCATGCGTCTCTGTTCGGCCAAAAATTCCTTGTCCCAAACATCATCAGCATCCAACAAGGCAACATAACCACACGATGCACTTCGGATGCCAACATTTCGAGCCGAACACACGCCCCCGTTTTTCTTCTCAATTAACTTGATGATAGGATACTGCATTTGAAAACCTCTGACGACTTCAGCACCGTCATCCGTTGACCCATCATCGACAACGACAACTTCATCGGGCATGAAAGTCTGTTCCAACACACTTTCAAGTGTAGTAGCTATATTATTGCGTTTGTTATATAGCGGTATGACAACCGAAAAACAAATCATAAATGCTTATATTTAACATTCTCCCAAATGACATACCGGGGAATACGATGTCTATCACATCCCATCCTGACACTTCCACCCCATCCCATAACAGCTGTGTGAAATTCAAAATCGCACATAATCTTCAAGGTGTCAGCATTATATTCGCCAAACGGATAGGCGAAGTGCTCCACTGGCTTACTTATTACATCTTCAAGCCACAACTTTGAATTGATGATTTCTTCCTGCTGCTTCTCAAAAGATAATTTTGGCAAGCGGGAATGTGACATTGTATGTGCTCCAATCGTACACAATCGATTTTCAGACAACTCCTTCAATTGTCTCCGGTTCAAATATACATTATTATTTCCTGCGATTATTCCTCCTGGAGATACATAAATGCAGAATGGAACCCCATATTCCTCAAAAACGGGCAAGGCATATTCATAGTTATCTGCGAATCCGTCATCCAATGTAATGGCGACAAACTGCTTGCCGAAAGCCGAAAAGCTCCACCTAATCCTTTCTGACAATTCTTCAACAGAAACAAATGAACAATTCCGTTGCTTATATTCAATAATTAAATCTTGTAGGCGTCGGGGTGAAACCGCCCAATTATCCGAATGCCCTGATTCATTCTGAGGACGAACACTATGGAACTGCCAAACTTCGCCAATCTCAGGATGCGTCATCTTGAAAATACGGTTTTCAAACCTTCTTATCAAATCCATTGCAGCCAATCAGTTATTCACTTTGAACAAGCATTTTCCTTTTCATTGAAAATCAACATACCATATCGCCATCACCACCCTGTATATTCAGCGATTCATCGACTGTTAAGCCAGGAGGCAAAGTCAACGACACCTGTTCCACAAAATGCTTGGAATTCATTCCGCAAAAGCCGACCCTTTTCATAAAGTCGAACAATTCCTTCGAGAATGTGGAAAACTGCGTCAAATCCATCGAGAAAACATTCTGTAGCAACGATGCGAAAACACATTCCTTGTCATTTGTATCATAATAAAGATATAAAGGCTTGCATCTCTTGTTCACACAATTCAAAACATAAAATCCACAAAGTCTTTCTTCCCGATATACCTGAACCATCTGGACAGAAAGTGACTCAACATCGGATCCAAATTCGCAGCCCGTTTTCTTCTCAAACCAACGATCTACAGCTTGTAAAAACGGAAAATGAATTTGCCAATTCAAGTAGTCACGCTGACGCAAGAACAAATCTTTTTCGCTATGAGCCACAATAAAAGCGTAGGTCTCTTCATCAATCAAAGGCACATGACGATTGGAATACTTATATTGATTCAACGACTCAAACGCCTTCTTGTTCTTATATTCCATCAATTTCTTTTTAAGCAATGCCTTCGGGCTGCGACAAGCAGTCTTCAAGTTCAGGAAATACTTTGGGTAATAAGATATGGCATATCCTTGCTTATGATCCAATTTGCAAGAAGCCTCTGTCGATTCCAAGGCGATATACCTCTCACCCACAGCATCTTTTATCTGACGCATCATTTTCCATGAAGCGCCTTTACCCCTATATTCCGGTTCCAGCCACTGTGTCGATCCCCAGAAATATCGGTCTGACAAAGCCGGGCGCACCCATTTTTCGGCGAAAGCTGCCGTATAGCCTATTGCAACATCACCGTCAAATACTGCCGCTATGACCGCATCCTCTTTCCTGGCATGCGGATTGTTGATGAAAGCATAAGCCCGTGTACGCGAAATAATCCTATCCGATATGCCATTCGCTTTATTGTGTACCAGCCAATCTTCCAAATCGGCAATGGTGAACACCTTATAAGTCAATGTTTCATTCATTATCTTTCAAAAGCTGTATCATTTATTTCATTGAATCCAATTGGGCTGCTTCACACTGTTACATGAACGATAATACTTAATCTCCTTAACATGCCCACGAAGATACTGATAATGGTGCATATAACTCTCACTGCCATTTTTATCGCCATGCAGCCAACGCGACAAAGCCTTAAACAAATAATGGGCACGCATCGACAGCACCGATTTTGAAGAACGCGGGTCAATAAAAGTTTCTGGATCGTATGTATTTGAATACCGTGAAAGTTCCTCTGCGTTGTCCAGACGCTTGCCACTATCATGTACCATACGTGCAGCCGGAACCAATGCCATTGGCATTCCGAAATACTTTAGGCGATTCATGTAATCATCATCCTCTCCATAATGATAAATCATCGGCGTGAAGCCGCCAACAGTTTCCAACGTCCTTCGCGGAATCAACCAGCCCGCTGCGTTCGAATAAGTAATATCATATACTTCCTGCATCGTGCCACAATAAGCATCACTGATAAAGCTTCTTGGATTCGGGAACTGAAGCAGCATATTAATCCTTTTATTGTCAACAGACAGATGCATCGGACTATACACCCCATATTCAGGATGCTTTTCAGCCGCCGAAACCAGTTTTTCCATCATGTCAGGTTCGACCCAAGCGTCCTGATTCAGCAGGAATACATAATCACAGTCATGTTCCCTTGCATATTTCATGCCTACATTATTGGCATTACCAAAGCCAAGATTCTCCTTGTTCTCGAAAACAATCACTTCAGGATAATTAGCGCGGATATAGGCCACACTATCATCCCCAGAATTATTATCCACAACAATAGTGGTAACAGGATAAGTGCTGGCACGCAACGATTGAAAACAATGGTCGTACCAATACTTTCCTTTATAAGTAACAATAATGACAAAAATCTTTTTCATTTTATTCTAATCCACTCCTTTGGATAAATTGCTCCTGAATCCAATCTTTGTGAAAACCGTTCCGGCACGACAACTATTTTCCCTTTATTATCATTCAACCAGGCACCCCACCAGCTGAAAGTGCTATTTGCATTAATATTATGCTTGCATCGGCTCATCAGCATCATGTCCTTCCACGAGTCTTTTCCGTGATGGATGTCAACAAACGTGACATTCTCACATTTGAGGTTCTCTCTTGACCATTCCATGTCATCGGAAAACACAAAATAGTGAGGATTCCCGACATGGCTGTTCATATAAGCAAGAGCGCTGTCATAGTATTCCTTGGTACATATTCCACCAAAGCCATCTGTAAGAAAATCACCTCTACGGACATGAACCGAAACACTATTTTCACTTTCAATTTGCTTTAAGATTTCACACCCCTTATCGTTCAGCAGGGTGTCGTCAAACGAATAAAGATTGCGGACTTCACTTTCAACACTTTTGAAATTATCCTCGCAATGCCACCCGCCATACAGGAACCTCACGCCATGCTCAACCGAATTAAGCATTTCAGGGTCAGCAGCATACGATGGTTCATGCTTTAACGAAACATGCAACTGCTTCATAATAACACGCAGCCAATGCCGTTTGCGGCTGTCGCAAACCTGCGACCAGTTATACCATGAAAAAAAACGTCCCAAGAAGGTATCAGGCCGATTTTTCATTTTTACGCCAAACAGCCTGTCCAATTCATAGCCATTGTGTTGGCATGTACCTGGGTCCGGAAAATACAAGCATTTTGTCCTCGGGTCTTGCTTTTTCTTCGCAAGATAAAAGGCATATTGCGACATTTGATTTCCAAGTCCGTTGAATATCAAGACAACATCCATAACTTTCAGCTTAAAACATGTTGATAAACATCAATATATTGCTTTGCCACATGCTGCGGAGAATAGTTTTCAATAGCGCAACTCCTTATTCTCTCGGAATCGTATCGCCTGCCAAAAGCCAATTTTATGGCTTCCGAAATATCAACCGGCGTATATCCTGATGATACGACACCATTGTCTTCATTAATCATGTCTTTAGCACCACTGACTGGCGTAATAATCACAGGAGTCCCACAGCACAAAGCTTCAATCGGGGTCAGAGGGAATGCTTCCTGATGGGATGGCTGCACAAGAAAATCAGCAGCAGAATATAATAATTTCAGCCAAATTGCATCACTGACAGAACGATAGTGGCGAACATCTATCTGCTTCTTGCTGTCAGGAATATAACCATCGCCAACACAGACCAACATGATATTGTCCGAATCCATCATATCCAGAGATTCCAGCAATTCGCTTAAACCTTTTTCCGAATCATTCATGTTTTTATTGACGAACAGCAATATTTTTTTGTCAACAGGCCATTCCAACATATTACGCAACGCAGCCTTTTCTACAATGGGGGAAGCAGAAGGCTCAACACAATTGTGTATTTTGAATATCTGCCTTCCCTTATAGAATTCATGCTCTTTCATCAGCCTTTCCATTTCACTTGACAAAGCTATCAATGTCAAGTTACTGAAACCTGCAAGAGCCTTTTTTTTCACATTGTAACTTTCTTTTTCCAGACTCTCATACTGATTGTAATACTTTTCACGCAAACGGACATGATGGAAACCGCCATACATAGGATTCAGATCGTGCATTGTCCAAACTACCGGTTTCTTGACGTTTGCAAAAAACGTTGGGAAATCCACATATCCCGAAATCCAATGAATATTTATGACATCCGCCCAATCGACCAACGGGTGTTTCTCCAATTCAAACGAAGACAAAGGCAAGTCGAAATATGCAGGATATTTCCTGTCAAGTTTTGCGAGCTCAAATTCCATCTTTTCCATCGGAGTCATGCATTTGCCCTTACGACGCAATGCACGGATAATCTTGTCAAGCACAGAAATATTCGGAACCTTATAGCGGCCACGCATGGTTTCTGTCGCTTTAACAATATCATCAGAAACGATATTGGCCTGCCCGACGAGCACCTTACTTTCGATGCCTTGTTCCAGAAGCGCTTTATGCAGACGCAATACAGCTATGCCAGCTCCTCCATGCGTTGTATATGTGATGTGAAGGACTTTCATTGACAACCAAATAAAAACAGACTCATTTCATGATTCCAACATAGCGCAAGAATCCTTTCAGCAGTCGTTTACTCTTGACTTTCATCTCATCAATCGTCTCCATAAAACCGTTTCCATGAAATCTTTTAAATGAGCGTGCAATTCTTCTATCTAATACAAGCCTATCATCAAACCTCACGGAATAAGTTGGCAAATCATACAAAGGAGCCATAAAATCATCAACAGCAATCGTGCCACAATGAACTCCCGTGTTATCTAGGCCAATATTTTTCACAAATGACTTGCAAGGTCTAATACAACAAGCATTATGCTTATACAAATGATAATCCCAACGTATTCCCCACGAATCAATTTCCCCATTCAATTGCGCTTGTAGCATCGGAAACAGATCTGATCCACCACGCTTGAAACGTCTGACCTCTCTCCTGCTTTTTTCAAAAACGCCAAAATCCGAAACATTCCAATCAACATCATGCCAACACCTCTTCCAAGTGCCCCACCCCCAGGTCTCTGCCCTATGCACAATATAAGTATCATGATTCTTCCGATAACTCTTCGGAATTTGAAACTGGTAATTCGCCCCACCAACACAATACAATTCTTTATGGTTTGCATATTTCTCAAGTGCTTCGTTCATATATCGAAGAAAAAACCTATTTGAGACAATATCATCTTCAACAACAATCACTTTTCCATATTCATCAATGACTTTAGACACTCCATTAATCACAGAATTGGCGAGTCCTTTATTATAATCAGACTCCTCGATAAAAACCCCTTTAAAGCCTGTGATATTGTGAATGATTTCCCGAACTTCTTGAATCTTTTTAAGTTGTTCAAAAGAAGCATTCTCTTTAGGTCCATCTGCAAAGACAAATAAAAGACTATTTATAGCCAACTCATTCTTTGCAAGATAATCTATGGTTTGCTGAGTATGATAAGGGCGATTATATACAAATAGAACAATTGGAGCCAACATATTCAATCAACATTATACTTTGAGGGCAACTTTAAAATTTGTCCAAATCTATTTTGAATATCCATACTAAAATACGAAGGCAGATTCCCCGCTGGAGTGAACGTCATTTCTCCCAAATACGGAGAGCCATCAATATCATAAAAATCTACACGGACAAATGGAAAACCTTGAGAAAGGGTTCTTGAATATTCTATCATTTTCTTCAATGATTTTGGCATCATCAAATTTGATTCTTTTTCATTATTCGTATAAAACGCCTGCTCCCATTGCAGTGAAAAAGTTGCCAACTTTGCTCTTCCTTTTTCGTCCCTATCATAACAGACCAAGACAAAATATGGTTCTCCATTGAAGCAATGCAACTTATAATCAATCACAGAACTATCATTTCCAATTGCAGGAAGATACTCGGCACATATTATTTTATGAGGAGCTATTCCCTTATAATGTATTTCGGTCAGATTCCCACAATAATCACTCTTCATCCATACATCAAATTGCTTTTTTAAGAAAATGATGTCCAATTGGCTCTTATCTTTTACTGCGTAGTTAAAACCACATCCATGATTGCATTGAAGGAAAAATCTTTGAGGCAACCTATTAAAATCTATTTCTTCAATATCATTGTACGACCCATAAATCGGAACTAATAGATTCTGAGGCAAGCCACGTTGTTCGGTAACGAACTCTCTGCATCTCAGTTTATCTGCGCAGACTGTTTTCATCGGATTACGCCAATAATAAGATAGCCAAAGGAGTTTCTCACTCAAATTCTTTGGATGACGCAGATTAGGATTCTGCCCGTATTCACATTTGTATAACTGTTCAAAACTCCACAATAAAGAAATTTCATCTGCTTTCTTTTGTGAAATCAATATCGCAAGAATCCGCAAATACTTTCTCTTCCAAAAATCAATCTTAAAGAATTTACACTTTTCCCCCATAACCCAGTCAAAAAAAAGATCCAACCTTAATCATTTCCAATCTTGCTTTACAAGCATAACTCCGTTTCTATCGATAATGCCACAGGAAAAGAAATCATCATCAATAACTTGGAACGGAGCCACGCGGTCAATATAATAAATAATCTCCCCATTAAACTTTATCTCAAAACCCAACGTATATCGATTCGCGACCAATGGCAGACTCTCAAATTCAACAGAAACTTTAATACTTTCGTCTTCTGGACGAATATGATAAATTTTTTCTTTCAACCTTGAACCAAAATAACAGACATATTGGTTATCCATGGTACGGAATCTTCCGGCTAATTCAACCGCTCCATTTAAATGATATGGATTTCTGATTTCAACAGTCAATAGGGCCTTTTTTGAATTCATCACCCTTCCGTTCATTTCGCCATCAGAATGAATATCAACATGGCCGATTCTCAACTCTCCTGTTCCTGTAAAGTTCTGCGAATCTGTTAAATCAAACGAATCAACAACTTCAGGAATACAATCAGCCAAATACTCTTGTACGATAGCCTCGGTATCATCTCTTTTTAAGACAAGACCTCGGTCTATCCAAACACAATTATTACATAAATTCTTTATAGCAGGCATATTATGACTCACAAACAGCACCGTTCTTCCCTCTCCCCTACTTACATCCTTCATCTTGCCGATGGCTTTCTTCTGGAATTCGGCATCGCCTACGGCAAGCACCTCATCCACCACAAGGATTTCGGGGTCTAAGTGCGCAGCGACCGCAAAGCCGAGACGCACCATCATACCCGAACTGTAACGTTTCACAGGTGTGTCAATGTAACGCTCGCAACCCGAGAAATCAATGATTTCATCCAGCTTTTTCTGAATTTCCTGTTTCGTCATTCCCAAAATGGCACCATTCATAAAGATATTCTCGCGTCCTGTCATTTCAGGGTGAAAGCCCGTTCCCACTTCAAGCAGCGAGCCGATACGACCTTTGGCACGGATGGTACCAGTGGTCGGTGCTGTCACCTTCGAAAGCAATTTCAAAAGTGTGCTCTTGCCTGCTCCGTTCTTCCCGATGATGCCGACCACGTCGCCTTGCTCAACCTTAAAATCTATGTTCTTCAAAGCCCAAACATATTCACTGTCGGCCTTTGTTGAACGATCATTGACAGAACCCACTTTCAGATATGGGTCTTCCTTGTGCATCACGTTCACCTTCCACCAACGGTCGATGTCGTGGCTCAATGTCTTAGTCGAAACAAGGCCTAAGCGGTATTGCTTCGATACGTTGTTAAATTCAATTGCTATACTCATTTTACAATTTGGAGATTTTCAACTATAAATTACTATAAGATGATACTTTATAATGAAGAAATTTAGAAAAAATCACTTCATCAGCTCTGATATTCTTTTCTCTATCAAATTCATACAATAAGAAATATATTCTTCCGCAGTTGGCAGTAAGCGCGGTTGAGCCATAAACTCATTCATCAGCTTAGGAGAATTGGCCAAATCGTTTACTAACCGAATATTATCAGAATTGTCACCATCCTTATTTACAATGCGTTTTGATATCCTAACAATTTTGCAAAACATACCCCCCCCAAAAAAAAACTAATTTACTCCACCAACAGGAACCGACATCAAGCGAGAAAAATACATTTTCGAAAAAACAGTCATGCTTTACAACAACAAAAAAAAATTCTTTCCACACTATAGAAACGCCCTAAAAGCAAACTTTTCGTCATTGGATTTGCCCAAACCCATTATATGCATCTAAAAGTTTGCTTGAATATGTTATTAAATTCTATTGCTATTGTCATAATAAACTATTGTTTCTATACCATTACATAATGCAAATAGCATTATTCTTTGCCAGTATCTTTCTTATCTTTTTTTTGATTCTTCTTGGCAAATTTTGAATTTTCAGGACCGCTCTTCTTAAAAAGACATCATCAATACCTTTTTTATTTTGAGGAATTTTCCAATTCTTTCCATAGTGCCATTCCAAAAGTTTTTCCGGATTTGCGGGGCATGGAAATTCTTCTCCAAAAAAAGGAGTTGAAGAAAAATCATTGAAGTACTTCCCCGGGACAGCATGTCCACATAAACTTTTACATCTTATCGACCAAAGGCCCTTTTCAAAATCTTTCAATATATAAACGTCTATATGACCTTTTCTATTGGTATGGAACGAATACAGCGCGCCAGGAAAAATCCTATTAATATACAATCCTTTCTCGTAAAGCCAAGGGAGACTTGCGAACAATTTGTATTCGTCAACGACAGCTATATCCACATCATCATCTCCCGGAATAATAGATTGTTGACGCACTGCTCCAAGTAAAGTCCCGTAAACCAAGAAGAAATCAAGCTTCAATTCGTCAAAAAGATTCTTGGTGAACTTCAACAATTGTTTCCCATCTTCGGCGTTCATTTCATCGAACACATATGGGTCGCCAACTTCATCTTGATAGGTAAACGGTTTCCCATCAATAATTATCGTTCTTTCTTTCATAATACTTATCTCCAATAAAATTTCAAATACGAATCGTTAGGAATCCTATTCTCCTCCGAAGGCATTTTCATATAATCGCCATACACCATCCTAAGCACATGATCACACCCCTTCATTACATAAAAATCAGCATCTTCAAAACGACGCAACTCAAACGAAGAGATGTCTTCCAAAGGTATATGTTCTACCGGACCATTATCCAAAACAGCTAATTGAGAGCAATAGCCCGTAGCATTTGCGTCAACACTGGATATTTCTCTGATATATTCAGATTCAAACTCATGCCCTTTTCTCTTATTTGCCAACAACAACTTTCTAAAAGGCAGTTTTATCTTATGCATAAAACCTTCTTTATACCGAATCGAAACATACCTTAATCTGAATCGTGATTCCGGACGATGCATCGAACAAAGTTTTCGATAATAATCTTGAAATTCCAAGTAGTTTTCTGGCACCCCATCCAAAGGAAAGACATCAATCCACACGCCACATGATTGTTTTGTCCAACATTGATTAGGCGAAATAGTTTTCTTGGAGTCACATACTCTAGCATATGCAATAAGACAATCCGTATTTTTATCTTTTTGATGGAAAAACAAACGATATTTATCAGACTCATACGAATGGATAAATTTTTCATATTCTGAACGAGGCATAACGATATCTATATCATTATCCCATGGAATGAAACCTTGATGACGAATTGCGCCAATAAGCGTTCCATATGCCAACGAATAATGGATATTATTTTTTACACAAAATGCGTGAACATCTTTCAATATATCCAAACTAACACTCTGTATTTCTTCTAATGTCATTTTTTCCATAACAACATATTCAAATAAACAACATAATGAAATCCTACAATTTTAATAAAGCAGAGACAACCCTAGCACTTTTTCTCAAAACGATTCTGAGTTTAGGATGATCATTTTCGAAAAAAAAATCTTCTCTAACAAATCATAAGGCATAAACGTATAACACCATCTGAAAACATACTGTATAGCATTTTTCGTTGTTGGTCTCCTGTAAGCGTCATTATTATGCAACAACAAAGAGTTGTCCATCGGTCTCAACTCGACTTTTTCTTGGATTCCTTTCAAAACCGCTTTCCCTTTTCTGAATTCACGACCACCAGCGAATGCAATCGACAGCCGAAGTCCCCAGATGAGTGACTGATTCCGAAAGATTGAGTCTAACGGAACAGCTCCAACTCGAATTTATGAATTTATTGAACCAGCCTTATATTTATGTACTGCCGATGGTGTCCACAGCATTATGATACACATACTTTTTTGTATTGGACATCTATGCGGAAAGACCTAAACAGATAATTTATTTGCTGATTTTCTCACGCAAAACACTACTACTGATACCATCCGTATGGTCCAAATACACCACAGCACAACCCACTTCGGCAAATTCCTTTTCATACTGATTCCAGGCGTCAGTTCCTTTCCAATCGGAACCCACAAATACCACATCCGCTCCTAGTTCCTTGACTGGACGGATTTTCTCCATGTCCACTTGTGGGACAACCTTATCCACATAGCGGATGGCGTCAACTATAGCCATACGTTCCTGCTCGTTGATGATGGGATACTTATGCTTCCGCTTGTAGCAAAGCTCATCTGTTGTAACACCTACGACAAGCGTTTCACACTGTTCCTTCGCCCGCCTAAGAATGTTCAGATGGCCAATATGAAACATATCATATACACCTGTGGTATAACCGATTTTATATTTCTTTTCCATTTTGATGTTTTTTCAATCTAACACGATATCACTTTATATATTCCGTATAATCCTTTTCCGTATCAAATATCATTGCATGAACAGCGGCACGCTGTGCTTCTTCTGATGGCAACTTCATATAATCGCCATAGCGATATTCAAGATATTCCTTGATATGTTTGGACCCATAAAGGGAAGTATCTTCAAAGGGCACGTCCACTGCTTCCTCAAAAAAGCATTTATCGATTAGGCCATATTACTTATCCTTCCAATAAAAATGTATGTAACTCTGTTTTGGTTTTCTATCCTCAACAGGAGGCAACTTCTGCCAATCACCATACATAATGCCTAACATCGTTTCGGCTCCATTCATAATCATGACCTCTGTATCCTCGAATTGCGCCGAAATACAATCTCGGAAGCACTCTATCGGGTAATGCTTATGCATAATCTGACGACGGTCAACGCACGAAAGAGACGCCCAATATGGTGTTTCTCCAAAGTGGTATTTTTGGATATTTCTATTCAATTTTCCAACCAAAACAAATGCGGATGCACCATTTAGCGTTATTGCCTTTTTTATTACCCTTTTACCACACGACAAAACACCTCTAGAAAAATCAATCGGGGGCATAGATTTTCTAATAAATGTAATCAATTCCCTAACTTTAACGGATTTTTCATAGAGTTCTTTTTGCGCAACCTCGTCAACAGGAAAGCCGTCGGCCGGAAAAACATCTATCCAAACACCCACATTATGGTTTGTCCAAGGCTCTGTAGTAACCATACTCGTCTTTTTCGAGTCACACACGCGAGCGAAAGCTAACTTATTACTTTTATCATTACCCAAATACAGAACCTCAAATTTGTCTGAATGATAATTCTTAACAAACCGCTCATAGTCAGGCCGAGGCAAAATAATGTCGATGTCATCATCCCAAGGAATAAAACCTTTATGCCTTAATGCGCCTATTAACGACCCACCATATAATGAATACTTAATAGAATTTAGTAAACAAAATAGATGGATGTCCTTAAGGATATCAAGTTCAAACGACTGCAATTCTTTCAACGTTAATTCTTTCATAATTATAATCTAAACAAATTTTTGTTACCAATATATTTTTCCTGCACCTCAGCCATAGCCAGATTTTCTTTCTTCGACACCTTGCTGAAGAAATAATCTTTGCTCAAAATGCCGGAAACGAAATCCTTGATCTCGTACCTCAAGCCTTCGCCTGCAAACGGATAGAAGTATTTTTTGTTTTTGTTTTGGTCTTCGAAACGGATTTCGAAATAATCTGTTTTCCACCATGGAGCCGGCACATACGCATAGCCTTTCGTCCCCGACACGACCATATTGCCTTCCGTCTTCACTCCTAATCCTACTTGGAAAGAAGCGACCGCAGAATCATAACGGAAAACGGCTTTTGTATACAAATCAACATCATTTTTCATCTTCGAATAAAAATTGATATTTTTGTAATCCGTTCCCAAAAGTTTAAAAATTGGCACTAATGGGAAACAAGCATTTTCGCTCATGCTACCGCCATAGCGTTTGCTATCCATCTTTTCGGAAGTCTCATCAGTAAGCGTTGTCACCGAAGCATTCACCTCAACGATGTCGCCAATTACACCCGATTTCAGCAGTGAGACCAAATGACAAAATGCCGGACAGAATGCCGTCTTCAGTGCCACCATCAGCACCAATCCTTTTGCTTCCGCCAAACCATACAGTTCCTCTGCATGTTCTTTCCTGAACACAAATGGACTTTCGCACAAGACATTTTTTCCTGCCAGCAGAGCCTTTTTCACATAATCATAGTGCGTATAGTGAGGCGAAGCCACATAAATGGAATCCACCTTTTCGAAAAGAGTTTCCAATGTATCGGCACATTCAATGGCGAACTTGTCACAAAATGCCTTACATTCCTGCAGGTTCGTATTGAAAGCCGCGACCACCTCCACACTGTTCACACATTTCGACTCAGGGACAAACCGACTGGCTATGCTACCCGTTCCAATCACCCCAATCCTTACCGTAGGACGCTCCTGACGAAGCATTGTACTGCTGATGCCCTCCGTCCGAGGAAGATAAACCACTTCACAATACTCCTTCAAGTAGTCAAAATAGCCCACCCAATCAGAGCCAATAGCGAAAACATCCACTCCATATTTTTGGATGTCGTCTATCTTCTGTCCTTTGTATTCTTCTATGATGATTTGGTCAGCTAATCCCGTAGCTTTCACAGCATCAATACGTTCCATCACATTGTTGCAAGTACTCATCTTTCCTCGTTCCAAATCGAAATTGTCCGTAGTAACGCCAACAATTAGATAGTCGCCCAATGCCTTGGCCCGTTTCAACAGATTATAATGTCCCTGATGAAACAAATCGTATGTCCCGTATGTAATAACCTTCCTCATAATTCAACAATGAAATAATGTCATAAGTTTCAAATACAAAGGCTTATACAGCATCGCCCCAACAACAAACAACACGATATACAAGACAATTTGCGCTGACAATGTCATGTTAAATGGCAATTCAAGCACAATATTTCTTGCAATTGGATGAACGACAAAAATAAACGATGAATAGCGCCCCAACCAATTACCCAACCATTTTGTAGGTTTCCAATTCTCAGCAGCCCTTGAAAAGCAATAAAAAAATGCTATTGCAACAAAAGGGAGAAACAGCCATACATAAAAATTCAGATTCATAAGTAATGCAACTACTAGAAACATAATTGAAAGCAATAAACAAATAGCTGAACGTGCTGGCTTTTTGTCACACAAGCCCACATTCTCCTTTGCACAAATAATCCCCATGGCAAACCATGGCATCCACCCGACAAAATTATGCCGAATCAATTCAAATGCTTCTTGATTCGGGAACCAAGAAGGATTAAACACCATCAAAACAGCTAGACACACAATGCCCAATGTATAAGCTAATTGTTTTCCTCCATTTTTAGGCAAATTATGTATGAAATAATACACAACATAGAATTGAAATGTCAGTCCAAAATACCAATAAACCCCAGGGTTGAAGGGGATGACATTACACACAAAATTATTCAACAATGTTAAAGAAAAAACACAACGAAGAGCATAGCCCCACCCAAACAAATATTTGCAAAGCAAAAAACACAAAACAGCCGGCAACATTAAAAGAAACAGTTTCAACCAACTATGCCTTATGTATGGGACAAACTGCATTTTTTCTTTTCCCGAATATTTTTTCTCCAAGCCATAGCCGGACAAAAACACAAACACGGGTACACCAATCCATCCGATAAACGAGAAGAAATCACCGATAAATGACCATGAAAAATCTTGAAAATGTTCAAAAAAGATATTGGACCGTTCAACGAGAAATGAATTCTCATTTTGCGGGACGAAACCGAATCGCTCCAAATGCAAAAAGTTATGCAAAGCAATCATAGCGATAGCATAACCTTTCATCATCGAGGAAGTCTCTTTACTTATTTCCATAACCTTCAAATTCATGAATCCGTTGTGCCAAGACTCGTAAATCCTCATCAGATTGCAAACCCATATGCGAAACCCGATAGAATCCAGGAATACCACCCGGCATGATATAAGTATCATACTTTTCCATCAGACCCTTGAACACCTTTCTACTCTCATTATCTTTAGTTTGAAATCCTGTTATGGCATTAGAAGGTGTTTCTGCAGGAACAGACCAGCCATATTCTCTGCACAAATTGCGGAAAAACTCAGCCCGATGACGAACATCATCAATGTTTCTTTGTTCCCCTCCCTCTGCTTCAAGTTGTTTCAGACGGGCATTGAGCTGCAAGAAAAGGATTGTTGCAGGACTAAAAGGAGTTTGTCCTCTTCTCAAATTCGAGAAATTATCATCAAAATCCCAATAATAACCCTTATGTCCAAAAACATATCCATCCAACTTCTTGCTGAAGAACAAGACTGAAAGTCCTGGAGGAATATTCAAACCTTTTTGCGTACTTGTGATGCAGATATCGATATCCAGTTCATCCATACTGAGTGGTTCAGCCAAAAAAGAACTGATTACATCAACAACTAACGAGACTCCATATTCATGGCAAATTTCAGATATTTTTTTCAAGTCAAAAAGTTGCCCCGAAGAAGTCTCATGGTGCTGGCAAAGGAACACATCAGGTTTTTCCTCAGCCAAAGTCCTCTCCATATCATCATAATCAATATCTTTTGCGAAAGGCACCTTATAGTCATATGCATCCACACCATAATACTCGCAAAGTTGAAACCAACGATGTCCAAATGATCCACCATCAATTACGAAAGCCTTTTTCTTCGTCGTGACGTAATTCTCAACAACCGCGCTCATAGCACCCGTACCCGAACCCGTATAAATGATAGTCCGGCCACCAGTACAATGAATAAGGTTCAAAAGAATCCGTTCCGACTCCTTATTGATTGCCGAAAACGCATCCGTCCTCATATACATGAAAGGCTTTGCACCGATAGCCATAATTGACTCATCGATATTGCCTGGAAAAACAAAAGATTGCATCAATTTTAATTAATGATTACTACTAAAAATATCAAAAACAAATTGTAGAAACGAATCATTCACTCTACACCGTATCCATAAAGCTCTTCTGCACCCTATTGAAAATCAAGATGCCAAGAGCCAGAAGCAGCACCATGAAGCCAAAGCTATAGGCCAGCCAGCCCCAACCGACGAATTGTCCTGCACTCAGAGCGCCATACTTGAAAGTCTCAATCACTGGAGTCACAGGATTCAGGCACATGACCGTTGCAACATCTATGCCTCTCCATGTCTTTCCTGCCACCTGGCTCAAAGGATAGACGATAGGCGTTGCATACATCCACAACGAGACGACAAACGAGAACAGAATCGACAAATCGCGATACTTCGTCGTCATGGATGAAATGATGATGCCAAAGCCTAAGGCAAGACCTGCCATCATCAGCACCAGCAAAGGCAACAGCAGCAGATACCAATTAGGACTTGGAGCCATACCTTTGAAAGCATAAAAGATATAGACCACAACGAACAAGCCTAACTGTATGCCAAAACGCACCAAATTGCTAATGACATTGGCCAAAGGCATAATTAGACGCGGGAAATAGACCTTGCCGAAAATACCCGCATTAGCCACAAAAGTGTTGGATGTCTTGTTCAGACAGTCGGCAAAATATTGCCACATGCAGACGCCACCCAAATAGAACAAGGGCTGCGGGATACCATCGGTAGGAATACCTGCAATGCCACCAAACACCACCATGTACATGATGACCGTCAAGGCCGGCTGGATAATCCACCACAAAGGTCCAAGCACCGTCTGCTTATATTGCGTCACGATGTTTCGTTTCACAAAAAGCGTCAACAGGTCACGATAATCCCAAATTTCCTTCAAATTCACCTCGAAAAGTTTGTTGCGAGGCTTGATGATAGTGGTCCAATTTTCTTCAGTCGTTGGATTCATAGTCTTTAAAAATAAAAAAATATAGAATTGTCAATATACAGCTTCGCCACCTAAGTCACATCCAATCTTTCACAACACGCTGTGAAGCAAATAATTGAATATGCCAAAGAGGCATTATAAACTGCACTTTTGGCCACTTTTTTCAAGCCAAAAGCAATTTGCAAATATAATAAATAATACACACGCGCGAGGATTTTTTCAATAAAAGAAAAATAGATTATCATGACGGCATTGCAAGTGTATGAGAAGAGCACTATTTTTTTTGAAACCAATCAGCAACCAATCTTTTATCAATCTCTTTTTTTCTCTTGCTCCATCCCAACACCCCCTAATCGGTGGTTATCGGGTTCCGCCTCCACGACGCTTATCAAAACTCACTTTATTTTGGGAATTATTTACTTGATGGCACAAGACTAATCTGAAAACAAAAACACGAAAAACAGGGCGGATCCAGATGCATGAGCGTCTTCTGAAGATTAGGCGAGAAGCCCGGAAGGAGGAAGAATTGTCGGTTCGTGACAAGCGATGTTTTTCAATGTTTTTGCTCTTGTGTGATGGAAGTCCCAAAGGGATTTATGGTGGCAAGCCGGCTCAAAGGCCAAACCAATGATTGAGACTTTGAGATGGCTTGACGGCATAAAGGCTCTGCAAGAGCTCATCGCACAAGAGTGTTTTTAATGTTTTTGTCAACAAATCTTCATTTTACTTTGCGCCAGCATGCGTCCCCTTATTTTTCAATTTTATTTAGTTCTTACTAAACATATCAAAATTTTATGTATTTTTGCAGCATGAAAAACGGACAAGGAATATATGGCTCAGAAATAAGTGATTATCAAGAAAATCACTTTTTGAAACCCTTATGGGCAACTCACCCATCGATATTTGACAACTGCCGAATAGCAATGGGACACCTTCCCATGCTGCCTTTCCTTTTGTCAAATGCCAATGGGAAACCTTCTCATGACAATTTTCCTTTTGTCGGATGGCAATGGGTAACCTTCCCTTTTCTGTTTTCCATTTGTCGGAAGACAATGGAGAACCTTCCCATTGAGGTTTTACAATTGTCAAACACCAATGGGAAAGTTTCCGATAGCAGTTTAACAACACGCAAGCCATACAAGGACAACTTTGTCTTTGCTTTGCATAATGTTCAATACTCTATGTTTATTATTGCTTTGAACGGCAAATCGCAAGTCGCTGAAGTCGCTGCGATTGCCAGTAGGCTGGACACCCTACTTTCAAAGAAGTGGTCCAAAAGTGATGAATACCTAACCGACGCCATCTCGGAATTTCACGTTCTGAGTGTGCGAATGACCGAGTCGATGAACCATAGGGTTCAGTCAGACTATGCTGAACACGACCGCATCAGGCGCGACTGCTTGCGGTCACTGTTCATGTTTCTGCGCAGTTTTAACAAATCACCTCAAAGCGAGGCGAGAGACAATGCTTTGGCAGTGCTCGAAGTGTTTAACCGTTACGGCATGCGCATGTTGAAGAAAGGAGTCGATGGTCTTACGGGCCTAATCGATGCTTTGCTTGCCGATCTTGCCGACAAGGAGATGCAAGACGCAATCGGACACGTGCCAGGCTTAAACGAACGCATCGAAGCACTTCGTGTTGCTGCTAACAACTTCAATACCAGTCGCCTAATTTATCAGCAGCATCGCAGCGAACAGAGCAACAAAGAGAAGACCAAAGAACTGAAATTGGCCATCGAAAACCGCATCAACACGGTATTTCTCCCCTATTTTGCCATTAAGTCGAAATGCGAAGGCGGAGAGTTCACCGATCTTTACCAATATCTGGTGGAGATGGTGACCGAAGCTAACAGTATTGTGAAGTTGCGCAAGGAGATGGCCAAGGCGCGCCGAGAGCGCATGAACCGCAAGGAGTCCGCATAACGTCAATTCCTATTCTTATTTTCATCACCAGGGCGCAGTATGCGCCCTTTTTATTACGCCCAAGCCTTTTGAAGGCATAGACTCCTTTCGCTCGTTCCTCGCTCGGAGTGACATGCTTTCAAAAGACTTCGTGAGGCACCTCGCTCGGAGTGACATGCTTTCAAAAAGACTTCGTAGGGTTTCTTGTTTGGAATGGCATGCATAAGGCACAGGACGAAATCAGGCGAAGCATAGTTTCACGAAAAATTTTGCATTGAGTCACCTGGATTTTGATTTTTCATAACCCTTTCCCAACAACTCATCACCCATCACCAATAACCCGTCACCAATAACCATTCACCTGTCACCAATAACCCGTCACCAATTATTTGGACCGTTTGCGTTTAAAAACGATGTTATTGACAATCTTCCAAAAATACTTCCAGTCGGTGCGGAAAGGATGCTGCAAATAGGCTTCGAGATAGCGTTTTTCGCTCTCCTGAATCTCCTCCAAAGTCTCTGGCATATCAACGTAATAAGGCGGCAACATGCCTGGCTTGGTCTTAATGCGCAATTGCTGCATTTCTGGCGAATACAACCCAAAATACTGCTTGCTCAAAGGACGGACACCCACCAGTTTCATCTGTCCCTTAAAGACATTGAGAAACATCGGAAACTCATCCAACCATAATTTTCGCAGGATTCGGCCCCACTCTGTCACACGGTAATCGTCATGGAACTTGCCGCCCGTATCCAGATTGTTGTTATTGTAGATGTAGGTCTGCAAAAATTCCGAGTAAGCGTACATGGTACGGAATTTAAACACATTGAACAGTTTGCCATCCTTACCGACACGACGCAACTTGACTAACGGACCGTACGAATGTGGGTCACGGCATGGAGGACGTTTCTTTTGGCCTATCACCATATATCGGTCATGCACATACTGCTCACATACAACATCAAAGCCACAGTAGTATAGGCGTCCGAGGATTTCCGGCCGCGGGAACACCTTCCTCACTTTTTTCGTGCAAAAATAGTAGAAACGCTTTGTCAGCCACAGTTTGGGGCAGACGCGATGCCATATAAAGTCAAAGAAATAAACGATATTGGCAACAAAACGAGGGTATTTGCTATAGATCTGGGCTCGATGTTTTTGAGCCGTATCGAAAGAGCATACGAAATAGCCATCTTCAGCCAATTTCTCATTAGCCATGCGCATATATCGGTTTACGTAACGGATGGCATTCAGATGGTTCTCCGCCAGCAGCACTTTAGCCTCGCCATCCGGAGCCGACCATGATTTTTCGGCAAAATCATTGAGCCATTTCGAACGTTCTTCACCACGAGGCTGAAAAGCATGGGCTATCAGCTCACACAACTCGATTGGAGCATGCTCAAAGTCAAAGACTGGAGCGTGCTTCGTCTCATACGACGAAAGATATTCCATCACATCATCGTAGTTGTCGCGACTGGCCCATATACTCAAACGTTCCCTAAGTCCCATTTCCCCGTTTTTACGTTTTCCTGTTTCCTGTTTTTCGTTTTTCCTATTTCAAGAATTTGCGCACCACATCGCAAATCATATCCTGGTCTTTTTCAGAAAGATAAGGATGGATCGGCAAGGAAAGCACCGTATTGGCTATTCTTTCTGAAACCGGACAACGGTTGTCGTCAGGATTCAAATATCTGAATGCTGTCTGCTGATGCATCGGAATCGGGTAATAGATGGCGGTCGGGATATCCTTCGCCTTCAATGCGGCTTGTAAACCGGAACGCTGCGCTTCGTTTTCAAGTTGCAAGGTGTATTGCGCCCAACTGGAATAGTAGCCTTCGGGGACAATCGGGGTCTTGACCACATCTTTCAGCTTTTCAGTATAGCGAGCCGCAACCTTGTTAACATCCACCAGTTCATATTCCTTGAAAGCTTTCAGCTTCACCAAGAGAATAGCTGCCTGGATGCTGTCGAGACGCGAATTCATGCCGATACGCACGTTGTCGTAACGGTCACTGCCTTTGCCATGGATGTGATACGATTCCATCAAAGCTGCCCAATCGTCGTTATTGGTGAAAATGGCACCACCATCACCATAGCAGCCGACAGGTTTTGCTGGGAAGAACGAAGTCGTGGCGATGTCGCCAAAAGTGCAGGCTTTTTGTTCGCCAATGCGGCCGCCAAAACCTTGCGCGCCATCTTCCAAAACGAAAAGGTTATATTTGTCAGCAATCTTCCTAACCGCTTTGAAATCAGCAGGGAGACCGAATAAATCAACTGCGACGACTGCTTTCGGATGCAATTTACCAGCTTTGACAGTCTGTTCTATCTTGCGTTCCAAATCTGCGGCATCGATATTGAAAGTATCCTCATTGACATCGACAAAGACCGGTGTTGCACCAATATTTGCAATCACCTCTGCCGAAGCAAAGAAAGTGAAACTCGGGACAAAGACAGCATCGCCCGGTTTCACATCCCAAGCCATCAATGCGAGCAGCAAGGCATCAGTTCCGCTGTTGCAAGCTATGCAGTGCTTCATGCCCGTGTATTCGGCAAAAGCCTGTTCCATTTCCTTGACTTTCGGACCCATGACATAAGCACTCGAAGCCACCACATCAAGAATCGCCTTGTCCATTTCGTCCTTCAGGACTGTATATTGTGTTTTTAAATCTCTGAATTGCATCGTTTTGTATTTTTTCAGTTATCAGTTATCGGTTTTCAGTTTTCAGTTATCAGTTATCGGTTTTCAAGTCTCAACTTTCCACTTTAAAACTTCCCACTTTAAAACTTTCCACTTTAAAACTTTCCACTTTAAAACTTTCCACTCAAATCACTTTCTTCAGCATTCCGTTTTCTTCAGCATAGCAACGGCCGCACTCGCATTTCAGCGAAGCGTCGAGGCGCTTGCCGCACTCGCACACCCAGCCAATTTGACGGGCCGGAACGCCTGCCATCAGCGCATAGGGCTTCACATCCTTTGTAACCACTGCACCGGCAGCTATCAAGGCACTTTTGCCTACATTATGGCCACAAACCACCGTGCAATTTGCTCCCAAAGAAGCGCCCTCGCCGATTACGGTTTTTGCATATACGCCATGAACGGGGAAATGGGCGCGTGGTGTCGTCACATTCGTGAAAACGCAACTCGGTCCGCAGAACACATTATCCTCAATTTCAACGCCTTCATAAATAGATACATTATTCTGCACACGCACGCCATTGCCAATTTTCACATTGTTGCCCACATTGACATTTTGGCCCAAAGAACAGCGTTCGCCGATCACGGCTCCAGACTGCACATGGCAAAAATGCCATATCTTCGTTCCTTTGCCAATGCTCACATTATCATCGACATAACTGCTTTCGTGCACGAAATAATCTTTTTCCATATATAAAATTTAATTTTTCAGATTTAACATTCATCAGACGTACGCGTCTCTACTCCCACCCTGACGCCAACACCTCGGCAATATGAATCACCTTAATCGGCAGCTCCTCGCTATCAATATAAGATTTTTGGTGCGAAAGGCACGACATGTCCGTAGAAACAATATATTCCGCCCCAGTGTTCAACGCGTTGTTCACCTTATGGTTCGCCATTCCTAAGGAAATCGCCTCATGGTTCAAAGAGAAAGACAAATCACTTCCACAACACATATCCGTCTGTTTCATCTCAACCAACTCGAGCCCTTGCACTTTCGAAAGCAATTGACGCGCTTCCTTGCCCAAACCCATGCCGCGCAAAGCGGAACAGCTATCATGGTAAGTCACTTTATAAGGAAACTCAGCGCCGAAATCATCGTAATGCAAGACATTGACAAGGAAATCCGTCAACTCATAGACATTACCAACCAAGCGTTTGAAATTCAAATGATTGGAAGTATTATAATACAACTCCGGATAGTGTTTTCTGATAAAATGCACGCATGAAGCAGTTGGAGACACTACAGGCCGATCATTCGAAAAATCGTCCATGAACTTATCGCCCAAAGCCTTTGCATCCTCAATAAAACCAGCATGATAGGCAAAACGCCCACAGCATGTCTGATTGGGATTATATTCGACATCAACACCCGCCTTGCGCAAGACCTTGACAGTCGCCAAAGCCACTTCGGGATGAAACTGGTCGATAAAACATGGAACGAATAAGTCTACTGTCATTTTTTCTTATTGCTAAAAACATGCAAAAATAGATTTTTATTTAATATAAATATAAAATAAATGCATTTTGCAAGCATTATATGTCAAAGCAGACCTATATTTACAATTTTTCAAACAAATTGCATCACGAAAATCAACGCACGTCGAAGAGTTTTCCTACTTCATGCCAGAAAGCAGGATAAGATTTTTCAACAACCTGCGGATTCTTGATATATGTTTCTCCAATTGTCAAAGCCAAAGGAGCCAAGGCCATCGCAACTCTATGGTCGTTATGAGAGTTAAAAACTACAGGATGCAAACTTGGTACTTGATGTTTTTCCGACGAAGTCAGCAAAACTTCATCATCTGAAATGCGAGACAAAACAGCTCCTGTTTTTTGCAATTCTTCCGCCATCGCCCCTACCCTGTCCGACTCTTTCAAAGCCAGATTTTTAACTCCCCGGAAACGGGCTTTCAGTTTCAATCCGGCACATGCAGCCACGACAGCAGGAAACAAGTCAGGCGTATTGGAAAAATCGAAAACGAGTTTCTCTGGATTCATCGGTCCTTTTTTCAAACGAATGCCATTTTCTTCTTCAGTTGCGGCAACGCCCAAAGGACGCATCATTTCGGCAATGATGGCGTCGCCTTGAAGCGAATCAAACGACAAATTCTCGAGCAACAAATCGCAATCATCGCTCAAAGTCGCCATTTCGAACCAATAAGAAGCTGCACTCCAATCTGACGTAACACTCTGTTTTACACTTTGATATGGAGAATAATCAACCTTGACATAACTGCCAGTCCGTTGACATTTTGCCCCTGCTTTCTGCATCATGGCTAGCGTCATGTCAATATAAGGGAGCGAATTCAGATTACCTTCCAAATGCAGTTTCAAACCCTTTGGCCACATCGGTGCCGCCAAAAGTAAAGACGAAGCAAACTGACTGCTTTTTTCGACATTAAGGACGACTTCATCTCCCTGAATATCAACGCCTAAAATTTTCACAGGCAAGCAACCTTCCTTTTCAAGCCAATCAACCGAAGCGCCCAAATGCCGCAAGGCATCTACCAAATCGCCCATCGGGCGCTGGCAAAGACGGTTTGTACCGGTCAAAAGCCATGTTCCTTTTCGGCACGCCAAAAAAGTCATCAGAAATCGCGCCACGGTGCCCGCATCCTCACAATTGATTTCCGTATTCCTACAGTCAATGTTCTGCAGAATATTATTCAACACAATCGTATCATTCGAATCCGATATCTGTAATATTGACGACAAAAAACCACCATATTCCGCAATCATCAAGGCACGGTTGCTTTCGCTTTTGCTGAGCGGAAGGGTCATGCTACCTTTCAGCACTTTTTCTTCGAAAGGAAACGAAATTGCGAGGGCATTATGGGTGTCAATTTCTCCCATCAGAAAAGCAAATTTCGGAATTGCAACAAGGACTCACAAATCATATCAGGCTCAACTTCAACATCAACGACCGGTTCCCCTACAGTTTCAAGCAACACGAATTGCGGTTTCCCATTTTGCGTCTTTTTGTCGTGAACCAGTTTTTCCATGATTTCGGGAACTCCCTGCTCATCGACGACAAATTGCGCCTCGTCAAGCAGCATAGGTAACTTGCTTTCAAAGTCCTGCAAAACCGATGTATCAAGTCCAAATTCATGTACCGAAAGCCACAAGGCACACCACATTCCAATGGCTACCGCCTCGCCATGCAACAAAGGATTTCCTTTTGTAAGGCAATAGCTTTCAACGGCATGACCAATCGTATGTCCAAAATTCAGAATCTTGCGCCTTCCTTGCTCAAACGGATCTTCCGCCACAATCGTTTTCTTGATTTCAGCAGCACGACTGATATACGACTGATAATTATCCAAACCGACTTGCAACAAATCGGAATCGGCGACGAAGCCATATTTCAGCATTTCGGCAAGTCCGGAAAGGGTTTCACGTTTTGGTAAAGTACTGAGAAACACCGGATTCACCAGCACATCTTTTGCTTCGGCGAACACGCCTATCTGATTTTTATAGCCGCCGAAATCGATGCCGGTTTTTCCACCAATTGAAGCATCGACCATGGACAGCAATGTGGTCGGAATGTTGATGAAATCAATGCCTCGCTTGAAGCACGATGCCGCAAAACCGCCCATGTCGGAGATCACACCACCGCCTAAATTGACGAGCAGTGAATGACGGTCGGCATTGTCTTTCAACAATTTATTCCAAATCTCTTGAATCGTTTGGAGGTTCTTTTGCTGTTCGCCTGGCTTGATGATGATTTCTATTGCATCAGGACAATGCAGCCATTCGCACACTTCGGGCAACCAAAATGGCGCAATGTTTTCGTCCGTCAGAATGAAGACGGACGAGTAATTATTTATTGGGGTTTTCATATCCAATGTATTTATAAACTTTCTTCTCTACACATTCAGACGCTTTTCCAGCGAAGCGTCATTCCCGCGCACGCGGGAATCTTCCCCTCTACACGACACACCTCACCAAAGCACTCCTGAATCAAATGCATCTTTTATCGATTTTAAAAAAGCATCGTCAACACCTATGTTTTCCGACAAATCAGCCCAATCTGGATTAAACTCAGAAATCAACTCATTTTTCCATTCCCTATTCCATTTCTTTAATTGTTTTTCTCTTGCGATAGCCTCCACAACCAAATCAAAACTCTCATAATAGAGCAATAATTCCGTATTATATTTATCAGAGAAGCCTTTATTTAAATGAAGCTTATGCTCTGCAATTCTTCGGCACAAATCTGAAGTAACACCTACATAGAGTGTTGTTTTATTCTTGTTTGACAATATGTAAACATATCCCTTTTTATCCATTCACCAAGTATCAATTCGTTATAGTTTTGTCCTAAGGCACGAGAGATTCCCGCTTTCGCGGGAATGACGATTCCCCACTTTTGTTTTGTCTTTCAACATGAAATTGCCACGGCAATCATTCTTCCACTGAAACCACAATCCTTCGACTATCGTCAGTATTGCCCAAGGCAATGTCGACACGGATGAACCTTTCAGGCATCAGAGGCTCGATCATCTCCGGCCACTCAAGCAGACAGAGATTGCCGCTATAAAAGTAGTTTTCATAACCGATGTCGTAGACCTCTTCCAACTTCTTAATACGATAGAAATCAAAATGATACACCGATTCGGCTTCCATTGTAACATACTCATTCACAATGGCGAATGTCGGGCTGTTGACCTCATCGGTGACACCCATACGGTGGCACAAATTCTTGATGAGGGTCGTTTTCCCTGCTCCCATCGGTCCATAAAAAGCGATGATGTCGGATTCCTCACGCAAACCCAGCAGATATTCAGAGACTTGCGAGAGCTCCTCCACACTATTGATTTCAAATTCCTTTTGCAACATGATTGAAGATATTTGCGGCAAAATTAGGAAATTTTACATTTTCGGCTTCAAATATGTCACCGGAATCAACATTTCGCTCATCGAGATGCCGCCATGCTGGAAGGTGTTGCGGTAATAACTGACATAATAGTTGAAGTTGTTCGGATAGGCGAAAAAGTCGTTGGAACCGGCAAAAATATACGACGTGCTCAGATTGATGCGCGGCAGGAAAATCTTTTCAGGATCGCGAACCTCAAACACTTCCTTCGGATTGTATTTCAGATTCTTGCCGTATTTATAGCGCAGGTTGGTGTTCACTTCCCTATCGCCCAACACCTTCACAGGATTCTTCACGTAATTGGAGCCGTGGTCGGTGGTGATAATCATGTCGCATTTCTTTTCGGCAATAAAACGCATCATGTCAAACAGACTTGAATGTTCGAACCACGAGACCATCAGCGAGCGATAGGCTTCCTCATCGTCGGCCAGTTCGCGGATGATTTCCATTTCGGTGCGCGCATGCGAAAGCATATCGACGAAATTGTAGACGATGACATTCAACTTGTTCTGCATCAGATTCGACATCTGGTCGTAGAGTTTCTTGCCCGCCTGCAAATTCAGCACCTTATTATATGAGCATTTAATGTTCTTGCCGAAACGCTTCAATTGCTCGCCCAACAACTCTGCTTCATATTGATTCTTCGTGCCTTCGTCTTCTTCATCGACCCACCATTTCGGATAGCGGCGACGGATTTCGAGCGGCATCAAACCAGCAAACAATGAATTGCGCGCATATTGCGTCGTGGTCGGCAGAATACTGTAATACACATCATCCGATTCGACATGGAAATAACGTTCAATCATCGGCTGAATGGCTTTCCACTGGTCGTAGCGAAGATTATCTATCACAATGAGAAACAATGGTTTATCATCATCTGTAATGCGAGGCAAAACCTTATCGCGGACCACCGTATGCGACATGACTGGCTTCTCCGATTTGCCTTGAATCCAATCGATGTAATTACGCTGCACATAACGCGTGAAAATATTGTTGGCCTCTTGCTTTTGGTCAGCGAGGATGCCTTTGATGCCTTCATCCGTCGATTTTTGCAAATCCAGTTCCCAACGCACAAGGTTTTTGTAGACATCAATCCACTCGTTGAAATCGAGGTTGTTATTCAAGTCCATGCTGATTTTGCGGAATTCCTGCTGATAACCCATTGAAGTCTTCTCTTCACGCAACTTGCGGTTTTCCAGATTACGTTTCAGCGACAGCAGTATCTGGTTCGGATTGACTGGCTTAATCAGATAATCGGCTATGTTCGAACCGATTGCATCTTCCATGATGCGTTCCTCCTCGCTCTTCGTAATCATCACGACAGGGAGGTTCGGATAGTCGCGCTTAATGACTTCCAAAGCCTCAATGCCAGAAATGCCAGGCATCTGCTCATCCAAAAACACAATATCAAAATGCTGTTCACGCACCAAATCGATAGCATCGGAGCCGTTGTTGGCTGTAACCACTTCATAACCTTTCTGTTCCAAGAACATGATATGGGGCTTCAGAAGTTCAATTTCATCGTCAGCCCAAAGAATCGTTGTTTTTTCCATTTCAAAAGTATTTATCCAAATAACGGAACATCTACGTTTTTGTTATTTGACAACGCAAAAATAAGATTAAATGCTGATTCTTACTATCTTTGCAGCGAAATTTTATCATCATGGCAGACGACACATCCAACAAGAAGAAAATCATCAACGATCCAGTTCACGGTTTCATCAGCATTCCTGACGAATTGCATTTCGACATCATCGAGCACCCTTATTTTCAACGCCTTAGAAGAATCAAGCAAGTCAGCATGACCAATATGGTCTATCCAAGCGCCAACCACACGCGTTATGCACACAGTTTGGGCGCCATGCACCTCATGCGCCGTGCCATTCAGATTTTACGCGCCAAAGGTTACGAAATCACCGACCAGGAACTTGAAGCGGCATCGCTTGCCATTCTGCTGCATGACTGCGGTCATGGTCCCTTTTCACACACCTTGGAAAACAGCATCGTGAAAGGCATCACGCATGAAGAGATTTCGCTGGAAATCATGAAAAAATTCAACGTCTTGCATGATGGAAAACTTGATTTAGCCATCGACATCTTCACCGACAACTACGAAAAAAAGTTCCTCAGCAAACTCATATCCAGTCAGTTGGACGTTGACCGAATCGACTATCTGAAACGCGACAGTTTCTTCACCGGTGTAGCCGAAGGCAGCATTAATGCGGAACGTTTGTTGGAAATGCTTGAGGTGGTCGGCAACGAACTTGCCATCGAAGCGAAAGGCATTTATTCCGTCGAGAGTTTCATCGTCTCGCGACGCATCATGTACTGGCAGGTCTACATGCACAAGACCGTGCTCAGCGCAGAATACACCTTGATGAAAATCCTGAAACGTGCCAAGATGCTCAGCCAGGAACGCGACTTGCCCGCCACGCCAGCCCTATCCTTCTTCCTTAAGAATCAATGCGATTTCAACGACTTTAAAGACAAGGATTTTGCTCTCGACCAGTTCTGCAAATTGGACGACTACGATGTAATGACAGCCGTGAAAATGTGGTGTTACGACAAGGACCCAGTTTTATCGGAGCTAAGCAACAGGCTGATAAACAGACACCTTTTCAAGATAGAGATGAAAGACTCCGCTTTCAACGAAGACTATGTAGATGAGAAGCGACGTAAAATAGCAGCTTTATACAATTGGTCGCTTGAAGACGCTGACTTCCTGCTCTTGCAAGGCATTTCATCGAATCACGCTTATCACCCGAAGAAATCCGCCATCAACATCCTGTACAAAGACGGCACACTGAAAGACATCAGCGAGGCCTCCGACCAACTGAACATCTCAGTGCTTTCGCAACCTGTCGTAAAACACTTTATCTGCTACCCGAAAGAGATAATTTAGTATCTTCTATTGCGGCTGGCGCGTTTCAACGATTCCATAACGATTTCGTTGGCTTCCTGCTGCAAAGCGACTTCCTCTTCGGTTTCAGGCGTAATCACCAAGCCGTGAGGGCGCGACTGATGGTTAGAATCCAAATGCGAGAAAGTGCAATAGCCGTAAGCACAAATCGTGTCGGGGTCGTTGCTCTTGTAGACTTTGGTATAGACCGTAACCGTGCTTCTGCCAGCACTGACGACCTTACTTTCGAAAGTAACGATTTCGCCGACAAACATCGGGAAACGGAAATTGATGCCATGCTGGACAAGCAGCACTACATTTTTCGTATCAAGATATTGATTGATAGCAAAATACGAACTTTCAATCAGCCATTCGGCGCAACGTCCGGCAAAGAAAGTTTCATGATGATTCAGGTCAGCGACCTTGATTAAATGTTGGGCAATTGTTGATTTCATAGTCGTAAATTTTTGCAAATAAAAGCCAAATTTCAGAACAATGCAAATTATTCTACCATAAATTTCATTCCGTCAAAGGCAAGCGACATACCCTCTGGCAACTCGCGGCAAACATCCACATAACGTCCCATACTGTGGCTGCAATGCGTAAACCAAGTCCGTTTCGGATTGATTCTTTTTGCCACAGCAATGGCCTCTTCCAATGTGATATGCGAATAGTGTTTTTTCTTTTGCAAAGCCTCAATAATCAAGTAATCAACGCCTTGCAAGCGCTCAACAATTCCTTCGGGAATCTCGCTCAAATCAGTAACGTAGGCAAACTTTCCGATGCGGAAGCCGTAACACGTCAAAGTAAAGTGTTTCAAACGAATCGGCTCAATATGCAAGTCACCTAAATCGAAAGGAGTTTCGTCAAGTTTGCGGATGTCGTAGGTCGGCGCACCAGGATAGGGATGCGCTTCAAAAGCGTATGAATATTCACGTTTCACCTCAGGCAAAGCCTCATCAGAGACATACAAAACCATAGGTTTCTCCTGTCGGAAAATAAAAGGCCGCAAATCGTCCAAACCGCCGATATGGTCCTTATGCTCGTGCGTAATCAGCACGGCATCAAGGCGATTTACGCCTTCACGCAACATTTGCTGACGAAAATCGGGGCCTGCATCAACCGCCACGGTCACTTGCTCCGTCTGAATCAAAATAGAAGTACGCAAACGTTTGTCGCGTGGGTCATTTGACTGGCACACAGGGCACTGGCAGCCAATGACCGGTACGCCTTGCGAAGTTCCGCTTCCTAAAACCGTAATAAGCATCGACATAAAAAATAATTCAAAAGTGCTTTTTTGCACAATTATTCAGCAAAAATAATGTTTTTAAGATAAATATTGCACCTATTTATAAAAAAACCATAAATTTGCGGCATGAACTTGATTAACAAAATCAGATACAGAGCATTGCATAAGGCGCTGGAACATTTCACCGAGATTAAAGACCCGGTGAAACTTCCTAATATGCTGAAAGTTAGTTCAATCATCATTATTCTTGAAGAAAGGGATAAGACCGTTTTAAAGAATATTGAAAACACCGTGAAAGGTCTGTTCGGCGCCAACCGCTGCGGCTTCATCATCCTTTGCGACCAAATGTCGGACGACATGCTGCAAAGCGACTTATACAATGAAATCACGCCCAAAGACTTCGGTTTCATGAGCGTTTTGAAGCCCGAAAAACACGATTACCTGAAAAAACTGCCGTCATCGAACATGATTGTCAATATGGCGACAAATCTCACTGACATAAGCGATTACCTTTGCATTTTGCCCAAAACTGATTTCAGAGTCAGTTTCAGACAAAGCGAACACATCAAGATTTACGACTTGGTAATTGAAAACAGCAAAAATGCCGACCCCGTTTCAAACATTCATGTCCTGCACAACTACCTGATGGCTTTGGCCGGCAATCCAAAATAACTTATTTACAATGAAAAACAATCCATTCAAAGGCACGGGCATTGCCCTCATAACTCCCTTCCATACAGACCATTCCGTCAACACCGATTCACTAGTAAAGATTGTCAATCATGTCATCGACAATGGTGCCGACTTTTTGGTCGTCCTGGGCACGACCTCCGAAGCCCCTACCCTTTCTGCCGAAGAAAAGAATTTGGTAATAAAAACCGTACTTGACGCTAACCGCAACCGACTTCCTATACTTTTGGGCATGGGCGGCAACAATACGCAAGCCGTCATTGATGCCATTAAAGCTCAGGATTTCACTGGCATTTCGGGCATTCTGAGTGTCGTTCCATTTTACAACAAGCCTAACCAGCGCGGCATGAAGGCGCATTTCGAAGCCATTGCTGATGCAAGTCCCGTTCCCGTGGTGCTTTACAACGTTCCTGGCCGTGTTGGCGTCAACCTGCAAGCCGCCACTTGCGTTGAATTAGCCAAGCACCCCAACATTATTGCCGTTAAGGAAGCATCAGGCAACTTGCAGCAAATCATGGAGATATTGCGCGACAAGCCAGCTGATTTCGATGTCATTTCGGGCGACGACGGCATCACGCAACCAATGATGGCTTTAGGCGCTCAAGGCGTGATTTCTGTGGCTGCTAACGCCTATACTAAACCCTTCTCACAAATGATGCACGCACAAAAGGAAGGCAACACAGCAGAAGCTCTCCGATTGCACTTCGGCATGCTGAAAATGAATCAGTTAATCTTTGCTGATGGCAATCCTTCAGGTATCAAATGTCTGATGCAACGCATGGGACTTTGCGAAAACGTCTTGCGTCTGCCACTCGTTCCAGTCTGCGAAAAAGTAGAACAGGACATCATCAACGAATACGAAAACAATTTATCAAAACTCTAATACAATGAAATTTTTACGATTTTTCACCTTGCTTTTGGTCGCAGTCGCTATGGGCGGCAACCTTTATGCCCAAAAAGACCTGAGCAAACTCATGCTTGAACGCGGCGAGTACTATTTCAGCCTTAACGTTCAGCAACTTAGCGAAGTCCAAACCATCAATAGCCTTTGCTCCGTTGACCAAATCGACGGCAACAACGTCATTTGCTATGCCAGCCAAAAACAATTCGACAACCTTTTGAAGCACGGCTACCAGCCCACTTTGCTCTTGCCTCCATCGATGCAGAATGAAGTCGAAATGTGGAACAGCCGTGGCACCTACGAATGGGATTCGTATTTGACCTATCCACAATACGAGGCCATGATGCAGCAGTTTGCAGCCGATTACCCCGGCCAATGCACCTATATGGAATTAGGCACCTTGAGCAGCGGCCGCAAGCTCATGGTTTGCCGCCTCAACAATGGCGAAACCACCGGCAAGCCGCGCGTACTGATGACCTCCACCATGCACGGCGACGAAGTCACTGGCATGATCATGCAACTCCGCCTCATCGACTATCTGTTGACTTCAAACGATGACGAAGTCAAGTTTTTGATGGACAATTTGGATATCTTCGTCAGTCCCGACACCAACCCTGACGGCACCTATCACGGCGGCAACAACAGCGTGAGTGGCGCAACCCGTTACAACGCCAATTACGTTGACCTCAACCGCCATTTCCCAGACTTTGACGACGGCCCTCACCCTGACGGTGCCAGCCATTACGAAAACGAAGCCCAATGGATGATGGATTTGGCCGAAGAATACCATTTCACAATCGGTGCGAACTACCATGGCGGTTCGGAAGTCATGAACTTCCCTTGGGACACCTACCAGCCAATTTGCGCCGATGACGATTGGTGGAGATTCGTCTGCCACGAATATGCCGACCTCACCCACGAAGTCAACCAAAACTATATGAGCAGTTTTGACGACGGCATCACCAACGGCTATGCCTGGTACACCATCACAGGCAGCCGCCAGGATTACATGAACTATTATCAGGAATGTCGTGAAGTGACCATCGAATGTTCCAACGACAAGACACCAAGCGCAAGCCAACTGCCTAATTTTTGGAACTACAACAAGGAAGCCATGCTGACATTCATGCACGAAGCATTGTATGGCATCCACGGTGTCGTCACCGACAGCGTTACCGGCTTGCCAATTGAAGGTGCAACCATCACCATCGAAGGCCACGATCACCATGGCTCAACCGTCTCCACACATGAAGCTGGTTACTATCACCGTCCAATCAAAGGCGGCACATACATCGTAACTTATTCTGCCAACGGTTATTTTCCAAAGACCTACACGCTCAGTCTTGCCGACCACGAGACCCTCATTCAAGACGTTCAGTTACGTGCAGGCGAAGGCCTCATCCCTGACTTTGAAGCCACAAACTTAAACGTTTCGTTGAACGGCAGCACCAATTTCATCGACAAGACATGGGGTGCCGACCTCGTCAGCTGGGAATGGCAATTCGAAGGCGGAATGCCAAGCACCTCTTTTTACCAAAATCCAACGGATATCACCTATAGTGAAGTTGGCACATACGATGTCACACTGACTGTTACTAACTCAGATGGTCAAACACAAAGCATCACGAAACACAACTACATTAAAGTCACCGAAGCCTATCTGATGCATAACGGCACTGTCACGACATGCAATGCGCTCTTCTATGATTCAGGTAGCGTAAGCGGGAATTACAGTAGCAACGAAAACTACACATTGACATTCATGCCCGGCAATCCGAATGCCAAATTAAAGATCACTTTCTTAGACTTCAGCACCGAAGCTGGTTATGACAAACTGTATGTGTACGATGGGACAACTACTAATGCAACACAAATTGGCAATTATTCTGGCAACCATGGTCCTGAAACCATTCTGGCAACCAATCCAGAAGGGGCCATCACCTTCCAATTCACATCAGATTACTCTCAAACTTCAAGCGGTTGGATTGCACAAGTCACATGCACTTTTGACGAGCCTTTGACACTCACTGTCAAAGCCGACCCGGAAGTCATCAACGTAGGCGAAAGCAGTCAATTGATTGCCATCGCCCAAGGCGGCAGCGGCGAATACACCTATTCGTGGGAACCAGCCGAAAGCCTCAGCGACCCATTTATTGCCGAACCAATTGCAACGCCTGAACTGCCAACCACTTACAAGGTAACCGTCAGCGACGGCGTCAGCACAGTTGAAGGTGAAATCACCATTGAGATTCGCGACCTTGGCATCAACGAAAACACCTTGCAGCATGTTTCGATTTACCCGAACCCAACAAAAGGCAATTTCACCATTGCTTGCGAAAACGATGCAGATTACACCTTATATAATAGTCTCGGTCAAGAAATCCTTTCAGGAGAAATCCTCGGCGGAGAAACCGAAATCAATGCCCAGAACTTGCAGAAAGGCGTTTATTTCCTGAGACTTTCCAACGAAACCGCATCTTCGGTTCAGAAGATTGTCATTGAATAAAAACACATTAAACCACGGAAAAGGAATCCCTGCATAAATTTGGGGTTCCTTTTCCCTTTAAAAAAGCATAACAAAATGAAAATCAATCGTCTCATCACACAACTATTCATTCTAATCCTCATCAGCGGAAACCTCTTTGCGCAACAGGACCTTCAGACCATGATGCGTGAGCGAGGCGAATATTTTTTCAGTCTCAACGCTAAGCAAGGTTCTGAAATTCAATTCATCAACAGCATTTGTTCCGTTACTAAAGTTGAGGAAGGAAACATCATTTGTTATGCCAACCAGAAGCAATACGACAATTTGTTGAAACTTGGCTACCAACCGAATCTGCTTCTGCCTCCATCGATGCAGAACGAAGTGAAAATGTGGAATGGACGCGGCACCTACGATTGGGACACCTACCCTACTTACGGCCAATACGCTTCCATGATGCAGAACTTTGCCACCGAGCACCCCGACCGCTGCACCTATTTTGAACTCGGCACTTTGCAAAGCGGCCACAAGCTCATATTTTGCCGCATCAACAACGGCCAACCGGAAGGCAAGCCGAAATTTCTCTACACCTCGACCATACACGGCGACGAAGTGACAGGCATGATGCTCATGTTGCGTTTCCTCGACGAACTCTGCACCAGCAATGAAGACCACATTCTTAACATAATCAACAACATAGATTTATTCATTTGTCCTTGCACAAATCCTGACGGCACTTACCATGGTGGCGACAACACCGTGTCTGGTGCAACCAGAAACAACGGAAATAATGTCAACCTCAACCGAAATTATCCCGATTTCGTCGACGGCCCTCATCCTGATGCCAACCCCTATCAAGAAGAAACGCTGCTGATGATGCAACTTGCTGATGAATATAAGTTTACCATGGCTGCCACTTTTCACGGTGGCAACGAAGTGGTGAATTACCCTTGGGACAACTACCATCCACTCACTGCCGATGATGCCTGGTGGCAGTTGGTGAGCCGTGAATATGCCGACCTTTGCCATGAGTGGGACACAAGCTATATGGACGGATTTCACGATGGTATTATTCATGGCGTGGAATGGTATCCGGTGGCAGGCGGACGACAGGATTACATGAATTACTATCAGGAATGTCGCGAAGTGACCATCGAATGTTCAATGGCCTGGATGCCCAGCAGCAGCATGATGCCCACATATTGGAACTACAACCACAACAGCATCATAACCTATCTTGAAGAAGTCCTTTATGGCATTCACGGCACTGTCACTGACAGCCTTACGGGACAGCCTATTGTCGGAGCAACAATTACCATCGAAGGCCACGACCACCACGGATCATCCGTCACTTCACACGAAGTTGGCGACTACCATCGTCCCATAAAAGGCGGGACCTATCAGGTAACTTATTCAGCCAACGGCTATCACCCAAAGACCGTCACACTCTCAGTAAATGACCACGAAACCGTCATTCAAGACATAAAACTGCTTGCAGGCGAAAACATCATTCCGAATTTCGAAGCCAATCAGACCAATGTCGCCATCGGACAAGGCATCGACTTCACCGACTTGACTTGGGGAGCCAACCTCACAAGTTGGGAATGGCAGTTCGAAGGCGGCACACCGAGTTTCTCGAATGAGCAAAATCCAACAGGAATATATTACAGCGAACCAGGCGATTACGATGTCACCTTAACCGTCACCAATGCCGACGGACAAAGCGATAGCATCACGAAACACGCTTACATCACCGTTACAGAAGCCTACCTGATGCACAACGGCACCATCAGCACCTGCAACGCCATTTTCTACGACTCAGGCGGGGCGGAAAATCCATACCAAAATGGCGAGGACTACACGATGACCTTTTTGCCAAGCTCGGAAAACGCCAGACTTGAAATCGATTTCATCAACTTCAAAACCGAGGCCAATTACGACAAAATCTACGTTTACGATGGCACAAGCCTCGATGCGCCACTGATTGGCAGCTATTCTGGCAATCACGGTCCGGGCACCGTTACCGCAACGAATCCCGAAGGCGCGCTGACTTTCCGCTTCATTTCCGACGGATTACAGGATGGTACGGGCTGGACGGCACAAATCAGCTGCATTCCCGGCCTTGGCATCAACGAAAACACTTTGCAAAACGTTTCGGTTTACCCTAATCCGGCAAAAGGCATTTTTACCATTGCTTGCGAAAACAATGTGAATTACACCTTATATAATAGTCTCGGTCAGGAAATCATTTCTGGCAAAATTCTCAACGGAAAAGCGGAAATCGATGCCCAAAACTTACAAAAAGGCGTTTATTTCCTGAGACTTTCCAACGAAACCGCATCTTCGATTCAGAAGATTGTTGTTGAATAAAAGCGTCATTTTGCAACAGACAATATCATTCTCAACAGAAAAATCTCCTCATTTCGGGGAGATTTTCCTGTTTTTAAAATAAAAGCAGAAAATTTCCGTTACGCATACGATAAAAAAGTATAATTTTGCAGCCATGTTGAAAAATAGACTCCTGATATTGGTTTTTTTATGCACAATCGTTTGCACATCCTGCAATCAATTCACCCGCATCATCAAGAGCACGGACAGTGAAATGAAATACGAGATGGCAAAGGATTTTTACGACAGGCATGATTACAACCGAGCCCTTCAGCTTTTCGACCTGCTGCAAGCATCGTTCCGTAACACGCCAAAAGGCGAAGACATCACCTTCCTCACGGCTCAATGCTACTATCTGCAAAACGATTATGACATTGCATCCTATTATTACAACAAATTCGTGCAAACCTACCCATTCTCCGTTGATGCAGAAAAAGCCGCTTTCATGGACGCCTATTGCAGCTACCTGGTCTCTCCCGTCTCAAGTCTTGACCAAACCAGCACACACAAGGCCATCAAGCAACTGAAGTCGTTCACCGAAAGATACCCGGAAAGCGACAGTCTCGACCGCGCCAAGCAACTGTTGGAAAACCTCAACGACAAATTGGAAGAGAAAGACTACAACATGTGCCAGCTTTTCTACAAAATGGAAAGTTACAATGCCGCCATCACCGCATTTGAAAACCTGCTGAAGAACTTCCCGAACACCAAACACCGCGAAGAGATTCTTTACGACATGGCCAAGACCTATTTTGACTATGCCGAAAACAGCATCGAATCAAAACAACGCGAACGCTACGAGGCCTGCATCGAGAGATACAACACACTTTCGTATCTTTATCCGGAAAGCAAGTACCTCAAGCAGTTGGAAGGCATCTCAGAAAAAGCAAGAAAGAAATTAGAAAACATACAATAAAATATACAATGGATTTCAGAAAGATTAAAACCGAAACGACGGTTGTCACCCGTCAGAAAGACCAGTTCTATCGTGGAACAGGCAACATCTACGAGACCGTTGCCATCATGTCGAAAAGAGCTGACCAGATTGCTTCCGAAATGAAAGAAGAACTCACCAAAAAGATAGGAGAGTTCTCAACCAACACCAACGACAGTCTGGAAGAAGTGTTTGAAAACAGGGAACAGATTGAAATCGCAAAATTCTACGAACGCCTTCCGAAACCAACTTTGATTGCCGTTCACGAATTCCTGCACGATGAAATTTATTTCCGCAATCCACACAAAGAAGTTCAGGACGAATTCTAAGTCACTTCTGATAAACTAAAATGAAGCACCGCCATTGGAAATCATGACGGTGCTTTTTATTTTTACCTAATAAAAGAGTATCATTACACAAGAAAAATCCTATATTTGCGTTTTCATTCAAACCATTTCAAAATGAAGACAAGACTTATCAGATTCGTCATACTTTTTGTTGGCTTGTTTGCCATCCAATCCGTTAAGGCACAAGAGATTAAATGCGACGTACGCATCAACTCAAATCAAATTGCGGGAACTGACAAAACCGTCTTTGAAAGCCTACAGACTGCGTTGTACGAGTTCATCAACAACACCCGTTGGACCGACATCAATTTCAAGACCAACGAAAAGATTGAGTGCAGCATCGCCATCAACATCAAGGAAAGAACCGACAACAACTTTTCGGGTGACATCAACATGGTGCTGAGAAGACCGACTTACAAAGCCACCTATACCACGACGATTTTCAACAACATCGATTCGCATTTCCTTTTCAGTTACATGGACGGCGAAGCGCTGGACTTCAGCACCACCTCCTTCAATTCCGACCTTACCGCCACCATCGGTTTCTACATTTACATGTTCCTTGGTTACGAATTCGACACTTTCTCGCTTTATGGCGGTGAAAACTTCTATAAAATCGCAGAAAACATTGTCAACATGGCTCAAAACACCGATGAAGCCGGTTGGGTCTCCACCAAGAACCGTCAAAACCGCTACTGGCTGTGCGAAAATGTGACCAACAGCGTGTATCGGCCTCTGCGTCAGTTCCTTTACGAATACCACCGTCTTGGATTAGATGTCATGTCGGAAAAACCTGAAGAGGGACGCGCTGCCATCACCAAGTCATTGGAATACCTGCAGACCATTCATGCGACCTATCCGACTTGCTATTACCTGCAAGTAATTTTGGACACCAAGCGCGATGAAATCATCAACGTGTATTCGCAAGGCAGCCAGCAGGAAAAGACTCGCGTCGCCAACATCCTGAAGGAAATAGACCCATCGCAAGCCACCGCTTACGATGCCATACTGCAAAACAACGGCAAGTACTAAGCCAATATGCTAGAGCAGCTTCACATCAGCAACTATGCCCTTATCGAAAGCCTTTCCGTTGATTTCAGCGAAGGGTTCAGTGTCATCACAGGTGAAACGGGCGCCGGAAAATCAATCCTCTTAGGCGCTTTGGGATTCGTACTCGGTGACCGTGCCGACACCAATGTGCTTTACGACAAGGACACGAAATGCGTTGTGGAAGCATCATTTTCATTGAATGACGACTCGCTCAAACCGCTTTTTGAAGAAAACGAACTCGATTTTGAAACGGAATGCATTTTCCGCAGGGAACTGAGTCCTACGAAAAAAACGCGTGCTTTCATCAACGACACCCCCGTTTCTTTGCAGACGATGAAAGAAATCGGGAGCCTGCTTGTCGACATCCACTCGCAACACGACTCTCTCCTACTCACCGATGCCAACTTCCAGTTGCGGCTTTTGGATGAAATCGCGCAAGACCAAGAAACTTTAGCATTTTATAAATCAAAATATTCCGAATTCAATGCCTGCAAACGGAAGTTGCAGGAACTGAAAGACATGGCGGAAAAAAATGCCGCTGAAAACGATTTCCTCAAATTCCAATACGAAGAACTTGAAAAGGCGCAGCTCAAGGAAGGCGAATTTGCCGAAATAGAGCAAACGCTTCAAGTGATGGAAAACTCCGAGGAAATCAAGAATTTATTGGTCGGCGCCAATGCTTTATTGGAGAATTCGGAGACCGCCATTCTGCCGCAAATCAGCGACTTATCGAATTCGCTCAGCCGACTGGAACAATTACTGCCCGCCACACAAGGCATGAGCGAACGTATCGAAAGCCTGAAAATCGAGCTGAAAGACATTGCCTACGACCTTGACCGGATGGAAGGCGACACCCAATTTGACGAAGAGCAACTGCAAACCCTTCAAGAACGCCTCGATCTGCTCAACCGTCTCATGATGAAACACCGCATCAGCGATTTCGATGAACTGATACGTTTCAAAAACGAGTTGTCAGAGAAAGTCAACGCCTACGAAAACATCGATCAGGAAATTGCCAAAGCAGAAAAAGCACTGCGAACCAGCGAAAAAGAGCTTAAAAGATTAGCCGATAGTCTTCACACTTTGCGGCAAAAGGCCTCAACCGATTTTGAGAACCGAGTCACGGATTTAGTCAGGCAATTAGCCATGCCACATGCTGTTTTCAAGATTGCCGTGGAGTCAACAGACACATTCAACGCCAACGGAACCGATGAAATCCGCTTCCTTTTCTCTGCCAACAAAGGCATAGCAGTCAACGACATTGAACGTGTTGCTTCGGGCGGCGAATTGTCGAGGCTCATGCTTTCCATCAAGAGCGTGGTCTCGCAATACAACTACATCCCGACGCTCATTTTCGATGAAATCGACACAGGCGTTTCAGGCGAAGTGGCCGCAAAAATCGGCAGCATCATGCAACAGATGGGACATTCCTTGCAACTGATTGCCATCACGCACCTGCCGCAAGTGGCCAGCAAAGCCTTGCATCATTTCTTCATTTTCAAAGACAACAACGGAGAAAAGACCAAATCGAACATTAAGACTTTGCAAGCCGAAGAACGCATTACGGAAATCGCCAAGATGCTCAGCAACGACAAGATCACACCTGAAGCCATTAAGGCTGCTGAGGTCTTATTAAATTAAAAAGGCCAAAGGCAAGCTGCCTTCAGCCTTATCAGTTTACCCATTCAGGATATTCATTTTTTCAGCACCTTCCTTGTCAGCACTTCACCATTCGGCAAAGCGATTTGAAGGAAATAAACGCCATCATTCCAAGTTTTCGTGCTAATGCTTGTCTCTTCGCCCTCATAAACTCTTTGTCCAAGAGCATTGAAGACAATTACATTATCAATCTCACCATTGATATTCAAAACATCAGAAACTGGATTCGGATAAAAACCTACCATTGATTGGTTCTCATTCACAGAAGTCACCACAGCCATTGCATAATCGATGCTCGGGTCATTGAGGTTGGGAGCATAATCAGAATGGCCATACCAACTGCCAGGCGGATAGAAATAACGGACGCGATAGAAATATGATCCTGGTTCCTCTTCGTCAAAGTAGCTATTCTCACCATCCCAAAATACAAATTGCGCAGTCGGTTCTCCGTTAGGATCATCATAGCGCAACAACTCGTATGTCGAATATATTCCAGCCCACGACACCAACACACCGCAAACATCGTTCTCATACACATATTCAGCTGTAATGTATTCAGGACCTGGATTATAGCACGGCTCATACATAGAATGGAGCGGTCCTACCGTAAGAACTTCCGGTGATTCAAACAAGAGATTGTCAGATTCGTCATACACCTCAAACGAGCACTGGTCAACTGTTCCGTGTGAATAACAAGCATTATCGTAGGTCCAGAAAAGTGTCAAGTCTTTATTACAAGGCACAGGCATAATGACCTCGTCTTGACCTCCATTCATCAGACCTGCACGGCCCATGACCTTCCCATCTTCATTCAAGACGGCCACGAACGACATATCCCAACCATCATCATGGGTATCATGGAGGTCGAATTTATAGTAACTACCATGGTTAAGCACAAGCGTGTCACGAACCACCTTACTCATGATATCTCCATTTTTCGCATACACCGAATAATAATAGGTGCCTTCCTCCGGCAGTCCATCCATCCCAATCATAACATGCTGGTCGGTAACATTCACTAAGCGTTCAATAATCACATCATCACGCATCACAACGATAGTATCAATCGAGTTTAATGTTTCACCATTCAGGGTCTCAAACACCGGGTCGAACTCAATGGCAGCAAACTCAAAGAAATTGACATACGTGTTCAGGTTTTCCACTGCCTTGGGCGCATTATAGTATTCCTCATCAGGGTGCAAATTGAAAATAGCACAATGATACCATGGGAAAGAGTAATAAGTCAAATAAAATCCATCAATGGCGTAATAGCCATTGTCGAAACCAGCCCACCCCCAATTCATGTGAAACATATTGTTGTCGTCGTAGCCATCCATGACATACGCATGACCGCCATCGGGACCACTCGAAGCATAATACAAAGGCATGCCTGCATCAAGATTATCGCGAAGCGTATTTTCCCAAGTCGACTGATTGCCGTAATACTCATAATTCAGCTGCATTTCAGAGCTATAACGGAAATAGGATTGAAAGGCATTAGGCACATCTTCCGAATAGGCACCGCTTGCCGAAGCGCCATAGCCCATATCGACGCTGACACCGGCATGATATTCCAACAAGGCGACAGCATCGACTTCTGCCTCCGGACTGACGAAATCCAGAAAATCGGGCATCAGTTCGAAACGATAGGTTGCTTCGGCAAAATTGGCTTCCTGCCAACCATAATCGCCATAATACGACGATGCATCATAGCCATGCGAGCCGACACCATGGCGGGGCCATTCCCAATAACGCATAACCTGACTCATGGCATTGGCCACACAGCCCGATTTGCAGTGACCGCTGAAAGCACTGTTAGGGTCTTCTGGAGCCATAAAATTGTATAAGTCAGTCTGATTCCAAATGGAAGCCATGAGCGGTTCCACGCTACGGTCAATCTTTTCGCAATTGATTTTACCCGTTTCGGCCAAACGCATCCAGTCAGCAACAGCCTGTTCGGTACGCTCTTCGTTGTTAGCGAACATTTGGGCGAAACCGGCCTTATAGTTATCGAAAAAAGTCATCAAGCCACCTTCAATCTGATTTGGTGTGAAGTTGCTTTCCGTAGAATAAGCCAAAATAGGTTTGGCACGGTCGTCAGCCGAAACGATGACAAAACCTTTCGGTTGCAAGCCGAAAACATAGAAACAGGCTTCTCCCCTATCCGTCTGAGCCGTATAAACGAGCTGTGCCTTATCCGACTTGACTACAGTATTGCAATTCATAAACTTGATTCCCAATGATTTGGCAACAGCCACATCAACAGGTTTGGCATTCAATGTACCGAATCCAAGAATTGCCAAAGCTAAAAGAAATAGTGTTTTTTTCATATCGCGATAATTTTAAAGTTGTCAATTAAATGATTACACATCAGCATTCTGCACCAGCACATAGTGGTCAGGATCATTGTCTTTCGGCACATAGCCCTGGTCGTAGACAAAGCGGTACATTGCTCCTGCCTTCGTGGTATAGATATGCGTGAAATACTTGAAATCAAAGCCTTTTTCATCCAGCTGCTGTTTACTGACAAATGACTTTCCCTTTGGATTCAGTTCCTTCAGAATGTTGTAGTTTCTCGAAAGAATAGCATTGATATTCCTGACCAGATTGGTCTGTTGGTGATTCTTTTCGTAGTTGTAACTATTGCGGCACGAGTCGCAGCAAAATTTCTTATCCAAGCGGCCTAAAATCGGCTCACCGCAATACAAGCATTTCCTTTGTTCTTCCATAGTCAGTAATTATTTTAAATTCAATTATTTCGTAAAAACATATCTCAAAATATTGGCACCCATTTTCAAGGCCTTTTCACGCGTTTCCTGCGAATCGTGGTGAACACGCTGGTCTTCCCAACCATCGCCAAGGTCACATTCGTAGGTGAAGATGCACACCAGACGGCCATCGTAAATCAAGCCAAACAGTTGTGGTGCCTTGTTGTCGTGCTCGTGAATTTTGGGCAAACCATTCGGGAAACTATAAGGTTCCTTGAAAATCTCATGCGAATAAGGCAACTCCACAAAATCCAGTTCAGGGAACACCTTTTTCATCTGCGGTTCAATGTATTGACGAATGCCGTAGTTATCATCAATGTGCAGGAAACCACCGCCAATCAGATAGTTACGCAGATTTTGCGCTTCAACGGCATCGAAAACCACATTGCCATGACCCGTCATATAAACGTAAGGATAATTGAAAATGTCAGGGCTGGATGGCTCAACCGTCGGCACTTCGGGATTGATGTCGGTACCGATTTCCTGATTGCAGAAACGCACCAGATTAGGCATTGAAGTCGGGTTGCCGTACCAGTCGCCACCGCCACGGTATTTCAACAAAGCGATGTTGAGTTGCTGAGCGGAGACAGAAACCGAAAACATCGACAACAATATGACAATCAACAATTTGTTTCGCATCATGATTTCATTTGATTTATCAGTTGAATCGTATGGCAGGAAACCAAGGCTGCCGTTTCCGTTCGCAATCTGGCATCACCCAAACTGCATGGAACAAAGCCGTTTTCCTTGGCCAATGCCACTTCCTCTGGACTGAAATCGCCTTCCGGACCAATCAGGACCAACACGTTTTCTCCTTTATTATATAAGTCGCACAGTTTTTCAGTAACATCGTCATCAATCCAGGCAATGAATTTCTGTCCCTCAAAAGGCTGCTTGACGAGTTTGTCAAACGGCACAATATCCTCGACAATCGGCAATCGCGACTTGATGGATTGCTTCATGGCCGACACCATCACCTTTTCGAAACGCTCCACATTGGCTGCACGACGCTCCGAATGGTAGGAAGTGAACAGTCTGACTCTGTCGATGCCGATTTCAGTTGCCTTTTCCAGAAACCACTCCATGCGCTCGTTCAGTTTGGTCGGTGCAATGGCAATCTCCAAATTGAAACTCCAATGGTCATAGCCTTTGCGCTGGTTGGTCAAATTGACGGAAGCACGTTTCGGCAAAGCCTCTACCAGTTCAGCATCAAATAGAAATCCCTTGCCGTTGGTCACACAGAAGCGTTCGCCTTCGGTCATGCGCAACACCTTGACGCAATGCTTGGATTCGTCCTCCGAAAGGGTGTTCAGACCCTCAACCGCATCTGGGATATAAAAGACATTCATTGAATTGATGATTTAAAAAATCAGAGACGCGAGATTCCTGCCTTCGCAGGAATGACGCGCGTCTCTACAAGATTACATTCTGTTCGGCATTCCGATTCCCAACAATTCAGAAGCATTTCTCAGCAGGGCGGCCACCATGTCGCAAATCTGCAGACGGAACTGACGACGCTCCACATCGGCTGATTCTTTCAAAATCGGGCAATCCTGATAGAACTGGTTGAATTCCTTGGCCAAGTCGAAGATGAAGTTGGCAATCATGGCAGGGCTGCGGTTTTCTGCCGCCTGGTTCAAGACCAACGGCCAGCCGTACATCATCACGATGATTTCCTTTTCCTTTGGCTGCAAGTCTTTCATCTTCACTTCCTTATCGAGTTTGACGCCCATTTCTTCCGCCTTACGCAAGACCGAGCAGATACGAGCATGGGTATATTGCACAAACGGACCAGTATTGCCGTTAAAGTCAATGGATTCAGCCGGATTGAAGAGCATGGTCTTCTTCGGGTCAACCTTCAGGATGAAATACTTCAAGGCGCCCAAGCCGATGGTGTGATAGAGCTTGTCAGCATCTTCTGGCGACAAGTCCTTAGCCTTGCCGAGTTCTTCGGAAACGGATTTCGCCGTTGCCACCATTTCGTCCATCAAATCGTCAGCATCGACGACCGTACCTTCGCGCGATTTCATCTTGCCGTTCGGCAGTTCCACCATGCCGTAGGAAAGATGCTCAATGGCATTGCCCCACTCACGGCCCAAACGCACCAGAACGCGCTTCAACACATCAAAGTGATAGATTTGCTCGTTGCCGACAACATAAATCAGTTTTTCAGGGTCATATTCCTTCACACGAAGTTGTGCCGTACCTAAATCCTGCGTCATATAAACCGAGGTTCCATCGCGACGAAGCAACAGTTTTTCATCAAGGCCTTCATCGCGCAAATCGCACCAAACCGAGTTATCGTCACGACGATACAACACGCCTTTTTCAAGACCTTCCTGCACCAATGATTTACCTAAAAGATAAGTCTGTGATTCGTAGTAAATCTTTTCAAAGCTCACGCCCAATCTCTTATAGGTAACATCGAAACCGTCGTAGACCCACTGGTTCATCATCTCCCAAAGCTGGCGCACTTCAGGGTCGTTGGCTTCCCATTTGCGCAGCATTTCGCGGGCTTCCTGCATCAATGGAGATGCGGCTTCTGCCTTGGCTTTGGCTTCTTCCTGCGCCTTTTCATCAAGTTGGTCGAAATTTTCGGGCAGCAGCGCCTTCACCTCTTTCTTAAACTCCTTGTCGAACATGACATAGAAATCGCCGATCAGATGGTCGCCCTTCTTGCCTGTCGATTCAGGCGTACAGCCATTGCCCCAGCGTTTCCAGGCCAACATGCTCTTGCAGATGTGAATGCCACGGTCGTTCACCAGATTGACGCGCACCACATTCTGACCATTAGCCTTCATGATTTCGGAGACGCTCCAACCCAAAAGGTTGTTGCGGATATGGCCCAAATGCAAAGGTTTGTTGGTGTTTGGTGAAGAATATTCCACCACGACAGGCTTGCCGCTGATTTCCTTGCGGCCAAACATTTCCTTATCGTGATTTTCAGCAAAGAACGAGAGCCAATAATTATCTGAAATCAAGATGTTCAAGAAACCTTTCACCACGTTGTATTTGGCAATCATGGCGGACTCCTTCATCATCTCGGCACCCATTTCGTCGGCCAATTGTTCAGGTTTACGGCCTGCCAATTTCAAAAACGGGAACACCACGATGGTCAGATCGCCTTCAAATTCAGGGCGGGTTTTCTGGAAATTAACCTGCTGGACAGGTGCTTCCTGATTGTATAAGTTCTTGAACGACTTTATGAACAACTGTCTTAAAACTTCTTCTAACATAACTATCTGATTTCAAATTATAAAAAACAAATTCTTTTAAATGCTTTTAGCGGTCAAAATTAGTAAATTATTGGGAATTAGCACTTATTTGGATTAAGATTTTGACTGGAGATGATGATTTTTTTCAGAACCGCAGATTTCACAGATTACACTGATTTTACACAGATTTAATTTTTAATGCGCGAGCGCATAAATTGACACGGATTAGTTGGCGCGAAAAAATCACCAATCGCCGCCCGAGAACTTGAAGCCCCAATTTAAATCTATCAATTCGGGCACAGTTGTTCCTGCCAAGCGAGCTCTCTGCGTCCTGTAGCAACGCGATGAGAACAAGCCCACTCCGCCTTCGATAGGGCTATAGTCAAGTTGGGTTTGCACCTCACCCCCCGTTACCCCATTTATCACAAGATAATCCTCCATTTCGCGGCCTCCGGCACAAATATAGAAAGTAATGGGCCAATCGCCAATAAAACGCTTGACGCCAGGCGCAACAGTATCGGCACCCAAAAACTCCCTAAGATTCATATAAAACGTTCCCCAAGCATAATTCACCTGATACAAGCCATCGGAATTCAGCCAAAGGTCTTCAATGCGATTCATACCCAAATCCCAATACATGGTACGCGGCACCGAATCGTTACCTTCGCCACGCTGTTCACGGAATGTGAAACTTACGCCAAGCTGATAAAGCGCACCATTTTGAGCCGGATAGAAGAAAAGCCTTTTGGGATACGTATTATCAGGAATCACCGAGAAATTTGCCGAACGGCTCCAAATCTCAAAGCCATCGCCGCCAACCATCTTCGTTTTCACCTTTAGCGTCTCGCCCTTAATGACAGCAAGCAGCTGATAACTGTATTCATGAGAAGCAGTATTCCGTTGAAGCGGCTCTACCGTATAGTACATCTTTTGCTTCGGATTCGGGAAAGCACCTGGCTCCTTATTATACTTTGTAATCGTGTCGAGAATAATCTCACGCAATTTCTCGCCATTATCATATTCCACTAGGCGCACATCCAAACGGCCCGGATAACTGGTCGAATCGGGGACACTGATATACTGCATGGGATTGTCTTCCGACAAAAAAGCACGCTTGATGAGAATGAAATTGGTGTCGGCATCGGCATCTAAAAGGCCGTAAACCACAGGGACTTCCTTGTAATCGGCAAACAAATCGACATCGGTGCTGCACGAAACGAGGAACGAAAAAAAGAAAATAAATGAGAGATTTGATATGTGACGCATAAGCAAAGTCAATTAAATTCGCGGCAAATATAGGGAATAATTTGCGATATGCAACATTTTTGAATAACTACGGATTGGACAGATTGATGAGCAACATTGTCACCTTGTGTTTAAGCCACAAAAAAAGCGGAGCGCAATTTGCGCCCCGCTTTCGTATCTGATTTACGTTATTACGTTTCAGGATTATTCAACGACAACGCGCTGAACAGTGCTGTTGCCATTGTTGTCGATGATGTTGAGGAAGTAGACACCTGCTTCAACATTCATATCGAGGACGTTAGAAGTGAGCTTCTGAACGCGGACCAACTGACCAGCAACATTATAGATAGCCACGCTGTTGATGTTTTCGCCATCGATGGTGACCTTTGATGTTGTTGGGTTAGGATAGATGTTGTAAACGCTTGAGTTTTCAACAACAGCATTGTCACCAACCTGAAGGGTGATAGGAAGTTCAAACACAGGAGTTTCTGGGTCGTTGCTGTTGATGATGAGGGTAGCATTGTAGACATCGCCATTGCTGAGACCGATTGAGTTGACAGTCAAAGTGATTTCATCTTCTGCGCCAGCCATCATTGAACCGTCAGCCTTGTTGATGGTAGCCCATGTTGCAGGGACAGGTGTGCCTTGGCAGGTGATGCGGATATGGAAGTTACCATAGTCTGATGAGAAGTTAGCTGAAGCTGAGTTGAAAGCGCCGCCGCCCTTGGTACGATACATGTCGCCACCAGGAACTGCTGTGCTGCCATCGAAGCACATAGCATAACCGTCGACAGCCTGAGTGTATTCAACGGTAGCCCAGACATTGTAACCGGTCAGGTCAACTGGGGTATCGAAAGTAACGGTGTTCCATTCGTTGTTGACAATCTGGTTGTAAGGCAGAACCTTTTCAGCAAGCACTGCGCCTGGCTGACCATAGAGGCCTTGACCATAGATGCGGAATGTGAGAGGAGTGTTAGGTTCGATGCCATTGCCACCTGATGAAGATTCGCAGATGAGGTATTGAGCCTTGGTGATCTTGGTGCCCATGACAGCACCAGCGTATGAGTTAGCGCTGAACACAGCACCAACTTCAATCAGTTCAGGTTCTTCAATGGTGAGGCCAACCAATGAAATGTTGTCACCAGTTTCGAAGTTAGGTTCAACATCGTAGTAAATTTGCTGTGAAGCAGAACCGCCTTGGCCTTCGCCGAAGTCGATGTAAGCAATGTAGTCGCCAATTGAGTTACCTGTGTTGCTGATGGTGAGGGTTTCTGAAGCCATGTCGTCTTCTTCGATTTCGAAGTAGAATTCGTCAGCGTCAACACTCAAGACTGGAGCTGATTCGCCGCTAACCTTTGTATAGGTGAAGTTATCAAGATAGTATTCTGATGTAGCGGCATTCTCTGGAGGATAGAAGTCCATAGCGGAGAGGGTACGGCCAACGGTGTTTTCACCGAAGCTGTCCAAGCTCCACTGCCATGTGCAGACGAGAATTTCTGATTCGCCTGGAGCGGTGTAGTAGTATTCAGCCACATCGTTGTCGGTGTCGACATGGAGGCGGAAGTGCATCCAAGCATCGTAAACGCAAGGAACGTCAGCGGTGCTGTTTGAACCAGCGTGGATGGTGCCGTGACCCGGATTCTGAGTTGAGTTCTGGCCATCATTGGTCATGTGGAGGTAGCACTGCATAGCCCATGTGCTTGCACCACCGGCGAAGTTGTGCAGAATGTTGAAATAACCGTTCTTGCCCTGAGGAACAAGGATGTCGAATTCGAGGTCGTAAATACCGTTTTCTTCGTTACCAAGGAGAAGGACCTGGTCGTTGTTGTAGGTTAAATGGCCGCATTTTGTACCTTGAAATTCAGCGACAACGCCATCTTCGTTGCTACCTGGATGGCTTGTCCAGGTTGTCCACCAGTCGTTGCCAGCTGCAGCAGCTTCAACGGCAATCTTGTTACCTGGAGTGTACTTTTCGAAGTCATCACCGATGAGGACTTCCGGTTCCTGTGCGAACAGGCTGCCACAAGCGAGGACAGCCGTTGCCAAAAGTAAAGAAACTTTTTTCATTGTGATTAGGATTTAGTTAATAAATAAAATTGTTTGATTTGAGTATTTGGCTGCAAATATAAGAATAGAATTTAGATTGGAAAGAAATTTGGCGGATTTTTTTGATGGAGGTGATATTTTGAAGCCGCAGATTGCGCAGATTGCGCTGATTTTTAGATAACTACGGATTAAAGGAATTGTTATTTTCAGAACCGCAGATTTCGCTGATGACACTGATTTTACGCTGATTGAATTTTCGGATGCGCCTTGCGCAGTTGATTGACACTGTGTTTTTCTCCCGCTGATTCCGCTGATTGCCGCAGAGGTTTTTGAACCGCAGATTACGCAGATTACGCTGATTTTACGCAGATTGAATTTTGGGATGCGCATCCTTCGATACTTCGACATGCTCAGCAACCTAAGCTCAGGAACCGCGCATTGAATTTCATAGATGGCTGGCGCAAGAAATTATTGATTCATTTGCGGTAATTTGTGTTTTTTACGCACAATTTTAATATATTTGCGCCATAAATTGCAAAAAACAACATATTATGGTACTAATCAGATTATTAAATACCATCCTTCTCTTATTGCTGCCTTGGTGTGTTGCACCGGCTCAAACATCCGAAGGTGAGCCTGAAAGAGCCGAACGACTCACGCTTGACTACTGTGTGGAAGGCTTAATCTCGCTAAGAGCACCTTACGACCAATTGTCCTACCATTGGAACAGCGGAAGCACCCAAAGCACTTCGCCATTCCTCACCTACTCGTCCTTCAATGCAGAATGTGAGACCGTTTCGCCCGATGGCAATCCGCACACCTATTATGCTCATGTCTGCATCAACGAAAACCTGCCTTCAACCCACCAAATCATTTATGACACGGTGTGCCTTGGAGAGCCTCTCGTCAGCAAATACTTTCACATCGAACGCAACAACCAAGTGGGCACTTTCACTTATACGGCAACACTCATCGATGCCGAATTTTGCCGCGACATGGGCGACCTTGTCCTGCAACTTACAGTCAATCCGAAATTTCTTGACATTCATCCCTACTACGACACCATCTGCTGTGGCGAAGACTATCATTTGGACGGCTTCGACATCGGATGTCAGGATTCCGTTGGCGTTTTCACCTTCACCGACTACCAGACCAACATTTACGGCTGCGACAGCATACGCGAGATGAACCTTTGCGTGGTGCGCACGCCCGACATCGACACCTATGTGGAAACGCCCGTCCTTTGCGAAGGCGAAGATGCCACCATTTATGCCGTCAGCGAAAACGCCACCATCATTCCTAACGGGATTTCCATTCCGCCACAAATTGGCATTGGCGACATTTTGTGCGAAGGCGACACCATAGTAAAGGCAAAACACTGGCCCGTCATCAACAAGGTTGTCAAAGGCATCATCTTTTATGTCGATTCAACCGGACAACACGGCTGGGCGGTAAACCTCATCAACCAAGGCTACGGCATAAAATGGAGCACCGAACGGGTAGACATTCCCGGATTGGAAAATGTTGCCGAATATGCCGATGCCATCAACGACTTCAACGGCAAGCAGCACACGCAAGCCATCAGGGATTTCAGCAGTTCCGACTTCTATCCTGCGGCCTTCGTTCCAAGATTCGTCGACGGCTGGTATCTGCCTTCCATAGGGCAACTGGTTATCCTTTACGGCTGCCTGCCCGAAATCAACCAAAGCATCGACAAAACCGGAGGCGTGAAATTCACGATGGATGGCATCTGGTGGCTATGGTCGTCGTCGCCCAACTCAACAAGAGATGCCTGGTACCTCAACAGCACCGGCCTCACCGATACCGCCGACAAATACTACACAAACGACAATTGCCGTGTACGCAGCGTAATCGACTTTTAAAAGACAAAGACATGGACACGATAAAGAAACACATACGCCTTTTCGTGGGGCTTTTATTCATTGTCGTCACCCTCACGGCAAAGGCTCAGACTTACAAAATCGGCGACATCATCATCAACGAGGACGGCAGCAAAGGCGTCGTTTTCTATGTCGACCCTTTGGGCTACGGAGGCTGGATGGTCGCCTTAAACGATGCCTCGGCAGGCTGCGCATGGGGCACCAGCGACGATATTCCCAATTTGCCGAACAAAAACACCAATTTCTTTCAGGCCCTGCTTCTGGAACGTGATGGTTATGAATGTACAAGAAAAATCAGACAGTTTCAAGGCAACAGCAACCAATATGCTGCCGGCAAAACCGACTTCGTCCACGGATGGTACCTGCCCGCCGCCGGACAACTCAGGACTTTGGTCAGCAACATGGCCTTGATTGAAGGTAAACTCATTGAAAACGGCGGCTCGGCCCTTTTGCCCAGACACAATTACTGGAGCAGCACCGAGAACGACTCGCTCACCGCATGGTGCGTCCGTTTCAATGCCGACGGACACGGCGGTCACTACTACAACTTGAACAAAGACAACACCGATTGTGCCGTCCGCGCCATTCGCGACTTCGATTATGGAGCCCTGGTTCTCATCGACTCCACCCTCCATTACCAATGGAACACGGGCGACACGACCGCCATCATCAATGTTTCGCCGGCCACCACGACCACCTACTCCATCACGGCTTTCACCGATTTCGGCTGCTCGAACTCCACCGACCAAATCATCATCGTCAACCCATCGGGCGACATTGAGCTTTACGACACAATCTGCGTTGGCGAGCCTTACAAAAATTACGGTTTCAACCTCACGGCCAGCCAGACGCAAGAAAGCGGCGAAACCCTTTTCAACCGAACCATAGGCACCGCCGACTGCTTTACGACCCTGAACCTACACCTTTTCAAGGAAAACACACTGGCTGCCGACACCATTAGCGACTGCCATTGCGACAACGAACCTTATTATTTCCATGGCACGCCATATAACGGGGCCGGCACATTCACCCACCATTTCAACGCCGTCACCGTTTGCGACAGCACCGAAACCCTTGTCCTTTCGGAATTGCCAAGTTCAGACAGCAGTTTCAGAGTCAGCATCTGCAACAGCTACGTTTGGAACGGCATTCTGTATTCTGAATCGGGAATATATTTCCAGTCGTTCAAAAACCAGCACGGCTGCGATTCCACCGTTATGCTCAACCTGAACATCATCCCGACGCCAAGCTCCTCCATTGAAGGGCAGACTCAGGTTTATGCCGCAACGGATTTGGTTACAGGCATCTACAACTATCATTTCGATTCCATTTCACAGCCTTACACTTCAGTAATTTGGCTCATCGACAACGACCAATGGATACTTCGTCCCCATGGTGCAAGTTGCCAAGTCATAGTAACCACACCGCATAGCGCAACCTTAACGGTAATCATAGAGAACGACGGATGTCTTTCGGAAAGTACACTTACACTTAACGCAACGTATTTTGACCTTGACGAGCAAAACGGCGAGCTGGTCAGCATCTATCCCAACCCCGCCAACAGCATGATAAACATTGATGGCGAAGGCATCCAAGAAATCAAGATTTACAACATGTTAGGTCAAAACATCCTTTCGTGGCAAGGCGATGGCAGCAACCACATTCAAATTGAAACAGGCGACATGGGAGCTTCGATTTACCTAATGGAAATAGAAACCAGACGAGGGAAAGCCATTGAACGGATAGCTGTCGTTAAATGATTGAAATTGAGGTCTGCAAACGCTAATTACCGATAATTATTCATTAATGGATTAATGTTTTCTGACAACTACGATTTGGATTTTTTAAACCGCAGATTACGCTGATGACGCTGATTTTACACAGATTAAATTTTTGGATGCGCAAGCGCATTGAATTCCACAGATGGCTGGCGCAAGAAAAGAAATTTACTCATAATTTACTCGGAAATTCACTCCACATTTACTTTCTCCCGCCTTGGCGGAATTAATGAATCATTTGTGGTAATTTGTGTTTCACGCCCGTTCACTTGTTTTCCAAGGCTTTTGTCTCGTCCCAGAAAGCAATCATTTCTTCAGGGCTGAGGTTTTGTATGCCAATGCCTTTTTCGCGGGCTTTCTGTTCCACGTAATTGAAACGGCGGCGGAACTTGCGGTTGGTCTTGTCCAGAGCGTCCTCGGCATTGATGCCTTGCATCCTGCCATAATTGATTAATGCAAACAGCAGGTCGCCGAATTCATTTTCCAGGTTTTCGGTTATCAGTTCCCGGTTATCAGTTTTCGGTTCTTCACCCTTCGGGTTCAGAACCTCGTTTTTTGCTTTCAGTTCCTCCAAAAATTCAAGTTTTTCCTCCTCAACGGCTTGCCAGGCACCTTCGGCATCAGTCCACTCGAAGCCCACGCCTGCGGCTTTCTGCTGCATACGGTAGGCCTTCAGCAAGGCCGGCAATCCTTCGGGCACGCCACCCAAAACGCTGCGGTTGTGTTCCTTCTCCAACTTGATTTTCTCCCAGTTCTGCGACACCTGATTGGCGTTCTCAACATGCTCACTGCCAAAGATATGCGGATGACGGACAATCATCTTTTCGGAAATGCCATTGAGTACATCGGCGATGTCGAAAGCACCTTGCTCATCGGCCATTTTCGAATACAAGGCAATGTGAAGCATTAGGTCGCCGAGTTCCTTTTTCACATCCTGAAGGTCGTTGGCGAGGATGGCTTCGCTCAGTTCGTAGGTCTCTTCAATGGTCAGGTGGCGGATGCTTTCGATGGTCTGAATGCTGTCCCAAGGGCACTTTGCCCTGACTTCGTCAACAATGTTGAGCAAACGCTCGAAGGCTTGTATCTTTCTATCAAAATCTTCTTTATTCATATTAGAACCTGAAATAAATAAACGGGCTGAAATCGGTGGCATTCAGCGCTGCTAGACAAAAAACAAACGCAAAAGCCGCCAGGCACCAAGCAATGATATGTTTCTTATCGGAGAAATCCGAGGAATAGACTTTTTCCTGGACCTTTAAGCCGAATTTCGACAGGGTGAAGAACGAGAAGAAGGCGGCCACAAGCATCGTGACAAACAACTGGTTGTTTTCGGCGAAACTGATTGGGACGAACTCGAATGCAAACATGCGCTGGATGAAAGACCAGGCAAGCTCAAGGCTTTCAACACGGAAAAACACCCAAATGATGCACACGGTCAGGAATGTGCAGATGACGGAAGGAACACGGCCTAACTTTTTCATCACCTTGGTTAAGAACAGCTTATCGGCACAAATGAAGACGCCATGCAACGCCCCCCAAACGATGAAATTCCATGAAGCTCCATGCCAAAGGCCCGAAATCAGGAAGCAAAGCCACAGATTGAAATACATGCGCGACTTGTGCTTCACACGGTTACCACCCAAAGGAATGTAAAGGTAATTCTTAATGAAACTGCCTAAGGTCATGTGCCAACGGCGCCAAAACTCTGTGATGGATGCCGAGACATATGGATTATCGAAATTTTCGGGGAAGAGGAAGCCCATGATGCGGCCCAAGCCAATGGCCATATCGGAATAGCCGGCGAAGTCGAAATAAATCTGGAAAGTGTAGGCTATGGCGACAATCCAGGCCATGCCCGTGTCGAGCGAAGCAATACGCGAAGCAATGTCGCTCAGCTGCGCCGCATCGAGAAGTGCGAAATTGGAAGGCCCCAGCACCGCATCGACCTGTGCGCCAATGACATCGGCAATCAGAACTTTTTTGCACAAGCCTATCACGAAACGATAGAACCCTTGAAGGCGATCGTCCATAGTAGTCTGGCGATTCCTAATCTGCTCAGCGACATCGCAATAGCGCACAATCGGGCCGGCAATCAGCTGCGGGAACATCATGATGTAGAGCACGAAATCGGAGAGTTTCTCAAGCGGTTTGTTGATGCCACGGTACACATCCAAAGTGTAGGTAATGCTTTGGAAAGAGAAGAACGAGATGCCAATCGGGAGCAAAATGCGCGACCAAGTCAAAGCCGACTTGCCGGCAAAGCCCAGCATGGCATTCAAGTTCTCCATCATGAAATTGCCATATTTATAATAAAGTAACAGTCCGAGGCTTATCAGTATCGAAAGCGCGCAAAGCAATTTTTTTCCGGCCGGCTTTTCGACACGGCACATCCATTTCACCAAAAAGAAATTGGCAACCGTAGAAGCCACCAGCTGAATGATGAAATCGGGCGCGCCGTAGGCATAGAACACAAGCGATGCCAACAGCAAGGTATAGTTCCTGTATTTCCTTGGAGTTAGGAAATATGCCAAAAAGAAAAACGGCATGAAATATAACAGAAAAACATTACTGCTGAATACCATACGCTACAATTTTACCTATAAGCTATTTTTATTTTTTCCAATAGCTGCAAAAATGCCGAAGACCGCTTTTGCGGCACGCTGTCGCACAATTCCGGAAAGAATTTTTCCCATTCTACATCAATAAGATGCTCTGCCTCAGAATATAAGGTCGCATCAACCGAACATCCATTTTCATTCGCCTTATCCTCTACCTTGGCAAACCATTGTTCATCGCTTCTGATGTAGTCGGCAAGGCCTTGCCTTTTTTGTGCAACCTCTGCCGAATCGTAGCAGATTTTCATCAAGGCGTTTTTCGAGAAGCCATTGCTCATGACATACTGTTGCAACGAGCAGTACGAAAGGATCACAAAATCTGCCGAAATCAATTCCCTAAGCACATCGATATCTTTCGTCGAGTGATTTGCATCATCAAAATAAATCGTACTGTTGTAATACCAATATGGCGCTGCGGAAAAGACTTCGTCCATAGGCACCTGATTGGCGATATTCCAGAAAAACGAATCGCCGATGACAATGATTTTCGGCTTGACAGCCGTCGTGTCACCGTCGGTCACCACATCAGCATATTGGTTGTAATTCTGACGCAACGGACGCGCCAGATTCATAAGGCTTTCCAAATCATCGTCAGGGTCACGGGTTTTATCGTAATAAGCCGGTCCAATTTTCAAATTACTGATATTCATATCGCTCAGTTCCTCCATATATCGGATAACGCTATCAGCAACATAAAGCGACGCAATATTGGTCCAGTGCGTTCCTGTTTGAGGAAAGAGCGAAAATCCGGCCGTATCCTTCATCTGAAGGAACCACTGCTCAACATCCACATGATTGACGCCCAATTCTTTGAATTTCGGGCCAAAATAGTCACGGGCTGAGATAATTTTTCTCTTTGTATACTTCACATTTTCAGGAAGATATTCAGGATAAATCAAATCCTTACCCGGCAAGAGACAAACCAGAAGATGCGTGCCGCAAGATTCCAGGATGTGCTGCAACTGAAAGATTCGGAATGCCTCTTCCTCGAACTGCTGCACCAACTGCAGCGAATCGCACGAATGACGGTAGGTTCCGCCTTGAAAATAATCCTCCACAAACCATGGCTCATACATCCAGCCTTCCTTTCCCATTGCGATTTGCCACTTCGTCGCATTGGTTTTTCCGTAAAAATCCCACAGATACTGATTATACAGGCGAATCAGAGGTTCTCGGCCACCAAATTGCTGCTTGATATGCTGTTCCGTCCCCGACTGGAAAGAGCCATCGCGATAAGCTGCAAAGGTCAGTTTAGGCATGGCTTTTTCCTCCACAACGCCTTTCAGCGGCCTAAACCGCACAAGGTGAAATTGCTTCTGCAAAGGAGAAAAGAACAGCAGTAAGCATGTCAAAACAAACAATATCAGTTTCGTCCTGCGCATCAGAAAATTTTTGCAAAGGTACGGAAAATAATTTTTTAAAACAGAACTTATTTCAAAACAGCGGCGACTTCAAGGAAAAGAAAAGGAAAACCATATAATGATTTTTCGTATTTTTGCTGCTCCAATGAAAAACGCACGGCAACATATCAAGTTCAGCGCACTCCTTTTGGCAGGTTTGTTCCTTTGCATCGGCAAAATCCAAGCACAAACCAACAACACCAATTATGAAATCGAAGCGCGGATGCACTATGGTTACCTCTATTTTCAAAACGACCAATATCACTCAGCCTTAGGGCGTTACAGCGAGCACGCCCCTTCGTTTGAGTTTTCGCTGCACCGCAACACTTATGGTCAGCACCGGTGGGAAGTGATACACAACTACCCTTCCATTGGCCTCACCTTTTACCATTCGCAGTTTGGCAACCACGAGCACATGGACGAATTGGGACAAGTGTTCGCCCTCTACCCTTTCATCAACTTCCCCATCATTCCTGACGAAAACCACAAACTGGGTTTCAAGTTGGGCGTTGGCCTCTCCTACCTCACCAACAAATTCGACCCGAAAGAAAACTATCACAATTACGCCATCGGCTCGCATGTAAACGCAGCCATCAACCTTTCGTTTGAATACCGACAGCGTATCACCGACCGTCTGCGCTGGGTCACCTCATTTGGCCTGACGCACTTCTCGAACGGCTCAACCATGACACCCAACATGGGCATCAACATTTTCAGCGGCGCCACCGGCTTTTCATGGTACCTAAAAGAACCTAAAAAACTCATCGACAAGCGGTTGCTCCCAAAACTATACCTCTTTGAATTCGACGGCAAGCAGCACTTTGTCACCGACATCCAATACACCTTAGGTTACAAGGACTTGTCGCAGCAATACGGGACACACAATTTCTACTACATTCACGATTTGGCCAGCAATTTCATGTTCCAACTTAACGAGCGAGACCGCCTCGGCGTTGGGATTGAATTGGTGAAAGACAACTCTGGCAAAGCGCTGAATCCCGATTGGGACAAGGAATACTATTTCATGAAAGTAGGCTTCCTGGTTTCCTACGAGATGATGCTCGACCGCGTGAGTTTCATGTTCAATTTCGGCCGCCGCATCGACGATTTCCATTTCGTCAACAAAAACCTTCAAGACCCAACCGCCCTTTTCCTAAGATTCTACGAAAAACTGGCCGTCCGCTATTACTTCTACGACAACATGTATGCTACGCTGGCTTTCACAACATACGACATCAAGGCCGACTTCCTCAGTTTCGGCATAGGTTATCATTTCAACCACAATTATTATCTGCCACATCATGAAAAGAATCATCATCGTTCTCCTATTTTCCCTCGTTAGCCTGACCTTAGGCTCATGCAGCAAATTCGAGGAAATCTTCACCAACGGTGAGCCCGTGACCCAAGACAGGATTCCCGAGCAACCCTATCATGTCGTGTGCATGTATAACAACATCAATGTTGAGCTGATACAAAGCAACCGCCAGCACATCGAAATCACTTGTCCCGAAAACCTGATTGACAGAATCACGACTGAAGTCACTGGCGACACGCTCATCATCCGAAACGAAAATTCGCTCAACTGGCTGCGCAGTTACGATTACGAATGCAACATGAAGGTGTATTTCGACAGTCTCCGAAGAATCGAATATGCTTCGATAGGCGATTTGATCTGTAGAGACACCATAAAAGGCTTTGCCAGCATGGACACACTACAAGACATTATGGGAAACGATTCCACAATCCTCAAAACTACGGAGTTCGTTTTAGCCGTTACCGAAGGATGCGGAGACATAGACCTCACCTTTGACTGCGATGTCATCAGAGACCTGTTTTCCAACGGGACATCCTGCGTGACCTTGAGAGGCAAAAGCAGTTATTCGGAACATTTGCTCCGAAGTTACGGTGTTGTCCATGCCGAAGAACTTCATTCCAATTTCGTCAGGGTGCAATCAAACACTACAAACGACGCATACGTATGGGCCAGGACAAAACTCACCGTTTGGATCAATACCATCGGCAACGTGTATTACAAAGGACATCCATACATTGAAAAATACATCAACGGCGACGGGCAAGTCATTCGGTTAGAATAAGACTGATGACGAGTGACAGATGGGAACAACGCAACAAAAAAATCCGCCTGATTGCTCAAGCGGATTTTTGTTTTATTTGCTTCAAGACTTAATAAGCCTTAGCGAAATAGACACGCATCTTGGCTGGTTTGCCAGAATACACATCAACACCTTCTTCTTCCTTGACATCCAACGGAATGAAACGCAAGGTAGCCTTGGTTTCTTCCTTGATTTTCAGTTCGGTTTCCGTAGTGCCATCCCAGAAAGCATGGACGAAGCCACCCTTTTCAATCTGAGTCTTGAATTCATCCCAAGTGTTGACATCGACAGTGTGTTCATTGCGATAAGTCAAAGCCTTCTGATAGAGATTGCTTTGGATGACATCCATCAGTTCGACGACATGAGCATCGATGCCTGCGAAAGCGACCGATTCCTTAGTCATGGTGTCGCGGCGAGCCAATTCGACGGTGCCGTTTTCAACATCGCGAGGACCAACAGCCAAACGGACCGGAACGCCCTTCAGTTCCCACTCGTGGAACTTGAAACCAGGCTTCTGGGTATCGCGGTCGTCGTACTTCACGCGCAAACCTTTGGCTTCCAGCTGAGCCTTGATCTCGAGGCAACGGCTATTGACCTTTTCGCGTTCTTCGTCGGTCTTGTAAATCGGAACGATAACGACTTGAATAGGAGCGATTTTTGGAGGCAACACGAGACCATCGTCATCGGAGTGCGACATGATGAGTGCACCCATCAAACGGGTTGAAACGCCCCACGATGTAGCCCAAACATATTCAAGTTTGTTTTCCTTGTTGAGGAATTTCACATCAAATGCCTTAGCAAAATTCTGTCCCAGGAAGTGAGATGTACCAGCCTGCAATGCCTTGCCATCCTGCATCATGGCTTCGATGCAATAGGTATTCAAAGCACCAGCGAAACGCTCGTTTGCCGACTTAACGCCCTGATAAACAGGAATTGCCAGCCATTTTTCAGCGAACTCAGTGTAAACGCCCAGCATCTTCTTTGCTTCGATTTCAGCTTCTTCCATAGTGGCGTGAGCAGTGTGACCTTCTTGCCACAAGAATTCAGCCGTACGGAGGAACAGGCGGGTACGCATTTCCCAACGCACCACGTTAGCCCACTGGTTGCAAAGAATCGGCAGGTCGCGGTAACTCTTAATCCAGTTACGATAAGTGTCCCAAATGATGGTTTCTGAAGTCGGGCGGACAATCAGTTCCTCTTCCAGCTTAGCCGAAGGGTCAACCACAACGCCATTACCATTGGGGTCGTTCATCAGGCGGTGGTGAGTCACCACAGCACATTCCTTGGCGAATCCTTCAACGTGATCAGCTTCACGGCTGAAGAAACTCTTCGGGATAAACAACGGGAAATAAGCATTGACATGTCCTGTTTCCTTGAACATCTTGTCGAGAGCATCGTGCATGAATTCCCATATAGCATAGCCATAAGGTTTGATTACCATGCAGCCTCTGACGGCCGATTGTTCAGCCAAATCAGCCTTGACCACGAGGTCATTGTACCATTGCGAATAATTTTCTTCGCGAGTCGTTAATTCTTTTGCCATTTTGGTATAGTATTTGTATTATTTTTGCTTAGATTTGCGACTGCAAAAGTAATAAAATATAGGTAACAATAATAAAAGTCAATAAAATGAAAATCTACAGATTAATTCCAGTGCTTGCAATACTCGTTTTAGCGAGCTGCTCAGGGAAGAAAAACCTCGTGCAAGACGACGTTTATTACTCGCCCTACAACACTGATAACGGCAAGTTAGTCAGTTCGGGCAATGGGTCTTACGTCAATTCAAGCATCAGCAAGAATTCGGAATACGACTATCAGAAGTACTATTCCGACAGCAAAAACTACGTTTCGGATGCCGACCCGGTCTATCAGACCACCGAAACCGTAACCGACACCAATGGTGTGGTTTACACTACCACTGAAACCTACTACGATGCTGATTTCGCAGCACGCATCAAGCGTTTCGGTTCATCATCGACATCGTCCACCCAACTGGATTACTACGATGACTATTACACTGGAGGAGGAAACACCTATATTTATATCAACGATTACGACCCATGGGGTTGGTCCTATCGTCCATACTTCTCCTTCTACTACGATCCATTCTACAGCCCATTCTATTGGGACTGGTATTACCCTTACTACTGGCACCGTCCATACTACTCATGGGGTTGGTATGACTACGGATGGTATCATCCATATTACCACCATCATCATCATCACCACCACCACTACGACCCATATCACCCACATCATGGTGGCGGAGGCATGAGCGACTACGTGGCAAGCGTACGCCATGGCAGCAACAACACCCCTGGTTCGTTAAGCAGCCGTGCCCAGCAGCCTGTCGGCAGAACCCAAGCAGGCGTATCAGGTCGTCCGACAGCAAGCCGTCCAACAGCGAGTGGCACTTCAAGCCGTCCAACAGTGAATGGTTCAACCCGTCCAACAGCAGGCACTTCAGGTCGCGTCGGGACAACTGCCCGCCCTTCAGCAGGAGCATCAAGTTCACGTCCATCAGCATCTGCCCGCCCTGCACAAAGCGGAAGTAACGCACGCCCAAGCACCAGCACCACCGGAAACAACCGTCAGTCGTATACCTCACCTAACAGCAGCCGTCCATCACGCTCAAGTTCAGAATATGTACGCCCACAAAACTCCGGCAGCAGCCGTTCTTCATCAAGCGGTTCTTATCGCTCCGGCAGCAGCCGTTCATCGAATAGCGGCTACAACAGCGGCAGCACATCAAGAGGTTCTTCCTACTCTGGCAGAAGTTCAAGCTCAAGTTCGAGCCACAGCAGCAGTCGCAGCTCAGGCTCAAGTTATAGCGGAGGAAGCCGTAGCTCAGGTTCCAGCTATAGCGGCGGCAGCCACAGTTCAAGCTCAAGCCACAGCAGCGGCGGTGGTCACAGCAGCGGCGGCAGAAGATGATAATAGTTTGCACCAATTGATAAAAATAACCGATAAAAGACTACCTTTGCACCCGCAAGGGTAGTCTTTTCACATTATGAAGAACACATTATTATTAATACTGGCATTAGCATCTACACTTTCTGTCATTGGTCAAGGCAGCGAAGATGCAAGGCAATTTTCCCAGACCTTCTACCAAGGCACAGCAAAATCAATGGCCCTAGGCGGAGCCTTAGGTGCCGTTGGCGCCGACATGACCGCCATGTGCATCAATCCTGGAAGCATGGGCGTTTACCGCAGCAGCGAATTGACCATGAGCACCGGACTAACTGACAATTTCAGCAATTCAACCTATTACGGCAGCTATGGAAACAGCAACCACAAAGTAGGCATGAACATTCCAAACCTAGGATTAGTAGCAACAAGACAAAGAAGCAATTATGGCGCGCTCCGCTTCACACAATTCGGCATCGGGTTGACACGCACCAACGACTTCAACAGCCAGACATTTGCCTCGGGGTTCAACACATCCAGTTCACTAATGGACAATTTTCTCAGCCAAATCCCTGACGATTACAATCCTAATGATTTCCAATACGATTTCCCGTTCACGCTGTTTCCCGCTTACGAGACCTACCTTCTTGACATTGACGAAGACGGCTACTTTACCTCACCCGTCCCGCAAGGCGAAATACAGCAGGAGCAATCCAAGTCATTCAAAGGGCGTTCCGAGGAATGGACATTTGCCTATAGCGCCAATTTCAACGACAGGTTTTTCCTTGGTGCAAGCGTAGGTTTCAACCACATCAAAAGGACCGGAACAAAAAAACACACAGAATATACGGTTGGCGAATCACCTGAGACAAATTTCAGATCATTTGATTTCACCGAAGACATCAGTTCGAATGCCACCGGATTCAACTTGAAAGTCGGAGCCATTTACTACTTGACCAATGGGATACGCTTTGGTTTTTCGTATCACACGCCTACCATCTATTCTTTCGACGAATCATGGAAGACAATTACTGATGCAAGCTACAAGCCAAATGATTATTACAACAGCCATTACGACATCATCTCCAGGGTTTCCAATTACGAATACGACCTGATTTCCCCTCAAAAACTGATTGGCAGCATGGCTTTCATCATCAAGCACCGCGGCCTCATTGCCTTCGACGCTGAGATGGTGAACTTCGCAAAATCAAAGTTTGACTGCGAGGATTACGACTACGCCTCGGTCAACCGCGAAATACATGACACATTCGGCCGCACCTTGAATTTGAGAATCGGAACCGAATGGCAGTATAAAAACGTTTATTTGAGAGGTGGCTGCGCCTACTACGGCAGTCCGTACAAATTTGGCGACGGAAACGGCAGCGTGAAGAAAGCCACATGCGGCATCGGCATTCAGGCTGACGAAGACGTTCAATTCGATTTCGCTTACGAGTTCAGCCATTGCAAACAGCAATACTTTCTTTACGCCTATGAAGGCCTTGAACCCATTCATCAAAGCCTTAACAGGAGCGCCTTCGTCGTCACGATGAAGATTAAGTTCTGACAAGGCAACCAGGCACAAAAAAACAAGAGGCTCCGATTGGAGCCTCTTGTTTTTTAATAGGATAAAATCAATTATTCAGCGTATTGATCAATAATGCCTTTGTCGACAAGGATACGACCGCAATATTCGCAAACGATGATTTTTTTGTGCGTGCAGATATCCAGCTGGTGTTGTGGCGGAATCTTATTGAAGCAGCCACCGCAAGCATCACGAGCAATGCCGACAACTGCCAGACCATTGCGTGCATTCTTACGGATGCGCTTGTAAGCCACCAAAAGACGCTCTTCAACCATCTTTTCACATTCCGTTGAACGCTGCAGCAACAGTTCTTCATCTTTTTCAGTACCTTCTGTAACAGCCTGAAGCTCTTGCTTCTTCTCGTCAAGGATAGACATGCGTTCGGCGAGACGGACCTTAGCCAGTTCGATTTTACCAGCCACCTCTTTATCCTTTGCTTCAGCCTCACGGATGCGCTTTTCAGAAAGCTGAATATCCAATTTCTGAAATTCGATTTCCTTTGTCAAGGAATCATATTCACGATTATTTCTGACATTATTCTGCTGATCCTCATACTTTTTGACAAGGGCTTCCGTTTCCTTGATTTTTATCTTGTAATCAGCAACATCTTTCTGATATTTCTTACTTTCGTCCTTAAAATTAGCGATACGCGTTTCAAGACCAGCAATTTCGTCTTCCAAATCCTGAATTTCAAGAGGAAGGTTGCCTCTGTAAGCCCTGATTTCATCTATTTTCTTGTCAACCTGCTGCAAGGTATACAAGGCGACAAGTTTCTGTTCAACGCTAACCTCAACAGACTCATCAGCCTGATTTTGAGCTACTTTCTTTTCTTCTTTATCTGCCATTTTACTTAGTCTTTACAAAATAATGAACTGAATTCGTATTTGTTTCAGCAATTTCGGCTGCAAAGGTAGAAAAATTTTTCTTAATTAAATCCCTAATTAATTCCTTTGTAAATTGTTCCGTCTCAAAATGTCCACCATCAACAAGCAAAATATCGCCATCTGGCTCGAAAAACTCATGATATTTCATGTCGGCTGACAAGAAAGCATCGGCTTGAGCGGATTTGGCATCACCCAAAAGGAAAGAACCCGCACCGCCACAAAGCGCAACACGCTTTATCATTCCGCCTGTCAATGCTGAATGGCGCAGGCAAGGCGTTCCGATGGTTTCGCTGACAAGGTCCAGGAAGTCCATTTCCGGCATTTCGTTTTCGAATTCGCCAATCATGCCCGAACCCACCAAAGGGGAATCATTCTGCAACTGATAGACATCGTATGCAACCTCTTCGTAAGGATGCACCTTCAACATAGCTGAAATCACGCGGTTCAGCAAATGGTCAGGCACAATGGTTTCGATTCTGACTTCATCTTCGAAATGCAGTTCCCCTTGTTCGCCAACAAAAGGATGAGCCTCCTCCCCTGCCCTGAAACTGCCTAGTCCGGCAGCATTGAAACTGCATGAATCGTAATTGCCAATGCAACCCGCACCAGCCTCAAATATGGCCGAGCGCACTTTTTCAGCATAATCGGCAGGAGAAAAAACGACCAGTTTCATCAAACGGCCATTCATCGGTTGCAGGACATGCAGGTTTTTCAAGCCAAGCATTTCACCCAAACGGCAGTTTACGCCTAAATAGCTGTTATCCAAATTGGTATGCATGGATATGATGGTAATGTCATTTTTTATCGCCTTCATCACGGCACGCTCGATGGGACTTTTAGGCGTCAAGCGTTTCAAGCCTTTAAAAATCAAAGGATGATGACTGACAATGAGATTACATGATTTGGCAATAGCTTCATCAACCAAAGCTTCGGTGACATCCAGGGCAATCAATGCCTTCGACACCTCGGCATTTTCGTCGCCGACCTGAAGGCCAGCGTTGTCATAATTTTCCTGCCAACTTAAAGGCGCAACCCGCGTGAGACAGGATAATATTTCTTTTACGGTCATAAAATTAAATTTTCGGGTGTAAAATTACAGTTTTTATCTAAATTTGCCATTCAATATGCGAAAAATACTGCTTCCCATATCGTTAATTTACCATATTGTGCTGAAAATCAGGCACAAATTATACGATTGGGGGATTTTTAAGGCAAAACAATTTGATTTTCCCGTCATTTGCATCGGCAATCTTTGCCTCGGCGGAACAGGAAAAACGCCTACGACGGAATACCTTATTAATTTATTAAAAGGCCAATTCCATGTTGCCACACTCAGCCGCGGCTATGGCAGAAAGACAAAAGGATTCGTTTTGGCAGACGAATCATCAAATTACGAAGCCATTGGCGATGAACCGTATCAGTATTTCCGCAAATTCAACGACATTCAGGTTGCCGTTGACGAAGACCGCGTTGATGGCATTCAAAAACTTATAAATCAAACAAATCCGCCCGAAATCATTTTGTTGGACGACGCTTTTCAGCACCGAAAGATTCAAGCCGGACTGAACATTTTGCTCACTGACTACAATTGCCTCTATTCGGAAGATTTCCTCCTTCCCGCAGGCACCTTGCGCGATATCAGAAGCGCCTCCAAACGCGCTGATATTATTGTCGTTACAAAAGCGCCAGAAAAACTATCAGGCAATGAATTTGAAAGGCTCAAATCGAGACTAAGATTCACTGACAACCAAAAGGTTTTCTCTTCCTACATGACATACGGAGCGCTTACCCCGCTGAATGAAAAGGCAAAATCCATCAATTTAAATGACGCGATTTGCGCACTTACCCTTTGCGGCATTGCCAAACCAGCGCCTTTCATTGAAGAAATCAGAAACCGTTTTTCAGAAGTCAAGGAACTCATTTTCAGCGACCATCACAATTTCAGCGCAGGCGACGTGGAGAAAATCGTCAAGACTTTCGAAACATTCGGCAAGCAAAATGCCATTATCGTCACAACCGAAAAAGATGCCTCGCGTTTGATGAAAAATTCATATCTTTGTCAATTCAATAATCTTCCGATATTTGCGTTACCTATTGAAGTGCGTTTTCATCAGGAAGAGGCATTTAACTCAGAAATAGACACTTATGTTAGAAGAAATACTCAAAACCGTTGATTTCATCAACGAAAACACACAAGGATTCAAGCCTGAAATCGGCATTGTTTTAGGTTCAGGATTAGGCGGTTTGGCCGATGGCATTGATGTTCAACATGAAATTGCCTACGAAGACATTCCAGGATTTCCGGTTTCGACCGTCAAGGGGCACAACAGCAAGTTGCTTTTCGGAAGCATTGGCGGTCACAAAGTGGTTGCCATGCAAGGCCGTTTCCATTACTACGAAGGCTACACTACGGCACAAGTCACTTTTCCGATTCGAGTTCTCAAATATCTGGGAATCAGATTCATAATTCTATCAAATGCTTCTGGCGGTGTCAATCCAGACTTCCATGTCAGCGACATTATGTTCATCACCGACCACATCAATCTGCTGCCTAATCCGCTAATCGGCACAAATGACGACCGCATCGGACCACGATTCCCTGATATGGGCGAAGCCTACAACAAAAAACTGCTGCAACTGGCTGACGACATTGCCGAAAAACTGAACATCAAAGTTCAGCATGGCGTTTATCTTGCCGACACAGGTCCATCGTATGAAACACCCTCTGAATATTATTATTACCGGGTCATTGGCGCCGATTGCGTCGGCATGTCGACCACGCCTGAAACCATCGTGGCCAAACAATGCAACTTGCCGGTGTTTGGCGTTTCGGTCATCTCCGACCTTGGCGGCAAGGACCTGCATTGCGTTGTGACACACGAAGAAGTCATCAACGCGGTGGCGAAAGCCGAGCCGAAACTCGTTGCCATCATCAGTGAACTCATCCGCCGTTCCGACGAAATCCAATTCTGATGGCCATCTATTTTGTCAGCGATTTCCATTTAGGTGTTCCCTCAATTGAAGACAGTCAGTTGAGAGAAAAGAAACTGCTGCGTTTCCTCGACAGCATCAAGCCCGACTGCGAGGAACTTTTCCTCATGGGCGACCTTTTCGATTTCTGGTTTGAATACAAAACCGTGATCACCAAGGGGTTTGTGAGACTTCAAGGCAAATTGGCAGACTTTGTTGACAACGGAATTTCCGTTCATCTTTTCATCGGCAACCACGATTTGTGGTCATTCGGCTATCTGAGTGACGAAATTGGCATTCAGTTGCATCGCGAACCCGAAACCATAATGCGCAAAGGCAAGAAACTTTTCCTCGTTCATGGCGATGGCAGAGGTCCGGGCGACAAAGGCTATAAATTCCTGAAAAAAGTCTTTGAATGTAAATTCAACCAATTCCTATTCAGATGGTTGCACCCAGACCTTGGCATCGGTTTAGCCTTGAAGTGGTCGCACAACCACCGGTTGAAAAAACTTCGCAAGGAAGTGGAATGTGGTTATTACGACGATATAGAGAAGACACGCCTTTACCAATATGCGCAGGAACAAATCCAACTTGACCCGAGCATCGATTTCTTCATTTTCGGTCATCAGCACAAGCCCATGCAATACCAAACCGGCGACGCCCAAACTACCATTGTCGGCAACTGGATTCGGGATTTCAGCTATGCCGTCTTTGACGGAGAGAAAGTGGAATTGAAGTACTTTGAATAGAATTATCAATCTTAAATACAACACACAATGGAAAAAACAAAGCAATACATTGAAGCCAACAAAGACCGCTTTTTGGATGAGCTTTTTGGCTTGATCAGAATCCCTTCAATCAGTTCGGAATCAGCGCACAAGCCTGACATGATTCGTTGTGCCGAATACTGGCGCGATGCCATTCTGAAAGCCGGTGCCGACAAGGCCGAAGTGATGCCAACCGACGGCAATCCAATCGTTTATGGCGAAAAGATCATCGACCCGAAACTGAAAACCGTTTTGGTTTACGGACACTATGATGTCATGCCTGTCGACCCAATCGAGCTTTGGAACACCAATCCTTTTGAGCCCGTCATCAAGGACGGCAAGATTTGGGCACGCGGTGCCGACGACGACAAAGGCCAGTCGTTCATGCACGCCAAGGCTTTCGAGACCATGGTCAAAACTAACACCTTGCCTTGCAATGTGAAGTTCATGCTCGAAGGCGAAGAAGAAATCGGTTCGGGCAGTCTCGCCAAATGGATTGTCACCAACAAGAAACTCGTCAAAGCCGACATCATTTTGGTATCCGACACCAGCATGATCGCCACCGACGTTCCAAGCATCACCACAGGTTTGAGAGGTCTCGCCTACTGGGAAATCGAAGTCACTGGTCCGAATGCCGACCTCCATTCAGGTCTATTCGGCGGCTCCGTTGCCAATCCGCTCAACGCCTTGTGCGAAATGATTGCCAAATGCATGGACAAGAACAACCACATCACCATCCCGCATTTCTACGACGATGTCGTCAACTGCTCACGCCGTGAACGTCAGTTGCTCAACATGGCGCCTTATGACGAAAAGGCTTACAAGAACAGCCTCGGCGTGAAGGCTTTACGCGGCGAAAAAGGCTACACCAAGATTGAGCGCGTAGGCGTGCGCCCGACCTTCGACCTCTGCGGCATGTGGGGCGGTTACACCGGCGAAGGCAGCAAGACCGTTTTGCCATCAAAGGCTTACGCAAAACTTTCATGCCGTTTGGTGCCTAACCAAGACCACGAGAAGATTGCCAAACTGGTGAAGAATTACCTTGAAAAGAATGCACCGAAATATGTCACCGTTAAGGTTACGCCCTTGCACGGCGGACAAGCCTATGGCTGCCCAATCGACCTGCCGGCTTATAAAGCTGCCGAACAAGCCTACATGGACACCTACGGCAAGCAGCCTATCCCGATGCGCTCAGGCGGCAGCATTCCGATTATCTCTGCATTCGAACAGGTGCTGGGCATCAAGTCCATCCTGATGGGCTTCGGCCTTGGCGAAGATGCCATCCACTCGCCAAACGAAAACTATCGCCTCGATCATTTCTACAAAGGCATCGAGACCATCATCGCTTTCTATCAGCATTTCGCCGAAATCTAACGCTTTATCAAGCATAATTCACATAGGGCTGTCTTTTCAACAGCCCTATTTTTTATTTTTGCATTATGAAAGTTCGGCTCCATATCACGTTTTTCCTCATTTTCCTTTGCGGTTTCCTAAAAGCGAGTCAACCACTGCCCAAGGAAACCACAAGCATAATCCGACAATTGTATGTCTTTGACAACGGATTAGTCAGAGCCATTGGAGCCATTGAAGAAAATGCTGACATTGAAAGTCTTGCTGGCAAACGGTTATTTCCCGAAAACGTCTGTGGAGATATTATTTGGTTCTGCGAAAGCGACCCATTACCTATGCAAATTCCTGAAGACGAACAGCTTTTCATCAGAAAAGTCACCGTTTACCTATCAGAACTTGCCGAAGAAGAAAACTACAATGAACTGAACGAAACGCTGCAAAAAATAAAGCGATTTCAAACAAAAAATGGTGGAGATGCCTTACCCACTGAATTTGCCGCAAAAACCGACATCCAATATAATAGTAAAGGGAATGAATTTGCTTTATTTATAATTCTTGTTTCCGCTTTCAGCATCAGCATGTTTTGTCTTTTGAAAAAGCAGGAAAGCAAAACAGCAAATACAATTTTGACAATTTTTGTTATCCTTTACATCGCCCTAAACATGGCATGCCGTTGGATCATCGAGAAGCACATCCCTTTAACAAGCAATTATGAAATCATTCTGTTTTTATCCCTTTGCACACTAATAATCAACGTAATAGCAAACAAGAACAGCAAGACTTCGCAAATTATCAATGCAATAATTGCAATCATAATACTAGCGGCAAACATTTGCTGCGACAAAAGCATTTCCGCTTTGAACAGCCTGCTTGACTCACCCCTTTTGGCCTACCACGTCAGCATCACGATTATTTCATACGCCATATTTATGATCATGGCAATAAACGGAATCATCGGACTTGTCACAAAAGATACCAGAACCAGCGACAAACTTTTACACTTCAATTCCATCATGCTGTATCCTGGCATAATATGCTTAGCCATTGGCATCATCATAGGTTCCATTTGGGCGAAAACCGCATGGGGATCCTATTGGAGTTGGGATCCAAAAGAAACATGGGCCTTGATAACATTACTCGTCTATGGTATCGGCATTTTCGCAAACAAATCATCTATCTTTTTGAAAAACAAAAACTTTCATATTTTCTGCATCGCAGCATTTGCTGTTGTCTTATTCGCCTATTTTGGCGTGAACTACCTATTGACCGGTTTTCACAGCTACATATGAGAAAAAACCATATTTTTGCAAAGTATTAAAACATCATTAAAATGAAGAAAATATTCACAGTTTTAGTAGCAGCCGTCGTTATCATGACTGCATGCGTTTCCTGCAACAAGGAAAAAGTTGAAGATGAAAAATTGCCAAATCTTGTAGGTACATGGACAGGCGAAACAATCAGCATTTGGGGCGGTTCATTGGGCACCACAACCCTCACCTTTACCGAGTCAATCTTGAATGTTGTAACAGAAGATGGAACAACCATTAGCAAGCCTTATTCCGTCAAGGAAAGCGTAACATCAGACGCATATTATTTCACCTTTGGCGCTGATAATGAAGCTGATCAATCAGCACATTTCTTCCATCTTTCCGAAGACAATAACACATTGTACATCACCAATGGCAACTCTTCATTCTCGCTGAATGGAACTTACACGAAGCAATAAATCAGCAAAATTTCACACATTAACCCAAAAGAGCCGCTTCGAGCGGCTCTTTTGTTTTTTCATCATTCCTTGATGATATTATTTTGACGCCAAGTTTCGGATAAAAATTTCGATATGTCTTTTCAAATTCGGATTCCATCTTGGAGATTTTACACCTATAAGACGATTGAGAAGGCCGTTTTGTGACACAAAAGTAAAATTTTCCCTATTTTTGCAACCCAAAACTTAACTCACACAATGAAATACTATCTTCTCCCTTTAGGTTGCCAGATGAACCAAAGCGACACAGGCCGTGTGCGCACCGTGTTGCACCGCATGGGATTTGTCCCGACCGACAATGAAGACGAAGCCACCATTTTAGGCGTCATCGCTTGTTCCGTGCGGCAAAAAGGCATCGACAAAGTATATGGCCGCATCGAGAAATGGAACGCCATGAAAAACCGTCAAAATGTCATCACCTTTGTTTCTGGGTGCATTCTGCCCGCCGACCGTGTGCGTTTCCTCAAGCTTTTCGATTTGGTCTTCCCAATGAACGAACTGCCAAACTTTCCCGACATGATTCGTCAGTATGGCATCGTTACGCCGGCATCCTTAAAAATGGGAGAAGAAATTCCGTATCAGCCTGTGGTCCAGCCACAAATGCCGCTGTTCAACAAGCACGACAAGGTGAACCCTTCGGCCAACATGGAACCTTTCTGGGCCATCACGCCTTGCCAAGCATCAACTTTCGAGGCTTTCATCCCAATTCAAAACGGCTGCAACAAGTTCTGCACTTACTGTGCCGTGCCTTACACTCGAGGCCGCGAAGTGTCGCGCCCAAGCGAAGACATTTTGGCCGAGCTGAAGAGTCTCGTGGAAAGAGACTACAAGCGCATCACCCTGTTGGGACAGAATGTCAATTCCTACGGCCTTGACAAGAATGGCGAAGAAATCAATTTCGCCGAACTGCTGCGCCGTGTCGGTGAATACGGCAAGACATCGGGCAAGGAGTTTTGGGTGTATTTCACTTCACCGCATCCACGCGACATGACCGACGAAGTCATCGAAGTCATCGCGCAATATGACTGCCTCGCCAAGCAGATTCACATCCCGATTCAGTCGGGCGACGATGTCATGTTGCAACGCATGAACCGCCATCACAATATGGAGACTTATCGCCACATCATTCAGACTATCAGACGGGTACTGCCAACGGCAACCATCTTCACCGATATTATCGTCGGCTTCACCCACGAGAGCGAAGAGGAATTTGAAAACACGCGTAAAGCCATGGAAGAATTCAAATACAACATGGCTTACATCGCCCAATACAGCGTGCGTGAAGGCGCCGTCGCCTCCGGCTGGGACGACGACATCACAAAGGAAGTGAAGCGCGAGCGTTACCATCGCCTCACCGACGAACTGATGAAACACAGCCTCGTTTACAACGAAAGTCTGGTCGGCACGACCGTAAAGATGCTTGTTGAAGACCACGACCGCAAGAGCGGTTACCTCAACGGTCACACCGAAGGCAAGATTGTCATCCGCTTCGCCTCCGACGACGAAAGCCTCATCGGCCAGATCGTCAAGGTGAAAGTGACAGCTGCCACACCACTTTCCATTGAAGGAGAACTGATATAATGACGAAGATTGCATTCAAGACATTGGGCTGCCGCGTCAACCTGTTTGAGACTGACGCTTTGGCATCGCGATTCAAGGCCAACGGCTACGAAATAGCCGAAAGCAGCGAAAGCGCCGATGTCTTCATTGTCAACACCTGCACCGTCACCAACCAAAGCGACCAGAAATGCCGCCAGGCCATCCATCAGATACGGCGCAAGAACCCCGATGCACTGATTGCCATCACGGGATGCATGGTCAACAATTACAAGGAAGAACTGCTCCAATCGGGCATTGCCGACTATGTCATCGACAACGAACGCAAAGCCGCCATTTTCAACATCATTGACGACCATTTCCAAAAAGGTGCTTGTGACCCCGAAGGCTACGACCGCGACCTTTTCAGTTATCAGCCAGCTTTCGATACTTTTCACACGCGCAGTCTCATCAAGATTCACGACGGCTGCAACAACTACTGCTCCTACTGCATCATTCCGACTGTAAGAGGCCGCAGCACCAGCCGTCCAGCGGAAGAAATCTACCACAACATCCGGGAAGTCGTCGCCCACGGCTTCAAGGAAATCGTTCTGACCGGAGTCAACATGGGACGTTATCAATACGAAGACACCAATTTCGAGCAACTCGTTGAAAACATTCTCGACATCGATGGTGATTTTCGCGTGCGCGTCTCTTCCATTGAACCCGACCAGTTTTCCGACCGTTTCCTCGAACTCTTCCAGCACGAAAAACTGGCACCACACATGCACATCTGCCTGCAAAGCGGCTGCGAAAACACGCTCCGGCAAATGCACCGTTTTTACTCTGCCGCCCAATTCCGCGAAATGTGCGAAAGAATCAAGGCCTTCCGCCCTGATTTCAACATCACGACCGACATCATCGTAGGTTTCCCTGGCGAGACCGATGCCGATTTCAAGGAAAGTTGCGACTTTGCACGCGAAATCGGGTTCAGCCACATTCACACCTTTAAATATTCCGTGCGTAGCGGCACCAAAGCCGCCACCATGCCCAATCAGGTTCCGGAAAAAGTCAAAAGCGAACGCAGCGAGATCATGCGTGCCATTTCTTTGGAGAATAAAAACCGCTATTTCGGCATGATGCAAGGCCACACCCAACGCATGTTGATTGAGCGTATCGATGCCAAAGGCACCGCAAAAGGCTACGGAGAGAACTACATTCCGATACAAGTCAAGGCCATTAATGCCGAAAGAAACACCTTTATTAATATAAGGCTTTCGGAAATCGAGCATTGCGACGACGAAGACAAGATGAACTTCACAGGAATAATAGTATGATTATCAGCAACTTAAATTTTCACAATTCAGAAAGATTAAAAAATTTGAAAATTTAAGCGTTTGTAAAGATAAAAGTTGTAATTTTGCACCCCGATAAAGAAAGAAACAAAAAGTAAAAATAGATATGGCAAATCACAAATCGTCACTCAAGAGAATTCGTCAGACAGAAAAAAGACGTTTGCACAACCGCTACTATGCTAAGAGCATGCGTAACGAAGTTAGAAAGTTCAGAACATTGACCGACAAGTCTGAAGCAGAAACCAAGCTGCCTAAGATGTACTCAATTATTGACAAGGTTGCCAAGCGTGGTATCATCCACAAGAACAAGGCTGCCAATCTGAAGTCAAAACTGACGAAGTATACCGCAAAGTTGGCTTAATAAGAGTTTTTTCATCATAATGTTGGAAGCCTCTCCTGATTTATCGGGGGAGGTTTTTTTATTTTCGCCACAAATTTGCGTTGATAGACCTCCTTTTTTTACTAATTTTACCGCCCAAAACTAACCCACAAAAAGAATGACAGACATTTCCGAAAAGAAATCCATCAAAAATTGGGCGGCTGACGACCGTCCCAGAGAAAAAATGATTGCCAAAGGCAAAACCGCCTTAAGCAATGCCGAACTCATTGCCATCCTCATCGGATCCGGCAACAACACCATGTCGGCGGTCGAGTTGGCACGCGAAATCCTCGACAGCGTCGACAACAACCTCATTGACCTTTCAAACCTAAGCTTAGACGAACTGATGACCCACAAGGGCATTGGCGAAGCAAAAGCCATTAGCATAGCCGCTGCCTTGGAACTCGGCAAACGTCGCCGTGGCGCAGAAGCCACACTCAAAAGCACCGTCAACAATGCAGCAGATGCTTACGAATACTTCCTGCCACACATCGAAGATTTCGGTCAGGAGCATTTTCTCGTTATGTATCTCAACCGAAGCAATCAGGTATTGAAAATCGAGTGCATCAGCACTGGAGGCATCACCAACACCATAGCCGACCCGAAAATCATTTTCAAGAAAGCACTGACACTCAACGCAACAGCCATCATTCTATGCCACAACCATCCTTCTGGTAATCCCAGACCAAGCCAAGAAGACTTTAACCTGACACACAAACTGAGAGCCGCCGGAAAACTACTTGACATCAGCGTTGTGGACCATATTATCGTTGGTGCAGAAAAATATTACAGTTTCGCTGAAAACGGAACATTAGAATAATCGCACAAAGTGAAAAACATGAAGATAGTTACTATAATCGGGGCTCGCCCCCAAATCATCAAGGCTGCCGCATTAAGCCGCGCCATTAAAAACCGTTTTGCAGGCCAAATCACGGAAATCATTGTCCACACGGGACAACACTACGACGAAAACATGTCGCAAGTCTTTTTCGATGAATTGGGCATTCCGCACCCTGACTACAACCTGCATGTCGGTTCAGCCTCACATGGCGTGCAGACCGCCCGCATGACCGAAGGCATCGAGGAAATCCTTGTCAAGGAAAAACCTGATTACATTGTCCTTTACGGCGACACCAATTCCACTTTGGCCGGAGCCATTGCCGCTGCAAAAATCCACGTTCCAATTGTCCACATCGAGGCCGGGCTCCGCTCTTTCAACAAAAGCATGCCCGAGGAAATCAACCGAATCGTTTGCGACCACTGCTCCACCCTGCTCTTCTCGCCCACTTTGGCCGGGTACGAAAACCTGAAGCACGAAGGCTTCCCGATGAACAATGCAGGTCCTTACACCATCGACAATCCGAAAGTCTACCACTGCGGTGACATCATGTACGACAACAGCCTGTACTTCTCCACTTTATCTGCTGAGAAGACCGATATCATCCATCGTTTAGGTTTAAGCGGCAAGCCGTTTGTGCTTTCAACCATACATCGCGACAGCAACACCGACCAGCCGCAACGCTTGACCGCCATTTTCGAATCAATCATTGAAGTTTCAAAAGAAGCCGTTGTCGTATTGCCCCTGCATCCAAGAACGGCTAAATTACTGAAAACCAATCTCAGCGCAGAGAATCAAGAAAAACTTTTCAACTCCGAGAATATCAAGCTGATACCGCCAGTTTCTTTCCTCGAAATGATTGAACTGGAACGCAACGCCATGCTCATCATGACCGACTCGGGCGGCGTGCAGAAGGAATCCTATTTCTTCAAGAAACCTTGCATCATCCTCCGCCCAGAAACGGAATGGGTGGAAATCGTGAAGACCGGCTCAGCGGTTTTGACCGATGCCGACAAACAGCGCATCCTCGACAGCTGGAAGCAATTCAAGACTACACCACCAACCGATTTCCCCGAAATCTTCGGCAACGGGAAAGCAGCGGAATTCATGCTGGAAGAAATGCTGACGAACAGCAAATAAAAATTTCGCGCAAACTATTGTGTATTAAGAAAAAAGTCGTATTTTTGCACCCGCTATTAAAGCACAAACAACAATAAATTAAATTATTAACTATCAAGTAATTATGAATCAGTACGAAACCGTTTTCATTGTAACTCCCGTTTTATCTGACGAACAGATGAAGGAAGCGGTAAAGAAGTATGAAGATCAACTGGCCAATGCTGGCGCAGAGATCGTTCATGAAGAAAACTGGGGCATGCGCAAACTCGCTTACCCAATCCAGAAAAAATCAACAGGCTTCTATCAATTGATTGAATTCAAAGCCGAAGGAAATGTCATTGCCGATTTCGAAACAGAACTGAAGCGCGACGAACGCATTCTCCGTTTCCTCACCGTGAAACTCGACAAGCACGCTGTTGCTTACAACGAAAAGAGACGCCAGAAAGCTGCTGAAAAAGCCGCTGAAGTTCAGGCCTAATGTTGAACATTTAAAACACTAAAGAAATGGCACAAGTTAACACAAACAACGATATCAAATATTTGACTCCTATCGCAGTCGATACCAAAAGAAAGAAATACTGCCGCTTCAAGAAGAACCGCATCAAGTACATCGATTACAAAGATGCCGATTTCTTGCTGAAGTTTGTGAACGAACAAGGTAAGATTTTACCACGCCGCATCACTGGCACATCAACAAAATACCAAAGAAAAGTCGCTCAGGCTATCAAGCGTGCTCGTCACCTTGCCCTGATGCCATTCGTAGCTGACTGTTTGAAATAATAAGGAGGAAAAGTAATGGATATCATTCTGAAACAAGACATCAACAACTTAGGATACAAGAACGACATCGTAACTGTTAAACCAGGTTACGCTCGTAACTTTTTGATTCCTCAAGGCATGGCTATCCTGGCCACCGAAAGAAACCGCAAAATCTTGGCCGAAGAAATGCGCCAGCAGGCTCATAAAGAAGAAAAGGTCAGAAACGAAGCTCAAGAAAAAGCAAACGTCATCAACGGTCTTGCTCTTCGCATCCCTGCTAAGGCTTCTGAAACCGGAAAGATTTATGGTTCTGTCAACAATGTGCAGATCGCTAACGCCATCAAGGAAGCTTGCAACCTCGACATCGACCGCAAGCAAATCGTCCTCAGCGATGACGCTATTAAGGAAATCGGCACTTACAAAGCTAAGGTCAGACTCCACAAAGACGTTCAGGCCGAAGTTAACTTTGAAGTTTACGCTGAATAAGCATAGCATCATAACAACAGAGAAGGCTGCCTCAGCGAGGCAGCCTTTCTTTTTCAATTACCCAACATCATGATTACGAAAAACACCATTAAATCTGTTGCAGCACTTAGGCAGCAGAAATACCGGAAAGAGCAGCAACTCTTCGTCGTCGAAGGTCGCAAGATGGTCAACGAACTGATAGATAGCGACTTTGAAATCATCAGCCTTTTCGCCACAGAAAAATATTGTGCTGAAAACGACATCCCTTCAAATAAGGTGGAAATTGCCACTGAAGTTCAGATGGAACAAATGACCGGACAAGATACCGCACCAGGCATCCTAGCCGTAGTGCGCCAGCCCGAAACGGTTTCCATTGACAGCAATGCAACCTTGGTGTTGGCCTTAGACGGCATCAGCAATCCGGGCAACATGGGCACCATCATCCGCACCGCCGACTGGTTCGGCATCCGCAACATCGTGTGCAGCGAAGATTGCGTGGAGCTCTGGAACCCCAAAGTAATCCAAGCTACAATGGGATCCATTTTTAGGATGAACATCATCGAAACAGATTTGGAAGCCTTCCTGACAAAATCCCAAAGCCAAGGCAAGGCCATTTTCGGAGCTTTGCTAGATGGCAAAAACCTGTTCAAAATGCAAGACAAAGCAGAAGGCATCATTGTAATCGGCAGCGAATCGCACGGCATCAGGCCAAACATACTGCCGCTTATCACCCACCCCATCACCATTCCTCGCGCCGAAGGCAGCCTGACCGAATCGCTCAACGCTTCAATAGCTGCAGCTATCATTATGGCGCAAATGTCACGGTAAACACAAGTAAATCAAATGCTTGCGATATTTCCAAACAAGTTCTCAAGCATTCTAGATGTTTTTTTTCAAAAACGATGCATCATGTCAAGAAAATGTATATTTTTGCATTTTGATGTTACAGAAAGTTCAATTATCGGACAATTTCAATAATAAGGGATCTTTTGGTTCCATCACCTTGAATTTCATTATTATTTCATATCGACGGTCAATTTGTTGACCGTCTTTTTTTTGCCAAAACAATTCAAATACATACGATTATGTCAATTTCATTAAAAAACCGCAGCCTGATTTCAATCAGCGACTACTCACCGGAGGAAATCTGCCATGTCCTGGACATTGCTGAAGACTTTGAGAAAAACCCTCATCAGAATCTGTTGAACGGCCGTATCATCGGTTCGCTTTTCTTTGAGCCATCGACGCGCACACGCCTCAGTTTCGAGACAGCCATCCAGCTTTTGGGCGGCAATGTCATCGGTTTCAGCAGCACCGCTGGCACAAGCATTCAGAAAGGTGAGTCATTGGCCGACACCATCACCATGGTGGCAAGCTATGCCGACCTTATCGTCATGCGTAACCCAATAGAAGGTTCCGCCCGCTTCGCTTCAGAAGTCTCCAAAGTGCCGATTATCAATGCCGGTGATGGCGCTAACCAGCACCCGACCCAGTGCATGCTCGACCTCTACTCCATCCGCAAGACCCAAGGCACACTCGAAAACCTTGAGATCACTTTAGTCGGTGACTTGAAATATGGCCGCACCGTTCACAGTCTCGTCGAAGCTATGTGCAACTTCAATGCAAAATTCAACCTCGTTTCACCTAACGAACTGAAACTGCCGAGCACCGTGAAACAACATATCAAGGACGCCAACCTGAAATACGACCAATACACCGAATTGGAAGACGCAATTCCTCATTCAGACATCATCTACATGACCCGTATCCAGCGCGAGCGCTTCCCTGATCCAGAAGAATACGAAAAGGTGAAGAATTCATATGTCTTGCGTAACGCCATGCTCGCCAACTCGAAGCCAAACTGCCGCGTGCTGCACCCACTGCCACGCGTCAACGAAATCCATGTTGATGTCGATGCTAACCCGAAAGCCTATTATTTCCAGCAGGCACAAAACGGTGTGTACGCACGTCAAGCTCTCATCGCCTCCATCCTTGGACTTAAATAATTTGGTTTTCAGTTTTCGGTTCACGGTTTTCAGTTTTTCAAATGATTATGTTACTGATAACTGAAAACTGACAACTGATAACCCTTAAATCATTAAATCTTAAATCTTTGAATCTTAAATCACAACGCGATATGGAAAAAAGAAAAGAATTAGTCGTTTCAGCCATTGAAAACGGAACCGTCATCGACCATATTCCAGCCGACAAGGTGTTTCAAGTCATTAAGATATTAGGTCTCGAGACCATCGACAAGCCTGTCTATTTCGGCACCAACTTAGAGAGCAAGAAATACGGCACAAAAGGCATCATCAAAATCACGGACAAATTCTTCGAAGCCGAGGAAATCAACAAGATAGCCCTTGTCGCTCCAACTGCCACCTTAATCGAAATCAAGGATTTTGAAGTCATCAGCAAGAAATCCGTCGAAATTCCTGAATGCATCGAGCACATCGTGAAATGCGCCAATCCGAACTGCATCACCAACAAAGAGCATGATGTCCCGACCAAGTTCGTCGTGCTGAAAGGCAAAGACGGACATGTGAAACTGCACTGCCACTACTGCGAGAAGAACACCACCGAAGACAAGTTGGAATTCATCTAATCTGCCATGAAAAAGACGTGGACCATCATTATAGCCGTTGTCGCCATAATCCTGATTTGGGGCATTTCGAACTACAACAAGTTTGTCAACGCACAGGAAAACATGACGAATGCGTGGGGACAGGTTGAAAACGTGTACCAGAGGCGTGCCGACTTGATTCCGAATCTGGTTGCCGTGGTAAAGGAATATTCCGAATTCGAACAAGGCACCTTGGTTGCTGTCACCGAAGCCAGAGCCAAAGCGACATCCACCACCCTTGTTGCCGACGAAATGACGGAAGCGCAATTGCAGGACTTTGAAAACATTCAAGACGAACTGACCAACACACTTGGCAGATTGACAGCCCGCATTGAAGACTATCCCGATTTGAAAGCCAATGAACAATACCTAACGCTTCAAGCTCAGCTGAAAGGTTGCGAGAACCGGATTCTCACCGAAAGACAACGCTTCAACGAAACAGTGCAAGACTATAACCGACGGGTCCGTCAATTCCCAAGCAGCATCATTGCCAGCTTGTTCGGTTTTGAAAAGCGCCCTTATTTTGAGGCAAGCGAAAACGCCGATCAAGCGCCACACATTTAAGGATTCTTTTGGGAATATATAAATCAAAAAGGTCGGAGCCATGGCTTCGACCTTTTTCTATTAATATTGCATTATACGACTTATGCCTGAGCAGTTGGTCCATTCAAGGTAAATGGAGGCATTTCGCCGCCGTCCTTGATGGTGCCGAACTGAGCTTCGTATTTGCTGAGATTGTCAGCCAAAGCCTTGTAAAGACGCTTAGCGTGCTGAGGAGTCATGATGACTCTTGATCTCACCTTCGCCTTTGGTGAACCTGGCATCATTTGGACGAAATCCAGAATAAACTCTGTAGGAGAATGGGTAATAATAGCCAAATTTGAATATTTACCTTCAGCGATTTCGTCTGTCAATTCAATGTTAATCTGATTTTTCTGATTGTTATCCATATTTATTTTGATTTAAAAAAATGGGGGCTGGCAAGCCAGTCCCCATTTTGGTTAATTACTTTATTAAGCCTCCAAAGTTGGAGCAACCTTTTCTTCGTATTCTTCACGTGAACCGACGATAAGGTCTTCGTATTCGCGCAAACCTGTACCGGCAGGAATCTTGTGACCAACGATTACATTTTCCTTCATGCCGAGCAGGGAATCCGACTTAGCAGCGATGGCAGCATTGGTCAGCACCTTAGTGGTTTCCTGGAAGGATGCAGCCGAAATGAAGCTATCTGTAGCCAAAGCAGCGCGGGTGATACCTTGCAGCACCTGTGTAGCGGTAGCTGGGTTTGCAGGTCTTGTTTCTGGCAACTGCAAATCCTTACGCTTCAAGGCTGAAGTTTCTTCACGCAACTTCATTGAAGAAATGATCTGACCAGCATGGATATTCTCTGACGCACCTGGATCGATGACAAAGAACTTGCCGTAGATGTCGTCGTTTTCTTCCTGGAACTTCAGTTTGTTGACGAGTTCGCCTTGCAGGAAACGGGTATCACCTGGGTCAATGATTTCGACCTTACGCATCATCTGACGGACGATGACTTCAAAGTGCTTATCATTGATGGTCACACCTTGTGAACGGTACACGCTCTGAACTTCGTTGACGATGTATTCCTGAACCTTCATTGGGCCCATGATTGCCAAGATGCTGGCAGGCGTGATTGCACCTTCCGACAGCGGCTGACCTGCTTTCACAAAGTCGTTCTCCTGAGCCAAAATCTGTTTTGAAGTAGGAATCAGATAACGTTTCTGTTCACCAGTCTTAGCTGTAACGACGACTTCACGGTTACCACGCTTCAGTTTCTTTTCCAAAGTCACGATACCATCGATTTCGGAAACGATAGCCGGGTCAATAGGATTACGGGCTTCGAACAATTCCTGGACACGCGGCAGACCGCCGGTGATATCGCCACCGCCCGAAACATTACGAGGAATACGGACGAGCTGGTCACCAGCCTTAATCTTTTCACCTTCTTCGACGACAACGTGAGCATCGACAGGAAGGTCGTATGAAGCAACGACTTCACCATCTGCGACAATCTCAATCAACGGGTTCTTGGCGCCTCTCTTACCTTCAATGATAACGCGTTCGTTAAATCCGGTTTCAGCGATGGTTTCCTTACGGAATGTAACGCCTTCTTCCACATTCTGGAAGCGGATTTCACCGGCAAATTCGGAAACGATAGAAGCATTATACGGATCCCATTCAAACAGCTTGTCGCCCTTCTTCACGGTTTCACCGCTTGCAAAGTACAACTTAGCAGCGTATGGGATATTCAGAGTCGTCAGAACGACATCAGTATTGCTGTCGTGCAGTTTCAATTCAGCGGAACGGCCGATGACAACTTGGTACTTCTGGCCATCCTTTTCAGCATTGACTGAACGCAATTCGTCGATTTCAAGATAGCCGTCGTACTTGGCTTCGGCACTTGAAGCGACCAGATTCTTGGATGCCTTACCACCTTGGTGGAAGGTACGCAGAGTCAGCTGAGTACCAGGTTCACCGATTGACTGGGCAGCGATAACGCCCACGGCTTCACCCTTCTGCACCAGCTTGCTGGATGACAGGTTACGGCCATAGCAGTTAGCGCACACGCCACGCTTCGATTCGCAAGTCAGCACGGAACGGATTTCAACGCTCTCCAATGGTGATTCATCGATAGCTTCGGCACGTTCCTCGTTGATTTCTTCACCGCCGGCAACGATAAGCTCGTTGGTTTGTGGATGGAAGACATCGTGCAAGGCAACACGGCCCAAGATTCTATCATATAATAAGGAGTGCTTTCCTGGTTCTTTCTTTTCATCGCCGCGTGAAACGGTCAGGCCACGCAATGTGCCGCAGTCCTTTTCGGTGATGATGACATCGTGAGCGACGTCGACCAGACGACGGGTCAAGTAACCAGCGTCAGCGGTCTTCAAAGCGGTATCGGCCAAACCCTTACGGGCACCGTGAGTTGAAATGAAGTATTCCAAAACCGACAGACCTTCCTGGAAGTTGGAAAGAATCGGGTTTTCGATAATTTCGGAACCACCAGAACCTGCCTTCATAGGCTTAGCCATCAAACCTCTCATACCGCAGAGCTGTGAAACCTGAGCTTCAGAACCACGAGCACCAGAGTGCAGCATCATGTATACAGGATTGAAGCCTTGGTCATCGCTCGAAAGGACGTTCATCACTTCCTTGGTCAGCTTGGCATTGACATCAGTCCAAAGGTCAACGATCTGGTTATAGCGTTCGTTAGGACCCATGAAGCCCATCTTTTCGTATTCACGGATTTCCGAAGCCTTTGCATTAGCTTCTTCAATGAGGTTGCTCTTCATGGCAGGAACAAGGACATTGCCCAAATTGAATGACAAGCCGCCCTTGTAAGCCATGCGGTAACCCATATTCTTAATATCATCCAAGAACTTGGTGGTGATAGCGGTACCTTCGTGTCTCACCATGTCACCGACGATGGTACGCAGTGACTTCTTGGTCAACAGTTCGTTGATAAAGCCGAAGTCATCAGGAACGACTTGGTTGAAGAACACACGGCCAACGGTGGTTTCAATCTTCTTGGTGACAATCTGATCGTTTTCGCGGACACCGACTCTCACATTGATGATGGCATGCATATCGGCACGGCCTTCATTCAAAGCGATGATGACTTCTTCCGGCGAATAGAACGACATGCCTTCACCCTTGACAGGATGTTCAGGCGTGCTCTTACGAGGCTTGGTGATGTAGTACAGACCAAGAACCATATCCTGAGAAGGCAGGGTGATAGGAGCGCCATTCGAAGGATTCAGGATGTTGTGCGAAGCCAACATCAAGATCTGAGCTTCAAGGACAGCGGCATTGCCCAACGGTACGTGGACAGCCATTTGGTCACCATCGAAGTCAGCATTGAATGCCGTACAAACCAATGGGTGCAAACGGATAGCCTTACCTTCGATAAGTTTCGGCTGGAAGGCCTGGATACCCAAACGGTGCAGTGTAGGAGCACGGTTCAGGAGAATCGGGTGACCTTTCAATATGTTTTCAAGGATGTCCCAAACGACAGGATCCTTGCGGTCGACAATCTTCTTTGCCGATTTCACGGTCTTCACGATACCGCGTTCGATAAGCTTGCGGATGACAAACGGCTTGAACAATTCGGCAGCCATATCCTTTGGCAGACCGCATTCGTTCATGTGAAGGTCTGGACCGACCACGATAACGGAACGGCCGGAATAGTCGACACGCTTACCCAACAAGTTCTGACGGAAACGGCCTTGCTTACCTTTCAAGCTGTCGCTCAAGGATTTCAGCGGACGATTTGAGTCAGTCTTGACTGCGCTTGACTTGCGTGAGTTATCGAACAATGAATCAACAGCTTCCTGCAACATACGCTTTTCGTTACGCATAATGACATCAGGAGCATTGATTTCAATCAAACGTTTCAGACGGTTGTTACGGATGATGACACGACGATAGAGGTCGTTCAGGTCGGAAGTAGCGAAACGGCCGCCGTCCAACGGAACGAGAGGTCTCAACTCCGGAGGAATGACCGGCACAACACTTACAATCATCCATTCAGGACGGTTTTCAATATGTGTATTTGCTTCACGGAAAGCCTCAAACACCTGCAAACGCTTCAGCAATTCCTGCTTACGCATCTGAGCCTTGACGTCATTAGCTTCCGCACGAAGTCTATCAGCTTCAGCTTCAATATCCAAGGAAGCCAGCAAGTCATAAACTGCTTCTGCACCCATCTTAGCGATGAACTTCTTAGGATCATCATCCTTAAGATATTGGTTTTCAACAGGCAGTTGTTCCAGCAAGTCAAGATATTGTTCTTCGGTGAGGAATTCCAGTCTAGCCACCTTACGGCCTTCAGAATCATCCGGAATAGGAGCGCCTTCCAAAGCACCGCCTTGAATGACAACATAGCGTTCGTAATAAATGATGGCATCGAGTTTCTTTGTAGGAATACCCAACAAAGCGCCGATCTTATTAGGCAATGAACGGAAATACCAGATATGAGCAACAGGCACCACCAGTTTGATGTGACCCATGCGCTCTCTTCTGACTTTCTTTTCAGTCACTTCAACACCGCAGTGGTCGCACACGATATTCTTGTATCTGATGCGCTTGTACTTTCCGCAGTGGCATTCCCAGTCTTTTACAGGTCCGAAAATTCTCTCGCAGAACAAGCCGTCACGTTCTGGCTTGTATGTGCGGTAGTTGATGGTTTCCGGTTTCAAGACCTCACCGTGTGAACGGGCAAGGATTGATTCTGGAGAAGCCAAACTGACCGTAATGCTTGAGAAATTGCTATTTATTGTGTTATTGACCATATATATTCCTTATTATTTCAAACGTTGGTTTAACAATTCAAGACTTTACCATCCTTATCCTTGAAAGTGATTTCGAGGCCCAAACCACGCAATTCATGAATCAAAACATTGAATGACTCAGGGATGCCTGGTGTCTCGAAGTTAGCGCCCTTGACAATGGCTTCGTATGCCTTGGCACGGCCATTGACATCATCGGACTTGATGGTAAGGATTTCCTGAAGCACATTACTTGCGCCAAATGCTTCAAGAGCCCAGACTTCCATTTCACCGAAACGCTGACCACCAAACTGAGCTTTACCACCCAGAGGCTGCTGCGTAATCAGAGAATATGGTCCAATTGAACGGGCGTGCATCTTATCATCAACCATGTGGTGCAGTTTCAGCATGTAGATGTAACCCACTGTTGCAGGCTGGTCGAAAGGTTGACCTGTTTCACCATCATAAAGCTGCATGCGGCCATTGGCTGGCAGACCTGCCTTTTCCATGTAACCGTTGATTTCGTCGAGCGTTGCGCCATCGAAAATAGGAGTAGCGAACTTGAGGCCCAGTTCATGACCTGCCCAACCGAGCACGGTTTCATAAATCTGACCCAGGTTCATACGTGAAGGCACGCCCAAAGGGTTCAGAACGATATCGACTGGAGTACCATCAGCCAGGAACGGCATATCTTCGGCACGAACAATCTTTGAAACGATACCCTTGTTACCGTGACGGCCGGCCATCTTATCACCAATCATAAGCTTGCGCTTCTTGGCGACATAAACCTTAGCCATTTGGACGATGCCGTTCGGCAATTCATCACCGACACCGGCTGCATACTTTTCACGGTTGAACTTACCTTCGATTTCCTTACGCTTCACGATATAGTTGTCAATGGTAGCGCAGACAAGTTCATTCACCTTTTCATCAGATGTCCACTTGGTTGGATTGACATTCAGGTAATCGATTTCGAGCAAGCCCTTTGCCGTAAACTTAACCTTCTTGGCAATCAAAGGATTCGACTTGAAGTTCTCATAAACACCGCATGAAGTATGGCCACCGAGGATGGTCATCAGTTTTTCAACCAACACATTCTTCAATGCAGACAGTTCCTTTTCGGCTGCTGCATCAATTCTTGCCATATCTTCCTTGTCCTTAGCACGTGACTTGCGGTCCTTCTGCAGACGTGAGAACAGGCGCTTGCCGATGACAACACCCTTCATTGAAGGACCAGCCTTCAGCGAAGCATTCTTCACATCACCTGCCTTATCACCGAAGATAGCTCTCAGGAGCTTTTCTTCTGGAGTAGGATCGGTTTCGCCCTTAGGCGTAATCTTACCGATAAGGATATCGCCTTCAGTAACTTCGGCACCGACACGGATCAAACCGTTTTCGTCCAAGTCCTTAGTGGCTTCAGCGCTAACATTAGGAATATCATTTGTCAGTTCTTCCAGACCACGTCTCGTATCGCGTACTTCGAGCGAGAACTCTTCGACGTGAATTGATGTAAAGAGGTCTTCCTTGACGATGCGTTCAGAAATGACGATAGCATCCTCATAGTTGTAACCCTTCCAAGGCATGAAGGCAACCTTCAGGTTGCGGCCCAATGCCAGGTCACCGTTCTGAGTGCCGTAACCTTCGGTCATAATCTGACCCTTGGTGACGCGCTGACCTCTACGGACGATAGGTTTGATATTGATGCTCGTACCTTGGTTGGTGCGGCAATACTTGGTAAGCATATATGTCTTGACATCGTCATCGAAGCTGACCAGACGCTGTTCGTCAGTACGATCATATCTGATGACAATCTTAGTGGAATCGACGAAGACGACTTCACCATCACCTTCGGCCATGGTGAGGACGCGTGAGTCGCGGGCAACATAACGTTCAATGCCGGTACCAACGATTGGAGCTTCCGGATTCATCAACGGAACTGCCTGACGCATCATGTTGGATCCCATCAAAGCACGGTTAGCATCATCATGCTCCAAGAAAGGAATCAATGATGCAGCGATTGAAGCAATCTGGTTAGGACCGACATCCATCAAATTGATTTCTTCTGGGGAAACAATAGGATAGTCAGCGACATAACGTGCCTTGATTTCACGGTCAACGAATCTACCCTCATCATCGACAGTAGTTGTTGCCTGAGCGATGATCTTATCCTCTTCGAGTTCAGCGGTAAGGTAGACAGGATCCTTGTCGAAATCAACCTTTCCTTCTACGACCTCACGATATGGAGTCTCGATGAACCCGAGGTCGTTGATCTTTGCGAACACGCAAAGAGAAGAAATCAGACCGATGTTAGGGCCTTCAGGTGTTTCGATGGTGCAAAGACGGCCATAGTGAGTATAGTGAACGTCACGCACTTCGAAACCTGCACGGTCACGCGACAGACCACCAGGACCCAAAGCGGAAATACGACGTTTGTGAGTGACTTCCGACAGCGGGTTCGTCTGGTCCATGAACTGTGACAGCTGGTTGGTGCCAAAGAACGAATTGATGACCGACGAAAGGGTCTTAGCATTAATAAGGTCTGTAGGAGCAAACACTTCATTGTCGCGCACATTCATTCTTTCACGGATTGTGCGGGCCATACGTGCCAGACCGACACCGAATTGAGCCGAGAGCTGTTCACCCACGGTACGGATACGGCGGTTGCTCAAGTGGTCGATATCATCAACATCAGCCTTGCTGCTCAGCAATTCGACCAAATACTTGATGATAGCGATAATGTCTTCTTTCGTAAGCGTTCTTGTATCGAAAGGAATGTCAAGATTCAGCTTACGGTTGATGCGGTAACGGCCAACCAGACCCAAGTCATAACGCTTGTCGGAGAAGAACAGCTTGTTGATGACGTCGCGGGCTGTTTCCTCATCGGGCGGTTCGGCATTACGCAACTGGCGGTAAATATATTCGACTGCTTCGAGAGCAGAATTACATGTATCTTTTTGTAAAGTATTGAAAATTACAGAGTAATCCGATATCTTACCATCACCCGAATCATTAGCGGGTTTGCCTTTATGCAGCAGGATGGTCTTGACACCAGAATCGATGATTCTCTGAATATGTTCTTCTTGAAGTTCAACATCTCTGTCTAAGATGACTTCATTACGTTCAATGGATACGCATTCACCAGTATCTTCATTAACGAAATCCTCATAATAACTATGCAGGACTCTCGCAGCCAATTTACGGCCACACTCACGCTTAAGGCTAGCCTTATTCACCTTGACCTCTTCAGCGAGTTCGAAAATATCAAGGATGTCCTTATCGGTTTCATAGCCGATTGCGCGTAACAAAGTGGTGATTGGCAATTTTTTCTTACGGTCGATGTAGGCATACATCACATTATTGATATCGGTGGAGAATTCCATCCATGAGCCCTTGAAAGGAATGATACGGGCTGAATACAATAATGTTCCGTTGGTATGCTGACTCTGGCCAAAAAACACACCCGGAGAGCGGTGCAATTGGGATACAACGACACGTTCAGCGCCATTGATGACGAAAGTACCACGAGGAGTCATATAAGGGATAGTGCCCAAATAAACATCCTGGGTAATTTGTTTGAAATCATCCTGCTGGTCAGCGTCATTGCACGACAACCGTAATTTAGCTTTTAATGGGACGCTATAGGTAACGCCACGTTCGATGCATTCCGCAATGCTGTAACGCGGAGCATCAATATAGTAATCGAGGAACTCGAGTTCAAAATTGTTTCTTGCGTCGGTGATAGGGAAATTCTCCTTGAACACCTTGTAAAGACCCTCGTTCTTTCTGTTGTCAGGGTTGGTTTCAAGTTGGAAGAATTCCTTGAAAGACTGAAGTTGAATATCCAGGAAATCAGGATATTCAAAAGGCTTCTTAATTGACGCGAAGCTAATTCTTTCAGTTGATTTTGTATCCAATGTATGAGTTATTTAAGGGTGAAAAAACGTTAAAGACGTATGAAAATAAGGGGGCGCAATCGCTTAAAGCGAATAATAGGCACAAACCTCAGTCCCAAAAATCTGTTTGGAACTGAGGTTGAATGCCACAAAATTTGCGGGAAATGAATCCTTCTTATTTAACTTCAACTTCTGCACCAGCTTCTTCGAGTTGAGCTTTGAGTGCATTAGCTTCGTCTTTGCTCACACCTTCCTTGAGAGCCTTAGGAGCAGCGTCAACTAATTCCTTAGCTTCCTTCAGGCCGAGGCTTGTGAGTTCCTTCACCAGCTTCACAACAGCCAGTTTCTGAGCACCAGCTGACTTCAGGATAACATCGAAAGAAGTCTTTTCTTCTTCTGCAGCAGCAGCGCCACCAGCAGCAGGAGCAGCAACAGCAACAGCAGCAGCTGCAGGTTCAATACCGTATTCTTCTTTCAAAATGGTAGCGAGTTCGTTTACTTCCTTCACGCTAAGATTCACTAATTGTTCAGCAAAAGCTTTAAGATCTGCCATTTTACTTTATTTTTTAAATTGTTAATAATTTACTTTTTAATTTCTTGCGAATGTTTCTACATTCAATTTATTATTCTGCTTTATCTGATAATGTTTCAAGAATACCGCTGAGTTTCTGACCACCTGACTGCAAAGCACCAAGAACATTCTTGATAGGTGATTGCAACAGAGCGATGACGTCGGCGATAAGGTCGTTCTTCGATTTGATGTTGCAGAGGGCGTCGATCATATCATCGCCAATATAGCAGCATTCCTCAATGAAAGCACCTTTCAGGATAGGACGGTCGCTGGTCTTACGGAAATTCTTTATCAATTTTGCGGGAGCGTTGCCAGTCTCGCAAAGCATGACGGCTGTTGAACCGTGAAGAACGTCATAGAGGCTGTCGAATTCCTTGCCTTCCATTTTCATCATTGCCTTATGCAAGAGAGCGTTCTTAACGACCAACATCTTAACACCACTATTGAAGCATTGTCTTCTCAGTTGGCTGGTCTTTTCAGCATTAAGGTCTGAAACGTCAGTCAAATAGAAATTTGGACATGCCTGCAATTCGCTGAGTATGGAGTCGATAACGATATTTTTATCTTCTTTTCTCATTTCAATAACTTCCTTTCAAATTTAGATTGCTACTGATTTTAAATCGATCTGCACACCCGGGCTCATTGTGCTAGAGATATAGATGCTCTTCACATATGTACCTTTAGCAGCTGCTGGTTTCAACTTGATAACGGTCTGGATCAATTCCTTGGCGTTATCAAAGATTTTTTCTGGAGAGAAACTGACCTTAGCAACACCGGTATTGATGATACCATACTTGTCGACTTTGAAGTCGATCTTACCGGCTTTAACTTCTTGAACAGCTTTTGCTACATCCATCGTAACAGTACCTGTCTTTGGGTTCGGCATCAATCCGCGAGGACCGAGGATACGGCCGAGAGCACCAACTTTAGGCATGATGTTAGGAGTAGTGATTACGATGTCAATATCGGTCCAACCCTCTTTAATCTTCTGGATGTAATCATCCAAGCCGACGTAATCAGCACCAGCGTCGATAGCTTCCTGAGCCTTGTCTGGATTACAAAGAACCAAGACGCGGACAACCTTACCAGTGCCGTGAGGAAGTGTAACGGAACCACGGACCATTTGGTTGGCCTTACGTGGGTCGACACCCAGACGGATGTTCAGGTCGACTGAAGCATCAAATTTGGTGTAAGTGATTTGTTTTACGATATTAACCGCTTCACTTAAGGAGTAACTCTTGCTTTTGTCGAACTTAGCTAAAGCTTCTTTCCTTTGTTTAGATACTTTTGCCATTTACTTAACTTTTTGTTGTTCTACAAATGCATTAAAGACTTAGTCTTTCTTTAAAGGTGATTCGCCTGTAACCTTGACTCCCATACTACGGGCAGTACCAGCAACCATTGACATTGCAGATTCAATGGTAAAGCAATTCAAATCCCTCATCTTGTTAGTAGCAATTTCACGAACCTGATCCCAAGTCAGTGAACCAACCTTTGAACGGTTAGGTTCCTTTGAACCAGACTTTACTTTTGCGACTTCCAGGATGGAAACAGCTACTGGGGAAGCCTTAACGATGAAATCGAAAGACTTGTCCTTGTAAACAGTAATGATAACTGGTAAAACCTTACCAGCTTGATCCTGTGTACGAGCATTGAACTGCTTGCAGAACTCCATAATGTTCACACCTTTGGAACCTAATGCAGGACCAACGGGTGGAGCAGGGTTCGCGGCTCCTCCTTTAATTTGCAGTTTAATTAATCCGCTTACTTCTTTTGCCATTTTTTAATCCTTAATTAAAATGTAATAAGGAAACACTTACTTCACATACTAAATTAACTCTCAAGCTTGACTTGGAAATAACTCAGTTCCAATGGAGTCTTACGGCCGAAAATCTTAACGGAGACTCTAAGCTTCTTCTTCTCAGGAATAACTTCTTCAATTATACCGGAGAAAGTGCTGAAAGGACCATCATTGACGATGACCGACTGACCGACGACAAATTCGAGATCGTTACCCTCACCCATTTCCTGAAACTCATCCATCTTACCAAGAAGACGATTCACTTCAGCTGAACGAAGAGGATCCGGTTCTCCCTTTGTCCCTAGGAAACCGATGACATTAGGCACGTCTTTAATGACATGAATAACCTCACCCGAAAGGATAGCTTCAACAAGCACATAACCTGGCAAAAAAGTGCGCTCTTTCGAGACCTTTTTGCCATTACGAACTTCATAAACCTTCTCCATAGGGATAAGGATACTGAAAATGGATTCCTGAAGATTAAGCCTCTTGATTTCGGATTCAAGGTATTCTTTTACCTTTTTCTCCTTACCAGTGATGGCTTTCACCACATACCATTTCTTCTCACCGCTGCCACTCATTACCTAGTCTAATTTGAAAAGTTAGCTTAATAATGCTTACTAAAGATTCAATACACACAAATTAGAAGAGTTTATAAAACGCTTCCAAAAGATGTTGAAAAGAGAAGTCCATCAAGAAAACCACGAGTGCGATTATCAGGGAAGCAATGGACACAACGATTACGCTACTTTGTAATTCTTTCCAAGTTGGCCAAGAAACCTTGTCCTTCAACTCAGTGTAGCATTCCTTAATGTAGTTTACGATTTTCATCTTACTATTGAATCTTAATTAAAAAAGCACGGGCGGAAAGGCTCGAACTCTCGACACTCGGTTTTGGAGACCGATGCTCTACCAACTGAGCTACGCCCGTTTAAAAGGGAGGTGAGGTTTGGTCACCTCCCTTGTGCTATTGATTTATGAATTAGTCGTCAATGATTTCGATAACCTGACCTGAACCAACGGTACGGCCGCCTTCACGGATAGCGAAACGCAAACCTTTATCCATAGCGATTTCAGCGATCAGCTTAACATCGATAGTGACGTGGTCACCTGGCATAACCATTTCCATTCCTTCTGGGAGGGTGATTTCACCGGTAACGTCGGTTGTTCTGAAGTAGAACTGAGGACGATACTTGTTACGGAATGGGGTGTGACGGCCACCTTCTTCTTTTGACAGAACGTAGACCTGGCCCTTGAAGTGGCTGTAAGGCTTCACTGAACCTGGCTTTGCGATAACCATACCACGACGGATTTCGTCCTTGTCGATACCACGGAGCAGCAGACCAGCATTATCGCCAGCTTCACCTTCGTCCAAAATCTTACGGAACATTTCAACACCGGTAACAACTGATTTCAGTTTTTCAGCACCCATACCAAGGATATCAACTGGATCACCAACGTGAATAACACCAGTTTCAATACGGCCAGTAGCAACAGTACCACGACCAGTGATTGAGAATACGTCTTCGATAGGCATCAAGAATGGTTTATCAACTGCGCGTTCTGGTTCTGGAATCCAGGTATCGCAAGCTTCCATCAGTTCGTCGATGGCGCCAGCCCACTTCGGGTCGTCGTTCAAGGCGCCCAGAGCTGAACCGCGGATGATAGGAGTATTGTCACCATCGAATTCGTACTTAGCGAGGAGGTCACGGACTTCCATTTCAACCAATTCGAGCAATTCTTCATCATCAACAAGGTCGCACTTGTTCAAGAAAACAACCAGACGTGGCACACCCACCTGACGTGCGAGCAGGATGTGTTCGCGGGTCTGTGGCATAGGACCATCGGTAGCAGCGACAACGATGATAGCACCGTCCATCTGAGCAGCACCGGTAACCATGTTCTTAACATAGTCAGCGTGGCCAGGGCAGTCAACGTGAGCATAGTGACGATTTTCAGTCTGATACTCAACGTGAGCTGTATTGATGGTGATACCTCTTTCCTTTTCTTCTGGAGCTGAGTCGATTGAGTCAAATGACTTGACTTCTGACAGACCCTTCTTTGCAAGGTGCAGTGTGATAGCAGCTGTCAAAGTGGTCTTGCCGTGGTCAACGTGGCCAATAGTACCAATGTTGACGTGCGGTTTACTTCTTTCGAATTTTTCTTTTGCCATTGTTCTATTTATTTACTTAAGGTTATACTTTTATTTTCTTACACGAAAAATCGAGCCGATGGGGAGAATTGAACTCCCGACCCCTTCCTTACCAAGGAAGTGCTCTACCGCTGAGCTACATCGGCTTGTCATTCATCTGAGCGGAAGACGGGGCTCGAACCCGCCACCTAAAGCTTGGAAGGCTTTCGCTCTGCCAAATGAGCTACTTCCGCTTGACTTGTGGGGGAAGGTGGACTCGAACCACCGAACTCATCCGAGGACAGATTTACAGTCTGTTGCAATTGCCACTATGCGACTCCCCCGCTTTTAACAGAGCCGGTAGACGGACTCGAACCGCCGACAGGCTGATTACAAATCAGCTACTCTACCAACTGAGTTATACCGGCATTGTGTGAAAGAACACTGTTTCGCTTCTAAAAGCGCACTCCCTCATTGCTGAAAGAGTGCGCAAAAATACTCACTTTTCTTGAATCCGCAATCAATTTTGGAGTTTTTTTTCAAAAAAAATCGAATTTAAAGTTTATAAAACTATAAATCAGCACTTTATCACTTCGTTATTTTACCCTTATATTTCTCCAATTGCTTCTTCAGAGCATCAACTGCGGTGTCGACTGACTCTTCAAAGGTCTTTGATTGCTTGCTTGCGAACAGGTCGTCGCCCTTCAACACGATGCGAATGTCGGCAATCTTGTTTTCCGGCGTGTCATTGTTGTCAAGTTTCAGGTTGACTTCTGCGTTAATGACCTCGGCATATTTTTCGCAAACCTTCTCCACTTTCTTGGTGATGAAGTCTTCAAGTTTTTGATCAGCCTTGAAGTGAACTGAGTTAATCGTTACGTTCATAATAGACTCCTTTCTTTTAATCATCCTTTCGGATGGGCTTGTTTATGAATTTTCTTGAGTTGTTCTATCGTTGTATGTGCATATATTTGCGTTGATGACAAATCGGCATGGCCCAGCAGTTCCTGGATGGCGCGCAGGTCAGCCCCTTCGTCGAGCATGTGCGTCGCAAAAGTGTGGCGCAAGACATGCGGACTTTTCTGATTCAAGGTGGTCACGCCCTCCAACATCTGATGCACCTTATTATATATATAGTAGGGCGTCATCTCCTTCCCCTTGTCGTTCACAAGCAGCCTGTCGTCGTGTTCGGGAAATGCCGCATCACGCAGCTGCTTATAATGTTCTATCATGCCGAGCATTTTATGACTTAACGGAACAAATCGTGTTTTATTGCGTTTGCCCGTAATTCTTACCCTCAACTCTGCCGCATCGACATTAGCATCGCGCAAGCCACGCATTTCGGCCTGACGCATGCCCGTCTGGTATAACAGTTCAAACAAAAGTTCGTCGCGTTTTGTTTTGAAGTCGTCGGTATCAGGGAAAGCGATTTTCTCCATATCCGATTCGGGGACGAACTTCACCAATGGCTTTGGCAATTTCAACGATTTCACCTTCACCATGGGGCTGACCTTGATCAGGTTTTCACGGAGGCAATACTTGTAAAACGACCGCAAAGTCGAGATTTTCCTATCGATGCTTTTGTTGGACTGGCCTTTTTCCTTTAGCGAAGCCATGAACGACTTCACCATTGCTGCTGATGCCTGCAGCAAATCGCTGGTCTCGTACGTCTTTGCAAGATAATCGGCAAACTCCTCCAGATCACGGCGATAGGCCTTGACCGTCAAAGGAGAATAGCGTTTTTCGGATTCAATATAACTTGCAAATTGTTCGATTAGCATAATAAAAAAAACTTCGTTGTAAAAATAAGCAATTTTTGCTTATACAACGAAGTTTTCCCTAAAAAAATTATTTTCCTACGAGGGGAGAATTACATATTCTCTTCAGCGTCACGGAGTTTCTGCACATAGACAGCCTTCATGTGAGCAGCACGCTTCAACACTGATGGCTTGGTGAATTTCTGACGTTCGCGCAATTCTTTCACGACGCCGGTCTTTTCATACTTTCTCTTGTAGCGCTTCAAAGCTCTGTCGATGCTTTCGCCTTCTTTTACAGGAACAATAATCATTTTAAAACACTTCCTTCTTTTAAATGGTTAATAATAAAAAACTTATTTTTGAGGGTGCAAAAGTACAACTTTTTCAAATGCGCACAATGTTTTTCTCATTTTTTTGAAAAAAACGATCATCTGCGCCCGGCAAATAGGGATTTACGCAGCAAGGCCATAAGGATTAATTATTTATCTTTGCGGTGTCGAAGCCGAATATGTCGTTTTATAAATAACCGTCACTTACATTATGTCTGTTTATTATCACATAGATGTAATAATATGCGCAGAAGGAGAATGCGTTTATCGAAAAAAAGATGCAGCTATCCCAAGAATACCTAATTGGTCAAGCTACAATGAGGGAGGCAGAACCTTTGAGAAATGGTTTGATAATCATCCGGCAAAACTGCCTTATAAGAGAAGGTTCTTCAGGCATAATTTATATTATAAGGCTTATCATGTTGAGTATCATGTTCGGAATCATTCTACAACAGATGGCGTGATAAATACGCCGAGTGAAGACTATTTGAATAGGTTTTGTCAGCTTGTCAAACCATTGCCAGGCGAAAAACTAAAAGAAAGAATGGCTACCATCGAATCAACAAAACCTTTCATTTACCATTACATTGATTTTTATTATCGTTTCGAGGAGGTAGAAGGCACCACACATGCGATACTTGAAAAAGAAGAAGAAGGTCGCTTGCGAAGATAAATCTTATTTTTTGTCATGATTTTGTATCGTATTGCTAAACCGCTTCGCGCATTCCTTGACTTCGTTGAGTGCCTATGAAAATGCCGCTCACGTCCGGCAAGCAACAAATGACAATCCTTTTTCAAACCACCAAGCAAAATGTTAGCCTTCACATCAACAACATCTTTAAGGAAGGGGAACTTCGGAAGGAAGCAACCGTCAAGGATTACTTGACAGTTCAATCCGAAGGCGAACGTAAAGTGAACCGAATAGTGTCATTCTACAATCTTGACGTCATTATTTCCGTAGGTTATCGTGTGAAATCGCAACGAGGCACGCGTTTCCGCCAATGGGCGAATGGTGTGTTGAAAGATTATCTATTAAAGGGATATTCTATTAACGACAAATAGATACAGATGGAAGACCGCATTGACCGAAGGCTGATGCAGCATGAGAAGGCTGGGTTTCGACAAAAGCATCATACTGCAGCAGCTTGGGACAATTTGATCGCATATTAAGCTAATCAAGCGAATGTCTGCCAACCCCATTAACTACGTTGAAATGTAAATTCGGCGTAGCCAATCTTCGATTTCGCACAATTCGCCAGATTCGCGGTCTTTCCTCTGCGTCCGGCAGGAAAACTCCTACCTAAATGTGACCATGATGTCTTTTTTTCGACCGCGAATATTACTAATCCTCACGAATAGGGAATCCGCTTCGCGCATTCCTTGGCTTCGCCGAGGGTCTATGAGATTAGCAAAAAACTCATTATGCCACCATGAATAAAGTACCCTAATTTTGTTTTCTAGTTAGAGAAATTTTGCGCTCTAGTTAGAAAACAAAAATTTCCCCTTTTGAAGGCTGATGAAAGCCTGGGGTCTTGGGAGGAGCAAAGTCCAGGAGAGGTGTTAAATGTTAAATGTTAAATTGTTAAAATAAGGTTTTTCGACATGCGACAACATAATTCATTTCTCTGGATTTTAGCCCCTTACCTTATTCTCTTCCCTACCCTTCTCTTTAATCTCGATAAATACATATATATATCGCGCGCACGCGAAAATCAGTATTGATTTATCGTTTTAACGCAAGATGCAACAACTGTTGTGAGGTCTAATTTAACGTTTAACGTTTTAACATTTAACATCTGGTGTCTGAAGCCACAGCCTCTGCCGGTTTCGTTTTTGCCGCCTCTTTACCTGTCGGCAGAGACAAAAACAACGAAAGCACTTTGTCATCAGGCATATAGTTTCCAGAAAAAAAACGCCATAAATTTTGCATTTTCGGCAGAATTGCCTATCTTTGTGGCAGTTAGGAAGCATTTTCGCCTTCTGCGGCAAGATGCCAATCCTATGATTCAAAGACAAGTAGTATTTTTTCTTTTTCAGGCGTCTGATAAACAACAGCAAGGTCATGGACAACAACGACAACCCAAAAATCATCAAGGAGCTGAACCTGATACAGATTCTGGCATCGGGCAACGCCTATAGCGTGAAGGAGCTTTCGGAACTGCTTGACGCATCGCCATCGAGCGTCTACCGTTACCTCGACGACCTCAGGAGGGCGCGGCTCGTCATCATCATGGAGAACCAGCGTTACCGTCTGCCTTCGAAGGACAAGCAATACCTCAACAACATACTGCGCCTCAGCGAGGAAGAAGCGCATGTGCTCTACCAGTCGATCGATGCCATCCATGGCGACACGCTTTTCAAGGAGAACCTGCGCAGCAAGCTGAGCCTGCTGTTCGACAGCCTTGGGCTGCCCGAGTGCACCATCAAGACGAAGAACGCCAGCAATGTGAGCGCCATCGTGAGTGCCATCAAGGAGCACCGTCAGGTGGTCTTCCACGACTACGCCTCCACCAACTCGCAGTCGGTGCGCGACCGGCATGTGGAGCCTTTTGGCTTCACGGTGAACTATGCCGAGGTGTGGTGCTACGACCTCGACGACGGCCTGAACAAGACCTTTAAGACGGCACGCATCGGCAAGGCCGAGGTGCTCGACGTCCCGTGGGCGCATGGCCGCAGCCACCGCATGGGGCACACCGACGTATTCCGCATGACGGGCTACGACCGTCACCATGTGCGGCTGCGCTTGGGCGTGATGGCCTACAGCCTGCTCATCGAGGAATATCCGCTTGCCGAGCGCGACACGCAGCCCCTCGACGCCACCCACTGGCTCCTCGACACCTTCGTGGCCGACTACCGCGGCGTGGGACGTTTCGTCATCGGGCTGGCCAGCGACATCGAGATTGTGGACTGCCCCGAACTCGTCAGCTATATCAAAGAATATGATACTAAATTTCTAATCAACATAGACAAAAAATCGCATGAACATTAGCGCAAAATGAATATTCTCCGCCATTTCACTAAAAAAAATCTACTAAAATTTCAGAAAACACTATTTTTTTGTGTAGAAGAACACATAATTATTATAAGGAATCAAAAAAACATTATTTTTGTAGGATTAAAAAGGTATGTCAGACTAACAAAATAAATAAGCAATATGAAAAAGTTCTTTTCCATTTTATTTGCATTGATGATGGCTGTAGCCGTAAATGCGCAAAACGATGTTACAAAATTCTTAGGTATTCCCGTCGATGGCTACAAGCCAGAAATGAAACAAAAATTAATTGGCAAGGGATTTGAGCACAACTCATTTTCGGATTCTTTTAAAGGTGAATTCAATGGGAAAAATGTTGAAGTTTTCATTGTAACCAACAATAACAAAGTATATAGAATTGCTGTTTTTGATGCGAACTATTCAACAGAAACAGATATAAAAATCCGATTTAACACCCTATGCGGTCAATTCGAACGAAATTCAAAATACTTCGGAATGCCCAATCAAAGCCTTTCAGAAAACGAAGACATTTCTTATGAAATGGCCGTACACAACAAACGCTATCAAGCTGCATTTTACCAAACAGATGAAAACGGGCTGCCTGATTCGAATAAATCAGTATGGTTCATGATTGACGAAAAATACGGCTCTTACAGAATCTTGATGTTTTACGATAATTTGTACAATCAAGCCGATGGCGAGGATTTATAGATTTTGGAATTAACACATTTATATAAATGACGAAAGCAAAACCATTTATCAAGTGGGTTGGAGGAAAGACGCAACTCATTGAACAACTGGACGCATTGCTGCCAGCTGACTTTGATAATTGGGATAGGGCAACATATATCGAACCTTTTGTAGGAGGTGGAGCCATGCTCTTTTACATGTTGCAGCGATATCCTAACATCTGTCACGCTGTCATCAATGATATTAATCCCGATTTGATGACTTGTTACCGCACTGTTAGAGATTATCCAGAAAAACTAATCACATCATTACACGACATTCAAAATGCTTACAAGGCCCTACGTACAGAAGATGAGCGCAAAGAATTCTTTCTTTCTGCACGAGACCGCTACAACGAGAAAAACCTTGACCCAATAGAAAATACGACTAAGTTCTTCTTTCTCAATAGGACATGTTTCAATGGGCTTTACCGAGTAAACAAGAAAGGTCTTTTTAATGTGCCATTCGGTAAATATACCAATCCTCAAATCTTCGATGAAAAAACCATTCGTGAAGACAGCGAACTGTTAAAACGCGTGGAGATAATGACAGACGACTTTGAAGCAACTTTCCATCATGCTGAAGGAAATACGCTATTCTATTTCGACCCGCCATATCGTCCGCTCAGCAACACATCCAGTTTCAATGACTACGCCAAGGAATCATTCAATGATGACGCACAAATTCGACTTAAAGCATATTGCGACCGAATCAACGATGCTGGTTATAAATTCATGCTAAGTAATTCAGACTGCAAAGGAAAGGATGAAAAAGACAACTTCTTTGATGTACTTTACGGATTTTATCACATCGAACGGGTATGGGCTTCAAGAAGCATCAATTCCAATCCTGCTAAACGAGGAAAATTGACAGAAATACTTGTTCACAACTACGAGGAAACTAAAGCCAACACTCACTTTTACAACATACAACATAATTCCAGCTATGTTGCAGAAAGTAGAGTTGAGTATAACATCTCAAATCATGGAGAAGCAAACGTTTGACACAATTTTAACTAAACAATTATGACAGGCGGTCTATTTATAGCACTATATGATGAAGAATCCTTGAAATTATATCTTGACAAAGGTGTATATGGATTCCTCATGACTCCTGTAATGGCAGAAAAGCCATCTCCACAAAGTAAACATTATGCAATTCTTGCAGATTATGCCTGCAGCAGAGAAGGAACCGATGTCTTCTTCTTTTTAAAGCGAAAGATTGTATATGGAGGGAAAATATTCGGCAACAAGAACATTGGCTCATTTTTTATTAACGGGCAGAATAGTCCTCTTGGCAGAAAAGCTAATGCTGAACTATTTTGGGACGAGTCTGTACGCAAGAAGTACATTGAAACAGAAACACCTGGGGTATTCAGAATCACAAAAGATGGAGGTAAAAAAGCTCAGCCATTTATGTTTCAATTTACCACAAACGATAACACAGGCAAGTACATTTCATCAGACGACTTGTACTTTGAGCTAGGCAAATATCCTTATCCATTACCATCGAATAGCATGCAAGGTATGGGCTTCTGCACCTTAACTCCTGGAGAAGTTTCAACCCTCCAAAATCTTATCGCAGAAAGTGAAAAAAACATTCAGTTTGAGGGATGTGGAGAAATTGACAAAAAAGGTAAAGAAACAGTCTTTTACGAAGGTCTTGCTTCTATTGATGATAAATTATTAAACGAAGCACAACTTGAATTCACAATTTTATCTTCACTAAAACCCTTTACATCTTTTCTAACTGATGATTATATATTGTGCCGTCAAGTGCCTATTTCTCCCTTTAAACCTGCAGAAATGGATAGGGCTGACATCTGCCTTTATAGCTTGACAAAACCCATTAAACACGGCACGATTCCCAATGTTGTAATTGAACTTAAAAAAGATAAAGCCATGGCTTCCGCATATGAGCAAGTGACAAGATATTTAAAATGGCTGAAATCAATCACAACAGAAGAAGAATTTGAACAAGTTTCAGTTTATATTATTGCTCCACAAATAGCAAGAATAAAACGGTCAAAAATTTCAAACACATTTTCAAATAAAATCAAAATGTACTCAATCGAACTAAATTCGTTCGTTAATCTTATTGATTAAACACAATGGCAAAGGATTTCAACAAGTTCATATCTCAATTACAAGAGACAAATCAGACATTAGATTTTTTCTGCGATTTCGAAAAAATATCGCAGAATGTCGAAGACATAAAGCTTAGCCTCTGTATGCTCAACAGTCTTATCGGAGCTCAAGACATGCGCAAAGCTGTCGAGACAATATGGAAGCGCGACAAGACGGCGTTTAACGTAATGGACATCCTTATTGCCGTTCGCAGCGAGGGCAAAAAGATAGTTCTCGACAAACTTGGAAATTGCGTCGTGCTCAATTCTTTGTTTACCTCAATTGACGGTGTAATGGATTATCTTGATGGCACTGGCCTTTCCGAAATCTTCCAATCGAAGAAAATAAACGATTTGGTAGATTATGTATTTGGGATTGAGACTGGCCTCGACACCAATGCCCGCAAGAACAGAAGCGGGCATGTCATGGAAGAAAGAGTAGCGCAAATTCTTAATAAAGAAGGAATAAACTATCGTCAAGAAGTTTATTCAAGCGAATGGCCAGAAATCACAAAAGTTTTAGGTGACGACGAGAAGCGTTTTGATTTTGTTATTGACACTACTAAGAAAACTTATCTCATGGAGGTTAATTTTTACAGCGGAGGCGGCAGTAAACTTAACGAAGTAGCTCGTTCATACTCTGATATTGCTCCAAAAATCAATTCCGTTCCTGGCTTTGAATTTGTTTGGATTACCGATGGAATTGGATGGAAGAGTGCTAAGAATAAACTACAAGAGGCTTACAATATTATTCCAAGCATTTATAATCTTACTGATATTGCTGATTTTATTCAATTATTGAAAACTGGGCTATGATTCCATCTTTCTACAAATCCACCAACAACGATTTCACCCTAATCAAAGGTGATTGCGTCGAAACGCTGTCGAAGTTCAAGTTCGGCTTCGATATGGTGTTTGCCGATCCGCCCTATTTCCTTTCGAGCGGCGGAATCAGCTACCAGAGCGGGAAGGTGGTTTGCGTAGATAAGGGTGATTGGGACAAGCCCACCACACCTGAAGCAATGGATGCCTTCAACCTGCGTTGGCTCACCTCGGTGCGCGAACACATGAAGGAGAACGCCACCATCTGGATTTCGGGCACACATCACAACATCTTCAGCGTACAGCAGCAACTGCTGAAACTTGGATTCAAGATTCTGAATGTGATTACTTGGGCAAAGACCAACCCGCCGCCCAACATTTCGTGCCGTTACTTCACCTATTCAACCGAGTTCATCATTTGGGCCAGGAAGTCACCCAAAGTGCCCCACTACTTCAACTACGACTTGATGAAGGAGCTGAACGACGACAAGCAGATGACCGATGTATGGCGGTTGCCAGCCATCGCACCTTGGGAAAAATCGTGCGGCAAGCATCCCACACAAAAGCCTCTCGGCGTGTTAGCCCGTCTAATTCAGGCATCGACAAAACCCGGCGCTTGGATACTCGACCCATTCAGCGGCAGCGCAACGACAGGCATCGCCGCCAACCTTCTGAACAGGCGTTATCTTGGCTTGGAGATTGAAGACGATTTCCTTGCCATGAGCAAGGCTCGGCGTGAAGAAATTGAGCATCACAACATTCGCTGCAACTATTTGGAGCGACTCAGAAAAGCAAAGATAATTCTGCCATCCGACGAATTATTTGCCGTAGACGAAGATGACAGCTTCTACGGAGTGCCTTGGCTGGATTAAGCTTCCCATTCATTCCAACAGACATTGGACTCATCGTCCTCATTCAATTGCTCCAATGTCTCTTTATTCAATGACGGATTCTCTTTCAAAAGGCAATCATCGGAGCAGAAAGTGTATGTGTCGCCACACAGCCAGCCTTCATTCATCAGACCATGGCAATGCTGACATTCGCGGACAAAGTTAATATTACATTCCGTGAGAATCCAATCGAGGTTTCCCGTCTGTATCAAATGCTCCACAATACGGACTGCGAGAGCCTTTTGTCTTTCGTCGGAAAGATGGAAAAAATCATCGGGCAGCCAGTGGGCGTTCTCGTATGATTTCATGAAATCACATTCGGTCATTTCATCCTTATTCTCCCCAACATAATGAAGGAGCACATTGCCTTCGGCATGATATTCCCAAATCTGCCTTGAAACATCAAGGGTGCCAAGATATTGTCTTGCAGCAATTTTGGTATCGGGGAAGCGTTTAAGCATTTCAACAAACTGCGAAGAAGTAATCCATTCCATACTTTAATTGTTTATTTGACGCTGCAAAGGTCAGAGATCCCGTTGAAATAAGCAAGGAAACCTCTATTTCCTTTCATCACTTTATAGACCGTGCAACTCAAAAAAAAATATCATTCCAACTCAGGACATGCAAATCATTTCTTATCTTTGCACCCACCAACAGTTGCGCCCGACACGAATTTAGGGATAACAAAATGAAAAGCTTAGTATCATTTCTCCTCGGCGCATTGCTCGCCACCGTTTTCTGGTTCTTCATGGGCTATCTGCAAGTGGATGGCGACAAAATGGGCAAACTGCTGCACCACGACGAAGTTGTCACCGAAGAACTATTCGGCGATTCCGAACCTGCTGAAGAGGTTGCGGCTCAGCCTGAGCCGGAAATGGCAGCACCTACAGCCCAGCCCAGCATCGTGGGCCGCTGGCGCATCGCCGACCCTGTCGGCTTTGAAGAACACGAAAGGATGTTGCAGTTTGACGAATATGGCATCTTTAAAGATTACACTAACGTATCTTCTGGTCTCTCTTGGGATTATAACTATATCGTTGAAGGCGATGTCTTGAAATATGGTCATAGTAATAATTGCAACAACCCACTCCAATTCAAGACAAGTTCTGTTGACGGACAAGATTACCTTGAGATCTACAACGACACAAGATTCGGCGGGAAGTGGGTCAAGAGCAAGTAAATCAAATTTAGGGAGCCAGCAATTGGATGCTTGGCAACTTGTTAAGGGAATTGCAAAATAATGAAATCGTGGTTTGTGAAGGCCGTATTTGGAAGATTCAAGACATGGATTCTGATGAATTACGACTAAAAACAGAACGAATTACGACTAAAAAAGGCGCAAAGGACGACTAAGTGGGTTTATTCAAATGTCTTTAATTCAGATTATTGCACTGCTTTTTAGTCAAAATTACGACTAAAAAATTACGACTAAAATGGTGTTAGTTGGACTAAAATGAGCTGTTGAAAATGCGGACTTCTTTGAGAATTGAAGGGCGGTTTCAGATAGCTTTCATAGTTTCTATAGATGGCGGGCGTTAGATTTTTGACAGGTATTTGTTTTTGAAACCATATTCAATGATCCTGCAATTGGATGACTGGCAGAAACAATAAGGGTTGTCACGCTTTAGGGTGACAACCCTTATTCTGCTTTCTTCCCTCCTACTGTCCTTAAAAAGTTGACGGAAAGACAAATGCCTTGGAGGTCATGCTACCCGTTCTCAGTCGTCACCCTCGTCCTTATCGAAGAACCCTAACAGCCATAAGATAATCAGCCAGCTCATAATTCCGTAGTTTTGTTGTTCCTGTGGCAAAAATAAGGAATTGCCCATTATACCGATTTGGGTTGCAAGCAGATTGCCTTCGCACGATTGAGCAGAATGGCATCCGCATCCACCAAAGGAGCAAATGACTCTCGCCCATGCCACATGTTTGCCACAAGGCCTAGCTGACGAAGTTCACGTTCCTTTCCACCACAATATCAAAGTATAATAACTTATCAACAATTTCTGTTGAAAAGTTTTGTGGTAAAAAACTACATTTTACACGAACACCTGAAAAAATATTCGTACTTTTGTTGTGAAGTGACTCGAGAGATTTCTCGTTGTCAACAAACACTTTGTAATCTTATTTAGAATAATTTATAAATTATACAAACTAAAATAAAAAACTAATTTCAGTAACAAACCAAAAACAATTAAAGAGTCACATGTTTCTACTATTCAACACCCAAGACGAAGCCCTATTCCAGGAAAAGATAGATGTGGACCTCTATCTCGAAATGGACCCATTGATGGATATGATCTACGACATACTCATAGAAGCGCTATGCGACAGCACGACGTTCAAGGCCGGCCATCTGTTCAAGATGGCCTTCGCAATCTGCGCCTATATCATGGAGAACAAACACCCCGAAGAACATATTGCCGAGATAAAGGAACTGCTCGACAACTATGAAGAGCACCAAATAGGCGAACTCGTAATGGCCACCACATTGGTGCTGCTCAGCCTCTACCGCTCACCCAACAAGACCACCGACGAAAAGATACGGCGCATGACCAACCTGCTGAAGAAGGCTGTCTCAGACAACAAATCATCCTATATCGGCCACCTGATTTACTATGCCAACTCGTTTTCCGAAAAAAGGAGATATGCCAACCTCGACTTCGCCTCGCACGAAGGCCTCATCATCGAATCGGACGCACCGCCAAAAGCCAGCATCGGCAACGGGAACTGCAAGGAACTGTTTGAATGTGCCGAAAAGGCCAAGCGACGACTGCTATTCCTTTCCTGCATATCACCAAAAACCCATACATTATTTATGGAACAAGACGAGTTCACCAATCTCGTCAATTATGTGGAACACTTTGTAATTTTCGGCAAAATCCCCAACGACATACGGAAAATCAACGCACGCGTCAGCAACAAGCAGTTCATCAGCTACACCTTCCATTGCATCTATGAAGACCTGAAAGAAACCGAAGCCTATCACAAGACTACTGAATGGGTTGCCCTGATGCGTGCCATTTTCAGCAATTTCGACGATACAGCCCTCACAACGCCAAAAAACAAGTTCAGCGAAAAGCCTAAAGACTACGATGAAACCGTAGCCACAATCGAGAAAAGCCTTGCCAGAACCACAAATAACCGCGCCAGTTGAGGTTGGGGACTCCAGTGGTGAGTCGATGGTGAGTGAATGGTGACCTATGGTGAGTGACATCACCGAGGTCACCATTTTTCGTTTCAACACATTGATTGTCAATGCTGAAAAATTTCTTTGAAGTTAGTTTGCACTAACTATTGCACACCGTATTGTCACTGTATTAAAATTGCAGAAAATTTTTACAACGATGATAGTGCAACGTATCAACAGAACAAGACCACCGCCCCTCAGGGGCAAACGTTCCGGAAGCAATGGCATTGCCGAAGGAGGTAAAAAAATAACTTATCAATTTATCATATTTAATAAATATCAACAAAATGTCTAAAAACAGCCGCTGCAACAGCAGCAAAAAAGAAAACAACATTAATGTTAACAAGCCAAAAACAGTGATCATCATGGCAATTGTAAACAAAGGAATCCTTGACGGATTCTCAGGAGCCGTCGGCACAGTAGTCGGCTCGAAATGGAACGGACGTTACGTCATGCGTAGCCGCGCCATTGAAGTGAAGAACGCGAACACCGAAGAACAGGTGAAGCAGCGCAACTTCTTCAAGGAGTTGGGCAAAGCCACCCGCGGCATCAGCAAAGAGATGCTGAGGGCGCTCTACCCCACCGAAGTGACAGGATTGTCGCGCCGCAACTTGTTGTCGCGCCAGATCGCCGCTTGTGCGACAGACGAAGGCGACGCCAAGACACTCGACTTCAGCCGCATCACCAGTTTGGGCAACGGTCCCGTTGGAGCCGGTAGCCTGCAGTCGGCCACAATCACCGACGCCACCGCCGTCACCCTGCCTTGGGACGTAAGCGAGATTGAATACGATGCCGGCAACTCGAACGCCATCATCGTATTGTTCAACCAGACCCACAAGGCCGTCACCTTGGTTAACACCAACGTGTTGGCCGAAGCGGGAACCGCAACGCTCAACCTGAAGGACTTCGCCCAAGCCGGCGACCAGCTCTACTACTACGCAACGGTAGCCACCAAAGGCAAAGTATCCGCCCGTGGCTTCGGTTCGTTCGTCATCAAGACCCGCGCCGAGAAATAAGCATCGTTTCACGGCAACCCTCCTCGTGAGGGATTCCCAGCAAGGCGCTTCGCATGAAGCGCCTTTTTCATTTAGGAACAGACAATATTTCACATAACCTTCAAAACTCCAGCAAAACCTTTTTTGACAGAGGAAACCATTCATTAACAAATGTATGGAGGACGCAGAGGAAAGACCGCGAAATCGCAGATTCAACGTAGTTAATTAGGCGAATCTGACGAATGTGGCCTTGCTGACGCAAGTCCTTGCCTGGCGGACGCTGATAAGAATTTGCGTTATTTTGCGAATTTCCTTGTCGATTCGACATTATTATAGTAGTTTTGTCGCAGAATTTGCGACGATATGCTTTGTTGAATGTCGCACTAGGATATTGACTATGTATATATACGAAAGAGATAATTGGACAAATTTCAGATGGAATGAGTCTCAGGTATCGCTCAATAAGTACTGCTCGTATATAGTCGCCAGCAATTAACCTTAGTAACCTAATATTTTCCCCTGCCTTTGAAAAACCTATGCCAAAAAACAATATTTTTGCAGTTTTGTAGTATTCAGTTTGTAGCAAACAATAACAAATTACAATAAAGCAATGACTTTTAAAAGGTTAAACAACATTACAGGCTGGCTGGCAGGTTTGATTGCCACCGTCGTGTATTTTCTCACGCTCGAACCAACGGTGAGCTGGTGGGACTGCGGCGAGTACATCTCGACTGCTTTTAAACTGCAAGTGGGTCACCCTCCTGGGGCACCTCTATTCCAAATGTTAGGCCGTTTCTTCTCGCTCTTTGCGGGTGGCGATGTCACCAAAGTGGCCATGATGATCAACGGCATGTCGGCTATTTGCGGCGGCCTGACCATTGCATTTTTGTTCTGGACCATCACCATGCTGGCCCGAAAAATCTGGATGAAAGAAGGCGAAGATGCGCCTTGGACGAATAAGATTGGCGTGCTGCTGGCTGGTTTCGTCGGCGCCATCGCCTACTGCTTCAGCGAATCGCAGTGGTTCAACGCCGTGGAAGGCGAAGTGTATTCCATGTCGTCGTTCTTCACCGCCGTCACTTTCTGGGCTATCCTGAAATGGGAAGAAGCCTCCGACGACCCGAAGAGCCTCCGCTGGATTATCTTCATCGCCTTCATGATTGGCTTATCCATTGGCGTTCACTTGCTTAACCTCTTGTGCATCCCTGCCATCGTTTATGTGGTTTACTTCAAGAAAGCCAAGAAAAAGATCACCTTCTGGCGTTTCATTGGCGTGGGCCTCATCTCGGTGGCGCTGCTTTGGCTGATCAACAACTTCATCGTGCCGCAGACCGTCAACCTGGCCGGCAAGATGGAACTGTTCTTCGTCAACACGCTGGGAGCTCCATTCAATTTGGGCACCATCGTTTATTTCGCCCTCATCATCGGACTCATCGTCTGGGGCCTGATTTACACCACCAAGCGTCAGAAAGCGGTTTGGAACACCGCCATCCTCTGCCTTATGTTCATCTTGATTGGCTACTCGTCGTTCTTCATGCTGGTCATCCGCGCCAACACGAACACGCCTATCAACGAAAACGAGCCGAAGGAATCGCTGTCGCTGCTGGCTTACCTCAACCGTGAACAATACGGCAGCTGGCCTTTGCTTTACGGTGCCTATTACAACGCTCCTGTTTCCGATGCCAAAGACGCATCTCCAATCTATGTCAAGGATAAAGAAGCGCACAAATACGTCATCACCGACGACCGCAAGCACTCCACACCGGATTATCCCGACGAGATGAAGACTATCTTCCCTCGCATGTGGAGCACGCAAAGCGAGCGTCATATAAACACGTATGAACAATATCGCAAAGACAGCCGTGGCAACATCATCGGCGACCCGGTAAGAGTGAAAAAATACGATGGCTCGACTGAAACCATCCTGAAACCGACCATGGGACAAAACCTGAAGTTTTTCTTCAACTATCAGTGCAACTGGATGTATTGGAGGTACTTCATGTGGAATTTCGTTGGCCGTCAGAACGACATCGAAAGCCAAGGCGAACTGACCCACGGCAACTGGTTGAGCGGCATCAGCTTCATCGACAATGCCCGACTCGGCGACCAGAGCGACATGCCTGAAAGCTTGCAGAATCCAGGCAGAACCACCTATTTCTTCCTGCCTCTGATTCTCGGCCTCATCGGTCTGATTTGGCTGCTCAAGCGCGATTTGAAGCAAAGCTGGATTATCTTCCTCGTCTTTGTCATGACAGGCATCGCCATCGTCATCTACCTGAACCAAGTGCCTTGCCAGCCTCGTGAAAGAGACTACTCATACGCTGGTTCGTTCTATGCCTTCTGCATCTGGATTGGCATGGGCGTGATTGCCCTCATCGACCTCATCGACCGCGCCACCAAGAGCAAGAAAATGGTGACGACCGTGGCCGTCGGCCTGGTTTGTTTCCTCGCCGTGCCATGCGTCATGGGTTCTCAAGGTTGGGAAGAACACAACCGTTCCGGCAAGACTTCGGCCTTAGACTGGGCGAAGAACTACCTTGCACAGCTGCCTCCGAATGCTGTCATTTTCACCCGTGGCGACAACGACACCTTCCCGCTTTGGTACGTCCAGGAAGTGGAAGGCTACCGCACCGATGTCCGCGTGTGCAACTACATGCTTTCGCAAGGCTACTGGTATGTCCACCAGATGGGCAGAAAGGTCTACGAATCGGAACGCATGCCGCTGACATTGAGTCCTAAGGAATATGAAAACGGTGTCAACGAAAGCCTGCCGATCATCGAAGAAGATTTCTTCAGCGGCAAGCGCGTCGAACTGCAGCAAGTCATTGACTTCCTCAACAACCCGAAGGCCGTGAAGTATTACCAAGGCGGCGGTTCGACACACTATGTGCCTTGCCGTCAACTGAAACTGACCGTCGACAAGGAAGCCTGCATCCGCAACGGCATCGTCCCAGAAAACATGCAGGACAAGATTGTTGACGAAATCAACTGGGACTTGAAATGTGGCAGTTACATCTACAAGAACGCCATCATGCTGCTCGACTTCATCGCCACCAACAACTGGGAACGCCCGATTTACTTCACCAGCTTCAGCGACATGAGCAAGGTGCTTGGCATCGACAAGTATTTGCACATGGAAGGTCTCTCCTACCGCTTCATTCCTGTTGAAGCCGAAGACTACCACAGAGGTCTTGGCGGCGTTTACCGCGAAGGCGCCTACGACCTTCTGGTCAACAAGGCAAGATGGGGCAGCCTGAACCAAGATGGCGTGGTGCCTGACCGCGAAAGCGTCCGCAACGCCACCTTTGCCCGTCAGAGCTACATTCGTCTGGCACAGAGCTTAGTCAATCATGCACAATATGATTCAGCCGTCGTCGTGATGGACAAATATCAGGAATTCTTCCCGAACGAGAAATTCCCATTCGATGTCATGCTGTATCAGTTCCCTGAAATGTACTACGTTTGCGGTGCCGATGAAAAGGGTGATGCTTTCATGGAAAAGATGGTTAAGAACTATTCCGATAAACTGGTATTCTACGGCAAGATGAAGCCTAAATTCCAGGAATACTACGATGATGAAATCGGTGAAAGTCTCGAGGTGCTGAGAGAACTTTCGGAGAGTGCCGAGCGTTTCGACCGCACCGAGATGAAAGACCTCATCATCACGAAGACCAACGAATGCATTCAGCATTACTACAACTATTAAGGCTTTGAGCCGACACTGAAAAAAACGCCATCACGATTTGTGGTGGCGTTTTTTATGATTATTGCAGACCATACAAGAATTTTTACTATTTTTGGAGGTTTAAAACTAAGTTCTACCATGAGAATCAAATTCATTGGTGCAGCGCAGGAAGTCACCGGCAGCAAGCACCTGATAATCACCGACCACGGAAAGAAAATACTGCTCGACTGCGGCATGTTCCAAGGCAAAGGCCTTGAGACCGACGCATCGAACCGCAACACGATGGTCGAACCTAAGGAAATAGATTACATCATCCTCACCCATGCTCATATTGACCACTGCGGCCTTATACCCTATTATTACAAGCAAGGTTTCCGCGGACAAGTGGTCTGCACCGACGCCACCCGCGACCTCTGCAACATCATGTTGCCAGACAGCGGCTTCATTCAGGAAAACGATATGATATGGTTCAACAAGAAGCGCCGCAAAGAAGGCCTTCCTGCCCTTGACCCTATCTACACCGAGAAAGACGCCCGTGCCTGCATGGAGCTGTTCCTCAGCACATCCTACAACCGTTGGGTGTTCCTCGACAATAACATCAAAGTGAAGTTCAACAACACGGGACACCTGCTGGGCAGCGGCTGCGCCATCATCGAAATCGACGAAGGCGGTGACATGACGCGCATCGGTTACACGGGCGACATCGGCCGCGAATACAACTACCTGCTGCGTTCGCCTGAAGCCTTCCCGCATTGCGACTACATCATCACCGAAGCCACCTACGGCAACCGTCTTCACGCTGACCGCACCAATGCCGAAGAGCAACTGCTTAAAATCATCTACGACACCTGCATCGAAAAGCGCGGCAAACTCATCATTCCGTCATTTGCCGTCAGCCGCACACAGGAAATCGTGTATTTGCTGAACAATTTCTACAACGAAGGCAAACTGCCGGAAAAGATTCCAGTATTTGTCGACAGCCCGCTGGCCGTCAATGCTACCGAAATCTTCCGCATGCACTTGGATTTGTTCAACGAGAACGTCCGTGATGTCATCGAATACGACCCCGACCCGTTCGGCTTCAACAGCCTGACTTTCGTCAGAGACGTCAACCAATCGAAGGCACTCAACGCCCGCAAGGAACCTTGCATCATCATTTCCGCATCGGGCATGATGGAAGCAGGCCGCGTGAAGCATCACATCGCCAACAGCATCGCCCGTCCGAACAACACCATCCTGGCCATCGGCTATTGCGCTCCTACAACTTTGGGCGCCAAACTGTTGGCTGACCCGCGACCGGAAGTGGTGTCAATCTTCGGCAACGAATACAGCGTTTTGGCCGACATCTACTCCATCGACGCTTTCAGCGGTCACGGCGACTATTCCGAAATGATCAACTACCTGAAATGCCAAGACCCGAAGAAAGTCAAGAAGGTGTTCCTCGTCCACGGCGAGCCTGACGCACTGAAATTCTACAAACGCCAGCTGCGCAAGGAAGGCTTTGAAAACATCGTCATTCCAGAGCCAGGCGAGACTTTTGAACTGAAATAAACACACAAAACACAAGATAATGGCACAAAAACCATCCATACCAAAAGGCACCCGCGACTTCCTGCCTGAAGTCATGGTGCGCCGCAATTATATTTTTGACACCATCAAAGGCGTGTTCAAGCGTTTTGGCTTTCTGCCGATTGAAACGCCATCGATGGAAAACCTCAGCACCTTGCTCGGCAAATACGGAGATGAAGGCGACAAGCTTTTGTTCCGCGTGCTGAACTCTGGCGATTTCATGTCGGGCATCGAGCAAAACGGAGAACCGCTTGAATCGCTGAAACTGGCTGGCAAAATCTCGGAAAAAGGTCTGCGCTACGACCTCACCGTGCCTTTTGCCCGCTTCGTGACCATGTACCGCGACCAAATCGCCTTCCCCTTCAAACGCTATCAGATTCAGCCCGTTTGGCGTGCCGACCGTCCGCAGAAAGGCCGCTACCGCGAATTCTGCCAATGCGACGTCGACATCATCGGCAGCAACTCCATCCTCAACGAAGCCGAACTGGTGCAGATTGTCAACGAGGTTTTCACAAATCTGAAAATCAATGTTATTCTTAAGATAAACAACCGCAAGATTTTGGCTGGCATTGCCGAATACATCGGAAAATCGGATGCTTTGGTCGACATTACGGTTGCCATCGACAAGTTAGACAAAATCGGCATTGATGCCGTCAACGCCGAACTTGCCGAAAAGGGTCTGGAACCAGAAGCCATCGAAAAGCTTCAGCCTATCCTCTTCATGAAAGGCGACGTGCGCGAGAAGATCGCTCAGCTGAAGCCGCTGCTCGACAACGAAGTCGGTCAGAAAGGCATTGAGGAACTGGAGACCCTGTTCGATTACATCGACAACATGGAACTCAACATCGACACCGAGCTTGACCTCACTTTGGCTCGCGGCCTGAATTACTACACAGGCGCCATCTTCGAGGTGAAAGCCAAGGACTTCCCGATGGGCAGCATCTCAGGCGGTGGCCGCTACGACAATCTGACCGGCATTTTCGGTCTGCCGAACGTGTCGGGCGTGGGCATCAGCTTCGGCGCCGACCGCATCTACGATGTGCTCGAAGGCCTCAACCTCTTCCCCGAGACCATGTCGGAAAGCACCAAGGCCATTTTCCTGAATTTCGGTCCGACCGAAGAGAAATACTGTCTGAAATACTTGAATCAAGTGCGCAAGCACGGCATCAACGCAGAGATTTATCCCGATGCCGCCAAGATTCAAAAACAGATGAAATACGCCGACCAGCGCAACATCCCGATTGTCATCATTGCCGGCGAGCAGGAAGTCGCCGAACAGAAATTCACCGTGAAGTGGATGAAAGAAGGCCGTCAGGAAAGCGTGGAAGCAAACAAATTAGTTGAAACAATCATCAAATAACAAATAATGAATAAAACACATTACATCAGTTCAGAAGAACTTACTTTTAAACAAGTCGACGAAATCCTCCATAATGGATATAAACTCGCCCTCTCGGAAGATGCCATCAACCGCATTCAGAAATGCCGTGATTATTTGGACAAGAAAATGGAAAACCAGGACAAGCCAATCTATGGCGTGACCACTGGTTTCGGTTCACTTTGCGACCACAGCATTTCAAAGGAAGACCTCAGCACACTGCAAAAGAACCTCGTCATGTCGCACGCTTGCGGCACCGGCGAAATGGTTCCTGAAGAAATCATCCGCCTCATGCTTCTGCTCAAGGTGCAGAGCCTTTCATACGGCAATTCCGGCGTGCAAGTCATCACCGTACAGCGCCTTATTGACTTCTTCAACAACGACGTGCTGCCTGTGGTCTACAACCAAGGTTCACTCGGTGCATCAGGTGACTTGGCTCCTTTGGCCAACCTCATGCTGCCTTTGCTCGGTCTGGGCGAAGTCCACTACAGAGGCGAAATCGTCCCTGCACAACTGATTCTTGCCAAATTCGGTTGGGAACCTATCACGCTGCAGTCGAAAGAAGGTCTCGCCCTGCTGAACGGCACACAATTCATGAGCAGCTACGGCACATACGTCCTGCTAAAAGCCTTCCGCCTCAGTTACTTAGCCGACCTCATCGGTTGCGTTTCACTGGAAGCCTTCGACGGCAGAATTGAGCCTTTCTACGACCAGGTGCATCAAATCCGTCACCACAACGGACAGATTGTCACGGCAAAGCGCGTCCGCGAATTCACCAAAGGCAGCCAGCTCATCTCAAGAGAGAAGAAACACGTTCAGGATCCTTATTCATTCCGTTGCATGCCTCAGGTTCACGGTGCATCGAAAGACGCCATCGACTATGTGGCTTCTGTCTTCAGCGAAGAGATCAACGCTGTCACCGACAACCCGACCATCTTCCCTGACGAAGACCTCGTCATCTCAGCCGGCAACTTCCATGGTCAGCCTCTTGCCATCACCTTGGATTTCTTGGCCATCGCCATGAGCGAACTCGGCAACATCAGCGAACGCCGCGTTTACCAACTGATTAGCGGCAAGCGCGAACTGCCTTCATTCCTCGTTGCAGAACCAGGTCTGAACTCAGGCTTCATGATTCCACAATATGCAGCCGCTTCCATCGTCAGCCAGAACAAGCAACTCTGCTGCCCGGCTTCAGTCGACAGCATCGAGTCGTCACAAGGCCAGGAAGACCATGTGAGCATGGGCGCCAATGCCGCCACCAAGGCTTTGCGCGTTGCCGAAAACCTCGAGCGCATCCTTGCCATCGAGCTCTTCAACGCTGCACAGGCACTGGAATTCAGAAGACCTCTGAAATCGTCAGAAACCATCGAAAAGTTCGTCGCCGAATACCGCAAGAATGTGGAATTCGTGAGAATCGACAAGGTGATGTATACCGAAATCGCCAAATCGGTGAAATTCGTGAAGGAATACGCCCTGAATTTCGACGAATTGATGAACAAATAAAATTTTTAGCGGGATTTGTGAAATGGAAACATACGACAACAATCAAATTGGCAACCAACAGCCCGTAAAACGGCCCGGCGGCATGACATTTTTCCTTATTCTGTCGCTCATCAACGCCTGTTTTCAGATATTCAGCGCCATCATAGGCTACCTAGGTGCGCCGATGATGAAGGAAATGATAGAGACAGGACAATTTGAGGAAGTCATGGCACCTTTCTTATCCAACATAAACGGGGAAGCGATGGATGCTTTTATGGAGAGCCTCAACATCACGGCTAGCATCAATCCGACCTATTACCTTTTCCTCTTCATCCTTTACGTTGGTTCGCTTGTTGGCGTATTGAAGATGTTCAAACTCGACAAGATCGGATTCCACATCTATTCCATTTCACAAATCTGCATTTTAATCAACGCATCGGTATTTGTATATCCTTTGCAAGCCGTTTCCGCATTTACTTCCGACTTATTGTCAGCCATCTTATTCATCTTACTTTATTATTTGTTTTTCAAACGATTAGAGCAAATCAACAATGGCAACCAAGAAGGAAATATCTGACGGCCGCATTTTCAACTTAAAGCCGGAACTCACCTTAGCCATGAAACTGGCGGCGAGTTTCGCTATCACCTATTACGGCCTGCTTTTCATCTACGAGACCATCACCCTGTGCCTCTACCATTATTCCCTCGATTCCTATTACCTCGGCGACGAAAAGGATTTAGGCAGCATGTCGTCAGACCTCATCATCCTGATAGGTGAATTCGTATTTTGCGGGTTGCTGGTTTTCAGCTTGATACAGATTTTCCGCAAAAAGCGCATCGGCAAAGCCATTTTCGTCAGTGCCACCATTTTGCTCATCATTTTCCAACTCATCATTTCCGGTCCATTCCCATGGTACAAATATGCCTTGGAGATCTTCCTGCTTCTGCTCATCACGCCAATCCGTATCAAGAAAAAAATCAAGGTGAAGAAAGGGAAAGTCGTGGTCGAAGAAGTGAAAGAAAAAGAAACGGAAGAAACAGAAAAAGACCCTCAATGATTGTTTTTCTTTAAAAAAAGACTTTTGAAAGTTCTTTTTTGTCAGAAAATAAATCTTACAAAGTCTTTTTTTTGCAAAATTTAGACTTTACAAAGTCTTTTTTTCGCCACAACAACAAAATCCCGTTATGGATGTTCGGGCTGCTGTATTGAATCCATAAGCATCTGCAAGGAATCAACGACAGGCACCTCCTCGTGATAAGGCTCCAACGGCCCGTCATTTTCAAGAGCATCTTTCCAATACTTGACAACCTTGTCAAACAGTTCCCTATTTGAACTTTGAATCGGGTCGGCGGGTGGTGAATCCATTTTCAATGGGTCAATCGGGGTGCCGTTCTTAAAGACACGGAAATCCAAGTGCGGACCTGTTGACGCGCCCGTACTTCCCACATAGCCAATCAATTGACCTTGCTTCACATGGCAGCCTTGGGTAATGCCTTTGGCATAACCCTTCAAGTGCATGTAACTTGTGGTATAGGTATCGTTATGCTTGATTTTCAAATAATTGCCAGCGCCGCCTTTCTGATAGGCCTTGGTAACAACCACGCCATCACCAATGCTGTAGACAGGCGTGCCTGCCGGAGCGGCATAATCGACGCCATGATGCGGACGATAATATTTATAGACAGGATGGAGACGTCTGTTGCTGAAAGTGGAACTGATGCGGCTGTAGCTCAACGGAGCCTTCAGGAATGCCTTGCGGAGATTTTCGCCCTTGTCGTTGAAATATTCCGTCTTGTCGTTCTGCTCAAAGGCAACCGCGCAGATGGTGTCGCCAACATGAACAAAATTGCAGAAATAGACCTCACCCAGACCGATGGATTTGTCTTCTACATACTTACGTTCGTAAATGGCATCGAAAGCATCGCCCTCCTGGATACCGAAAAAGTCAATAGTCCAGGCGTAAACGTCGGAAAGCTTCACAGCCAATGCAGGGTCACCGCCATTTTGGACGACCGCATTCCACAAGGACGAGGTAATCGTTCCCGAAGTGCGCTCGATTTTCACATCAATATCCTTTTCGATGCGCCATGCCGTCAGCGAATCGGTCAGGCTAAAAACTGCGGTATTGCGGTAATCGATTTCATAAATCCAAAACAATGGCGTTTGAGCCGTATCATTGGTCATCAAAAAGGTATATTTGTTGCCAGCACGTATCTTGCTGACATCGAACACATCGCGTTCCTCGCGGGCGATATGCTCGACGACTTGCGGTTCAACTCCTTTCGAGCATAGCAAAGTGGAAAGGAACTGTCCCGACTCAACCTTTCCTTCCTCAACATACATCGAGTCGATGCAGATGCCATACAAATACTGAGGTTCGGCAACGACTTCCTCTTCCGGTTCTACATACACCTCTTCGCCATGATGCTCACAGGCTCGGCAGCAAAGAATAATGACAGCAACAATCAGGATTATGGGCAAAACCAAGAAGAGGAACACCCTCCCCCACAATATTTTCTTATGACTCATGACACCTTATTTAATTAATCGAAATAGAGACGCAGCAAAACCGCGTCTCTACTATACGATAACATTTCGTTATTATTGTCGGAGCGACAAATTATTTGGCAGTTGCCTGTGCATAACCGGCACGGACAGCCTGAATGTTCACATCGACGACTTCCTGACCTTTCTTGCCGAAGATATGGGCAATGGCTTCTTCGACCTTGCTCAGTTCGATGCCGAGGTAAGGAACGGTAGCGCCCAAAAGCACCATGTTTGAACGGGCCTTAATCTGCTTGGCGATTTCGTTGGCATTGAAGGAGACCACATGAGGGAACTTCTTCAGTTCGGCTTCAATCTTCTCCATTTCAGGATAATTCTTGATGTTGACGAACGGGTCGGAGTTGGTAATGATCCAACCTTCCTTATTCAGCCAAGGCAGATAACGGAGTGATTCCATCGGTTCGCTCGACAGGATGATGTCGGCTTGACCTTCAGGAATGACATCGGCGAAAATCTCATTGTCGGAGAGTCTCAGATGTGAGAACACCGAACCGCCACGCTGTGACATGCCGTGAATTTCAGACTGTTTCAGGTTCATGCCCATATTCAATGCTGCATCGGAAATAATCTTTGCGACAGAAACGATACCATCGCCACCAACGCCACACAATATAATGTCTTTTTTCATTTCATTCAAAATTTAAAGGTTCAACACTTATTTCTTCAGATGCTTTTTGAGTTCCACCAAGCAAGTGCGGTGAGGAATGATGACCGAAACGCCATTGTAGTTGACTTCTTCTTCGATGATCTTCACGTTCTCTTCATGGAATTTTGGCAGCGGATTGATGTCGCGGATATGTTCAGGAGCAACGCCCAAGCCTTCGCAAATCTGGCGCAACTTGTTGTTGGCCGATGAAGGCTGACCGCCTGTCATAGCCGTAATGTCGTTATCGAGAATCATGACGACGACGTTAGCCTTTTCGTTGACGCAGTCGAGCAGGCCTGTCATGCCGCTGTGACCGAAAGTACCGTCACCGATAACTGCAACTGCTGGGAAGATACCGACTTCGGAAGCACCCTTAGCCATGGTGATTGAAGCACCCATGCAAACGGTGGTCTGGATAGCACCCATGTTGAAGCCCAAAGTGTAGCAGCCGATATCGCCAAACACCTTGCCGCCCTTGTGGTTAGCCATGACAGCGTTCAAAGCCGTGTAGCTGTCGACGTGAGGGCAACCCTGGCACAACGCCGGAGGACGATTGACGACAACTTCAGGAACCGTGTATTCGCCAGCGGCCTTCATGCCGAGAGCCTTAGCCACCTTTTCGGCATTCAGTTCGCCATCGCGGCGGATGGTTTCGTCCAAACGGCCCATGACTTTCTTGCCTTTGCCGAGGAAACCTTTCACCTGTTCTTCAACGAACGGCTGACCATCTTCGAGGACGAGGATTTCGTCACATTCGTCATACAGCTTGTTGATCATCGTGTATGGCAAAGGATATTGCGTGACCTTTACAACCGGATAAGGGCACTTGCCATCGGCGAAGTTTTCCATCAGATAGTTGTAAGCGATACCCGTTGTGATGATACCCAATTTCTTGTTTTCACCTTCAAAATACTTGTTGTAGCCTGATTCTTCAGAAGCCTTCATGAAATTCGGCTGCTTGTCGATCAAGGTTCTGTAAAGGCGCTTTGCATTGGCTGGGAGCAGCACAAACGACTTGGCATCAGCAGGTTCGCTGATTTCGTTCTGCTTGCGGACCGGCTTGCGGACGATACCTGAACGGCTGTGAGCCAAACGGGTAGGAATGCGGTAAAGCACTGGTGTTCCGAGAGTTTCACTCAGTTCGTAGCCGAAGTGAACCATGTCGTAAGCTTCCTGCTGGTTTGATGGTTCCAGCATTGGAATCATGGCCCAGTGACCGTAGTAACGGCTGTCCTGTTCGTCCTGCGACGAGAACATGCTCGGGTCGTCGGCGACAACGATGAGCAAGCCCTTCGTGCCGATGATGGCCGAGTTCATGAATGGGTCGCCGCACACGTTCAGACCGACGTGCTTCATGCAAGTCATGGCACGTTTGCCGGCGTAAGCCACACCGATAGAGGCTTCGAGAGCCGTCTTTTCGTTGGCGCACCAATTGGCCTTGATACCAAGTTCCTTGGCTTCCTTTGAGTTTCTGACGTAATCTGTAATCTGGGTTGAAGGCGTGCCTGGATAGCTGTTTATCGCGCTGCCGCCTGCATCGATAAAGCCTTGAGCAATGGCTTCATCGCCTAGTAACAATAATTTCTCCATTTGTTAATGTGTATCTTTTAATTCAAAAAATTCATTTGGCACAAAGATACAAAATCTTTTGATACGAAAAACGAATTATTCAAAATAGATTCTCTTATTTTACTTAACTTTCACAATCTTAACCACTTGCTTATTTTCAAAAGCCTTGCCATAATAAAGGAAATACACGCCTTGGCGCAACGAACTGAGGTCGATTGCCGTCTCTTTCACAAAACGCACATTCGGCACGACTTCGCGGCCACACACATCATAAAGAGAAGCATCATAAAAGCCTTGCCCGTCAACATGGATGCGGATGAAATCATTGGCAGGATTCGGATACACGCCAACAGCAGGCTCCGGCTCGGGCGGCTCGGGAAACTTTGCCTCCCATTTCGCCTCCCAACCTGCTGCATTCGTGGCACAATCGGAGCGGAACTCGATGCACATCACATTGCCCGAAGCGGCAACACTGCCCGGCGATTTCGTATTCCATCGCCCGATTTTCGGTGCATACTCATCCTCACCATCATAAATCCAAAGGAAATCGTAATCGGTTTCAAGACGGAACGATTTGAAATCAATTTGAATCCTTGAGCCTTCAGGACCGCGAATCACCCACAATTTGCGCTCATCGTCGCCATAGTTTTTGTGGTTCAACTCGCCCTGTTCGCCTTCCAAAACCGTTGCCGCAGAGCCTTGATTGATAAGTTTGTAGTAATAGTTCCAATCCCAATACGGGCCTGGGTCGGTGTGCGACTGGTCGGGATAATGCTGATGGCCACGGATTTTGGTGCAAGCCGACTCGCCGCCCAGACTATGCAAGCCTTCATTCAAACGGATACCACTGTCGAGTGTATCGCGGTAAAAAGTGCGATGACCGTCAATCGTCTCATAACGCGAGCAGATGTCGCGCACCAAATCAGCCGAAGATTTGTACATGGCATCGGTGAAATAGCTGACAATGTCGCCATACGCTTCATGCTCAATGCCAATGGTATAGGCATTCGCACTGCGGGCGTGCCAAGCCTTGTCGGCCTCGCGCACCATTTGCGTCACCTGACCATCGGAAGAACGGATGACATAATGTGCCGAGACCTGCGCATCGCAATTCTTGAACCAACTGATGCAACCTGCGTAAGAGCCTTCGGTATAATGAATCACGACACCGCTGACGGGATTCGTCCGTTCGCCAAAATTGCACTCCGGCGCCGGATTCCAAATGGCATTCGGGTAATCCGATTCGCCCGAAACCCTGAGACCTTTGGCCGACAAAAACGGCAAATCATCGCCGAAGACGGATTTTAAATCAATGTCATATTTCTGAAAATCAAACCGTTCCGCCATTACTTCATCATTCAGAAACGAGCAGACGGAATAGAGCATCACATTCATCGGGAAAACATCCTTTTCCTCCCCCATCGGCAATTCCGAGAGTTCGGAAACGGCCAAAAGGCATGATTTCATTCCTTTGCCATCATAGATTTTTGCAAAAGCCGAAGCATACGCCATGACATTTGCACTTGGACTTTCCAACATCTCACCGACCTCGATTCCAGAAAGTTGCGACACCGTAAAAAGATTCTCCCTGAAATAGTTTTTGCCATTTTTCACCAAGCCCATCAAGCCGTATGCACGCGGCATGGCCGTCGAATCATCGAAAGTGTAGTCGGCATCGGTCAGATGATGGCAATGCGTATTGGTGAACGAAACCGCTTCCAGAAGACCTTTCGGAATCTGCGGGAAAGCCTTATACGCTGCTTCAAAAGCAGATTCATTCAATTGGCAATCAGCACCAACATTTTCATTTTGAGCAAAAGCCATCAACGGAAGCAAAGCGGATATGATGATAAAAAGCAAACGTCTCATTGCAAAAGATTATGACTTCCAAAAATACGGTTTTCTCCCGACTTGCAAGGTTACAACCCTAAATAATTTGCAAAAGCTCCGAAAAGTTTGCGATATTTGCGCCATCATTGTAACAAATTGAACACTTGTGCGTATTATGATTAATGGTGATGGGTCGTTGGTTATCGGTTATCAGTTTTTCGATAATCAAAAATGAGATTCCCGCCTTCGCGGGAATGACGGCCTCAAAGAAAGGCCGTTAAAAGGGGAAAAAGTCTAACTATCAAATCGTCTAAAAGTCTAAATGTCAAATCTTTAAATCTTAAATATTAAATCTTTAAATTTCAAATACCAAATGGAGAACTACAAGAAACTTCAAAGGAACACCCACAACAAGGTCCTTGGCGGCGTTTGCTCGGGTTTGGCCGATTATTTCGGCATCGACACAGCCTTAGTCAGGGTGCTGTTTGCCATCATCTTCCTCTGCGCCGGTTCGGGACTGCTCATCTACTGCATCATGTGGATTGCCATGCCCGCTAACCGCGATGCGCAACCGCAACAGTTTGCAAACCAAGCGGCCGAAACACCTAAAAGCAGCAAAGGAGGCCTCATCGGCGGCCTCACGCTCATCGTTTTAGGCTTGCTTTTCCTTCTTGGCAATCTTCTGCCGCAATTCAACTGGCGCACCTATTGGCCCGTTATCTTAATCGCCTTAGGTTTGCTCCTTATCGTTCCACTTTCAAATAAGACAAAACAATGAAAAGCAGAAACTTATTCTTAGGCATCATCATTCTTTTCATCGGTGTGGTGGCTTTGTTAGCCTCATTGGGCACCATATCGTTCAGCTGGCAAATCGCATTGCGTCTGTGGCCTTTGCTGCTCATTTTTTTAGGCATCGCCATCCTTCCGGTCAAGGATCTTTTAAAAGCCATTTTGCTGCTTGTCACCCTCGGCGCAGGCGTTCTTCTTTACCAGAATGAAGCTAAAAACCATCCCGAAAGGAACCGTTGGGGCAATTGGTTCAGCAGTTCAAACTGGGATTGGGACGATGATGATGATTACGACAACGACAGCGATGACGAATTTGACGATGGTCCTTATTCACAGCAGTTTTCGGAACCATACGAAGCCTTCACGAAAGCCACATTGAACATTGATTTCGGTGCAGGCGAGCTCGAAATCGGGAATCCGTCGGCTGAACTGATCAAGGTGAATTCGGAAAGCAATTTCGCAAAATACGATTTCCGCGTGGAGAAACTCGACGAAGAAGCCAATGTATTCCTCACGGGAAAAGGCAAGACGAAAAACATCAACGGCAGGACCGAAAACAAACTTTATGTCGCTTTGAGCGACTTCCCTACCTGGGATTTCACCATCAGCACGGGAGCCGCTGACTGCGATTTCGACTTCATGCCCTACAAGGTTGGAAGCATCAACATTGAGAGTGGCGTGTGCGACATGGACATCCGCCTCGGCGACAAAGGCCAGCACACCACCATGAACATCGAATCGGGCGTTTCGGACATCGACATCGAGATTCCTGCCAATGTAGGTTGTAAGATTACCTTAGATTCCGCCATCACGGGCAAGGATTTCGCTGGATTCCAGAAAATCGAGAAAGGCATCTACCAAACCGACAATTTCGGACAGACCGAGCAGCAGATTGTCATCAATCTGGAATGTGGCGTTTCGGACATTTCGGTGGAAAGATATTGATAATTAGGCATGTAGAGACGTTGCGTGCAACGTCTCTCACATTTTATCAAGGAAACAATTTTAGACGTTGCACGCAACGTCTCTACAGCAAATAAAACATAACACACAAACTTCAACCCCATGAAAAAACTATTCGCCTATTTCAAGCACCCGACCGAGTGCATCGCAAAAGAGGATTCGGCTTCGATTAAGAGCCTCATACTGTTTTATTTGCTTATGCAAGGGATTTTCATTTTGGCCATGCTTCCTTTTATTCAGGCTGGAATCGCACCGGAAAATTTCCTTAGCAAATTAAAAGAATCGAAATCCCTTATTTTGCTCATTGCATTTTTGCCACCAATTCTTGAAGAACTTACATTTCGCCTGCCTCTGACAAGAAAAAGAACCAATTTCATGATTTCTTTTGTGCTGTTAGCATCGTATGCAACATCCTCAGTCATTTTTTCAATGCGATTTCCATTGTTATGGTTCACTATCTTAATTGTCGCCGGTTTACTATTGGGTTATTTCCTGACAAAGCCTTTGCAAAAGGTTCGGTTTGATGTGATTTTCTATGTTTTCGCATTTCTTTTCGGCTTCATGCACATATTCAATTATGCAGGTAAAATCACATCTTTTGCCATAGTTTTGTTCGTTTTCATCTATTTCCTAAACAAAATGGCAATGGGCATGTTCTTGGGCTACATCAGAATCCGATATTCCATTTTTACCTCAATCGCAGTTCACTTCCTGAACAATTTCCTGCCACTGATGGCGGTGTATTCTGCAATTTAGAACTCTGGACTGGTTTTCAAACAATTCTTCATTTTATAGCGCAAGTTCCATCTATTTTCCATATCTTTGCATTTCTAAATGAGGCAGAAAGTTTTTTGTCTCATGTTGGTTATATATTTTATTCATTATCAATATAATACAGAAATGCTACATAGAAACTTTTCAAAGATTGTTATAACAGCAATTCTAACCTTATTCTCTTTTTCCGCACTTTTCGCACAAGACAACAGCATCAAAGGTTTCGTTTATGAAGAATCGACTGGCGAGCCTGTCATGTTCTGCAACGTCTATCTGCAAGGCACGACCATAGGCAGCACGACAAGCGAAAACGGTTATTTCAACATCACGCGCATTCCCGACGGAAAATACACTTTGATGATTACGACTGTCGGCTACGACACCATCAGCGAGAATTTCACCTTATCGAAAAACCAGGTCATCAATCGTAAATATTACCTGAAAGAAACCAGCCATTTACTTGAATCCGTGACCATTACGGCCGACAAAATTGAAGCGCGCACCGAGACCAAGACATCCGTCATCACGGTCACGCCGAAATCCATTGCAAAAATTCCAAGTGTTGGCGGTCAAGCCGACCTGGCGCAATACCTGCAGGTCGTCCCAGGCGTCATCTTCACTGGCGACCAAGGCGGTCAGCTTTACATCCGCGGCGGTTCACCGATTCAAAACAAGGTCATTTTGGACGGCATGGTGGTCTATAACCCCTTCCACTCCATCGGCCTGTTCTCGGTTTTCGACACCGACATCATCCGCAACGCCGATGTTTACACGGGCGGTTTTGGTGCTGAATACGGCGGCAGAGTTTCCTCCGTCATGGACATTTCGACCCGCGACGGCAACAAGAACCGCATTGCAGGTAAAGTCGGGGCAAGTTGCTTCGGCGCAAAAGTCATGCTCGAAGGACCTCTCAAAAAGGCAAAGACACCTGAATCGGCTGCTGCGACCTTCGTGATTTCTGCCAAGAACTCCTATTTGGAACAAACCAGCAAGAGCCTTTACCAATACGCCAACGAAAACGGGTTACCTTTCAACTACCAGGACATTTACGGCAAATTCTCGCTGAATGCTCCTAACGGCAGTAAAGTCAACTTGTTCGGTTTCTCATTCAACGACCAGGTGAACAACTACAGATCGCTTTCCAATTTCGGTTGGAATTCGTTTGGCGCAGGTTCCAATTTCCTCATCATTCCTGGGAAGTCGCCAGTAATGGTTGAAGGTAACATTGCTTATTCCAGTTACAAGTCATTCATGGAAGAAGAGAACAACCAACCTCGCAGCAGCAGCATCAACGGTTTCAACATGGGCTTTGATTTCAGTTATTTCCTTGGCAAAAACACGCTTAAATATGGTATCGAAGTCTTAGGCCACACCACGGAATACACCACTTACAGTACCTACGGTGACCTGAAGATTAGCGATGCCAATCACTCGACCGAAATCGCTGCGTATGTCAAATACAAGGCCACCTTGGGCAAATTGCTGTTGGAACCGAGTTTCCGTTTACATTATTATGCTTCAGTCAACAAAGGCGGCATGTCGCCAGAACCGCGCATTGCCATCAAATACAACGCCACCGACTGGTTGCGCATCAAGGCTGCCGCCGGAAAATATTCCCAAGACTTCGTAGCAGCCACCAGCGACCGCGATGTGGTGAATTTGTTCTACGGTTTCCTTTCGGGCATCAACAATCTGCCAAAGACTTTCAACGGCGAAGCCATCACTTCATACCTCCAGAAAGCCAATCATGCCGTACTCGGTTTCGAATTTGACCTGGGGAAAGACATCACAATGAATTTAGAAGGTTATTTGAAAGACTTTAACCAGCTGACCAACATCAACCGCAACAAGCTCTATGATGAAAGCGCAATAATCAGCGTTGAGAACCTGCACGTCGCCGAATTGCTGAAGAAAGACTTCATGGTAGAAAAAGGCAAGGCCTACGGTTTCGACTTATCAATGAAATACGAAAACAAGAATTGGTACATCTGGGCCGTCTACGCCCTTGGTTTCGTCAACAGGGACTACGAAGAAGTGGAAGGTGACGCATTCTTCCTCACCACCTATCAGCCACATTTCGACCGCCGTCACAACATCAACGTCATCCTTACCTACACTGCAGGCGACAAGCGTCAGTGGGAATTCAGCGGACGATGGAACTTCGGTTCTGGCTTCCCATTCACTCAAGTCCAAGGCTATTACGAACACTACTCCTTCCAAGACGGTATCAATTTCGACTACACCACGACCAACGGAGAGTTGGGAATCCTTTACGGAGAACTCAACGGAGGCCGTCTCCCCACCTACCACCGCTTCGACATTGATGTCAAACGCAAGTTCTACTTTAGCGAACACACGAATCTGGAAGCCGACCTCAGCGTCACCAACATTTACAACAGAGACAATGTGTTTTACCTCAACATTATCACAAGCGAAGTCGTCAACCAACTGCCGATTTTGCCGACTTTGGGTCTGACACTTTCATTTTAATTGAACACTATACTAACAACATAAAGCAGGCAGATGACTGCCTGCTTTTTTTCGCACAAAACCATGATACCACCAAAAGCAAAGAAAACTCCACACGCCATGACCATTCACGGTCACACCAGGATTGACAATTACTACTGGCTCAACGAAAGGGAAAATCCGGAAGTCATTGCCTATCTTGAGGCCGAAAACAAATATGCAGAAGAAAACCTGAAGCATACCGAACCACTTCAGAAACAACTTTTTGACGAAATCACCGGACGTATCAAGCAAGACGACAATTCCGTACCAGTGAAAATCAGGGATTATTATCATTACACGCGATACGAAGAAGGCAAGGAATACCCTATCTTCTGCCGCAAGAAACATTCGTTGGACAATCCCGAAGAAATCATGCTCGACTGCAACGAACTTGCCAAAGGCTTCGCTTTCTTTGAAATTGGCGAAATCAGTCTCAGCGAAGACGACAAGCTGCTAGCCTATAGCGTTGATACCATAAGCAGAAGGATTTACACCATCTACGTCAAAGACCTTGAAACGGGCGAGACACACGAAGAGGCCATTCCGAACACTTCGGGCAATGTGGTTTGGGCTAGCGACAACCAGACGCTTTTCTACGGCGTGAAAGACGAGGCTTTGCGTCCATGCAAGATTTTCCGGCACAAGTTAGGCACGAAACACGATACCGATGTTGAAGTTTTTCACGAAACCGATGAAGCCTATTATGTGAGCATAGGGAAAACGAAATCAAAGCAATATCTCGTCATTGAATCGGAATCGACGCTTTCGGCGGAAAGCAGGATTTTGGAAAGCAACAACCCCAACGGCACATTCCGCATATTCCAGGAACGCCAGCCCGACATGCTATATTCCATCGGACACTACGATAATCATTTCTTCATCCTGACCAATGCCGACGGTGCGCAAAACTTCAAAATCATGAAGACACCTATTAATAATACAGGCATGGAAAACTGGGAAGAAGTCATCGCTCCACGAACCAATGTTTTGATTGAAAACTTCGTCATTTTCAGCAAGTTCCTTGTCATTGAGGAACGCGAGGCTGGCCTCATCAAAATCAGGATAAAGGCTTGGGACGGCAGTTGCGACTACTATATTGATTTCGGCGAACCGACCTACGAAGCTGGTCTCAGTTCAAATCCAGAATTTGACAGCGACACACTTCGCTTCGGCTACACCTCCATGACCACGCCAAGTTCCGTTTACGAATTTGACATGATCAGCAAGGAGAAAACGCTCCTGAAACAGCAAGAAATCGTGGGCGGCTACAATGCCGATGATTATGTCACCGAGCGCCTGTTCGCGCCTTCGCACGACGGGACTTTGGTGCCGATTTCATTGGTTTACAAAAAAGGAATGGTGAAAAACGGTCAGAATCCTTTGGTGCTCTACGGTTACGGTTCCTATGGTTGCAGCATGGACGCTTATTTTTCATTGGCACGCATCAGCCTGTTGGACAGAGGTTTCGTTTGGGCCATAGCCCACATCAGGGGTGGCGAGGAAATGGGACGCCAATGGTACGAAGACGGCAAGATGCTCAACAAGAAAAACACATTCCTTGATTTCATCGCTTGCGGCAAATACCTCATTCAGAGCGGATTCACGAATTCCGATAAGATGTTTGCCATGGGCGGAAGTGCTGGCGGCCTTTTGGTTGGCGCAGTTGTTAACATGGAGCCTCAATTGTGGCGCGGCATCATTGCCAACGTGCCTTTCGTCGATGTGGTGACCACCATGCTCGACGAAAGCATTCCGCTCACCACAGGCGAATACGACGAATGGGGCAATCCGAACGAAAAGGAATATTACGACTACATGCTCTCCTATTCGCCCTACGACAATGTGGAAGCAAAAGATTATCCCGCCATGCTGATTACCACCGGTTTACACGATAGTCAGGTACAATATTGGGAACCTGCGAAATGGACAGCAAAACTCCGCGACATGAAAACCGACAGCAACCATCTCTACCTGAAAACCGAAATGGATTACGGTCATGGCGGTGCCTCGGGACGTTTTGAAGGCTACAAGGAAATCGCTTTGGAATATGCCTTCATGCTTGATGAATTGAAATATTGACGACAAGACAAAGATTTTTTGTATTTTTGAAGCCTCAAATTTAGAAGACAATGAAAATCAGAAACATTTTATTAGTGGCCTTATGCCTCCTCACCACATTCGGTTTTGCACAGAAAAAAGAGAAATACACCGAAAACGACATTAAGCAGTTTTATCGCACCATTCAAGGCGACTACAAATCAAAGATAAACGACTCGACTTCAGTTTCACTGCACTTTACGCCGATTTGGGAACGCGAAAACGATCGTTTCCACTGGCTTTACATGGAAGCCATCAACGACTCAACCAAGGAAATCATCGAGCAAAAAGTGCTTGAAGTCGTTCCGAGAAACGAAAAGAGATTCACCGTCATTGTACACGACTTGAAAAATCCGAATGAATTTGCCGGGAAATGGCGCAACCGCAACTATTTCGACGGTTTCACCACAAGCATTCTCAAAGGCAGTTGCAAATACAAGTTTCAGAAAACGAAAGACTTTGAATATCAGACCGAACTGACCAGCCGCAAATCTTTCAAATGCTTCACCAAAAATGACATTATTCATTTCAAGTTTGTGCAAGGCGACGAAAGGTTCTACATCAAGCGGCAAATCAAAGGCACATACAACATCAACGGTTACATGTTCCAGAAATTACCAACCGACATCGGATGACAAAAAGAAAAGCCTCGGAGATTTCCGAGGCTTTTTCATTCATTGCAACTTAAACACCCAAGCCGCCGTACTCTTCAAATCGCCGTATTTCAACGAACTTGTATCTATCAGCAGCTTGCCGTCCTTGTATTTCCAAGGCAAAACCTTATCACAACCCAACATCGTTACCTGCATATTTTCGGCAGGCTTATCAATATTCAGGACCAATTGGTCCTCAGGATATTCCAAGGCGATGGCATAAAGCGCATCCTTCGTTTGGGTGTAACAAACATTCGGCACCTCACAAGAGTAGACCGCCGATAAACCTTGGCATGGCAACATGCCACCCGTGGTGAAATGCTTCACAATCTGCTTTTTCATTGTCTTTGTCGACCAATACAATTTCACCGAGGCATTCACATCGCGTTCCTCGTATGAAATCTCAATCGGATGACTGCCAGCCTTCAGCTTGATTTTTGCAGATGTGCTGCGGTAGTTTTTCGCTTCCTGAGCATCGCTTTGAATCTCATCGGCTTTCTTTGGATTGTAATCAATCAAAGTCTTTCCATCCAATATAATCTTCACATTATCATCAACTTCCACATCAAAAACATAGGTATCCATTTTGTCGACATTCAACATTCCCTTCCAATTTGCCTTGAAATTGTCGCAACTGATTTCAGGGTCTGGCGAATTGCGTACCCAGTCGAAATCAATGGTTTCGTCGACACGAGTCACCGTGACAGGTTTCATCTCGTAGAATTTCTTGTAAGGTCTTGTACCATAAATGGCTTCCCCGTTGATTTCGAGCCATTTGCCAAGGTCGAGCAAACGGTCCTGCTGCAACAACGGAATCTTTCCATCGGCAGCCGGACCGACATTCAAAGTCATGCCGCCGCCAGCCGCAACCAGCATGGCAAAATGGCGAATCAGTTCATCCGAACTCAGGTAATTTTCAATCGGTTCGTTTCTGTTCAAGCCAAATGAACGGCCCAAGCCACGACATTCCGCCCACGGACGGTCAGTCTTTGTGATGCCTGCGCTGTATTCCGGCGTGCGGAAACCGTAATTTGCCCCACTGCCCCAGCGGTCGTTCACGATGGCCTCGTCGCCCACCTGATTATAATACCACGAAATCAGTTCGGCAGCATGCCACTGCTCAGCGGAATTGTTCCATTCCCCATCCGAAAAAATGATGGAGGGCTTGTATTTCGTCACCAATTCCTTGAACTGCGGGATCATGTGTGTATCAACATATTCTGCAATCTCATCATCCGGATCCTGATACCAGCGGTGCAAAGGATTCGTCCATTCCGGCAAGGAATAATAGAAACCCATCTTCATGCCTCGCGCACGAACGGCATCGGTCAGTTCAGCGCAAATATCACGTTTCGGTCCAACCTGAACGGAGTTCCAATTTGGTGCAAACTTACTGTCCCACAGACAGAAACCATCATGATGCTTCGAAACCAAAAGCACATACTTTGCGCCCGATTTCTGAAAAAGTTCCGCCCATTCATCGGGATTCCACAATTCAGCTTTCCAAAGCGGCGCCAAATCCTGATAAGTGGAATTTTCGCCAAAAACACGCTTCTGAAATTCCTGTCGCGGCGCATCATCAGAAGTCAAGCCACGGTAATACCACTCGGCATAACCCTCTTCGCTCGCATACGAAGGAACGGAATAAACGCCCCAATGAATGAAAATGCCCAATTTGGCATCAGCAAACCACTGCGGATAGCCACGCTGCTCAATTGATTCCCATGTAGGCTGCACTTGAGCCCGCAAACCGAGTACCGAAAGCACCAAAAGACTTAAAAAAAGTAATCTTCTACCCATTTTCAAAGAAAAATTTCACAACTATTTATTTCAAATTGCAAGAATAAGGATTTTTTCTGAAAAAGATTACTATTTTTGCAACAAAGCAATTTCTAATGAACATTTACCAACTTTTCCCACGGCTTTTCGGCAACAAAAACACCGAAATCCATTTCGACGGCAGCAAATCAGAAAACGGCTGCGGCACTTTCTCCGACATAGATAAGACCGCTCTGAATGCCCTTAAAAATATGGGCATTACGCATATTTGGCTGACGGGAATCATTCATCATGCAACCGCGGGCGAAACCCATCCCGACATCACGAAAGGCAAGGCAGGATCGCCCTATGCCGTGACCGACTATTACGACATCGACCACGACTTGGGCACATTCGCTGACTTGGAAGCACTCGTCAACCGAATTCACTGCCAAGGCATGAAAGTCATCATCGACTTCATTCCCAATCATGTGGCAAGAGAATGTAAAGGTTTTGAAGAACGCAACTTCTACATTTTGGAAGGCCAGGAATTTGCAGCGCCGACTGGAAACGGTTACAAGGAATTTCCCGCAAAAGCCACCGGAAACGATGTGTTCTCCCCCACCCCGTCCATCAACGACTGGTACGACACCATTAAGTTGAACTACAACGAGCGCGACACTTGGGGAAAGATGCTCAACATACTGAAATTCTGGTGCAACAAAGGCGTTGACGGATTCCGCGTCGATATGGCCGAAATGGTTCCAGTGGAATTTTGGCAATGGGCGATTGCCGAACTAAGGAAAAATTATAATCCGATTCTGATTGCAGAAATCTATCAACCAGCACTTTACCAACCGTTTATTGATGCCGGATTTGATTATCTTTACGACAAAGTCGGATTATACAACACTTTGGAAAACATCATGCGTAATGGTCAGCGTGCCGACAGCATCACGCAAGTCTGGAAAAACCTTAACGGACTGGATGGCAAAATGTTGCGCTTCATGGAAAACCATGACGAAGTGCGTTTGGCCTCGCCGCATTTTGTCGGAAACGCATCCGCAGCCTTGCCAGCCGTTGCCCTTTCCGCATTGATGAACAAAGGTCCGTTCATGATTTACAACGGCCAGGAAAATGGTGAAGAAGCCATTGGCGCACTAGGTTATAGCGGTGATGACGGACGCACCAGCATTTTCGACTACACCAACATGCCGAAACACCAATTGTGGATGAATGGCGGACTTTTCGATGGCGGAAAATGTAATGATGAGCAAAAGAAACTGTTCGGTTTTTATTCAAAACTGCTCAATTTCCGCAACAGCAGCAAGGCCATTTCGGAAGGTGCATTTTACGATTTGATGTGGTGCAATCCTTGGTACAACAATTTCGACCCCGAATTTGTCTATGCCTTTTTGCGCTACACAGAAAATGAGCGGCTGCTGATTGTGGTCAATTTCAACAGAAACGAGTGCCGCGACATACAGGTGAAAGTCCCTGAAGACGCCCTGCAACTCATGGGTTTCCAAAGCCACAACGATTTCGGAATGGGCGGTTTCGACGGCGAACACGTTCAAATTCACCTCGCGCCAAGCGAAGTGAAAATCATGGACTATGATTCAAAAGAAAATGTATCTTTGTAGGCAAATTTACAAGCCATGCTTCCTCTCGTGCAACAAGATTCCTGGTTAGAGCCTGTGAGCCGACAAATCGACGAGCGCCACGAGCGTTTTGAGAACCGCCTGCAATACATTTGCGAACATTTCGGCAGCTTGAAGGCCTTCGCCACGGCGCATCAGTTTTTGGGATTCAACTACGACAAGCGCCGCAAAGGCTGGTGCTACCGCGAATGGGCTCCCGCCGCGCATTACCTTTCGCTGATGGGCGATTTCAACAACTGGAACCGCTACGAATTTCCTCTGGAAAACATCGGCAACGGCGTTTGGGAAATCTTCTTGCCCGACAGCCGTTTTCGCGAGAAACTCGTCCACGGAAGCAAGTTGAAAGTGCTGGTGCAATCGGCCATTGGCGAACACGAGCGCATTCCCGTTTACATTAAAAGAGTCATTCAGGACGAAGGCAACAAGGATTTTGCGGGGCAGTTTTGGAATCCCGAAAAACCATACGTTTTTGTAAACCAATCGCCCGATTTAGGCGAAACGCCTTTGATGATTTACGAATGTCACATCGGTATGGCGCAGGAAAAGGAAGGCGTAGGAACTTACAGAGAATTCACCAAAAACATTCTGCCACGCATTAAGGCAAGCGGATACAACACACTGCAAATCATGGCTATAGCCGAGCATCCTTACTATGGCTCATTCGGCTACCATGTCTCCAATTTCTTTGCACCGAGTTCACGTTTCGGCACGCCCGAAGACTTGAAAGAACTCATCGACACGGCACATGGCATGGGATTGAAAGTCATCATGGATTTGGTACATTCACACACGGTGAAAAACATCCGCGAAGGCATCAACCTGTTTGACGGCTCCGACCAACAATATCTGCATCCGGGCGAACGCGGCAACCATAAGCTTTGGGACTCGAAACTTTTCAATTACGGCAAGACCGAAACGCTGCAATTCTTGCTTTCAAACATCCGCTACTGGTTGGAGGACTTTCATTTCGACGGGTTCCGCTTCGATGGTGTCACTTCCATGCTTTATCTCGACCATGGCGTTGGCGTGACTTTCGATGCGCCTGAAAAATATTTCGGAGAAAACGTTGACAACGATGCCGTTACCTATTTGCAATTGGCCAACCGACTTTGCCACGAACTCAACAAAAGCAACATCACCATTGCCGAAGACGTGAGCGGGATGCCTGGTCTCTGTCAGCCAATCGCCGACGGCGGCATGGGTTTCGACTACCGTCTCGGCATGGGTCTCCCCGACTTTTGGATTAAGATTCTGAAGGACCAGCCCGAAGAGCGATGGAACATGAACGAGTTCTTTTTCACCATGACCAACCATTTGCCCACCACAAAAACCGTGGCCTACACCGAATCGCACGACCAAGCCTTGGTGGGCGACAAAACCATTGCTTTCCGTCTGATGGACAAGGAGATGTATACTTCCATGAGCATCGACACGCCAAGCATCACCGTTGACCGTGGCATTGCGCTGCACAAGATGATCCGGCTCTTCACCATCACTTTGGGCGGCGAGGCTTGGCTCAATTTCATGGGCAACGAGTTCGGCCATCCAGAATGGATTGATTTTCCGCGACTTGAAAACGGCTGGAGTTACAAATACGCAAGACGGCAGTGGTCGCTCAACGACAATTCCGACCTGAAATACCATTTCATGGGCGATTTCGACAAGGCCATGATTGATTTCATGAAAAGGATGCGAATCGCGGGTTCGACCCCCGCATGGCTGCTCAAAGCCGACGAGGAAAACAAGACCATCATTTACGAGCGCAACAACCTGATTTTTGTCTTCAACTGGGGCACAAAGTCCATTCCCGACTACGAAATTCCCGTCAGGCAGACCGGCGACCATCGCATCATTTTCACCACGGACGAAAAACATTTCGGCGGCTTCGGCAACATCAGCACCGAAACGTATTTCCCCACCGAGAAACGCAAAGACGGTATTTTCATGAAGATTTACAATGTGAGTAGGACGGCAAGTGTGTATCAAGTTTTCTAACGCACCTGTCCCTTAAACCAAGCCTTGTCATCTTCGCTTAACCCTTGATTGTCAAGGCTCTGCTCCATATTATCGTAATAGATGCGGAACTGTTCCACGCTTTCGCGTAACGATTGCGGGTCGTAGGTGACTTTTTCGCCAATCGAGCCGAACAAGCCCAATTCATCCTTCAAGACAATGTCAGCCCTGCGGCATTTCAGTCCCAGAATGGCTTTTGCCAGACGGCGAGCATTGCCTTTGATGCCATCAAGCAAATCCAAGGTTTCGCCTTGCGGATAAACGACGCGCAAGTTGCCTGCGTTTTCCCAAGCACCGGTTGGCAAATCCACCACCAATGCGAAAGCGTTGCCATCATATTGCCAAGCGATTTCCTTGTCATTGTAATAGACTTTTTCAGGAATATCCGATGCCACCAGTTTCACGGTCATGTCGCGTTTCTCGCTCATGCCCTCGAAGCTGCCTTTTCGCGGAGCGACACTCACACTCTGCACATTTTCAATCCTTTCCGAAGTAATCTCAATTGTTGCGAACTGCTTGTCATAGTTCTTGTCATCGCCATCATCATCATAAAACCTGAAACTACCATCGGCACCTGGATAGACCTCAAGCACATATTTCTTTTCAGCAGCATCCAAATCCTGATTGTAATCGGCATAAAGCGGAATGATGGAACCCGCCTTCACATACAAAGGATATTCATCAATCATGAAACTGCGGCGGACGGTGCGGTTGCCTTCGAGCAACGTGCCCGTGCAGACCTCAATCCAATTGCCTTCGGGCAGCCAGACATCAATCTCAGCGAAGCCATTTTCCATTGGGACCGTAATCGGAGCAACCAACATCTGGTCGCCAAACATATATTCGCTTCTGAACGAATAAGCCTCCTGGCAATCAGGCCATTCGTAATACAGCGGACGGCAAAGCGAGAGACCTTCGTCGTGTGCCTTACGCGCCATCGTGTAAATGTAAGGTATCATTTCGCGGCGCTGATGAATGGTGTTGCGCACAATGTCGGTATATTCCGAAGGCAGCACCCAAGGTTCCTTGGTGATGGAAGCATCCTTGGTGGAATGTGTGCGCAAAATCGGGCTCAAAGCGCCAAACTGCATCCAGCGGGTATACAGTTCCGGCTCAATCGGGTTGCCCCAGTGTCCGCCAATGTCGTGACTCCAAAAACCATACAGCACATTGCTTGCCGTAGCATTGAAATAAGGCTGGAAATCAAGCGACTGCCACGAAATGACAGCATCACCCGAAAAGCCAATCTGATAACGGTGGTTGCCCAAACCGCCCCAGCGGTGATAAAGCATCGGACGCGTTTCGCGCGTGCGCTCAAAATTGGAGAAGAAGCAATAGTTGATCCACCAAGTGTTACTCAAATTGCCCAGACGGTTATCGTTGAGTTTCTGCTGCCAGTCGAGCCACCAGAAATCGATGCCGTTCTTTTCCATAGGCCTCAGAATCACATCAAACATACCCGACATAAACGACTTGTTGGAGCTTTCCCAAGGTATCATTTTACGGCCAGTAGTATCAAGTTCCATGTAGGCAGCAAGTTCGTCATACTTTTCCTCAAAAGGCTCCACGCCACCGGCAGGATGCAAGTTCAGAGTCGTGCGAATGCCTTTGGCATCCAAATCGGCGAGCAGGCGCGGATAATCGGGGAAAAGTTTCTTGTTCCAGGTCCAGCCTGTCCAAGCGCCTTTGCCTTTTTCGGTGTAATGCCAGTCCATATCGATGACCAAAACATCCAAAGGAATGTCGTATTGTCCCAGTTTGCGCACCAAATCGCGGACTTCCTTGTCGCTGTACGACCAATAGCGCGACCACCAATAACCGAAAGCATAACGCGGCGGCAAAGGAACCTGTCCGGCAAAAACGGTAAAGTCTTTCAAGGCCTGCTTGTAATCGTGGCCGTAAGCCATAAAATACCAATCCTGATTATCAGTGTTCTCGCGTTCCTTCACCCAAGCCCAATCGGAATCATCAAAAAGATAGGACTGCGAATCATCTATCAAAGTCCAGCCGTCGGTGGCTAACAGGCCATCTTCAATCGGCATTTTCGGATGCTCGGTGCCGTGAACGTAGGTATCGCCATTATAGCCGTCCAAAGTGCGATATGTGCCTTTCAGATTGTTTTGCTGTTGCATTCCAGGCTTCCATTCAAATTTCGGATTAACGTCTTTCTGCGAAACAACACTCAGATTATCAGCCGAAAACGCACCACTGCCCTTCTTATATTTCAGTTTCATTTTCGCAGTCGTGATTTCGATGGACTTACCCGCCTTCACCTGATACTTCACTTCGGGATAATCGCGGATGACCGCCACTTGCGAAGGCGAATCGACGAATTTTCCATCAGGCGCATATTCCAAGCGGATTACGCCATCAGTAACAACCGTAAAACGCACGGTTTCATCTTGATACGCAATGTTCTTGTTTTGAGTAAAACCATTTGCAACAAGTATCAGCAGACAAGCGAATAGAAACATTTTTTTCATAATGAAATGCAATTAGAAATTATAGTAAATACCAAAACTGCTGGTCGACAAATCCATATTGGCGCCGAAGCCACGATTCCTGTCATCGCTATTGTAATAGCCAATAAAGCCAATCATAAACTCCGCTGACCAATGTTCCGTCAGCATAAAAGAAACGCCTGGCGAAAAACCGATGTCATCCCAACTGAAACCATCGAAAAGGGTAAAATCGGTATCCAATTCAAGGAACAGATCAAAACGATCAAGGCTCAGATAGGTGCAACGCACAAAAGGCGCAGCACAAATTGAACTCAAGGCAAAAAGTTCGCCCAGTTCCTTGTCTTGGTAGAAATCGCTTGCCAAAGAAAGTCCAACGGATAAAGGGCATTCCTCCCAAGCATAACCAAAATCGGGAGAAAACGTCAAGGCATTATAGCCACGACGCAAATCAACATTGACATTACCACCTGCAAACCATTGTGCATTTGCCGAAATTGCTGCCATAACCAAAGCAACAAAAAACAATACTTTCTTCATATTTTGTGATTTTATGTGGGACAAAGATATGAAAAAGCAATATCGAAATAGAAAAAGACAAAATAATCACTCCATTTCTTCTTCTTCCGACTTGAAATAAACGGGCACAGCATAAAGCGGAATATCGGTCAAACCGTCGCGTTCCTCAAAGTGGCGCATCGAAATGCGGTATTTTTTCTTCAAATCGAACCGTTCAGAAAAGACTTTTAGCGACTTGGAGCGGAGGTTCTCTTCCGCCTTCACTTCAACAGGCGCCACCACACCATCATACTGAATCAGGAAATCTATTTCCAGCTGCGTATCGCTGCTGTAATAGAAAACTGGCAAGCCATCAACCGTTGCAAGATGCTGCATGACAAACTGTTCGGTAAAAGCGCCTTTGTATTCCGTGAAGCAATTATCGCCAAGTAGGACGTGAGCCGCATCGGCACCACTCATGGCACCAAACAAGCCACAGTCAAGCAAAAACAGTTTGAAAGCATTCGGGTCTTCATAGAATTTCAAAGGATTACCCGGCTTCGTGACGCGATGCACCTTGTGAACGATTCCTGTATCGACAAGCCACTGAATGGCAAGCTCAAACTCAGCCGCACGTGCACCCTTCTTGATTGCGCCATAAACGAATTTCTTATTTTCCTTGGCCAATTGCAAAGGAATGGAATTGAGTACCATGTTGACACGCTGCACATCGCGTTTCGGCGCATGTTTCGAAATATCAGCCTGATAAGCCTTCAAAATCCGTTGCTGGATATTTCGCACCGATTTTAAAGTCTTTCCCGTGCTGTAGGCCAAAACCGCTTCTGGCATACCACCTACATAATAGTATTGACGAAGCAACTCAACATATTTCGGATGTAATGTCTCAACGACAGGCCAATCCTTGGCTTCCAAGACATTTGCCAAGGCTTCCTCACCCACTGCCCAAAGAAATTCTATGAAAGTCATCGGATAAATGTTAAGCATATCGACTTTTCCAACAGGGAACGATGTGCCTTGATGCAAGGCTATGCCGAGCAAAGAACCCGCCACGGCAACATGATATTCTGGCGCATTTTCGCAAAAATACTTCAAGGCCCCAAGGCCTCTTGGCAGTTCCTGAATTTCATCGAAGACAATCAAGGTCTTGCCCGCCACGACAGGGACCTGCGCAATGGTTTCAACCGTTCGGACAATGCGCTCGACATCATAGTCGGTGAAAAGCGTTTCTGCCAAAGGTACGCTATCACAACTGATGTATGCGAGATGTTCAAACTCGTTTTGTCCAAATTCCTTGAGCAACCAAGTCTTCCCAATCTGCCTTGCGCCATTCAAAATCAATGGTTTACGATCTTCACTTTCTTTCCATTTAAGCAATTGCAAATAAGATATTCTTTTCATTTTTACACTTTTTTTACCGATTTTCCGCTGCAAAGATACACTTTTCCAACCGAACTTTTACACAAAACTTACATTTTTCCAACCGAACTTTTACACAAAACTTACATTTTTCCTACCGAGCTTTTATACTAATCTTACATTTTTCCTACCGAACTTTTATACTAATCTTACATTTTTCCTACCGAACTTTAACAAAAAAAAGCCCGCCCTCAACGAAGGCAGGCTTCTCTCAACAAAACACAAATCTTTAGAAGTTATAGTATAATCCCAAGTTCATCACAGCTGCGCTGAAATCCATACCGAAACCTTTTTCGCCAAAATATTCTCCATCGTCGAAGCCGAGAAAGCCCATGTGGGCAACGGCTGTCCAGCGGCCTGTTGGAGAGAAGGAAATGCCAGGTTTCAAACCTGCACGCCATGCCATACCATCGTTAAGGAAAGCCATGTCGGCACCACCGTCAAGGAAAAAAGCAAACTGTTCGACATAGGCCAAATTACAACGCACGTATGGACTTACCACGAAATTGTGCGTCGTCACGATGTTACCCAAATCGTTTTCGTAATTGTGATAATGATATCCAAAGCCCGCAGCCAGACTCACCGGATTATCATAAAAACTGTACCCAATTTCAGGCGCCACACTGAATCTTGTGTCGCCATCATTGTGCCAAAAACTCATGTTTCCGCCCATCCAACATTGGGCATTGGCCGCAAACGCTCCCGCGAATGCAAAGGCCATCACTAAAAGTAATCTTTTCATATTATTTTGGTTGTTAGTCATTTTGCCTACTCTGTAAGATTTTCGGCATCCTCTTTTGATGAGATAACAAACCGCACCGAAACTTGTTCGCAAAAAGGCACAAAAAAAAGCCCGCCCGAAGGCAGGCTTATTATTTTCTATCACTTTCTCAGATTAGAAGTTGTAATACAATCCGAATGCAGGAGCGCTTGTAGCGAAGTTCATGTTGAAACCTTCTTCACCATAGAAACCGCACTTATTGTAGCCGATGAAAGCGAAACGGAAAGCAGCAGTCCAATGCTTAGTAGGCATCCAAGCGATACCAGGCTGCAAGCCAACTCTGTAACCATCGTGGCCACTCAGACCGAAATCACCAGTCAAATCCAAGAACATAGCGAATTTTTCGATGTTGCATACGCTGTAACGAACGTATGGAGAGAGGATGAAATTGTTAACATCAACATTGCCAAGGAAGGCATCGTAATTGTCGTAAGCGTAATTAGCAGCAACTGCTACCGTCCACTTGGTGCTAGGAATGCTGTAACCGATTTCTGGAGCAACAGTGAAACCTTTGTGATGTTCGTTAGCAACGGCGCTAGCTGATCCACCGATCCAAACCTGTGCGTTTGCTGAAAGGATGCCTGCGAAGGCAATGACGAGAGTTAAAAATAACTTTTTCATTTTGCGTTTTGTTTAAATTAATAATTGTGTTTATTTGAGTTTTCTAATTTTTGAAACCGAAGAAACATTACAATATCCGTGCCAAACCCAAGCATCATTTCTCAATGAAAGCAATGGTATCGCCTTTCTGCACGCGTTTGCCTTGCTCGGCGGTGGCTTCCACTATCTTGCCAGGCCACAAAGCATAAACTGGTTCCAGACCATGTTCGCTGTCGATGGCACAGAGGAAATCGCCTTCCTTGTAGACCTTGCCCGGAGCTGGTGCACAAGCCTTGTATTCAAAGTCGACGTCCCAAAGCATAGTACCGCTGACCGGAGCAATGACCGGCTCGGCATTCGGATGACGCAAGGCGCGCAAATCCGGAATCTTCACATCGCCGCCAGCCTTTTCCATCTTTTCCTTCATCTTGGCTTCCAGTTCCTGATTGAAACGGCGCTTGGCTTCGCCCGACTTGTATTCGCGGTATTGCTTTTCGTGCATGGCAAATTCGAACAGTTCTTCGTCGTCCTGACCACGGTCCCAGCCGTTTTCCTTCATTTCCTTAATGAAACGTGGGAGTTCGTCAGGATAGTTGTCTTGCGGATTGCCCGTGAAGAACTCAAAACCTTTCTTCTTGGCCAAATCAATGATTTCTTTGTCAAGTTTGCCTGGCAAATTACCGGCCTTGCCTAAAATCATGTTCCATGCGGCAGGGTCGATGGAAGTCTCGTAGCGAGGCTGACCCATGCTCAAGGCATAGAGGTTCATCAAGGCAATATTCTTTGTGTATTGGCTGAAAGGGGTCACCAAAGGCGGGTTGCCCAGTTTAGGCCAAATGTTCTGCACTTCGTTGAAGAGTTCCACGAGAAGTTCATCTTCGCTCAATTCTGGCTTGCCGTTTTTCTTATTGTTCATGTTGATGGCAGCGTGAACGCCTTTCAGGTCGGCCATCAGCGAACCCATCATGCCGCCTGGCAGACCGCAACCCACAAGCAGCGAGTTGAGGTAACGGTTGCGCGGGTCAATCCAGTAGCCGAGGAAATCATCGATGAAACTCTGGGTCATGGAACGGGTTTCCATATAAGCCTTCATGTTGATGTCCTTGACAAGAAAGCCAGCATCTTTCAGCATGGCCTGAACGGAAATGACATCCGGATGGACCGTGCCCCACGACAGCGGTTCCATAGCCACATCGATATAATCGCAGCCAGCCTTGCACACTTCAAGGACAGAAGCCATCGAAAGGCCTGGACCCGTGTGACCGTGATACTGCACCTTCACTTCAGGATGCTTTGTCTTGATGGCACCGACAATCTTGCCCAAAGAGACAGGACGGCCAACGCCAGCCATATCTTTCAGAGCGATTTCCTTAGCACCGGCTGCAATCAGCTTTTCAGCCATATCGATATAATACTCAGCCGTATGCACCTGCGAGTAAGTGATGCTCATGGCTGCCTGCGAAATCATGCCAGCTTCGTTAGCCCATTTGATAGATGGGATAATGTTGCGCACATCATTCAAACCGCAGAAAATACGGGTGATGTCGACACCCTGGGCTTTCTTTACCTTATACATAAGTTTGCGCACATCGGCCGGGACCGGATTCATGCGCAAGGCATTCAAGGCACGGTCGAGCATGTGGCACTCGATACCGCCTTTATGCAATGCCGCCGTGAAAGCACGCACCGACGGATTAGGATTTTCGCCATAAAGCAGATTGACCTGCTCGGCAGCACCGCCATTGGTCTCAACACGGTCGAAACAGCCCATATTGATAATCAACGGGGCTACTTTTTCCAACTGATCCTTTCGTGGCACATACTTTCCCGATGACTGCCACATGTCGCGGTAAACCAGACTGAATTTTACTTCTTTCTTACTCATATCTAATGTTTTAATAATTCATACAAAAGCGAACTTTGCGTCCGCCGAAACATTAACGTTTCTTGGACTGCAAAGTTCGCACTTTTTATTGAATTTAGAAACTTTGTAGACAAATTTATTTTATCTGCCAAAGTCCACCACAAACGCCTTATTCCGCTACAAATTTCTGTGTTTTCACTGCACCACCGCAAATCATGCGGGCGACATAAACGCCCGGCTTGAGCGACAGTGATTTTTTGACAAAGCCATTCACATTTTCACTCAAAACGATGCGACCTGTGGCATCAACGATTTGAATGATACTATTCCCCTCCACACTAACAGCAAACATCTGGCCATCAATAAAATACACAAAATCAGAATCATCGGTTTCGGTTAATTGCTGTTTTTCGGCAAACACCAGTTTGAAACGCGATGCGTAATCCGTCTTTTTTGCATCAAACGAGTAGCACGCCGAGCTTGTCGAAGCAGCGGCGGCCATCAAATCCACATCGGCACCCGTCAAGTTGTCAATCAGATGCAGGCAAGCCAAATCTGCGTTTGCCAAATCGAAATTCAAGGTATATGTTCCATTATGGGCAGGCTTGAAATTCAGCGGCAGCACGTTCCAACCTGACACATAAACAGAAGCATAGTCCTGTTTATCAATCGGAATGTAAATCCTTGCCGAATTATCATTCATGCTAAATTTGTCAAGGCCTTGGCCATCGCCGAAACGTACACGGGCACGGTCGATTTCGCTGCGGCCTTCGTTGACGGTGATGTCGAAAGATGCTGAAGATTCGCCACCTCTGTAATTAGGATTCCATCTATAAAACTTTGCAACGCTTCCTTCAGAAGAAGTGGCTTCCACAAAAATGCCTTCATAAGGATTAACAACTATACCCTGAGACATCACAAGTTCGTCACGGCCATCACTCATCACATAGAAATCAGAGGCAATATTATCACCCATAAGCGTTGCCTTGCATGGGAACGGATTGCCGACCAAATTGAAACCTCTAAGTTTATCTTGTGAAGTTGTATAACTCAGCGAAACATCAACATGGTTGTTGCTCGGCTGCAATTCGCCTGACAAAGCTACCTGTTTGTCAGCTTCGTTTGCATAGAGATAACCGATTCCGTTTGTCAGTTCATCAAAATGATGGTCTTCGCAATCTTCTCCTTCGCCCGATGTTGGTGTCTTGCTGTTCCACCAATAATGGGTCGGCTCATCATAGGAATACAAATCGTATTCACCTATTGTCAAAGGAGTAGCGGCCACGCTTTCGGTAAATGGTGATGCTATGAGATACCAGTTGCCATTTCCAGAACCATAACCCGTAATGCTTTTCCGCACCGTAGCATAAACGCCAGAAGTGCTGTGGATGAGTTGGGCATTGTCTTCGAGGATGAGATATTGAGGATCCGAACATGCAAGGTCTCCGTTTACAGTCAGTGTCGTATTCGCCGCAACAACATACTGATTGAATTGATGCACGTTCAAGTTTTCATTGATGACGGCATCAGAAGAAACGACATGATGGGTTAGCACCGTAGCCGAAACCGTTTCTGACGCAGATGACAGATTGCCATTTGAGGATGATTTCACATAATAGTTGTATGTTCCGTCTTCCAAACCTTCATCCAGAAATTGGGTGCCATATAAATTTTCCTCAATCATTTGGTCATCTCGGTACACATTATACAGGAACTCTCCGTCAGAAAATTGCAACTTGATAATCCAAGAAACACCTTCACCAACGTAACTGCTGGCAATAGAACTAAGGCTATAGTGGATGAAATTAGCATTAGCGCCATCGCTGCCATTGTATTCACCGTATGCTGCAGGATAAGGAATTTCAGTTCCTGCTTTGAAAACCACCCACAAATCCTTATTGCTGTCAAGGACTACAGGTGTCTGAAGGATGATGTTTTGCCAACCTATGTTTTGAGCCGTATATTGCTGTTCCAACAACTTGTTATTCGACGAAGAAGTATTTGTTTTATAGAGGTATAGGGTGTAGTTTCCCGTAAAGGCTGCATAAAACGAAACTCGATTTATCTCCATGCCGGAGTAATTAGTCAAGCTGGAGGCAAGATACTTTTGTCCCCAATATGTTTCATTTTGACCTGCATAGCCATAATAACCTCCGCCATAATTCAAGCCATAGTAGATTTCAAGGCTTTTTGAAGCAGGAGCAGTCCATGACAACGCGACCGTATTGTTCAAGCTGCTCACGGCAAGTGATGTTGGCACAGGATCGTGACTCGAAACGAATGAAACCGTAACATTCGATGGGTTCGACTTCTGCCCTCCGCTGGCAACCGCTCTCACATAATACTGATAGCGGATGCCAAATTCAACATTCTCATCCTCAAACGAAGTCCCCGTCAGCCCGACAGCAATTTTCACATTGTCTTTATACAGATCATAACTCGTTGCACCTGCAACAGAAGTCCAAGAAATTGTGATGGCATCTTGACCAGCCAATGACGAAACAACAGGTGCGTTCAGACTGCTTAACGGTTCAACATAAGCGACGATTGCATTTCTAAGATTGTATGTTCCCGCACCACTTCCTGCACCGCCAGTGCCAGGAGTCAAATGATCCATCATGTAATAACCATCTTTCGAGCCGGCCCATCCCCAGTTGAAATGGAAATAATCATCATCACGGTAGCCGTCACACACGAAAGCATGGCCGCTTGACGTGTTCCCTCCAGAGTAAAACAAAGGTCTTGCTTCGTCCAATTCGCTTCTCAAAAGTGCTTTCCAATCTTCATCAGAATAGGAGTCTCTGCTTTCAAAAGAAGCTGAAGGAGAATAGTTGAAATACCCAATCAAAGCAGCTGGCACATCTCCTGATTGGGCACCACTGCCATCAGTACCATAATTCATTTCCACAGACACACCACAATGATACATCAATGTAGCGACAGCTTGTTTTTGTATAGGGGTAGAGGAATTGTTGTAAGTATTCGTCATATTATTCCAATCGTATGTCGTTGCTCCGAAATCCGCACTCAAATTCTGACCATTCCAAACATACGAATGGCTGCCCACGCCTTGCGTTGGATAATTCCAAAACTTCATCACCTGAGCCATGGCCGTTGCAACGCAACCTGAATAGGTGCTTGTTGAGCCAACCTTAGGACAATTATTGTTATAAGGCGAATTTTGATTCCATCGGGTCTGAATCAAAGGTCCCACAATCACCGTTGATTTCGTTGCTGGTGATTTTCCGTCCTTCAAATTTTGCCATTCGGAACGAATCTCTTCCGAGGCTGCCAGTTTGCTGTCGGCGGCAATCTGAATCTGATTGTCGTAATCCTTCAGCCAGCCGTATGCATTTTCAGGCATGGCATCCGTCCCAAAAGGGTTTTCATCGGAATAGCCCAAGATCGGCTTCACGCAATCGTCGGCCGAGACGATGACAAAGCAGTTTTCGCTGCCAAAAACATAAAAATTACTGAAATCTGCACGGTTGGCGTAGGCAATTGGAGTTAATTTCAAATCCGTTCTACCCTGCATTTTCGATTTCAAAAATGTCTCGCCGACCTTCTGCGCCGTTTTCTCATCAACGTGTTCCGCAAACAACGGCATTGAAAACACAATGATTTGCAACAAAATAAATAATGATTTCCTCATACAGCAATCAAATAAAATAATCAAAACATAACCTTGCAAAGATAGGCAGATTTTGCTCACCATCAACTAGGAAATCCATATTTGTCCATAAAAAGAGGTGCTCCCACTGAGAGCACCTCCATTATAAACATTAAAGTCTATTTTCTTAGAACAAGCCTTCCAAAACCTTATCTTCTACCAGATTTGGCAACGTGACTTTGAGTTTCGGTTCGACTTCCATAGCACGTTTGATGGCGAATGTTGCGCCTTCGTTGCGGGCCCAGTTGCGGCGGGCAATGCCGTTGTTGACATCCCAATGCAACATGTTGTGCAGACGACGGTCGGCATCGGCTGTGCCATCGAGCACCATGCCAAAACCGCCATTGATGACTTCACCCCAACCAACGCCACCGCCATTATGGATGCTCACCCAGGTAGCGCCACGGAATCCGTCGCCGATGACATTCTGGATGGCCATGTCGGCAGTGCGGTTCGATCCGTCGTAGATGTTGGAGGTCTCACGGAATGGCGAGTCGGTGCCCGAAACGTCGTGGTGGTCACGGCCAAGGACGACAGGTCCGCTCAAGCGGCCATCAGCAATAGCCTTGTTGAATCCGGCAGCAATCTTGGTGCGGCCTTCGCAGTCGGCATAGAGAATGCGGGCTTGCGAACCGACCACGAGATGGTTCTCTTGTGCGCCACGAATCCACTGTATGTTGTCGCGCATCTGCTGGCGGATTTCTTCCGGAGCAGTCTTGGCGATGTCTTCCAACACTTGGCAAGCAATGTCGTCGGTGACAGCCAAATCCTCTGGCTTGCCTGAAGCGCAGACCCAACGGAATGGGCCAAAGCCATAGTCGAAGCACATTGGGCCCATGATATCTTGAACATAAGAAGGATAACGGAAGGTGCCGTCGGCTTTCATGATGTCGGCACCGGCGCGGCTGCTCTGCAGCAGGAAAGCGTTGCCGTAGTCGAAGAAGTACATGCCCTTGGCAGTCAGTTTATTGATGGCAGCCACATGACGACGCAACGAAGCCTGAACCTTTTCCTTGAACAGTTCCGGATTCTCGGCCATCATGGTCTTCGATTCCTCGAACGACTGACCGACAGGATAGTAGCCGCCAGCCCATGGATTGTGCAGTGAGGTTTGGTCTGAGCCTAAATCGACATGGATGTCGTGTTCGGCAGCATATTCCCAAAGGTCAACCACATTGCCTTGATAGGCATAGCTGCGAGCTTCCTTCTTGGCAATGCTTTCGTTGACATGCTTGAAGAGTTCCTCGATGTTCTCGTGCACTTCATCGACCCAACCTTGTTCGTAACGCTTCATGGTAGCTGCCGGATTGATTTCGGCGGTGATGCTCACCACGCCAGCAATGTTGCCAGCCTTTGGCTGAGCGCCACTCATGCCGCCCAAACCTGCGGTGATGAACAGTTTGCCAGCAGTGCCGCCACCGAGTTTACGGGCAGCGTTGAGCACGGTGATGGTGGTGCCGTGGACAATGCCTTGTGGTCCTATATACATATAAGAGCCTGCGGTCATTTGGCCATATTGCGTCACGCCGAGGGCGTTGTAACGCTCCCAATCGTCCGGTTTGCTGTAGTTCGGAATCATCATGCCGTTGGTGACGACCACGCGCGGAGCATCCTTATGGCTTGGGAACAAGCCCATCGGGTGACCGCTGTACATCGACAAGGTCTGGTCTTCTTCCATGTTGGCAAGATATTGCATCACAAGGCGATACTGAGCCCAGTTTTGGAAGATGGCGCCATTGCCGCCGTAGATAATCAGCTCGTGCGGATGCTGAGCCACAGCAGGATCCAAGTTGTTCTGAATCATCAGCATGATGGCTGCGGCTTGCTTGCACTTGCAAGGATATTCGTCGATAGGACGGGCATACATCTTATAGGACGGACGGAAACGGTACATGTAGATGCGGCCGTATTTTTCCAATTCTTCAGCAAATTCGGGAGCCAACACGGCGTGGTGTTTGGCAGGAAAATAGCGCAAGGCGTTGCGGATGGCAAGTTTCTTTTCTTCCTTGGTCAGGATGTCCTTGCGTTTTGGTGCATGGTTGATATTCTTATCGTATTCTTTCACTTCCGGCAGTTCATCGGGAATGCCAGCCAGAATCTCTTTTTGAAAATCGTTGAGTGCGTTCATATTGCTATAAATTATGTTGCTTTTTGAATATGCAAAAATAGTGAAAAAACAATAAACACCATCATATTTCGTTTCACTTGACAAAAATTCCTATTTTTGCAATTTGTTTTCGTATAAGAATGAAAGTGAAAGACATCATAACAAGACTCAGCCTCCTTTTGACCGCCCTTGTACTATCGGCCGTCGTAAAGGCTCAAGACCCATGCACCATTACCTGCAACGCCGAAATGCCGGTTTGCAGCGAAACGCCCGTAACTCTCAGTGTTATCGACACATCTCTGTACGCCTATCACTGGATGCCGGGCAACGAAACGACTAGCAGCATTACGGTACGTCCTTTCGAGACGACCACATACAGAGTGGAAATCACCAATGTAAACACGGAAGAAACCATCTGCAGCTCTGAGTTCACCGTCGAAGTCAAGCCCCGTTTCCAAATCCATTTCCAGCAGATACAGCTCACCTGCAGCAATGCCGACGAAGACAACGGAAAAACCGCGCAAATGCTGGCGTATGCCGAAGAAGGCACACTCCCTTACACCTACGAATGGGAAGTCGGCCCCTTGCACATTGCTCCAGGCTGTGACTCACTTGCCATTGGTCTCGAAGCCTATAAATATTACGCCGTTAATGTGACCGATGGGCGCGGATGTACGCAAAGAGACAGCACGCTCACCAAAGCATATCCGAATCCGATCGTTGAAATCACGGCAGAACCAGGCGACACCGTATACATGCAAAACCCTCATGTCACCTTTTCTTTCGAAAACAAGTCCATCGACTCCATCAGCATTTCCAATTTCTATTGGGTCTTGAATGCACAGTACGGCCTCACTTCCGACCAAGAGGAGCCGCTCTTCACCTTTGTCGATGTCGGAGATTACAACACCGAACTGAAGGTTTACAACCCACAGGGCTGTGACACTTCCTATTTCAAGACCATCAAGGTGAACCCTGTCAAACTGAAAGTGCCGAACATATTTACGCCTAACGGTGATGGCATGAATGACTATTTCATCATTTCACTTGACGATACGGGCGGCAACGGCGGCGGTTCTGACAATGGCGGCAACGGCACAGGCAACAGAAACGACGAAGAACCTGAAATGGGACACGAATACGACGCTTACGAACCATTGAACCGCTACTACGAATCGACCGAACTAGTGATTTTCAATCGCTGGGGACGCATCGTTTACCAATCAAACGACTACCACAACGACTGGGACGGCGGCGATTTGCCTGACGCAACTTACTTCTATGTATTGAAATGTCACGGTTTGAAGCAAGACGCCAACTACCAAGGTTCAGTCATGATTTTCAGAGGCAACTAACAGCAATTCAACACATCAAAAAAGATGAAACACTTTTTCCCCATTTTCCTATTAACCGCAGCACTTTTGACTGGATGCGGCAGCAAAGAAGGCAATCTTTCCACAGAATTAGTCAACAATCCCAAATCGGCTGAAAAAAGCACTAACGAAGAAGCCGTCATCAGTTTCGACAAGACCGAACACGAATTCGGCAAACTCCTACAAGGAGAAGTCGTCAGTTACTCCTTCCATTACACCAACACCGGCAACTCGCCATTGCTCATCACCAATGTGGTGACAAGCTGCGGCTGCACGGTAGCCGACTATCCGCGCGAACCTATCAAACCCGGAAAAGACGGATTCATCAAAGCCACCTACGACAGCAAAGGTCACCATGGTTTCCAATCGAGAACTTTAACTATTTCGTCAAACACCAACCCGGCCACAACCGTGCTCCGCATCAAAGCTGACGTAAAAACACCTGACGAATTCTAATTATTTCAAAATCATAATTTAACATCAACAATCATGAATCTCATTACAATTTTGTTACAAGCACAACAGCAACAAGGATCACCATGGTCAAGCTTGATTTTCATTCTTCTGCTAGTCGTCGTTTTCTGGCTGTTTTTCATTCGTCCACAATCGAAAAAAGCCAAAGAAGAACAGAAGTTCCGCGACGAACTGAAAAAAGGCGACAAGGTTGTCACCATCGGCGGTTTCCATGGCAAAGTCACGGAAGTGAAGGAACACACCGTGGTTCTTTCATTGGCTCCCGACACCGAAGTCGAAATCGAAAAGAGCGCCATCGTCAAAGATAGCAGCCGCGTCGGTCAGGCTTAAAAAAACACCATTAAAGGACCAACTGTCGGCCATTAAACTAATGGCTGACAGTTTTAATTTATCTAGAAGAAATGAACGCTAAGGTTAAACGGAAATCATTGACATTCATTGTATTTCTGACAATATCAACGGTTCTCTGGTTCCTCATCAAATTGTCGAAAGACTACACCACGCAATCATCATTCACTTTGCAGATTGAAGATGTGCCTAGCGACAAATGGATTTCCTCGCCAACACAAACCGTAAAATTCGCTTTTGAAGCCGACGGATTCCTAACCTTGGCCCACAACCTCATCAGAGAGCAGAAACGCACCGTCAGCATTTCACTTGACGGCGTGCCCTACCGCCATGAAGGCGACATCACCTACTCTTTCAGCAGCAATTATGTTGCCGAGATTCTTGCCGAACGTCTTAGCATCAACATAACCGACATTTCGATGAGCGACGCAACCATTTATTTCAACATGGAAAACTTGAAATCGAAAGTCGTTCCCGTCACCTTGAATGATGATATACGCTTGCAACGGCAATACGAGCGCTACGGGCTACCCATCATCACTCCTGCAAGCGTCACCATATACGGCAGCCAGGAGATGCTCGACTCCATACAAACCGTCGAAACGCGAACCCTTTTCAAAGAGAATCTCAGTCAAAGCATTACGGAAAGCGTTCCACTCAATCTTATGGATGGAGCAATACATTGCAACGTCGACAAGGTTGAAGTGAGCATCAACATTGAGAAATTCACCGAGAAAGACATCGAAATCCCCATTCAGTCGCCCGACAGTCTGAACATTCGTTTCATTCCTTCATCCATCAAGGTGAAATGCATGGTCGCAATTAAGGATTATGCACAAACCACATCCGATGTCTTCACCGCAACCGTCAACACAAGCGAAATTGCCGAACGGAATCCATTGCTTCATGTTTCATTAGAGTCGCCAGGCAACGTGCAAGTACTGAGCGCTACGCCTGAACGCGTGGAATACATTATCATCGACGATGAAAAAGATTGGAATAACCGGTAACATTGGCAGCGGCAAATCATGGGTTTGCGCCCTTTTTGAAGCGCAAGGCATTCCCGTGTTTTATTCTGACGACGAAGCCAAGCGGCTTTATTGCCAGGATGACATCAAAGACAAGATGACAGCCCGTTTTGGCGAAGCCATTTATCTTCCCGACGGAAAACTTGACAAAGCCTTGCTTTCAAGGACGATTTTCGGCAATCACGAAGACATGCTTTTCGTAGAGCAGACCCTCTACCCCGTCCTAAACCGGCACTTCGTTGAATGGGCCGAACAGCAGGATTCGCCATACGTCCTTTACGAATCTGCCATCATCTTTGAGAAAAACATTCAGCACCTTTTCGATGCCGTCATAATGGTCTCAGCCTCAGAAGAGACACGGCTCCGTCGTGTAGTTGCACGCGACCATTGTTCGCCCGAAAGCGCAGCTATCCGAATGAAAGCGCAATGGAGCGAAGACGAAAAGCGTCGCTTAGCCGATTTCATCATTTATCACGAAAACGATGATGAGGACGAATTCCTTCTTCAACAGATTGTCAGCATCGGCAAAAAACTGAGGGAGTTCTGACAACATGAAAAAAGGCGCAGCCTAACAGCCACGCCTTTGATGTTTCATATAGAATCAGACTTATTTCTTAACGATGAACTTTTCAGTTCTGACAACCTGGCCATTGACCTTAAGGTTGCAGAAATAAATGCCTTCGTTCAGGTCAGCGACTGGGAGAGTGACTTGACCATTTTCAACATTCTGTGTCAGCACTTCTTGACCGAGAAGATTGTAAAGGGCAACAGATGCCACACCTTCGCAGTTGACATCGAAACGGACAACAGATGATGCTGGGTTTGGATAAGCATGGCTGAAGCTAATCTGGTTTTCTTCAACTGCTGAATCACCGCCATAAACAAACTTAACGGTAATAGTCACGCAGTCAGCTTCATTTCTTTCGTTATAAGCCGTGTACATAACGACAGATGTGCCGGTCAACCATTGTGTTGGATCAAAGGTGAATTCCGGATCATAGTTGTGATGGAAGCCAAGGTCGCCTTCAGCAGAGACAGCGCCTGCAGCCATTTCGACAGGAGCACTGACAAAAACTGACGAGCCATAGCACATTCCCCAGCAGAAATAGTTTGATGAACCTTCAACCATTTCAAGTTCCTTTTTCATGACCACCACATTGATTGGCTCATCAGAAAGGTTACGGATCTGCATGTGCTGAACCATTTCGTTGAAATCGAAATTCGGTTCATCGCAAACGATTACTTCATCGTTTTCATAGACATGACCATTCCATTCAAACTGAAGTGATTGTGCTGAAACAAAGCCTACTAAGGCCATCAATGCTAACGTAAGTAAAGATTTTCTAATCATAGTTATTTGAATTTTATTGTTGATTTATTTTGCTTGCAAAGATGCAAAAAAAATGCCGAATTGCAATAGCAAAACCATTATTTTGTAAAAATTCGTATTTTTGGCGAAACAAAACACAACAAAACTATTCATACAATGAAAAACCTACACCATGTTTTCGCATCATTACTGATGCTCATCGCATTGAATGTCAACGCTCAAAACCAAAGAGCCTTGATGTTCGAATGTTTCACCAACACGGGTTGTGCACCTTGCGCAAGCCAAAACCCGGCCCTTGACGCCCTCATCGACGCTAACGGCGACCGAGTAACAGCCATCAAATACCACATGAGTTGGCCTGGCAACAACGACCCTATGTATTTGCACAACACACAAGACAACGACTCTCGCAAAAGTTATTACAGTGTGAACGCCGTTCCTCACACCGTTGTCGACGGCATCCGTTTTGCCAATGTTCCCAGCGGACTCAACCAAAACATGGTAAACCAATGGCTCGCCATCGAATCACCTTTTGAAATGCGCATGACGCACCAGCTGAATGCCACACAAGACACCATAACGGTTATTGTCATGGCCAAGGCATCGTCAGATGTCAGCGGCAGCCTGAAACTCATGGTTGGCGTCATCGAAAAGGAAATCCACTATACCAGCGCTCCGGGAAGCAATGGCGAACGCGACTTCTACAGCGTCATGAAAAAGCTGCTGCCTTCCGCCTCAGGCACTAACTTAGGCAACATGGCAGCCGGCGATTACGTCAGTTACAAATTCCAATGGGCCTTGGCTAACGTCAACGACCTCAACCAACTCTCAGCAGTTGCTTGGATTCAAGACGGCACAAGCAAGGAAGTGTTCCAATCCTGCAAATCATCCGACAATTTCGAACCATTCTACCATAACGACGCAGCCATGAGTAACATCAGCAACGTCAAGACCATGATTTGCAGCGGTGTTGCAGAGCCTAAGGCCGTCATCACAAATTTCGGTTCCAATGCCATCAGCAATGCCGAAATCGAAGTGCTCGTGAATGACGAAACCGTCAAGACATTATCATGGGAAGGCAATCTGCCAAGCTTTGCATCTGCCACCGTCGATTTGGGCGAAATCGCATTTCCCGTCGAACTGGAGAACACGCTTAAAGTTCAAGTTACCACCCTCAACGGCAACGATGACGAAGGCTCGGGCAACAATGCCACCACTTTAAATTTCAATGGTTCTCCTGAAAATACCGGCAAGACCATCAAACTCACCATTCGCACCGACAACAACCCGGAAGAAACGACATGGAAACTCACCGACATCAACACCAATGAAGTGATTTTGGAAGGCGGACCATACGATGAACCCAACAAGATGTACAACGAAACGCTCACCATTCCAGGTGACGGCTGCTATGACTTCACCATTTACGATGCAGGCGGGAACGGCCTCACCAACACCACAGGCCTTTACGGAATGAAAGCCGGTAACACGACACTGTTCTCTGGCAGCGATTTCGGAGCTAGCGAAAGCAACGAATTCAGTTACGAAGTGACCGCCAATGTTGACGACAACGAAAGCGTCTCCAACATTTATCCAAACCCGACGACAGGCATTATCAGCATCGTTACCTCAGGTGACAACACCGTCAGCATCTACAATATGGCGGGCCAATGCGTCTTCCAGACTGTCATCAAAGACTATGGCAAAATCGATTTGAGCGATTTCGGCAAAGGCATTTACGCCATCAGAATTGGCGACAGCACGCAACGCATCGTTGTTGAATGAGTCTGAAATACATCCACATAGAGCAAACCGACTCTACGAATGCCTATTTGCAGCGTCTGCAAGCGACAACCGACATCGACGGATGTGTGGCCGTCGCCTGCAGACAGACTGCGGGCAAAGGCATGGGCAGCAACACATGGGAAAGCGCCGATGGACAGAACCTGACTTTTTCCATCGCCTTCGACATGAGTTTCCTCCCCGCTGCCATGCAATTTGAACTTTCAAAAGCCGTGCCGCTCGGCATTCTCAAGGCTTTGCAAGAACTCCTTCCCGAAAAACATATTGAAATCAAATGGCCCAACGACATTTACTGCGAGAATCACAAGATTGGCGGCATTCTCATCAATAGCACGATTAACGGCACGAAAATGGGCATTTCGATTATCGGCATCGGACTAAATGTCAACCAATTAGAGTTTCAAAACTGGCCGACACATCCGGCATCGCTCCGCAAATTGGCAGGAAAAACTTTTGAATTGGAGCCTTTGCTGCAAAGCATTTGCCTTAATCTGGAAAAAGAAAAAGAAAGACTAAAATGCTGCTGTGCCGATAGCGATTTCTCTTCGTTGGACGAAGATTATCTAAGCAAGTTGCTCCGTTATCACACCTGGGCTGATTACGAAATCAAAGACAGTAAGAAAAGGCTTTTCATGGATGGCATCGATGCTTTCGGGAGGTTGCTACTTTCCGACGAAAACGGGCAAGCCTTCACTTTCGACATCAAGGAAATCAAGTTCATAATCTAGCCGCCATTTCGTTGACCAGATTTTGCAAAGGCTTTTTGGCCAACATCGCCATCATCGGGTTGCTCAAATCGGCATCGATGGCAATTTGGATTTCACAGGCATTTTCGTCCTTTGGAACCATTACGAAATGCAAGGAGAAATCAAACGGCATCTTTCCCTCAGGAAGATAGGTCAAATCTGACATTTTTCTCTCCCCTATTTTCATTTTCACATGGCCCATTCCTTTGATTAGGAAACGGCAGGTTTCGGCATCCGACTCCCAATCCGTAATCTGTTCCGGCATTAAGCCTTTCAGATGATCGGGGACGGAATAAAACGACAAAGCCTGTTCCGCCGAAAGCGCAACAGGCTTATATTTGCTCTGAAATAACATACTAATGTAGGTATGGGTAACAGATTATGGGTAATGGGTAAAATCAGAACCCATAATCCACAACCAAATAATCATTCACCAAATTTGTCGCTCCAAGCTTGCTGATCAAGACGCCATTCCTTCAACGAGTTGAGGTCATCTTCGGTGACATAACCCTCTTCAACAGCCTTTGCGATTAAAGTTTCGTAATTCGACAAGGTGAAAAGCGAGCAGTTCTTTGCAGCAAAGTTTTCAGCAGCGATTTTCATCTGATAGGTGAAAATAGCGACCATACCTTTAACTTCGGCGCCAGCTTCGCGCAAAGCATCGACAGCCAGAAGGCTCGATTTTCCTGTCGACACAAGGTCTTCAACCACGATGACCGACTGACCAGGCATCAGCACACCTTCAATCTGATTGTTCATGCCGTGCGATTTCTTTTCGGAACGGACATAGACAAATGGAATGCCCAATTCCTGAGCCACCAGAGCACCTTGAGGGATACCGCCCGTTGCCACACCAGCAATCACATCCGGCTTGCCGTACTGTTTCATAATCAGTTCGACAAACTGCTGACGGATATAAGTTCTGACGGCCGGATAAGACAAAGTCACTCGGTTATCGCAATAAATAGGGCTTTTCAAGCCTGAAGCCCATGTGAAAGGTTCTTTGGGGCTCAATTTCACGGCTTTAACCTGTAAAAGATGCTGAGCCAATGTCAATGCTGAATCATCGTAAACCATAAAAGTGTATTTTTGTGCGTTAAAACGATTGCAAATGTACAAAATCTTTCAAGAAAACAGGGCATTGATTTTCCCAAATATTGAAGCTGAGCAGTTGAAATTCGGCTCAAATAGCAATAAATGTGAATCTTACGATGCGCAACTTTTATGTGATTTTTTATCAGAATGGCTTTGCGACACCGAACAGACCGACACCATCATCCAAGACATCGCGCCAGAAGATGTTTCTGCCGCCTTGCAGCAAATGTTCAAGATGGCTCCGGCAGCCGGCGGCATTGTCACAGACGACGGCCGTTGCCTGATGATTGAACGCAAAGGCATTCCCGATTTGCCGAAAGGCCACATCGAAGCAGGAGAAAGTCCCGAAACGGCTGCCATGCGTGAAGTGGAAGAGGAAACCGGCATCGGCGGACTCGAAATCACGAATCCACTGCCCTCTACCTGGCATGTCTACCTGCGCGACGAAGTTTGGGAACTGAAACAGACCTACTGGTACGAAATGAAAAGCAGTTGCATAAACAATTCAAAACCACAGACCGAAGAGGGCATCACTGCCGTGAATTGGATTGACAAAAGCAATATAAACGACTTTTTAAGCAAGACTTTCCGTTCAATTAGTGAAATTCTTGGAAAAGAATTATGCCATCTCGTAACGAAATGATACCTTTGCAGCAAATTTCACAACCGATGAAAAGAATAGGAGTATTTCCAGGTTCATTTGACCCCATCACATTAGGCCATCGCTCCATTGTTTTAAGGGCATTGCCACTGTTCGACGAACTCTATGTAGCCGTCGGCGTCAACAGCGAAAAGCGCAGCACCTTCCCTTTGGAAGACCGCATCAACTGGATTAAGGACATTTTCAAGGACTATCCGCAAGTGAAAGTGGAAGCCTACGAAGGCTTGACCGCCGATTTCTGCAAAAAAGTCGGCGCCAAATTCATCGTACGCGGCTTGCGTTGCGGCAGCGATTTCGAATACGAAAACATGATTGGCCACGCCAACAAGCGTCTTCATCCTGAACTTGAGACCATCTTCCTGCTCACCGAAAGCGAACTGGTAGGCGTTTCATCGAGTGTTGTCCGCGACATCTTCAAAAATGGCGGCGATGTCTCACGCTTTGTCCCCGAAGAAGTCAAGCTGAAATAATAATTCAGGCGTTTTTGCGTTTATACGGCATGAAGCGTCTACTCCTTATTATATTAACCTGCTGCCATCTCACCATGATGGCACAGAATGTAACCATCACTGGGCGCACCAACAATGCCAACGCCCTAATCCGTCTTTTCACCTACGAAGAACTGCTCACCTCGACCGGAAAGCAAATCGCAACAACGCAATCCGACGACAAGGGCTTTTTCATCATCGAAGGCAATGTGAGCAAGACACTTTCCGCGCGCATTTTTGTCGGTTTGGAAAGCGTCGACCTCTATTTGTCGCCCAATGCGAACTACGACATTGAGATTTTGGTTCCGGCACAAAACGACAACATTTCCTATTTTGACAAGGAACAGCCAACCTTGCGCATCAAAAAGGCATCGGACAAATGCATTTCCCACCAAATTTTCCTTTCGGAAGAAATCATAAACACCTATCTGATAGAGCATTTCAACCAAATCTATCGCGGACGTCAGACGCGATACATCGATTCCATCCAGGCCACCATCAACGAGGAAATGCCTGACATCAAATCGGATTTCGTCAAGAATTTCGTCCGCTACAAGCTGGCTTCCATCCGACTAGCCATCAACACCGATGGCGGCAAGAAAGTCATCGCTGATTATTTCGACGGCAAGCCCGTGCTTTACGCCCAACCCGCCTACATGGACCTTTTCAAGGAATTGTTTTCCAACTATTTCAACAAAGCCCATTACGACAGCCATGCCCTCAACGACGCATTCCTAACCGGTCCCGCCGCTTTCAAGGAATACCTCGACACCGATCCTTTCATGAAACGGAATCCTCAGCTGGCCGAACTCATCACCATTTACGACCTGCAGCAACTATGCAATGCCGAAAAGGAAACGCGCCGTTACGCCAAGGCACATCTGGAACAAATCAAGAAAAACACCAAATGGAGCGAGCACCGCAACATCATCAATAATGTTTTCGCCCACTTGAACCGTTTGGCCCCAGGTGCCGACGCAACCGATTTCAATTTAAAAGACAGCCAAGGCCACGACACAAAACTTTCTGACTACAAGAACAGCCTCGTGCTGCTTCAGTTTGTCGACGGTTTCTCGCCGGTCAGCGAGCGTCAATTCAGCCAATTGTACGACTTGCATCGCCAATGGCAAGACTCGGTGCAAATCATCACCATCAGCACCAAAGACAAAATGGATGCCTACAAAAAGCAGTTCGCTGAAAAGCACTACGACTGGCCATTGCTCAATTTGGGCAACGACATCTTGCTACTTGAAGCCTACAATGTGAAGACTTTCCCTGAATACATTCTCATCAAGCGCAACACCAAAATCGGCGAAGCTCCCGCCCCCTCTCCAGAACAATTTCTGGAAGAACGAGTGAGAAAACTCTATGGAAAATGATTTGCTTTATTTAAGCAGATGCTCTTCCACTATTTTCCGCATAAATGGAAACAGTTTCTCTCGGTTTCCAAGAAAAACAATCATTAAGTCAGCAAAAGGAGCCACCTTAGCATTCAGTTTTTCAAGTTCTTCGGGAGTATTTACACCGAAATACTCACGGGCAAATATGCGCCACACTTCCTGCATCTGCCACAACTGGATGTGATACAAACGCATAGTCAATTCTTCGGTGCTGCAATTGCACACGAAATAAAGCATGCCCATATCGAAGAGCGGATTGCCATAGCAGAAATCAGCTAAGTCAATCCAATAGTTTTCCACACCATTAGTGATGATGTTACCGATATGCAAATCGCCATGCAGACAAGTATCAGCATCAGGGACGGAATCGATGAAAGCAAGCATTTTGGCTTTTTGCGCCTCATCGAAATCCTTTGAAACGGTCACGGCTTCACGGAAAATGTCTTTTGCCGAAGGGAACAAGTCGGTACGGCAAGGCGTAGCATGAAGCTTTTTCACCATTTGGGCAAATTCGATGGCAAACGATTCCAGTTTTTCTGGCTCATCAGCAATAGCCCGTGCAAACGATTTCTTTGGACTGATGCGTTCGAACTCAACACCTGAACGGGTCCCATCGCTGACCAAACGGAATGCCTGCGGCACGCGAAGTCCCATTTCCGTCAAGGCATGCGAAACCTTCAACTCACGAGCCAGCACGCCAGAAGGGATATGTTCGGAATACAATTTGACCATTGTCTTGCCATCCTTATGGTTGTATGTCACAGCAGTGAAGCCATCACCGCTCTGCACATAGTCATCCATTTTCAGAAGAGCGGCAGTTGGACCGCCAAAGACCTGATTGATAAGGTCAACAAACTCCCGATAAGCAAAAGTATCTTCCAAATCCTTCAAGGCATCAGCGAGACCGCGATAATGCCATTCATGATCAGAACGGCCATTCGGCGCATGGAATCGATCCCACAGTTTGTCGCCTATCCTGCAATAATCTTGATAAATCGCCCGCATATTTGACAACTTATCGCCCATGGCAACCATCTTTGAATCAAGAGAAGCCTGTTTCAGATGGTTGATGGCGGCTTCTTTGCGATCGTGCCACGATGCGACTTTATCCATGCCGGGCGTTCTCTCTTCGCTTTCATCGCCGACCAATGCTGCAACCCTTTCGCCAAACTCAGCACGAATCTGTTCAAGCGTAGTATCGGTATCCTCAACCGTATCGTGCAAGGCGGCAGCTGCCAGCAATTCCTGATCGGACGACATCGTTGCGACAATGCCCACGACTTCAAGAGGATGAACGATATAAGGGAAACCTTTCCCTCGGCGTTCAGTATTGGCATGTGCTTTTACGGCAAATGCAATGGCCTTGTCAAGCAATTGGGAATCAATGTATTTATTCGACATATTTCTTTCGTTTTTGGCAGTCTGACAACATCAGATTATTTTAATCTGATCAATTTTTTCCTTAATATGTTGGGCTCGATCCGCATTGTATTTATTTTCGCCATAGAGCAGGTCATAAAAATGCTGCAACTCTTTCACGCCCCCGCCCTGCTTGACGATGTAAACGACACACAAGTTCTGCAAAGCCATTGAAAGCGTAACGATATCCAAATCAGTGCCTGCAAACTGGCGCAAAGACAACTGATAGGCTGATTCCTGGCATTTTTTCTTCATGCGGTCCAAATCGCCTAATGTCTTCAAATCCAGCGACAAAAGTATTTCAAGATAGCGCATCAAGTTATCCTCAACGATTTCAGCCTGATTAACGGCAGCAATTTTTTCAATCAGTTTCTTGAAAGGATTCATTGACAAGTAACTGCGGAAGGTATCGCCATTCAGCGGCACCTCGTCGAAATTGCCGTCAGACACCAAAGTCTGTATCTTACGGCGATATTCCGTTATCTCAGTACGAATGATGCTAAACTGCTCATCGGCAAGCTCAAGCAGTCCTGCCAGACGGCTCAGATTGCGCAAGTATTCCTTTGGAACCTCGAAGCCCGACTTGTAGCCCGTATCATGGTCCATAGTGGCCCAAACGTGCTGCAAGGCCGTACGCATCTGCAACTCAAAACGATATTCGTTAATCTCAGGATGCTCCGGATCAAAATAAGTTGACTTCGGGATACGGCAGATATAATGAAGCGACAGGTAACCGAACCGGTCCAATTCGACCATTCTGCGCTTATCGACCGAACAATCCCAATCGATGTCGAAAACCTTTTCGATTTCAATCAAGGCAGCAATCTTATCCACCTCTTCCTGATAGAAAGTGATGACGCGAGCTCCCACAATATCCGTAATATCGGAAAGCGTCGTGTATTTCTGTCCTTTCAGCTCCAGTTTTCCCGCCAAGCTTTTTTCTGCCTTAACACGCGTTTCGATAGCATTCACATAGATTTTATTATCCTCAACGCATTTCCTCAGCTGTTGGCCGACAATTTCCTCAATTTTCTCAAAGACGGAATGATTTTCGCGATATTCATCCAAAATCATCTGACAATGCAGGTCAAGTCCGTAATTTTCCATTTCACTTTGTTTTTAAATAAGATATCTTTCTCTCAACGTCACTCTATCGTCGTCAGTAAGACAGAGTTGCTGGGATAAATAATCATCAAGAGATCCGTAAGTTTTATCAATTAAGTCCAAGGCATCGATAAAATAATCCGTGTTGACACCAATGAAAGTGCGCACCACCTTTTCCTCTTCGATGCCGCCGCCATTGCGCCGGATTTCATCCGTCAAAGCCTTCACTTCGTCTTTATAGCATACATTCGACAAATCGAAATCCGAAATTATCAAATCGCGGTCAGCGCCCAATGCCGCCAACAGGAAAGCAGACCCTAAACCTGTCCTATCCTTCCCCTGCGAGCAATGCCAATAGATAGCACCCTCTGGAGTGTTGATAATGGACTGCAAGAAAGCTGCATATTGCAGTTGCGTGTATTCGTTGACAACCATATCGATGTATATGTGTCTTGCAATTTCCTGCACCTTTGGCGACGAAGCGTGTTTCGACAGATAGACAGGCAAGTTGCGATAGGCTTCGCCAGGCAAAGTGGCAGTGCCTAACTTTTCCATTTCCGGGTCGATGGTGGGCAGCCAAATGTTTTTCGCGCCAACAATCTCAGGGTCAGGCGAAAGTTTCAGTTCCATATCGGTACGGAAATCGAAGACACGCGCAACCTGAAAATCGCTGCATAGCTTTTGTTTGTCGGCAACCGTTGCATTGCTGAGCGAACCGCCGCGCAGCAAAAGCCCATGACGGATAATGCCGCCATCGGGGAGCACATAGCCACCCAACTCGCGGGCATTCGGCACGGCCTCAAAGCCCAAAAGATTCAACTTGAGCTTATTTACGAAAACCATTCGCATGACTGTTTTTCGCCTGCCACCCAGATTCTATCGCCCACATTCAGGACATCGTCAGGTTTCGGATTCGTAATAAATTCATTTTCACGCAATATGCTGACAATCATGCAACCGGCAGCACGCATTCCCGTATCACGGAGTGATTTGCCGACCAAGATTGATTTTTTATCCAAATCGATAACCTTGACGACAAATTCTTCCGGCACATAATCGGCTTCCGAAACCGTGTTTTCTTCGATGATTCTGCGGAATTCAGCAATCTGCGCAGAACTTCCGACGGCAAGCAAAATGTCGTGAGGATAGATTTTTTCGTCACCACGAGGCACGCGGATGCAGTGTTTGCCACGCATGATTTCGATGACATTTACGCCAGAAACATGACGGAATGGCATTTCGCGCAAAGTCTTTCCAACATATTCGAATGCGGGTGACACCTCAACGCCTTCGATATGCACATCATAATCGGCAAGCTTATCCTGCAAAGAAGTCGTAACAGGTTTGGCAGCGCGCTCCTGTTTTTCCTTCTCGTTAAGGTTGGCAGAGAAAGTGTCTTCAATGAATGAAAGCTTCACAAGATGACGCTGAGCAATATAATAAACGCCAATGGCAAAGGCAATAAGGACCAGTATGGCCCAGTAATCCAAATTCAAGTGTATGAAAAACGGGATAACGCCTACGAATGCTGCCAAGACCACACGGAAAATCTGCAAAGACATGATGCCCCATTTGTTGTTACTCTTTTCCTTTATCAGCAGTTTTGCCGATTCGTTAGCAGCCGTGCCATTTGTCACCATTCCAATCAGGAACGGCAGCATTGCCACTACAGTTACTATAGCCGCAACCCAACATCTTAAAGGTTCGTTCCAAGATGGGAAGATTTTCAGAATCCAACCTTCCAGGTAATACTTCGAAAGCAGAAGCAAACCGATGAGCAGCACGCCGAACACCAAAATGCGGATGAAGAACTGCTTGATAAGTCGGTTCCACTCATTCTTTGCTGCAGCCGAATCCTTTTTGTTGGCATCGTTGGTCGGTTCAAGACGAGCAACCAGTTTTGCCGGCAATTTACGGCACAACCAGTCGCTGACAGGATCGGCAGCCTTAATCATATAAGGTGTGGTAAAAGTGGTAATGACCGAAACGGCAATGATGACCGGATAGATGAAATCACGCATCACGCCAAGTGAGCAGCCTAAACCCGCAATGATGAATGCAAACTCGCCCAACTGAGCCAAGCTGAAACCGACATGCAGCGAGTTTTTCAAGCCCTGTCCGGTAAGCAAAGCCCCCGATGTGGAGAAGACCAGAATGCCCAACATGGCCACAATAGTCACGATGATGATGACAAGCCAGTACTCGCCAATCACTTTCGGATCAACCATCATGCCGACCGACACGAAAAAGACAGCGCCAAACAAATCCTTGATGCCACCGATGAGATGTTCGATGCGTTCGCCTTCGATAGTCTCAGCCAAAATCGAGCCCATCACGAATGCGCCCAAAGCAGATGAGAACCCTACGCTTTCGGCCACTACAACCATAAGCAAGCATAAGCCTATGCCTAATATCAGTATGATTTCGTCATTCAGGAAACGATGTGCCCATTTCAGAATCAGAGGAATCAGATAAATGCCAACCACGAACCACAAGACCATGAAAAACGCCAGTTTGCCCAATGCCAGCATCATTTCGCCACCGGCAAATTTATTACTCACTGCCATCGTGGAAAGGAGCACCATAAGCAAGACCGCAATCAGATCCTCGAACACCAACGAGCCAAAAAGCAAGGTAGAGTGAGGACGGTTCTTCAGGCCCATCTCATCGTACGCCTTGATGATGATTGTAGTCGATGACATAGACAACAGACCACCCAGAAAGACGCTTTCCATCGTAGTCCACCCCAGCAGATTGCCAAGCAAAAGGCCTACGGCAAACATGCCTATACATTTCACGCCAGCTGTGATGAGCGCGCTGCTGCCGACTTTTATCAGTTTCTTGAAACTGAATTCAAGTCCCAAGGCAAAGAGCAGGAAGATAATGCCTATCTCCGACCATTGCTCAACGCTTTCCATGCCCACAGGGAACAAGCCCAAATGAGGACCGACAAGGAAACCTGCAATAATGTAACCCAGAATCAAAGGCTGTTTCAAAGCCTTTGAAATCACGGTAAAAACACCAGCGGCCATCATGATGATGGCTAAATCAGTAACCAGATTCATTTAAATACTACTATTTATAAACAACACATCATCAGCTTGAAGCACCGTCGAACCATGAGGGATTATGGTCTCTTCTCCACGGCGAATCAGAAGCACTTGTGACTTTTCGACTGGATATTCACGCATTTCCCTTCCGACATATTTGCTGCGTTTCGAGATGACTTGTTCTCTTACAATATATTTATTCACGCTTTTAGCTTCCTTCGAGCAGAAAACGACAAGGTCGCCTTCACGAATCACCGTATGGCCATTCGGCGCCACTTGGGTGCCGTCGGCGTGGCGGATCAAGCAGAAAAGCATATCCTTCGGGATACCAAGATCCATCACTCTCTTATCAATCCAAGGATGGCCTTCCTTGATTTCCAATTCCGAAAACTGCAAATCGGTTTCCTCCACGAAGTCCGTGAAAGTCTTCATCACATTGGATTCACTGTCAATCATATCAAGTTTCTTGGCCACAAACGGAATCAAAGTGCCTTGCAAGCCTATTGACATAAGGACGAGGCAGAACACGATATTGAAAATGTCATGTTCGAGCACAAATCCGCTTGAAACGGCGAGGATAGCGAACACGATGGATGCTGCGCCACGCAAGCCGCAAAAAGAAAGCAAACCGATTTGCCGGAAACCATATTTTTTGCCGAAACCGAAAGGCTTCAGGATGAGTGTCAAGGCAATTGGACGCACGACAAACAGAAGCGCGACAAACAATGCCAAAGCCGGCACAACCGACTTGCCCAAATCAAGAGGACGTGCCAACAAGCCCAGCATGAAGAAAATAATGACTTGCATAAGGCCAGTGAAGCCATCGAAGAAATGGACCATGTCCTTCTTTTCCGGGAAGTCATGATTGCCAATCATAATGCCGACGATATACACGCTGAGATAGCCATTGCCGCCTATCAACGTCGGGAAAGCATAAGAGAACAGTGCAATTGCTATCATGAATAGCGAATCGAAGCCCGAAGTGGCGAATTTGATCCTATCAAGTAAAAACACGGCTAACTTGGCAATCAGGAAACCCGCCAAAGCACCGAAACCGAGCTGTGCGAAAAGCATTCCAGCCATTTGGCCCGCCGTCATGCCGCTTTGGATGACCGTTATCATGATGATTGTCATCATATAGGAACATGGGTCGTTGGAACCGCTTTCCATCTCAAGCAGAGGCGCAGAACCATTCTTCAGGCCCAATTTCCGGGAACGCAAAATAGAAAACACCGAAGCCGCGTCGGTGGATGAAACCACCGAGCCCATAAGCAACGACTCATTCCAAGCCCATCCAAAAGCATAATGGCAGAAGGTGCCTGTCAACAATGCCGTTATCACGACGCCAACGGTTGCCAACAAGGCTGACTCTGTCACTACAGGTTTCGCAGAACTCCATCGGGTTCCGAAACCACCATAAAACATAATGAAAACCAATGCAACCGTACTGACTTTTTCAGCGAATCCATAGCCAATCTGATTAAATTTCATTACGCCATTATGGCCAAACAAAATGCCAAAAAGTATGAATGCCAAAAGAACGGGCATTCCGACCTTATAGGATGCATTATTCAAAAATACGCACACCAATATGATGATGGCGACAACCAACAAAAAACTATTCATGCTCTATTTCAGTTTTATCGACATTATGGTTATATCATCATTCTGCTCATTACCGTCAGTAAACTTCCTGACATCGCCATAAAGCATATTGCAGACATCTTCTTCGCTTTCGATGGCAAGACTCGATTTCGCCCATTCGAGCAAACGCTCATTGCCATATTGCGACTTGTCGGAACGTTCGGCCTCCGAAACGCCATCGGTGTATAGCAAGAGTCTCGAACCCTTCTCCAAATCCATTTCCTGCATTTGGAAGACAAAATCAGGGAATACGCCAATGGCAATGTTCGGTTTCTGTTGCAGGAAATAAGGTTCCCCGCCGTTTGCCGGTATCACCACAAGCGGATTATGACCGCCATTGCAGTACTTCAAATGTCCTGTCTCAAGGTTAAGGCATCCCATGAACAGCGTAACAAACATGCCCGAATCGTTGCCGTCGACAATGCAATCGTTGATGTTTTTCATCACTTCGTCGAGTTCCATGTCGAGACCCGAAATGAAGCGCGACGCACTGCGTGTGATAGACATGAACATGGCGGCTGGCACACCCTTGCCCGACACATCGCCGATAGTGAAATACAATTCATTGCCGCGGATTACGAAATCGTACAAGTCGCCGCCGACTTCCCTGGCCGGTTGCAGCAAGGCAAACAGTCCGACATCATTACGGTTGGGGAAATCGGTTGGCACCATTTTCTGCTGAATGCTCTTGGCAATGTTCAGTTCGCTTTCGTAACGCATGTTTGAAGCCGTCGTCGACCTTAGTTCCGTGATGTAATCGTTGATGGAATGTTGCATCTGGTCGAATGCGTCATGCAAACGGCGCATTTCGTCGTTGGTATCAACGTCGGCAAGCTGGGCGTGGAAATTACCTTTAGCCATATTTGTGGCCGAAACCGTCAACTCGGTAATGGGCTGAGTCAGTTTCTTCACCGTACGACGGCAAATGACAAACATGGCTATCAGGCCGAAAAGACACACAAGGCCCAATATCTTGCTCATTTCAAGAGAGCGTTCAAGGACATCGCGGTACTGGCAGATGATGGCAGCCGACCAGCCATTATGCAAGGGGCCATAAACTGCAAAACCCATATAGCCATTGTTGGAAAAGCGTTCCACGCCTTTGTGCCCAGCCATCATTTCTTCAGTGATCTTCGCTACCTGTTTGTTTCCCGTCCGATTTGCCATCGTATAAATGGTTTCTTCCCTCAGGACTTTTTCTGTAGTCGCGTCAAAATAGCTGCCATTCGCACTGACAACGGTCATGTATGAATTCTCGTAGGGCTTAATGGATTTCACCTTTTCGGCAATCCACTCCAGCGTTATGTCGGCAGTGGCAATGGCATACACCCTTCCATCCTTGCCAATCAACGGTACGCTGTAGGTCGACATCAGGCAATCGCCGCCACCTTCATCAAAATAAGGGTCACTCCAATAAGGCTTTTTTGTTTCGTATGGAACGCGGAACCAGTCCATTGCAAAATAATTATACGTATCGCCGCCTAACAATCCGGATTTCAATTCACCATTCGAATCCGAAGTATAATACATGAAATGATAGCAAGTGCTGTCGAAAGCAAACGGAGCGAACGCCACACCCGACCCAATGATATCGAGAGCCTTGACCACAGCTTCCGTCAGAAAATGCAAGGTAGCCGTGTCGCAGTCACGGTTCGAGACATACCAGGCCAAGTTTTCCGTCCTTGACTCGGTTGGCGACAGTTTTTTTTCGATATCGTTGATTGATGCGTCGAGCACATTTTGAGCCGAACGCTTGGCTTCATCCGTAATCAGTTTGTGAGATGTGAAAGCGACAATGCCAATGGCAGCAAGGAAGAGCACCGACACCACAAGAAGGATGTTGAGGCTCAAGCGTGTAGAGATAGACCGTCTTCTAATCATCGTTATTCAAGGTTATTCAGGCAAAACCAAACTGATGGCTTTGGGTAAAATATCGATGCTGAACTTCGTACCAGGCAACATTTCGCCATCAATGCACAATTCCATCATGGCCTTTGAACTGACATCGACATGCTTGACCTGACGATACAAAATTCTTTTCTTAAAGTGAGGATGTTCCAAGTGTTCACCCCTTTTGTAAATAGGCATAAGCCTAAGGAAACCTATCAAAGTCAGAGGTTTGATGAAGCAGACATCCATCAGGCCATCGTCGATGACTGCATGAGGCGCACTATGGAATCCGCTACCCAAATACCTGCCATTGCAGATTGCGCAGAGCAACATGCGGCGCCGCCCCAGTTTCTCGCCATCGGCAACCACCTTTATTTTATTGAATCGTGCCGTGAGCAAGGCGGCAAAGATGCCTTTTTCGTAGGCTCTCTTGCGTCCCGCCTCCAGCATTTCGTTAGCGACGCTACCAGCCACCGAATCGAAGCCGAAGTCGCAGACATTTATCGAAAAGCTGTCGTTAATCTTTAAGATGTCGATTTCCTTCGCCTGTCCATTCAGCAAAGCGCGGACGCTTTGGAAATTTCTTTCCGGGAAACTCTTGACGAAATCATTGCCTGTGTCGCCAAGACTGAACACGGCCATCGACTTATTTTGGAAACCGACCAGTCCCGAGGCGACCTCTCCGATGGTACGGTCGCCGCCGCAAGCCACGAAACAGACCTTTTCAGAAGGATGCAAATCACTGTAAATTCGTACTTTGCGAGTCCCATCGCCAATACCTTTCATCCAGTATTGCTCATACGAATCGCCACGTTCTTCAAAGACCGGCTTAGCATCTTCAATTTGTTTCGTCAACAAACTGAAGTCTGCATTCATGTCCTTGCGCCCGATGATGAAAATGTACTTCATCAAATGATGGAGATGATATTTGAGAATCCCGTGATGTCAAAAATTTCCTTCACCTGAGGCTTCATGTTCTTCATGACCATCTTGCCCTGATGAGCATTCACGTTTTTCTGAAGCATCAAGAACAATCGCAAGCCTTGCGACGAAGTATATTCCATATCCGTGCAGTTAATCTCGATATTGGGGGTCTCCATCTGCATCAAAGGAGCAATGTCCTGTTGGAAACGGTCGGCATTGGTCGTGTCGAGTCTGCCAGTCAATACCACAACGGTTTTTTCTGCTTCTTGAGTAATAGTAACGTCCATTTTATTGATTATTAGATATTTTTCTTCATTGTAAGTTTATTTCTTCCGTTTTCGAAAGCGTATGTCATGTCGTCCATCAGCTGCTTGCACAGGAAAATGCCCAAGCCGCCAATGGGACGGTCTTCTGCCGAAAGGGTGATGTCGGGATCGCTCTTTTCAAGCGGATTAAATGGTTTTCCGGAATCCTCCAAAGTGATAAACAATTCTTTTCCATTGATGTAGGTTCCCACCTCCACGAAACCATTTCCGCCTTCGTAAGCATAATCAACGATATTAGCCACGGCTTCTTCAATGCAAAGACGCAGTTTGAAACGGAGTTCGTCATTCAGCGGCATATCGTCGGAAGCCATCAGAGCCTCAATGATTTCCGCTGTTTTTCCACCTATTGGTTCAAAACGCACTTTCATATTGATAGATTTTTGCGCAAAGATAGACAATTTCGACACATAGTCCGCATTTCACAAAACATTTCCGCCTTTTTGTCTGTTATTTTGTCAGTTCAAGGAAAAAAACTATCTTTGCACGAAATTTGTGCGGCACAAACCTATCAGATTTTATCTTAACTCTTAAATTTTGAATTTCGAATTTTAAATCACTGAATACATGGGATTTTTAAAAAAGCTTTTCGGCGACAAGGCCACCCGCGACAATAAGGCTTTGGAGCCAATCCTACAGAAAACGCTCAAGGCTTACGAAGAAATCGTAAAACTCGATATTGACGCACTGCGTCATAAGACCGTCGAATTCAAGGAATACATCAAGCAAAAGACCGCCTCCGTAGTCGAAGAAATCAACGGACTCAAGGCCAAGGCCGAGACCAACTACGACATGGACCCTGATGAAAAGGAAAAGATTTATTCCCAAATCGACAAACTCGAAAAGAAGGAACTTGAACTCATCGAAGACGCCCTCAACGAGCTTCTGCCACAGGCGTTTTCAGTGGTGAAAGCCGCCGCTAAATATTTCTGCGAACACGAAACCGTTGAAGTCACCGCCACCGACCTCGACCGCGACCTGGCCGCCAAATACGACCACGTCACCATTGAAGGCGACAAGGCTTACTTCAAGAACAGCTGGACTGCCGGCGGCAACACCGTCACTTGGGACATGGTCCACTACGATGTGCAAATCATCGGCGGCATCGTGCTGCACCAAGGCAAGATTGCCGAAATGGCAACCGGTGAAGGTAAGACCCTCGTAGCTACCCTGCCTGTCTACCTTAACGCATTGGCTGGCAAAGGCGTTCACGTCGTCACCGTCAACGATTACCTTGCTAAACGTGACTCGGAATGGATGGGCGCCATGTATGAGTTCTTGGGCCTCACCGTCGACTGCATCGACAAGCACCAGCCCAACTCGGCAGCACGCCGCAGAGCTTATCTGGCCGACATCACCTACGGCACCAACAACGAATTCGGTTTCGATTACCTGCGTGACAATATGACAGGCGACCCGAACGAACTCGTGCAGCGCAAGCACCACTACGCCATCGTCGACGAGGTCGACTCCGTGTTGATTGACGATGCCCGTACACCTTTAATTATATCTGGTCCTACCCCACGCGGCGACCAGCAGGAATTCGACCAACTGAAACCCGATGTCGTCAAGCTGTACGAAGAACAGAAACGCTTCGTGACCCTCATCCTGGCCGAAGCCAAAAAGATACTCACCAACCCAGAAGCCACCGAAGAGGAAAAACGCCACGGCGCCGACCAACTTTTCCGTGCCTACCGCGGTCTGCCTAAAAACAACGCCCTCATCAAGTTCCTCAGCGAAGAGGGCATGCGCAGCCTGCTGCAAAAGACCGAAGGCTTCTACATGCAGAACCACAACGAAAACATGCACATCATTGATGATGAATTGTATTTCGTCATCGATGAAAAACTCAATACCGTCGACCTTACCGATAAAGGTATCGACAAGCTGACCGCCGCCTACAACACCCCTGATTTCTTCATCCTGCCTGACGTGGGTGCCGAAATCGCCGAAATGGAAAAGGAAAACCTCACCAACGACGAGAAGGTGTTGCGCAAGACCGAACTGATGCGCAACTTCTCCGAAAAGTCGGAGCGTCTGCACACCGTGCGTCAGCTGCTGAAAGCCTACACCTTATTTGAAAAGGATGTCGACTACGTCATCATGGACAACAAGGTGAAAATCGTCGACGAACAGACAGGCCGTATCATGGAAGGCCGCCGTTGGTCGGATGGTCTGCACCAAGCCGTCGAAGCCAAGGAAAACGTGGAAGTGGAAGCTGCCACACAGACCTACGCCACCATCACCTTGCAGAACTATTTCCGCATGTACCACAAGCTCTCCGGCATGACCGGTACCGCTGAAACCGAAGCAGGCGAATTCTGGGACATCTACAAATTAGACGTGGTGGTCATCCCGACCAACCGCCCGATTGCCCGTCACGATGAGGAAGACATGATCTACAAGACGAAACGCGAGAAATACAACGCCGTCATCAACGAAATTGAACGTCTGGTGGGCGAAGGCCGTCCTGTCCTGGTTGGCACTACATCCGTCGAAATCTCCGAATTGCTCAGCAAACTGCTGACCCGCAGAGGCATCCCGCACAACGTCTTGAATGCAAAATTGCACTTCAAGGAAGCACAAATCGTCAAGGACGCCGGTCAGGCTGGCGTGGTCACCATCGCCACCAACATGGCAGGCCGTGGTACCGATATCAAGTTGGGACCTGGCGTGAAAGAAGCTGGCGGTTTGGCCATCATCGGCACCGAGCGTCACGAATCGCGCCGCGTCGACCGTCAGTTGCGCGGCCGTTCCGGCCGTCAGGGCGACCCAGGTAGTTCCCAATTCTTCGTCTCATTGGAAGACAACCTGATGCGTATGTTCGGTTCCGAACGCATTGCTGGCATCATGGACAGAATGGGATTGCAGGAAGGCGAAGTCATCCAGCACCCGATGATCACCAAGCAGATTGAAAAAGCACAAAAGAAAGTTGAAGAGAACCACTTCGGCGTGCGTAAGCACCTGTTGGAATACGACGACGTGATGAATTCGCAACGCGAAGTCATCTACAGCAAGCGTCACCACGCCCTCTTTGGCGAACGCCTTTCCATCGACATCAACAACATGATGTATGATTTCGGTGAGAAACTCATCGACGAATATCAGGATGCCAAGGATTACGATGGCCTCCAAATGGCAGTGCTTGCAAGCATGGGCATTGATTTGCCGTTCAGCCGCGAAGAGTTTGAAAGAAGCAAGGCTGATGTCTTGTCGGAGAAACTCTTCGATGCCGCCTTGGCACAATACCGCGAAAAGTCGCGCATCATCGGTGAAAAGACCATGCCTGTCATTCAGAATGTGTACGAACGTCAAAACCGTTTCGAAAACATCGCCATACCGATTACCGACGGCAAGCGCGGCATGAACGTCATCGTCAACTTAAAACGTGCCGTTGAAAACGGAGCCCGTGAAGTTTCGCTCTGCATCGAAAAGAGCATCACCTTGGGCCTCATCGACAACGCATGGAAGGAACACCTCCGCGACCTCGACGACCTGAAGGAATCGGTGCAAAACGCCACCTACGAACAGAAAGACCCATTGGTCATCTATAAGCTCGAATCGTTCAACCTCTTCAAGGCCATGATTGAGAAGATCAACGAAGACGTCATCTCCTTCCTTATGCTGGCCGACATTCCGATGCCGGAAGCCGACACCGTCCGCGAACACCGTGCACAAGGCATCGACCGTTCGAAAATCAAAGAACAGCGCAACGACCTGCTCACCCAGTCGCACAGCGACACCCAAGAGAAGCAGGTGACGCAGCCTATCCGCGTCGAGAAGAAGGTTGGCCGTAACGACCCGTGCCCATGCGGTTCAGGCAAGAAATACAAAAACTGCCACGGCCGAATGGAAGGCGGAGCTGAATAAGAGAAGTTTTTCATGGTTTTATTTTTTTTGGTGAAAGGCCGTCCGTTTGCGGATGGCTTTTTTTGTAGGCTCCAAGACTTGGAGAACTTGACACTCAGGCTCTTGGACACATTGACTTTTACATTTACTTCACGGCAAACGCTTTCTGCGCACCTTCATATCCTCTGTTATCCCCACTGTCATTGACTTTCGGCAAAATGCCTTGCATTGACTTCGTCGAATCTTCATTTTCTCGCAGCCAACCTTCGATTTCTCGTGAAAACGGGGATAAACCAGTGCACCTACGCACTTCCTGAGCACCTGTTTTTCCCCTTCCCATGCACACGTACAACGATGACCTTGCATATTGTCAGGCGTCTATTGCACACGTGCACCGGGGATTTTTCAATTGGAAAATGAGAAATGCACGCGTGCACCGGGGACTTTTCAATTGGAAAATGGCAAATGCACATGTGCACCAGGGACTTTTCAATTGGAAAATGAGAAATGTACACGTGCACCGGGGACTTTTCAATTGGAAAATGGCAAATGCACATGTGCACCGGGGACTTTTCAATTGGAAAATGAGAAATGCACACGTGTAGCAAGAGGTAAAATCTTTCCTTTTACACGAGCATTACGATACGCATAGGGAATTCCAACCTCCGTTAGGAAGACGGCTTCGCTGCAAGTAAAGTTGAACCAAGCACGGATGCATGAAGCAGCAGAATAAAAAGATGTCGCTCGGTCGGCTTGTTGTCAAGCCAAGGTTGCTGGCATAAGGCTCGGCATGAGCCTAAAACCAAAAAGAGGGTGACTAAAAAGTCAAAAAACGCTCTGGAGAATCGCGTATTTGACTTTGCTCTCGTATCCCCCTCCGAATATGAAAAGGGCTGACCATACTTTTTAGTCAGCCCCTCTTTGATTCAAGACATTGAGAATAAGATTATTCCTTTCTGTTCTTCTTAGCCATAGCATAAGCAGCGCCAAAGCCGATGAGCAACAAGGCTCCTGAGCCAAGCGGTGCATCCTGATTGCCTGTTTCACCATGATTAGGTAACAGAGGCAGGTTGTTTGCAGTTCTGTCGTTTCCGTAATCAGGTGTTTCGCCACGGCCGAAAAGGCCGCCACCCTGAGGTTGGCTGTTGCCGAAATACTGTGCTGAAGCACCAAATGTCATGCCAAGAACGATTGCAATTGTCAATACTAATTTCTTCATTTCTTATTACGTGTTTATTATTTGTTCATATTTTTAATTGTATCACAAAACTTTCAAAACATTTCCAAAACCTGTTTTTCATGGGTTGAAACGGTGCCCAACCGGGCCACCGTTGGAAGCGTGCCGGTTGGCCGCTTCCTTACCCTTATCCATTACAAAAACCACACACAAACAGGCATAGCAAACCTATTAGCGCATAAATTAGCGTGCAAAAATACAAATAATTAGCGTTGCTTTCGAAAAAGACTACGTATTTTTAAGTATACTTAAGTAAATAATAGACGTCTATATACTTTTAGGCCCAAACAGAGATTCCCGTCTGGCGACGGGAACGGAGACGGTGGGGGATAAACAAAGAGCGGCGGCGAGTTAGGTTCACCCTAAGTGCAATGACAGGTCGCCGCCGCCAGTTCTATCAATCCACAACATCCGTTCCCGACCGAAGGGCGGGAATCCATAGCAGTTTTTGTTCAAGCAACTTGTCATTTTACAGCCAAAACATGTCCTCACAACGCACGAAACGTATCAAAACGCACAAGAAATTCACCCATTTTTTATTATCTTTGCAGCGCAATACCGAGAGACGCTAATCCCGAAGGAATCCCGAAAGCATCCCGAAGGCATCTCGAAGGAATGAGGCAAAACCAAGACAAGAAACAAGGAATATTATGGCAAGAGTAATACCTATCGACATCATCAAAGGCATCAGCGGCAAGTATGGGAAAAATGCCGATTTCTATTTCGCCACCAACACTTCGAGCGGCAAAATACGCATCTCGCAGCTCCCCAAGCCGAGCCATCGGCCGCCTACCGAAAAGCAAAAGGCACAGCGTTTGAGATTCGCTGCCCGACATGCTGCTGTCACGGCATGGCTCAACGCCAACAAGCCCAGCGAGTTGAATGGACCAAAGGGAACCGAAGCGTATCAGCTTGTACAGCGGCTGAAACGCAAATTGGACCATAGCCTCATCAACCAAGTGCTCCTGAAATACATGGACGAGGACAACGTCATCAGGCTGCCCGAAACGAAGGAACAACGGAATCGCAATCTTCACAAACCCGAGAAACCATATTTTTTTGGCACCAAACAAAAGAAATCCATATTTTTGCAGCATAAATTCAAATACATTTTACATGAAATACAACAGAGTACTTTTGAAATTAAGCGGCGAGGCCCTCATGGGCAGCCAGCAGTACGGCATCGACCCACAGCGTCTGAACGAATATGCCGACGAAATCATTGAAGCAGCCAAGACCGGCGTGCAGATTGGCATCGTCATCGGCGGCGGCAACATTTTCCGCGGCCTGCAAGGTGCAAGCAAAGGCATGGACCGCATCCAAGGCGACTACATGGGCATGCTCGCCACCGTCATCAACTGCATGGCATTGCAATCGACGCTGCAAGGCAAAGGCCAGAAAGCCACCTTGCTGTCAGGTCTTTACATCGACCGCATCGCCGACACCATGAGCAGTGCCAAAGCCATACAGCTGCTCAACGAAGGCCACATCGTGCTGATGGGCGCCGGCACCGGCAACCCGTTTTTCACCACCGACACTGGCTCAGCCCTCCGCGCTGTCGAAATCAAAGCCGACATCATCCTGAAAGGCACCCGCGTCGATGGCATCTACACCGCCGACCCTGAAAAAGACCCGACCGCTACGAAGTTCGAACACATCACCTACGACGAAGCCTACGACCGCAACCTTAAGGTGATGGATATGACCGCCTTCACCATGTGCAAGGAAAACAACATGCCAATGTACGTCTTCGACATGAACACCCGCGGCAACCTGATGAAGGTGCTGAAGGGCGAAAACATTGGGACCATCGTCACAAAATAAACAATGGAAAGGAAACACCATCTGCGCAAAGTCAGGAACAAGACCAGCGACAAACTGGATTATATCCTGTTAGGCATCATCATCGCCGTTGCCGCCGTTTTGAGATTGTGGAAATTAGGCCAGGTGCCTTTCATGCACGATGAGTTCAGCGCGCTTGTCCGAACCGATTTCAACAACCTGCGCGACCTTGTCACACAAGGCATCATCGCTGACACCCACCCTGCCGGCGTGCAGTTTTTCCTTTACCTTTGGGTGAAACTCTTCGGATGGAGCGAGTTCTGGGTCAAATTGCCCTTCGCCCTGATGGGCATCGCTTCCATCTATTTGGTTTTCAAAGTCGGCAAGCAATGGTTCAACAACAAAGTCGGTCTGCTTGCAGCGGCCTTCTTTGCTGTCAGCCAGTTCACGGTGTTTTACAGTCAGTTGGCCCGTCCTTACATTGCAGGCATGTTTTTCGTCCTGCTGTTTGCCGTCTTTTGGAACAAAATCCTTTTCGATGTCAGGAAACCAAGCATTGGCACCTGCATCGGCTTTGCCGTTGCAGCAGCGTTGGCGGCATTGGCCCACTCGTTCAGCACCGCACAAGCCGGCCTCATGTTCCTGACCGGTCTGTTTTTCCTGCCAAAAGAAAGACGCAAGGCCTATTGGCTGAGTGGCGTGGGCGCTTTAGCACTCTACAGTCCAAACCTGCCGATTTTCTACCACCAGCTTATCGAAGAAGGTGGCATAGGCGGCTGGCTGGCCATGCCGAAATCCACCTTCCTGATTGATTTCGTGCAATACACGATGAACTATTCGCCTTTGTTCATCTTTGCCACAGGCATCATCATCATTCTGCCCATCATCCTGCAACGCCGCCAGAAGCGCTCCTACCCTATCCGTTGGGCTGCCGCCGCATGGTTCCTCATTGCCTTTGGCGTGGCATACGTCTATTCCCTCTTGCGCGAGCCTATCCTGCAGCAAAGCACGATGATTTTCAGCTATCCTTTCCTTATCATCATCGCCTTCTCGCTGTTCAAGAACAACACGATGACCAAGACGCAGACCATTGCCGTCGTAGCCGTCATCCTGTTTGCAGGCACCAGCACGCTCATCACTTCGCGCGGCCACTATGAACTCATGTACCATCAAGGCTTCGACCAGATTGCTGCCAAGATGCAAGACGACAGCAAACAATACGGCGAAAAGATTCATTTTGCGACGAGAAGCGAAATCGGCACGGCATCAGAGTTTTATCAAGCTCAGACCGATGTGAAAGACCGCATCATTTTCGACCGCTACGAGCATCTCAACAACTTCACGAAATGGATGCACGACAACCCGAAAGCAATGCTCGGCTTCGGCTGGACCGATTACGTCGACCCGATTTGGGAGGCCTACGCTGTGGGCAATTATCCGTATTGCAACTATGCAAAAGACTGGTTCACATCGCGTTATTTAACACTTTGCAAGACCGGAAATGACAGCAGTCTGTATCTGCTGAACGACCTACCCTTTACACCTGCGGTTTATGCCGAAGGACAAGAATGGGGACAAGCCGTCACTTTCACGCTCGACTCCACTTTCACCGACACTGAAGCCTTAGGCATGATTGCCAACATTCACTGCGACAGCATCATCGACAAATGCACCATGGTCATCGAAATACACGATGCCGAAACCGACACCTTGATTTATTGGCACGGTTCGCAAGCCGAAGAATGCACATTCTTACCAGGCGACAATGTGGTTGCCGATGCGCTTTTGCTTAATGACGAATGGATTGAAAAATGCGCAACCGTCAAGGCATACATTTGGAACATAGGCAAATGCCCGTTGACAGTAAGCAAAATGAGTTATTACACCCGCAAGAAAGACCCGATTCTGACAGGATTGTACGACCCATTGAATTAAATGGCTATTGGCTTTTAGCTTTTAGCTCTTAGCCATTAGCCAACTGCCAATAGCTAAGAGCCAGAAGCAATAAAAAATCGACAGTAAATAGTCTTGGAAACGAAAAAACGTTTATTTTTGCCTCCAAATTTTTGAAAGCAATGACAGAAGATTCTCAATTTGTATTAGACGAAGCCACTGAAAGCATGGACAACACCATCAAGCATCTGGAACACGAATTTCAGAGCATCAGGGCAGGCAAAGCCAGTCCAGCCATGCTGAACGGCGTTATGGTTGAATATTACGGCACCACCGTTCCGATTGAGCAGACCGCCAACATCGGCTGCACCGATGCCAGAATGATTGTGGTTCAGCCTTTCGACAAGAGCGCACTCAACAACATCGCCAAGGCCATTCTGAACGCCAACTTAGGCTTCAACCCGATGAACAACGGCGAAATCCTCCGCATCAGCGTCCCGCCTTTGACTGAAGAACGCCGCCGCGAACTCGTCAAGCGTACCAAGACCGCTGCCGAAGAAGCAAAAGTCGGCATCCGTGGCATACGCCGCAACGCTAACGACGACGCCAAGAAATTGGAAAAAGACACCATCTCGGAAGACGAGTCGAAACAGCTTCAGGAAGAAATTCAGAAACTCACCGACAAATACATCAAGAAGATTGACGACTTGGTCGAACTCAAGTCAAAGGACATCCTGACGGTGTAATGTCTTTTCCGAACGATACAAAAAAAGCCTGCCGAAGCAGGCTTTTTTAATTTCACGCTTAAGCAAAAAAACACAAGGGCATTTTTGAGCAAATAAGAAAAGTATTCCAAAAAAAACCTACCTTTGCAAAACTAAAACACTAAATCACTCAAATATGGATAGAAGAGAATTTCTGAAAGAAAGTTTGATTGCCATTGGCGGAATGGCCGTGGCCAGCTCAGGTTTGCTTTCCGCCTGCGTAGGCAAAGGAAACAAGAAGATTGAAGAACTGATTGCCGAAGCGCCAGCGGCATTTTTCGATGACCTGCCGCCTATCGGCAAACTCGGCTTCGGCCTCATGCGTCTGCCACGCCTCGAAGACCGTTCCATCGACATCGAGCAGACCAAGCAGATGGTCGACCTGTTCATGCAAGCCGGATTCAACTACTTCGACACAGCCTGGGCTTACGGCGGCAGCGAAGACGCCACACGCCAAGCCTTGGTGGAACGCTATCCGAGAGACAAGTTCATCCTGGCAACCAAACTGGCCGCTTGGGTCAAGTGCGAAAACCGCGAACAGGCCATCGCCCAGTTCGAGACTTCGCTTGAACGCACCGGCGCCGGATATTTCGACTTCTATCTGCTGCATAATCTCGGCGGCAACCGCACCCATTTCTTCGACGACTACGACTTATGGACCTGGGCTTTCGAGCAAAAAGCAGCAGGTAAAATCAAGCATGTCGGTTTCTCGGCCCATGCCACACCGGAAGAACTGGAAGAGATACTCGTGAAACACCCTGAAGCCGAGTTCGTACAGTTGCAAATCAACTATGCCGACTGGGAAGACCCGACCGTAAAAGCCCGCGAATGCTATGAGATTGCACGCCGCCACGGCAAGCCCGTCATTGTCATGGAACCTATCAAGGGCGGCATGCTGGCCAATCCGCCACAGCCGGTGAAAGAAGTCTTCGACAACGCTGCTCCCGATGAATCGTATGCTTCATGGGCCTTGCGTTATGCAGCTTCACCCGAAGGCATCATGACTGTCCTGTCAGGCATGAGCAATGTGGAACAGATGGAAGACAACATCCACACGATGAAGGATTTCGACAAACTGACCGACGAACAGGCCAAGGTCATCGACGACGCTTGCAAGGCTCTGGCTTCCATCCCGACAGTTCCCTGCACCAATTGCAACTACTGCGCCAAGGTGTGCCCGATGAATGTCGGCATCTCCGGCTCGTTCAACGCCTTGAATTTCTACACCATGTATGGCGACATGACCGAAGCCCTCGACCAGGAAGACTTCTATGTGAAAGGCAAAGGATTCAATTTCGCATCGGCATGCATCAAGTGCGGCAAGTGCGAGGAAGTGTGCCCGCAACATATCAACATCCGCGAGCAGCTTGACCGTGTCGTTGAAGTGTTAGGCAAGAAATAAACCATTAAAGAGATTTAATTATGACACTGTTATTTATTGGCACACAGGAAATCATCATCATCGCCTTGATTGTCCTGCTGCTGTTTGGCGGCAAAAAGATTCCTGAGCTCATGCGCGGCTTGGGCAAAGGCGTGAAGAGTTTCAAGGACGGCATGGACGGCAAGGATGAACCAGCCGAAAAGAAAGAAAACAATGAGCCAAAGGAAGGAGTCTAAAGACCTTACCTTTTGGGATCATGTGGAGGAACTAAGGCATTGCCTTTTCCGAATCCTCATAGTCGCATTGGCGGCCAGCGTGGTGGCATTCTGTTTCAAGGATGCCATCTTTGCTGTGGTCTTAGCACCCAAAGATTCCGGTTTCGTCACCTACCGCCTCTTTCAAAGGCTGTCGGGTGATGTCTCTCAATTTTCATTATCGCTTATCAATGTGAACCTTGCGCAACAGTTCATCGTTCACATGAAGGTGGCATTGTATGTGGGATTGCTGGCGACCTCGCCCTATATAATATATGTGCTGTTCGGATTCATTGCGCCAGCCCTGTACGACAACGAAAAGCATTTTGCCGTGCGTGCCGTGACAAGCGGCTACCTGATGTTCATCGTAGGCGTGCTGCTCAACTATTTCCTGATATTTCCGCTCACCGTACGTTTCCTCGGTTCCTATCAAGTCAGCGACGACGTGTCCAACCTTATCTCGCTCGAGTCATTCATCTCTACACTGCTCATGCTCTCGCTGATGATTGGTTTGGTGTTTGAACTGCCCGTACTGAGTTGGCTCCTAGCTAAGATGGGTGTGCTGAAAAGCAGCTTCATGAAACAATACCGTCGTCACGCCATTGTGGTCATCGTGGTGCTTGCCGCCATCATCACCCCTACTGCCGATGCCTTCACGCTGTCGCTTGTGGCCATCCCAATCTACCTTTTGTTCGAGATTAGCGTGCTGATTGTGAAACGGGTAGAGCAATAAACAAAAAACGGAACCTCAATTGAGATTCCGTTTTTTGTTTCAGAATAAAACGAGACTAATTATTTCAGCACATTTTCAATAGCCATATCGAACAAACGGTCAAGCGTCAAACCGAAGCAACGCGCCTGAGCCGGAATGATGCTGGCCTCCGACATGCCGGGAACGATATTGGCTTCGATGAAGAAAACGCCTTCGTCGCTGACGATGTAATCCATACGCACAAAACCCTTACACTCAAGCTTTTCGTACAGCATGGCCGTCGTTGCCTTGATTTCGATTTCAATTTCCTCATCAACTTCAGCAGGCGTGATTTCATCACATTTTCCAGCGGTATATTTCGCCTCGTAATCGAAAAATTCGTTCTTGCTGCAAATCTCGGTCAGCGGGAAAACCATCATTCTGCCGTCATATTTCATGGCACCACAGCCAAACTCACGGCCTTTAACGAACTTTTCGCACATCACCTGACCGCCAGCCGCCATTGCCTTTTCCATGGCCGGGACGAATTCTTCCATCGTCTTGACTTTCGACACGCCCACGCTCGATCCGTTGCAAGTCGGTTTGATGAACAAAGGCAGGCCCAATTCCTCAACAATCTCCTCTGCATCGTAACCTTCGCCCTCATTGACCAAGACCGAAGGCGACACATTGACATCGTAGGAAGCCACCACACGCTTGCAGAAATCCTTGTGGAAAGTCAAAGCGCAAGTGGTCAAATCGGACGAAGTGCATGGAATGCCCATCAGTTCGAGATAGCCCGAAAGCGGACCATTTTCGCCCGGAACACCGTGAACGGCATTGAAAGCCACATCGAAAACGATTTTCTTGCCATCCACACAGATGGAGAAGTCGTTCTTATCAACGTCAACCTTGGTACCGTCATCCAAAAGACCATACCAACCTTTCTTCGAAACCACAAGAATATAAGACAGATACTTCTCTGGATTCAGGTTTTTCTTCACCACATGGGCGCTATTGACGGAGATTTCAAATTCGCCGGAATCGCCGCCGCAGATAATTGCTACGTTTTTCATATTTTTTTCCTATTTTTGTCGGTTAAATTAGCAAACAATAAAATCGCTCAAATTGAGTTTAAAATAACGCTGCAAATTTAGTAAAGTATGGGACACTTTGAGTTTTTAAAGCAAAAGAAATTCTACATTCACCTGCTGATTATCATTTTGCTATCTTTCATCCTTATGTGGCTAGCATTCAAGTCGTTGAATGGTTACACTCGCCACGACAAGGTTTACACCATGCCTGATTTCGTCGGGCAAAACTACCTTGAAGTGCAGGAAGAATATGATCGTGACTTCCATTTCATCCTCATCGACAGCATTTATCCCAAAGGACAAGAACCCGGTTCAATTGTCCAACAAGACCCTTTGCCAGGATCAAAAGTGAAAAGAGGACGCAATGTGTATTACATCATTGTGGCAACGACACCAGAAAAAACCGAGATGCCAAACCTGAAGAATCTATCATTGCGCCAAGCCCTCGGACTGCTGGAAGCCAACGGTTTGGAAGTTGACAAGCTGATTTATGAAGATTTCTTCGCCAAAAACGCTGTCATCGAACAACTTTACCAAGGTCAAGTCATTGAGCCGGGAACCGAAATCGTGAAAGGCAGCAAGGTCTCCTTGCGCGTAGGCATAGGCCAAGACAAAAAGAAAATAGAGATTCCTAACCTTCTTGGCCGTCCGGCAGCCGAAGTCAAACGGTTACTCAATGTTGCGGGACTGAACCTCGGCACCGAAACTCATGACGACAGCGACAGCCTGCAATATATGAAAGTGTCGAGAATGCAGCCAGGACCAAGTTCAGGTTTGGTGGAAGCCGGCACTTTTGTCAACATCTGGTACCGCTCAAGCAAAAAATTCGATTTCGACAAGGAATACAAGAACCTTCTGCATGAGGATTCCATCAACAACAAGCCAATTATCGAAGAAACAATTGAAGACATTGACATTGAAGAATCAGGAGAAACCACAGAAACCACAGAAACAGACTATGAAGACGAGTTTTAAAATAGCCGCGCTGGCACTTATCGCGGGTCTCTTTACCCACCAGGCCAAAGCACAGGAGTTCCTGACAGGATTCCAGTCGAAGGCCGTTTCAACCACTAACACCAAATCAGCAAAAAACCCAGTGGTGACTTTGCCGTTTTATGACGATTTCAGTCAATCGAGAGTATACCCCGATGCAACAAAATGGACCGACAACAATGCTCTCGTCAACGACGGTTTCCCCATACTCCCTCCTACTCGCAATGCCGTCACCTTAGATGTGTTGGATGCCAACGGGAAAGTGTACGACTACGCCATCAGCAACCCGTTTGTGGCGGAATACCTCACCTCGGCCCGCATCCGCCTCGACTCCATCTTTGAGCCGACACCGAGAGCATTGACCCCTGCCGATTCCGTCTACCTCAGCTTCTACTATCAGCCGCAAGGCAACGGCAACGCCCCTGAAGCACAAGATTCGCTCGTACTGCAATTCGGCACCACAACCGAAAGGCAAGAATTCCAATACATCGAATACCAGCAAGTCGACATTCAAGACATTTTCAACGTCATGCAAGTCGACACCTTATTCCCAGGCGACACGGTTTGGAGTTTCGGCGGTTGCAATCCAAATCTCTTCTCAATCATCACCGACACGCTGACGCACCTGACACAAGGCAGCATCGCCCTTCCTTGCGACTCTGTCTTTGAAACCGTCGCCGACACGACCTGGAGCCATATTTGGAGCGTCCCTGGACAGACTCTGCAACAGTTCCTTGCAGAAAACGACAGCGTGTTTTTCAAGCAAGTCATGATTCCTATCACCGACCCACGCTTCTTCCGCTCCGATTTCTATTTCCGTTTCTACAACTACGCCAGCATTGTCAACTCAGCACAGCCAAGCGGCCGAGGCAACGAGGACAACTGGAACATCGATTTGGTTTATCTTAATGCCAACCGCACCATTACCGACGGCTCCATTCCAAGACTGGCATTTTCAGGTGAAATACCTAGTTTCCTGAAACGCTACCGTTCCATACCTTACACCCAATACAGGGCCGTTGGAACAGCAGCCATCAACGAAAATTTTGAGATGAAGATCGCCAACCTCGACAACACAAGCCACACACTGAATTATTACTACACCGTTGAACAAGTGAACGGCAGTCAATCCTACAAACGCGAGCTCAACCCTGTCAGCATTGCACCTTACGAACAGTCAGGATTCCTAAAACACACAGGAACAGGAGAAAGCCCAGCCTATCCATTTGTCGGCCAAGCCTTCAACATTGACCCGCTCCGCGACTCCACTTCCTACCTTATCCGCCACTACGTCTACGATTCGACCTGCACCCCTCCATTGGTTGATTCCATGGTTTACCGCCAAGGTTTTTACAACTATTACGCCTACGACGACGGCACGCCAGAACTTGGTTATGGCGTCGAACCCATCAACGGCTGTTTTGCAGTGAAATACGAATTGGCCACCTTCGACCAACTGCGTGGCGTTCAACTCATGTTCAACCGCACCTTAAACGATGCCAACGACAAGTATTTCGACATCGTGGTTTGGAAAGAGCAAAACGGTCACCCTGGTGCCGAACTTTATCGTCAGCCGAACCAAAGGCCAACTTGGGGAGAGCAGCCGTATCAGTTTGCATATTATAAATTCAGCCAACCCGTTCCAATCAGCGGCATATTCTACATCGGCATCGTGCAGCAAAGCAGCGGTGTCATCAACATCGGTTTCGATGCCTCAAACGACAATAGCCAATACACCTTCTACAATGTCACCGGTTCATGGGCCAACAGCCAGTTCCCAGGCAGTCTGATGATTCGTCCCGTGGTGGGCGATTCCTACTATATAAATGTCGACGAAAACAACAATGATTGCATTGGCATTTACCCAAATCCTGCTTCATCCGTACTGAACATCAACGGCATTGAAGCATCGGAAATCAGCAGCATCAGCCTTTATGACATGACAGGCCGCAAGCTTCACGAAAGCGCCAGGACAAGCCAAATTGCCCTCGGCGATTTCAACGACGGTCTTTATTTCATCCAAATCACGACCCTTGACGGTCAAAACTTTACTCAAAAATTCATCATCAGAAAATGAGCGAAGCCAACATTGACGAAATTTTAGAAAACGAAACCGCCGAAGAAGAAGGCGGCGAACTATACGAACATATCCGCATCGTTGTCGACAAAGGCCAAGCCTTAGAACGCATCGACACATTTTTGACCAACCACATCCAGAACATCTCGCGCAACCGCGTGCAGAATGCAGCCAAAGCAGGCAACATCCTGGTCAACGAAAAGGCGGTAAAACAGAATTACAAAGTGAAGCCGAACGATGTCATCAGCATCGTGTTCAGCTATCCGCCTCGCGAAACCGACATCAAGCCACAACAGATTCCGCTCGACATCGTTTATGAAGATGACGAGGTCATTGTCATCAACAAACAGGCAGGTTTGGTCGTTCACCCCGGTCATGGCAATTTCGACGGCACCTTGCTCAATGGCTTAGCCTATCATTTTGAACAGACACACCAAAACGTTGAAAACAAGTTCGGTTATCTCGTTCACCGTATCGACAAGGACACGACGGGGTTGCTTTTGGTAGCCAAAAACGAGACCGCACAAGCGATTCTCGCACGGCAATTCTTTGAGCACAGCATTCACCGCCGTTACAATGCCTTAGTTTGGGGCGATTTCGACGAGGACGACGGCACCATTGAAGGCAACATCGGCCGCAGCGTCAGCGACCGCCGCAAAATGACTGTTTACCCCGATGGCGATTACGGCAAGGAAGCCATCACACACTGGCACGTGCTAGAGCGTTTCGGTTACGTCACGCTGAACGAATACCGTTTGGAGACAGGCCGCACGCACCAAATCCGCGTCCACTCGCAATATATCGGTCACCCGCTCTTCAACGATGCCACTTACGGAGGCGACATGATCCTGAAAGGCACAACCTTCTCGAAATACAAGCAATTCATCGACAACTGCTTCAAAATCATACCTCGTCACTCGCTGCACGCCAAGGAATTAGGCTTCGTTCACCCGACCACCGGAAAACAGATGATGTTCGTCTCCGAATTGCCCGACGACATGAAAGCCGTTTTGGAAAAGTGGAGAAACTACATGAAAACGAGAAATCTGATGGAGGAATAAGCCATGATAGCCGTAACAGGAGCAGCAGGATTCATCGCCAGCGTAGTGGCCGGCACCCTAAACCGGAACGGATTTGAAGATTTGGTCTTGGTAGACGATTTCAGCAAGACACAAAAAAAGGAAAACTATTCCAGCAAGAAATACAATTCACTGATTGACAGGAACGAATTCATCGAATGGTTTGAGAAACACCACGATGAAATCGATTTCATCATTCACTTGGGCGCCCGCACCGACACCACCGAGTTCGACTACAATGTGTTTCAGGAACTGAATGTCGACTACACGCTCGCCATTTGGAAAATCTGCACCGAGCATCAAATTCCCATGATTTACGCCTCGTCGGCCGCCACCTACGGCATGGGAGAATCGGGTTACATTGATAGTCATGATATCGTGAACGACTTGCAACCGCTGAACGCTTACGGCCGTTCGAAAAACGAAATCGACAAGTGGATTCTGCAACAGAAAGAATGTCCTCCATTTTGGGCAGGCTTGAAGTTTTTCAATGTTTACGGTCCGAACGAATACCACAAGGGACGTATGGCATCAGTCATCCTTCATTCCTTTGGACAAATCAACACGACTGGGCAAGTCAAGTTGTTCCGCTCGCATCGTCCCGACTACAAGGACGGACAGCAATTGCGCGATTTCGTGTATGTGAAAGATGTGGCGAATGTAATCCTCTGGCTCATGCAACACAAGCCCGAAAGCGGATTATACAACGTAGGGACGGGCAAAGCGCGCTCTTTCTACGACTTGGCCGACAACACTTTCAAGGCACTGCGTCTGAAGACAAACATCGAGTTCATCGACACACCTTTGGACATCCGCGACAAGTACCAGTATTTCACGGAAGCCAAGATGGACAAGTTACGCAAAGCCGGATACGACAAGCCTTTCACTAGCTTGGAAGACGGTGTATACGACTATGTGACGAACTATCTGATTGGAAAACGGTATTTTTAGGCTTTCTTCAACTCTTTTTGCTTTTCAGCCAGGCTTTTATCCAACGACAGCAGGAAACTGCGTGTCTTGTCAAGCGTTTCAAGCATAATCATGCGCTCCTCATAATCGCTGAACTTCTCTTTCAAGGCTTGTTTGGCGCCTGCCAAAGTGTAGCCTTTCACCTTTGTAAGATGATATATGACATGCACATAGCGCACATCACGTTCAGTGAAAAGGCGGTTGCCTTTCTTGTTTTTGCGCGGGCGCAACACGTCGAATTCCTTTTCCCAATATCGGATCATCGAAGTGTTGACATTGAACATTTCGGCCACCTCACCGATGCTGTAATAATATTTGCCTGATTTATTCTCTTCCATAATTAGTCCATTGTTTTTGTCGGTATCGTAGATTGTTCCAAAACCTTTTCGTACTGATCCGGAGTCAGGTCGTTGTAGAAGAAATGTATCGGGTCAATCTGGATGTCGTTTTTCAACACTTCGTAATGCAAATGGGCTCCTGTAGACTTACCTGTCTGTCCTACCAGTCCAATTACTTGACCTCGCTTCACGCGCTGTCCAACCCTGACCTTAAATCTGCTCAGATGCGCATAACGGGTCTTATAACCATAGCCGTGATCGACTGTAATCATCTTGCCATAACCCCATTGCGTCGTTTCAACGGCAATCACTTTTCCATCGCCCACTACATGAACCTCAACGCCTTCATTCGCTGAGAAATCGATACCGCTGTGGAATTTCGTCTCATTATCGATCGGGTCGGGACGATAGCCGAAGAAAGAGGAAATGTATTTCAAATCTTCAGCCTTAACCGGCATAATGGCCGGAATGCTACTTAACATTTCCGACTTATTGCGAGCCATTTCGAAGACCTCGTCATACGATTGCGACTGGACATAAAGACGGCTTGCAATAATATCGAGTTTTTTTGAGGCATTTGCCACAATGTCGGAATTGGCATAACCATAAAGTGCATCATAGCGATGTGGTCCGCCATAACCAGCACGACGCACCGAACGCGGAATAGGTTCTGCCTCAAGTACAACGCGATACACGTTATCATCACGGTCTTCCATATCGGCCATTAAAGCCTCCATGTTATTCAGTTTGTCATTTAGGATTTCATATTGCAGTTTCATAAACTCCAATTCACGAGCCTGCATCCTTTCTTTCGGCGAACTGAAAAAAGTATACAACAGAAAAGCGAACATGAAAGCACAACCTCCGAACGTAAGCAAGCCCAGCACGACCCTGCCAACAAGGCGTTTTGTAGAGACCTTGTACTTCTCAAAACTGAGCGTCTTATGGTTAAAGATGTATTTCTGTTTCATGTGTGCAAAAATAGAAAAATTTAAACTAAATTTGCACGCTTTTTTGCAGACAAATAATAATACCTATATAAATGAATGCATTTGAAATCAGAAACAGCTTTTTGGAGTTTTTCCGTTCCAAGGAACACACCATCGTTCCTTCATCACCTATCGTAGTGAAAAACGACCCTACCCTGATGTTCACCAACGCCGGCATGAACCAGTTTAAGGATATCTTTTTGGGCAACCAACCCGCCAAATTCAAGCGCGCTAGCGACACGCAGAAGTGTCTCCGTGTCTCAGGCAAACATAATGATTTGGAAGAAGTTGGCCACGACACTTATCACCACACCATGTTCGAGATGCTCGGCAACTGGTCGTTTGGCGACTATTTCAAGAAAGAAGCCATTGCCTACGCATGGGAATACCTGACTGAAGTCGTGAAAATTGACAAAGACAAGCTTTATGTCACCGTTTTTGGTGGTGATGAAAAAGATGGTCAAGGCCCTGACATGGAAGCCTATAACTACTGGCTTGAGCATGTCGACGAAAGCCGCATCATCTATGGCAACAAGCACGACAACTTCTGGGAAATGGGCGAAACCGGTCCTTGCGGTCCTTGCTCCGAAATCCACGTCGACCTTCGTGACGATGCCGCCCGCGCTCAAATTCCAGGCCGCGACCTCGTCAACATGGACGACCCGCAAGTGATTGAAATCTGGAACCTTGTGTTCATGCAATACAACCGTTTGGCCAATGGTCAGCTCGTGGAACTGCCTGCCAAACACGTCGACACCGGCATGGGCTTCGAACGTCTGGTCCGCGTGCTGCAAGGCAAGACCTCAAACTACGACACCGACATTTTCCAACCGCTCATTCAAGAACTGGCTAAGATGTCAGGTTTTGCTTATGGCAAGGAAGAAAAGATTGATGTCGCCATGCGTGTCATTGCCGACCACTTGCGTGCCGTCAGCTTCGCCATCGCCGATGGACAGTTGCCATCCAACAATGGAGCAGGTTATGTCATCCGTCGCGTGTTGCGTCGTGCCGTGCGTTACGGTTTCACCTTCCTCAACTTTGACGAACCTTTCGTTTACAAGCTTCTGCCTATCCTGGTCGGCCAAATGGAACACAACTTCCCGGAAATCAAAACACAGCAGGAACTCGTCACCAAGGTCATCCGTGAAGAAGAAGCCTCATTCCTCCGCACTTTGGCACAAGGCATCAAGCGTTTTGAAGGTTATTGCGAACAAAACAAAGGTCAAAACATCGACGGCAAATTTGCCTTCGAATTGTTCGACACCTACGGATTCCCTATCGACCTCACCAACCTCATGGCTCAGGAAAAAAGCCTGGAAGTCGACATGGAAGGTTTCAAGGCCAACCTTGACGAACAAAAGAACCGTTCACGCAAGGCCGCTGAAAAAGCCAATGGCGACTGGGTCGTGGTGAAAGAAACCGAACAGCCAACGCAATTCATCGGTTACACCGAGACTTCGGCCACTTGCAACATTCTCCGTTTCCGCGAAGTGACGGAAAAGAAGAAGACTCATTTCGAAATCGTCCTCGACCGCACGCCTTTCTATGCTGAGATGGGCGGACAAGTCGGCGACACCGGTGTTTTGATTTCCGAAAACGAGACCATCAAGATTTTGAACACCATCAAGGAAAACAATCTGGCCATTCATATCACTGAGCAACTGCCTCAGAATCCTGAAATGGAATTCACGGCAACAATTGACACAGAGCGTCGCCAGCGTATTGCCAACAACCACAGTGCAACGCACTTGATGCATGCCGCATTGCGCCAAGTCCTCGGCACGCATGTCGAGCAAAAAGGCTCCATGGTCGATGACCAGCGTCTGCGTTTCGACTTCAGCCACTTCGCCAAGATGACACCAGAAGAAATCCGTCAAGTGGAAGACATTGTCAACCGCAAAATCAGGGAAAACATCAAAAACGAGACCCTCGTCGACATTCCGGTTGACGAAGCCAAAGCTTTGGGCGCAACTGCATTGTTCGGTGAAAAATACGGTGATAAGGTCCGTGTCGTGATGTTCGACAAGAACTACTCCATGGAACTTTGCGGTGGCACACACACCTCAGCCACAGGCAACATCGGCACATTCAAAATCGTTGCTGAAAGCGCCATCGCAGCAGGCGTGCGTCGTATCGAAGCCATCACTGGCGAAGCCGTCGAGCAATATCTGAACGACAACCTCGACCAATTGGGACGCATCAAGGAAATCGTGAAAGGCAACGATGTGGTGAAAGCCGTCGAATCGCTTGCCGAACAGAACCAAGCCCTGAAGAAGGAAGTGGAACGCATGATGCAAGAAAAGGCTCAAAACATGGCCGAAAAACTGATGGCAAAAGCCACCGACCATGAAGGCAGCAAACTGATTCTCGACACACTGAACTGCACCGGTGACCAGCTCCGCAGCATCGCCTTGATACTGAAACAAATGGACGAAAACACCATTGCCATTCTCGGTTCCATCAACGAAGGCAAACCTTCGCTGTGTCTGTTGCTTCCTGAAGCCTTTGCCGATGCCAAAGGTTTGGATGCCACCAAGGTAATCCGCGAAGTCGCCAAGGAAATCCAAGGCGGTGGTGGCGGTCAGAAGACCTTGTGCGTAGCCGGTGGCCGCAATGCCGACGGATTGCCGAAAGCCATGCAGATGATTCAAGAGAAGATTTGATTACCATATTTAATCAACAGAGACGCGATTAATCGCGTCTCTACATAAAGATAAAAGCTGCGATTATTCGCAGCTTTTATCTTTTATAATCCATTTCAATAGAAGATTTATTTCTTTTGTAAAAACTCAATCAGTTTTTGCGTAGCCCGTCCTCTGTGACTAATGCTATTCTTCACATCCATACCCAATTCGGCAAAAGTCTCGTCGAAACCGTCAGGTTGGAAAATCGGGTCGTAGCCGAAACCTTCCGAACCGCGCTGTTCCTTGGTGATTTGGCCTTCACAACGGCCTTCGAAGTAATAGGTCTCACCTTCCAGATTCAGAGCAATCACAGTGCGGAAGACTGCTTTCCTCTTTTCTACGCCATCCAAAGCGTTCAGCATTTTGTTCACATTATCCTGATAGCTACAGTGCTCTCCGGCATAACGAGCCGAATAGACGCCAGGAGCACCATTTAAAGCCTCCACTTCAAGGCCGGTATCGTCGGCAAAGCAATCAATATGATAACGGTTTGTGATGAAATCCGCCTTGATTTTTGCATTGCCTTGAATGGTGTCAGCATCTTCGATGATTTCTTCATGGCAGCCTATTTCTTCCAAACTCATCACATGGTAAAGGCCATCCATGATTTCGCGCATTTCCTTCAGCTTGTTCTTATTGTTTGTTGCAAATACGATGTCTTTCATATCAATCCAATTTCCATTCAACAGGTTCTATGTTATGTTCTATTAAATAATTGTTTGTCTTCGAAAAATGATGGCAGCCAAAGAAGCCCCGGCTTGCCGAGAGTGGTGATGGATGCACAGAAGTAAGAATCAAATGCTTGAACGGGTCTATCAATGCACGTTTTGCAATGGCATAATTTCCCCAAAGGATAAACACGAGATGCTCACGTTCTTCCGACAAGGCACGAATAGCTGCATCGGTGAAAGTCTCCCAGCCATGGCGCGAATGTGAGGCCGCCTGACCCGCACGGACAGTCAAAGACGCGTTCAGGAGCAGCACGCCTTCCCTAGCCCATTTCTCAAGATTCCCGGAATGTGCCATCGGGATGCCTAAATCATCGCGTAATTCTTTGAAGATATTCATCAAACTCGGTGGAAACTGCACGCCATCAGGTACAGAAAACGAAAGTCCATGCGCTTGTCCCGGTCCATGATATGGGTCCTGTCCCAAAATGACGACCTTCACCTTGTCGAATGGCGTCAAATTGAAAGCATTAAAAATCAATGGTCCCGGAGGATAAACGGCATAGTGCTGTTTTTCTTCCACTAAAAACGACTTTAAATCGGCAAAATAAGGCGCTTCAAATTGTTCGCGCAATACTTTATACCAACTTTCGTCGATGTCAGGTTTCCTAATTTCCATATTTCGATAAATTTTCTGCAAAGATGGAAATAATTCCGATAAAAAGTCGTTAATTTGCAAATCAAATTACAATTCTATGAAGAAAAAAATTGCCATCGCCTTATTAGTAGCTTTCGTATCAGGAATCCTTATGACAGCTTGCAGATCAAATTCAAGCTGCCCAGCCTACGGAGAGTCTCACAAATTCCAAAAGGAAACACGCTACTAATCAAACTCGCCGGAGGCACTAAACCAGAAATGCCATGAAAAAACCGGTCATTAGAGTTTTGCTATTCACGCTGCTGTCAGCGTGTCCTTTTTTATTGTCTGCCCAGGAAATCGGCATTGACTCGCCAAACGGCACTCCGATAGAAGAGAAGATCATCTACAATCACCAGAATTCAGTAAATGTAGCCATCCATTCCCAAGGCTTTGGATGCGGATTCAAGATTGGAAGGATCAAGAACATCCACACCACTTGCAATTGGGAGACCGAACTGGTCACGCTCAACGCGCTCAAGGAAGTTAAACTCGTGTCAGGCTACCTCAGCCCTCTTGCCCGCCCTTTCGTTTATGGCAAACTGAATTCTGCCTGTGTACTTAGATTTGGCTATGGAGAGGAGAAACGCATTTATGGAAAACCTTATTGGGGTGGCGTTGAATTGCGCTGGACTTACGAAGGGGGCGTCTCTTTAGCCGCATTAAAACCTTATTACTATTATGTGATTGTATACAATCAAAATGTCTTGGGCGAATACGAAGAGAATATTGAGGAAAGGACATTTGATGACGATGCCCAATGGCTTGAGATCATCGGCAAAGCTCCCTTTTCAAAAGGATGGAAGGAAATCAGTTTTTCACCAGGCATCCATGTGAAAGGAGGACTTAGTTTCGACATTGGAACCTCAAAAACCAGGTATCAAGCCATCAACATTGGTGCCGTAGCAGAATATTTTCCCATGGGAGTTTCCTTATTGGATTCACAACGGGACAGGAAACTATTCCTAACCTTTTTCCTTTCCTACAACTGGGGATCGAGATTCAACAAATGACAAACTCTAGCGTTGCCAAAATCTTCCACTGCTAATCCCATTCCATACTACAACAAAAGAGACGCCTTGAATTGCGTCTCTTTTTTATTATAAAAAATAAGGAGGGCCAAAGCCCTCCTTATCATTTATCGAAAGATGGTCAGATTAGTAGACCATGAATTTGACGGTTGAATTCACAGCGCCTTGGTTGAGGCGGAGGATGTAAGCGCCACTGCTGAGGCCGCTCATGTCGACATTCACTTCGTGATTGCCTTCATTGAAAGTGCCAAAGCTCTGGCTCATGACAACGCGACCGCAGATGTCATAAACGATGCAGTTCACATTGGCATTTCCCTTAACTTCGAAGCTGACCTTAGCCATATCCTGAACTGGGTTTGGATACATGCTGATTGAAGTTTCTACAACTGGAGCATCTTCAACTGAAGCAAATTCTTCAAGTCTGAAGTTTTCGCAACGGAAGAGACCTCTACCATAGGTAGCAGCATAAATCATACCCTGGTTGTGAACGCCTGGGACGATTTCATCACCATAAGGATGAGAGATGACCTGATCAGGATGTGTCATGATTTGCTGTTTGAGATCCATAACTGGAACATCACCCATAGCTGTGTTCTGAGCAACCCATTGTGGATTTGCAATATCCTCAGCCATATAAATGCCATGTTCAGTACCGAGGATGACATAACCTGTTGTCATTTCAATCATTGATGAATAGACAGGCATCTTAGGCAGATTAGTCTGCTTAGAAGCGAATGTTGGATTTTCAGCCAAAGCATTGGTTGAATACAGGACATAGCTGTCATTACCATAGTTACCGAGAGTAACCACAACATTGTTAGCATTGCGTGGGTCAACTGAAACTGAAGTGATGCACTGTCCATCGATAGGAAGTTCGATAAGGGTTGTAGTAACCTGGAAACTGCCAGTGGTATCACTCAATGAACCTGAAGCATCATCAACGACAGTATTCAGATTGCTGATGCGGACGAAACGGCCATCTTTGAAGCCGACGAACATATTGTCGCCATCAGCTGTGCTACCCATGCAAAGAGGTTCACCCTTAAATTCGGTGTCCTTATTTGAAAGGAGGAACCATTTTGGAGCTGTTGCAAAATCAAGAGCGCCTCTTGTCATATAGAAGTAGTTCTTATAGCAGAAATACAATCTTGCGCTAATCGGGTCGTGGACCAAAACAGAGTCACCAGCAGCCAAAGGAGTGCTGAGAGTAGCATTGAAAGGATAACCAGTCTTACTAATAGCCTGAACTTCAGTAACAGCTTGGTTTGTTTCATTGAAAGCCCAAACGGTATCATGATTCAGCTGATCGTTGAAGTTTTCATAGAGGTAAATAGGCATACGGAATGAAGTAGAAGAAATGCCAGGTGACAGGCTTTCGGTGAAGTTTGTAGAAACCCAGTCGGCACCAGCAGTTTCTGAACGAGCGATACCGCCATCCTTCTTGGTGACGAAAATGGTGTTAGGATTAATCATAGAGAAAGCGCAAGGACCAGGCTGCCAGCTTTGATCGAAGCTACCAAAAGCGCTATTGTTAACCCATGCAGAATAGACCCAAGAAGCAGTTTGTTCATGGTTGACGTTACCATCGCCTTCAATCATGACTGTACCATGGTCAAAAGCGGCACCCATAACACGCTTAACTGTATTTGAGTAAGCGACATTGAACATACGGGTTGTAACATAATTTCTATTGCAGTTGGTGAATGTCATGGCTTCACCCATCAAGCCTTTGAAAATACCGCCATCGGTACCAATGTAAAATTCATTATCATTGTTTGGATTGAAGACCATGCTGTGCAAACCTACATGCAGATAATTTGGTGAAGTGTAATCTGTTTCTTCGCCATTGGACAGACGAATTGAAAGATAATAACCAACAGCATTTTCTGGCTTAACAAGTTCCCAAAGTTCGTAACCAAGAATATAGAGAACATTTGCATCGTTAGGATTAACGACCAGACCGTGATTGTTCAATCCATAGCCTGCATACAGGTTGTGACCGTAATTAGCTTGTGAAGATGGTTGAGCGATTTCCCATGTTGCACCTTGGTTTTCAGAAACATAAATACCTTTGTGAACGCCATCTGTGCCAACGCATGAAGCATAAATCACATTATTGTCTGATGGAGCGACAGCGATGTCAAGCAGACCAGCTGCAGTTGGGATAGCTGAGATGGCTTGATTTGCATCATACTGAATTTCATCAGCTGAATGGCAAACCATTGCATTGAGTTCACCAGTATAAACTTTACCATCAACAGCAGCCAAAATGCTGTTACCCATAGCTTTCACCTGCATGGCACTGCCATTCAGTTCAACACCGTCAGCGTCCTTGGCAAGAGTCCAAGTTGCGCCTTTATCGGTTGAATACTTCAGACCGCCTTCGGTAGCAGCAATCAATTTGTTACCAATAACGATCAAATCGTTAACGAAACTCCAGTCGCCAACATTGTTTTGAGCAGGAGCTGTTGAACTGATTTGGGTCATTTCGTCATTGACGATTTTATAGACGCCACCGCCAACAAAGCTGTTTTCATAGGACTGCTGCTCCAAACCGTTATAGGTAGCAGCTGCACCACAGTCACCAGTACCGACGTAGATAACGCCATCGGCATCCTGAGCCATGCAACTAACCATAAGGTTCAAGCCGCCGACCTGATGCCATGTAATGCCATGGTTATAGGTTTTGTAAACGCCACCGCCCTTTGAACCGATATAAACAACACCATTAGGATGGCCGAAAGCATTCTTTGTGTTGTCATACAGGATAGCCGTGGTCTGGCCGCCCATATTGTCTGGGCCCATGCTAATCCAATAAAGAGGATCATTTTCTGAACCCTTTACATTATTGAGGCCTTGCGCAGCCTTAATCATCAAGGCTGGATCAATCAAACCGGTGTGTTGATTGGCGCGAAGTTCACTCATGTATGAATCGGCCGTAGCTGATCCCTGTACACGTGGGACATAGTGTCCACCATTGTCAGCGAATGTAATCGACTGACCTAACATCATGATTACCAGTAGTAAACTGAGAGGTAAAAATCTTTTTTTCATATCACGAAATTTTGATTAACTATCTGTTTATAAATATGTCTATTTAATTATTCCATTAAATACAATAAGTCTGCAAATATAAAACATTCTCCCAAAGAAAATCACTTTGGGAGAAAAAAAATGTATTTTTTTATAAAATTTCTAATGTCACGGCATCTAAACTGCTCAATAGGCGAGACTTGCATCTGCTGGCAACCATCCTTCGCTGCCGTTGGCGATTCTGACCTTGCTCCAACCATCGGCTTCGTCAAGAAGGGTGACTTTTGTGCCTTCGTGAAGCACGAACAAGTCTACACTGCCCGCATTAGGCGAACTTTTCACCGTCACAGTAGGCGTAATGACAATGGCCTGATCGAGTTGCTGGCATTCTCTGCGTTTTTCCATTGAGAAAATGAATGAGAACACGAAGACAAGCAATGTCAGAAGTCCCACAAAGAAGCCGAGCTTACGCAAACCCAGGAGCCGTGAACGCAGGAAAAGGAACAAGGCTGCCATGAAAATCGCGAAACAGATAACAGAAATCACTGCCCACGAATCACTGGAAAACATATTCTTGACATTGTTCCAGCCTTTGACAATAAACGACTGAGGGACAGGATCTATCTTGTCGGCGATGGCATGGTTTGCTATTTCAAGGTTGATTTTCACATCCTCGTTGCTCGGATCAAGTTTCAAGGCTTTCTCGTAATAATAGATAGCCATCGGATAAGTACCCATTTTATAATAGGTATTACCCATGTTGAAGAACAACGGCACCGATTCCTGTTCGGCATCGACAATATCCTTGTACAGTTCCAAAGCTGCACCATAATTGCCTTCATTATAAGCTGCATTGGCTTGTTCGAACCATGCATCGTATGAATCTTGCGCTGCAACAAATCTTGGCATGAGCGCAAGGACTACAATTATTAATAAGGTGATACGTTTCATTCTATTATACTTTAAATTATGCTGTTTTTCGGACGCACACGGTGCGTCTCTACTCCTAACTACAATACCCTTTCCGCCTTTGAAATCACATCGATACCTTGCTGATAGAGGTCGTCCATCTTCTTGCTGGCATCACCTGGGGCAAAACGGGCGAATTCACAATTATTCAACGTATCGACGAACTGCTTGGTCAAATCATCCGGGACATTCTTTGCCGACATGGCTTCGTTAACAGTGTCCATCGACAGCTTTGCGCGTTCAATACTCAGTTTGTCGGAGATATAACCCCATAAAGCTTGCGACATTTCCACATAGAAATTGTCCTGATCCTTGGCATTCAGGTATTTCATGGCATTCTTCAATCTGCCGCGAGCCACCTTGGTGGCTTTCTTATTGCGGGTCTTGGCTTCATCCTGACGCAAAGCAGCCCGTTTCTTAGAGACAATCAGAGCGACGATAAATGCGATTAAAAGGGCCAAGAGTATCACGAAGTAAGCGGGAGAGCCAAAGAAGAAGCTGTTCAAGCCTTTCAATTGAGCCTTACCTGTCATGATATGACGGATGTCGCTACCCAGATACTTGATGTCCTCTTGGTTGGAAGCATAAATCGTATTGCCATCGGGATCGCCACCCTCGCCTTTTTCCACATGGATGTCGTATTGCTCCGAACTCATGGTGCAATAGGAAGCATTTGTCGGGTTGAAGAACGAGAACTCGACAGGAGCAATGGTGAAATCACCGACTCGGCGCGGAATGACAAGATATTCAGCGCGTTTCGTTCCAGAAATCCCATTTGCCGAAGGTGTAGCATCAACAATAACCTTTGGGTCATAGACTTCAAAATCAGGCGGGAACACTGGTTCCGGGAGCTGAAGCAATTCTATGTTGCCCGAACCGGAAACCGTCAAAGTCAAAGTGAAGGCTTCGTTGGTCTTCAATTCGGTCTTATCGATTTCAGACTTAAAGCTGTAATTGCCCACAGCACCAGCAAAACTTGCCGGTTTGTTTGCGTCAGGCAAATTCTGCACATCGATGCCAAGCGACGAGCAGCTCAGTTCTTTCTGCACATTGGTAAAGCCACCGCCAAAGAACGGGTCGTTGAAGAAAATGTCAAATGGGTCCATGCTGCGACGGTTGCTCCGAGCCGTAGGAACCTGAGCAATACATTCAATCGACATCGGGTCGATGACCAATTTGCCAGCACGCTGAGGCACAAGCACCACTTTCTGGATTTCAGCAGTAGTGTATTCTATGCCATTCACGGTTTCAGAACCTTGTCGCAATGCGCCACCATTGTTGTCGCTGATGTCTTTCATCCATGCACCTGCATACGAAGGCATCTTGGAAACAGAAAGCGACGAAACACCGACTTTCGTATAGAGTTTATAAGTCAAAACGACCTGTTCGCCCAAATAGACCGACTTCTTGGAAGGCGTGACTTTAAGGAACAAGTCTTTGCCGCTCACCTGAGGGTCACTGGAACTTTGATGTTGCTGTTGAGGCTGGCCGCCTTGGGCGTACTGCGAATTGCCACCATAGGCATTGCCGTTGTCGGGCAAGACCTTGATGTCGAAAGGACTGCTCGACACCTTGTTGCCATCCACCGTCACAGATGCGGAACCAATGTGGAAATCGCCTTCCTTGTAGGCCTGCAAGGCAAAAGTGTAGGTGTTCGTAACAGAATGCGACATGGAACCGTTAACCATTTGGAAGCTCGAGCTGGAAGAGGTGAAAGGTCCGCCAACGACATTGAAACCGTCAAATGTCGGAGCCTTGAAATTTCTTCCTTCCGCATTCAGTTCAAAAACGACCTGGAACTTCTCTCCCACCACAACCTGTTTCTTGGACGACACCTTCAAGTTCACATCTTGTGCCCAAAGCATGGCAGGTGCCAGAAATCCAATAATCAAAAGCAATCTAACTATCTTCTTCATACGTAATTCTTTTGAAGCTGCAAAAATAATGAAATTTACCATTTACCAGTCTTTCTCACTCTGACGTTTCGGTTGGGTCCTGATTTTTTGTTCGTTGACCTTCTCCATCGTCTTCTTTTCCTGATTTTCCAAAGCATCCAACATGCGCTGAGCGTCCTCTTTCGACATTTCCTGGTTCTGCTGCTGTTGCTGCTGATTCTGCTGCTGTTGTTGCTGCTGTTGGTCTTGTTGTTGCTGGTCCTGCTGGTCTTGCTGATCCTGCTGGTCTTGTTGCTGTTGCTGCTGTTGCTGCTGCTGGTCCTGGTTCTGATCTTCATTCTTTTCGAAGACAGCCGAGACCACGACATCGAAATCAGGCATGGTGAAGAAATTGCCCAGAGGCTGGATGTGAATCGAAGTGTCGCCATCCATCGTAATGCGGTATTCCTTGAATTTGTAGCCTGGTTCAGGCGCATTGCGCAAAGCCACCGTCTCGCGAGGCGTAGCCTCCGAGACATCGAGCAGGACATGACCGCCTTCAATCAAAGTATCGGGCGTCACCTTATAATAACGGTCGGCTTCGACAAAGGTAGCCTTCACCGTGACATCGGTCTCCAGCATCTGGAAGACGTTCTCATCGGAAATCGGAGCCGACAGGGTAGGATCGGTATCGCTAACCACGCGCAAATCGGCAAGTTGATAACCTTTATCTGGGGTGACAATCACGCCAATATTCTGACCTGGGACAGCCAAACTGTCGGAGACGCGAATCGTGCCGTTTTCGGTGGCGTCCACATGAACGTGCAAAGCCGTCCTGAAGCTTGCCGTCACCGTCACATCAAAGTCAGGCATGGTGAAAACCGTGTCGTTGACCGGTATCGTGTCGTTGCGGTTGCCTGTCTTGTAAACCGTGTATTTGTCGACCATGTAGTTCAGTTCAGGTCTTGCGCTCAGCACAACCTGCTGACCTTCAACAGCCTTTTGCCTGTCGGCCATCACCGTACCATGAGGGATGTTTTCTTCAACCGAAATCTTGTGTGCCTGCTTGAATTCAGCTGACACCAAGACATCGAATTTCGGCATGATGAAACTGCTGCCGCTCACGTCAACCGTGACCTCGATATTGTCGGCACGCACCACAATGTATTTCGACAAGGCATAACCTTCTTCGGCCTGTGCCGAAAGCGTGACCTTCTGCCCGTTGAAAGCCACTTCTTCAGAGGCTTCGACCGTGCCATGCTCCACACCTTTATATATATAAATGTGGCTCTTGACCAAATGCGCACGACAATATTCCAGATTGTAAAGCGCATCGGCATTGTCAGGGTTCAGTTTCAGCGACACCTTATATATATTAAAGGCATCGTAAAACTTATCCTGGGCCAGAAGGCAGTTGCCCATATTGAAGACGGCATTCGATTTCAGTTTGGCATCGGGTGTCATGTCGAGCACTTTCTGGAACGTCTCGTATGCACCATCATAATTTCCCTGTGCATACAAGGCATCGCCCAAATTGAACTGTGCGTTGGCATTGTTGGGACGCGCCTCTAAAGCCTTCTTGTAATTGACCTCAGCCTCGGCATAATTCGAGCGCTTGTAATTGCGGTTGCCTTTACGGATCAGTTTCACATCGGTTTGTGCCGACAGCGAAACCGTCATCACGAAAAAGGCCAGTGTCAATATGTATTTACTGAATGTTTTCATCTTTCTTCTCAAAAATGTTAAACTTTCTCTCCCACTCTTTCTTGCCCGACGAAATGAAAATCTCTATCAGCAGCAGCATGAGGGCCGCTGCAACGAACCATTGGAACTGGTCTTCGTAATCGGTGAAGACCTTGGTCTCAATTTCCGACTTATCCATCTTGTTGATGTCGTCGTAAATCTTTTCCAGGCCCACATTCGAATTGCTGGCACGCACATACAAGCCATTGCCTGCCGAAGCGATTTTCTGCAGCATCTGTTCGTCGAGACGGGTGATGATGGTATTGCCCTGACGGTCCTTGCGGTATCCGACCTGATGACCATACTGGTTGTATTCCGGAATCGGGGCGCCATCAGCCAGACCCATGCCTATGGTATAGGCCTTCACGCCTTGCTTGGCGGCTTCCTGTGCTGCCTTGACGGCTTCGTCATTCTCATGGTCTTCACCATCGGAGATAATGATGATGGCCTTGCTGTGGTCTTCTTCAGAGAACGACCTCATGGCCAGATTGATAGCCTCGGCAATGGCCGTACCTTGCGATGCCACAAGGCTGGTGTTCACCGTCGAGAGGAACATCTTGGCAGCGGTATAGTCGGTGGTGATTGGCAGCTGCACGAAAGCCTTGTCAGCAAAGACAATGACACCGATGCGGTCGCCCTTCATGTCGCTAATCAGCTTGTTGATAGCCTGCTTGGAGCGTTCCAAACGGCTTGGCGCAATGTCCTCCGCATTCATGGAATTGGAGACGTCGACGGCAAGATACAAATCGATGCCTTCGCGCTTCACCTCTTCCATCTTCGAACCGCTCTGCAAGTTGGCCAAAGCCAAAATGAGGCTGGACACCATCAGCAGGAACACGACAAACTTGAAATTGCGACGACGTGTAGAGTATGACGGGACAAGATATTCGCGCATTTCAGTGCTGGCGAAACGCTTGAACTGCTTGTTCTGCCTGATGCAAATCAGAATATAAATGATTATCAATAACGGAATGACTATCAGACCGTAAAGATATTCTGGATGTTCAAATCTTAATACGTTTTCCATAGCCTTAATCAGTTATCGTTCTAAAAATAGTCTTACGTAACAGGAACTCAAGCAAGAGCAATGCCAAAGCCCAAGCCACGAAAGGATAAAACTCTTCGTGCAGACGACGGAACTCCGTGACCTCAATCTTGGAACGTTCCAACTTGTCGATTTCCTGATAGATTTCATCCAATTTCTGATTGGAAGTCGCACGGAAATACTTGCCGTCGGTAGAGTTGGCAATGCTTTGCAGCAGTTTCTCATCAATTTCGACTTTCATCTGCTGTATCTGCTGACCGAAAGGCGTCTGCACAGGATAAGGTGCCGTGCCGTAAGTGCCAACAGCAATCGTATAGACACGGATGCCAAACAGTTTTGCCATTTCGGCAGCCGTGTACGGGTCGACGGAACCGGCATTGTTCATACCATCGGTCAACAAAATGATGACCTTTGAGATAGCATCGCTGTCCTTCAGCCTGCTGATGGAAGTGGCCAAGCCATCGCCAATGGCAGTACCATCGTCGATGAGACCATTCTTCATTTCGGCAAGCATGTTGAGCATCACGCCATGATCGGTGGTCAGCGGCACTTGGGTGAAACTCTCACCCGAGAAAATGACCAGACCCATACGGTCGCCTGGACGACCTTCAACAAATTCCGAAGCCACATTTTTGGCAGCCGTCAAGCGGTCGGGCTTCAAGTCGCGGGCCAACATGGAACCTGAAACGTCCATAGCCATCACAATGTCGATGCCTTCAATATTGGATTTCTTATTGGTCGATGCACTTTGTGGACGCGCTATGGCAATGATTAACAAGGCCAAAGCCGCCATTTTCAAAGCAAAAAGCAGATGACGCAGATAGGCTTTCCATGTTTTCGGCAAGTTGGCGAAACCGCTCATGTCGGAGAAACGCACCGAGGCTTCCTGTTTCCTGTGGCGCAACACATACCATGCAATGGCCAGAGGCACAATCAAAAGTCCCCACAGAAGACCGGGATTGGCAAATTCAAATTGTTCAAACATTTTCCTGTCCCTCCTTCTTCTCCGCTTCCTTGGCGGCAGCCTTCTTATTGGCCTCGATTTGCGCTTCCTTGGCTTTCATGTCCTGATAGTGCGCGTAACTCTCATTCACGAAATCCGTCATGTTGTTCATCGCCACATCGTTTTCCAACGAAGTAGTGGAATATTTGGCAAACTTCACCAAGTCAGCAAGTTCCATGGTGTCTTTCAACTTACCGTAAATCTGTTCGTTGAAGCGCAATGGCTTGATTTCCTCCAAAATAGCATCGGTGGTCATCTCGACGGCATTCACGCCAAACTGACCTTCGATGTATTCGCGGGCGATGTCGGACATGGAGGAGTAATATTCTTTCGTCTTGCCCGACTGCCAGAGTTTCTGCTGACGCAGGTTCTCCAAATCGTCGATGGCCTTGGTGTAAGGCGGGATGACTGGTCCCGAAACGACATTGCCGTTTTCATCGACTTTCGGCTTGCGATGCTTCAGATAGAACCAAATGCCGAGACCTATCAGCACGAGCAAGAGCAGACCCAACAGCCACGGGAACACATCGCGCATGCTGATTGGTTCCGCAATAGGCTCAACGATAGGACGGTACGACTGTGTGGTGTCGACCGTGATAGTCGTCACAAACAAATCAATCGGGTCGGTGAGCGCCTGCATACGCATCGGGTCGTCGAACGACTTGGCGTAGGTCAAAGCCACCGATGGCAACTGGACACGGCCCGTGTCGAAAGTCATCAAGGTCAAAGTCTGGTCGACGATGATGTTGCTATCGGCATCGGCAGTGCGGTTGACTTGCCCTCTTTTCAGAATGTCGATCTGGTCGGAGAGCGCATCACCGGCAAACTCGTTCCATTCCACATAGTAGCCATACGGCACTTTCAGGTGCAAATTCAAGTCAAATGGCTTGCCGACCGACACGTTGGCATCGTCCACCTCGCCCGACACTTCGACATTTTGTGCCGAAGCGAAGAGCCAGCAGCAGCAGGCCATGACAAACAAAATACATTTCTTCATCTTCTTGATTCCCTTTTCTTGAAAAGTTGCATCAATGGTTTCACATAATCTTCATCGGTATAAATCAAGGTGTTATCAATGCCATGCACGCTGAAAGTGCGGCTCAATTCGGACGATTTATACTGAATCATCTGCTGGTAAGCCTTGCGCCAAGCGTTGCTTGAGGTATCCACCCAACGGTCGACACCTGTTTCCGAATCGCGGAATTTCACCAGACCCACCTTCGGGATGTCCATCTCACGGCGGTCGGTGATACGCAAGGCGACGAGGTCGTGCTTGTTGGCGGCAATCTGCATTTCCTTTTCAAAACTCTTAGTGGTCATGAAGTCGGAAATGAGGAAAGCCGTAGTGCGACGCTTGATGGCACTGGTGAGGAAACGCAAGCCTTCGCCAATGTCGGTGCCTCTTTCAGTCGGCTGGAAATCAACGATTTCACGGATAATGCGCAAGATATGCGAACTGCCCTTCTTGGGCGGAATGAATTTCTCGATCTTACTGCTGAAGAAAATCACGCCCACCTTATCGTTGTTCTGTATGGCCGAAAAAGCAAGCACGGCAGCTAGCTCTGCCGTCAAGTCGCGTTTCGACTGCGACAGGGAACCGAAATCGTTTGAGCCGGAGACGTCGATGAGCAGCATGACCGTCATCTCACGCTCTTCCTCAAATATCTTGACGAAAGGACGGTTGAAACGTGCCGTGACATTCCAGTCGATGTTACGGATGTCGTCGCCAAACTCATATTCGCGCACCTCGCTGAAAGTCATGCCACGGCCCTTGAAGGCACTATGGTACTGACCCGAGAAGATGTGGTTCGACAGCCCTCGCGTCTTGATTTCGATTTTCCTAACTTTCTTGAATATGTCGTTAGCTTCCATGATTACGGAACCTCAATCGTATTCAGAATTTCGTTGATGATTTCTTCGGTGGTGACGTTCTCGGCTTCAGCTTCGTAGGTCAGGCCGATACGGTGACGCAATACGTCAGGAGCCACGGCACGGATGTCTTCAGGGATGACATAGCCGCGACGCTTGATGAAGGCGTAAGCCTTGGCAGCCAAAGCCAGATTGATGGTAGCACGAGGCGAACCGCCATAGCTGATCATGTTGGCAAACTTCTTCAGTTTGTAATCCGACGGGAAACGTGAAGCGAAAACGATGTCGGTGATATAGTTTTCAATCTTCTCGTCGAGATAGATTTCGCGGCAGACCTCACGGGCACGGATGATGTCTTCCGGCTTGATGACGGCATTGATTTTTGCAGCGGCACCACTGATGTTCTGACGGAGAATCTGCTTTTCTTCTTCTTTCTTAGGATAATTGATGACGACTTTCAGCATGAAACGGTCGACTTGAGCTTCAGGCAGCGGATAAGTGCCTTCCTGTTCAATCGGGTTCTGTGTTGCCATGACGAGGAATGGATCCGGCAGTTTGAAGGTCTCGTCGCCAATGGTCACCTGGTGTTCCTGCATGGCTTCGAGCAAAGCGCTCTGCACCTTGGCGGGCGAACGGTTGATTTCATCGGCAAGGACGAAGTTGGCGAAGATAGGGCCACGACGCACCACAAACTCTTCCTTCTTCTGGCTGTAAATCAAGGTACCGATCAAGTCGGCTGGCAGCAAGTCAGGAGTAAACTGTATGCGGGCGAAGTCGGCATCGATGGCGCTTGCCATTGATTTAATAGCCAAGGTCTTAGCCAAGCCTGGCACGCCTTCAAGCAAAATATGTCCATTAGCCAAAAGGCCGATGAGCAAACGTTCGGTCATCTGTTTCTGTCCCACGATGACCTTGTTCATTTCCAAGTTGATCAAATCAACGAACTGGCTCTCCCTTTGGATTTTCTCGTTCAGTTCACGGATGTCTGTTTCAATCATTTTCGGTATTATTTTTTGTTGTTTATCATTCAATTTTTGAGCGTGCAAAAATACGCTTATCTTTCAGAGATTAAACTCCTATTTAATAATTTTATTGTATAAAGGCACAAAAAAGCCGAGGGCCTCGCACGTGCAGAAGCCCCCGGCAAAAAAAGCGAAATGTTGGTTTTTGGATTTTAGTTCGGTTGGTATTCGGTCAGGCCCGCCATCAGTTTCTTACGGACATAGAAGATGCGGCTTTTCACTGTGCCTATCGTGATGCTCAGTTTCTCAGCAATCTCCTTATACTGAAAGCCTTGGTTGTACAAATCAAACGCTTCGCGGAAATTGCAATCCACGCATTGGATGGCATTCTCCAATTCCGCTGTGTGCATTATGGCCTCGGGATTATCCTCGTAACGGTCAGAACTCTTATTGAGGTAATAGAGGTCTTCGGTCTGGTCGATGAAGGTGTTGGCCTTCGTGTCGTGACGGTAGTTGTTGATGAAAATGTGCTTCATAATGGTATAAAGCCACGCTTTCAGGTTGG